>NZ_JARPML010000004.1:0-72572 GCF_030263835.1 Asaia sp. HumB | reverse complement strand
AGCGTTCGTAGTGCTGCAAGAGCCTGATCGCTCGATCCAGCCCGCTCCGTGATCGATGTGTCGGCAGCAAGATCGCCGTTCGGTAATTGGCCACCAGCCAGAGTTACGGAAAGGGGAGGGGTAAACACTGCCTGGGACAAGATCACGGTCGCGTTGCGCAGCTCTGCGTCCCCGATGAGACCTATCGCTGTGCCATCCAGGCGATCAAGGACAGCCTGCCGGCCTGCCGATCGGCTTCCAAACAGTCTTACCTCATCAATCATCGATGCGTCGCCCGACCAAACCTCAACCCTGCTTCGCATACCACGGTAACAACGCGGTGCGAACTCGTGGATTGCGACTGCGATAGTAGTGCGGGGTGTCGGCAACCGAACGTATGCCAGACGCAGTTACGACTTAATCCTGACCATGTCGAAGCAAACTCCAGACGTTTTCCTAACGTCATTTCCTCAATTATTGTAAATCCCGTCCAGGTCGCACTGTGGGCAATACCCTCCGTCAGGGACCCCTTCTCTTCAAATAGAACTGCGATGCGATCGACATGCGAGACAGAAACATCTGCATTTTCGGGGCAGTGTAACTTCCCAAACTAGAATGGGGACAAAAGAATTCATATCCCGCAGGAATATGATGAGGACACCACTCCTTATAAATATCATTTGGAAGGGCAAACAGAACACGCAAATGCGGAATAGGAACTTTTATATCGTGCGCAGGGCACTCTAAGAGCGAACCGCATGCTTCCCATCGAGGTTTTCTGCCGCCACCGGACGTATCTATCGTTTCAGTAAACCATTTTCTACCACACGAAAGAAGAGTACTATGGCCTGCTGAAATATAGCGCGGCTTCTTGTCGTTGAGATTTTGTATGCTGCCACATGACTCTATAAGCACGACGTCTGCGCTATCAACTGCGTTGAAATATACATAAAGACCATCAGGTTGCGTCTTGAATAGGTCGGCGCCGGGTGAACCAATATAAGGCCCCCGATGTTTTCCATTCCTAGGTCACGTTGACAAAAGGTCTATACGATCTGGGTGAGATCTGATTCACTTCCTGCCTGCGGAATAACAGGTTGAGAGAACAGGGATGACACGAGGCGATCTGGCGGATCAGGAATGGGCGAGGATTGGTCCGCTTCTGCCGCCTGAGCGCGGGCGTTGGGCTCGACCAGCCGGAGACAACCGCCGGTTTCTCAATGGCATGCTGCATGTCCTGCGCACTGGGTGCACCTGGCGGGATATGCATGAGTGCTACGGCAAGTGGAACTCTGTGTATGTCAGGTTCCGGCGTTGGGCTGAACAGGGCGTGTGAAACGCTTTGCTTCAAACCCTTGTAGATCTGGGGCTGAGTGATAACTGGCAACATATGCTCGACAGCACTGTAGTCCGTCCCCATTCACAGGCCACGGGTGCAAAAGGGGGGCTCATTCGGAGGCTTTTGGTCGATCACGCGGCGGCTTAACGAGCAAAATCGACGCCCGATGCGACAATCAGGGACGTCATCTCGGCTTTGTCCTGACCGGAGGCCAGGTCTCGGATTACAAAGCCACAGACACCCTGATGAAGCTGCCTGTCCCAAACCCCAGGGCTATGCTGGCTGATCGGGGCTATGACAGTGACAGCTTTCGCCACGATCTGCTGATGCACGGGATCTCGCCAGTCATTCCCTCGCGCAAAGGCCGCAGCACTCCACAAAATACTGACTGGCGGCGCTACAGAGATGGTAACCGTATCGAACGAATGTTCAACCACCTCAAGCAGATGCGCCGCATCGCAACCCGCTACGACAAAACAGTATTATCTTTCATGAGCCTTCTCAACCTCGCCGCCGTAAGACTTTGGATCAGGTCTTTTGCCAACGCAACCTAAACAAACTCTCACGCCCCGATAGATAGGATATATCCATGATTGAAAAGAAAACGCATTAGTGTGATGAAGTAACCGTTACGTGGCGAGACGGTTTTCCAAAATGATTGAACACGAGATTTAACACCATTGCCGCTAGTGCTCCAACGGTGATACCGCTCCCAAAGATAATTTGGGCCCAGGTTGGAAGATTATCGGCAATGTGGGGCTGGGTAGTCGCTAGCATTCCCAATCCCATGCTCGTACCCACAATAATAACGTTATTCTGATTTTCGAAGTCAACCTGAGCAAGTATCTGAATCCCCACAACCGCGACGGTTGCAAACATTGCTAGTGCTGCACCTCCCAGCACCGGCAACGGAATGCCACCCACAATTGCCGCCAGCTTGGGCATAGATCCCAATACCAGCATGATGACTGCTGCTGCGGCGACTACCCAGCGACTACGCACTTGCGTCAGCCTGACAAGGCCAACATTTTCTGCAAAACAGGTATAGGGAAAAGAATTTAGGATACCGCCGAGCATTGTCGCCAACCCATCCGCGCGGATGGCGCGGGCGATATCATTGGACGTGATATCCCTCTTCACGATGGCTCCGGTGGCGAAAACATCTCCAGTGGTCTCAATCATCGTGATGATCATAACGATGATCATCGAGAAAATTGGGGCGATATGAAACGTTGGTAATCCAAAGAAAAAGGGCTGCGCGTATGTCACAATGGGCGCTGTTGCGACATCGCTAAATTGTGCATCTCCCATCACCCATGCGACAAAAGTACCAAAGACCAGACCGATCACAACGGCGATCGTCCCAATCAATCCGCGGAACGATTTTTGGATCAATATGATACACAGCAGCGTCCCCAGTCCGTAAGCAACATTTTTCAAGCTGACCGGGCTTTGCATGGTATTCGCACCACGACCGGCAACGATGTCATTTGCTGCAACGGGCAGAAGTGCCAGACCGATAACGAGAATGACAGATCCCGTTACAACAGGAGGAAAGAAGCGGATCAATTTGGAAAAATATTTTCCAAATGCCAGCGTGAACAACCCAGCGACGATCACTGCACCATAAATGGCGTGTAATCCATTGAGGCCCCCGCCACAAGCAACACCAATTGTAATCATGGGTGTGACTGCCGTGAAAGTTACGCCCTGCAGCAATGGGAGGCGGACACCAATTGGCCCGAAACCAATCGATTGCAGGAGCGACGCAATGCCACATGTGAACAAATCGGCATCAATGAGACGTACCAGAGCATGATGGGGTAATCCTAGCGCATTCGCCAACAAGATCGGCACGATTACGGCCGCGGCATAAAAAGTCAGAACATGTTGAAAGCCATATACACCGAGGTGCCACAGGGGCAATACTTCATCGACAGGATGTATCTTTATGTCTTCACTAGTTTTTTTAGGTGACAATATTAAAACTCCCACGATACGTCGAATATCCGCAAGGCATTGCTATCTGCGACACATGGACACGGGTATCGGTCCCAGCCCAAGCCCGAACATGGTCGGCACTGCATCTAGAAACAGCGGATTTGTTAGCTTTATTCCTGCGGGCCGAAATTACGTCTCGATCGCGAACTCCAGCCGACAGATGTCTGTCGTCAGCACCAGCACCCGCAACTCCAGGCAGCGCCCATCCACATTCGTCGCCCCCTTCGAACACTGGTAACCACTCGCCAAGCAATTTCAACCGCCCCCCTCCCGCGGCTGAGCCGTCGGGAAACCGTGCTCAGAACATGGGGGGAGAGCGAACTCATCCATTCATTCTGTCGTTCAGCCGAACCGATGCGATTGCATCGATTTGGGCCGGAGCCTCAACCAGCTCGGCCGGGAACGTGCTTTCCAAGCGCTAGGCCATCCACGCTGAAATCTGATCAACTGAGCGCCGATATCCTTCTTCGAGCCACGGCCGATAGAGGCCGTCAGGGATGTCGTTGAATGGGGGCGAAAACAACTGATGGCACTGCGCGATCGCCCGCACTCCGTGCAAAGTCATATTGCATGTGCCGCATCGGGGGGATCGAGGCTGACGAGTTCCGTGACGTCATACGACAAAAAGCTCTGCAAATGTCTCTCTCCGTCTTCGACAAACAGATCGCGCGCGACACCGCGCGCCAATCGGTCGACACCAAAACGCATGCCGCTGATCGACGCTCCGGAAAGTCCCATGCTGGGCATCGCTGAAAAGGTAAAATTATGAATGGCGTTCAGCATTGGCGCCCGCGGATCACCTGCATCGCGGGGCAGGAACTGGAAGCGCGTCCCAAGATAAGGATGGCTGCCGAGTAAGGAGCTACTCTGTCCTTGCGGTGGAACGAAACGATCGCGCCACAAAGCGACGGCATCGGCGAAACTACGTGTTTCCGGGCGGCGCATCAGATCCAGCACGAACCCCGTTCCGATAATCAGAAAGTCGAAAGACATCTCGCCGTGCGGTGTGACGACGATGATGCCTTTTTCACCGTCGTCCCTTACGCTCAGCCAGGGAGTTCCTGGGTGAAAGGTAAAATTGCCATGTTGGCGACAACGCCAGAATGTCTCCTGCGGCGGTGGCTGGTTCAGATCATAGATCCGGTGCATGAACCGCCAACGCGTTTCATCCGGAAGATCGGGAAAATGCCCGAGGAAACCGGCATTTTCCATCCAGCGATAAGGATTGACAGCCGGAATGGCTTTACGCCTGAGGCAGAGGTCGACGCTGGCCGCGCCATGCTCCAGCGCGGTCGCGGCATTGTCGAATGCGGATGCGCCGGCACCCAGTACCCCCACGCGCCGACCGCGCAGCGCGTTGAAATCGATCTGTTGGGACGTATGTGCGTAACGGGAGGGCTGCAGGGACTGGATGATGAAGTCTGGTACATGCCATGCGCCACCGCCGTCGATACCCGTCGCGAGGATAAGTTTTCGTGCCCAACGTTCAGTGCGTTTTCCGCCTTCGCTCTCGAATGTCAGACGAAGCAGGCCGTCCCTCCATCCGACATCAACAAGGCAGCTGTCGTTCTGGATCGGCAAGGACAGCGTGGCGCGCAACCAATCCAGATAAGACTGCCAGTCCTCACGCGAAATCTTGTTGAGCGCTTGCCATGCTAGGGTGCCGCAGCGGGCCTCATACCAGGATTGTAGCGTCAGACTCGGAATTCCGAGATCTGGTCCCGTGACATGTTTGGGCGTCCGCAATGTGATCATGCGCGCAAACGTTGTCCACGGGCCCTCTTGTCCCGTGTGCGCTCGGTCGAACACCTCGACATTCGTAACCCCGAGACGGCGCAACGCGAAACAGGCCGCCAAGCCGCCCTGGCCCGCGCCGATGATCGCCACGTCGAGCACGCGATTCTCGCTCTTTAGGCGCGGAATACTCCACTCGCCTGTCGCGTAGCCGATCCTCGCCAGATCGTCCCGGACTCGTGCGGCAAGCCGCTCAAGTTCCTCCTGGGAAGACGCAGCATTCATGACCATGCTGCTATTAGAGATCGAGGACAAGCTCGCCTCCCTTCGAGCGGGAACAACACAAGGCGATCTGCGTATTGCGTGCCTTTTCCTCGTCGCTCAGCACGCAGTCACGGTGATCGGCATCGCCGGAAAGCATCGGAGTGATGCATGCCCCGCACATCCCTTGCTCACAAGATAGGCTGACCGAAATGTTTGCCGCCAGAAGCGCTTCGGCGATGGTTTGGTCTGCTGACACGGTGACACGCCGATTCGAGCGTAAGAGATGAACCTCGAAACGGCCATCTCCCTCCTCGTGCGCCTTAGGCGCATCGGCAGGGGGTTGAAAATGCTCCACATGGATCTGTTCGGTTGCCCACCCTCGCATAACGGCATACGTGCGCATCGCTTCCATGAAGGGGGCAGGGCCACAAAGCATCACCGCCCCTTGGGGGTCTACCGTATCCAGCCCGGCTGGGGGATGATCAACCACGTTTGCGTTCAGGGTGGCATCGGGGCCGAACACCCCTGCACGCCATTCGCGCCGAAACGGCGCCTCTTCGGGGCAGGCCGCATAGTAGTGGAAGTCAAAACGCTTTCCCTGCTTCTTTAGCTGATACGACATCGGAATGAGTGGCGTAATTCCAATGCCGCCAGCGATCAGAACGTAACTTTCAGCGTCCGGCAACGCGAATGCATTCCGGGGGACGGAGATCATGAGTATGTCGCCAAGTTGCGAAAGGGCATGTAACGATTCTGAGCCCCCGCGCGACTTGGCTTCGCGCTTGATACATATCTCGTAAAGCGAAAGATCGTCTGGACTGCTACAAAGCGAATACTGACGAATTGCGTTCGATGGTGTGCGGACGTCGATATGGGCACCGGGCGTGAAGCCTGGCAGATCCCTGCCATCGGCGTACGCGAGCCCGATCTTAAGGCAGTGAGGCCCCTCCAACGCAAGCGACCGTATAACGACTGGAAAGAACGAATCCAACATCATCGGCTCAGGAAATAAAGAAACAGCTAAGACCCAAATCGCGCAGTCCGCGTCGATAGGCGATCGAACTCCGATCCGCCATCACGTGCGCCTCCATCGTGGGATCGAGAGGCAGGCACTCGGGCTTCTGCGATTCCACAATGACCTTATCCTCTGCGAATACACGAAGATTGAAATCGTAGACCTCCTGGATCGGGAGTTCCTTGTCGAAGTTACGACAGATCGGTGCGAACAACCGTGTCTTCTTGGCTGAAACGGGGGACGCCGCGTTCATAATGACAAGGCGAGCTTCGTCCGGAAAATGAATCTCAAGAGTTGCGGTAAAGGGCAAGTGGGTGCGGAAATGACGCAGCCACTCGAACCCGGCGCGCCCTTTGTCCGACACCCCAATCGGGTAATTGCCGACAAAGCTGCGGTATTCCACCTCAAATCCTTTTTCTGTCGCCTTTGGGAGATAGGATGGAACAACAGGATTCTCGGGGTCGGCGAAGGTCTCCGTATGCACGAATGCAAAATGGGCAACGTCCAGAAACCCCTCTAACTGACGTCCAGCGAACCCTGCAATATCAATCCACGGACATGTAATTTTCTGGAAGTCCACTTCATCCCAGTGAGGCATTTCCGGAATGTCGATTGCGTTCTCCGGCCGAAGGCAGGTCCAGATCAGGCCGTATCGCTCGACGGCAGGATAGGTCCGTAGATTGAGCTTCTTGGGAATGGCCGTATCCGGATGGGCAGGGACGCGAACGCACCTTCCCTCCTGCCCAAACCTGAAGCCGTGATAGGCGCATGCGATCGTTTGCCCATCGCCGGAGCCGAGACTCAGCGGCACGCCCCGATGGGGGCATAAATCCTGTGCGACGACGAGAGCGTCGACCGCCCGATAGACAACCAAGGGTTCATCCAAGAGCGTGACGCCTACCGGCTGAGTGCCGACCTCTCGCACCAACGCGATCGGATACCAGTGGCGCGCAAGAATCTCCCAATCGAGTGCATCAAATGAGCAGTTGCGTGGCAAGTCGATTGGGTGATCAAGCGCTTGGGACATTTTTAGCCTCACGGAACAAGTGGACGAGGGAGCTTAGAAGGTGGACAGTTGTTTCACAGCACGACCGGTCTTGTATATGATACAAATCAGTCTTGTTCGTTCGCGAAATGAGAGAGGTTTCTCATGCCAGTCTTTTCTCGTTTCCTGTATTATTTCATGGCGGTTGCCCAACACGGCTCGATCCGCAAGGCATCAGAAGACCTTCGCATCGCGGCTTCCGCTGTAGACCGCCAGCTGCTTCAAGGCGAAAAGATGCTCGGCACCCCCCTGTTCGAGCGCTTGCCGACTGGGCTGCGCCTGACGGCGACAGGTGAGTTGTTTTTGACCGCGGGGCGGCGTTGGGTGCGCGATTTGGATAGCCTAATGGTTCAGATCGACGATATGAAAGGGCTGCGGCGCGGGAAAGTCGATGTTCTTATCCCCGATGCCCTCACCAAGGGCTTCATGCCGGAGCTGATCGGTGTCCTTCGTCAGACGCATCCCGGAATTCTCGTTAATACGCATGTTCGAGACAATCAGGATATTGGCGCCCTTCTTGTGGAGGGCGGAGCTGACTTTGCGCTTATGCTTGATCCCGGCAACTTGCGGCAGCTCGTCGTACGATCACACGCTGAATTCCCTTTGGGCTTTATCAGCCCGCCGGGACACCCAATTACGCAATGTTCGCCAGCACGTTTCAGTCTTTGTGCTCAATTTCCGATGGTTTTACCGGCTCCGCCGCTCGCGCTTCGTCGACAGATCAAATTGTTGGAAATCGAAACTGAGATAACGCTCACTCCTGTCGCCTCCGCAAACAACATTCAGATGATCAAGTCGCTTGTTTTGTCAGGGGCCGGGGTAGGAATACTGAGTTATCTCGACGTAATGCACGAAGTTAAATCCGAAGAGATTGCGTTCACGCCTATTTTCCACCGAAATCTTTCTCCGCTAACTCTTGCATTATGTGCTGATCGATCGCGCCAATTGTCGGCAGCTGCTCGGTTGATTATTTTAGAAATCGAAAAGATATTTCTGAGCGGCGTTAACATATAACGCATCTTTGAAAACGTTACCTTGAGGGCGTTCCGTTCCACGCCGCTCTCATATCAGCAATGATGAAGTGTCTTTTTGGTGATGGCACAGCCCTCCATAATCAATTACATAACGAAACCGGATCGTTCCAGAAGCATTGTCGCAATCCGGATGCAGGAGAGGTTCTCTCTCCTGCTCATTGGGTGCGTTTAATCAGTCGGCAATGCCGATAAGCAGACGTGCGCCATATCTCTGGTGGAATCCAGACTTCATCCTGAGGCTGCTGCCTCCTTATCCGGCGCCATTTATTACAGGAAACTCGGAATGATCTTTAGAGCGAAGCGTGTTTACCTTATGGCAGCCACCATGCTTGCCAGCGCAACATGTGTGGCATCTGCGCAAAGCACGCCGCAACATCGGCCGTTCCCGAAGCCCGCGCATTCGGCCCCGACGAAACCTCCCGGTGCGCCTAAGCGTCATGCCGGCGTCGCAGCCGAAGCGGCGCAAGAAGAAGCGATTTCAGTGACCTCTTCCCGACGGGCTCTTAACGGCGGCGGCGGTATGATGCGACATGAAACAGCCTCCCATTCCATCCAGACTGTAACACGTCAATATATCGACATGCAGAGCCCCGCGAGTACAGCTCTTGATATGGTCAAAAATCTGCCGAGTGTCGTCGTGTCTACAGTCGATTCCTCCGGCATACTTGGCGGCCAAATCAACAGTCGTAGCCTGACCGATTCCGACATGGGCATCTTGCTTGACGGCGTTCCGGTCGCAACGGCTTATTACCTTAATCAGAACGTCGACACGGAAAATCTGGCTGCGATTTCCGTGACGCCTGGCTCCGCGGCTATCGACCTGCCGGTGACATCTGCTGCGGCAGGAATAATGAACTCCGAAACCTTCCAGCCTTCTGACAAATTCGGCGGACTGATGGATTTTTCTTACGGCACCAACAATCTCTCGCGAGAATTCCTCCGCGTTGAAAGCGGTGCGATCGGTCACTCCGGCATCCGAACCTATACCTCATTTTCACATACTCACGCCCGCACCTGGGACGGTCCCGGCACCAATGAACGCCGTCACCTGGATGTGGGCGCCACTAAGGATTTCCAGGACGGGTCATTTGTCAATCTGTTCGTCTCTTGGAACCATCAGTTCACAATGGCGCCGCTGAATCCGACGGCTCAGCAGTTCTTTGATAAGAAGAGTAGGGTGCGCACGTTTAATTACTCGTCAAGCTATGACCAGGCCAATCCGTCGGATTATGGTATGCTGAATGGTAACATGTGGGATCAGGTTTTCGTCACGCTTCCACTGCATGTCCAACTTCCATCTCGGTTTTCTTTGGATTTCAAGCCATATTATGTCTATAATGGCGGCTATACTTATAATGGATCGCTTTTTAACGGAAGCGCCACCCCGGCGACCGTTGGGCCAAACGGCAATGCCATCAGCGGAAATCTCCCCGCAGCCTCGTATTATAGCGTTTATCGCCCACACGCTGGCGCTGTCGCCAAGTTAAACTACGATATCGACGTGCATGACCGCCTCACGTTTGGCTATTGGTTCGACTATCAGGACAACCAAGTCGACAATCGTTACTCCGCGCTATCTTCAACGGGCAAGCAGCCGTTTCCCTATGCTTCGAGTGCCGGCATCTACGTCAGTGGGTCGCGCTACATGCCCTATAAGGGGGATAGCGGCTGGAAAATTCATTCTCTGTTCATCGAAGACGACACGAAGCTCCTCAACGACAAGCTGCGTATTAACGCCGGTTTCAAGATCGCGATGATCAATCGATGGAGTGGCAATTACGCCTCGACGGCGCCGCGCATTCAGTCCAATCAAGTGGTGCCTTTGCCGCAGGCTGCGATCAGTTACAATATCGACAGTCATAATATGGTCTATGTGAATGCCGAAGGTGACTTCCGGATGCCGGATCCAGGTTCTCTCGGGCAGGTTTTTGACGCGCAAACGGGTACGTATGTTGGAAATCCGTACAATGCGAAGCCCCAGTATTCTATCAAGGAGGAGCTTGGGTGGCGGTTCAACAATCAATATCTGATGGCCGATCTGGAGCTTTTCAATTACGCCATTACAAACCGACTTTTGTCGACAAATGTCTATCTGAACAATCAGTCCATCAGCTCGACGATCAACGCGGGCAACCAAACCGCACGTGGTGTTGATTTCATGATTTCAGGGCATCCGTATCATCATGTCAGCCCGTTTGTTTCGGTCGAGTATCTGAATGCCACCACGGATTCGAATATAGCTACGACGGGTACACTTAACGGTAAGACTGTCGGCGACCTTTTGCCGACCAAAGGAAACACAGCCGTTCAGTCGCCACACGTCCATGCTAGTGCGGGCTTGACCTATGATAACGGGACCTTCTTCGCGAATGGCAGCGTAAGCTATGTCTCGTCCCAATACTCGACTTTTATGAATGACCAGAAAATGCCGGGGTATGTGACCGATAATCTGGCGATAGGATACCGTTTCAAGTCGTTCGGCGCGATGAAAACGCCAAAGTTCCAGCTCAACTTCAGCAATCTAGGCGGCAGCTTCATCCGCACCGGCGTCAGCGGTCTCGTGGCGAACGCGCAAACGACAAAAGGTATCTACGGCAGTACAGTTTCGGCTAGTGGGTCCCCAACGTACTATCTGTATCCACGCTTCAGCATAACGGGAAATATATCTGTTGGATTCTAATAAATCTTCTTGAAAAACAACATGACTCTTCGGAGGGGCCTGTTGTTTTCTTGGCGGTCGCGATCCGGAAATTCCTTGTTGACAGGCAATTCTATAATGACTTTCAAACGATTATCGCCGTTGGTCCTCGTTTTTGGAACGGCATTATCTTTAAGCCTGTCTCATCCCGTTCACGCGCGAACGACGCCACAGACCGCAGCGGATCATGCAGCCACGTCTGATCGACTGGAATGGCGCCATGGTCGCCTCGGCATTCAGATCACGGCACTCTCCGCTACGGTTCTGCGGGTCAGGATCGGGCAAAACGGCGCATTGCCGGAAAACGCTTCCTGGGCCGTGCCAGCGGACGTCAGGGATAAACGCATCTCTATACGTGTTTTTGAGACACCGCTCGATCTGGGTTTCAACACGTCAGCCCTCCGTGTTTCGATTGCCCGCGACAGCGGCGGTATTACGATCACCGATGCGGCAGGATATAGTCTCCTCAGCGATATCCACGGCCCGGCTATGTCCGCGGTCGATGGTCATGGCTTTTCCATGATCAAGTCGATCCCCGAGGATGCGCACTATTTCGGTCTTGGTGACAAGTTCGGCCCACTGGACCGTCTGGGCCGCAGCTATGCCATGTGGAACACCGACAGCTATGGCTATTCCGAAGGTCAAGATCCGCTTTACAAAGATATTCCGTTCTTCATGGGGCTCAGCCAGGGTCGATACTATGGCTTATTTCTCGATAATACCTGGAGAACGTCGTTTGATTTCGGTCATACTGTTCCCAGCGAGCTGCGAATCGAAGCTCCCGGTGGCCCCATCGATTACTACGTCATGGCAGGTCCGACGCCCAAAGATGTCGAGAAGCAATATGCCAGTATAACCGGCACCCCGGCGCCGGAATCCCGGTGGATGCTTGGTTTCCAGCAATCACGTTGGGGGTATCCGACAGAGGCGCGCCTCCGGAGCGTTGTGCAACGCTTGCGTAAAGATCGCATTCCTTCGGACGCCATATGGATGGATGTCGATTATCAGGAGAAATTTCGTCCGTTCACTGTGGATTCTAAGACCTTTCCAAATTTTTCCAAGATGGTCTCAGATTTTAGCGCGCAACACATACAGACGATCGCGATCACCGATCTCCACATCGCGGACGCACCTAGTATCGGCTATACACCCTACGACACCGGCATAGTACAGGATCGCTTCGTGAAGACGTCCGTCGGCAAACCCTATATCGCCCCGGTCTGGCCCGGTCCCGCGCTCTTCCCGGAGTTCACACAGACGGCGACACGCGCTTGGTGGGGCCAACTTTACAAGGAATTTTATGTCAAGAACGGTGTCGCCGGCTTCTGGAACGACATGGATGAGCCGGCAATTTTTGAGACCCCGACAAAGACCATGCCGCTAGATAATGTGCACCGGATTGACGAATCCGGTTTTCAAAGTCGCACGGCCAGCCACGCGGAAATCCATAACGTCTATGGGATGTTGAACCATCGTGCGACCTATGAGGGTCTACTGGCGCTTAAACCCGACGAGCGTCCGTTTGTCATGACCCGCGCCTCCTATGCTGGCGGCCAACGCTACGGCGTGACGTGGACGGGAGACAATCTTTCAAGTTGGAACCATCTCCGTCTTGCGGTCCCAATGCTCGAGAGTCTCGGCCTGAGCGGCTTCACATTTGCGGGCACAGATATCGGCGGTTTCGCGGGAACGGCCTCGGCGGAACTCCTGACACGTTGGTACGAGCTTGCGATGTTCACCCCTATCGCGCGGTCGCACGCTGATCCGCATAGCCGCCCGCAGGAGCCATGGGGCGACGGGCCGGAGCATGAGGCCATTCGACGCCGCTTTATCGAGGCCCGCTATCGCCTGCTTCCTTATAACTACAGTCTTGCCGAAGAAGCGTCGCGCACGGGTGTGCCGATGATGCGGCCGCTCTTCATGGAGTTTCCGCAGGCGATGGGATGGGGCGGGCCGCTTGATGTGTCGAACGGCAGTGAATTCATGTGGGGGCGGTCATTGCTGGTTGCGCCCGCAACTTCACCGATCGACATGGGCGGCTATAATGTCACCCTTCCGCCAGGGGCGTGGTTTGATTTCTGGACAGGGCGCCCCGTCGAGGGATTGCGGCCCGTGTCGCAGTGGGGCGCGGGGGGAAGTCTCATCATCGGCGAAGAGAAACCCAACACTTCCCACCAGACATTTGTTACGCCTAAATTAGGTGAAATGCCGGTCTATGTTCGAGCAGGCAGCATTATCCCGCGGCAGGCCTTGGTGCAGAGCACCGACCAAAAGTTGACTGGTCCACTCCTAGTCGATGTCTATCCGGGGCCGGACTGCGAAGGCAGTATTTACACCGATGACGGACACAGCTTCGCGTTCCAAAAAGGTGCCTATAGTCGGACCAAATTCACGTGCCAGACCACAGGTACAGGAACCACGGTGTCGTGGTCGCTTCCTGAGGGAAAATTCCATCCGTGGTGGACCGCCTATGCCTTCATTGTGCATGGGCTACGCCGTGCTCCCGTTCATGCTGTCATGAACGAGAAAACGGTGCATGGGAACTACAGCGCAATGTCGCAATCCTATCGTATCATGGTGCCGACGCTGGATGTAAGCGGAACGCTCACACTGCTAAAATAACTGTCTGTCATCTGTGTCAGCTTACTATACTAGGACGCATGAAAGGAGCGACGTGTGCGATCAAGATTTAGGAATCTTCTCAGTCTGACGAGAGTTAGTCTCGACGGGGCCAATATCGAACATATGTTTTTTTTGAGAACTATGGTTAGAGTAATGATAGAATACAAAGATAGTCGATCGCGGGGGCAACGTTTAGTCTGGCTAGTTGTTTCCTTTCTGGCATGTTGGACATCAGAACCAGCATCAGCGGCTGCCGCGATTGAGCCGAAAGTGATTGTCGTCGCTGGATGGGAGAATGGCAAAGACATAGGTGACGCGCCAGGAGAATATCAGGATTGGGTCGAACGGCTGCATCTGAACCAATTAGTGCCTGTACGCGGAATGCCGCAGATTCTGCGACGTAATACGGACGGCGTTTATGCTGTCGTACTGCGTCACGGCACTGCCGACCTCATCGCGCTCGCGCTCGATCCACGATTCGACCTGCATCATACATACTGGCTATTCACTGGTATCTCGGGAGTTGACCCCCATGTCGCGTCGATCGGAAGCGTGGCTTGGGCACGTTGGGTTGTTGATGGAGATGCAATGCGCGAAATCGACGACAGAACGATTCCTAAAGGTTGGCCATACGGTCTGTATGCCATTGGCGCCAACCAGCCTAACGAATTGCCTGCTGCTGCCAATCATTATGGGTCCGTCACCGATGTTGCGGACCTTTCCAAAGCCTATCCGTTAAATGCTGGACTTGCGACCTGGGCCTACGGAATCAGTCGCCGTGCGACATTGAGCGATGATCCAGCTATCGCGCGCCGCCGCGCTCAGTGGAATGGTTTCCCTGAGGCGCAAAAACGACCACAATTAATGATGGGCGAGACGCTGGGGGCGCTGCGGTACTGGCATGGGAGCGCACGGACCCGGTGGGCCGAGGACTGGGTGCGGCTGTGGACGCATGGGAGGGGCCTCTTTGTGATGACAAACGAGGAAAGTCAAAGCAATCAGATCACGATGCGTCTTCTGGCATCACTTGGGGACATCGACCCCATGCGTGTAATGGTCTTGCGTGCAGGTAGCAATTTCTCGATGCCCCCGCCGGATGTGTCCATCACCCAGTCCATGGGAGACGAGGGCCCCGGACAGGCGCTCGCGTTCGACAACAACGAACGTGCTGGCGCGCCGGTTATTGCCGAACTTATCAAGCACTGGGATCGCTATCGAGATCATGTGCCGTGTCCTCCGGAACTAAGCAGATAGAGGGGTGCTGTCACGTTGGATGTGACGGGAAAGGGCGGTAGTGGTGCAAGCGGGTGACGCGAAGAGATTATGGATAGCGGAGAAGACGGTGATGAAACGCTGACATCCGACCGGCGAGCAGAAATGTTGCATGATGCCTTCTGTGTTTTCCGATGATGCATGGTCAGTGTGGGAACCATTGATCGAAGCGGCCCGACCGAAAGGCAAGACGCCGCCGCTCAATCTGCGGCGGGCCATGTCGGCAAATTTTTGGCGGCATCAGAATGGGACGAAGTGGCGAGCTATTCCTTCTGAGCTCGGCCCATGGTGGACCGCAGCCCAACTCTTCATCCGCTGGGCGAAGGCCGGCGTCTGGCAAGCCCTTTTTGAGCGGGTAAAGAACTGGGCCCCCGCTTTGGGCATGGTGTTCCTCGACGGCACGAACATTCGGGCTCATCACAAGGCAGCGGGAGCCGCTAAAAAGGGGGACTTCGAGAACACGGCGGCAATCGTGAAGCACTTGGCCGCTCACGTGGAGGCTTTGGCAGCAAAGTCTGCGTCGCCGCTGATGGGCGCGGGAAAGCCTTGTCATTTACCCTGACGCCAGGTCAGGCCCACGAACTCCCTTCTGCCATGGTGCTCCTTGGCGCCTTGCCGCGCGCTCCACGCTACGTCGTCTGTGACCGGGGATATGCTTCAAACCAGTTTTGAGAGGCTGTGGGACAGGGGCTCGCGCCCGGTCATCCCGCCAAAACGCAATAAAGCTCCGGTCGCTGGCCCAGAATGGGCCTACCGGCACCGACACCTCGTCGAAAACTTCTGGGCCCGCCTCAAGGAATGGAGAGTCGTCGCCACCCGATACGAGAAAACAGCAGCTTCCTTCATGGCCGTCATCCATATCGCCGCAGCCACAGATCATCTCAAGACCTAACAGGACCTAAGAGACCGTTTGAGAATGGTCTTGGCAGTTTGAGTTGGGCATGATTCAAGCTTGGGATGTGGACCCGAGTGAGCCGTGGCCGGATGGCCGATATTGAGAAGAGTACGAAGCGCTACCCGACGGATCTGACGGATGCCGAATGGGAGCGGGTGCGGCCGTTCCTCCCGCCGGTGGCGAAGCGCGGTCGCAAGCCCACGGCGGACATGCGCGAGATGCTGAATGCTATCCGCTATATGGCCCGCAGTGGCGGCGGCTGGCGGATGCTGCCAACGAACTTCGGTCCTTGGCAGACGGTGTATTGGTGGTTCCGGCGCTTCGTGCGTCGCCTGATGTTTCGCACCATTCATGACATCGCGCTGATGATCGACCGCGAACGGGTGGGTCGGGAGGCGAGTCCTACGGCAGGCGTGGTCGACAGTCAGACGGTGAAAGCGCCGCATGCACCAGATGGCGGTGGCTACGATGCCGCCAAGCGAACCAAGGGTCGCAAGCGCCATATCGCGGTGGATACGGACGGACGGCTGTTGATGGCGAACCTGACTACGGCGGACGTGCAGGATGCGGCCGGGGCTGAACTGATTGTGGCGGCCGTGCGCAAGCGCTGGCCCTGGCTCAAGCACCTGTTTGCGGATGGCGCCTACGACCGGGGCAAGCTGTCGAGCCTTGCCGCATTTCAAGACTTCACCCTCGAGGTTGTCCGCAAGCTCCCCGAGCCAAAGGGCTTCCAGGTGCTGCGGCGACGATGGGTGGTGGAACGCACGTTCGGCTGGATGACACGGTGGCGACGCCTCGTCCGCGACTACGAAAAGCGCCTGGACGTGTCCGGCGCCATGATCGATGTCGCCATGAGCAGCCTTCTGCTCCGCCGCGTCAGCCATCCATAGACATTCTCAAACGGTCTCTGACGGTAGCCCAGGCATTACGTCCTGTGTCACCTTTGGCGAAAGTGACACAGGACTTGTGCATGACACCTTACGGAATGCAGCCAAATGGCAGCTTTCTGAAAATAGAATTTGAGACGCGCTTTCCGGCCCATCCGCAGTTGATTTCCGCGCACCCCCTACTTCCGATAATATAATGAATCGGAAGTAGGAAAATGGCGCAAAATCGCTAATTTCCGCTTATCGGCAATCTTATCTCGCTATGCCTTATCGCCCGATCCGATCAGCAGACAACGACAGGCGTTCGCAGCTATCCTACGTGCGTTGCAGCGCCCAGTCCTCGAGCGTCAGCAATGAAGGGTACTCGCTCCGCAGAGCGGGAATGTCAGCCTTGAAGCCGTCTCGGGCGATCCACTCGAACATCAGACGAAAGTCCTCGGGCAGGCGCTTTCGCATGACAGAGGGGATCGTAAAGCTGCGGCAAGGCCGTATCCCGGCATCCTTCAAAATTGATGCAGCGGAGCGGCCCGTCACGCTGTCGCCTGCAAGCTCAATGATCCGACCAAGGTACTGATCAGGTTTCTCGAACGCCTCTGCAGCGAACCAGGCAACATCCTGCACAGAGACAAGCTGCATGGCCTGATCCGGCCCCAGATAGGTCTTCATCATGGAGAGCATAGTGATCCGGAAGATCAGGCTCGAAAAGTTTTCCATAAAGGCCGCTGGACGCAAAGTCGTAGCTGGCAAACGGAGTGTTTCGATGTGCTTCTCGATTGCCCATTTGCTCTGGAAATGAGGCACGCCGCTCCGTCGCTCAACCCCGCCTGCGGAGCACTGCACGAAGTGCCGCACGCCACTCTCCTTGGCGAGGCTGGCAAGCCTTTTCCCCTGTCGCTCTTCGCCAGCTGGACCGATCTTCATCGGCGACTGGATAGATAAAACGCCCTCAGCCCCATCAAGTGCCAATCGCAGGGAGTGTTTATCATCCAGATCACCATGAGCGAGCTCAACCCGATGCTTTCCCAGAGCGACTGCTTTTGGCGCCTTCAGATCCCGAACAAGCGCGCGAATGTGCCAATGCCCTCGACGTTGCATCTCGCGGATCGTGGCCCCGCCTTGCTGTCCGGTTGCGCCCGTAATCAGAATGACTGGTTTTGACATCTCGGCCCCCTTACTGAAGAGGCACGATAAGCCGTGCCCGTTGGACAGGGCAGGTGCGTCATCGTAGACATCTTGTTCCATATCTGGAACACGAGCCCATGAACTCAGATGATCTCGGCAGCTTTCTGCGCATAGCAGAGACCATGAGCCTCAACGCGGCCTCGCGCGCCACGGGAACGCCTAAATCATCGCTCAGCCGGGCATTGTTCCGTCTGGAGAGGGAAATCGGGGCAAAGCTGTTCGAGCGCGGCCCGCATGCCCTCAGACTGACCGAGGCCGGGCGCATACTCCTGATCCACGCAAGACGCGTCATGGACGATCTGAATGAGGCTACCGCGGCCCTAGATGGGGTGACAGGGCAACCTCGAGGCGTTCTAAAAATCAGCGCAGCAACGACATTCGCAATCGGGCTGGTGGCGCCGATGCTGCCGCATTTTCTGCGAGACTACCCTGATCTGCGCGTTCATCTTGAGGCCGAGAACCGGATCGTCGATCTGGCGAGGGAGGATGTCGACGTGGCAATCCGGATAGGGGCAATGGCTGACTCTGACCTGCTCGCCAGCAAGCTGGGGAGGATCGAATTATGGCCCTGCGCGAGCCCGGCCTACCTCTTGGAAAGAGGTAGGCCCCAAACGCCACACGACTTGGCCGATCACGAGTTGCTTGGGTGGACCGATCAACCGTCTATCTGGCGTTTCAGGGATCGCTCTGATCGCGAGCATCGCGTACTCGTCGCTGTTCGATCCGTCATCCCTGAGCCCGCCGTCCTGCAGGTCGTCCTTGAGAGCGGGGGAGGTGTCGGGCGTTTGCCTGCCTTCTTGGCAAGCCCCTTAATCGAGCAAGGGCGACTTGTGAGACTGCTCCCAGACTATGAGGCGGAGAAGGTGGAGGTACATGCCGTCTATGCGGCACATCGCAGCCTATCCTCCAAGGTTCGAGTTTTTATCGATGCTTTGCGCGCGCATCTGGTCCGTTGATGCGAGACGCTGTGGATTAGAATCGCTTGCCACCTGTTCTCGCTGCGATGGTTCTGACAACGATTCGAGAAATTTTTCGAGATCGGACGGGCGCGTGAAAGTGTGTCGTGCACCGCAGAATTTTGATATTTTGGCGAGGTGTACCAATCTAAGTCGGCGACGATAAAGCAGGACAAACTTAAGAAAACCGAGATTGAATCGCTCCGGACACCCTGGGATAAACTCATCAACGCGTTCCTTCCCAAATTGCATAAACGTGCGTTTGATTACACGCCACAAACAAACTGCCGTCGGGTAATCCAGATGAATAATCGTATCCGCTCGAAATATTCTTTCTTCCAGTGTGCTTCCGTAAGTGCCGTCGATTATCCAGCTTTCGCGCGACGCAAGAGATATAACTTTCTCACGCCAAACTCGGTCGTTGGTAGGAACCCAGCCAGAACCCCAGTAATGCCGGTCCAGATGTATGAGCGGCAGATTCGTTTTCGCTGCCAGCCTCTTCGCCGCTATAGACTTTCCCGCTCCGGGACACCCTATGACTAGAACACGCTTCATATCCGGATACACGCCAGTCATCGCTGCAAATTAATCATCACGCCATAAACCCGATACAACCGCGCCGCAACTATATTGAAGACAGTATCACTTTCTGCGTCGAGAAACGCAGCTTATGCACAAGTCTTTTTACCCCCCTGCTTCCGATGATATAATTTACCACAGAACAAGGAATTGAATTTTGGAGCCGCTTTGTGAATTGCATTCTAATGGAAAAGCCATAAGCGCTTACCCTACGCTCCTGCCTGCACGTTCTCTTCCCGTTAAAACCTTGAATTGTGGCACCATCGGAGACGACAATGCCCCCGCTCTGCCCGCTATTGCGCAACCGCCTCCTGGCTTTGCTCGCCTGCGCCCTCCTCGTGTTCCTTGGGGACAGCCCTGTCCGCGCGGAGTCCCGGACCCCGACACCGACAGAAATCCCCGCAACCGGCACGATCACCCTTGAGACAACCTTAGCCGGCACGAAAGTAACAGCAACGCTGGTAACCGCCATCACGTCAAGCCACTCGGTCCATCTCTGCTCCGGCGGCCGCACGACCTGCTCCCCGATCGAAAAACTATCGCTCACGGTCGGGCCTGCGACCGTATACATCCCTAAATCCGTGGTTGCCTCGCTGAGCGACGTCAACACGGCGAGCGTCTCGGCCTATGGTTGGACCCAGTTCGTCCTAACCCTGAACTGCGGCGACGCGGCAGCAGCAACGCAGGTGCGCATCCGCTTCGACAAGAACCGCGTCCTCGAGCGCGAGGTCACCGCCAGCGAAGCCGGAATGGTTGCCGAGCGCACGACTTACGAAGATCTAAGCGGCGCTTTCAACTGACCTGAAACACAAAAACGGCTTTTGCGATGAATGAACCGCTCCGGAATCCGCGGGCACCAATCTGCACCCTCTTAGCACGTCAGCTCCTGGGAGAGGTCGAGCCGCGCTCTGACGTCCGAGATGAGGCGGAAGCTGACTTTCTAGGGCCTGTTAGGTCTTGGAACATGTATGAGATTGCATAGCTCATTGTGATGAGCATGATGCAGTCTGTGTTTTCCGATGATGCGTGGTCGGTGTGGGAACCTCTGATTGAGGCGGTCCGTCCGAAAGGTAAAACCCCGCCGCGCGATCTGCGGCGGACCGTCTCGGCGATCTTCTGGCGGCACCAGAACGGGACGAAATGGCGGGCCGTTCCCGCTGAACTTGGCCCTTGGTGGACTGCGGCCCAGTTGTTCATTCGGTGGGCGAAAGCGGGTGTCTGGCAGGCGCTTTTCGAACGGGTAAAGGACCGGGATCCTGCTTTGGGCATGGTGTTCCTCGACGGCACGAACATCCGGGCTCATCACAAGGCGGCGGGAGCGGCTAAAAAGGGGGATTCCGAGAACGCGGAGGCAGTTGTGAAGCGCTTGGCCGCTCGCGTGGAGGCTTTAGCAGCAAGGTCTGCGTCGCCGCCGACGGGCGCGGCAAGGCCCTGTCTTTCACCCTGACGCCAGGTCAGGCGCATGAACTCCCCTCAGCCATGGCGCTCCTCGACGCCTTGCCGCACGCTCCACGCTACGTCGTCTGCGATCGGGGCTACGCCGCGAACCGGTTTCGCGAGGCCTTGTGGGACCGGGGCTCACGCCCTGTCATTCCGTCCAAACGCAACGAACCGCAGGTCGCCTGTCCGAAATGGGCGTATCGGCACCGGCATCTGGTCGAGAACCTGTGGGCGCGCCTCAAGGAGTGGAGAGCCGTCGCCACGCGATACGAGAAAACCGCCGCTTCCTTCATGGCCGTCATCTGCATCGCAGCCGCCGCAGACCACATCAAGACCTAACAGGCCCTAGCAGAAAGTAAATTCACTCTTTCCGTTTCGACGCCAATTCGTAAATCTCGTTATCGGCTCTGCGGCCAACGGCAATCACATAGATGACGATCCGTTCGTCGATGACCTGATAAACAAGGCGGTAGCCATCTTTGCGAAGCTTGATCTTGTAAAACCCTGATAGGTCGCGATGAAGCTCATTTCCTGAAGAGTGAGGATACCAGATCAGCTTTTCCAGCTTCTTTTCAAATTTCTTCCGCACACTGCCGTCAAGAGCATCCCATTCCCTGAGCGCTCTATCGTCGAATTCAAGACAATACTCTTTCATTCGCGATGACGGCTCTTAAGCTCCGCAAAAGTCATACGATGCTTTTGGGCACGGTTTTTGAGACGTTCACGCACAATCTCGATAAGCTGAGCGTCCTCGTCTGTGACAAGTGTGCGCTTGACCGGAGAGCGGCCCGTTTCAGCGATATATGCGAGGGTGTCGCGCAGTGCGTCAGAAAGCGAAATGCCTTGAGCAGACAGCTTCTCAACAGCGGCTGCCTTCAGTGTTTCATCTACCCGGAATGTGACGGCAGACATACTCAGCCTCCTTGCGTGTATGGACAAACGTATCACGATTGTTCATGAGAATGAAGCAGAAGATGACTGATGCCGATGTCTGCTTTAAGCAAACCACATCTGCCATTTAAACGGCAGAAAAGAAGCGAAAGCTGACATCCTTCATTGAGCGCGGCCGTATAGGCAGGGAGATGACCTGCGCTGCATCGAAACCGCGCCTTTGAGACACGCTTTTCGGCCCCTCCAGCGCCGTTTTCCGCCGATCCCCCCTACTTCCGATAATAGAAATTATCGGAAGTAGGGGGAGGGGACTGAATTTAGGAAAAGACGTTACTTGAATCTAAGTTCATATTAGGGTAAGATGATGCCTCGTCCTGATGAGCGTAAAGATGTACGAAGCGCATTAGTCCGAGAGCACAAGAGGTCATGGCATCCATCACTTCAAGCACTGACGATGCACCTGAAGCTGCTGCATATCGGCGCCTCTCCGGGCTCGTAATCACGCACTCCGATCTCATCCGCCAGACCCTCGAATACGTCGTCGAAACCGGGAAACTGCCAGTCCAGCGCGTTGCCCTTTCCAGAGATGATCGTGATCTTCTGCCGCTTGTGTGCGGCGCCTGGCTTCACTTCAAAGCCCAGTTCCTGCCAGCCTGGACGATCTGTGACACGCCCTTTTGATCTGCAGAACCGCCCCCTGTCTCCAAGCAATGCACTCTATGGCGCACTCACCCGCGCCGCTGTCGCAATAGGACGACTGGACCAGCGTCTCCATAATCATCCCCTGCTCCCCGCCATTCTGTTTCGTGAGCGGCTTGAGGCCGCACGCATCTGCGCACGCGTGGATGGTTACGTTATCGATCAGTGGTATCTGGCGGCCGAGCTGGAAGGCTTGCGCCCGGTAATTCCGGGCGAAGACGCGATCGATCGAGGATCTTTCATCGACAATGCGAAAATTGCGTTCGAGCAGTATCGGTGGCTCGTTCAGCCAACACGCATCCAGACGACACAGATCCGGCAGACCACGGAGCTTCTGCGTTCCGAGAGTGCAGCAGTGGGGCCGCTTCTCGGGGCGGCCCGGGCATTCCACCGGTGGATCGATGACGCGAACAGTCGTTCTCCCATGCGCGGGGCGCTTGTAGCCTTCTGGCAGGAAACAGGACTTCTGCGTGTCGGGCTTCCCCTGACAGGAACCCGGGCCTTTGCATCAGGCACATCCTGGGAGCGATCGGCGTGGCTCCCCTGCTTTCTCGATGCACTGGCCGATGAGGCAGAAGGTATACATGCACGTGTCCTCGGGCTCGAACGCCAGTGGCATCATGCAAGAGCTCATAGCGGGGCGCGTCGACGCAATTCGCGGGCAGGCACAGCAATCGACCTTCTTGCAGCTTTTCCCCTGCTATCGGCTACACGGCTCGCTGACCTGCTCGATATCTCCCTGAAAGCTGCCTATCTCCTGCTCGAGCGCTTTCTTGCCGAGGGTCTTGTGACCGAAGTGACCCACCGTACGGCGCGACGGCTTTTTGCACTCAAAGGGTTCGAACCTCTGCGTGACGCAGTTCTTCCTCCCGTACGTCCTCTTCCTGGCCGCAAACGGGGACGGCCACGGTGCGATGATAGCGCGTTTTCAATGGATATCGTCGAGGTAGTAGAGACCGCAGAACCGGCACCCGTCCCGTTTGAGCCGCTCGCAATCGATTACACCGCTCTGGAAGAGGCAATCGCCCTTATCGATGCAGCAATTGCACGGTCACAGGTTTTCCTGAATGAAGAATCGTAAAAAGGGCAGATCACCAGCGTCTTCATCGATCATGCATGAGGTCTTTAGGCTCAGGACCCATTGATTTGAATGCTGAAATCTGATTCAGGCTCTGCAAGGAGACTGAAGATGAGCGATCTGTTTTGGCTGACGGATGAACAGATGGAACGTCTGCGGCCGTTCTTTCCCAAGAGCCACGGCAAGCCTCGTGTCGATGACCGCCGTGTGCTGAGCGGCATCATTTTGTGAACCGCAATGGCATGCGCTGGCGTGATGCGCCCCGGGAGTATGGTCCACACAAGACGCTCTACAACCGCTGGAAGCGTTGGGGCGACATGGGCATTTTCATGCGGATGATGGATGGTCTGTCTGCTGCGCAAGCCGAGCCTCAGACGATTATGATTGATGCGACGTATCTCAAGGCGCACCGCACTGCTTCGAGCCTGCGGCTAAAAAAGGGGATCCAGGCCGCCTGATCGGTCGCCCCAAAGGCGGCATGAATACCAAACTGCATGCAGTCACCGATCAGAACGGACGACCGCTGAGCTTTTTCATGACTGCGGGGCAGATCAGCGATTATACGGGTGCCGCTGCCCTGCTGGACAGTCTTCCTATGACACAGTGGATGCTGGCGGACCGAGGTTATGACGCCGACTGGTTCCGGGATGCCTTGGAGGAAAAGGGGATCAGGCCCTGCATTCCGGGGCGGAAATCCCGCGGAAAACCGGTCAAATATGACAAGCGAAAATATAAACGTCGCAACCGCATCGAGATTATGTTCGGAAGGCTCAAGGACTGGCGGAGGGTCGCAACTCGCTATGACAGATGCCCAAATGTCTTCTTCTCAGCCATCTGCCTCGCAGCAACCGTCATCTTCTGGTTATGAGTCCTGAGCCTAGCACTACTTTGGCATTTTCTGTGATGAGGGTGGACTGAGCGTCCTGCCGCAGTGAGGGCACTGCCGGCATGGTGGTCGGAGGATGCGATCAAGAATGGACTGACGGATCGCTGGCACACTGGGCTGAGGCGGCGCACCCGTGATGGTTTTTTTTCCGCCCTGCTGCCTTGAGGCGACAGGATTGGAGGAGGGCATAGGCCATCATGCCGAGCAGAGCATGCCGATGCAGCCCGATCCACGATCGCCCCTCGAAGTGATCGAGGCCGAGTTCCTCCTTGAGTTGCTGATGGGCCTGCTCGCAGACCCATCGTGCCTTGATCGCCCGGGCGAGGTCCTTGAGCGGCGTATCGGCCGGTAGATTGGACAGATAATATTTCCGTTCGCCGGTGCTTCGCCGCTCTCCGACCAGCCACGCTTCCTCGCCCGGCATGTGCTGTGCCCCAAGCCTGCCGATACGCTGGGGCGGTCCGTCCGCAATGCGGATCCGCATTGCGGCGAACCTGGCGGCCAGGCCGGTCTTGGTACCACGTCGCCAGCTCATCCGTCGCCATGTGGCGGTCTCCAGCACCACCTCGGCCTTGACCGAGGGCTGATCGGGCACATGACGGATGCGTGGCCGACTGCGCGCACTCTCGGGGAAGATCAGTTGGACATCGTGCGGGTAGACTTTCTGGTGACGCGGAATGCCGACGGCCCAATACAGACCCCGCCTGTCTCAAGGCCTGGCGGAACGATGCCGTCAGGCCATATCCAGCATCGGCCAGCACGCAGCCGAACCGTATACCTGCCGCTCTCATCCGGTCGATTTACGCAATCGCAATCTCGGGCTTGCTCCTGGCGGTCTGATAGTCTTCGGGTATGTGTGCACGGGTCATACGCATCGGGTCAGTGATCCAGCTGTCCGGCAGGAACAGCCGCAGGCCCACCATGACCGGGACCTCGTGCGCCGCCATGGTCAGGGAGACCATGGTCTGGCAATTGGCATTCTTGCCGAGGGATGAAGCATCTTGCGGAGCAACGCCGATCGAATGCGTACCCTTCTTGGGTAAGGCGGTGTCCTCGACGATCAGCCATGATCGTGGGCCACCCACCAGGTGATCGGCTTGGTCCCACAGGGCCGCCTCGAGCGGCGCGCTATCCCACACGCCAGCACTGACGAAGTGATGCAGCCGATCATACGGAACCTCGCCCGTCCGGGCCGCGATCGGCTGGATGCTCTTGCGATCGCCCGGACCGATCAGCCCAGCAATATAGGCCGGGCACATGGTGTGCTGCGCCTTATGGCCAAACCCCGCCATAAACGGCTCAAGCCATGCGTCCAGATCCGCTCACCAATCCCCGTCCATCGCCAGCCCTCATCATAGCCGGTCTCCTATGAAGCAGCGATCGGGCGTCAAGGGAATCCCTTTCCAATGTTTTCTGCCAAAGTAGTGCTAGGCGGAAACTCAGCCGGAAGCGAAAATACAGCCAGACCGCGCGGGCTATCAACTCACGAAGAAAACGGTGCCCTTTATAGCTGGCTGAGGACGCTCTCATCGTCCGCACCTACCACGACAAAGTTTAACGTGACAGCTCGGTTCAGTGGGCGTCCTTGTGGGCAGACATGTCAGGCAGAAAGGGCTCGCCGAGAACGGCCGCAAATATCGATAGCCATCATTGTCGTGGCGCCTGACATGTAGCCGGTAAGTCATAATATGACACACTGAAATCCTTTGTAATATAGTGCAGCACAAACATGGCCTCCAATAAATATTCCGATTTGACAACATAATCTACCAATGAGAGATTAATTATACTCATGTTGGGGTATGTTTTGATGTATCTGAGAAGTGCTTATAACTTCATAGATGTATTATATAAAAAATCTTACAAAATAATTAGTCACACTAATGTATATTATCAAATCAATAAATCATCATTTCGATTGATATTTATGTTGACGAGATTTCTTCGCTGTAATTAGATAGTCAAGACCGTGATATTACGGTCGAATCGCGGAAAAAAGGTCTGAAGTAATGGCACCTGTTCTCGATACCGTTCACACTCTCGCTCCCCACGCCCAGGTTCACATCAATGCATTGGCGGCCATGGCCTCGGACGCATCCAAGGCCCTTCATGCCGCTGCCGGGGAGGCGAAGAACGTCAAGTATATGGGCGAATACAGTTCTTTCTGCAGCAAGACTTTCTCTTTCTAACACCCCTTTTTCCTGCCCCTTAATGGGGGCAGGCTTTCAGCAAGCGGACTGTCATGCCTGGATATTTGGTTGTCGTCCCCGAGATACCGTCCGTGCTGCGTGATACATTATCCTTAATCCCGGACGGTCTGGCGAATACGGATTTCATAAACTCGTCAAGAAACGACATCGGCTCCCTTGTTGGTTCCGTTTTGGCTCCGAACAGCGACTATATCATTTATCCGTGCGAGAGATTTTACGGCTCTGGTGAGGGATACGACACGTTCTCCTTCATGGACAGGGACAGAAGCTTCCCGCTTGTTGAAACCATGAGCCAGCATATGGCCAAAAGAACGGTCCTGGTCCCGCAGCGCGGCCCTGGTGAAAGCGGACTGGTGCTGGAGCGCCCCATGGCGGGCGATGATGCGGACCTCCAGAAGGCAGTGCTCATCGCGCTTGAGCGTCTCATCCGCGAGAATTTTTCCGAATGGAGAGGTGGGGGACCGCATTACGCGGCGAGCGGCTGGAAAGCGGCGGTGGAGCAGTCCGATGCCATTCGACTGGGTCTTCTAAGGGCTCATGAACTTATCCTGGCCGGCAGTAATGGCGCCCCCACTCGTGAAGCGGTGGACGCTTATTTCGCTAAACTCGATAATATGGACTGCGATGCGCCGGGAGGGGATAGTGGCCCGGCGATGCCTCCAAACAGGGCTCACCTCCCCGAGGACAATGACTTATCCGTGTTCGAAGCCGAAATTTTCAACTCAGGCCTCGACCCGGTGCAAAATTCTCTCAAGGTCTCGAAGTATGACAAGGACCTCAATAGGGTTCTTGAGGAAATGGATAACGGCATCATCGTCTGCCTGTCGCACATAGGTCTCTTTGTCCCCGCCATACTCTCGATTGCTGGTCAGCTGCGTGGACGCGATATCGCCGTCTTTTACGACGAGCCGAGCAAAAATCCCGGAAATCAGAGCTGGGACAATCTAGCTGTCCACCTCAGGAAATACGGAAATGTCATCCACAACAACCAGCGCGGAATTGCGAACGCCATAAAGATATTGAGAAAATCAGGTGTCTGCATCATGATGCCGGATTTGTTCAGCCACAGGAAAGGTCGGCTCTTCGCTCCAGTCTGCGGGAAAATATGGCCAATGTATCCAGGTACAGGATGGCTGGCTGAAAAGACTGGTGCTGACATCATTTATCTGACTACCGGAGGGCCTGCCTCGGGTAAGTTTACGATATCCGCAACGCGGGTTGACCGCCCGCAGTCCCTGCCTGACCTCTCGGAGAGAAGCCGTATTTATATCCGGATGCTCGAGATTGCCAGACTGATGACTGAGGACTTCCATAACTCCGAATATACGTGGGCCTACGAATGCTTGCTGGAAAACTGCCCCGCTTCAGACACGTGAGGTTCATGGTTTCCCTCTCGGTCTGTGCGGCGTTCTTTTGCGCAACATGGCTTATTGAGATAACTGCGGGTTCGATGCTCCCACGCTACCCGTGGGTCATAGTGTTGAACGCTTCGATTGAAGAAATTTCGAAATACCTCTGTGTTGCCACGTTGCTCACACATTTCCGCAAAAACGTGGCGACTGACAATGCCCGTTTCTGCACCTGCTACCTTGTCTCCATGTTCTCGGCATCCGTGGAGGTCGTTGAATATGGGATGGCCGGTGGGAGCACGCCACTTCAGTTCGTGTTGAACCTCTGGCGAGTACCTTTCCACGAAACTCTGACGATGATGCCATTCATGGTGGCCCAAGGGATGCTGCGCCTGCCCATACTAGTCATCTCCATCATCCTGCATGTTTTCTATAATCTCTCGGGTTACTTTAATCTACAGACAACCCCGTCAGGCGCAATCATGATGGGAGCATTCATCTCTCTGCAAGTCATGATGTATGCTTATCTAACGGCAGGAATTGTTCAGAGGAAACTCGGCCCCGCATGCGCATCAATCTTGTCAGTGTTCATTTCACTTACTTTTCTTCTCGCCTGGGCTGACGCCCTGTCACTATGTATTCTCGTGGCGGGACTTGAGGGGTGCTGTCTTGTTTTCTGCGACGGCGTACGATTGGTGCGCAGGTCGGTCATGGAGTCATGAGTTATGCGTAGAGAGTTTATCCTATTTTCGGGGCTGTTGGCTTTCTCCTCTCCCGCACTGGCTGAGAATGTCGATGTCCGTGCACATTATACCGAAACCCCCGTATCAAACCTGCACAGGATGCTGGCGGTGTATGAGGCTATTGAGACTGACCACGGTCAGCCGACCGGCATGAAGCTAACAGTCTGTGGAACGATTGCTCCAGGGAGCGAGCCAGTCGGCGACGCACATCTCTACCTCGCATCGGAAGGCGGTCACGTCGCGATTACCCGTCAGGGAGATTGTCGGATTACCGTGCCGGAGAAGCAGAGCCTGAGAGCTCAGAACCCGAATGTTATGGCAGCTCTATCGCCGGGCGAGGCCATTGAGTTTTCCGGACAGGTTGAACTTCCCCTGATACCGCAGGAGAGGGTCCCGGTTGCAGAGCTGAAAAAATGGGCTCACAAACTCGACGGCCGTATCAGCGCCAAAGCAGGATTTGTCGCATCCGCCTTCGTGCCTGACACCCGAAAGGCCATCATAGTGGTCAGCGCTCAAGCCAGCCTTTCGATTGAAGACGGAAGTCGCGTAACACCTTTGGTTATCAACAAAGGTAATGAAAGCTATCGCTACACCCTTGACCTGCGCAGTCAGAAGCCGGATGCCACACTGGTCTCGGACCGGCCAATTTCCCAGGTCCTTCTTCAGGTCCCGGTCTCGCTTGGAGAATGGAAGCGCTAGGTCAAATCGACCTGGCACCGGAAAGCAATAGTCTGGGAATCGTTGGCAGCCCCGGGTCAGGGATTCATGTTTCCAACACCCACCTGACCCGGGGCTGCCAGGCCGCGACCTACGATACTGCTGTTTTCGTAAGCTTCGCCAAACGGTTTCAGGTTCGTTCCCGTATTCGGATCTCTCCCGTAGCTCTCACCATTCGAAACCTCCACTTTTCCTATCCAGGGCAGAGTGACGTTGGTCCTGGATGTGTCTTCAGGTGGGGTGACATCGATTTCAGGAGCCATCTGGTAGCGTCGAAATCCATGTACGACAAGAAATTCGTTTTTTGATGAGCCAAGGCCGGTATGCGAATCCATGCGCTTCGAGCCAGAGCCTTTTGATGGTTCCGCTGCGGCATGTTCACTATCCCCGCCCTGACTCCGAGCGGTCGCCGGTTCACGACATCCCAACGCAATTATCGCGACTGGCAGCAAATGTATAATTCTCATTTCGTGTCCCTCACCCCAGGCCGACCCCGGATTGCATTGGCCATGCTAGAGTGTGATTTGGCCCATAGTGTAGTTCCAATCTGAAAACGTAACAAAGTTCTTATCTGATATTTCCACCTGCGAGACGAAGTTTTTTCTCGTGCTACTGGACTGTCAGAAGCTCATCGAGAGACGTCGTGTAACGCTGGGACAGCATGCTCCGGTGATGTCACGTTAAGTTGGATAATGGGACCGCTCTTGCCGTATGATTTCAGCATAAACACAAGACGCTCGGCCTATCCAACTTAACGTGATATCCCCGCCGCTCACTCTGCGGGCAGTAAAACTATTGATTTCAGGATTGCAGACATCGCATGAGCACCGTGATTCCGTCCTGGCAGATTCCCACCCGACGTGCTCAGGTCATCCGCACCAGAAAATATGTGGCCGTGATCTGCAAGGAGCGTTGGGGAGGAAGTCACTTCTCCCGTTCGGGCTGGTCGACTTTCATTCCCCGCAAACAGGTTACGACGGAATGGATCGGGGCCAACCTTAAGAAGGCACTGTATAGCAGCGAGGATTTCGGTGCACATTTGCCTCGACCTCTCCCAGATGAACCGTTTGACTCCATGAAGCCAGAGTCAAACCAGAAATCTCGTGAGTTCTGGCTGCGTATCCAGGAGGAATTTGGTTTCAAGGATTTTCTGACTACCATGTCCGAATCAGCTGGTATCTATATTGACTGGCCGGAAGATCAGGGGGATCAGGTACGAATCGTCGCAACGCGTGGTCGGGGCGGTGGCTTTTCCGCCTGGGGCTCCAATGAGAATTTCGGAAAGGTCTTTCATGCCTCGATCAATCTGAGTGACCTCGAATTTGGCGAGGTCGCGTTGCAGGTCCTGGATCGATGCAAGCCCAACTACGCCTGAGCGGCGCCCCCTCACGCAAGGCTTGGGCGATCAGGATGAAAGCTGCAGGACAGGAAAAGAGTTGGGAAACCTGCCTGCATTAGCGCCATAATTACCTGATCGATACAATGTATCAAGCCCGATATCCCGATCAGAGCCCCCCTTCGACGCAGCCACTCATTCCCTTTTTGAAATTCAGAAAAGAGAAAAATCTCCTGCTCATGATCCTGTGGGGTTGTGGTGTGTCGGGCACCCTGTGGGCAGGGTGAAAGCCTGTCCATAGGGCGCACGTGCCCGCCCTGGCGGCACTCCACAAATCCACAGGACAGACTCCCCGTCACCAGAATTCACTTGCTTTTGCCCCGCTTGTTCTCCTTATGTTCCTTCTGGAAAGGAGGAGCACATGGACAACACCGCACTCGACACATTGCGCAAACGCATCCGGCAGATCGAGCGACGCGACCATACAGACCACGCCAATCTCCGCCTGGAGACAGGCTATGACCCGATCGATCACCATCTCAATGGCGGTTTGACGGCGGGCGCGCTGCATGAGTTTCTGATCGCTTCTCCGCTCGAGCGCGGCAGCACGCTCGCCTTTCTTCTGCCGTGCCTGGCGCGCAGCGATCGCCCGGTATTCTGGCTCTCCACACGTCCCTCCCAGCTTTTCGGGGCAGGTCTGGATGCGCTGGGCATCGCACGGCGACGCCTTTTCTGCCTCGAGCTCGTTGCCGATCGTCTTCTGCCGGTCGGCGAGGATATCCTGCGTCACGCAGAGCCCATGATTCTGGTTGTCGAGACCGATCGCGCGCTCACCCTGACCGAAGCGCGCCGGCTCAACCTGGCCGCTGAGGCGACAGGGGCTACCGGATTCATCCTGCGCCAGAGCAAGACAGGAGCAGGCACGGCGCACGAAGCCTGTGCCTGCGCCACCAGATGGCAGATCGCCGCCCAGCCGTCACGCCCGTTGCCTCTGCCCGGTCTCGCGCTCCCTCTTCCTGGCCCGCGCCGCCTGTCAGCCGACCTACTGAAACTGCGTGCGGGATTGCCCAAACGCTGGACCCTCGATTGCCCCGACCATGAGCCGCTTCCTCGCTCTCTGGATGCCCTTCTTCTCGACCGAACAGCTGCGCCGCGAGAACAGCGCGCTTTATCCGGCCTCGCGCAAGCTGGTGCTGCACGCCACTGAGGGCAACAGGCGTGTCGTGACGGCAGTTGATGCGTCCGCCTGCCGCGCCGGGATTGGGGCCGGCATGACGCTCGCCCATGCAAGGGCGCTCGATCCGGACCTGCTCGTCATCGAGCATGACAGGGAGCAGGACCGCGAGGCGCTCGCCCGCCTGACTTCCTAGGGTTTATGGATGTCACCTCTCGTGGCCGCCGACGCGCCGGATGGGCTTTTCGCCGATTTATCTGGCTGCACCCATCTGTTTGGGGGCGAAACCGCCTTTCTCGAGCGGCTTTGCGCCGATCTGCGCAATTTTGGACACAACGCGTTTGCCTGCATCAGTGATAGTGCGGCCGCCTCGCGCGCAATTGCCCGTTCAGAACAGACAGCAATTATTGCACCTGGCGCGCATAAGGCAGCCCTGCGCGCCCTACCCTGCAAATCCCTACCGATCGACAAGGCTCTGGCACCGCGCCTTAAACGCCTCGGCCTGGAGACGATCGGGTCGTGCTTCGATCTGCCACGCGCGCCCCTGGCCAAGCGCTTCGGGAGCGCCTTTCTCGACTGCCTCGATCAGGCTGCCGGTCTTCGACCCATGCCCCTGTCATTCGTGCAAGAACGCAGCGGTGTGCAATGCGCCCGCTCCCTGTTCGAGCCGATCGGCACGGCAGAAGCGATCGCAACAGTGATCGAGGCCCCTGTGCCTGGAATCTGTGCGCAGCTCCTCGAGCGCGGGGAAGGCGCAAGGCTCGTCGATTTCCTCTGTACGCGTGTCGATAACACGATCCAGGCAGTGCGTGTGGGCACGTCCGACGCCACCTGCGATCCCGCCCGTCTGATCCGCCTGCTCTGCGACCAGATCCCGCAGATCGAGCCGGGGTTTGGCATCGAGGCAGTGCAGCTCGTCATCGTGCAGTCTGCGCCCATCCGCCAGCATGAGACCGCCCTGCCCGGTTATGGCGAGACGCACAGCACCTGGCCGGCAACGCTGCTCGATCGTCTGGCCAGTGCGCCGGGGCTAATCTCCCTCGCGCGGTTGCATTGCGTCGATGCCGCCTGGCCTGAAGAATCACGTCATCTCAGCCTGCACGGACCGGTCGAACGAGAATTCCCCTTGGAGATTGCTCCCCGCCCGGTCGTTCTGCTCGATCACGCCATCCCGATCGAGGTCACAGCCCTGCTCCCCGATGGAGCCCCACGTCAGTTCCGGCTCGGCCGTATGCTGCATCGCATCGTCTGTGCCGAGGGGCCGGAGCGGATCGCCGGCGCCTGGTGGCAGGATCCGGCCGCGTTCGGGATTGTGCGCGATTACTGGACGATCGAGACGGAGAAAGGACAGCGCCTGTGGCTCTATCGTCTGGGAGATGGTGTCCATGACTGGAGCGGTTCGGGCCAGTGGCATCTGCAGGGCCTGTTCTGATGATGCCGCCCACCGATCCCCTGCTGAACGCCCGTCCCGAAGAGCTTGCCGACGCCCTGCAGCATGGGTTGCGCTATGACGGCAGGCGGCGTGTCCATGACGCCGATGAATTCATGGCCCGACTGGTCGCCGAGCGCCTGGTCGCCCATCTGCTGCGCTGCGGCTTCGTGCTCATGCGCCGTCCCGCGCCGGGTGCGCCCGATAGCAGCCGGCACCCTCATCCGCATCGACGGATCGAGGACAAGGACCGGTCATGACCCAAACCCCGATCATCGAGCTGGGGACGCTCTCGGCTTTCTCCTTCCTGCAGGGCGCAAGCCTGCCCGAGGAACTGATTGCCCAGGCCGCGCATCTCGGCTTCGCGACGATCGGGCTTGCCGACTGGCATGGTATATCGGGTGTGGTCCGGGCGCATCGGGCAGCGAAAGAAGTCGGAATCCGGTTGATACCGGGAACACGCCTTACCCTGTCGGATGGCAGCGTGCTGCTCGCCTATCCGATCAACCGCACCGGTTGGGGCTGGCTGTGCAAGCTTCTCACACTCGGTCATTACCGGGGAGAGCGCGGGGTCTTCGCGCTCGACTGGTCGGATCTGAAACAGGCGGCCGATCATCTCGTCCTGATCCTGCAGCCCGGCATCGCGATCGAGACGACGCGCCTTCAGATCGAAGCACTCTGCGCCATCTCGCCCGATCGCAACAGGCGCTATCTCGGTCTCGTCTATCGGCGCGAGCCCTATGCCTGGCGCCGGCTGCATGGCTTGCAGGCTTTAGGAGCGCAAATGGGGATCGAGACCGTCATAACCGGCGATGTCCGGCTGCACGATCCGAAACGTCATCTCCTGCTCGATGTGCTGACTGCCATTCATACGAACACCACCCTCGATGCGCTTGGCCCCGAGCGCATGGCCTGTCCGGATCTCGTCCTGCGCGGCCCTGACAAACCAGAGCCGCATCGCCGATCTGTGCCGCTTTTCGCTGGACGATCTGCGCTACCAGTATCCAAGCGAGGCGATGATCGAGGGGGAAAGCCCGCAGGAGACCCTCGCACGTCTGGTTCAAAGCGCCCTGCCCCGACGCTATCCGGCCGGCACACCCGAAACAGTCCGCGACCAGATCAGACATGAGCTCACCCTGATCGAGCGGCTGGGCTATGCGCCCTATTTCCTGACGGTGAACACGATCGTCCAGCATGCCCGCTCGCTGGGCATAGCCTGTCAGGGCCGTGGCTCGGCCGCCAACTCGGCGATCTGCTATGTGCTGCGGATCACCAGCATCGATCCCGTCCGCTCAGGCCTGCTTTTCGAGCGGTTCATCTCCGAGGACCGCAAGGAGCCGCCCGATATCGATGTCGATTTCGAGAGCGATCGCCGCGAAGAGATCATCCAGTGGATCTACAGCCATTACGGTCGGCATAGGGCCGCGCTCTGCGCAACGGTCCAGCGCTTTCAGCCCAAAGGCGCGTTACGTGAAGTCGGCAAGGTCCTCGGCCTGCCCGATGACGTGACCGGCCAGCTTTCGCGCCATATCGCGTTCTGTCTGGACGATCCGCAGATCTGCCGCGAGCGTCTGATAGAAGTCGGCCTCAATCCGAAGGACCGGCGTCTCGCGCTCACACTGCACATGGCGCGCCAGCTTCTGGGCTTTCCACGTCAGCTTGACACCCATCCCGGCGGGTTCGTCCTCACCCAGGATCGCCTCGACGGGCTCGTGCCCCTGCAGCCAGCCGCGATGGAAGGGCGGCAGATCATCACCCAAGACGAAAGACTACTCCTTACCCGTCCCGAAGGGGTTAAAGCGCACATCGGTTCAGCTTTGGAGATCGGTGAGAACCGCAATGAGATGATCCGTGGCCCAATCCGCAAACGGACGCGACGCCTCGCCAGAGCCCCATCCGAGACCGCGCCTGAAGACGACCAGACAGAAGACTGATTACATGATCAACGGATAATCGCGCGCCTCGTCGCTCGGCCGACTGCCTGCGCAAGCGCGGGACATTCTTCGCGTTTCAGTCCCTTGGGATGCCCGAACGCAGCTCGGATAGCGTCTATACCGAGACGCGTGAAATAGAACCGCGGCTCCTGCTCGATGCGGTGTGGGGTCGTCGCTAATCCACGCTCGATCATCGTCTGGAGTGCGGCCGGGACATAACGATTCTTCTTGCACGAGCCATACCAGCCCGGAAGAGGGAAACCCTCATCAAGCCTAACCGACCCAGGTGTTTCGCGCTGGAACCTCTGCCGCAGCCATACACATTCCCGTCTCGACAAAACCAGATCACTCATTTTTTGTCCTCGCGAACACGACGCAAACCACCACAGTTCCTCAGCTATCCGATCAGTGTCGCCCGCCCTGAATGGTAGCCGATCCTACATCGGCAGATCCCCTTGTCTCGACCAATGTGCCTATGGTCAATTCCTCCCGGTTGCGAACATCGCGAAGCGCATAGAGGCTCCGGTCGAGGAACAGGGTGTTCTGGGCTCCCCGCTCCACAAGGGCTCTGAAATAGGCGTCACGGGCATGGATTACGGCCTGTCGCTCAAGGCGCGAGGCCATGATGATCACGGCAATCGCCGCCTGGAGCCGACCGAGAACGCCACATCCCTGCACCCAGGCGTGATACGAAACCCCGATCTGACCTGACAGATATTCGGCCGCGTCGATCAGCTGCTCCGCGCTGGGTGTTACAGTAGGGCATATCTCGCGAAGGGCTGTGCAAATTCCGAGATAGAACTGAGCTGTTCCCTTGAACCCTCGAAGAGCGCTCTCGCGTCCGAGGCGAGGACTTTCACGCGGATCACCCAACGGTACATGCCGCATTGCTTCAATGCGATTGCGGCTGAAAGCCGCTACGGAGACTACTTTTTTAAGAGATAGATTGTTTTTTGTATTTGTATAATGGGTCTCATTTTGCGCACCCATGGGTCTCAGATTAGCCGTCTCAGACATGGCGGATGCGAGGTTATCCACAGTCGTTTTCTGCTGCGTCTGGATAGCTTGAAGGGCCACGAGATGCGCAGCCATCTGTCCATGCAGCGCGTGCAGTTTGGCCGTCTCATTCGTCATCAGACGCAAACGCATGAGACGACGTGCCTCTGCCATGATGGTCGGCTGATCAAGAGTATCGGACAAAAGACGCACCTGCTCGTTGAGCGAGGCGATTTCCTGACGCAGGAAGCTCAGTTCCTCCCGCCGGCGGGTCTCCGAGCGGCTGAGTGCGACGAGATCCTGCCAGCGATGCCGTAGCGAGGCCAGATTGAACCCTGTCCGCTGGGACTCTGTCCCCTGCCACCTTTTCCCGCGCTGTCCGTTGCGGCCGTCCTGGGCCACCAGAAATCGGGCATCGGCAAGCTCGCGAATATGACGTCGCAGCGTTGCGAGCGACACCCCGGTCCAGTTCAGAAGCGTCTCGTTATGCGCATAGACGAAAGGCGTCTCCATCGCCGTCCAGTCTTCCGCCCTGGTGTGCTCGATCATCACGATCAGCGTATTGGCCGCCGCCGCCGACACAGGCAGGGCGCCACGCAGTGATTTGAGCAGCCCAAGGACCTCGCGACGCGCCGGATAGTCGGCAGGCTCCTGTGTCAGCTCGGCTTCGGCTTCCAGCATGGCTGCACTCAGCCGCCGCCGTCCGGGCCGATACGACCCGTCCTGCCCTGCAAAGGGAGGGGTGAACTCCATGGTTCAACATCCATCGAAAAGTGGTTGCGTGAACCGCTTCCCGGCTGGTCGTTCAGACAAATCTCTCCCGTTCGCAAAAAACCTCTTGCGTTTCGGGTGGGAGCATCGCTAGATGGGGGCCTTAATCAGCTTGGCCCTTTATCCAGATCTCCGATCTGTCATGAACCCTGGCTCTTCCGATCTGGTAAATCGGGGGAGGCGGGGTTTTTGGCGTCTGGGGGTCAGGTCATGGTGGTTCTTTTCCTCGACTCGCCAGACGGCCCAAAACGGTCCGGTGGCAGTAACCGACGAAATTGCGGCAGATCGTTTCGCCGAACAAGTCGGAAACGTGCAGGGAACGAAATTTTCCGTTCAACTCCGGGAACTTGGCTGCGCCAGGCGAGGGCATCGTTCAGTTCATGCAGAGGTTTTGCGCACTGGTTGCGTGGGCTTCATGATGGGGCTGTACATAATTCAATGCCTCACATGCTTGGTGTGCGTGGGGAAATCTTGATGAAGCGTCTCCAGCGATTTTGACTTTTTCGGAGATGTTCCTGACGTCACTGGCAAGCCTTTTGCGCTCCACATTGAAGCGTTCGAAGTGAGCACGTGTAGCCGCGTTTCCTCCCCCTCTATGCTGATGCCTCTGGTGCCAAGCCTGTTAATTCCAGGGTATAAATCGCGGAGAATCTCATTCAGCGCCCCATGGGGAGGTTACCGGGATAGGCAGGCCGGCGAAATGCCGGAGGTTCCTTGTGACAAGTGTGGCGTCGTATCGCACAGCTATGGCCGCGATCACTGTGTCTCGAAAGTCGACAGGTCTCCCGACGGCCTCACGCTCTGCGGCTATAATCGCAGCAACATCAGCAGCACGGTCGTCGAGCTCAAGACCCGCACCGCCCAGGTCCTCTACGAGCATGGCAGAGAAAGATTCAATCAGGGCAGTCCGTCTCCGACCCGCCTCCATGCGGGCAAGACCAAAGCGAACCTCGAACACATTGACTGACGTTGTCCGAAGGGCTGCACTGCTCTGCCGGTCGAGCCAGCCCATCACGACAGGATCCGGCTGCGCCTTCATCAAGGCGGACAAGATATTGGTGTCGAGTATGACCATCAGTCGAACGCCGCCGGTGTAGCAGCCGTCCCTCTCAGCTCCTCGATCCCCTCCCCCTCCCGAAATCCTGCTTGAGCGAAACGGGCGGCCATACGAGCGCCTCGCCCTGTCCCGGGCTCAATCCCAGCCTCTTCCGACGCGACTCTGCTCAGAATTTCGCGCACCTCGGCCTCCAAACCTCGACCGTGTCGAGCGGCTCTTTGCCGGATCGCAGCATGAACGCTGTCGTCCAGATTGCGGATAACGAACTGTGCCATGAGATCTCCTGATATCACGATATCAATGGCCCTTATATCGTATTGACCCCGCGCCTCACAAGCACAGTTTCGACCCCGCGATGCCCGCTGAAAGAGCAAAGACCGTACCCGATCCGAGTGCCTACGCGGGTGTCGCAACGCTCCCCTATGAAAGCGGCGCACAGCTCAAACTGAGAGTTTGCATTTGTATATGGAGAGAACAGAAACTTGCATCCACTTCGCATCTGATCTGCATCTTCTACCGATCCGAAACGCATCTATCACGCATCCGTCTTTGTCGGGTGATAGCGAGGGTGAAGACACTGAAGGGTCTACTATATGACGACGATCGCGATGACACCGCGCAGCGCCCTTCACGGCGCTCCCAAAGGGGGGATGTCACGTTGAGTGTGGAATGCTAAAAGCGGGCGATAAGCGCCTCATCTGTGAGCTACAAACGACGTCGATTTCCGGGCGAGTTGATTGCGCATGCAGTGTAGCTGTATTTCTGCTTACCACAGGGCTTCCGTCTGATCGGGGAAATACTGCTCGAACGAGGCATTGTTGCCTCCTATGAGACGTTCGATCGGTGAAACTCAAAGTTCGCTGCGGCCTATTCCGGCTCCCGACAACACCAGAAGGCCCGACCTGGCGATATCTCGCATTTGAATGAGGTGCGAATCATGATTCATAGCCAGCCTTACTGGCTGTAGCGGATCGTGGATCAGGACGGATATGCTCTCGACAAGATCCTCCCGACACGACGGAATACCAAAGTCGCAATGCGCCTCCTCACCTGACTTTTGAAACGGCAGGAGTTGCACCTGGACGGCATGAATACTGACAGGCGGAACGCCTACAGAGCAGCTGGACGCAAACTCGGTCTCTCGATCCGGCATCTCTCGCATAAGGGTCTGAACAATCGGGAAGAGGACAGCGATTTCCCGCTGCGAAGACGTGAGCGGGTCATGCAGCAGTTTCGCTTATCAGGCGGATGTCAGCGCTTCGTTTCTGCTTTTTCCGCCATTCGTAATCTCTTCGCCCCATCCGCCTCCAGCACCCACGCTCTCTCCCGACACATCGATCGTGTTCAGGCTTTTGCCCACTGGAACAACGCAACCGCTCTCAGCGTCTGTCTATTCCTTCCTGCAGGCTTCAGCTAACTTACTCCAGTTAGCGTATCCCATCGCAGTTCACGAAGATGATCCCGCTCAGCACGCGCCGATCATCGATCGCATGGCCTACCATGGCTCTTGAGGCAGATCGGTCGCAGACGCTTCATCTGTTTATTCGTTAGCCAATACAAGTTGCTTATCATCAGTCTCTTCGCAGAAGTTGTTTCAGATTTTCCCACCTGGATCAATGGGTCTTGAGCCTAGGAGCGTCGGTCTGCTCAGGCGGGCTGACCAGTTGATGAATCTCCGCCAAGAGATTGCCCTGCTGCCGAAGCAGGTTGATCATCACGACCTGGTTCTGTGTGTTCCGAGCAAGTGTGTCGCGTAGATCGAAGCCGTTTTCTGCCATTGTGAGCCCCACTGTCTTAATGGGGAACATTCTCGCCGAGAACGATGTGAGCGCAGACAGCCTCCGATTGAAAATCTCAATATGCTTCGACTTAGCGCCTCATTGTTTTACCCCGGCCGTAAAAATTCTTGCAGGATCTAGGGACGTGAAATGATCCGTATCGAGGGTATCGTGCTACCGGACAAGCCTGTGGAAGCAGCCGTCGGAACTGCCCGAGGGCTGTAGCCATAAATGCTTTGCTGAACTGCTCGGTCACCGAGGAGGGACGCAGGTAGTAGGAGCCTTTCAGCGGATCGAGATTATACTCGTCCAGTAGAAGCCACTGGCTGCGACACTTATCGAGGGATGCGCGTGACTTCTCTGTAGCGGGGACTTCAATGGCTTTGCGTTCGGCCCCCGACGCCTGCGTCGTTATCGGCAGGAGCAGCACATAGTCCAAGCCATCCCGTCCAACAAACAGAACGGCCACAACGACTGGGCGATCCTTGCGCCCCTTGGTTTCCCCTCGGGCGTCCTGCCAGTGTCAGAGATAGGGATATTGTAGGACCACGCCTGGCTCGATCACGCCAGACATACTTACCCCTTATCTGTAGAGAGGAATGAGTCGATAGCGAGGACGACATCCCCTACCAGTGCGTCAGGCATCTCCACCGTTGCTCCGACAATGCGACGGTCAAGCTGCGCCTGGGTGAGTGCCTCATACTGCTCGACACTGAGAACCACCAGACGGGGCTTTCCACGTTGGCTGATGGCTGTCGGGCCCTGCAGCGCACTTGCGATGATATCTCCCGATTTCCGCGAGAGATCGCTGGTTGAGAAGGTGCGCATACCGAAAATCCCCAAGATTGATACGTACATCAACGCTGTATCTGACAACAGATACAGCAAAGCCACTCATACCGAAAGCGACTTCGATATAACGCTGCTACCGGTCAGAGCTGGATGCCGCCCTGGGCCCCGCAGGGGACGCACCCGCGAGGGTGCATTTGTGTATGGAGAAAGAAAAAACTTGCATCTACTTCGCACCGGACTTGCATCTGAATTCACTCCAAAACGCATCTATCTTGCATCCAATGCCGTCGAGTGGTAGCTAGGGCGGAGACACCGGAGGGCCTGCCACATGACGATGATCGCGATGACACCGCGCAGCGCCCTTCACGACGCTCTCAGACGATGTGAGCGCGGCGAATGGCAACACTCCGCGCTCTATCTTTGGATGGTCGAAAATTTCGAGATGATGGAGCGGTCGATCAGCGGCGGCCGTGTTCGCTGGGGACGCATTGCCGACGCCGCCTACGCTGATGGGTTGAGAGCCCGTCACGGCGGACCGGCTGCTGTGAACACGGTGAAGTCCACCTGGTATCGCGTCAGGAAAGCGGTTCGAGCTGCACTGGAAAAGCGGGAGGCAGAGGATGCGGCTAGGCAGTATCGTCGAGACGCGACGGCCGCTAAGCTTGCCCAGGAAACCGCAGATCGCGAGGCGGCTTCAGTCGCACGTGCGGGAGCAGAACGCGAGCTCGAGATCCGGCAGATTGCAGAGCGGGGCTTCCCTCCGACCCCGGCTGCGCCATCTAGCGCCCCTGTATCCGCAGCGGTTCCTACAATGCCGGTGCAGGTCAGCTCTGAGACGACGGCTCAGGACGATGCGCCGGGCGTCGTCATCGGGCAGATCAAGCGGCCGGTGAAGATGCTGGAAGCCGCACCCCGCTATGGAGAGGATCGGTTCAAGCCCTTGCCGCCTTGCTATGTCGGACCGCGCCCTGCCGGGATGCCGGAGAATCTGCCACTGGAAGCTTTGACGCCACTGGATGCGACAGGGTTGACGTCCGACGGAGGAACGGATTTTGAACAAATTCCTGGACTGCCGCGCATGTCGTTTTTCGAACGGCAATCAGACTGGGCACGCGCCTGTGTGCCAATGATAGAGGCTGTCCCTCGCGAAAAGAGATCTCTTATGCTCAAAGGGATGTTGCTTCTGGTTAAGGGCTACGCGCGCAATTTCTAGCAGCTTGCCGTACAGACTGTCGGCGCTCACATTGTCCTGTGTCAGGCTCCTCGCACGATCGAAAGGTCGCTTTTCAAGGAGGAAGGTCACATGGCATCAGCAGAACCCTGCAAAAAGAAAACTCCCGTCGCTCTTGTTAAGACAGGGCGAGGCAATCTCGGAGGATCGACACTTCTATCAGCGATAGGTGAAATCGCCATATATAGAGGCACACCGCCACTTCTCGCTGACAGTGATGCCCGCAATCCGGGCATTTCCATCGCAAAGACGCTCTACGACAAGTACGGCGTACCACGGCCAACCTCGGAGGAAGCCGCGAAGCTGCGCGAATGGTTCGCTGATATCTTCGGCAGGGCAGCTTCTTCGGGGCAGTCCTTGGTTGTCGATGTCGGCGGTGGCGATCGCACGCTCGAGACCTGGGCGAAAGACGAGAACATCATCAAGCTTGCCGAGGGCCTGGGCGTCTCCATCACCGGCGCCTTCATGATTGGGCCGCAACACGGCGATACCGCCTATCTGGAGCGGCTCTGGGCCAGTGCACTTTTTCGTCCAAGCCGCGGCGTGTTCGTATTCAACGAATGGACCGTTCCTACTGGGCATGACCCCAACCGCATCTATGGTGAAGTCCTCAGCAGATTAAACAGGCTGAACTTCGAAGGGTGCGAAACCGCTATTCTGCGCGTTCCTAAACTGAGCTGCCTCCCTCTCGTGCTTGAGAACGGTCTGACCTTTCACGATGCGGCGGCGGGCAAATCTCGTCCGGACGGCACGCCCCTTGATCCGTTCCGCCGGGCGATGATTCAGAACTGGCTCGACACACTCAAAGAGAGGATCAGCGAGGCCGGCATCGGGGACTGGCTTCCATAAGCGGTAGCGAGCTGCGACCTTCATAGCTTGTCGAAGGCCTGCATCGCACAGGCTTCGAACTAGCAGAAACCGCGCGGCTGGAAGGACTGGATTAATTCAGCCCTTTCGGACGCATGATCGTCGTCATGCGTAATTCACTCGATACTTATGCCGCGCTATCCCAGCTCGCTCTGGAGCAGGTGGCTGGAATGGACCAATTATCGCCCATTTCCGATCCGTCAAATCGCCTCGAGCCATACCTGTTCCCCCAGCGCCTTATCCCGCAGGTACGAAGTGGGTCAAATCTTAAGCAGACCCTAGACGCCCTTCCTCAACGCGACCTGTTTTGAATAATATTTTCGATACAATCTTCTGACTCGCTGAAACGATAGATAACCCATGCGGTTATCTGTTTTTGCTCCTAGGAATTGTGAAACTTCTAGTTGAATAGGAATATTTTATGGACTAAGTCATATGGACCAGATCAGGGAAAAACCATGCGAACGGTTAACATTCACGAAGCCAAGACGCATCTGTCGAAACTGATCGAGGATGCCCAGAAGGGCGAGAGCTTCATCATTGCCAAATCCGGAAAACCGATTGCGCGGGTGAGTCCGATTTCTGCTCCTGAAGGCGCTGCGAAGAAACGTCTGGGGTTCATGGCGGGCCAGATCCAGGTGCCCGATGATTTTGACCGGATAGGTCAGGACAGCATCACCACGCTGTTTGATGGTCCGGCATGAAGCTTCTGCTCGATACCCATCTCCTGCTCTGGGCCGCAGGTGCCCCGGACAGGCTTTCAGCAGAAGCCCGGTCCCTTCTGTCTGATCCAGATCATATTCTCGTTTTCAGTGCTGCCAGTCTGTGGGAGATCACCATCAAGGCCGGGTTGGGACGCGCTGATTTCAAGGTCGATCCCCATCTGCTTCGACGTGGTCTGATCGAGAACGATTACGAGGAACTGCCGATTACGAGCCGCCATGCGGTGGCCGTATCAGGCTTGCCCGAAATACACCGTGACCCATTTGACCGTATTCTGGTCGCACAGGCCCTTGTGGAGGGCCTGACGCTCCTGACCAACGACCCTCTCGTGCAAGCCTATCCAGGGCCCGTAAAAGCGGTCTGATAGGGTGTCTGGCTTGCGGGTGTCTCCCGGTTATGCGTGGGTAGTATCTTATCTCTGCTTCGAATGGGGTGAGTAACATGGCGCGGGATACTGAAAGATCGAGCGAGATCCGCCCCTTTTCCCTGCGCGCCGCAATCCTTTCGACGCTGGTGTGTGGGGGGCTTGGCTGGATCGGGATCGTGGTTCTTCAGAAGCGCGAATTTCTGTCTGTTCTGATGGGGTCTCCGCCGGGAGGCAGTCAGATTGCCCCGATCCTCGCAGGGTTCCTCTATGGCGGCGTTTTGGGTAAGCTGGCGTGGCTCATGGTGAGGCAACCGTTCCTGATGGGCGTCACCAGGCGCTATGTCGCTCTGACCTCGGCCGTCAGGGGGTGGCCTGCGATCATCGTGGTCTCGCTGTTCGCCGGGGCAGGGGAGGAAGTGCTGTTCCGGAGTGCCCTGCAATACTGGCTCGGCGTAATCGGTACCGCATTCCTGTTCGTTCTGGTTCATGGCTATTTCAGCCTCAGGGAGTGGCGGCTCAGCCTGTATGGGCTGTTCCTCTTCCTTGGCATGATCCCTCTGGGACTGGCTGCGTCGCATTGGGGATTGATCGGGCCGATCGTGGCCCATGCCGTCATCGATGTGGTTCTGTTCAGCGCGTTCTCTGCCATGCGGCAGACAGATACGGATTGTCAGTCGCCCGTGATCTGACGTCAGGCATCTGGTGACGACCTGGCTGATGGGTGTGGCCCGTTCCGTGTGGGAGGCGGCCGGGTATCGTGTGCGGGGGGCGGCGCTCTCGGGGATTGCGGCGGAAGAGCTGGAGGCAGGATCGGGGATCGGGAGCCGGACTTTGGCCTCGCTGGAGCGAGGCTGGGCGGCGGGTGTGGATCTGCTTTCTCGTGGTGATGTGCTGGTGGTCGATGAGGCCGGGATGGTGGGGTCGCGCCAGATGGCGCGCGTTTTGTCTGCCGTACAGGATGCCGGGGCCAAGCTGGTTCTGGTGGGTGATCCCGAGCAGTTGCAGGCAATCGAAGCCGGGGCGGCGTTCCGGGCTGTGGCCGAGCGTGTGGGGTCGGTGGAGATCACGACTGTGCGCCGTCAGGGCGCGGGGTGGCAGCAGGAGGCCACGAAGGAGCTGGCGACGGGGCGTACCGGTGCCGCACTGGATCGCTATGAGGCGGCGGGGATGGTGCGGGGGCACGAGACGCTGGAGGCGGCGCGTGCTGCCGTTGTGGCGTCCTGGCAGGCGGGGCGGGCAGGAGGCGGAGCCACTTCAGGTTGCCGTCAGATCATGCTGGCGCATCGGCGGGTGGATGTGCGGGCCCTGAACGAAGCGGCGCGGTCGCTGCGTCTGGAAGAAGGGGAGCTGGATCGCGAGCGGGCATTGTCCGTGATGACGGCGCAGGGTGAGCGCGTGTTTGCGCCGGGGGATCGGGTGTATTTCCTGCGCAATGATCGTGGGCTTGGGGTGAAGAACGGGACGCTGGGGACGATCTGTGGTCTGTCCGGTGATGATGAGGGCGGGGCTGTGGTCTCTGTCCGGCTGGACGGGGCGCATGCGGGTGATGAGGGGCGTGTCGTATCCGTGTCCCTGCGCGCGTATGACGCGCTGGATCATGGTTATGCGGCGACCATTCACAAGGCGCAGGGTGTGACGGTGGATCGGGCGCATGTGTTGGCCACGGGCAGCATGGACCGGCACGGTGCCTATGTGGCGCTGTCGCGTCATCGCGAGGCCGTGTCCGTCCACTGGGCGCGTGACGATGTCGGGGATCGGGACGGGCTGGTGCGGCGGCTGTCGCGCGAGCGGCTCAAGGATACCACGCTGGATTATCCTCAGGAGCCGGATGGTGGTCGAGAGAGTTCGGAGGGACCAGCGCGGGCCTATGCGCTCAGGCGTGGCTTGGGCGTGCCGGAAAGCCGGATCGTGCTGCCGGAGGTGGGGGAGGATCCGTTTGCGGGGCTGGATCTGGGTGTTTCTGCGAAGGGGCAGGATGATGCTTTTGCCTCGTTGCGCCTCAATCCCGATCGTCGGCTGCCTGTTGCTGCTCCCGATCCTCAGGAACTGCTTGAGCGGGCTGTTGCCCGGTATGCGCAGGCCTTTCTGGCTGTGGGGCGGATGCATGAGGCGCGGCTCCCTGTCCTGACTCATCAGGAGCAGTCGCTTGATAGAGCGACAAAGGCTCTGGAGGGTGTACGTCCGGGTGCCATTGATGATCTGCTCATGGCCCTGCGGCATGAAGTCGATGCGCGTGCGGCGCTTCTGACCCTGGAGGGGGCGGAGCGTGGTGCGGTTCTGACGCGGGCGATCCTGCAGGAAGCCAGGATCCGGCAGTCTCCCGGATTGCGGGCGCAGCGTTTCATGCGGGTCTGGGAGGGGCTTAAGACCGCTCAGACGCGGGATGAAGCGCTGGTCCAGCTCGGGAAGGATGCGGAGATGCGCTCGCTTTTGCGGCGCAAGGGGGCGTCATTTGGGGTGACGCCGGGATCGGTGCTGGATCTGTCGATCCGGGCGCTCGATGTGCCGAAGGAACGTGTGCCGCGTCTGGGGCATGAGCGCAGGCCCGAGGCAGAGCCCAAACCGAAGCGTGACACAGGCTGGAGCAGAGGGCGTTAGAATGAGCGGTAATGCAGCACAGGCATTCGATGATCTGCGGGCCGAGGTTTCGGTATTGCGCAAATCGGTGGAACGTCTGCCCGAGGACTGGCGCGATGCCATGCCGCCGGATACCAGCCTGGATCTGGGGCAGGTCAAGCGCGCGATTAACGCAATCGAGCAGCGTCTTGGTGAGATCGAGGGGCGCTCGGTGTTGCGGATGTCCCCGGCCGAGTTCCGGGTCGGGATCGAGCGGGTGGTCAGCGAGCGTTTGACGGGGGCTCTGTCCGGTATTGGCGTGGTTGAGAAGGAATTAGCAGGGGAGAGTGAGGCTCTGCGTTCTGCCCTGCCTCAACTGCGTGATGCGGTGCGGCAGAAGAGGCTGCTCGGGATCCTGTTCAGTGTGGGGCTTATGGTTGGGGTTGTGGCCCCTGTTGCGCTGCTGGCCTGCATGCCCGTCTGGGTGCGTCAGGATCTGGCCATACACTCATTGCCAGGCACAGGAATCTCTGTAGGGGCTGGGATCATGCAGCGGGCGGATCCGACCTTCTGGGATAATGTCGTGGATCGGTATCATTTCGTTGACCGCCACAGGGACGAAATCGATCTGTGCAAGCTGGTCTTAACGCAAGAGAAGGAAAGCGAGCATTTCTGCAGCTTCAGCTACAAAAAGGGAGAAAGCTATTGAGTATTGCTTTTGTTTATTTACAAACAATTAACTAGATTTATAATTAAATCAATATTAACATATGGGTTAAACATTCGCATATTATAATAAACAATTAAGTATAACAATCACTCATTTAGTGCCAAACAATTTCTCTTTTACTTGTTTGAGGTGAGCTGTTGGATCGTAAGGCGTGACATCAAGCCGAAGATCCTTAGCCGTGAGACGTCCGATGGCAGCCGCGAGAGCGTAGGAATCGATAACAGTATTGGCAACATTTTGGAGCTGCGTCTTTTGCTGCTGAAAAAGAAGTTGCTGTTGCTGAAGAACCTCAAAGGTTGTCCGGACACCTAGCAATTCCTGTTGCTGGATCGAACGTAATGCATCTTCCCCCAGGGAAACGGCCTGTTTGTTGCGGGTTAGCTGATCACGATCGGATCTGAGCCTTTGCCACGCACTCATGACCGTTTGGATCGCAATCCGTTGCTGGTTTTCTAGCTCATGTCGGGCTGCATCGACCGCACGCCGCGCTGCTCGGATCTGGGCGTATTCTCCCCCGCCTTGATAAAGAGGAACACTAGCCTGCACGGTCACTGATTCGGCATTTTGCGTGAACTTGGCTGCGTTCTGGTTCACTTGTCGCGCGTAAGCGGCTTGTGCAGAAATCTGCGGAAGCAGACCCGCGATCGCAATTTTGACTGCGTTCTGGCTCGCAGCGAGTGCGAATTTTGCTGCATTGAGTTGGGGGGCATTTTCGAGAGCGGCTTGTTGTGCATCGTTTGTCGATTGAAGCAAAACTGCAACGGGCGATGGAACCAGCAGGCGGTCGGGGGCAGGCCTGCCGATCATGCGCTCAAAAGCTGCTTCTGCCACGTTGACATCGCTTTCGGCTAGGCGTGTCGCTGCCCTGGCCGCTTCATATTGTGACTTTGCTTGAAGAACATCGGTCTGCGTAGCTTGGTTCAGGGCGAGCTGGTGTGTCGTCAATTGAACCTGACCTTCAAGTGTCTTTTCGTTCCTTACAGTTAGAACAAGAACCTTGCGGGCCTGAACCAGAGATACATATGCCGAAACGACGTTCTGAAAGACCTGCTGTTCCGTCTGTATCAGGTTTGCCCGTTCCTGAAGGACTGTATTCATGGCCTGTCGGGTGGAAGCTATCGTTTTCCCGCCCATGAATAAAGGCTGGGTAATAGTGACGCCGGCACCATATCCAGGCGCGGCAAAACGCTGATCGTAGCGGAAAGAGCCGCCATAGGGATAAGTCACATAGTTGGATTGGCTGTAATTGGCAGCCGCGTTTCCCGAGATCGTAGGACGCCAGCCAGAAAGAGCTTTTGGGACGGCCTCATCCGTTTGCTCGAGAACAGATCGTTCTCTAAGAATTTGGGGATTGGAGCGATAGGCGAGCGCGAGGGCTTCGGTGAGTGTCATGGTTCCCGGCCTGTCAGCATAAGCCGGGTTCGTAACGAGTGTCAGCGTTATGAATAAAATCAAGCCTTGATGTTGGATTTTTCTGAAAATTGTCTGTCATCCCACGATGTCTTATTTCTTGATTGTTGTCTGAAACCTCCTAATCTATCAATCTAGTATCGATAGATTGTTTTCTGATTTTTCGGTTGAGCCTGTGAGGGAATTGTGTCTGAGGAAGCATCTCGCCCACTGTTCCGGGCGGAAGCGCTCAAATGGCGTCAGGAAGCCTGGATTGGTTCTGTTCAGATCATTGAGCCGCTTTCCGGGCGGATTGCGTCTCTTTGTACCGTTTTTTTGGTCGTTCTCCTTTGTGTCTATGTTGTTTTTGGCAGCTATACGCGCCGCATCCACGCTAATGGTCTGATGCTTCCGCCAGAAGGTCTTGTTATCGCAGAGGCTGATCAGAATGGGGTTGTCTCCCAAGTTGCGGTAAAGGAAGGCGCTCACATAAAGGCCTCAGATCGACTGTTTTCCTTGGACGTATCCAGCTGGTCGGAGGATGGGGCGACAGGACAGAAATCTCTCGAGAGTCTGTTGTCCGAGCAGACCCTGCTGACAAGGCGGCGGAAGCTTCTGACACAGGATTCCCCACTCGAATTGGCTTCCTACAAAGAAGAACTGATAGCGTTACAAAAACAGCAGTCCATGTTGAACGATCAGATTAGCCGGGATAATGCTTCCTTGCCGCTGATCGAGCGGGCGATGAATGAGATGCGAACGGCGATCGGAACGCATCTGGTGACAGAAAGCCAGTTCCAGAGTCAGCTCTATACCTATGTTCAGTTCATGAACACGCATTCGCAGACCTTGCGGACATTGGTGGAGACTGGCGGCCAGATGACAGATCTGCACTACAAAATTGACCGACATTCCTACAAGACGAGTGAGGACCTCAACGACATTGATGTTCGGTTGGCGGACTTGGGCCGACAAATTGCGCAAGCGCATGGACAGGCAGAAACGTTAATCGACGCACGTGTTGGTGGCACTGTGGACGGTGTCCGTGTGTCGGTGGGTCAAAGAGTTTCGGTTGGGCAGCCTCTGGCCAGTCTGCTTCCGGACAACGGAGAGCTTCTGGCCGAGCTGTATGTTAATAGCCGGGCTATCGGCTTCGTAAGGCCGGGGCAGCGGGTTCTGTTGAAATACGCGGCTTATCCTTATCAACGGTTCGGTTTGCATGAAGGCACCGTTGTTGAGGTTACGAAAGCGCCGCTTCCGGAACGGATGGGAAGCGTGCCGAAAGACGAACGGACTTCCGAAACGGCAGTCTCTACGACTTCTGCGCCGCCACAGGGGGATATCTATCGGATCCGGGTCCGCCCCGATCGGGATTACATCGTGGCATATGGGAAACAGGAGCGTCTGACACCCGGTATGGCTGTAGAGGCAGATATCGCCATTGATAAGAGGCGACTATATCAGTGGCTACTAGATCCTGTTTTGTCAGTATCTGCGACACTACGGTCGGTGTCGACTTCTGATTTAATGTCTCGAAAAGGGACATTGTGATGCTCAAGACGATTCAGACGGGGTTCCGGCGCAAGGTGCCAGTTATTCTCCAGACCGAGACAGCAGAATGCGGCTTGGCCTGTCTTGCCATGATCCTGTGCTATCAAGGGCATCTGATTGATCTTGCAACTCTTCGTCGTAAGGCCGCCGTTTCGGGATCAGGCCTCAATCTACGTACTTTGATTAAAATTTCGGATCGCTTTGGCCTGAATGCCCGCCCGGTCAAGCTTGATCTTTCAGCGCTTGGAAAACTCTCCCTCCCTTGTGTCCTGCATTGGGACTTCAACCATTTCGTTGTTCTGGTGTCATTGAGGGACAATGAAGCCCTGATCAACGATCCGGCACGAGGCGCACGGACGCTATCGATCGAAGAAGTGTCTCGACATTTCACGGGTGTTGCCTTGGAGCTGACGCCCGCAGCAAAATTTGAAAAACGCGACGATCGCCGGTTCCTGAAAATCGGAGATATGTTCCAGAATATCTCCGGGCTTAAGGGAGCGCTTCTTGCGCTCGGCGGACTATCGCTTGGACTGGAGGTGATTGCACTCGTTAATCCCATGCTCTCACAGGTGATTATTGATGAAGTGCTGACAACGGGTGATCGCTCGCTTCTCTGGACGGTTGCTGCGGGGTTGGCGATCCTCATTACTGTGCAGGTTGTCATCGCGTCTTTTCGCTCCTGGATGGTGATGTTGCTATCCACCCGAATTTCGGTGCAGTGGAATGTCAGCCTATTTACTCATCTGATGGGACTACCGCAGGATTTCTTCTCCAAGCGCGGTGCCGGCGACATCCTGTCGCGCTTCGGAAGTCTTGGGACGATCCAGCAGACATTCACTACCGATCTTGTTCAGAGCATCATGGACGGGATCATGGCAGTCGGCATGTTCGTTATGATCGTGATCTACGGCAAATGGCTCGCGGCGATCGTCGTGGTATCGTCGGTGCTGGATCTGATAATCCGTCTTATTCTGTTTGGACCCTATCGGGAAATATCGGAAGAGGCACTGGTTCATGGAGCAGCCCAGCAAGGACATTTTCTCGAGACGCTTCGCGGGATGCGCACGATCAAACTGCTATCGTTAGAGAACCGCCGGAAAATTGCTTGGGGGAACAAGCTGGTCGATAGCATTAATGCAGGTCTGAAGATCCAGAGATACGACTTGATTTTCGCGCGTGCTCAGGAGGCGCTGTTCGGTATCGACCGTGTGCTTATGTTGGTTCTGGGGGCACGAATGGTGCTTTCGGCGGAGATGTCGGTCGGAATGCTGGTGGCGTTCCTGAGTTATCGTGACCAATTTTCCAGCCGTTTCGGCAGTCTGGTAACTGCTGGATTCAAGATTAGAAATCTGCGCGTACAGTGTGACCGACTGTCGGATATTGCGTTGGCCGACGCCGAGGTGTCGGAGGGTGACAGGGGTTCTAAGCTTGCTGCTTTTCCTGCCTTTGAAACTGAGACTGACGGAGCAGTCCTCGAGTGTCGGAACGTAGGCTACCGGTATGGCAAGGAAGACAACTGGGTTTTTAGAAATGTAAATTTGCAAGTTCCAGCAGGAAAAAGTCTCGCAATCACGGGGCCGTCGGGCTGTGGAAAGTCGACATTGTTGGCGATCCTGATGGGGCTGGTTCAGCCGGAAGAAGGACAGATTCTGTGGTACGGCGTAGAGCTGGGGCCGTCTAACCGCGAAGCATATCGATCTCAAATCGCGGGAGTGCTTCAGGACGATATTCTTCTGTCAGGCAGTATTGCGGAAAATATTGCTGGTTTTGATGAGGCAACGGACTTAGCCCGGGTTGTAGAGTGCGCGAGAGATGCTCAGATCCTGGCGGATATCCAGCGCATGCCGATGGGGTTCGAGACGCTGATTAGCGAGATGGGGCATACTTTGTCGGGAGGGCAGCGTCAGCGTGTAATCCTAGCTCGGGCACTTTATCGTACGCCCCGTATTCTGTTTCTGGATGAAGCAACCAGTAATCTTGATTCTACATCAGAGCAGGCAGTAGAAAACGTGCTCGATACGCTAACAATGGCACGAGTAATTGTTACACATAGGAATGAAACAGCTAGTAGAGCTAACACGAACTTTTCAATGCAAAGTAACTGTTTTAAATGAGAAATAGTGGAAGCAGGCCCGGATTCCGATCCTCTCAGCGCCTGCGTTTACCATTCCCGACTTGACGGGAAACTCCCCTGAAACCCATTACCAAAAAAAATCAAATGAAAAAAATAGCATCAGGAAAAAAATTGACGATATGAAGAAAAAATCGCTTACAGATCGATGGTTTTTTTCGTATTTTCCCTATTCTCTAAATAAGAATAGATAATTATGCATGAAGCTAAAATTGCTGCAAGAGAAACAGCAGTGTATGATGGTGGATGTGGAGAAATTTTCGTTTTGCTGTATGCATATTGCAAAATGCTACATAAAGACCCTAAAAAATATATTAGCACCCCACTAAAAATTGCTTGAATTTCAAGGCGAATCATATCTTTTCTTCCGCATCAGAAACTATGTTTGCGCATGGCCAAACCTTGCGCAAACATAAGCGTTACTATTGGGCCATCTGCCTTAGCCATGAGGCTCCAGCTACGAGAGCTGCACCGCCTACGGCAAATCCAGCAGCGGCCCCTGCGCCAATAGCTGACCCGGCAATAAACGGTGCTGCTGCGACAGCCGCGGCACCAGCGATACCATATAAAGCAGCTTCCCCCGCATATCCCCAGTTCATTCAGCCTGAAACAGGATCAAAGTCATTGTCACTAAGATTCTGAATATCGTTTATGATGAATACCTTTCGTCATTTGATTACAAAAAATATATTCTGCAATTTTTAGAATTCAATAGTTAATTTTCTGAAATGTCTCGAAGTTTTTTTGCAATCTCGTAGCTACGTTCAGAGCCTGTTTGGAAAGTTGGAGCGGATATGATTCAAGCTCTGGATGTGGACACCAGAGCAGAGGGCCCGAATGGCCGGGATTGCCCGCAAGACGAAGCGTTATCCGTCGGACATGACGGACGAGGAATGGGCGCGGATCGCGCCGCTGATGCCCGAACCGGGGCGCATGGGCCGTCCACGCGAGATCGAATTTCGTGAGGTGATTAACGCGGTGCGCTACCTGGTCCGCTCGGGCTGCGGCTGGCGGATGTTACCGATCCATTTCGGCCACTGGCGCACGGTCTATGGCTGGTTTCGGGAGCTGGCCCGGCGGTTTCTGTTTCAGACTATTCATGACGTCGCACTGATGCTTGATCGGGAGCGGTTAGGTCGCGAGACGAGCCCGACCGCCGGGGTGATCGACAGCCAGAGCATCAAGGCACCGCATGCGCAAACAAGAGGTTATGACCCCGGCCGACATCTCCGACAGCGCGGGCGCGCAGATGATCCTGGACGCGATCCGCAAGCGCTGGCCCTGGGTGAAGCACCTGTTCGCCGACGGGGCTTACGACCGGCTCCAGTTGATGGACAAGGCAGCCTATCTGGACTTCGTCGTCGAAGTCATCCGACGCCGGGACGGAGCGAAGGGCTTCGAGATTCTACCCTGTCGATGGGTCGTGGAGCGGACCTTTGGCTTGATGACCCGCTGGCGACGTCTCGTGCGTGACTATGAGCGTCGTATCGACGTCTCACAAGCCATGATCCTCGTCGCCATGGGTGCCAGTCTCACCCGCAGAAATGCCCATCCGTGAGTTTCCAAACAGGCTCTTAGCATTACCACTATTATATATCGAATAGAGCTAAGTAGCGGATTGTATAATTCACATAAAATATTTTGAATGTAAAACAACCTGCTGCGGTAAAAATAGCCTACTATATTATTTTCTACCTTTCTCTGATAGGAACTTTATAGAGAAAAGTGTAGATAAAACAGCTATTGCTGTTATGGCTTCCATTGAGACTATATCAACAGGAGTCCGGCTCACGGAGGCAAATAGGAAGAAACCCACGAAGCAAAATACAAAAGTAAGAACGCCTACCTTTGTACCAAATGAAAGAGATTTTGCGATATTCATAAGTTTGCCCTTCTGAAGATAAGAAAAAGGCTACTGCATAAGCGGACGGCATGCGTTAGAGCCATACCAAGACCCTGCCATTCCCCCAAGTATGGCGCCCCATCCTCCCGTTTCCGAAGTGGCGGCTCCGCCTAGAAAAGCGCCGAGACCAGAATATCCAGCAACACAAGCATTATATGCGGCTGCGCTACCTCCTGAAATTTCGTCTAATTCCGACAAGGTGAGATCTGTTACTTCGTTATTATCGTATTCCATTTTTATGACCTCCCAACCGATTGTTTGACGGTCTATTGTTTATTATTAACAACAGACCCCAACGCTGACACATAACGAAATAATTTGCAAGATCTTCAAATTAAATTGATACGATGATCTATCAGTGCAGTAGTGGGACGCAAATTGCCCCATAATCCCCTACTCTTACTCTCAAGATCGTCCTGTCCCCCTTCTCAAGGCGCACATAACCTCGAGGGGGGGATGGGTATGATGTCACGTTAAGTTAAGTGCGGCGTGTTAGGCGCTGGTTATGAAAGCGTCATCAGTGAGCTACAAACGGCACCGATTTCCTCGTGAGCTGATCGCTCATGCGGTATGGCTGTATTTCCGCTTCCCTTTGAGCTTTCGCCTCGTGGAAGAGATGCTTCTCGAGCGGGGCATTGTCGTCTCGTATGAGACGATCCGTCGATGGAGCCTGAAATTTAGTGCGACCTATGCCTGCACCCTGCGACGCAAGAAGGCCCGGCCTGGGAATCTCTAGCGCCTGAACGAGGTGCGGATCAGGACGGCTATGTTCACGACGAAATCCTGCAGACCCGTCGGAAAGAGGTGGCCCCCTCCGTTCGGACAGTTCTTGGGGCCTGATAAGCTATAGCCGGTCGTTGTTATGCCGCCAGGTTGACGGCGTTGCTGTTGGCCCTTGGGTCCGGGGGTAACCCCGGACCCAAGGGCGTCGGCGCGTCATGATACGCCTCATCCGGCGTGCGTCCAGCCAAAGCCGAATGCGGCCGCTTTCCGTTGTAATGGTTGATCCATGCCGTAAGGCCGGTCCGCAGTTCCAATCCGGTCTCAAAAGCATGGAGGTAGACGCATTCGTATTTCAGGGATCGCCACAGGAGCTCGATGAAGACGTTGTCCAGCCAACGTCCGCGCCCGTCCATGCTGATGCGGATCTGTCGTTGCTCCAGCACTTCCGTGAACCGGGGCGTCGTGAATTGCGAGCCCTGATCCGTGTTGAAGATCTCCGGCACGCCATAGCGGATCAGGGCTTCCTGCAGCGCCTCAATGCAGAAATCGGCGTCGATCGTGTTCGACAGGCGCCACGACAGCACCTTGCGGGTTAACCAGTCCATGATGGCCACAAGATACAGAAAACCTTTGCGCATCGGGATGTAGGTAATGTCCGAGCACCACACCTGATTGGGGCGATCGATCACCAAATCCCGCAGCAGATACGGATATTTCCGATGCGCCGGATGCGGGACGGTCGTGCGTGGTTTCTGGTAGATCGCCCGCAAACCCATTGTCGCCATGAGCCGACGGACATGCTTGCGCCCGACATCATGACCAAGTCTCTTGAGATGCTAGGTCATCTGCCGCGCCCCGTAACAAGGCATCTCCAGAAACTGCTCGTCGATCAGCCGCATCAACGCTAGGTTGGTGTCACTTTCCGGCATGGGCCGGTAGTAGACGCCAGACCGGTTCAACTGCAGCAGCGCGCATTGCCGTGCCACCGACAGACGAGGCAGTTTCAGGTCGATTATTTGCCGCCTCTGAGCACGCCCAATCGCACGGAGGCGGCAAATGATCCCGTTCCACTATCAACTGGCCGATCTTGGAATGGAGTTTCTCGACGTCGGCCGGACTGGCCGCGGCCTCGGGCGCCTGCTTTCCGTAGAAGGTCGCCGCCATGCCTTCGATCGCCTGACGCTTCCAAATTGCTACCATCGTCTGATGTACACCGTGCTTCGACGCCAATTCGGCCAGCGTCTGCTCGCCCCGGATCGCCTCCAGCGCCACCCGCGACTTGAACTCGTCCGAATACCGTTTCCGCGTAACCTTGCCCATAAACCCGTCCTCTCTCAGGCCGGTCTATAGCTTATGCCCCTGTCCGAAAAACCGGGGCCACCTCTCTCCTCCAGCAGACGGAATCAGAGACCATCAACAATGTCACATCACGGACGAGTCATTGACCACGCTCTTTGATATTACAGCTCCCTATACGTCATTATATCGAACCGAAATACCAACCAGAAGCTCGCGCGAGACTTTTTCAACACAATCAACGCCAAAACAGACAGGCAGAAATTATTATGAGAGAATTACACAATAAATGTGACAGTGATGTTGTCATGAACGCATTTAATTTCATACGGTTTGCACGAAAATAGCATAGCGAAAAGTTTGCTCCACCTAATAATCCTGGCAAAAGAGCAATGAAAAATCCCCTTCCATCGATATGGATAGTATAAAACAGCAATATAGATGAAATAAAATAAACCGATGGTTTCTTGTAAAAAGCCTTGTATATTATATGTTGGAATACAAAAGTTTCAATAAAAGGAGCAATTAACAATCCAGATAAAAGGACAAAAATCATACCATGACTTATGTTACTGCTGCTATCGTCAGGTATATTCAAGGTTGTAGATATTAAATTTGTAATAACTGCTAGCGGAATACTATGCTCCGCTAGCAGTTTTGTTGCCGCATTTTTCAAAAAGAGTTGAATCCTTCGTAAACTCCACCAGCAAAATTATATGCAGCTTCGCCACCCTGCAAAACCATTTCCCCAATCTTCTTCCATGGGATAGCGCCAGATATGAAGTCCAAGTCTTCTATATCTAAGTCAATCAACGGCAGGTCGTTAGAAGATAAATCAAGCATAGCAACAATCCTAAAGTTATTTAGGAGATTCCACCATAAGAGGTTGCAACACCATATGCAAAGCCCTTCGCAGCGACGCCAATTGCATAACCAACGTCATGGAAGAACCCTTCACCCCATGCGCCTGTTATGGCGGAAATTTCATCGTGAGTAAGATCTTGCGGAATATCTAGCTCGGATACTCTATTTTCTTGATCCATTTTGATTCCTTCACAGCCTCTATCTGAATTTTTGCTTGTCTTTAAACAAGCTCGTTAAATAAACATAAAACTCGTTTCGGTTTCAATAGAAAATCTATGTCCGCGCTCTGCGTCGCAATAAGGCCCAGCCCGGCGACACCTGGCATCTGGACGAAGTAAAGATCATGATCCGCGCCCACACACACTCAGGATATGGCGTGCCGTCTATCCGGGTGGCTATGTCCTTTATAAATCCTGCCGGAAGGTCTGCTGTGATACACTATTAGTAATCATGTCTATCTTCTCCCCTCTATCCGCCACGAAAATATGTCTCGTTCCAGTTAGAGGGGGAGAACACGTATGATCAGAAGTTCAGACCAGCCTGCAGGAAGATGTAACGGCCCGGATAGAAGCCGCCATAGGTGCTATCGAGCGAGTTGGAGGCTGCGTTGAGGACGAAAGGCGGGTTCTTGCCAGCGATGTTCTGCACGCCGCCTTCGAAGTTCCAGCGCTTCCAGGTGTAGCCGATCGAGATGTCCTGCTGAACCATTGCAGGTGTCTTGATACGGGCGTTCGCTGCCGGATTTTCCTCGCTGAGGAAGGCACCACCGTCATTCCAGTTCGCACCACCGATATACTGGAACATGTAGGAAACACGGAGGGCGTCGTGCTGCCAGGTCAGGGTAGCGTAATCACGAACGCGCGGCTGGCTGGCACCGTTCTGGTAAAACAGGGCACCCGTCTGGTTCAGATATGCGCCGCCGGGCTGCTGCTGCTGCTTGTACTTGACCAGCTGCTGGAAGTTGTTGTCGACCATGAACGAGTCATGACGTGTGACACGGAGACGGTAATTCAGATCGAAATCGATACCGCTAGTCAGCAGATCGCCAAGGTTCTGGTCAAGCGCCGAAACCGTGTTGATCTGACCATTCGGCAGACGGTTGATATTGTTGCAATAGGACTGGACGCTCTCCTGATAGCACTGGTTCAGGATATACTGCGTGGGAAGCGAGCCAATCAGGCCGCCAATCGTGTAATGCCAGTATTCAACCGAGGCAGACAGACCCGGTACCCAGCGCGGCGTGATGATCGTGCCAAACGTGTAGGTACGACCGGTTTCCGGCTGCAGCGCCCTGTTGCCGCCCGATAGCGTGGGTACCTGGCCCGAGTTCGCCGAGTTGAAGCTCTGCGGGTTGGCAACGCCACCCTTGATGCAGTTCGCGATCAGAGTAGGGTTCGCTGCACCAGCGCAGGGATCGGATGCCGCGGGATAGCTGAGGCCCACGCCACCGTACAGCTCATAGACGTTCGGCTGGCGGAAAGATGTACCCAGCGTACCGCGGAAGCGGATGTCACGCGTCGGTGCCCAGTCGATACCGACCTTCCAGTTCTTGGCACCGCCGAAGGTGTTGTATGACGAGTAACGGCCCTGACCGTCGATCGACAGATCCTTGGCGAAGGCAACGTCCTTGAGGAGCTGCGCATGGCCCTGGATATAGCCTTCCGTCACGTTGAAGCCACCCGATGTCGCCTGCACGGTGTTCGTGAGCGAATAGCCGCTCTGCACCAGCGGATCAGGATTGTTCGAGAGTTGTTCGCCGCGGTGTTCCATGCCAAGCGCCACACCGAAATCGCCACCGCCCTTCCAGGGCATATGAACGATATGGTTGTTGTGGATGCGCAGGTTCAAGTCGCGCAGCTGGTACATGGTGTGCTGATAGGTGGTGTAATTGGCGTATTGCGCGGCACCTGGCGACAGACGCGTAAAGGCGTTGGACTGCACGCAGCCCGGTGAGCCTGCACAGCTGTTCGGGTTGTAGATCAGCGCGCCATAAGAGTCGTTCGGATCGACCGCGTTTTCAAGGCCCCATTCCTGCAGTAGCTTGGAATAGCTACCGACACCCTGAAGCTCATCCGTCACCTGGCTTGCGCCATAGGTGTAGGACAGGTCGTACTTCCAATCGCGCACGATGTCGCCACGCGCGCCGAACATGCCGGTGACCGTGTCGCTGACGTTGTTGTCGATACGCGGTCCAAACTCATTCAGACGGCGATAGAGCTGCAGATCCTCACCCGTCGGGTTGCCGGGATAATCGGCGCCGAGGATGATCGAGTTGGGCAGCGGCGAGGGTGGTACGCTGCCGATTGCAGGCTCAGGAGCAAGGCTCGTCTTGGATGAGCGATGGGCGTAGAGCACGTTCGAGTAGAGGTCGAAATGCTTGTTGATCTCGTAATGCAGATCGCCCGAAAGGGTCGAATCCTGCAAGGCGTTCATCAGTGACGTGTTCTGACCGTAGTTGTAACGCTTGCTCTTGTCGTAAGGGCTAAGCGAACCGGTATCAATGTTACCGACATAGGTGGCGCCGGTATCCTGACCGAAATAGGTGCCGCCCGGCGTGATGATTGAACCGACCTGTAGAGCTGGCTGGTTCGGGTAGGTACCAGGGGCGCCTAGAGATGTAGCGGACCATGAGCGGTTGCGCTGCTGGATACCGCCCTGCGTCATGTAGCTGCCACCAAGGGTGATGTTGCCCTTGTCGTGATCGAAATTCCAGCCCTTCATGGCCGAGATCATGCCGGTGCGGTTGTCGCCGTGACCGGTGATGCCGCCGCGGATCGTGACGTTGCCGGTATTCATGTCATGGCGCAGCTTGATGTTGAGCACGCCCGACACAGCGTCGGCACCGTAAAGTTCCGAACCACCATCCTTCAGGATTTCGACCGACTGGACCATCTGCACCGGGATCGTATTCAGATCGATACAGTTGTTGTTGCCGTTCGGTGTGGTGCGCTTGCCATCCACAAGCACCAGAACGCGATTCTGGCCTAGATTACGCAGATCGACGCAGGCCGCGCCGCCGTAACCATTGGTGTTGGTGTTGGTCGTGCCGCTCGAGCCAATCGAGGGCAGGCGCGACAGGAAGTCGTTGAGGTTCGTGGCACCCGTCTGCTGGATCTGCTTGGCTGTAACGATCTGTACCGGATTGGCACTCGTGTTATGGGCCGTGCTCAGGGCTGAACCGACGACGATGAGCTCTTCAGACTTGCCACCCTGTGAGAACGATACAGCGCTTGCCGGTGCAACATTGCGCAGCGCGTTCTGCGAGCGTGTGGGGACCATCGTGGCTGCGGGCGCTGTCTGAGCGCCGAGCTGCGGTCCGTTGACCGGACGAGTGGTGGTCTTGCGAGCCGTGCTGTGCCTGGCCGCCTTGCGATGATGCGTGGTCGCTGCAGCCGTCTGCGCATGGGCTGCGACATTCGTTACGACAGGGGAAAGGATGATGGCCGCGCCCAGCAGCAATCGCCCTCGTCTCCGCAAATTAACGATTTTCATGAAAGTTTGCCCTCGGAATCACTTGGTTTCACGAGGCTGCGTTTTCTGTCTTTTTATTGCAATAGCGTTACTTTGGTTTTCGCGCCCGTTGCGGCAAGAGCGGCGCGCATGTTGCATAATAGCAACATTTTGGTGGATGAATTAATTGTCAACCACACTTGTCTCTACACATATGAGAAAACGGTAAGCGCATTAGTATATTGTCGGAGTTTCACGTTGGAAGCTTTCCAGCTATAAAATGGTATCAACCATCTTAGCCTGCATGAAGATGTATCGCAGTTTCTCCGAAACTTATAATATTATGTGATATATTTGGATAATAACGATATAATATATTAAATCTTCATGTATCCTCGCAAGGCGATCATGCCGGATATATTTTAGAGCCTGTTTGGAAAGGCAGGGGGTGAGCGTTGCAATGGGGGAGATTGGCACTCATGGCGACGAGAATCATGGCTTGTGAGACGTCGGCACGAGGCTCATAGTCACGCATGAGCTGTCGCCAGCGAGTCATCCAGCCAAAGATCCGCTCCACGACTCATTGACGAGGCAGAATCTCGAAGGCCTTCGCTCCGTCCCGGCGTCGGATGACTTCAACGACGAAGTCCAGATAAGCCTCCTTGTCCATCAACTGGAGCCGGTCGTAAGCCCTGTCGGCGAACAGGTGCTTCACCCAGGGCCAGCGCTTGCGGATCGCATCCAGGGTCATCTGCGCGCCCACGCTGTCTGAGATGTCGGCCGGGGTCAGATTGACCATCAGCAGACGTCCGTCTGCATCCACGGCGATATGGTGTTGGCGGCCGACGATCTTCTTGCCGGCGTCATAGCCTCGTGTTTTCCCATGTGGCGCCTTGATGTTTTGGCTGTTAATTACCCCGACCGAAGGACTTGTCTCACGCCCTGATCGCTCTCGATTGAGTATCAGTTCCACGTCGCGGATAGTCTGAAACAGAAACCGCCGTGCCAGTTCCCAGAACCAGCCGCAGACCGTACGCCAGTGCCCAAAATAGATCGGCAGCATCCGCCAACCGAAGCCCGAGCGGACCAGATAGCGCACTGCGTTGATTACCTCGCGGAACTCAACCTACCGCAGATGGCCCACGCCCCCCGGTTCGGGCATCAGCGGCGCGATCCGCTCCCATTCCTTGTCCGACATGTTGGACGGACACCGTTTCGTCTTTTGGGTAATCCCGGCCATTTGGGCCTTCTGCTTTGGCGCCTATACCCAGATCTTGTATCATACTTCAACAATTTTCCGAAAAGGCTCTCAGATATTTGGTATTTATTGAAGAGAATAATATCATCAGGATGATAATCTAATGCTTGTCATCTATTCCGACGCCTGTGCATTCAATAACTCTACGTCCTCTCCAAGGGAATATCCATAGCCACGCACCGAATCAATGACTTTGTTGTTTGTTATGGTTTCTAGTTTTGTGCGCAGTCTGCTTATTAGAACGTTCAAGGATCGATAATTTGTATCATTTCCCGTGATATTCCGGGACAACAACTCGTCGCGACTTAGGCATTCGCTACGGCGTTCGGCTAGTAGACCTAGGAAAGTGGTTTCAGAAGCTGTTAGTTTAATATGAGTTCCATCATCCGCACGGATGATTCTTTTTTTGTAATCAATAGACAAAACCGCTCTAGTATCCCCGGCAAAATCGTTGAAGGTCGGCTTATCCATGAGGCGAAAAATATTTATACATTTTGCGAGTAAGAGGTCAGAACAAATACTACTGCTCACGCAATCGAGCGCTCCTGCCCGAGTATATTTTAAAGATATTCGCATTGATACGTGTCGAGATATTATTATTGCTGGCCACTTGGTTCTATTGAGAAAATTCAATATTTCAAAAGAGTCTTCATTAAAATCCCCACTTATTATCGATATTAATTTTAGTTTATTATAAGCGTAACATTCGGGGGGCGGCAGAAAATCGTTCTGCACTATGGATAATCGCGTTATATTTGAGCTGATACGTAATGAATTGACAAGACGGCCGCCTAACTTATACGTATTTATAACTCTTGTCATCGTTGCTCCCACTGGAATGGACAAAATCTTTCGATTCCAAAGATCGTATCTATGACTGTTAGAATATTCACTTTACATCGATGCTTATCATGCAAATAAGTGCTCCATGTCAAAAAGCGCCTTCCGCGGCTTTCCGTCTGAGGGATGGAAATTACTTGATTGTATAAAAATACCGGGAAATTTTGTGCCTAGGTTCAGGAAGTATATTCACACTCAGATTGTTTTGGCATCGGGTACCCGATCCGATAACGCCAGGCTAAGGAAACGCATGAAGGACAGACGGTCGTTGATCAGATACTCCGTCCGTTCATCGGAGAGATTACGCAGCGTCTGGATCACCAGGATCCTGAACATCAGCACAGGATCGAATGGCGGACGGCCGCCTTTGCTCCCATCTGAGTAAGCCGGAGCCTTCTCCTGATCGAGGCGGAACGCCTCGAAATCCACCGCTCGGAAAAACGCTTCGAGCTGGTCACCAAACCCGCTTAACCGGGCAAGCCGCTCGGCAACATCAAAGAACCCCAGCGGCTTCATAAGCTATCCACCGAACATCATAGAAGGAATAAAATCACACCAGCAGCCCCAGACCAAAGGGGTTTTTCGAACCCTCTAGGTCGTTCATCATACGGACATAACTCCCAGGAGCGTACCAATGCTTATGGCGATCTATAGAGGACCTTGAGTCTAGATACGTTAACTATTTTTTTCTTTCTAAACTCATATTGCCTGCTAGCGTATTTTTGCGCTCCTAACTGCGCGCTCAGACAAAAATGAATGGAAAAGACTAATACCAGAGGAAATGGTACTGATGAGACCACTGACAACACTCGAGATATCCGAAGTATGCGGCGGCGGCACTCCAGAGATGGACCAGTTCTGGAACGAAATGAACGTTGGATCAAGCGTAGCAACCATGGTAGTTATGGGATCTCCAGGCGCTGGGCTACAAGTAAATGGTGCTTTTAATGAAGTAAAATACCTCAGGTCTCAAGGTTATGCGGTCGGCATGATTGATGTACTTGATGGCGATGTCGAGATACCTACTTTTCTCGAGGGACGGCACTATCTAAAAACATAGAAAACATAAGATTATATATGACGTTTTAACCAAGGGTAATGTTTGGATTATTACTCTTGGTTCGAACTATGCGTCGTTATAATCGCAGAGTCTGTTTGGATAGTGCCGAAAATGTGACGCGAGCGTCGGACCTGGATGTCGGAGCAGAGGGCCTAAATCGAGGGATCGAGGAACTATAGAGATGGCCCCGGTTTTTCGGACAGGGGCATAAGCTATAGACCGGCCTGAGAGAGGACGGGTTTATGGGCAAGGTTACGCGGAAACGGTATTCGGGCGAGTTCAAGTCGCGGGTGGCGCTGGAGGCGATCCGGGGCGAGCAGACGCTGGCCGAATTGGCGTCGAAGCACGGTGTACATCAGACGATGGTAGCAATTTGGAAGCGTCAGGCGATCGAAGGCATGGCGGCGACCTTCTACGGAAAGCAGGCGCCCGAGGCCGCGGCCAGTCCGGCCGACGTCGAGAAACTCCATTCCAAGATCGGCCAGTTGATAGTGGAACGGGATCATTTGCCGCCTCCGTGCGATTGGGCGTGCTCAGAGGCGGCAAATAATCGACCTGAAACTGCCTCGTCTGTCGGTGGCACGGCAATGCGCGCTGCTGCAGTTGAACCGGTCTGGCGTCTACTACCGGCCCATGCCGGAAAGTGACACCAACCTAGCGTTGATGCGGCTGATCGACGAGCAGTTTCTGGAGATGCCTTGTTACGGGGCGCGGCAGATGACCTAGCATCTCAAGAGACTTGGTCATGATGTCGGGCGCAAGCATGTCCGTCGGCTCATGGCGACAATGGGTTTGCGGGCGATCTACCAGAAACCACGCACGACCGTCCCGCATCCGGCGCATCGGAAATATCCGTATCTGCTGCGGGATTTGGTGATCGATCGCCCCAATCAGGTGTGGTGCTCGGACATTACCTACATCCCGATGCGCAAAGGTTTTCTGTATCTTGTGGCCATCATGGACTGGTTAACCCGCAAGGTGCTGTCGTGGCGCCTGTCGAACACGATCGACGCCGATTTCTGCATTGAGGCGCTGCAGGAAGCCCTGATCCGCTATGGCGTGCCGGAGATCTTCAACACGGATCAGGGCTCGCAATTCACGACGCCCCGGTTCACGGAAGTGCTGGAGCAACGACAGATCCGCATCAGCATGGACGGGCGCGGACGTTGGCTGGACAACGTCTTCATCGAGCTCCTGTGGCGATCCCTGAAATACGAATGCGTCTACCTCCATGCGTTTCAAAGCATCCAGCTTATCTTTATTCTCGAGATATTAGTTGAAATAGTAATTATAAACATATAAATCCGCACAAAACAACCTACATTTAATGCCGGTTTGACGAAGTTTCTTAGAGCCTGTTTGGAAAGTCCATGACGAGCGTTTTTCGGCGTCTTCATCATACAGTAGACCTTCATGAAATATCGGAAACCCGCGCTTTCGCGTGGAGGCCAGATGAGGCGCCTGGCCCTCTGTCGGGGCTGAGACGCACTTTCCAAACAGGCTCTTAGGCTTCCACAAACTTGGTGCCTACCTAACGGCTAAGTTGTGTTGACAATCGAAACCTCCCGCAGAGAAGGTTGGATAGGTTACATTATGGTTAATAGTGTATCACTTGCGCCCCTCCCCGTCCGGCGGCCCGGTCTGTCCCGTTCCTGAAAACGCTGATCTTCCGGTTGATCCCGCTGTCTTCCGCTATGCGCTCGTGATACAGTTCTCATGGATAAATGCCCAAAGCGCCCAGAAAGGCCCCGCCCCGCCCCCTCACCCAGCTTAGCCTCTTTCCCGAAGAGGCCGATCTCACGCGCATCGACGCCGCTGCCAATTGCTGGCGCTTTTACCGCCTCTCCTTGCAGGAAGATCTCTTCGGCGGCACCGCCCTCATCCGTCACTGGGGACGGATCGGCACAGGCGGTCAATTGCGTGTGGCGCTCTATCGCGATCGGGGAGCGGCCCAGGGCGCGCTTGAGGCTCTGCTCGGGCAAAAGGTGAAGCGGGGGTATCGGTCCCGGAAGGAGAGGGTGTGAAGCAGAAAGATACGAGGGCTCTGCCCTCGCGCTCCCGGCAGGAGGCTCGGCCTCCTGCACCTCGGCTTGTTAAGGCAGCATCCGCTGGGGGAATGCAGCTCTTTGATCCGAAGGGCGCGCGAAAATATCTGACCATTGCCGAGCGCGACCGTTTCCTCAAAGCCGCCGAGCTGGCACCGCGTGAGGCGCGGACCCTGTGCATGACCCTCGCCTGGTCGGGATGTCGATTGTCCGAGGCTTTGGCCCTGACGGCCGATCGCGTCGATCTCGCGGCCGGCGTGCTGGTGTTTGAGACCCTCAAGAAACGTCAGGCGGGGATCTATCGCGCCGTGCCTGTTCCTCCTGCCCTGCTCGATGCCCTCGATCTTGTTCATGGGTTGCGCGCGCTTCAGCGCAAGGGTGCGCGTCATCAGGAGGCCCGTCTCTGGCCGTGGTCGCGCATGACCGGCTGGCGGGCTGTGCATGCGGTCATGGAGGAGGCCGGGCTGTCCGGCGTGGCTGCGTCGCCCAGGGGGCTGCGGCATGCTTTTGGGGTGGCGGCCGTGTCCAATGCCATTCCGCTTAATCTCGTTCAGAAATGGCTCGGTCACGCCCAGCTCTCCACCACCGCTATCTACGCCAATGCTTCAGGCGTCGAGGAGCAGGATATCGCTTGTAGAATGTGGGGGTAGACGGCTTAGTGCTGATATGTTGAGCGACCTTGACCACTTTCATCGCTTGGATGATGCGCTTCAGAGCGCATGCGTCCCTTGATGTCTATCTCGGTATTGATCAGCTTGGGGATATATCATGATGGATGTCGAGGGTATCATGACGCAGACTGCTAGAATCTTTACGAATGGGCGCAGTCAAGTCGTGCGTCTCCCGGCATCTTTCCAATTTGAGGGTACCGAGGTCTATATTTACAAGGACGAAGTAACCGGTGATGTGAGCCTCTCCAGACGACCGGAGAGTTGGGTCGGCTTGTTCGCGGCCATCAAGGATGGTGGCGTGCCCAACGATTTCCTAAGCACTGAGGACAGATCTCAGCACGAGAAAGCCCGTGATCCGTTTACAGGGATCACGCCATGTGCGCAGAATGTTTGAAGCCAACGCGGTCTGTTGGTGATGTCATGTCAACTACGACCTAGTAGATGCGTGCGATGAAGCTCTGGCGCTTGGCCTGCATAAGATTCGTCTCGTCAGCGACCATGATATTTGCCGTCGGGTAGAGGATCAGGCTGGACAGCTTCAAGGGCTGTGACGTTGCGCGCGCAGCGGCTTCGCGCGCCTCGGCGAGCTTGGTGCGCACGGCACCGGAAAGATACTCGTCAGACGTCACCCATACCGGGCGGTCATTGCTCGAGCGGCTCGGCTCGAGGAAGATGCTGCTGCCCAGCTCGGCCGTCACGGCTTCTTCGCTCTGCCCCATCAATTCGGCCACGATCGGCAGCTCGACGCGTCCGGCTTCATGCAGGCACACGGCCAGGGCGTCATGGACAGAGTGGATCTCGGGTTCGGACGGCGCCTGAATGACGCGATCGGCAAAGAGTGGCCCCGGCTCAGCCGTGTCGGTCTCCTCGTCATAACGCTCGATCGAGGACACGGGCCAGACATCGGGATCGTCGAGGAAGGTCTGCAGGTTCGGGCGACGCTGGGTCTCGCTCTCGGCGCCGGTCACGGCGTCGACGCGGGTTGTCGTCTTGGTGTGGTTGATAGGGCCGAACTGGCGCGTGAAGTTCAGCCAGGCACGCTTGAGGCTCGCCTGCAGACCGGCAAACGGCTTGTTCTCGAACTGTGCCCGTAGCACGGCGCGGGTCGCATCGCGCACAGGGATCATCGCCTCGATAATACGCGCGTGCTTCTGGAAGATGCCCTCCTTCTGCTCGCCCTTGCGAATGGCGACCACCCTCCCCTGCCCGCCGACGATCTGATGCAGGATGCCGCCTTCCATGAAGTAGCTGCCTTCACGCAGGTCGCCGCCCTCTTCGCGCGTCTCCTTTGCAGGGCGGACGATGCGGCTATCGGCCACGGGCGGGAAACGCAGTGCAGGTGCAATGCGGCCGAGGGCTTCGGGGAGTGCGTCTGCCAGATCCTGCCCGTCGCGGGCAACACAGGTGTAGTCCATGCCAAAGGCCGTGCTGGCCCAGCCATGAAAGCCCAGGACCTGCTCAGGGTGCGCTTCCATCCACGCATTGATGCGCAGGGCCCCATCTCCCATGTTCGTGCCCTCGATATCGACGCAGGACAGCCAGGTCTCATCACCCGGCATCTCGCCGATCTCGCGCTTGCGGAAGAACACGATATCCACGACCACATCCGTGCCGGCATCGGCGCGCATGGTGCTGGCCGGCAGGCGTACGGCGCCCAGGAATTCGGCTTCCTCATGAATGAGCGTGCGCGCACGGGCATCGGTCTTGTCGAGGGTGTGGCGCGAGATCACAAAGGCCGCGATCCCATTGGGGCGCAGGGCATTGATCGAGCGGGCCAGGAACCAGTCATGGAGCGACAGCCCCTTGAGGTCACGCGGCTCGGCCTGGCTCACGGTGCGGTTAGAGAATGGCGGGTTGCCGATCGCCAGATCGTAGCCCGTGCTCAGCTTCGCACGGATGAAGTCCTCTGCGCGGATCCATTGCTTCGGATAGAGCTTCGCGGCGATGCGCGCCGTGAGCGGGTCCATCTCGATGCCAGTGAAGGCGATCTTGCCCTCGAGCTTCTCCGGGCGCGATGCGACGAACAGGCCTGTCCCGCACCCCGGCTCCAGCACGGACCCGCCGGCAAAGCCGCGCGCCATCATGAAGTCCCACATGGCATGAACGACCGTTTCAGGGGTGTAGTGGGCATACTGGGTCGAGCGTGCGAGGGCACTGCGCTCTGCCTCGGTGGTGCAGGATTCGAGATCGGCACCCAGCTTTTCCCACCCTGCGCGATAGGCTTCATTGGCGCGGGGGAAAAGCGCGTTTGCCAGCTCCCCTGCCCCGAAGCCTGTGAAGCGGCTCAGCTGCACCTGCTCTTCGCTCGTCGCGTTACGGGCCTCACGCTCGAGGGTCGCGACCAGCTTGATCGCCTCGATATTGTCACGCGCACGCGCCTTCCAGCCCTGGGCCAGACCACGCAGACCGGCGAGACGGAAATCAGTCTGAGGAATGACGAGGGGTTCGACCGCAGGCAGCAGCGCGCCCGGTGCATCGCACTCTTCGCCTTCCAGTTCGCCCCAGAACAGGTTCGCATTGCCATCAAGGGCGGTATCGCCAAACAGGCTGAGTTGGAAATCGGCGTTCGACATCTTCTGGCATCCGTGCAGGACCGGACCTCACCTGCGCTCTGTGACGCGGGAGGATGCGGTGATTGGAGAAGGTCCGGGATCGAGATTTTCTTTTCTCTCTCCCTTCTCCATTTCCGGCACCGGGACCCGTCGGCAGGGCTAGGCCCGGTGCGCTCGCGCGCCGGCACCGCAGCCACGCGGAGCGACCGCAGGTCGGGAGCATGGCGAGGAGCCACGGCTTAGCCATGACGGCGGGTTCTGGTCCGCCTCTCTCCTCTCGTCTCCTATTTGTCAACTGCGTTCCGCTTCACCGCCGATGTAAGCAGTCCAATAAACAAGTCCGCACATACACCATGACGCCGTGATGCAACGTTGCATCACGCAGTTCTTCTGCAGCCATCTGTTCTGAAAATGTTTGACGCTACTACTCCTATATGCTCTGTTGATGTTGGTTGTTGGTTGTTGACCGTCAACAGTCACCAAGCGGAGGACGTTGCCGATGTCGTTTAAAGATATGAGAGAAAAGCTTGGCTTCTCGCAGAGCCAACTCAAAGAGACGTTAAACCTTCGTCTAGGACGAAGCTACGATCGACATACCATCTCACGCTGGGAGAATGGCAAGCAGCCTATTCCACCCGAAATCATGGATGAAATGCGCCAGCTTGCTAATAACGAGAAGCGACAGACCACAGTTATTACTTTCGCCAATCAAAAAGGTGGGGTTGGTAAAACCACCAGCGCACTGAATATTGCTGTGGCTTTGGGCAAAATGGGTTATCGCGTTCTGCTCGTCGATGTTGATCCACAGGCAAGTGCAACCTCCGCTCTGCTAGGCATGCATATTGTCGACCTCTACCGCCGAGGGGCGACTCTGGCGCACGCCTTGCTCAAGGATGCTTCTCTCATCGACTGCATCGTAAAAAAAGGATCGATTGAAGGAACAGATATTACCCTCCCTATCGACTTCTGCCCGAGCCATATCGATCTAGCCGAAGTGGATATCCGCCGCGAACCTGGAACCGAAGGACTGTTGAAAGACGCCCTCGCGACAGTCGCCGACTCTTATGAGTTTATCATTGTCGACTCACCACCGCATCTCGGCTTCCTCACGTGGATGGCCCTTGCAGCATCTCATACGGTGTACGTTCCCGTCCGCACGGAGCCCTACGACGTGATGGGCGTGAACCTTATTCTCGATACGATCGCGAAAGTTCATCGCAGGAGCAACCCTCGCCTAAAGTTGGGCGGCATCATTCCGACGCAGTATTCGCAAAGCCAGTACGTCGATGTCGGTATCGTAGAGCACTTGATCAACGTCATGGGAGCGAGGGCTCCGGTATTAGAGCCCGTACCAGCTAGCACGTCATTTAGTAATGCAGCATGGGCATCTAGGATACCGGTAGAGGTTAGTCCTCGCTCAAATGCAGTTCGCGTCTATGTTCGACTTGCCGAAGCGATAGCAGGACGTCGCAACTTCGTTACCGCAACCGACGCCTCAGTGACTGCTAGCAGCGAGGAGGAAATCTAATGAAGCGTCCATTCAAGGAACGCCCGCAATCGACCTTCTCCCGGAATCATGCAGAGACTATGGCGAAAATAGACGCACCATTCCTTGGCGAAGGAAAATTCAAACACAGCTTTGAGGTACGAATAGGCGAGGTGGCGCCTGACCCCGATCAACCAAGACGTCACATCGACCCGAGTCAAATATCTGAACTTGCTTCCTCCTTAAAGGCATACGGGCAATTACAACCAATACTCGTACGCGAGGATCCCAGCGATCGAACGCACTGGATCATCGTCGCAGGGGAAAGACGTTGGCGCGCAGCTCAAGAAGCCGGCTGGACCAGCATACTTGCTATCCCACACACGGGCGATGCGCGCTCCGCCGCGCTGGTGGAAAACCTCTTGCGTGTCGACCTTCAACCGGCGGAGGAAGCACAAGCGCTCGCCAACCTCATTGAACACAATGGGTGGACCCAGCGACAAGCAGCAACAGAGATGGGGATGGATCAGGCCCGCATCAGTCGTTGTCTGCAGATACTATCACTCCCTGCCGACTTCCTCGACGAAGCAGGTCGAGCCGGAGTTCCGATGAACGTTCTAGTCGGGATCGCTCGTGAAAAGGCCCCCGATCGTCGAAAAAATTTGATGGAACGGGCATTGAGCGGAGAGTTAACTGTAGCCGCGCTCAATAAAACAGATTCGTCGCATAAACATGACCAGAAGGCTAAAAGGCCTGTCAGCTCAAAGGGCAGCCCGGTTAAGAGATTCTCAAAGCTGGTAGACCAGATCCGCAAAGAGACTGCCAATCTCAGTGAAGCTGATTGCGGAACGTTACAGCAGGTAATTTCTGATCTGCAGGCCATTCTAAGATCCCGAGGATGATGCAACGTTGCATCAGGCCGCTCAGAACCTGCTACGGCCCGGATTACGAGCCTTCACACTGGCTTCGTCGATATAGGTCTCGACAACCTGGAGGCTCTTGTGTCGCGAGAAACGCTTGAGCTCGAGCAGGTCGTATCCATCCTGGGCGCCGGTGTTAATCGCACCGCGCCGCAGGCTGTGACCTGAGAAATCACCTTCCAACCCGGCTGCGGAGCATCGCTTGCGAATAATGTCTGCGATCGCACGGTCGGAAAGCGCATCCACGCCGATCTTCGGCAGGGCAGAGGAGGGCATGCCGGCTCTGACCTGGGCAGGTAGCCAGACCCTGCGAAATACTGGCCCCTCTTTAATACCCGCAACACGGAACCAGGCGTTAAGCGCGAGGAGAGGGCAGTGACGGGTTATTCCAGAGGGGATGCCGATCAGTTCGCCTTTCCGCGCCTTGTCACCTTTCGAATGTCGCAGACGAACGATCAACCCATCCTCAGAAAATGTCAGATCGGACATGAGCAGCCCTGATAGCTCAGAACGACGAAACGCCCCGGCAAAGCCCAAAAGCAGGATGGCCCGGTCTCTGCGCGACGTCGGATCCAGACCGGGTATCGCATCAACTGCCTCCGTCAATGACTCCCAGGTGAGAGCGGTCTTCTGCTCCGGCTGTGGGTTGATTGCATTGCGGCGAATACCTGCCAGAGCCCCTGAGACCAGAGGATGGCTTGTAGGAATGGCGATCTGCGCCAAGTGATGCAGATAGCGCAGCGCGGCGCGATGGATATCGATCGTAGATACCTTTCGTGCACGCAGTGCCATATCAGAGAGATAAGCAGCGACATCATCACTGCATGCGGGAAGGGCAGGGAGGTTGTGGTCGCTCGCCCAACGACACCAGCCACGCACTGCCGAACGGTAAGTCCGCAGCGTGTTACCTGACTTGGCTAACTGGTTGAACACCTCGGCCGCATCCCGGGCCGTCTGCAGGGTACCATCATGCTCAGGCAAGACGATGGAAGAGACGTGCGAGAACCACGCCGACACAGCGGCGGGCGGTTGGCCGATAGGGCAGGGGGGTAACTCGGCTAGCACCTTAGCTGGCCTAGCGCCGCCCGCGTCCTCGAGCGCCCCAACGAAGCGAGGCACGCCGCTTTCTACCTCAAGACACAAGGTTAGCTTTTGTTGTTTGGGGAGAACGCCGACC
>NZ_JARPML010000003.1:0-12641 GCF_030263835.1 Asaia sp. HumB | reverse complement strand
CGACGAAACTGAGAAGAAGCTGCAAGACATCTACGACCGGGCCGCATCTGGGCAACCGGTCATAGCGTTCGATTTCGACCAGACAATGCAGGTCGCCTTTACCCCCGAAGGAGGAGTAGTGCTCGATTGCCCTTGCGGGGCTCTTGGTGGCACTGACCTTGCAACAGTGGTTCGGGTTTCTCTAACGCCGGCAGCAGCAGGAAAGCTTGCGGTCGATCTTCAGAAAGCGGCGCAAAGTCTGGACATAGACTGGCAAGCTCTTGCCAAAACGCGGCGCTTGGATTGACGCCGATCTGACGTTTCTCAGATTGCATCTTCACCCTCCGTTATAATCCGCACCATCCCAATCTCCATGAGGTCAAGCATGCCCTCAGTGTCGTAGATGGTGCTGAGTTCGTGCAGCGTGGCAAGGCCCGACCCGACCACGTAGGCGATCGGGCGGGACACGTTCACGCAGCGGGCTGGGGTTTGTCGCTTGCCGCCTGAGGCACCAGCATTTGCACGAGCGGGGAAATGAGGTACGCGGCGGCTTTGAAAAAACCCAGGTGCATCCGGAACGCCTCCGCTTGCAGGCGAGGCAGCGTCTCGGGATCATCCAGATCGGCATCGATGATCTGACCACGCGAGGCCGGGTTTGCCGGGTCGCGCTGGATCTTCACAGTCGCCATGAGGGCATCCAGCGCGTTGTCTGCGGCCTCGTTCTCAAGCTGGCCGAACATGGCCTGAGCCATGCCCCCCAGACCTGACAGCCCGATCTCCATCGCATCCGGGGGCAGGGCCATACCCGCCCGCGTCAGTGCCTTGACCAGATGCCGCGCCCATCTGTCTGCCTGCATGGCGGGCATACGGGTGATCACGAACACCTTGCCCGCATCTTCGCCGTCAGGAATCGTGTAGGTCGTCTCGCGCAGAGCCATCAGATACCAACGGGATAGACCCGCTCCCAACGAATGGTGAACTGGCGCTCTTCGAGCAGGCGCCCGGCACTCGGCAGGGGCGAGGCCGACACGAGGTAGCCGGTCACGAGCGTGTATTTGCGCCCCAGCCCCGGAAGCGTGATCTCGCCGCCTAGGCTGTAAAGGGTACGCGCGCCAGCTTGAGACGTAGAGATGCCCTCGAACATGATGCAGCTATCGGAATTCGGCTGAAGGCCCAGCGTCATTTCGACCGGGTTCGGCACCCAGCCAGCGTTGAGCCTGCCGTCGATCGACATGCGGGTTTCGGCCTGCTCGATCGCGGCGGCCTCCCACGCACGATCTGCCGACCAGTTTTCGAGACGAACCGGCGCGTTGAACAGCGTCTGCACCGTGAGCATAAAGATGGCGTCAGCCGAAGTGATAAAGGACATCAGATGACCTCACGGGACAGAAGGGTGATCATTTGGACGGACTGGCCGTCCGCGTAGGCGAATTTCGACGCCGGAATGGTGCGTGCTGCACGGTTGACAGACGTAGCCGTGGAAGCGCCGGGCTGCTCGTAATAGCCCTGGTTCACCACTGAGTCCGCGGCACTATCCACGCCGAAGAACCGATTGATGGCGAGCTTCTGGCTGTCGCTGATCGCAACGCCGGTCTGAATCGCACCGTAGCTGAGCGCCTGACTGATGACCGACTTGCGGCCGGCAGAAATGATCGCATCGCCCTGCGTATTGAACGGCACGTTGCCGAAATTCGTCAGGGTCGAGGCGTCGGCATACTGGAGTAGGGCATTGATCCAGATCTGGTTGATGTAGCTGTCGGCCCAGAGGAAGGCACCGGAGACGCTGCCGTTATAGACCCAGTTGAACGACCCGGCGCGCCCGCTGAACTGGCCATACCAGTTGTAGCCGTTGGCCAGCAGGGTGGCCGCCGTCGCCGCGCTGTAGGTGGCGGGCGTGACCTGGCCATTCGAGGTAAAGGCGAGGTTCTGACGCCCGTTCACCTGATCGAAGTTCAGGGCAGCCATCCAGCCCAGAAAAGCGCCCGCCGCAGCCGGGTCCATGTAAACGGGAGAAGTGCCGGTGAGGTCCTGCGCGACCAGCCACGCGCCAAAACTCGCCGTGCTGCCCTGCGTCGTTGCCGTCGCATCCGTGTCCCAAGGGACGTACCAGTATTTGGCATTCTGAGCCCCTGTCCATGTAGCGAATGCCTGCTTCGTCGCAAGGTCTGGCTCGTAAGCGGTCGTAAACCCCGTCCAGGGGAGAGACGTGATAGCGTCGGACGACATGAACGATGCCGGAGTCGAGTCCGGGCCATATCCTGCGAAGTAGAGGGTGGCAGGAAATTGGAACGCATTATCGTATCCCACGAAATACGCTTCAGCGATTTTGTATTCATTCGAACTGGTGCCGAATGTTACGCCGACGCTTGCAAGGTCATGAAATACCTTCGTAGTTCCGTTAGGGACTGCGGCTATGTCGGCAGTGATTACGAGGCCATTGAGGAAATCGAGGGTGCCGTTCGCCGGGATTGTGCCCGGCACGACCGACACGACGAGGGAGATAGGTGTTCCGACCGCCACGGGCGTTCACTCCTTGGGTGAGGGGAAAGAAGCATCGACCTCGCGGAGATCGACGGTGATGGACTCTGCAAATTGCTGAGGAATCGAGACGGTGAAATTGACCTGGAATTTCAGGTCTGCCGTCCAGTTGTCCTCGTATTGCTTGTCGCTGTTGATGAAGCCGGTCTGACGCGGCTCAGAGGCGTAGAGAGGGGCCATGACGCCGCCTGTGGCGTTGCGCAGCCAGTCTGCCGCGTACATGTCCCGCCAGAGGGCCACGACACGCTGCACGGCCTCGCCAGATACCGAACCGAAGGCCGATATCTGGACCGTGCACTCCATCGGCTCGACCACTTCGCGCGTCGTGCTGGTGTAGCGTGATGCGTTGGTGGCGATGCGCCGGCGAAAGAGAGGCGTGAAAACGATGAAGGGGCCGGGCGGGGCTGCCACCCGGTTAAGCTGTCCCTGCCTGACCTCCACACCATTCGGCACGACCGTCAGGAGCCAGGACCGGAGCGCGGTGTTTATCTCGCGATCGGTCGGGGAGAGCGTCACATGGGAGAGGGGGCCGCTGTCTGCCGGGTCACAATCACTTTGGACCATTCGCCGAAACCCCATTCCTCGACCGGCTGCGTTACGAGCCAGTCAGAGCCGTAGAAATTGAGAAGATCGCCGCCAACTTGCAGCGGGCGGAAAGCCCCTTGAGGCCGCCCGGATATCGACGGCGCGCATATCAGCCTGCTGGTTGATGCTGGCCACATGCTCAAGATCACCCGCCGAGACGGCCTGAATGTCGGCCTCAACGGCAAGGGTGAACGTCTTGAGCGTGACCGACCCATCAGGCTCAATCGTTTTCCCGTCCGAGCACTTCACCGTGACGGTTGTGGCCGGGTTGACGATCCCCAGCGCGCCAGAGGCGATGCCGAACACGTCAATCATCAGACACCTCGTGGCTGACTGAGCCAAGCATGAGCCCCGTGTCCACGAGCGGCTTGCATGCAGTCTCCATGTTCACCGACTTGAGTGTGCCTGTGCGTTTGGAGGACGCCAGACGGGCTTCAAGGGTTCTCTCCGAGATCGGCGCGAAGCTACCTTCTCTGATGCTGGTCCTGATCTGGTCATCGATTATTTCGCCCACGAAATCCAAGGATCGATGCACGTCATAATCTGTCGCTTTGAGCGAGGTCGCGAGAGCCTTACCCCAGCCGTCTTGGTGATCGTTGATCGTTTGCCGCATGAAAGGACGAGGGGGTGAGGTCGAGGTTCCAACTCGTTCCATTGCGCAACCTGCGCGACTGGGGTTTTGGCGGCGTCTGAGTATGTCCGACCGTCGATGAACCCCGCCTCGACAGTACCGCCACGCGCCACCTTCTTCGCGAGGTCGTCCAACGCCTTGCGCAGCTTGTCGCCGCCCCTGAGTACCTGCTTTGCCATCAGGGCCAGATCCTTGCGCGTGCGGAGCGTCCGGGGATGAACCGCATCTGTCGGAGATAGATGGTCGCCTGCCAGAACATGAGGCCATATTGCGTCTGGGCGAACCATGACTGATTGGCTGCTGTCGAACCGGCATCGAACGAGACCGAGACGCTGCCACGGGTGGCCGAGGCCAGCCGCCCGACGCTATCGGCCCCGCGCCCGCCCTGAGACTGGGGCAGGAACAGGAACGCGATATGCGCGGTCAGCAGGTAGAGCAGACGCGTTCGCTTGGTTACGTCAGGCTCGGGGCTGTAGGCGCTGTTGTCGAGAATGGCGGTTGCCATATCGAACCGGGCCTGAGCGGCTGCCTCTGTGACCGAGGATGCCAACTCAGGATAGGCCGCTGACCACGCCGCATAGTCGAACGTGACAACGCCCGGTTGCGGCACGGTGTCGGTCATCGGGTCGCGGTCTCCGCTTCCATGCCCTTGCGCTTCAGATCCTCAGGACTGACGCCCTCGAACCCGGTCTTTCGGTCGCAAACTCGCGGGCCTTCGCATCGGCTGCACGCTCGGTCACTTCCGCAAAGACGCAATGGTTCTTCACAAGGTCGCTGTCCTTGTGCTGGGCGAGCCACTTATCCCAAAAGGATTTCTCGACCTGCGTGCGCCCGACACGACCCAGCAGGACATTGTCCTTGGGATGGTAGTCCGGCGCACGGTTGGCGCCGTTGACGGTGACGCTCTGGACGTAGCCGACCGGGCTGCGGTCGGGCTTGTCATCGGCGCTGAGTTTGGCACGCCGCTCCACATCACCATCAGGAGCAATGCGGAGTTCCAGGCCATGGGGAAGGCGGCAGAGAACAGTGACGGTATCAGCCATGATCAGATCCCCACCATCTGTGCAACAGCCATGGGACGCTTCCAGATCGTGCCCCATCCGCCACGGCTCATCTTCTGGCGTGCATTGGTCGAATACTGCTCGATACGGTGCATCGTCAGCTTCTCGGTGAAGGCGGTCGAGACCGTTTCAACCCCGTCGATCTCGGGCGCGAACATCTGCATGACATTGGCGCTGGTGTAGCCGCCCGACATGGTGACGCCTGCTTCCGGCAGGAACACGATCTCCATGTTCGGCCAGGACTGCTTGACGAGCATGTCCTCAAGGGTGATGCCGAAGCTGTTGGTGTAGGTCATGACCTGCCGACAGTTCGGACGGCACGACGACCTTGAGGCGCGTCTGATTGTCGATGTTGCCCATCAGCGCCTTGTTGAGCGCCGCGAACAGATTCACGAAGTCCTGATAGACGGCGTTCGGGTCGCTCGTGCTGGTCCATGCCGTGTTGCTGTCCGCTCTCTGACCGATGCGGTGATAGCCGCAGGCAGGGCCGGGTCATTCAACGCACCGTAGTTCTCAAGACCCGAGACGCCGAACAAATTGATGAGGTTCTGCTGCTGGCGAGAACCGATACGCCCGCCGTGCGCTGCTCAGCCACCCACGGGATGCTTGCCGTTCCCATCATCTCCAACTCAAGGTCGCCGTACTTGGCCCAGGTCTGGAAGTGGAAGGACTGACGCGACACCCAATTGGCGTTCGCGCTGCTGTCGCCGCCCTGCTCGTAGTCACCATAGGCCACGGCGTAACCCGAGGACTCGATGACCGGGAACATGACGGTCTTGTTGGTCCGGTCGCCCTTCTTTTCCGAACCGTAAATCTCTTCGGATTTGGTCGGAGTGATGAGCTGGCGGATAAGCTGCGGATCGACGGTCGTGTTCAGGATCGCCGGGATGCCGCTGTTGGGGCGGTTACGGCACCGAACACGGGAGCAGCGTCGAGCGCCACGCCCTTCTCGTCGGTGTAGTGCGTGACGCCGCGAAGGTTGATGCCCCAATCCATCGCAAGGCGAGGGGCCTCAGCGCGAAACGATGCCATTATTCGTTGCTCCCGGAGATCGGCGCAACGGCGCCGGAGATGATGATGGTTGCGCCAGCAGCGCCGCCCTGCGTGACGACGAAGCCTGTGGCGACGGTGCCGCTCGGAACCGTGCCAGCCGCGCCCGTCTGAAGGCTGCCGTCAGTGGTCGAGGCATAGACGGCCTGACCTGCTGTGGCTGCGGTGGAGGCAACGGCGAAGTAATCGCCACCCGACATGAGCTGCACGTTGAAGCCGCTCGGCAGGAGCATGGTGCTCTCGGCCAGATAGGCTGTGATGAGAGCCTGCTGATCGCGCAGAACGAAGCCCGTGGGAGCTTCGGAGCCGACCGGCTTGTTCAGCACGGTCACACCGTCAGCCTGCACCCATCCGAACGCGCCGACCGCTACGCCAGCCGAACCAGCGCGGAAACCGAGCGAGCCGGGAATGGCCGAGCGTCGGGATTGGCCGAGGCGATCCCGCCAGGGAAGCCGACCGCCCAGTTGTAATTGATCTTGTTGGGGAAACCCATCGGTCAGGCTCCTTATGCCTTGATGCGAGCAGACTTGCCCGCGATCGGGGAATCAGTGGCAACGGCGCTGTCGGCGGCGATGCGGCGAGGGGATGCCTGACGCTGCGTGACGACACGCCAGATCGCGGCCAGACCAGAGGCATCGGAAACGCCGTCAAAGGCCACGCCCTGATCGGCGAGCGCATAGCGATAGACTGAAGCGGCGCTGTCCATGCCATGCACGTCGCCAACGACCGGGCGAACGGCATCGAGAGCCACGCGCAGGGCTGCGGCCTTCTGTTCCTGCTTGGCCACGGCGCGGGCGGCTTCGTCACGAGCCATGCGGCGGGCGTCGGCAAGCGAGATCATCCGAGGGGCAGCATCGGCGGCCTTGCGGTCGTCCTTGTCGTCCTCTTCCTCGTCCATGGCATCGTCGTCGTCATCGTCCGTGTCGTCAGAGTCTTCGGCCTTGCGGTCCTTGTCCTCTTCTTCCTCGTCCTCGGCTTCCTTGCGGTCGTCCTCTTCCTCGTCCATGCACTTCTTCACATCCTCTTCCGAGGCATCGAGTGCGAGGCGACCGGCCTTCAGAGCGGCTGAAACCTTCGCCGCCGGTGACATGGGCTTGTGTCCAGCCATGCTCTTTCTCTCCAATGTTGGGGATGCGCTGTCGCCAATGATGGCGGTGTCAACGCGGGGTTTCTCGACCAGGGCGAGATGGTTGAAGCGGATGTTGACCATCTTTAGGCTGTATTCCTGCCCGTTGATGGTCCCGCTCTCAGGGACGATATCGTAGGCATATCCAGCGGATACGCTGCGCTTCGAGCCGTCCTGAATTCGTGCGATTGCGTCACCGTCCCAGATCGACAGTTCGCCGATCAGGTCGGGGGCATTGAATGAGACGTTGTTGACTGCGCCCACCGTGATTTCGCGGGGGTGAGCGTCGGCACTGATCGGCTGGTGGATCTCGATCAGTGGCTTGCCGTTCATGCTCGCTGCGGCATCACGCAGGGCATCGGCATCGCGATAGACCTGATACAGCACGTCAGGCTTGAGCCCGAGGCGTTCGGCGTCCTTGATCTCGCTGCCCCAGTAGGGCGAGACTACAGCCGCACTGAGGATGCACCGCTCGACGTGTAGATGGCCGTCATCATCGACCCGTCGAACGGATCGGTCGAAGGCCATGACCTGCTTTGTCATCAGTCATCAAATCCTGGGATGATCGGCTTGGAGACACACCGGCAATTCGGCTCGGAGCCGGGGAAAATCCACTGCCCGTCAATGTAGGCGCCCTTGTCGAGCCGGTAGCGCAGCTTGTCGCGACCGGCCTTGTCGTGGCTCTCTCGCGGATGCTTTCCGCCGTGTGAGTGCTGCCAGATAGCCTCTGTGATGCCGAGACCCATCTGCCGGGTGCGGGTCATGGCCTCGCCAACCTTGCGGTTCTGGTCGCGGGCGATGAAGGCTGCGCGTCGATGCGTGATGCCGTATCGCTGCTTCAGATCCGCCGTCAGGGTGCCGAGATCGCCGCCAGCGCAAGAGCCGATCGCTATCAACGGCATCGCCAACGTCCTGGCGAGGTACTGCTCAGGAATCGACTTGATCAGCAGCCACATTTTCCGCCGCCGATAACGGCCGCTTGTTCGGCGCATAGCCTGCTGACGGCTTGAACTTGATCGCAAACCCGTTGCGTTGCAGGTCCAGGCTCAGTTGCCGGTCAGCGTGGCTCGAGCCTGCTTCACGAAGCGACGGGCCAGTTCGTCGGCGACCTCGTTAAACCGGGTCCGCCACCGCGCTGTGAGCTTGTTCATGATGCCCTGAAGCACCGAGGCAGGAGAGGCGTCCTGCGCCACCTGCGGCACAATCTTGCGGTAGTTCGCCTTGACCCAGTAATCGACGCTCGCCGCCATTTCCTCGACCAGATCAGTCAGGGCCTTGCGATAAGCGGCTTCCACTCCGGCGTTCGGGCGCTGCGGGGCGAGTGTTCGCCCTTTCGCGCTGTCGCACCGGAGTTTCGTCACTCTTCGCCCTCCGCCTTGCTCAGCAGACCCGACATGCTGCCGTCATCCAGATCGTCTTCAGGCTTTTCTGGGGCAGGGCCGGTCAGGTTCACGTTGCGATAGATGCTGGTGTCGTCCGTCGCCTCGCGTTCGCGGGCCTCGTCAGGCGATATCTTGCCGAGACGATGTTCACGGCGTCGGTGTCGGACTTAAGCTTCTCGACCTCGGCAGCCTGCTTCTCGTCCATCTGCCAGAGGTGGACAAACTCGTAATCGATGTCCGGATCGATATCGCCCAGAGATGGATCTGAACGAGGTTGAACATCCACCGCAGCGTCGGCTCGATCTGGTCCGCCTGCCACGCCGCGATCTCGTCGTAGAAGACGCGGATTTCGCCGTCAGACGAGGCGTTGAGCCCGGTTGGCTGGATGCCGAACAGCTTCACCAGCGGGATGCCGGGGATGGACGCCATGGCCTCCATGGCCTGTGCAAGTAGTTCGTTCAGGCCACCAAGCGGGGTGGCGAGGATCTTGACGTCCTCGCTGGTCTTGTCGGCGACGAACGTATCCTGCCCATCCGATACCCCTTGGAGGAAGTTCGCTCTTCCCGTCACAGAACTCGGGTTGATATCGCCATAGTCCGCGCGCTGCGGCGTGGCCATGTTCCCGAACATGTCCGTCAGTAGGACCAGCTTCGAGAAGTTGGCTGCAATGCTCGACACGCTGTTGCGCAGGCGCAGGAAGTTGTGAACGTAGGTTTTGAGTTGCTGCGTGAGCGACAGGCCGCCGAAGTTGAAGGCGGGCGCCAGCATCTGAGAAACGGGAAGGGAACCAGGCTCTTCATGCGGGACGAATGGACCCGCGATCCCTGAACCCACCAGACGGATGGCTTGTAGAAGTCATCACGCAGCGGCGTGTCGGCGTTGTAATTGGCCGGGGTCGTCCAGATCGGCTCAACGTTCGCAAATCTGCGAAGAGCGCCCTGAGCCATGCCGTTCTTGTTGACGCGCAGGGGCTTTTCCTGATCCAGCGCGCCGTAACCAAGATCTCCGACGTCAGCCCATACGTGGCCGATGCCGTAGCCGAGGCCATGCCGGATCTGCTCGCGGATTACCTCGCGGATGTGGAACGATTTGAAGGCCGTCTCGATCTCGGAGATGCGCTTGGCTGCGGCTTTATCGTCGCCCGGCGAGGCCGTCTGCTTCTTGCTGCGGAACCTGATCCACTCGCGGGTGCACTCCTTGGCCAGCACATCGACCGGCTTACGGAACTCGGCCCGCTGCATCATCTGGGCAAGATACGGATAGCCTTGGAAACTCAGGCCGTCCGCAATGTAGCCTTCAATGATGCCAATGTTCTCGCCCGCCCACGCGCCGAACCCGGCGGGGAGGGACATGGCGTCATCCATCGCGAGTGCAGCACCACGCACGCCAGCCGGAGGCTGGTACGGCTGGAACGACCGCGTGGCCGCCTCAACCCGCGCCAGTTCGGCAAGATCGGCATCCTGCGCAAACCTTGCGAATGAAATGCGTGGCTCTTTCCTATCGGTAGGACGCGGCTCTACTCGCACAGCCGGAGTTGCGGCCTTGCGGGTGAACCAAGCTGCCATGGATGGGCCTATCGTCTGCGGTTGGGTAGGGCGTTAAATGCGGAGAAGTCGGGAGCCTTGCGGCGGTTCTGGATCAGGGGCGAGAGGGCATAGCGCAGGGCATCGATGCCGTGGTTCCACTTGTCTTCGAGCTTAGGCAGGATCAGGCGCGCATCTCGCGGGTCGACCTTGTAGGAATACATTCGGAATTCCTTGGCGATCTGCTCGCAGCGTGGGTGCACCACGATCTTGCGGAACGCTTTGATGCGCTCGATGCCGTCCTCAACACAGCCTTTCCATTTCTCGGCTGGCATGATGCGAAAGCGATGCCGGTTCGCCATGTAGCTGATCGTCTCTGGCCTCGCGCAATCGGCCAGGATCGGCCAGTCACGCGAGCCCGGCACCCGGTCGAACAAGGTGGGCAACTCATCCATCTCTACACCGAGGCCGAACGCTTCCTGATCGACATAGAGCACGTCATCATCGATGAATGCCCGGATGAGCGCCGTTGGATCTTGTGAAAATCCCCAGTCAGCCCCGAAGTAGAACCGGGCGTTATCCGGCGTCTCAAATTCCTCAAACGACACGCGGTGCCGGAACACAACCGCTTCGCTGATCGTCCTGCATTCACCTTCCCAGACGTGCTCGTAAGCCTCCGGGTCGTGCCTGAGCAGCAGTTGCCGTTCGGCGTTCAGTTCAGGCGGAAACCACGGGTTATCCTGCCAGCCGACCTTGCGGACCAGAGCGCCGCCCTCGTCCTGCAGCATCAGCATAAGCCGGTGCATGGGGTCGTCGTCGTGCTCTGGATTGTAGGTGAACCAGAGTTCGGACCCGGCCTTACGAATGGTCGGGATCAGGATATCGAGCGACGACTGGCTGACGGTCTGACCTTCCTCGACCCAGCAGATATCTACGCCTTCTGTGGACTTGATGCCCTGGATATTGCGGGCAAGGCCCTTGAACAGAAACTCTGCACCCGCCTTGGATGAGATGCTTGTTTCCTGCACCTTGAACCATGGCGTCAGTCCCAGAGCTTCGATCTGGTCGGCCAAGAGCCGCTTGACTGAATCATTGATGGAGTTCTGAAACTCGCGAACGCACAGCACCCGGATCGGTCGGGTTGCAGCCAGCGCCACAAGAACACGCGAAACGGTCCAGGATTTGGAAGAGCCGCGCCCACCATACCAGACCCGGTAACGGTACCGCGCCCAAAATCACCGAACGCAGGCGGGATTTCAATTCTCGTCTGGCTCATCTCTTGATTGGAAAGGCGCAATCACCAGCGTCGGCATCTGCAACGGCGCTCCATCCACCCCCGTCATTTCTTGCGTCACCTTGTCGCCGTAAACCTTGGGCATCATCTTCGAGAGGAACCACTTGCGGGCATCCACTCGCAAGCGCGAACGCTGCACCACGTCTGAATTCACGCCCTCCGACCCATCCTCTTTCGTATACGTGTCGTTGGTCCCATCGTCCGCAATCTCAATGGTTTCCTCTGCCATGGAGTGCAGACCCATCTCTTTTGCGCGTGCGTATTGCGCGGAAAAACCTTCCCGATCATCGACAACCCATCCGCGAACGGTGGACTCCGATGGGAAGCGTTCTTCAGTGCATATGCGGCGCAGGGATTTTCCTTCAGCGAGCAGAAGGCAGATATCGCGCGCAAGCTCAGCGCAATATCCGCTCGGCCTGCCACGGGGGGCAGGAGCTTCGGCCTGTGCTTCAGCTACCTTCCCCGGTCGCTTCGCCATCCGTCTTCTCTCGCCTGTATCTGCATCTCACGCGCCACGAATGACGCCACCTGATCGGCAACAACGAGCGCCACTTTTCCAACGCGCTCTTGCCGGTCCGCCATCCTGATCATCTGGGGTGCGCATCGGACGACGCACTCGCCACGGATACCCAGACGGAAAGCCTGCGCCCAATGAAGCGGCATGTCCGATCGGTGCCGGTTCTCAGGATCTGCAAGGATTATGCACCCGGCAGCGTCGTCGCCATTGGCGGCAACCACAATAAACCGGGCGTCATTCACGCGCAGCACGTCGCCTCTCTCCAATCGAACCGACTGAGGGAGCATGACGAACCGCGCAATTTTGGAATTCTAGCGAGAATTAGCACGCGGTTTGGTCAAGGTACAGCGTTAATTGCGCACTGCCTCTGCGAGCCGCTTCTGTTCCGCTACTGCGGCGCGATAGATGGACGGCAGCAGCTTGAGCAGCATCACGGCGCGTTGTCGGATCGCCTTGCCACCCGGCGTTCCCTTGATGTGGGGCACAAGGTCGCGGGCCATCTCGCTGAACGAGTGTTCGGCAATGAGCAGGCGGACGAGGAACTGGTGAGTGTCAGCCCCGAGACTGTCACGGATCAGCGCGATACGGTGCCCGCCATGCGCCCGGTTGAGCCCGAAAGTGATGGCATCGCCCTTCACGTAATCGTCCGGGACAGGATCGCGCATGAAGTCGGCATATCCGAAATTCGCGTACTGGTAATCGTCTATCCAGTGTCTCGCGACCGTTTCGCTCTCGGAACTCAGTTCGCCGGATTCACACAGAGACAGGAGGGCACGCACTTTTTTGCGGCTGTCACGAGCGCCGAAATAGTCCGGCTTCGTCATGCGCTCCGGAGCGGGGCCGAGCGGCTTTGCGGATCGCACGGCAAAAGGCCGATCCTCCGCTTTGGGCTTGGACATTTCGGAGATCGTTGCTGCGATTTCGGGATATGGCCATACCCAAATCCTACCAGAAC
>NZ_JARPML010000002.1:2547500-3090019 GCF_030263835.1 Asaia sp. HumB | reverse complement strand
GGGTTTCGGCCTGCTCAATCGCGGCAGCCTCCCACGCACGATCTGCCGACCAGTTTTCGAGGCGTACCGGTGCATTGAACAGCGTCTGCACCGTGAGCATGAAGATGGCGTCAGCCGAAGTGATAAAGGACATCAGATGACCTCACGGGACAGAAGGGTGATCATTTGGACGGACTGGCCGTCCGCATAGGCGAACTTGGACGCCGGAATGGTGCGGGCTGCACGGTTGGCAGACGTGGCCGTGGATGCGCCGGGCTGCTCGTAATAGCCCTGGTTCACCACTGAGTCCGCGGCACTATCCACGCCGAAGAAGCGATTGATGGCGAGCTTCTGGCTGTCGCTGATCGCAACGCCGGTCTAAATCGCGCCGTAGCTGAGAGCCTGACTGATCACCGACTTGCGCCCGGCCGAGATAATCGCATCGCCCTGCGTATTGAACGGCACGTTGCCGAAATTCGTCAGGGTCGAGGCGTCGGCATACTGCAGAAGCGCATTGATCCAGATCTGGTTGATGTAGCTGTCCGCCCAGAGGAAGGGACCGGAGACGCTGCCGTTATAGACCCAGTTGAAAGAGCCTGCGCGCCCGCTGAACTGGCCGTACCAGTTGTAGCCGTTGGCCAGCAGGGTGGCCGCCGTCGCCGCGCTGTAGGTGGCGGGTGTGACCTGGCCGTTTGAGGTAAAGGCGAGGTTCTGGCGACCGTTCACCTGATCGAAGTTCAGGGCAGCCATCCAGCCCAGAAAAGCGCCCGCCGCAGCCGGGTCCATGTAAACGGGAGAAGTGCCGGTGAGGTCCTGCGCGACCAGCCACGCGCCAAAACTCGCCGTGCTGCCCTGCGTCGATGCAGCCGTGTCAGTATCCCAAGGGACGTACCAGTATTTCGCATTCTGGGCCCCTGTCCATGTAGCGAATGCCTGCTTCGTCGCAAGGTCTGGCTCGTAAGCGGTCGTAAACCCCGTCCAGGGGAGAGACGTGATAGCGTCGGACGACATGAACGATGCCGGAGTCGAGTCCGGGCCATATCCTGCGAAGTAGAGGGTGGCAGGAAATTGTAACGCATTATCGTATCCCACGAAATACGCTTCAGCGATTTTGTATTCATTCGAACTCGTGCCGAATGTTACGCCGACGCTTGCAAGGTCATAAAATACCTTCGTAGTTCCGTTAGGGACTGCGGCTATGTCGGCAGTGATTACGAGGCCATTGAGGAAATCGAGGGTGCCGTTCGCCGGGATTGTGCCCGGCACGACCGACACGACGAGGGAGATAGGTGTTCCGACCGCCACGGGCGTTCACTCCTTGGGTGAGGGGAAAGAAGCATCGACCTCGCGGAGATCGACGGTGATGGATTGGGCAAAGTCCTGAGGGGTCGAGACGGTGAAATTGACCTGGAATTTCAGGTCCGCCGTCCAGTTGTCCTCGTATTGCTTGTCGCTGTTGATGAAGCCGGTCTGACGCGGCTCAGAGGCGTAGAGAGGGGCCATGACGCCGCCTGTGGCGTTGCGCAGCCAGTCAGCCGCATACATGTCCCGCCAGAGGGCCACGACACGCTGTACGGCCTCGCCAGATACCGAACCGAAAGCCGATATCTGGACCGTGCACTCCATCGGCTCGACCACTTTACGCGTTGTGCTGGTGTAGCGTGATGCGTTGGTAGCGATGCGCCGGCGAAAGAGCGGCGTGAAAACGATGAACGGGCCGGTCGGGCTGCCACCCGGTTAAGCTGGCCCTGCATCACCTCCACACCATTCGGCACGACCGTCAGGAGCCAGGACCGGAGAGCGGTGTTTATCTCGCGATCGGTCGGGGAGAGCGTCACATGGGACAGGGGGCCGCTGTCTGCCGGGTCACAATCACTTTGGACCATTCGCCGAAACCCCATTCCTCGACCGGCTGCGTTACGAGCCAGTCAGAGCCGTAGAAATTGAGAAGATCGCCGCCAACTTGCAGCGGGCGGGAAAGCCCCTTGAGGCCGCCCGGATATCGACGGCGCGCATGTCAGCCTGCTGGTTGATGCTGGCCACATGCTCGAGATCACCCGCCGAGACGGCCTGAATGTCGGCCTCAACGGTAAGGGTGAAGGTCTTTAGCTTGGGCGAACCGTCAGGCTGGATCTCGTACCCGTCAGAGCACTTCACCGTGACGGTGGTTGCCGGGTTGACGATCCCCAGCGCGCCAGAGGCGATGCCGAACACGTCAATCATCGGATACCTCGTGGCTGACTGAGCCAAGCATGAGCCCCGTGTCCACGAGCGGCTTGCTTGCAGTCTCCATGTTCACCGACTTGAGTGTGCCTGTGCGTTTGGAGGACGCCAGACGGGCTTCAAGCGTTCTCTCCGAGATCGGCGCGAAGCTGCCTTCTCTGATGCTGGTCCTGATCTGGTCATCGATTATTTCGCCCACGAAATCCAAGGATCGATGCACGTCATAATCTGTCGCTTTGAGCGAGGTCGCGAGAGCCTTACCCCAGCCGTCTTGGTGATCGTTGATCGTTTGCCGCATGAAAGGACGAGGGGGTGAGGTCGAGGTTCCAAACTCGTTCCATTGCGCAACCTGCGCGACTGGGGTTTTGGCGGCGTCTGAGTATGTCCGACCGTCGATGAACCCCGCCTCGACAGTACCGCCACGCGCCACCTTCTTCGCGAGGTCGTCCAACGCCTTGCGCAGCTTGTCGCCGCCCCTGAGTACCTGCTTTGCCATCAGGGCCAGATCCTTGCGCGTGCGGAGCGTCCGGGGATGAACCGCATTTGTCGGAGATAGATCGTCGCCTGCCAGAACATGAGGCCATATTGCGTCTGGGCGAACCATGACTGATTGGCCGCTGTCGAACCGGCATCGAACGAGACTGAGACGCTGCCACGAGTGGCCGAGGCCAGCCGTCCGACGCTATCGGCCCCACGCCCACCCTGAGACTGGGGCAGGAACAGGAACGCGATATGCGCGGTTAGCAGGTAGAGCAGACGCGTTCGCTTGGTCACGTCCGGCTCGGGGCTGTAGGCGCTATTGTCGAGAATGGCGGTTGCCATATCGAACCGGGCCTGAGCAGCTGCCTCTGTGACCGAGGACGCCAATTCAGGATAGGCCGCTGACCACGCCGCATAGTCGAACGTGACAACGCCCGGTTGCGGCGTGGTGTCGGTCATCGGGTCGCGGTCTCCGCTTCCATACCCTTGCGCTGCAGATCCTCAGGGCTGACGCCCTCGAACCCGGTCTTTTCGGTCGCAAACTCGCGGGCCTTCGCATCGGCTGCACGCTCGGTCACTTCCGCAAAGACGCAATGGTTCTTCACAAGGTCGCTGTCCTTGTGCTGGGCGAGCCACTTATCCCAAAAGGATTTCTCGACCTGCGTGCGCCCGACACGACCCAGCAGGACATTGTCCTTGGGATGGTAGTCCGGCGCACGGTTGGCGCCGTTGACGGTGACGCTCTGGACGTAGCCGACCGGGCTGCGGTCGGGCTTGTCATCGGCGCTGAGTTTGGCACGCCGCTCCACATCACCATCAGGAGCAATGCGGAGTTCCAGGCCATGGGGAAGGCGGCAGAGAACAGTGACGGTATCAGCCATGATCAGATCCCCACCATCTGTGCAACAGCCATGGGACGCTTCCAGATCGTGCCCCATCCGCCACGGCTCATCTTCTGGCGTGCATTGGTCGAATACTGCTCGATACGGTGCATCGTCAGCTTCTCGGTGAAGGCGGTCGAGACCGTTTCAACCCCGTCGATCTCGGGCGCGAACATCTGCATGACATTGGCGCTGGTGTAGCCGCCCGACATGGTGACACCCGCTTCCGGCAAGAACACGATCTCCATGTTCGGCCAGGACTTCTTCAGCATGTCCTCAAGGGTGATGCCGAAGCTGTTCGTGTAGGTCATGACTGCCGACAGTTCGGACGGCACGACGACCTTGAGGCGCGTCTGATTGTTGATGTTGCCCATCAGCGCCTTGTTGAGCGCAGTGAACAACGTCACGAAATCGACGTAGATGGCGTTAGGATCGCTGGTGCTGGTCCATGCCGTGTTGCTGTCCGCTCTCTGACCGATGCGGTGATAGCCGCAGGCAGGGCCGGGTCATTCAACGCACCGTAGTTCTCCAGGCCGGAGACGCCGAACAGGTTGATGAGGTTCTGCTGCTTGGCGAGAACCGATACGCCCGCCGTGCGCTGCTCAGCCACCCACGGGATGCTTGCCGTTCCCATCATCTCCAACTCAAGGTCGCCGTACTTGGCCCAGGTCTGGAAGTGGAAGGACTGACGCGACACCCAATTGGCGTTCGCGCTGCTGTCGCCGCCCTGCTCGTAGTCACCATAGGCCACGGCGTAACCCGAGGACTCGATGACCGGGAACATGACGGTCTTGTTGGTCCGGTCGCCCTTCTTTTCCGAACCGTAAATCTCTTCGGATTTGGTCGGAGTGATGAGCTGGCGGATAAGCTGCGGATCGACGGTCGTGTTCAGGATCGCCGGGATGCCGCTGTTCGGGGCGGTTACGGCACCGAACACGGGAGCAGCGTCGAGCGCCACGCCCTTCTCGTCGGTGTAGTGCGTGACGCCGCGAAGGTTGATGCCCCAATCCATCGCAAGGCGAGGGGCCTCAGCGCGAAACGATGCCATTATTCGTTGCTCCCGGAGATCGGCGCAACGGCGCCGGAGATGATGATGGTTGCGCCAGCAGCGCCGCCCTGCGTGACGACGAAGCCTGTGGCGACGGTGCCGCTCGGAACCGTGCCAGCCGCGCCCGTCTGAAGGCTGCCGTCAGTGGTCGAGGCATAGACGGCCTGACCTGCTGTGGCTGCGGTGGAGGCAACGGCGAAGTAATCGCCACCCGACATGAGCTGCACGTTGAAGCCGCTCGGCAGGAGCATGGTGCTCTCGGCCAGATAGGCTGTGATGAGAGCCTGCTGATCGCGCAGAACGAAGCCCGTGGGAGCTTCGGAGCCGACCGGCTTGTTCAGCACGGTCACACCGTCAGCCTGCACCCATCCGAACGCGCCGACCGCTACGCCAGCCGAACCAGCGCGGAAACCGAGCGAGCCGGGAATGGCCGAGCGTCGGGATTGGCCGAGGCGATCCGCCAGGGAAGCCGACCGCCCAGTTGTAATTGATCTTGTTGGGGAAACCCATCGGTCAGGCTCCTTATGCCTTGATGCGAGCAGACTTGCCCGCGATCGGGGAATCAGTGGCAACGGCGCTGTCGGCGGCGATGCGGCGAGGGGATGCCTGACGCTGCGTGACGACACGCCAGATCGCGGCCAGACCAGAGGCATCGGAAACGCCGTCAAAGGCCACGCCCTGATCGGCGAGCGCATAGCGATAGACTGAAGCGGCGCTGTCCATGCCATGCACGTCGCCAACGACCGGGCGAACGGCATCGAGAGCCACGCGCAGGGCTGCGGCCTTCTGTTCCTGCTTGGCCACGGCGCGGGCGGCTTCGTCACGAGCCATGCGGCGGGCGTCGGCAAGCGAGATCATCCGAGGGGCAGCATCGGCGGCCTTGCGGTCGTCCTTGTCGTCCTCTTCCTCGTCCATGGCATCGTCGTCGTCATCGTCCGTGTCGTCAGAGTCTTCGGCCTTGCGGTCCTTGTCCTCTTCTTCCTCGTCCTCGGCTTCCTTGCGGTCGTCCTCTTCCTCGTCCATGCACTTCTTCACATCCTCTTCCGAGGCATCGAGTGCGAGGCGACCGGCCTTCAGAGCGGCTGAAACCTTCGCCGCCGGTGACATGGGCTTGTGTCCAGCCATGCTCTTTCTCTCCAATGTTGGGGATGCGCTGTCGCCAATGATGGCGGTGTCAACGCGGGGTTTCTCGACCAGGGCGAGATGGTTGAAGCGGATGTTGACCATCTTTAGGCTGTATTCCTGCCCGTTGATGGTCCCGCTCTCAGGGACGATATCGTAGGCATATCCAGCGGATACGCTGCGCTTCGAGCCGTCCTGAATTCGTGCGATTGCGTCACCGTCCCAGATCGACAGTTCGCCGATCAGGTCGGGGGCATTGAATGAGACGTTGTTGACTGCGCCCACCGTGATTTCGCGGGGGTGAGCGTCGGCACTGATCGGCTGGTGGATCTCGATCAGTGGCTTGCCGTTCATGCTCGCTGCGGCATCACGCAGGGCATCGGCATCGCGATAGACCTGATACAGCACGTCAGGCTTGAGCCCGAGGCGTTCGGCGTCCTTGATCTCGCTGCCCCAGTAGGGCGAGACTACAGCCGCACTGAGGATGCACCGCTCGACGTGTAGATGGCCGTCATCATCGACCCGTCGAACGGATCGGTCGAAGGCCATGACCTGCTTTGTCATCAGTCATCAAATCCTGGGATGATCGGCTTGGAGACACACCGGCAATTCGGCTCGGAGCCGGGGAAAATCCACTGCCCGTCAATGTAGGCGCCCTTGTCGAGCCGGTAGCGCAGCTTGTCGCGACCGGCCTTGTCGTGGCTCTCTCGCGGATGCTTTCCGCCGTGTGAGTGCTGCCAGATAGCCTCTGTAATCCCGAGACCCATCTGCCGGGTGCGGGTCATGGCCTCGCCAACCTTGCGGTTCTGGTCGCGGGCGATGAAGGCTGCGCGTCGATGCGTGATGCCGTATCGCTGCTTCAGATCCGCCGTCAGGGTGCCGAGATCACCGCCAGCCAGAGCCGATCGCATCACAGCACCACCAACCTGGGCGAGGTACTGCTCTGGGATCGACTTGATCAGCAGAACATTTTCAGCCGCAGAAAGGGCCGCCTGACGGCGCATGTCGGCTGTCGGCTTGAACTTGATCGCAAACCCGTTGCGTTGCAGGTCCAGGCTCAGTTGCCGGTCAGCGTGGCTCTGAGCCTGCTTCACGAAGCGACGGGCCAGTTCGTCGGCGACCTCGTTAAACCGGGTCCGCCACCGCGCTGTGAGCTTGTTCATGATGCCCTGAAGCACCGAGGCAGGAGAGGCGTCCTGCGCCACCTGCGGCACAATCTTGCGGTAGTTCGCCTTGACCCAGTAATCGACGCTCGCCGCCATTTCCTCGACCAGATCAGTCAGGGCCTTGCGATAAGCGGCTTCCACTCCGGCGTTCGGGCGCTGCGGGGCGAGTGTTCGCCCTTTCGCGCTGTCGCACCGGAGTTTCGTCACTCTTCGCCCTCCGCCTTGCTCAGCAGACCCGACATGCTGCCGTCATCCAGATCGTCTTCAGGCTTTTCTGGGGCAGGGCCGGTCAGGTTCACGTTGCGATAGATGCTGGTGTCGTCCGTCGCCTCGCGTTCGCGGGCCTCGTCAGGCGATATCTTGCCCGAGACGATGTTCACGGCGTCGGTGTCGGACTTAAGCTTCTCGACCTCGGCAGCCTGCTTTTCGTCCATCTGCCAGAGGTGAACAAACTCGTAATCAATGTCCGGGTCGATATCGCCCCAGAGATGGATCTGAACGAGGTTGAACATCCACCGAAGCGTCGGCTCGATCTGGTCCGCCTGCCACGCCGCGATCTCGTCGTAGAACACGCGAATTTCGCCATCAGACGAGGCGTTGAGCCCGGTTGGCTGGATGCCGAATAGCTTCACAAGCGGGATGCCGGGGATGGACGCCATGGCCTCCATGGCCTGCGCCAGTAGCTCGTTCAGACCGCCAAGCGGGGTGGCGAGGATCTTGGCGTCCTCTTTCTCTTTGTCCGCTACGATCGTGTCCTGCCCATCCGAGATGGACTGAAGCAGGCTGGCTCGTCCGGTCAGCGAACTCGGGTTGATATCGCCATAGTCCGCGTGCTGCGGCGTGGCCATGTTCCCGAACATGTCCGTCAGTAGGACCAGCTTCGAGAAGTTGGCTGCAATGCTCGACACGCTGTTGCGCAGGCGCAGGAAGTTGTGAACGTAGGTTTTGAGTTGCTGCGTGAGCGACAGGCCGCCGAAGTTGAAGGCGGGCGCCAGCATCTGAGAAACGGGGAAGGGAACCAGGCTCTTCATGCGGGACGAATGGACCCGCGATCCCTGAACCCACCAGACGGATGGCTTGTAGAAGTCATCACGCAGCGGCGTGTCGGCGTTGTAATTGGCCGGGGTCGTCCAGATCGGCTCAACGTTCGCAAATCTGCGAAGAGCGCCCTGAGCCATGCCGTTCTTGTTGACGCGCAGGGGCTTTTCCTGATCCAGCGCGCCGTAACCAAGATCTCCGACGTCAGCCCATACGTGGCCGATGCCGTAGCCGAGGCCATGCCGGATCTGCTCGCGGATTACCTCGCGGATGTGGAACGATTTGAAGGCCGTCTCGATCTCGGAGATGCGCTTGGCTGCGGCTTTATCGTCGCCCGGCGAGGCCGTCTGCTTCTTGCTGCGGAACCTGATCCACTCGCGGGTGCACTCCTTGGCCAGCACATCGACCGGCTTACGGAACTCGGCCCGCTGCATCATCTGGGCAAGATACGGATAGCCTTGGAAACTCAGGCCGTCCGCAATGTAGCCTTCAATGATGCCAATGTTCTCGCCCGCCCACGCGCCGAACCCGGCGGGGAGGGACATGGCGTCATCCATCGCGAGTGCAGCACCACGCACGCCAGCCGGAGGCTGGTACGGCTGGAACGACCGCGTGGCCGCCTCAACCCGCGCCAGTTCGGCAAGATCGGCATCCTGCGCAAACCTTGCGAATGAAATGCGTGGCTCTTTCCTATCGGTAGGACGCGGCTCTACTCGCACAGCCGGAGTTGCGGCCTTGCGGGTGAACCAAGCTGCCATGGATGGGCCTATCGTCTGCGGTTGGGTAGGGCGTTAAATGCGGAGAAGTCGGGAGCCTTGCGGCGGTTCTGGATCAGGGGCGAGAGGGCATAGCGCAGGGCATCGATGCCGTGGTTCCACTTGTCTTCGAGCTTAGGCAGGATCAGGCGCGCATCTCGCGGGTCGACCTTGTAGGAATACATTCGGAATTCCTTGGCGATCTGCTCGCAGCGTGGGTGCACCACGATCTTGCGGAACGCTTTGATGCGCTCGATGCCGTCCTCAACACAGCCTTTCCATTTCTCGGCTGGCATGATGCGAAAGCGATGCCGGTTCGCCATGTAGCTGATCGTCTCTGGCCTCGCGCAATCGGCCAGGATCGGCCAGTCACGCGAGCCCGGCACCCGGTCGAACAAGGTGGGCAACTCATCCATCTCTACACCGAGGCCGAACGCTTCCTGATCGACATAGAGCACGTCATCATCGATGAATGCCCGGATGAGCGCCGTTGGATCTTGTGAAAATCCCCAGTCAGCCCCGAAGTAGAACCGGGCGTTATCCGGCGTCTCAAATTCCTCAAACGACACGCGGTGCCGGAACACAACCGCTTCGCTGATCGTCCTGCATTCACCTTCCCAGACGTGCTCGTAAGCCTCCGGGTCGTGCCTGAGCAGCAGTTGCCGTTCGGCGTTCAGTTCAGGCGGAAACCACGGGTTATCCTGCCAGCCGACCTTGCGGACCAGAGCGCCGCCCTCGTCCTGCAGCATCAGCATAAGCCGGTGCATGGGGTCGTCGTCGTGCTCTGGATTGTAGGTGAACCAGAGTTCGGACCCGGCCTTACGAATGGTCGGGATCAGGATATCGAGCGACGACTGGCTGACGGTCTGACCTTCCTCGACCCAGCAGATATCTACGCCTTCTGTGGACTTGATGCCCTGGATATTGCGGGCAAGGCCCTTGAACAGAAACTCTGCACCCGCCTTGGATGAGATGCTTGTTTCCTGCACCTTGAACCATGGCGTCAGTCCCAGAGCTTCGATCTGGTCGGCCAAGAGCCGCTTGACTGAATCATTGATGGAGTTCTGAAACTCGCGAACGCACAGCACCCGGATCGGTCGGGTTGCAGCCAGCGCCACAAGAACACGCGAAACGGTCCAGGATTTGGAAGAGCCGCGCCCACCATACCAGACCCGGTAACGGTACCCGCGCCCAAAATCACCGAACGCAGGCGGGATTTCAATTCTCGTCTGGCTCATCTCTTGATTGGAAAGGCGCAATCACCAGCGTCGGCATCTGCAACGGCGCTCCATCCACCCCCGTCATTTCTTGCGTCACCTTGTCGCCGTAAACCTTGGGCATCATCTTCGAGAGGAACCACTTGCGGGCATCCACTCGCAAGCGCGAACGCTGCACCACGTCTGAATTCACGCCCTCCGACCCATCCTCTTTCGTATACGTGTCGTTGGTCCCATCGTCCGCAATCTCAATGGTTTCCTCTGCCATGGAGTGCAGACCCATCTCTTTTGCGCGTGCGTATTGCGCGGAAAAACCTTCCCGATCATCGACAACCCATCCGCGAACGGTGGACTCCGATGGGAAGCGTTCTTCAGTGCATATGCGGCGCAGGGATTTTCCTTCAGCGAGCAGAAGGCAGATATCGCGCGCAAGCTCAGCGCAATATCCGCTCGGCCTGCCACGGGGGGCAGGAGCTTCGGCCTGTGCTTCAGCTACCTTCCCCGGTCGCTTCGCCATCCGTCTTCTCTCGCCTGTATCTGCATCTCACGCGCCACGAATGACGCCACCTGATCGGCAACAACGAGCGCCACTTTTCCAACGCGCTCTTGCCGGTCCGCCATCCTGATCATCTGGGGTGCGCATCGGACGACGCACTCGCCACGGATACCCAGACGGAAAGCCTGCGCCCAATGAAGCGGCATGTCCGATCGGTGCCGGTTCTCAGGATCTGCAAGGATTATGCACCCGGCAGCGTCGTCGCCATTGGCGGCAACCACAATAAACCGGGCGTCATTCACGCGCAGCACGTCGCCTCTCTCCAATCGAACCGACTGAGGGAGCATGACGAACCGCGCAATTTTGGAATTCTAGCGAGAATTAGCACGCGGTTTGGTCAAGGTACAGCGTTAATTGCGCACTGCCTCTGCGAGCCGCTTCTGTTCCGCTACTGCGGCGCGATAGATGGACGGCAGCAGCTTGAGCAGCATCACGGCGCGTTGTCGGATCGCCTTGCCACCCGGCGTTCCCTTGATGTGGGGCACAAGGTCGCGGGCCATCTCGCTGAACGAGTGTTCGGCAATGAGCAGACGAACAAGGAAGTGGTGAGTGTCAGCCCCGAGACTGTCACGGATCAGGGCGATACGGTGCCCGCCATGCGCCCGGTTAAGCCCGAATGTGATGGCGTCGCCCTTCACGTAATCGTCCGGGACAGGATCGCGCATGAAGTCGGCATATCCGAAATTCGCGTACTGGTAATCGTCTATCCAGTGTCTTGCGACTGTTTCGCTCTCGGAACTCAGTTCGCCGGATTCACACAGAGACAGGAGGGCACGCACTTTTTTGCGGCTGTCACGAGCGCCGAAATAGTCCGGCTTCGTCATGCGCTCCGGAGTGGGGCCGAGCGGCTTTGCGGATCGCACGGCAAAAGGCCGATCCTCCGCTTTGGGCTTGGACATTTCGGAGATCGTTGCTGCGATTTCGGGGGATATGGCCATACCCAAATCCTACCAGAACAAGCCCGTCAGTACAACGAAATCCGCTTGCCCCGCACCGGTATTACGCCGCGCCGTCAAAGTATTTCTGACGCACAGCTACGTTCGGTTCTTACGGATCAATAACGACGACGAAGCCGATGCGCCTTGAACAACCGCAAACTCAGTTGGGCAACGCAAGCCAGACCGAGGAGACAGGCGGACATATAGAGCATAGCTTCCATGCCATATTCGATCTCTATCTCCATCGCCCGTAAGCTCACGATGACGAAGCAGTTGACGAATAACATTAGGGCGGGGATCTGGCTTTTTGGCATTTTTTTGATCCTGAGTTTGTAACGGTAATCTCCGTTAATCGTGACTCAAAAATCAATTAAAACTTGCGCCACGAGCTTTGCTGTTTTCGTGGCGCCGACCCAAAACCCCGGATCGTCATCCGTCACGCGCTGGTCGGGGTCTCGGCTGGCGCGCGTGTCGGCTAGGTCGCGCCAGGTGGGGAAGGGAAGGGTCACCGCAGTTCTTCGGCGCCCTCAAGCCACGGCGCAATCCAAAGCGCCAGTCTCCCGCGCCATTCATAGCACTTGTTACGCAGGGAAAATTTGACCTTCTCCGTACGCGGCAAGGGCTTGAATTCTCCCCCTTTGGCCCACGCAGTAAATGCCGGATCAATAAATGTTCTTATGATCAAAGGGTCGGCATAACGAGCCATGTAATCGCCAAATGTTAGCGCCTCGGCTTTCTTACTCCCATCCATCAAACCCCCTCCCCACCAGAAGCGCGGAAAATTTGCCCATAGGCCTGAACATCGACGTCACCGCCGTTTCGCACGATCACGACGACTTCTTGCGGAGGGGCAATCGAGTAGGCGAGAGACCAGAGTCCGAAGCTCGCCAGGACCACCAGGCAGGAGTCGATCCAATCCCCAAGCCGCATGAGCCTCACCCCGATTTCTCCAGCCTCCAAAGCCACAACCACGAGAAGCCCGAACGCGCACCACTTGCCGAAATTCTTCATCGTCCGGCATCCCCACCAGAAGCGCGTTCCATTCGGAACAGATTGGCCCAAATCACCACGCCGATCGCACCGAAGGCGGACCAAACCCCGCCAATGTTCCAGATGCACACCAGCAAGAACACGATCATGGTGGCGCAAAGTGCCACCCTTGCAGAAGGCAGTTTCCGCCCCGTACAGCCCCCTCCAATTTCCGCCGGTGAGTTCGTCGTCTCACGCTCTGCACCGCCCTCAGAGGCTCGCAGATTAGCTCTCGCGGCATGATACGGCACGGGCTTGGCAATCAGGTGCGTTGCGTCCACTCGTTCGCACCAATGCGTGCCGAGGTTCATGAGGTCCGTGGGTATCGCCCGTTTCGTCGTTTCGCTCATGCCCGATCCTACCACACCCCGAGTCCCGTTTGTACCGAAATCGCCCGGTTTTGCTGGGTTTTTCATGCTGTGGCCCTCTGTCTGGGAGGCTCGGGATTGGCAGCCATTCCGGCGCTCGCAATCGCGTCTTGCACGAGGCCAAGATGCTCAGGGGCCCGGCTCTTCACCGCCGCCTGCATGGCCCGAAGCATGACGGCTTTGAACGGATGGTCACGCAGCGCGCGCAGGGTGGTGGCGAGCTGGCGTGCGTCGTGCCAATCCTGCCCGGATCCGCGATCCTCCGCCAGCTTGCCGGTGATGCGCTGATAGGCGTCGGGGGCGTAGCGCCGGATCATGCTCAGACTGTTCCGCTTGCGAGCGACCTTGGCACGCTCATCGGCGATCTTCTCATCGCCCTGCGTCCAACCCAAGTCCTCGTTCCGGCGCCAGAACCGCATCCAGTTCTCGTCACTCGGCGAAAGCGGGGCGCTATCGCTCGGCCCGGCAATGCGGAGATGCTGCCGGTTCTCCATCTGCACGCGCTTGATGGCCCAGTGCTCCTGGAGCTTCGACGCAAGGACCGAGAACGCGGGCCACCACTCGCAACCTTCTGCGACGTAGTGCAGCGCGTCGAAGTTGAAAGCTGCGTCTGGCAGGTCGGTGCGCAGAAGCATTTCCGCATATTCCGCGACCATGGCCCCGCGCTCCTGCGGGGTCATCTGGCTTTGATGCCGGACCATGCGGGCAAGGCGGGCAAGCCAAGTCGCAATGGCCTTCGCCGCTTGCGGGCGATCGGTTGCAATCAGTTCGCTCATAGGCCCAAGGCCCTTTCGTGGTCTCGGAGCGCGGCGTCGAGATCGACGTCATCGAGCCCCCAGTTCGTTTCCAGTTGGCGGAAGTCGCTCGCGGTGCGGTGTCTGATTGCTCCGGCGATGAATGCCTGCGGCTCAGCGGGCCGCGTGTCGGCTGCATGGGCGATGATCTCGTTCAGCATCGCGCAATCGTCGCCACAGTCCTTCAGCCATTTCCCGATCAGCGTTCGGACCTTTGGCCCCGGCATTCCGGTCATGGCCTGCACGGTGGTCACGCCAGTTCGGAAAAGCGCCGTCCGGGCGTCGAGCGGAGGATCAGGGGGGATGACAGCGACAGCCTGCGCTTCAGCGACGGGCGAAGCCGCGTCACACGAACGTAGTGAGTGTGTATTACTGTCCCTGTCCCTGTCCCTGTCACGCCGCGCGGCGCGTTGTACGTTACCGTTTCTGATATGCGTTTGATATGCGCCTGAAACGCGTTTCACTTCCGTTTCACTCGTGTCAGTGTCATCCGCATGAGACGCGTTTCGCTCCTGATTGCGGCGCATTTCACGCCACTGTTTCAGGCGCTCCTTGTCGTCATTCCGGCGCTTGCTCTTGCGCAGCCTTTCCTCATACGAATCAATGGCTTCGGCGCAGATCATTGGGTGATAAAGTCGCCCATCAGAACACTCGATAAAGCCGTGCAGAGCGCGCTCTTTCACATCCTGCCAAGCCTCGATGTCGCGCCCGAAATCGGCCAACGTCGCAAGCGCGCGATCACTGTTCGGCAGGCTTCCAGCAGGCACCTGGTTCCAAGCTGTCCACCAAAGACGCAGGCCTGCGCGAAATTCGTCCGCGCTTGCCTCGGTGTAGAACTCGCTTGCAAACAGCTTGTGACCGAAAAGCGGCATGAATTCGTAACCGCGCAGGTCGCAATATTCGGGCGTCAGGGGTTCTGGTTTGCTCATCCCACCACCTCGCGAATGGTCACGACTGTCCGCTGTTCGTCGCGCTTGCATTTGACGCCGATCACCTCGATTTCGGCGTACTGCGGGGCGTCATCGATGATGAAGCCCAGGCCGCGCTTGTTCTTCGTGCGCTGGCGAGCGCCTTCCGTGCGGACGTTGAGCAGCGCGGGCGTCGTCAGGCAGTCCAGCAGCCGCTTGGCAGAGCCCCAGAGGTTGTCCTTGTCTGGGGTGCCGACAGAGTGCCGCTCGACTATGACCTTGGCGCGCTCAAACGGCGCAGGCGGGCGTAGATGAAGTGCCGCTGCCATGACCTGCCTGCGGAGTTGGTTCTTCTGTTTCGCCGTTGTGTAGTGGCTGAACCCGGTCGTTCTGTTTACGAGCGGGAAAGGCGCGGGGAGGGTGAAGGTTATTTCTCGCATGGCGCAAACCTCCCGGCCCGATCCCGGTCCCGTCTCAGGGCTCGGTTCTCGGCTTTGAGGGCGGCGATTTCCTTGTCCTTGGCCGCCATCAGGGCCAGCGTGCGTGCTGGCTCTGTCTTGGCTTCCCAGAGCAGGACGCGCAGACGCTCGTTCTCGGCTTCCAGGCGGCGGCATCGACGGGGGAAGAGGAAACCTAGCATCCTAATGCCCTCCGATATGTGTCGAGAAGATGCTCTGCTTCCTGCACATCCTTCGGATCAGCATTCATGATGCGAATGACCTGCTTAATCGTCTTGGGACAGTAACCCGCGCTCTTAGCCTCGGACATGATGTCCTTCTGGTCGCCGCGCAGCGCCTTCACCTCTTCCTCAAGCCGGATATGGCGCTTGATAATGGAGCGCAGACGATCGGCATCCACCCCGCCTTCTTGGGCGCGGAAATTATGATCGTTCGGGAACTCAGACATTCTGGCCTCGCATCGGAATGGCAATTTTCTGGACAGCAAAGCCAAGCGCGTTCGCCATGGTGTCTGGCATTTCACGCTTCTGGCTCAGGACTTCGGAGACGGTCGATTTGTGGAAGCCGTGCCGGTCAGCCCAGCGCGAGAGGCTTCCCTCCATTTCGATTTGATCGGCCAAGTAATTTCGCAGGTTTGCGAACGGGAGCGGCTGGGTCATTTCTGAAGCTCCTTCCGCGCAGCCTCGAGCGCTCGCTTGTAGCGATCGACCTCAGCCAGCGCCCAGGCTTCAAACAGATCCCAGTCTTTCCAGACGACCTGCAGGAATGTCAGACGAAAGGAAGGTGGGGGGCCTGCATGTCGGCCAAGTCCGAAGCTTCCGATTTTGATTTTAAACCAGGGCATTTCTCTTGCTCCCGCGCCCTTCGACGCTCAGCAACGAGGCGTTCAACCTCGTCCGCTATGGATGAACACGAGGCCATCAGTTCGATCAGCGCTTCCGCATCGGGAGCATTGGCGCCTGACAGCCAATTCTTTGCGGCCCGTGGCGTCTTGTTCGCAGCACGAGCCAGGTATTCGGCTGCAGACCTGAAAGGGCGAAACTCGCGCGCTATGGCCTGCAGGAGTGAATCTCGAATTGAGAGGGCTGCAGCACTCATTGGCCGCGCACTCGCTGAAAAAGACCGATTTCGGTCCATTTGAGACTGAAATAGGTCCGAGAGAGACCGATTATTTCCCATGTTTTTCCTCCATCATCTGCCTTGTCACCGGCAGTTTGAGGGAGTTCAGAATTGGACGACGACACCACCACCCACGAGCACGACAAGCCACTGGTCGAGGCAGATGCGAGAAGGTTCACGCAGCGGTTGGATACGCCCGTGATCGCTCTCGACATCATGCGCGCCGCCCGCCTCTGGTCGGTGCTGCATCCGCACGCGACTGGCCAGACGCGCCAACGTCTGGTCGAGCAGTTTGCGGCGGCGGTGGGGGTCGTGGTCGTCATTTGATGGTCAGGGTGCTTCGCTCATGTCAGCGCGCGCCCATCTGCGCGATATCGCGTTGAGCGTCGGCCCATGAGACACCGGGCATCATCACGCCCCAGGTCTCTGGCGAACCTGCAGGCAGCGGGTCAATGCGCGTGATCTTCGGCTTGTCCTCGACAACGGGGGCAACGGGCTCGGGCTTTTCGATGAAGCCAAAGGCCACAGCCCGGTTCATGATCGTCATGGCGCTAGAACGCCCGACCTGCTTCGTCGCCCTTTCGGCAGAAACGCCGGACTTCACCAGGTCTGCGAACTGCTTCGCTTCGTCCTCGGAGATAGGCGTATTGTGATATCGCTTCTTGGGAGCCTTGCTCTTCTCTTCCTTCAGCCGGTCGCGCTCGTCTTTCTTGCGGCATTTCTCGGTACAAAAACGGCGACGGCTCCAGTTGTGGTCGGACACGTCCATTTCGCGGGCGATAAGGCGCGAGCAGCACTCGCAGTTCTTCGTATCGCTCATTTCTTGCCCCCTTTGCGTTCGAGGCGGCTTGCGATGCTCTGCAGGTCGAGCGCGGAGACCGTGCCGGTCAGGGAGAACGGCGGCTTGGTAGCTGGGGCGCTCATGACCGTTCCTCCAAGCTTGTGGCCCGCGTCACGCCGGACGCCCAGACGAGCAGGCGAATGGCAGCGCAGGCAGGGATGATGATTTCGAGGAAGTGCAGGAGGCTCATGGGCGGGCCGCCGTGTCGGAAAACATGCGGATAGCCATGTCATGTGCAGGATTGTTCGCTGCATCCGTCTGTTCGGCACACATCAAATACGCTTCGATTTTACGTGCCTGGCCTATTGCCATTTCAGCGTTTGTCACATCGAAGCGCATTGCGAATTCGAGGGCAATTCGTCGGGTTTCGTTCATTTGCGTCCTCCCAAGACTGAGTTTGGGAAAACATCCGGGCGCAGGATGTGCGGATCCACCTTGAAGGCCTCCCCAATTAGAGCGGCCTTCGTGGCTGGGACGCGGTTGCTCATGCACCACTTGTTCACAGCGGAGCGGCTTACACCGAAGAGAGCGGCTACAGCCTGCTTTCCTCCATGTTCCTTCACCATATCAGCGAATGTTTTCATGCCCGGAGCGTTACCTATGGTGCCATTAGGTGTCAAGCATAAAAGACACCAGTGGTGTCAGACATGGAAATCCGGACATGCGAAAATGCTTGCATGAACACGTCCCGGCAAATTAGAACGTTACGAGAACAGCGGAACCTCTCCCAAGAGGGCTTTGCGGAGGCGATCGGCAAATCACGTTCGCTGGTCGCAGCCTGGGAAGCAGGCCGGAAAGAACCGGGGAGAGATAGCTTGCAGGCAATATCAAGGGTTTTTGGCGTGCCCATGTCTTATATCTTAGGGGATGACGCTTCAGTGAAGGCCGTTGCCGAGGGGCCGTCCGAAGTCACGTTGCTTGAAATGTTCCGTTCTGCCGATGCCGTGACACAGAACAGCGTCCTCCATATTTTAAGCCTGAGCAAAGCCAAGGAATAAAATTGGCACCTAAGGTGTCATTTTTTCGTTGACGTGTTTTGGCACCATTGGTAACGTCACCCCATCACCACCGATGGGGAAGCCAGATGGCAACCGAGCCAACAGTCACAGACGCCTTTTCCGCACTGACTATGTCGAGCCGCGAGATTGCGGACCTGACGGGGAAGCGGCATGACCATGTTATCCGCGATATCAAGACGATGCTTGTGGGCGTCTATGGAGCCGAAGAGGTTGAGCGCCGCATTCCAGACCACAAGCGCAATCGGCACTCTGAATTTATACGCGAAAATGCCGACTCAATTCTGAGCGCTATTCAGGAGGGTTTCGGGGGTTCCCCCAATTGGGGGGCTGACCAAGAGCATCCCTTCAAATGGGAACGCAACACTCGCGGGATGATTTCGATTATCCATCTTGATCGTTCACTGACTTACACCCTTGTAACAGGCTACGATGTAGAGAAGCGGAAGAAGATCATCGATCGCTGGCTCCAGCTCGAAGCTGCGGCTTCCGCCCCCATCGCCTCCCATGACTTCTACGTGCCCCAGACCAAAGCTGAAGCACTGCGCCTCGCTGCCGATCTGACCGAGCAGGTCGAGGAACAGCGCCAGCGTCTTGATGTGGCCGAGCCCAAGGCTGAAGCGCTGGACCAGATGAGCGCCCTGAACGCCGAGCCGAAAGGAGTTCGCGATGTAGGCCGCCATTTAGAGATCGGTCAGAGCAAGGTTGCCGATCTGGTTGTGCAGTGGGGCTGGGCTTGTCGTGAGAGCGGGAAGCTCAAGCCGACGCACTATGGCCGCGAGCAGGGATACACGGTCCTTACGTCGCGTGTCTTCACCAACAAGACCACGCACGAAGAACATGTCGTTCTCGATTTCAAGATGACGCGCAAGGGCATCAACCGCATGGCCGTTCGGCTGGCGCAGGAAGCCCGTACGAAGCCGCGCCTTGAGCCCGGCATGGTCGCGAAGATCAACAACGCACCCTGACCCCGCTTGACGCGACCCCGGTACGCCGGGGCCGAACAAGCCGGGTTTCCGGCCAGTGTTTCCAGTGATGGAGAAGTGAAGTGAGCATCTTTTATTCGATGGGCACGTCAGACGCGGACATCGACGCTCTGAGCGCCCGTGACCTTTCAAACGAGGCCGAGGAACGTCTGTCGTCTCTTGAGAGCGACAAAGCCTTCTTGGTGAAGATCAAGACCGAGCATGAAGTAATCGTCGCGACGATCGAGAAGCGCAATCAGGACCAGCCGACGCAGCATATCGCGGATGCACTCGCGGATGCGAAAGCAAATGTCGAGGCTGTCGAACTCACGATTGCCGGCGTGCAGGGCGATATCGACAGCATCGACGCATGGGACGAAGCCCACTCCGAGGATGCAGCGTGGGACAAGGCGGACTGGATCCGCGAGCAGCGCCGCGACTACGCCTTTGATCAGAGGGCAGGGTGATGGGCAACGGGATTTACGCGCCGTTCCTGATGGACGTGCATGATAGGCTCATGACCTCCGCCGAACTGCACATCAAAGCTGCTGAGGCATTGCGGGGCAGCGACCAAGCGACCGCCGATACCCTGATAAGTCAGGCGCACGGGGACCGATCGGCAGCAACGTCGCTTCGGTGGTCCATCGAGAGCTTCGGTAGGTCGGCAAGCGTGCCGGTGGTGCGGGAGGTCGCACAATGACGCCCGCTCAACACGACCTCGCGAGGGCAAACGCAGTCCTCAAGCATCTACGCAACGAAGCCTGGAACCTGAACACGACGCCACTACGCCAGAGCCTTATCCAGCAGTGGGAGGCTCAGCGAACTGCGGCAGATCGACGAATGATTTCCGAATTGTGGGGAGAGCGCTCATGAGCGGGAAATGGACGCCGGAGAGCGCGAAGCCGATAGCTTGGTGTCTCATGACGGCAGATCGTCAGATCATCAACGGAATTCATGCAGAAAAAAGTCACGCCGAGGCATACCAGCACAGGAGAGGTTCCGACGCTCTCACCGCCCTCTACACCTGCCTCGACAACGCCATCACATCGGAACTGGCCGAGGCTTTGGAAGCGATGATCGAACGCTTCGGGCACGACATTTTCACGATGCCCCCGGAGGATCGTGATCTCCTGACGCGCGCCGTTGCCGCGCTCGCCAAGGCGAAGGGAGAGGGGGCGTGATCATCACGAAACCCGGCATCTACGAGATGGATGCAGCCGAGTATCATGCCGACCCTTGCCCGTCTGGCAGCCTGTCAAGCACAGGCGCCCGAGCACTGGTCACGGATTGCCCGGCAATGTTTCGGTATAAGCAGTTCAACAGCCCGCGCTCGCGTGCGTTCGATATCGGTACGGCTGGCCACCTGATGGTGCTCGAGCCGCACCTGTTTGACGAGCGCGTAGTCGTGGTGCGTGGCAAGACCGCAGACGGGAAGGCATCGCCCGGATACCAGACGGCGGACGCCAAGAAGCAGCGCGACACCGCCTATGAGATGGGTAAGGTGCCGTTGTTGGAGGCCGAGGCCGAGAAGGTCAGGGCAATGCGTGAAGCCCTTTGGTCTGATCCGGTGGCAAAGCTCGCGTTCAAGGATGGTCAGGCTGAACAGTCGATGTTCTGGCAGGACGAGGAATCTGGCGTCTGGTGCAGAATTCGCCCGGACTTCGTGCCCGCGAGCGGGAGTTATCTGGTCGATTACAAGACGGCCGCATCTGCGAACCCGGACGATTTCGCACGGGCAATGCTGAACTGCGGCTATCACCAACAGGCGGCCTGGTATCTGGACGGATATCACGCAGTCATCGGCAAGATGCCCGACGCCTTCTGGTTCATCGTGCAGATGAAAGAGCCGCCGTTTCTGGTGTCCGTCTGCAAGATCGACTTAGCCTCTATCGAGGTCGGCCGGACGCTGAACCGCTACGCACGCGGCGTTTTCGCATGGTGCCAGAAACGCGACGAGTGGCCGGGATATCAACCCCGCATAGGCGAACCGGGGCGCGTCTGCATGGTCAGCCTGCCGCCTTACGCCTTCAAACAACACGATGATGGAATGGAAGTCGGCGCATTCGAGCCGCCCGTGACCGTCAAGGAGCACGCATGATGAACAACAACGCGCCTACACAACGCCGTCAGGTGGCACGAATTACGCCTGATCAATTTGCTCATGAATTTTCGAAGATCGTACCTCAAGTCCAAGCAGTACTACCGGCTCATATTCCCTTTGAGAAATTCGAGCGCGTAGTCCGGATCGCCGTTCAGAAAAACACGAGCTTACTCGAATGCTCACCCAAGTCTCTTTTTATGGAATGCGTCAAGGCAGCGTCGGATGGCCTGCTCCCTGATGGCCGGGAAGGCGCAATAGTCCCGCGCTGGAACAGTCAGGCGCGGTGCAAGGAGGCTGTGTGGCAGCCAATGGTTGCTGGCCTCATGAAGCTGGCAAGGAACAGCGGGCAAATTGCAAGCATATCGTCACAGGTGGTTTTCAGAGGTGAGCGTTTTCGCGTCGTACTTGGGGACAACGAAACGATCGAGCACGAGAGAGATCTTGAGTTAGCCGGATCTGATGACATCGTAGCGGCTTACGCCGTTGCCCGCCTTAAGGACGGATCAGAACCAATCAGGGAAGTCATGACGTGGAAGCAGATCGAGAAGGTCCGCAACGTCAATGACTATTGGGAGAAAGGGCCTTGGGCCAAATGGAAGGATGAGATGGCGCGCAAGACGGTCATTCGTCGCCTAGCCAAGCGCCTTCCCTTTAGTACCGATCGTGACGACGATCGCTTGCGGGACGCCATTGAGCGGACAGACGCGCTTATGGACATCAACGCAGTCGTTGCAGAACAAGCGCCAGTCGATGCATTCGAAGCAGCTGCCATGGGGATAGAGCACAAGACAACTGACATTGTGCCAATGCTTGAGCAGGCAACCACATTTGCCGCAGTGCAAGACCTCGAAGATCAGGCAACGAGCCTTATTTCATCTCTCGATGCTGAGGGAGATATCGAGGGCGCAAACCGGGTTGATCAAGCTCTGAAGTCTGCATTGTCCCGCACTGCGCCCGGCCACCCTGAACAGGTGTCCGCATGACCGCTGCAGCCTTCCACAAGATCGAGCGCGGCTTGCTCGAGGCTCTGGAGATCGCACAGGCCGGCGACGAGGAAATAGCGGACCGCCTGACGAGAGAGCAGGTGGCACAGGATGCAATTCGCGCCCGGATAGTGGCGCAGGGGAGAGACGAGATGAGTGATTACACGGTGGAGGTCTCGCTACGCGTCCATATCAAGCTGCGAGATGACGCATTCACAGACAAGTTCATGGAGGAATATCGGGAAAACTTTTCGCCCTTCTATAACCTCTCAGAACACGCAAATCACCTCGGGTGGCTCGTAGCGAGCGAGAGAATGGACGAGGTTACCAAAAACTCAGGCAAGGAGCAGTTTATCGAAGGTTATGGACCGATCGGCCAATTTGTGGAGCGCGCCGAGATAGTCAGCACAGACACCTCAGTTGCAGCTGGAGAAGTAGCATGACCCACGAACATAAGCCGGAGAGCCCGGAGTTTCCGACGCGGGAGCGGCAGGCCGACTTGATGGCGCAGTGCATCATTTCGTCAGGCGACCACCGGAACCTAACGGGTTTTCTTCGGGATCATCTGCGAAAAGCCGAGGCCAGAGGCGCGGCAGAACAGCGCCGGAAAGATGCGGAGATAGATAAGGACCGCCTTGCCGATCTCATTGAGGGTATGGAAGTATCCGTCGATGTAAGCACCTGCGATGAAGATGCAGGACACAGACTGTTTGGAACCGTTACAGTCGTGCAGGAATATGACGGCGCCAAGAATGGGCTGATTTTGCTTGTGCAGGAGATAGAGCCGAATTTCGAGCAGCGCCGGAAGGATAGGGAGGGGGCGGAGCCTATCGTTTTTTTGGTGCGCGACAGGCGTGGGCCACCCCCTCACAGATGGGCGGTTTGTGCGGCTGAAGCCGTGGAGGAATATAAAAAATACGCGACTGTCGAGACTTGCGCCGCATATGCTGCATCCCCCAACGTCACCGCGCTTGAGGCTCGGGTGCACGAGTTGGAGGGGGTGAATAAGGTGTGGAGTGGCGCCGCAGCGAACGCGCTGACGTGGCTTGAAAATGGCCGCCAAGCGAATGCGCGGGATGAATTGAAGGCGGCCCTGCGTCGTATCGCAGCCATCCGCGAGGGAGGCGAGTGATGCAAAAGCTTAGTTACGCATGGGATGTCATCTCCAGCAATGATCCCGACTTGAGCCCGAGAGAAACTGACGCAATCAAGCGGGCTATTGGAGCGCTGGATGAAGCAGACTTTAACCTGCTCCCGAGTGAGCTTGCTGTCATTAGGCGAGATGGAGCGGGATACAGTGATCTGCCGTGTCCGAGGCTTCAACTTCGCTGGGATAAGTGCGGAGACATCTGCCACTATGAATTGGTGATGGAGCTGTCAGAATTTGATATCCGAAGGGAGAAAAACGGTGAAGTCCGTAGCCGTTTCATCGCGGTCCCTATGGGATGCACGACTAGGTATCCTGGCGGTTCCCCGCGTTCCGAGGCTGGGGTGATTGATACGCCATACAGGGATGGTGTTCATATTCGACTGGACATGAAGCACCTCGACTTGCCGGGGTATGCCCTCTGGGAAGGGCATGCTTATGCGCTGCAGGAATTCTCCCATGACTGACCCCACACCCTTCAACCGCCTCCTGGGCGAGCGGGTGCGGCGGATGATCGTCGCACAAGGCCGGTCGCAGGAGAGCGTGGCCGTGGAAGCAGGGATTTCCACGAGCACCCTGGGCTTTCTGATCAAGGGCCAGAACAGCACCATCAACACGGTCCTCAGCGTCATGGCCGTGCTCAAGGCCCCGCCCGAGGTCATGGCCGCGATCTATGCCGACTTTGTGGAGCATCGGAAGGAGAGGGCGGATGGGTGAGGGAATGCCACGGCTGCTTACCGTGAACGCAGCCGCCTCAATCGTGGGGTATCACCCCGAGACACTGCGTAAGGCGATCAGGGAAGGTCGTCTCGAAGCCTACAGACGGCCACGCGGGACACGCATCGAACCCGACGCCCTCAAAGCCTATATGGACCTGTATCTATGCCCCGCGAGCGACCAGACCGACCATTTCTCGAACTATACCGGGGCGCGTACTGCGTTGTCTGGTGGGAAGGCGGCAAGAGACGGCGCACCTCGACGGGCTATGCGGATGAACGCCGCGCTCGACAGGCACTAGCTGACTTCGAGGAGGCTCTACACAAGCGCCCCTCACGCCAATCATTTGCCGAGGCACTGGACGCCTATGCCAAGTCGCGCATGGGCAAGGTTGAGGCAATGAAGCGCCTGATCGAATGCACAGTGCCATTGAAGGAGAAGATGGGCCATCTGCGCGTCGATCAGGTGGGTCAGCGGCAGTGGAACGAATACGCCTCGACCAGGGTCCGCAAGCCCAATCCGCGCCGCAAGAGTTTGGATGGATACGAGCCCCAGCCGGTTTCTGCCGGCACGCTACGCCGGGAATTCAACGTCATGCGCGCCGCGCTGCGCCAATCATGGAAGGACGGCAATCTGACAAAGCCGCCTGTTCTTGAGGTGCCACGAGACAGCGCGCCTCGCGATCGCTTCCTCACCAAGCAAGAGGCCCGCCGCTTGCTCGATGCGTGCGAGACGCCCCATGTCCGGATCTTCCTCGCGCTCGCCATGTTCACGGGGGCTCGCAAAGGTTCAATCCTCGCACTGACATGGGATCGGGTGCATTTCGATTCTGGTCGTGTGGATTTTCAAGAGCCTGGGCGCAGCCTGACGGTAAAGCGGCGCGCAGTCGTGCCAATGGCACCGGCCCTGAGGAAGGAACTCGAAGAGGCTTCGCGTCTGCGAACCTGCGATTTTGTAGTGGAGTGGAACAGCAAGCGCGTCACGTACGGGCTGCGCTGGTCGTTCAAGCGCCTCTGCGAGCGAGCAGGGCTGACGTGGATGCCAACGCCTCATCACTTCAAGCACAGCGTGGCTTCCTGGATGGCTATGAACAAGGTGCCGATCGATCAGGCAGCGGATTGGCTGGCGACAGATCCTAAGACACTGTGGAACGTCTATCGAAAATTCGACCCGAGCTATTTGGAGGAGGTCACATCGACCTTTGATCTGTAGGTGTTCGCTTGAACACTTACGGAGCCTGTGGATAACAGAAAAACCTCAATGTTATCAATGGCGTCCCATAGGGGATTCGAACCCCTGTTGCCGCCGTGAGAGGGCGGTGTCCTAGGCCTCTAGACGAATGGGACGAGGCGAGGTGCGTTCTATGATACCGAACGGAACCCCGCAAGAGGGAAAATGCGGATCTAGCGAACTAATTTCGCGCTGAGCTTTTCGCCGGCCAAAAGATGCACGTGATAATGCGGTACTTCCTGCCCCGCATCGCCGCCAGCATTACTGATCAATCGATACCCCGTCTCGGTGACATCAAGGGCTTCAGCGACTTTCGAGATCGCTCGCGCAAACCCGGCAATTTCCGCGGCTGAGGCATGCAAGCCGAAATCCTGCGCACTGACATATTGTCCCTTGGGAATAATCAGCACATGCACGGGGGCTTGTGGCGCGATGTCCGGAAAGGCGAGGGCAAAGTCATCTTCGTAGATGGGCTTGACCGGAATCTCCCCGCGCAAAATCTTCGCGAAGATGTTTTGCGGGTCGTATGGAAGGCGCAAGTCAACAGCCATCGGTCAGACTCCCGGCTCGACAAGGCGTGAGGCCTTTTCCTCAACACCGCTCATAGCCTCCCGGCGGCGTAACTCTTGCCATACATCATGCGGCGTCACGCCAGCGTCCACCCACATCACAATGAGATGGTAGAGCACATCCGCACTTTCACTGACGAGCTCTGATGGTTTGCCAGCAACCGCCTCGATAAGACACTCGACAGCTTCTTCACCAAACTTCTGGGCAATCTTCTTGCGCCCACGGGAGAGAAGTCGCGCCGAATGGCTCAATGATGGATCGGTACCTCGACGGGATTCAACAGTTGCGAACAGACGATCGAGAACCTGCGCATCAATCGGGCTCAGATCAGCTACGGGCTTTTTGACGGCGTTTTTCTTGCCCTGCGCTTTCTTCGTGCTCTCACTCTTGGGCGCAGCGTTCTTGACGCCCTTCTTTCCGGCGCCTCCTTCGGTCTTGCGGGTCGTCCGTTTTGTGGCAAGCGCCATGATCGTCATCCGTCTGAAATCAAGGTGAAAAGAATGCGTTAGTTGGCTGGCCTCACAGGCAGTCCCGCAGCTTCAAGCGCTGCCTTGACCCCCGCAATACCGAATGTGCCAAAATGGAAAACGCTGGCCGCCAGAAGGCCACTCGCCCCGGCCCTGGCGCCTTCCACAAAGTGCTCAAGCTCTCCCACGCCGCCAGATGCGACGACCGGAATGGTAATCTTGCCGCAAACCTCACGCAGAAGGTCAAGGTCGAAACCCTTGCCTGTTCCATCGCGGTCCATGCTTGTCAGCAGAATCTCGCCCGCACCCCGCGCCTGCGCCTCCTGCGCCCAGGCGACCGCATCTATACCAGTCGGCTCTCTGCCGCCCTTGGTATAAACTTCCCAACCACCCTTGCCATTGGAACGCGCATCAATCGCGACCACAACACATTGGCTACCGAACCGATTGGCTGACTCATTAATCAGGTCCGGGTTCACGACTGCGGCCGAATTCACGGCACATTTGTCAGCGCCCGCAAGGAGCAGTTTACGCATATCCTCGGGGGCACGCACACCGCCGCCAACGGTCAGGGGCAAGAAGACACGCTCTGCGGTGCGACGGACCACATCGTAAATCGTGTCACGGTTCTCGACGCTTGCCGTGATGTCCAGAAACGTCAGTTCATCGGCCCCTGCCGCGTCATAGACGACGGCCTGCTCCACCGGATCTCCTGCATCCCGCAGCGATACGAAATTGACGCCCTTGACCACGCGGCCATCCTTGACGTCGAGGCAAGGGATAACCCTCAGCTTCAGCATGTGGCCCCCTCGACAATGCTGAGCGCTTCCTCAAGCGATATACGCCCGTCATAAAGCGCGCGCCCTACGATCACGCCCTCGAGTCCAGAAACCTCCTGGGCAATCGCACGGAAATCACGCAGATGCTGCGCCGAACCAACGCCCCCGCTGGCAATGACAGGAATGGACAATACACGTGCCAGATCAGCCGTCTGTTCCAGATCCAGCCCTTCGAGCATGCCGTCGCGTGTGATCTCGGTGAAGATCACGGCAGCCACGCCGGCATCCTGCATCCGCAGGGCAAGGTCACGCGCATTGAGCTCGGAAACTTCGGCCCAACCTTCAGTCGCGACACGTCCCTGACGCGCATCGATGCCCGCGACAATCCGCCCAGGAAAAGCCTTGCAGGCCTCACGCACAAGCCCGGGGTTTTTCACTGCAACCGAACCAAGAATGACCCGGTCCAGGCCGGCTTCCAGCCAGCGCGCGATGCCTGCCATATCGCGAATGCCACCACCAAGCTGCACCGGCAGATCGGTCGCAGCGATAATCGCCTCTACCGCGGCACCGTTTGCCGATTTCCCGGCAAAGGCCCCATTGAGATCGACCACATGCAGGCGTGAACATCCGGCTTCAGCGAAAGAACGCGCCTGTGCGGCAGGGTTATCGGAATAGACGGTGGCGTCGTCCATCTCGCCGCGTCGGAGACGTACGCAGGCGCCGTCCTTCAGATCAATGGCCGGATAGAGGGTGAGGGCGCGATGGGGGGTGCTGTCCGTACTGGCCACGATATGATCCTTCCCGGAATGTTTCTTTTGTCTCGCGCCACCACTTTCGGGAGAGAGGGGCAGGGTCATGAAGACGCCCCGTACCACCCCGTCGTGATTGCGGGCATAAAGGGGGTGCGTACCCCAGGGCTCGAAACCGAGCGAGCGGAACATGGACAACGCGGAGGCCTGTGTCTCGGGAACCTCACAGTTCAGCACGCGGCAGCCCAGTGCTCTGGCAGCCGCAATCACGGCATCGGCCAGAACATAACCCAGCCCACGACCGCGCATATAGGGTGCTACGAAATAACCCCTGATCTGCGCCGTCTGGGCTTGTGCCTCGTTATTGCGTGAAGGCCGCACAAGCTGGGCGCAGCCCTGTATCTGCCCCGTTTCATCGCGCACGACGAAAAACCGGGTTTCCGGCACGAGTAGCAGCCCGCTGAAATAGCGCTCGAGCACGGCCCGCCCGGGCGGCGTAAGCCAACCAAGGCCGCCCCCGTCAATGATCGCCGCCGTGGTGATCTCGCACAGGGCGGCCATGTCACTGTCATCGATGCGCGACAGGCGCTCGGCAATGCGGGTCACGGCATCCAGCTCAGAAAGTTCGCCATGATTGTCAGGCCGGTCTTCTGACTCTTCTCGACATGGAATTGGGTGCCACACCGGTTGTCCCGCGCGACGATTGCCGGCACGGCCCCGCCGTAGCTTGCAGTGGCGACGATGTCAGTGGGGTTCCACCCTGTCAGGGCGTAGGAGTGCACGAAATAACCGTGATCGCCCTGTTCCAGCCCTGCAGTCAGCCTGTGTGCGCCGGGTTCGAACTCCAGAACGTTCCAGCCCATGTGAGGCAGGCAAAGCCCCGCCTCAAGCGCGAACTCCATCTTGGCGATACTGCCCTCTATCCAGCCGAGCCCCGGCGTGCGTCCGTGCTCGAGGCCCCATTCTGCCATAAGCTGCATGCCCACACAGATGCCCAGGAATGGTGTGCCACGATCCGTCGCCTCAACCAGTGCTTCGCGAAGACCACCCCGCAGCCCGGAGGCGCAATGGGCAAACGCACCCTGTCCGGGAAGGATGATATGGTCAGCCTTCAGAACAGTTTCAGGGTCGGCTGATATCAGCACCTCAGCGTCGAGCCCGCGTTCTGCAACGACGTGGCGCGCCGTTTGTGCCGCTGAGGCCAGATTTCCACCATCATAATCGATGACTACAACGCGTCTCATGAGGCAGCGCGATCCTTGTCCATCAGCCTGAGGCAAGCCTCATCAGCCGAGCGCCCCATCCAGAGCCCGTTGCTGGCATAGCCCTCGAGCCGGGCATCCCAACCAATCACTTCGGCCCCGAACACGGCCAACACGACGTTGAAGGTCCACGAAAGCACCAGCCCGGCGCCCCCGCCACAACGCAGGAGGAGTACGCTAACCAACGCTGTCAGAGCGAACGCAATCCAGCGCCCACTGGCCAGCAATGCGAGCGGACCGAAAACGAGCAGGGACCAGTAAAAACCCTGCTTGACCATAATCGGCTCAACATTGCCGTCGGCGCGATAGGCAAGATAGTCGTTCACAAGACCCCCTTCGTCGATGGAATCATGCCAAGCGCTCGCGGATCATGCGCGACCGCCATTCGCAGGGCGCGGGCAAATGCCTTGAAGCCGCTCTCTGCAATATGATGCGCGTTGCGCCCGGCCTTGCAGGTCACATGAAGCGCAATCGACGATGCCATGGCAAAGGCGCGATAGAATTCCTCGATCAGATCCGTATCCATCTCGCCGATACGCTCGCGCTCGAACGTCACGTTCCAGGCGAGGTAGGGCCGGCCCGAGATATCCACGACCACCTCACACAGCGCCTCATCCAGCGGCACCAGCGCATGCCCGAAGCGGGTGATGCCCTTCTTGTCACCCAGCGCCTGGGCAAAAGCCTTGCCGAGAGCGATACCGATATCCTCGACTGTGTGATGGCCATCCACATGAAGGTCACCGTGACAGCGCACATCGAGATCGAATCCGCCATGCTTGGCAAGCGCGGTCAACATATGGTCGAAAAACCCTATGCCGCTATCGAGTTCGGCCTGCCCGCTGCCATCAAGATTGATCGCAACGGAGATATCGGTCTCACCGGTCTTGCGGTGGATGCGGGACTGTCGGGCGTCTGTCATGTTTCCTTCCATAAACTATTCGTCGCGAATACGCGATGGCCTCTTGGCGAGCACGCGGGAACTTGCCATCTATCCGGCATGAGCAGCTCTTCCGCATCATCCCCCGCCCTTGATGTCCTGCTAACCAGGGCCTCGACCGATCATCTGAGCGCGCCCGCTCCTGACAAGGAGCAGATCGCCCGCATACTCTCTGCCGGGCTGCGAGCGCCGGATCACGGGAAGATGCGGCCCTGGCGATACATCGTGATCAAGGGCAAGCATCGCGCAGAATTTGCCGAGCAGGTCGTCAAGGCCATGAGCGCGGCCGACCCTGAGGTGCCGCAAAAGAAGATCGACAAGCGCCGCCAGCGTTTTGGTGAGATGCCCATGACCATAGCCCTCGTCATGGACATCGACTCCCGAGGCAAGATTCCCGTCTCGGAGCAGGAACTGTCGATCGGTGCGGGGGCCATGAACGTCCTGAATGCGCTTCATGCCGAGGGTTTTGGCGGCTTCTGGGTATCGAGCGACTTCGCGGAGCAGCCTTGTTTCCGTGAGGCTTTGGGGCTTCGGGATTCCCAGCGCCTCGCAGGGTTCCTTTTTGTGGGCACGCCGGACAAACCCGTCCATGGCAGCAAACGCCCCGACATTGCCGAGTATATGGCATTCTGGAAGGGCGAACCTGTCAGCTTCGAGGCCGACAAGTGACGCGCACAGGCTCAACGCTCAGTTTCGATATCACGATTGCCGGGGCAGGGCCGGCAGGGCTGGCCTGCGCGCTTTCTCTTGCCGAGAGTGGATGGCGCGTCGGCGTCATCGATCCGGCACCCGATGCGGCCCTCAGCGCACCTTCGTTCGATGGTCGTGAGATCGCCCTGACCCATCACTCGCGCAGCTGGCTGCAGACGCATGATGTCTGGCGTCACATCCCGTCCGAGTGTGTTTCGCCCCTGAAAACTGCCCGCATTGAAACCGGCCAGGAAGCGCCGGATCATCCCTCGGGGGCTTTGCTGTTTCGGGCACCGGCGGGGCATGAATACGGCGACGCGACTGAGGCGCTGGGCTATCTCGTTCCCAATCACCTGATCCGCACCGCGCTGCATCGCGCGGTTCAGGAGCAGGGCAAGGTATCGATCCTGTCGGGCCGCTCTGTGGCCAGAAGCTCCGGCACCAGCAATGTCGCGACCGTCTTGCTCGATGATGGCAGGCTCGTCGAGAGTGCTCTTCTGGTCGCAGCGGATGGACGGTTCTCACGTATCAGACAGTCTCGCGGAATTGGCGCAATCGTGCATGATTTCGGCAAGGTCATCATGGTCTGCCGCATGCGCCACCCCGAGCCGCATGACGGCGTGGCGCTGCAGTGGTTCGATGAAGGGCAGACAATTGCCCTCCTTCCGGTAGCAGATGACGATCAGCCCGGTCATTTGTCATCACTCGTGCTGACCCTCGCCCCTGCCGAGATCGCAGCACTCAAGCAGCTCGATAAAGCTGCCTTCGATGAGGACATCACGCGCAGGACACAGGGGCGACTGGGCCCGATGAGCCTGGAAAGCGCGCGCTGTACCTACCCCCTCAAGACCGTCTTCGCCCATCGCTTTCAGGCCCCGCGCCTTGCCTTGATCGGCGATGCCGCCGTGGGCATGCATCCGATTACAGCTCATGGCTTCAATCTCGGGCTTAAAGGCCAGAGTATCCTGAGTGAGGAAATCGCCTTGGGTGATGCCGATCCGGGTGGTGCTGATGTGCTGCGACGCTTTGAGCGCCGTCATCGCCGGGCCACGGCACCCTTGTTTGCCGCGACGAATGGTATTGCCTCGCTTTACACCCATGACGCCAAACCTGTTCTGGCATTGCGCCGGGCGGGGCTGGCGCTTGCCGAGCGTCTGACACCGTTCAAATCCCTGGTTACAGGTTTCCTGATGGACCGTGACCACGCAGCTTGATCCGTTGTTCGGAAAAAGTCAGGGCGAGAGATGAAATAAGGGGGCGGGAGATTGATCTCCCGCCCCCTTATTCATTTCAAGGCCGATCGCTATGACGTCAGGCTGGCTTGCCGAGTTCGACCCCGGCTTCCTGCAACACGCGGTAAGCATCCAGCATGATGGCATTGGTCACACCTCCAACATCGCGCACCGAGGCGACTTTCGCTGAAAGTGCGAGCGTTATACCCGTGTCGGTGATTGCCGAGATGGCCACGCCGGGTGCCGGGTTCTGAAGGATATCCTCTCGCTGGGTCATCATGCCCATCAACGCTGCCTGAGCCTTTGTCGCATCGGCACGCGGAGAAATCGTGACGGTTGCAGAAGCGGCGCTCAGCGCGGTGCCGAGCGTGGCATTGCGAACGGCAGAGGTGATGAACTGCGAGTTCGGGACAATCATGGTCGATCCGTCGCCCAGTCCGATCTCGGTCGAACGAACACTGATGCGTTTGACATCCCCCTTGATGGAACCGAGTTCAATCAGGTCACCGACGCGGATCGGCCGCTCCGCCAACAGGATCACGCCTGAAACGAAGTTCTGCACAATGGCCTGAAGGCCAAAGCCGATACCGACAGACAGGGCGCTCACGACCCAGGTCAAATTCTTGACCGTCACACCGGCTTCCGAGAGCACCATCAGGAAAACCGCGATCCATGCGACATATTTGAAGATGTTGAGGATGGACGTGCGGGCGCCGATATCGAGATTGGTCGTGGGGAAGAGCCGTGCCTCGAGCCACTGACTGAAGGCACCGATGGCGTAATAGGACACGACGAGTATGACCAGACAGAGCACGGCGGTATTCAGTGAGAACTGCACGCCGTTGATGGTCTGACCGACGAAAAGTCCGCGGACGTTATCCGCAATTACCGGCACATCGAGTTTGCCTTGCGACAGGCAGACGGCAACGAAAACGATAATCAGCCCGATATTCACCGCACCGGAAAGGATCACCCCGAACTGGGCCACCCGGTTGGAATGAACCCCAAGGCGTGAGAGACGCCGGGATATAACCGAACCCACAGAAAAGGTGCGAGCCGTGAATTCTTTCACGGCAATCGAGAGGAGAAGCAGGGTCAGCAAGCTGACTGAAAGCGTCAGCGCCCAGATCGCCACGGCGAAGGCGAAAGCCAGATAGCCGAGAGCGATGGCAGCCCAACTGACGAGAAGCACCAACCAGGCCATGCCATAAAACGCAGGCGCCATCCGCGCATCCGTACGCCCCGTGAGCTTACGGCATAGACCGACAAAAAGAAGGCTCACGACGATGGTGAACAGGGCCTCAATCAGGCGCCGGGCCGTGGTCGGGAACGCGTTTTCCTCACCAACGATGAGAAAGAGGGTCTGCAGGAGCACGAGGACTGCAGCACCCCAATCCACACCCCATAAGGCGCGAGTTACGTGCTGCGAGACACCGTCGACTGCTGTAGCGCGGCTGAGTGCGGGCAGACCAGCCCCGAGGATAAAGCCACAGAGGGGCATGATACCAGCAAGACCGGCGACAAAAAGTGGACTCCGCCCGGCCCCCAGAGCAAGAACACCCGAAGTGATCTCCCAAAGCACAAACATAAGAAGTCCGCAGGCCAGCCCGCTCAACGCAACCGGAATGAAGGATTGATGACTCTCTGGAAGCGGCTCGCCGGTAAAGCGCTGGGCGATGTTGCTCTCGACGCCACGAAACAGTCGATAGATCGGGCGCGAAAGCAGGGCCGTCAGGACGAAGACCCCGACCAGGGCGCCCAGCATCCAGGGCCAGTTATATAGCACCCCGGCATAACCGTTATTGAGCGGCGGTGCGAAAGTCAGTTTGAGTTCCGGCCCCTCATCGCGCAGGTTACGCCAGAACGAGAGAGTAAGCGGAGACGCGATACGCTCGGACAGGAGCGCTTGCTGGCTCACACTGCCGCGACGTTGAACCTCCAGCTGCACCTGTTTCGCCTGCAAACCCAGCAGCTTGCCCTGAGTAACGGTGGATTTGATATCCTGCAGCACGGATTGGAGATGCGCGCGCTGCGCAACGATTGCCTGACTCTCACCATCCGCTTTCGCGCCGATGATCTCAAGGTAGCTCTGATAGACTGTCTGATAGGAGGTTGCCTGAGTCTGGATGGACTGGGCGACAGTCGTGATGTCGTCAATCTGGTCGGACAGATCCGAGAGCGTCTCGCTGCCAAGCACGATATCGGTGCGGTTCAGCTGACCGTATATATATTTGAGCCGACCCTGCGCCGTCGTGATTTGCCGGTTGAGCGTAGCGGATACGGTCGTCCAGCCATAGCCATCAGCGGCCGAGGGGACCAGCGGCGACGCAACCGGCACGCTATCCCCCGGTGCAGCCAGAGCTGGAAAAGTCGATACCGAAAGGGCAAAGACAAGGAAGAGCCCGTATAGGAGTTGCAGGGCCGACCGCCTTTTCAAAGCAGACATTTCGATGATCGCCTCCAGTGTTTGTTCGGAATGATGAGGATGCAAACGGTCGGGGGGGCATTACGTTCGCATCCAGAGTTTACCGGCGGCTCAGCCTTGTGATGACTTCAGGTCGCCAACCGACTCAAAGCCCTCACGAGAGAGCTCGCGCAGCAGCTCTTTCTTGATGCGCTGCACCAGATAGGGACCGTGATAGATCAGGGCGCTATATACCTGCACCATATCGGCGCCAGCCCGCAAACGTTCGAAAACGTCAAAACCACTTTCGATGCCGCCGCATGAGATCACGGCGATACGCCCCTGAACGAGCGGCACGATCCGATGGAGCATCCCCACCGCCAGCTGCGCCAGAGGACGGCCCGACAACCCGCCTGTCTCATGCGCAAGAGCGGAGCGCAGGGAAGGGGGGCGACTGATCGTGGTGTTATTCACGATGATACCCGCAGCCCCGCCCTCAATGGCCGCCTCGACAATTTCTGGCAACGCGTCAGCTTCGAGATCAGGCGCCAGCTTGACAACAAGGGGCGGGTGCTCGGCGTTATGGCGCTTCACGGCATTGAGGATGTCAAGAAGCGCGCCTGCGCTCTGCAGATCACGCAGTCCCGGCGTATTGGGCGATGAAAGATTGATGGTAATGTAATCAGCCAGAGGAGCGACGCGCGAGACGAGATAAGGATAATCTTCCAGAGGGCGGGCACCGAGCTTGTTGATGCCTAGATTGGCCCCGACCGGCACCGCCCGGAGAGCCGCATTGCGCCCAGCCTGAAGGGAGCGGAACCGCTCGAGCCGCTGGACAAAGGCATCGATACCATCGCCGTTGAATCCCATACGGTTGATGATCGCCCTGTCTTCGGTCAGACGGAAAAGGCGCGGCTTAGGGTTGCCCTCCTGCGGGCGTGGCGTCACGGTCCCGCATTCGACATGACCAAAACCCATGCGGGCCAAAGCAAGCGGGGCGCGTGCATTCTTGTCGAACCCCGCTGCAAGGCCGATCGGATTGGGAAAACGCAGCCCCATACAGCGCGTAGCCAGCGCCGGCTCGTCCTTCGCGGCGCTCGGCCCGAGACCCAGAGCGAGCGCCTCAATGGCGGCCTCGTGTGCTGTCTCCGGGTCAAGGCCATGAAACATCCGGGTTGAAAGTGTGGATAGAAACGCGCGCGCCATGACATATCCTGCAGGTAATTTCTGTCGGCCTCTCTATAACGTGGTGACAGGACGGGTCGACCCCTTTCCAGGTCGATTTGCCCAGCCACTCACAAAACTCGATGTCGCCACCCGACCCGTTTCCTGCTCTGGCACAGTACCCGAACAAGGGTGCCTCTTACTGCCTGAAAACGAGCAAAACGTGACCAGAAGATGCGATGGACCGTGGAAAGGCCGGGCACGACCTGTTATGCGAAGCGCCACGCCACCCAATCGGGCGCAATATGGAGACAGCATTATGTGGGATGAACCCTATCTCGAAACGTGCTGTCGCTCGACGCTGCATCGTGTACTTCTCTGCGAGGGCATAGGCCGTCCGCAGGATCTGCGCGACCAGCCCTGTCTGGAACGCCTGCAGGAAATGGGCTTTGTGACTCTCGGCGATGACGGGCGCTTTCACATCACGCCTGCGGGCATGAATCGCCATGATCAGGAAATAGGGCAGCTCAAGCCAATGAGCGCCCGGGCTTCCCATGTGCGTGCCTGACAGGCCACGCACGGGTTATCAACCCAACCGGGCAATCTTGCAGAGGCCGTGATCCTGCATCGTTAATTCGATTGACAGTACGCGCCTAACCACGCAATGCTCCCGTCCATACCAGGGGGGGCCTCGACAAGAGGCTGAGAGGCTGATCGCGGGATTTCCGTAGCGCAGCGACCCTTTCGCCCCGGCATGTGGGCGAAGAACCTGATCCGGTTCGTACCGGCGTAGGGATTGGTGTGAGCGGCCCGGTCTCTCTGCACGCGACTTCCGTTCACTCTGCTCTTGCGCTGTCGGACATAACTCCACGCCGCAAGGGGAGACATGATGGACGACTCAACGCTTCATTCCACCAAGATCAATACGCTCGATCGCGCGCCCGCGCATGGCACGGTAACAACCGGCCCCATCTCGGGCTCGCGCAAGATCATCTCGAGCCCGGCTGACCGGCCCGATATCACCGTGCCATTTCGCGAGATCGATCTCGAACCTACCGCGAACGAACCCGCGGTAAGGGTTTACGATACATCCGGCCCCTATACCGCCCCTGGCTATCATGCCGATGTATCTCTCGGTCTGCCCCGATTGCGCGACCATTGGCTGTCGCGCCGTGGCCTCACGAAAGTGACCGAGACCCGCGCGATCAAACCTGAGGATAACGGCTTCGCCAAGGGCGATCATGCGGTGCCCCAGTGCCCGGCCCCCCACGGCGTTCTGTCCGGGCAGGATGGGCACCCTGTGACCCAATACGAGTTCGCCCGTGCAGGGATCATCACGGAAGAGATGATTTTCGTCGCCCATCGTGAAAATCTAGGGCGCGCCGAAATGGTCGAGGGTGCCGAGGCACGCCGTGCCGATGGAGAGGATTTCGGGGCTGAAATCCCGAGCTTCATCACTCCTGAATTCGTACGCTCGGAAATTGCAGCCGGTCGCGCAATCATCCCTGCCAACATCAACCATCCTGAACTTGAGCCCATGATCATCGGGCGCAACTTTCTGGTGAAGATCAACGCCAATATCGGCAATTCGGCAGTGACATCCTCCGCCGCTGAGGAAGTTGAAAAACTTGTCTGGTCTATCCGCTGGGGCGCCGATACGGTAATGGACCTCTCAACCGGTCGTAACATCCACAATATCCGCGACTGGATCCTGCGCAACTCGCCCGTGCCGATCGGCACCGTGCCGCTCTATCAGGCGCTGGAGAAAGTGGGCGGCGTTGCTGAAGACCTGACCTGGGAAATCTATCGCGACACCCTGATCGAACAGGCAGAGCAGGGGGTGGATTACTTCACCATCCATGCAGGCGTCCGCATTGCCCATGTGCCGCTCACGGCGCAACGCACCACAGGTATCGTCTCACGCGGCGGGTCGATCATGGCCGCATGGTGCCTCGCACATCATCGGGAGAATTTCCTGTACGAACATTTCGACGAGATCTGCGACATCATGCGTCGCTACGACATCTCGTTCTCGCTGGGCGACGGGCTACGCCCTGGCTCGATCGCCGATGCAAACGACGCGGCCCAGTTTGCCGAGCTGGAAACGCTTGGCGAACTCGCCCGTATTGCATGGGCGAAGGGATGTCAGGTCATGATCGAAGGGCCGGGCCATGTCCCCATGCACAAGATCAAGATCAACATGACCAAGCAGCTGCGTGAATGTGGTGAAGCCCCTTTTTATACGCTTGGTCCGCTCACCACCGATATTGCCCCCGGCTATGACCACATCACATCAGGCATCGGCGCAGCGATGATTGGCTGGTATGGGTGTGCCATGCTCTGTTATGTCACGCCAAAAGAGCATCTTGGGCTGCCAGACCGATCCGACGTTAAGGTGGGGGTCATCACCTACAAGATCGCCGCCCATGCCGCAGACCTCGCAAAGGGGCATCCTGCCGCACAGGTCCGTGATGATGCCATCTCACGTGCACGTTTCGAATTCCGGTGGCAGGACCAGTTCAATCTGGCACTCGACCCGGATACAGCGCGATCCTATCACGACGAGACCCTGCCGAAAGAGGCGCACAAGACTGCCCATTTCTGCTCGATGTGCGGGCCCAAATTCTGCTCGATGAAGATCAGTCATGACATTCGGCGCAATGCTGAACGTGAGCAGGGCATGGAAGAGATGAAAGAGAGCTTCAAGGCCCATGGCGGGAAGCTTTATCTGAAGACAGATGAGGTCGAGCCGGCCTGACCTATTGTACCCGGCGGCCCCTGAAAGGTCGCCGGTGCCCAGCATTGCTCCCCCAACCTCGCAGGGCAAAGCGGGCATGGGCAGGATATTCCGGATCGGACAAATCGTTCAGGTGCGGGCGACTCACCACCTTGTGACCTTCCTAGTCAGCGCTCGGCCAGCCGCGCAAACGCCTTGTGCTGCAGGAACTCAAGCCAGTCGTCGGTATCCTTGGTCCCCCAGGTAACGTGACACCCCTGCCGGGTTGCGTTAAGAAAACCCCGGTTTCATGGTCCGGGGTCTCATGACATATTTCTATCTTCTGATCGCCATCTGCTCAGAGGTGTTTGCCACCACCATGCTCAAGATGTCGGACAGCTTCACGCGCGCAGTGCCGGGCATGCTGAGCGTTCTAGGCTATGTCATCTCGTTCTACGCGCTATCCTTCACCTTGCGTACCATGCCCACCGGTATCGCCTACGCCATCTGGTCCGGCGTCGGGATCGTGCTCATTTCCGCCATCAGCTGGATCAAGTTCCGGCAAGCCCTCGACACGCCAGCCCTGATCGGGCTCTCTCTCATCATTCTCGGGGTCATTGTCGTTAACGTGTTTTCGCGCTCGGTTGGGCATTGATCGACAAATCGCGTCAAAACATCCGAAGATACACGCATTTAATTGACGATTGCCGTGGCAAATTCATATGCGGAAGAGATGAAGGTGCCTATGGACGATCCGCATATTCTTGATGTCTTGCTCGGCCGGCTTGGCCCGGCGACACCTGCCCAGCCCGAAAACCTGCCTGCCCCCCCCAAGCCCAAACGAGGCAAGAAGCGGCAGAGCGCTCCCGTCAAGATGCGTTCCAAGGCTGGCAACAGGAAGGATCCCAAGGGGGGTACGCCGCAGTCTCCGGTTATCGCCGTTCTCTCTGACGACGCGCTGCGACGTAATCTCGCGCATGCCACCGTGCGATGCGTTACCTTCTACTCGCTCGAGCAACCTCAGGATGTGGTTGAGCAAAGCGCCACCTTTCTCGAGGCGCTTCTGCGCCTGTGGGCATTGCGGGGTATTGACGCAAGAGCTGTGTGGCGCGAGATCGATCATCGTGTGCAGCTGGGAAACCTGCTGAACCAGATCAACCGCGACATCCCTGCCAGTACCGATAGCACACGCAAATACTGGCGGCCGTCCTCTACCAAGCTCCCCTGACCGGATCCGCTCCAGAACACCCATGGAAAATTCTGCTGACATCGCAGTCCTCTTCGTTCTTCTCGTTTCAGCGTTGTGGGGCAGCGTACGCGGCTTCGCACGCGAGGTGTTCAGCCTCGTTGCCTGGCTTGGCAGCTTCGTGCTGGCCGCACGGGTCGCCCCCCTCATCCTTCCCTGGATCACGCAGAAGGTTAGTGACCCGCTCGCCGCAACGGCACTTGCCTATATCGTCTCCTTCATCGTGCTGGTCCTCGTTCTGTCGACGGTCGCGCAACGCCTGGCCAGCGGGCTTCGCAGTGTGCTCGTGGGAGGGACGGACAAACTGCTTGGCTGTCTGTTCGGCGTCGCACGCGGCTATATCCTGCTGGTCGTGCTCTATCTCGTCTGCGTCTCTGTGGCAGGCGCAGATATGGCTCATTCGCTTATTGCAGGAAGCAAATCCGGACCCTACATCCTCGACGGCGTGAATTTCGTGCGGAAACTAATGCCATATTTCCCGCAACTTCATCTTGCCATGCCGCCCGCAACAGGTCATGAGGCTGCCTTCTGACAGACCCCGGTCCCGAATGGCCCATTCCAGATCGCCCGATCGCCGCATCACCGATCGCCCCATTTCCGGTCGCACAAGCGTGACCATGCCCAGGAGCGCCGCCCGATGATTGATCCCGCCACACTCGAAACTGCGAACCGTCCCTACGAGGAATGCGGCGTGGTTGGCATATGGGGAGCCCCCGACGCCTCTGCTCTGGCAGCGCTCGGCCTTCACGCCCTTCAGCATCGCGGGCAAGAAGCTGCTGGTATCGTCAGCCATGATGGCGAACGCTTCTGCCAGCACAAGGGCCTTGGCCTCGTAGGCGACGTTTTCAGCGATGCACGTGTCATGAGCACGCTCAAGGGCAGCGGGGCCATTGGGCACAACCGCTATGCCACGACCGGCGGTACGCTGCTGCGCAACGTTCAGCCGCTATACGCCGATTTCGAGTTCGGCGGTCTGGCGGTGGCGCATAACGGCAATCTGACCAACGCAGCGACGTTGCGACAGGCACTCGTCAAGCGTGGCTGTCTGTTCCAGTCGACGACCGACACGGAGGTGTTCGTTCATCTTATTGCCATCTCGCTCTATGCCACCGTGCTGGAGCGTCTGGTGGATGCTGCGAAGCAGGTGAAGGGTGCCTACTCGGTGGTGGCGCTGGCGCCCGACTTCCTGATCGGGCTTCGTGATCCGCTGGGCGTACGCCCGCTCATTCTCGGCCGCGTGGCTGATGGCGGCTGGATGCTGGCCAGTGAGACCTGCGCGCTGGATATTGTAGGCGCCGAATTCGTGCGCAATGTCGAACCTGGCGAGATGGTGATCATCGACAATGACGGGATACGCTCCATGCGTCCCTTCGCGCAGACAAGCCCGCGCTTCTGCGTTTTCGAATACATCTATTTCGCCCGCCCTGATTCGATCCTTGAAGATCACTCGGTCTATGAAGCGCGTAAGCAGATTGGCGTTGAGCTTGCCCGCGAGAGCGGCGTGGAAGCCGATGTGATCGTGCCCGTACCCGATTCAGGCGTGCCCTCTGCAATGGGTTTTGCCGCGGAGAGCGGTATCCCGTTCGAGATGGGCATCATCCGCAACCACTATGTCGGGCGCACTTTCATCGAACCGACGGACCAGATCCGCAATCTGGGCGTTCGAATGAAACACTCGGCCAACACGCCTGTGCTCGCGGGCAAGCGTGTCGTGCTGGTGGATGATTCGATCGTACGCGGCACAACTTCACGCAAGATCGTTGATATGGTGCGTGCTGCCGGGGCAACCGAAGTGCATATGCGTATCAGCAGCCCGCCCACGAAGCACCCGTGCTTCTATGGCATCGATACGCCCGAAGAGAGCCAGCTTCTGGCTGCGACCCACAGCATCGAAAAGATGGCCGAGGCCATTGGCGTGGATAGCCTCGCTTTCATCTCGTTCGATGGTCTTTATCGGGCGCTTGGGCATGACGGCCGTACCGGCGCACAGGGACGGTACTGCGACGCCTGCTTTACCGGTGATTACCCCATCGAACTGGTGGACAAGGAAGGCAGGCTGGTTGCCTGACGAATGAAAGGGGCCTCTTCAGGCCCCTTTTTCGTTTTCGAGACCGCAGAGAAACATCCTGACGACGCGACGCAGATAACGCGGCGTTTCGTCCCAGTGCTGACGCGGCCGACAATGACTCAGCTCGCACAGCATCGACGTCGCGAGCGAAGCGCCGAAAAGCAGGTCAGACGCTTCCTCGACATCGTCAATCGCCAGGGTTCCTTCATCGACGAAGCGCTCGAGCCACACGCGTAGTGGGAACGGACCAGCCGCGCTGGAGAAGAACTCGCGGACGAAGCGACTGACCTCGGGGTTACGAGAAACCTCAGCGATCACCACCCGAATCAGACTCAGGCGCTTTTCGGTCATCATCGCGACGGCCAGTTTTTCCAACCCATAAACGAGCTTGTCTTCCACTGTGTCCCCGCGAAGCTCAAGATCACGCAGTCCCGATAGAAGAAGGCGATCCCTGAGCAGTAACTCCACCATTTCCTGCTTGCTTGCGAACATGTGATAGAGCGTCTTCTTGGACATATTCGAACATTGAGCAATACGATCCATAGATGCGCCGGAGTATCCATACTCCTGCAGCACGATCTCTGCCGCATCGAATATTCTATCCCGCCTCTCGGTCTCGCATAACACTGGCGGTCGGCCACAATGCTTGCGCAGCGCAGCAGGCTCCGGGTCGTGGGCGGGACTTTTGATGGTGAGGGGCACAGTTGACATCGTATTGCGAAAAACCGCTCCAGAGCTTCAAAGGGTCCGTTGACCGAGGTTCGGAAACCGTATAGTTCCCTATGCCAGAGAAACTCAAGGGTTTCCGAAACCTTTTTTGGCGCGAGCGCACGGTTTGCGGTTACCCTTCACAAACATCGGTAATTTTGGATAGCGCCAGCATGCGAGCATTTCAGTCTTACACGCCACGTTTGCCGTGGTCTCTGAAGGCCACTACCAGCCTTTCACTGCGTCTCATCCCTCTGGCTCTGCTGACGCTTGACCTCACGGGCTGCAAACACAAGGCGGACGCTCCCAAACCACCCCCGCAGACGGTAGGGATCTATACGGTCCATCCGCACCCACTCAAGACAGCGACATCGCTGCCTGGCCGTGTCGAGGCGTTCGAGCAGGCGCAGGTCCGCCCGCAGGTCGGCGGCGTGATCCTCAAGCGCGCCTTCGAGCAGGGCACTGACGTCAAGGCCGGTCAGCTCCTTTATGTGATCAACCCGGCTCCCTATAAGGCCACTTACGATCAGGCGAAGGCGCAGCTTCTGCACGCCCAGGCGGCAGCATTGAGCATTCGCGCCCAGCTGGAGCGTTATCGCCCGCTTGCTGCGGCTCATGCCGTCAGCAAACAGGACTACGACAATACCCTTTCATCCTCCCGTCAGGCGGAGGCTGATATCGCGCAGGCAAAAGCCAACGTGGACAGCGCAGCCGTTAATCTGGACTGGACCCAGGTACGCTCGCCCATCGACGGACGTATCGGGCGTATGCTCGTCACCCCCGGCACACTTGTCACCGCTGGCCAGACCACGGCTATTGCTACGGTCACGCGCATGGATCCGATCTACGTGGACGTGAACCTTGCCACCTCGGACATGCTGCGTCTGCGACGCGAATTCGCCAGCGGCAAACTGGAAAAGGTGTCGGGCAATGCTGCAGCGGTTGAGCTCACACTTGAGGATGGCAGCCACTACGACAAGGCCGGCCAGCTGCGCCTGACCGAAGTCACGGTCGACCCCGCGACGGGCACCATGGTCGTCCGCGCCGAATTCCCCAACCCTGATCGCCTGCTGATGCCTGGCATGTATGTTCATGCTGAAGTCGCCGAGGGTGTCGACCCCAAGGCCATCACCATCCCGCAGCCGGCATTGCAGCGTGACTCCAAGGGCGATCCTTTCGTTTATGCGCTCGATGGCGACAACAAGGTGACCATGCGCTTTGTACAGCTCGACCGCGCCCTTGATGGCGACTGGGTTGTGATGGGTGGCCTCAATGACGGCGACCGCATCATCGTCGAGGGATTGCAGAAGGCCCATCCGGGTGCCGTCGTAAAACCGGTCGAGAAATCGGCTGACGACAAGGCCACGGATGGCAAGGCAGCCGACGCCCAGCCCGCGCACGCAGGATAAGAGTAGTCCATGTCTCGTTTCTTCATCGACAGACCGATCTTCGCCTGGGTTATCGGGCTGATCATCATGCTGGTGGGTGGCGTCGCCATCTTCAGCATGCCGATTGCCCAGTACCCCTCCATCGCGCCACCACAGATCGCGATCACGGTTGATTATCCCGGCGCATCGGCCGAGACGGTGAACAACACCACCGTCCGGCCGATCCTGCAGCAGATGTTCGGCCTGGATCACCTCGAATATCTTTCGGCGTCATCCTATGGCAGTGGCCATATGGAAATCGACCTGACCTTCGCACAGGGGACAAACCCTGACATCGCGCAGGTGCAGGTGCAGAACAAACTGCAGCTGGCACAGCCGCGCCTGCCGACAGAAGTTGTCAATCAGGGCCTGAGCGTCACGAAGGCCGTGAAGAACTTCATGCTCGTGCTCGCCTTTATCTCGACCGACAGCAGCATGTCGGGTCAGGACATTGCCGATTACGTGGCCTCGAACGTATCCGATCCTCTGTCGCGCGTTTCCGGTGTGGGTGACCATACGCTGTTCGGTTCCGAATACGCGATGCGCGTTTGGATGGACCCAAACAAGCTATATAAATATTCGCTCAATGTCAGCGATGTTCAGACAGCCATCCAGCAGCAGAACATTCAGGTTTCCTCGGGTGAACTGGGCGGCCTGCCCTCCACCAAGGAGATCGGTTTTGACGCGACCATTATCGGTCCGACCCGACTCAGTGAGCCCGAGCAGTTCAAGAAGATCGTGCTCAAGGTACAGCAGGACGGTTCTCAGGTTCTGCTCAGCGATGTCGCCCGTGTCGAACTGGGTGCGCAGAACTACAATCTGACCTCGTTCTACAACAACCTGCCGACTGTCGGTATGGCGCTCAAGCTCGCGCCGGGTGCGAACCAGCTGACAACCGAGACGGCAGTGCGCGCCAAGGTTGCCGAGCTCGAAAAATTCTATCCGCAGGGCCTCAAGACGGTTTACCCGCTTGATACCGAGCCGTTCATCACTCTGTCGATCAAGGAAGTTGTCATTACGCTGCTCGAAGCCATTGCGCTCGTGTTCGTCGTGATGCTGATCTTCCTGCAGAATTTCCGCGCCACGCTCATTCCGACAATCGCCGTGCCGGTGGTGCTTCTGGGCACATTCGGTGTTCTCTCGGCCCTTGGCTTTTCGATCAACACACTGACCATGCTGGCCATGGTGCTCGCGGTCGGCCTTCTCGTCGATGACGCGATCGTGGTGGTTGAAAACGTCGAGCGCGTGATGAGCGAGAAGGGGCTGTCGCCCAAGGAAGCTTCGCGCCAGTCGATGGACGAAATCACCGGTGCTCTCGTGGGTATCGTGCTTGTTCTTACTGCCGTGTTCCTGCCTATGGCCGCGTTCAGCGGTTCCACCGGCGTGATCTATCGTCAGTTCTCGATCACTATTGTTGCGGCCATGTGGCTTTCGGTGCTGGTGGCCACGATCATGACCCCCGCACTGTGCGGCTCCATGCTCAAGCCGACGCACAAGGAGCACAAGACCGGACCGATTGCCTGGTTCAACCGCAATTTCGATCGCATGACCAATGGCTACCTGAACGGTGTGCGCCGCCTGGTGCGCAGCCGTCTGGTCAGCATGCTCATCTTCGCGGTATTCGCGATCGGCGCTGTGTTCCTGTTCCTTCGTGTTCCGGGCGGCTTCCTGCCGGAAGAAGATCAGGGCATCATCTTCGGTCAGGTCACCATGCGTCCGGGTGCCAATAATGCCCAGACGGCGGCGGTCAACCGCAAGATCACCGATTACGTGATGCACAAATACGGTGATATCGCGCAGTCCGTCTTTGCCATGAACGGCTTCAACTTCGCCGGTCAGGGCCAGAGTGCGGGTGCCTTCTTCATCCGTCTCAAGCCGTGGGATGAACGACCGGGTTACAAGAACACCACCATGTCGGTGGCTGGCGAAATCATGAAGCACTTCTGGATGGACCCGGAAGCGATCATTTTTGCCATCAATCCGCCTGCCGTGATGGAGCTCGGCAACGCAGCGGGCTTCGATCTCGAGCTCGAGGATAACGGGCATCTGGGTCACAAGGCCCTTCTTGCCGCCCGTAACCAGGTTCTGGGCGAAGCAGCCAAAAACCCGCGCCTGATGGCTGTGCGCCCGATGGGCCTTGAAGATCAGCCCCAGTTCCATCTGGATATCGACCGTGAGCGTGCCAACGCGCAGGGCGTGACGAATGCCGAGATCAACACCACCATCCAGGGTGCGTTTGGCTCGATTTACGTCAACCAGTTCATGCGCAGCGACCGTGTCAAACAGGTCTATATTGAAGGTGAAGCCTGGGCGCGCATGACGCCTGAAGACCTCAATAAATGGTATGTGCGCAATACCGCCGGCAACATGGTGCCGTTCAACTCCTTTGCCACGGGTAACTGGATTGTCGGCCCGCAGAAGGTGGAAGACTATAACGGTCTCAACTCCTTCGAACTGCAGGGTCAGGGCGCTCCCGGCACAAGCTCGGGCGATGCCATGAAGGAGATGGAAAAGATCCTGTCCCATCTGCCCAAGGGTATCGGGTATGAGTGGACCGGCATTTCCTACGAACAGGTCGCATCCAGCGGTTCGACTGGCCCGCTCTACGCACTCGCGGCCATCGTCATCCTGCTTTGCCTTGCCGCGCTTTATGAAAGCTGGGCCATTCCGCTTGCAGTGCTGATGGTGCTGCCACTTGGTGTGCTCGGCGCGATTGGTGCCACGCTCTGGCGTGGTCTGGATAACGACGTGTATTTCCAGGTGGGCCTGCTGACCACGGTCGGTCTTTCGGTCAAGAACGCCATTCTGATTGTCGAATTCGCCAAAGAATTCTTCGAGCAGGGTGACTCTCTTGAAGATGCCGTTCTCAAGGCGGGTCGCGAGCGTCTTCGCCCGATCCTGATGACGTCCATCGCTTTCGTCTGCGGCGTTTTCCCGCTGGCCATTGCGACGGGGGCCGGGTCGGCGGCACGTGTGGCCATCGGCACCTGCGTGGTCGGCGGCATGTTGTCCGCAACCCTGCTGGCCGTCTATTTCGTCCCGGTCTTCTTCGTGGTGATCCTGCGTCTGTTCAAGGTGACACGCATGAAGGATCGCGTCGATCCATACGAACATCGCAATGAAGCTGCGCGAGGAGAGGGCGCATGAGCCTTTTGACCAAAACCGGATCGGTGGGCGCCCTGCTGGCGTTCACCATGCTCGCTTCATGCGATCTGGCCCCGAAATACCAGCGCCCAACCCAGCCCGTGCAGAATGCCTATCCTGCCGATTCCGGGTCGACGCAGGCCCTTCGCGGTCAGGCAGCCTCGGATATCGGCTGGAAGCACTTCTTTACCGACGCAAGACTGCGCGCGCTGATCGAACTTGCCCTGCGCAACAACCGCGACCTGCGTAGCCAGGCAGCAGCGATCATGGAGGCTCAGGGCAGCTACGAGGTCCAGCATGCCTCACTGTTCCCCCCCATTGGGGTAACAGGGCAGGGCCAGTATTTCGCCCCCTCAGAAACGGCAGGCTTTTCCTTCGCCCCTGGTCTGGGGCGCGGCACGTCGATGCTGCGTTATTACGGCGCCAATATCGGATTCTCGTCTTACGAGGTCGATCTGTTCGGTCGTATACGCAACCTTTCCCGCCAGCAGGCGGAAGAGCTTCTGGGCTCACGCATGAACGCGCAATCCGTGCTGATCAGCATGGTAGCGCAGGTGGCCAACACCTATCTGCAATGGCTGGCCGATCGTGAGCTCGTGCGCGTGACTGATCAGACGCTGACATCGCAGAGCGACACGCTGCGCCTGACGCGCATGAAATACGATCATGGCGAGGCTGACGCCCTGACGCTGGCCCAGACGCAGACCCAGGTCGAGCAGGCGGCCAGCAACAAGGCACAATATGAGCGCCAGATGGCGCAGGACGAGCATCAGCTACAACTGCTCGTTGGTGTGCCTCTGCCTGACACTTTGCCGCCGCCGCAGCGTTTCGGAACCCAGACCCTTATGGCAGATCTGCCTGCGGGCCTGCCTTCGGACCTGATTGGGCAGCGCCCCGACATCCAGTCGGCCGAGCATAATCTGATCGGTGCCAACGCCAATATCGGTGCGGCGCGCGCCGCCTTCTTCCCGAAGGTGACGCTCACGGCGCAGGAGGGGGTCAGCTCGTTGCAGTTCCGCCATCTCTTCACGCCGGGTGCACAGACATGGTCGGTCTCGCCCAACATCACCTTCCCGATCTTCACCTGGGGTCAGAACGAGGGCAACCTCAAGATCAGCAAGGCGCGTCGCCTTGCCCAGATCGCCACCTATGAAAAGACGGTTCAGACGGCCTTCAAGGAAGTGTCTGATGCCCTTACGGCGCGCGAGACCTATCTTGCGCAGGACAGTCACCTCAAGAGCCTCGTCCAGTCTTCGCAGCAGGCCTTCGATCTGGCAATGATGCGCTACAACACGGGTATCGATCCCTACCTTACGACCCTGACGCAGCAGCGCAGCCTGTATGACGCTCAGCAAAACCTCATCAATGTGCAATTGGCCCGTTACCAGAATCTGGTAACGCTCTACCGGGCACTCGGTGGTGGCTGGAGCGCCAGCGATGTCGCAAAGGCCCAGGCCATGCCCGGTGCCGCAAAACAAGGTTGATACAGGAATAGCTTTGATGAAACAGTCAGCGCCGCTTCGTCTCTTCCTCTGCGCCCTCGGCGCAGGGGCGGTGCTCATGCCCGCCCTTGCCACGGCGCAGGATGACGATGACGACAAGAAGAAGCCGGATATGCATCAGCTGGCCCGCTCCTCTGCCTTGCCCAAGGCAGAGGCCGATTTCAGCATGTTCAAGTACCGCCCGCCAGGCGACAAGGTTATCGAGCAGGCCGACGCCCACCGTATGCTGTTCAAACGCCCCGACGGCACGCCCGACGGCTATGCCCAGCGCCGAGGCAATGCGATCATCTATTACGATCGCGCCGGCAAGGTTTCGCACGTGCAGCCCATCGACGAGTGAGCGGGGCTGAACGGTCGACCGGGTAATGAGCTGAAGCCGATACGGCGTGATGCCTGCCTATGACGGCAACATGATGGTCGGGATTACCTGATCCTTTCCATCATGTTGCCTATTTATTATTTATTTTATCGTTCAGCCAAGTTTTGTCGTGGAGCGATGCTCATATCCGCCTAAGATCACCCATCATGTCAGTGATTCTTCGGCAAAAACGGGCTCTCAGGCGCCGTCAGCTTCCCCTCGGCCCAATGCGGGCCAGATGCTTACTCGCATCCTCCCTCGCTGCTGTCGCAGCACTTGCGCTTGCGCCCGGCGCAAGAGCCGAGAGCTTTCACGAGGCCATCCAGCTTGCATGGGACCGTGACCCGGCCAACCAGTCATTTTCCGTCGATGCCACGGCATCACACAAGAACGCTCGTGCCGCGCAGTCATGGTTTCCTGATGGGCCGATCGTTGCCGGGCAATATCTCGATGACCATTTCATCGGTACCAATCTTGGCTACACAACCTATCAGGGCAGTATCAGCGTTCCCCTCTGGCTCCCCGGTCAGGGCACGGCCACCGTGCGCAACGCGCTGGCGGATGAAGCGGTCGCCAAGGCCCGGATCAAGGTTCAGCATCTCCTGAGCGCTGTGCGCATCCTCGATCTCGCCAGCGCCGCCACATTGCTCGAAAAAAAGATCGGCAATCTGCGCGCGACCAGCGATCTCCTCGAACGCGTGGTGCAGAGCTCTCATCAGGGTTTGCGCGCCGGTGAAATTGCTGCGGCTGATTTTGACGCTGTGGTGGGCGAGAAGGGCGATTTCGATGCGCAGATTGCCCAGTCAGAGCAGGCTCTTGAAAACAATCGCGCCGAACTTGAGGCCCTCACCGGGACTGACGAGATCCCCGATATCCTGTCGCTCGACGGTCGTATCCTGGGCACGCAGAACCTGACACTCGACCCCACCCGCGACCCGCGTATCGAGATGGCTGCGGCAGTCTCGCGCAGCGCTAAGGCAGCGTATTCGCTGGCGCGCCACTCCTACATGCCCAACCCGCAACTTGGCGTACAGGTGGTCAAGCAGGGCCAGTACGGCAGCCCGTGGGACACTCAGGTGGGTGTCCAGTTCTCGATGGCGTTGCCAAGCGAGGCGCGTAATACGCCAATGGTCATGAAAGAGGTCAAGGCCATGGGTGCGGCCGAGCGCGATGCCATACTGGCGCAGCGCAAGGTCAAGACCGAATACCGTCAGACACGCGCCAGCCTCAGCTCAGCGCTGGCCATGCTGCGCAATGCCTCATCGGCGCGGCAGGCACTCGATGCCCGCGCCCATGACCTTGAACATGCGTGGAGCGTCGGTGAAACGCCGGTCATCGAATATCTTCGCGCACGCCGTGCGGCGCTCGAGGCCGGTCAAAGAAACGCCGAAGCCGATGTCATCTGGCACGCCGCAATGATCAGAATGAGCCTGATGGCCGGAAACTACCCATGATAATCAACCCCACGCGCCGCCTGTCTGCGCGTTATCGCTGCGCTCTCCTTGCCCTTACCAGCCTGTCATTCGCGCTCGTACCCGAGATCGGGCTCGCACAGGCCGGGCCAGTCTCGACGCCTCCCGGCACAGTCAGCGCGCCGGTAGCGCCGAGTGCCCCGAGCACAGAGAGCGGCTCGCAGAGCCCTGCGGACTGGCCGAATGCACCCATTGCGATTTCGCGGGAGGCACTCAGGCAGGAAGGTATCCATACCGCCCTAGCGCGTCAGGGGGCATTGCCACCGCATGTCGATGTGCCTGCCTATATCGATCAGGATGACCGGCGCAGCGCCCGGATCCACCCGGTGGGGCAGGGACGTGTGCAGAGCGTTCTGGTGACGCCGGGTGAGATCGTCAAAAAAGGGCAGGTGCTGTTTACCTATGACGATTTCAGCCTGAGCGATGCCCATCAGCGTCTTCTTTCGGCCGAAGCCGCTGTCCAGCAGGCCCGCGCCCTGCGCGACGATGCCCGTCTGTCCTATGATCGGGCACGCGCCCTTCAGGGCGGCGCCATATCGCAGGGTGAGGCCCAGCGTCGCCGGTCGCGCCTGCAGGACGCTGAGGGCACGGTCAAACGCAGCGAGGCCATTGCGCAGAATGAGCGCGAAAGGCTGGCCCGATTCTCTTCATCATCTGAAAAGACCGAGGGGCTCCATTCATCCGTCATCTCCCCGATCGATGGCATCGTGAACAAGATTGTGGTGGGTGTGGGAGAGGAAGTGTCCGGCCGTGCCGCGCCAGCGGTCGAAATTGACGATCTCTCCCGGGTCTGGGTGGTCTCGCAGGTTGGTGAGCAGCAGGCAACGCATCTGAGCCGGGGTGGGAGACAACTGACCTGGCCGGCTCCTGACGCCAAACCCATCGAATCACGCATCGACCTGATTGAGGGCAGTGTGGACCCGATGACCCGCCATGTGCTCGTGCGCAGCCTCGTGGATAACAGCAAAAGACAGCTTCGGCCCGACATGCTCGTCAAGACACGGCTCTTCTCGACCGAAACCGTGCATGGCATTGTGATCCCGGCCAGCGCCATACAGAAAATCGGCTCGCAGCCCTGCGTGTTTGTCCGTCTGGATGACACACATTATCAGGCGCGCAAGGTAACGACCGGCCCTGATCTCGACGGGCGGATTGTCGTGACGCAAGGGCTGAAACCCGGCGAAACAGTTGTGACGGATGGCAGCTTCGTTCTGAAGTCGCAGGCGCTCCTGGCCCCCGAACCCAATCACGGCGAGGGCGGTCAGTAACCATGAAATTCATGCTCGCCCTCCTCAAGGGGCGCGCCGCCATACTCGGTGCGGTCGTCCTTTTCATGATCGCCGGGATCGCGGATCTGCGTTCGCTCTCTGTCGAGCCGGTGCCGGATATCTCGCCCCGGCAGGTGCTCATCTCGGTGCGCGCACCCGGCCTGCCGACAGAGGAGGTCGAGCGTCTGGTGACTTTCCCCATAGAGACCGTCATGTCCGGTATCGTCGGGGTGGATTCCATGCGCTCGGTCTCACGTACCGGCGTTTCCGTGCTCTATCTGCAGTTCAATGACGGCACCGACATCTACAGGGCGCGCGAGCTCGTGGCGCAGCGGCTCGATCAGGCCCGCGCTGCCGTGTCTGTTCGCAATCTCGCCATCACGATGGGGCCTATGGCCACCGGCATGGGCGAGATCCTGCAGCTTCAGATTCACGGCGAAGGTCGCTCACTGGCCACGCTGAACCGGATCATGACGTGGAACGTCGTGCCCAAGCTGCGCCTGATCCCCGGTGTGATCGATGTCAACATCAATGGTGGCGCGTCACAGACCTACCAGGTCGCGCTCAACCCCATGGCGCTGCGTCAGTTCCAGGTTTCGGTGTCGGATGTGTTCAACGCGGTGGATCGTGACAACGAGGCCGCCGGGGGCGCGTGGATCGAACATAACGACGAGCAGAACATCATTGTCGGGCGCTCGCTGATCGACAGCCTGCATGAACTGGGCGAGGTGCAGGTACGCAGCATGCCCAATGGCGGCGTGGTCCATGTGCGCGATGTCGGCACAGTGCGTGAGGGGCGTCTCCCGAGGCTCGGTGGTGTCACGCGCGACGGAGAGGGCGAAATCGTCAATGCCGTGGTCCTGTTGCAGCAGGGGGCCAATGCCAAGGCCACGCTGTCGCGCATCAAGGCCGCCCTGCCTCAGATCGTCGCCTCACTCCCTGAAGGCGTGACACTTGAACCCTATTACAGCCGCGCCACCCTGACAGATGTGACCATTCACACCGTCAAGGAAAACCTTGTCCTTGGCGCAATCCTCGTACTGGTCGTGCTTCTGGTCGTGATCGGCGACTGGCGTGCCTCGCTCGTGATCATTTCAGTCATTCCGTTTTCTCTGGTGGCCGCAATGGTGGGCATGCGTCACCTCGGCATTTCCGCCAATCTGCTGAGCCTTGGTGCCATCGATTTCGGGATGGTGGTCGATAGCGCCCTCGTGATTGTCGAGAGCGTGCTTTCCAGTCAGGCTGGTGACGACGTACCGCTTACACGGCGTATTGCCGAGACGGTGCGCTCGGTGGCGCGACCGGTCATATTCGCCATTCTGATTATCATCATGGTCTATCTGCCGGTGCTCACGCTGGAGGGCGTTGAGGGCCGAATGTTCCGCCCCATGGCCCAGACGGTCATCCTCGCGCTTGTTGCTTCGCTGATCTTCGCGCTGGTCGCCGTGCCTGCTTTTGCGGCACTGATCATGAAGATCAAGCCTCATCACGCGTCCGCGCACGAAACCCATAATGAGGCGCATCCTTCTGATACGGAAGCGCTGACAGGGACCGAGCACGATACCTATTTCATCCGCTTTCTGCGCCGCGGTTTTGCCCCGGCCTCGCGCTGGTGCATGGATCATGGGCGTATGGTGGTGGGCATCGCCCTGCTTGTGCTGGTGGTATCGCTTGGCCTGACCACACGGCTCGGCGGTGAATTCATCCCGCAATTGCAGGAAGGTGATCTGATCGTCACCTCGACACGTCTGCCTGGCATCTCGCTCGACGCCTCGCTGCGTGCCATCACCCAGATCGAGAAAACACTCAGGCAATTCCCTGATATCCGGATGCTGGTGAGCAATAGCGGCACCTCCGCCATCCCGACCGATCCTCAGGGTGGCGAGCAGTCTGATACCTATGTTCTGCTCAAGCCGCGCAGCGAATGGAAAACTGCCACAACACAGGAAGGGCTGATACGCGCCTTCGATGCCGCCTTGCGCAAAAACAACCCCGGCTCGCTCTATTCATGGAGCCAGCCTATCCAGATGCGCATGGATGACCTGCAATCGGGTGTGCGCTCCCAGATTGCCATAGGCATCTATGGTCCGGACATCGACACACTGATGAAGCTCGCCAGCCAGACGGCCCGCGTGGTCGATTTAGTCAATGGTGCTGCCGACGTGGCCCCGCAGGATGTCGGCACGATCCCGTATCTGCACATCGATGTGGATCGTACCGCTGCAGCCCGGCTGAACGTCGATACATCTGAAGTGCTCGATGTCGTGGAATCCATCGGCGGCCACGTAGGCCCTCCAGTTTCGCTGCAGGATGCGCTGATCCCCACGGAGGTGCGCATCATGGCAGAATCACGTGATGATCTGAATGATATCCGCCTGCTTCCCGTGCTGACCCGCGACGACCACTCGGTAAGGCTCGATCAGGTGGCCGACATCACCTTGCGTGACGGTCCCGCAGCGATCCGGCGCAACCAGGGAGAGCGTCGGATGATGGTACAGGCCAATGTGCGTGGCCGCGACCTCAGCTCCTTCGTGCAGGAAGCGCAGAGCGCGGTCAAAAGCCAGATCAAGCTCCCGCCGGGTTACAGGATCGAATGGAGCGGCCAGTTTCGCAATCTGCAAACCGCGGTGGCGCGTCTGGAAATTGTCGTCCCGATCACACTGGTCCTGATTTTCTGCCTGCTCATCCTTGCCCTTGGCGATATCTGGCTCGCGGCTCTGGTGTTTGTTAACCTGCCTTTCGCTGCGACAGGCGGCATCATTGCCCTCTGGGTTCGTGGCATGCCATTCAGCATCTCGGCTGGTATCGGGTTCATCGCTCTGTTCGGTGTCGCGACGCTTAATGGCGTGGTGCTGATTTCCTACATTCGTGACAAGCGGCTTTCGGGGTTCGACGCTGTTACCGCAGCCGTCACCTCGGCGCGGGAGCGTTTCCGCCCTGTCATGGCAACGGCCACGGTGGCGTGTCTCGGCTTCTTCCCGATGGCCTTTTCCATGAGCGAGGGCGCCGAGGTGGAGAAGCCGCTGGCGAGTGTGGTGATTGGCGGGCTGATTTCCTGCACGGCCCTGACACTTCTTGTCTTGCCAACCCTCTATATAAGGCTTTCGGCCTGGCGTGAGCGCCGGACCCAGGATAGCTCGGCCCTCGCTGAATAGACACTCTGAGCAGGCGCAGGAAATGAACTCGCGAGCCTGACGAGACGTTAACATCGAAGGCTTATTGGCAGACACCCCAGAGACGGCGATCGTCTTTGGGGTGTTTGACGTTCCTCTGCCCAGGGCCAGGATGGAGAATCTCGATGCTTTCCTGTATCGGTTACGGGGCACAAGGTGCCTCTGAGCGCCTCGCTCCCTTCAAGTTTGATCGTCGCGACACCGGTCCTGACGATGTCCGTATAGACATTCTCTATTGCGGCGTTTGCCATTCCGACATTCATCAGGCCCGTAATGAATGGCGAAACACTATCTATCCCTGCGTGCCCGGCCATGAAATTGTTGGTCGCGTCAGCGAGGCTGGCGCGTCTGTCAGCAAGTTCAAGGTTGGCGATCTTGTTGGCGTAGGCTGCATGGTTGATTCATGCCGCGAATGTGCCAGCTGCAAGGAAGGTCTCGAGCAATATTGCGAGGTCGGCTTTGTCGGCACCTATAACGGTGAAGACCGTCAGGGGCGCGGTATCACCTTCGGCGGCTACTCCAAGGCCGTAGTGGTCGATCAGGGATTTGTTCTCAAGGTTCCGGAAAACCTCGAACTCGCGGCTGTTGCGCCTCTGCTTTGCGCGGGTATCACAACCTACTCACCACTCAAGCACTGGAAAGTTGGCCCGGGCCAGCGCGTGGGTATTGTTGGCCTTGGCGGACTCGGCCACATGGCCGTGAAGTTCGCTCGGGCATTCGGTGCCGAGGTGGTTCTTTTCACGACATCGCAAAGCAAGGTCGAGGATGGCCTGCGTCTTGGCGCGCATGAAGTCGTGCTCTCCAAGGACCCGGAAGCGATGGCTAAGGAAACGAGTCGCTTCGACTTCATCCTCGATGCAGTGGCGGCCGATCATGACATCAACGCCTATCTGAACCTGCTCAAGCGCGAGGGAACGCTCGTACAGGTGGGCGCTCCCGAGAATCCGCTCCCCGTCAGCGTATTCAGCCTGATCATGAAGCGCCGCAACTTTGCCGGCTCGCTGATCGGCGGCATTGCCGAGACGCAGGAAATGCTGGATTTCTGCGGCGTGCATGGCATCACCTCGGATATCGAGATGATCGCGATGGATGAGATTGAAAACGCCTATTCGCGCATGCTCAAATCGGATGTGAAGTATCGCTTCGTCATCGATATGGCGACGCTCGAAAACGCCTGATTGTGGTAAGGGGCCGGGCAGGGGACGCTACCTGCCCGGCCTCGTCGCTGGTTCACGCTGGAACGACCATTCGCGCCGGCTGACGAGAAGCTTCAGCAGATCTCGACGGGAATACCAGCGGCTTCAAGATCTGACAGCGTATCGGATTTGATCTGGCTATCCGTCAGAATACGGTCGAATTCCTGCAGCGATGTCAGGCGGTGCAGACCGCCCTGCCGGAATTTGGTGCTGTCCACCAGAAGCACGCACTGATCGGCAATATCCATCAGGGCACGCTTGACCTTCACGACATCCTGATCGTTCTGGAAGGCCGTGTCCCCCGAGATCACGGAGGTGGACATGAACATGATATTGCCGCGCAGTGAGCGCGCAGCCTGCTCGCACACCAGCCCGAAGAACGCGTTGCGTGAGTTGCTGTAATCACCCCCCAGACAGATGATCTTGATACCGGGGAAAGGGGCCAGAGCCTGAACGACCCCGACCGCATTGGTAATGACCGTCAGCGGTGCCCGGGCAGGCAGCAACGGCAACATCTCGGCGACCGTGGTCGAGTCATCTAGAATAATGACCTGGCCGGGCTCAATCATCGACACGGCACGCTGGATGATCGCCTTTTTCAGATTGGCGGCGCGATGCTGACGATAGGCAACGTTTTTCTCGGTACGGGCACGGTTCTTGAGCGTGATGCCACCATGGATCTTGTCAATCAGCCCCTGACTCGCCAGCGCATGGGCATCACGATGAATGGTCATACGGCTGACATCGAAATGCTCCGCGAGAAACTCGATACTCGCATTCCCCTGCTCGAACAGCAGATCGAGAATCTGCTGCTGACGTGATTTCAGGTTCTGGCGCTTGATCCCGGAAAAACCGTCGAGCGCGGCTGCTGGCTTGGGGTCATCACTCATCTTGAAGAACTGCCTTTGACAGATTTGGTTTGTTCCGATGGACCAAGCAGACCAATCGATAGATAACAAAAATATCACAAATATCTCATGCCAGCAAGAGAGGGTTGTGCCGCTGCGCGTGGCTTTCTCAACCAGGGCAACAACTTGTCATCACGCTCAACAGTGCAGTGATCGCCTGCGCGATGACACAAATCGTATCATATATCGCACTGCATTGTGATTATCGAAACATTTACGCACGGTTTAAGCCTTATAGTCAGATCACCACCCCTCTTGCCAGAACGGAGCCTGGTCATGAGCACAGGATATCTGATCGGGATCGATTGCGGTTCGTCGAGCGCCAAATCTGTGATTTTCGCAACAGATGGCAGGATCGTCGGTCTCGGGCAGGCGCGCGTCGCACAGATCACCGATACGCCGCGCCATGTCGAGCGTGATATGCCTGCAACCTGGCGCATTGTCGCTTCTACCATACGTGACGCGCTGGCCGATGCAGGGCTGACGGGCACCGATATCGCTGGCGTAGGGGTAACGGCGCATGGTGACGGGCTCTTCCTGCTCGACCGAAACAAGCAACCGCTCGGTCACGGCATCATGTCGCTTGATAGCCGCGCCTACGGTATTCATGACGGGTGGAAGAGCGAAGGGCTGCTCGATCGCATGATGCCGGTGGCCGGGCAGCGCCCCTATCCGTACTCCGCCACCACATTGCTTGCCTGGATCAAGCGCCACGAACCCGAGCGTTTTGCCTCGATTGGAATCGTGTTCTTTGCAAAGGACTGGCTGCGTTACTGCCTGACCGGAAAGATTGCCACCGATCTCACGGAGGCAAGCACCGCCTTTACTGACCTGCACAGCCAGAGTTACAGCCCTGATATCCTCTCTGCGCTCGGTCTGTCGGAAATATCGGCCGCCCTGCCACCCATGCTCGATTCATGCGCTCTGGCAGGCACGATAAGCGCAGAGGCGTCGGCCCTGACGGGCCTTGCTGAGGGTACGCCCGTTTCCGCTGGCCTGCATGATGTGACAGCGGCCGCTGTCGGGCTGGGTCAGGTTCGCCCCGGTGACATGACCGTCACGGCCGGAACGTTCTCGATCAACGAGGTCCTGCGTGACCACCCGGTGATCGGCACCGAGTGGGCCTGCCGCGCCGGCTATCGCAAGGGCTTGTGGAACTGCATGGCGATCTCGCCTGCCTCGGCCAGCAATCTGGAATGGATGGCACGTTACGTGGCACCTGACGACCCCGAGGCTGCTGCGAGGCTCATTGAAGCAACCATCGCCAAATTTGCGACGGGCCGCACCGAGCGTCAGATACCGCTCTACCATCCCTACCTGTTTGGCTCCCCCTTCGAGACGCCCGCCACCGCCTCCTTCCTCGGCGTCCAGTCCTGGCACGACAGGGCCGATCTCTTCCGCGCGATGATCGAGGGCACGATATTCAATCACCGTCACCACGTGGAGGATCTGCTGCAAACGGGCGGGGTGCGTCAAATCGGCATTTCGGGAGGAGGCAGCCGCCGCCCCGAAATTGGCCAGCTCTTTGCCGATATCCTCGGCCGCCCTGTCATGACGTCTCCCGTGAGAGAGGCCGGCGCCCTCGGCGCAGCCCTGACAGCTGCTGTCGCCTGTGGTCTCGCTCCTTCACTGGAAGGGGCCGTGGACGCGCTGCATATGCAGCCGCGTCAGTTCGAGCCCGACGCCGCGCTCGCGCGATACTATGACGCCGTTTATGGCCGCTATCTGGCCATAGCCCGCGTGCTCGAGCCCTTCTGGCCATCCCTGCACAGCGATCAGGGTGATGATTACCCGAAGGCCGAGCCCCAGCACGAAAAGCTGCCTGAAAATCTGGCCGCTGAAGCCGCGCCCTCACTAGCAATGCCGGGGAGCGGAAAGGTTGCGCCTCCGCCCTCGGAGGCCGCAACAGCCCCGACCATCACACAGACCATGACCGCGGCAATCGCCGCGACTCAAGCGCCTGCCGTACCGATCGGTTCGATCCCTTTGCAACACTGAAACGCCCGATCACGAACGCCGGCTCTCGCTCGATCATGAAAATGCTCAAGACAATACTGGACCCGAACACCCCATGACCCATTCTGCCGAACATCTCGACTCAGCCCATTTCGATGTGACGATCATCGGTGCTGGCATCAACGGGGTCGGCCTCTTTCGTGAACTGGCCCTTCAGGGCGTGAATGTCCTGCTCATCGAACGCGAGGATATCTGTGCGGGAGCCTCTGCGGCTCCTTCGCGCCTCATTCATGGTGGCATCAAATATCTCGAGACAGGGGAATTTCGTCTCGTGGCGCAGTCGACGCTCGAGAGAAACCTGCTGCTTCGCAATGCCCCGCATCTGGTAACGGCGTTGCCAACGGTGATCCCGATCCACTCATGGTTCGGCGGCATTGTCCCTTCCGTCAAAAGGCTTTTTCACCTCAAGAGCAAACTTGCGGATCGTGGGGTCCTGATTACCGAGATCGGTATGCAGATCTACGATTTCCTTGGGCGACGGGCCAGGGTGATGCCCCGCCATTCGCTCACGCTTGGCAAGAAAGTCCGGCAGAACTGGCCGCACATGTCGCGCAAGGTCATCGCGACCGGGCGCTATTACGATGCTGCGATCTCCCAGCCAGAGCGGCTCGGGTTTGAATGTGTGGAAGACGCGCTCAAACTGAATCTCGGCTGCGCCATCAAGACCTATAGCGAGGTTGAGGCATTCAGTGAGGGCACCCTGACCTTGCGTGACCGCCTGACCGGCAGCAAGGAGCAGGTACGAACCGACCTCATCGTAAATGCGGGCGGCGCGTGGATCGACAGCGTCAATGCCGCGCTGGGGCTTACGACGCGCTATATCGGTGGCACCAAGGGGTCCCACCTCGTCATCCGTCACGAGGGCCTGCTGCGCGAGCTCAACGGGCAAATGGTCTATTTCGGCACGGCCGACGGGCGTATCTGCCTGGCTTATCCCTTCCTCGGGCACATTCTGGTCGGATCGACTGACATCCCTGTGAAAGATCCCGATACGGCGCAGTGCTCGCAGGACGAGCAAGCCTACATGCTGCGCATGCTGTCCGAACTGTTCCCCGGATTCACCATCGGTGAGAGCGATGTCATCTATCGCTATTGCGGGGTCAGACCGCTCCCCGCCAGCAATGCTGATGACCCTGGTGCAATCAGCCGCGATCACATCATCCACACGGATTACGCAGGCATCACCCCTGTTCTGTCGCTCGTTGGCGGAAAGTGGACCACATTCCGTGGATTGGCGGAAGAAGTGGCCGACAAGACGCTCTGCATGCTGCACAAAAAGAGAGTGTGCTCTTCGCGTCAGCGTCCGATCGGAGGGGGGACGAATTATCCGTCCTCGCGCAAAAAAACTGCCTATCTGCGTCAGCTTGCCAGCAGACATGGCCTGACCGAGGCTCGTGCAGCACTGCTGTTCGAGCGCTATGGCACCCTAGCCGAACGGGTGGCGGAATATTGTGCGCGAACGCCCGATGCGCCGCTCGCGAGCCTTCCCGAATACACACGCAACGAAATTCTCTATGTGGCAAACGAAGAACTCGTGCGCAGCGTCAACGATATTGTTTACCGACGCACGCCAATTGCCCTGCGCGGTGCGCTCAATCGCGCTGTCATCGGCGAGATATGCGCGCTCATCGCCACCCCGCTTGGCTGGTCGGAGGCTGAACGCAGCACCCAGGCTGAAACATGCTGGCATATTGCCTGCGAACAGCATGGGTTGACCGATAACAGCGCCGTCGCACAGGCTGCCTGAGGGAGAATGCGCGGCTTGAGAGGACATTCATGAATCGGTTCCGCCAGAAGCTTGCCCGTATGAGGGCCCAATGTGACACGCGCGACGACTTTATTCTGGTCGATGCACGTGACGCGGATATGGCCGGCGGTATGTCGGCCTTCTGCCGCCCCGGTCAGGGGATGATGACCAAGGCCGAGTTTCTGGCGGACATCCATAATATCGTGTCGCATGACCTGGTGGACATGGTTCTGGTATCGGTTTCAACCCATGAGGATCTTCTGGCGTCGCACGTCACGACGCTGCGCGACATACAGCTTGCCGTGCGCGCCAATGATAGTTCGGATCTCTGGCGCATCCGCGCCGGCACCTATGAAAGCCAGAAATCGCTGCCTTTCAGGACCGCTACGCTCGATCAGGCACTCTGCCATTTCGGCCTGTATTCGCTGACCTTCGATGGCGAGGCCAGCCACGATGTCATGGTTCTGGACCAGTTCCGGGCCTTTCGCAGGGAAGCAAGCGAAACGGGTTTCGAGTATTTTCTGGAGGTCTTCAATCCCAACCAGACGGATATCGATCCCGACGATTTCGGCGATTTCCTCAACGACATGATCACACGCTGTCTGGCAGGAATGCGTCGCGATGAAATGCCGCTTCTGCTGAAGATTCCGTTCAACACGACGGAGAGCCTGTCGTCCCTATGCCGCTTCGACCCACGTATTGTGATTGGCATCATGGGAGGCGGAAGCGGCACCACACGCGACTGCCTGGAGCTACTCGCACAGGCGCAGCAGGCAGGGGCAAGGGCCGCGCTTTTTGGTCGCAAGATCCTGCACGCCGAAGACCCGGTACTGATGCTCGGCATGATGAGAAGCGTGACCGATGGTGTTCTAACGCCTGCTCAGGCCGTGGAATTCTACCATCAGGGCCTCGCGGAACGAGGGATGACACCGCGCCTTTGTGTCCGTGACGATTGTGAGATCACAGAATTACGGCTTTCAAGATAACATCAGGCATAAATCGTCAAACCGCTGAAACAATACAATATAGTCCCGAAATCTGCCTTTTCGGTCAATCCGTTCATATCAATGTGAACGATCAAAGTGATATTTTCTCTATAAAAATGTTAAAGCCTCCCATAGATTAACATCAAGACGTTACGAACCGGCCGTCGTGCTGTGCAGAAAGAGGAAGCAATGCCCCAAAAGTCGCTCTGGGTCGGAACAAGCTGGAAGATGAACAAGGGGCCAGGGGCTGCCCGCGACGCGGCTGCCCGAATTGCCGACATGGTAGTGCCGGACAGGATTACCCCCTTCGTCATTCCCCCGTTCACCTCTCTCGAAACAGTAGCATCGCATCTTCAAAACACGGCCTGGCATGTCGGTGCGCAGAACATGCACTGGGAGGAAGAGGGCGCATGGACAGGTGAAATTTCCCCTCGCATGGTGCGCGAGTGCGGGGCAGACCTGATTGAGCTGGGCCATTCCGAAAGACGGGAGCATTTCGGCGAGACCGATATCACGGTCAACCTGAAGGTCCGCGCCGCCATCCGTCACGGCCTGCGGCCGCTCATCTGCATCGGCGACAGCGCCGAGGAATATGAGTTCAATGTGACGCACGAGACTTTGGCCCGTCAGACCAAGATGGCGCTTCACGATCTCACATCGAATGAAATCGCCACAGTGCTTCTTGCCTATGAGCCCGTCTGGGCAATCGGCGCGAAGGGCAGGGCGGCCGAGCCGGATTTCGTCGATATCGCCCATAAGCGCCTGCGCCAGGTGCTGGTCGAACTCGTGGGAGAAGAGCAGGCGCGGCGTGTGCCCCTTCTCTACGGTGGGAGTGTCTCGCTCGATAACGCCGCCCGCTACACGGCACTGAGCGATGTGGATGGTGTCTTTATCGGCCGCTCGGCCTGGGATCCCTCGGGGCTCGAGGCCATCATCAGGTCTGTTGCGTCATGAGCGGCGCGACCGGGGTCGAGAGCAAGGCCGTCTCGGCCAGACGACGCGAGATTCTGGACTACGTGCTCGAAAACGGGGGTGCGCAGATCGAGGAACTGGTGGATCGTTTCTCGACCAGCCGCATGACCATCCATCGCGACCTCCATGCCCTGTCCGAGCAGGGGCTGGTGCGCAAAGTGCATGGCGGTGTGACCATGCTGGCCAGCGGCGTGATGGAAACGAGCGTCGTCCATCGCATGCGCCGTGCCTCGCGCGAGAAACAGGCCATTGCCCGCCTTGCTGCAGGATTTATCAAGGCTGGCGATATCATCGCACTCGATGATTCCACCACCTCGCGCATCCTGTCTGAAAACCTGCCTTCAGGCATGCCGCTCACTGTACTGACAAACAGCATGGGAATTGCAACGCAGATTGCAGGCGCACGTGATATCAGCCTGATATCGCTGGGTGGCAAATATCACCCCCGCTTCGATGCCTTTCTCGGCATCCTGTGCGAACAGGGGACCAAATCACTCAGGGCCAATACGCTCTTCATGTCCGTCTCTGCCGTGCGCGATCTCGGCGCGTTCCATCAGGAGCAGGAGATCGTCAAGTGCAAGATGGCCCTCATGGAAATTGTCGATCGTCGTATCCTGATGATCGACAGCCAGAAATTCGATGTGACCGCATTGAACCGTCTGGCCAGCCTTTCTGACTTTGATGTCGTGATCACCGATTCAGGTGTGTCCGAAAGCCAGAAGAACCGAATGCTTGATGCTGGCATCAACCTGCATGTCGCCCATCTGGATGACGCAGCGCCCACCTCGCATTCTCCATCCCCCTGAAATACGATCAAGGAAAACGATCATGAAAATTGCAGTTGGTGGCGACAGCGCCGGTGAGGGTCTGGCCCAGCAGATCGTGGCCCATCTCAAGGCCAAGGGTGTCGATGCGGTCGATCTCTCACGCCCCGTCGATGCGAAAAGCGAGCTCTATTCGGAACTGAGCGAGCGCGTGGGTCACGCCATTCTCTCAGGAGAATACGAGCGCGGCATCTTGTGCTGCGGCACCGGTATCGGGGTTGCGATTTCGGCCAACAAGATCCCTGGTATCCGCGCCGCTCAGGCTCACGATGCGTATTCGGCCGAGCGCGCCGCCCTGTCGAATAATGCCCACATCATCACACTGGGCGCACGTGTCGTCGGGGCCGAGCTGGCCAAGACGATTGTCGATTCCTTCCTGGCGAAAGAATTCGACCCGGCGAGTGCTTCCAAGAAGAACGTCGATGGCATCGATGCTCTCGATAAGAAGTATTCGCCAAACGCCTGCAAGTAATGGATTAACACGACCACATAAGGTCTGATTTCATGAAAAAAGTCCTGCTCGCTACCGCATCCCTCCTTCTCGCTCCGTTGGCCGCTCATGCGGCCCCGGAGAACGGGCCTATGCGTTTCGTCATGATACCGAAAGCCGTGCATCCCTGGTTCGACAAGGCCAATAATGGTGCCCAGTCGGCTGCCCAACTGCTCAGCAAGGCAACCGGTCGCACCATCACGGTAGAATATCGTGCACCGCAAACGGCCGATGTCTCGACCCAGAACGACATCATCGAACGGGCCATTGCGACACATCCTGATGGCCTGATCCTCGATCTTCTCGACGAGAAGGGCAATCGCTCCACCATGCAGGAAGCGGTTGACGAGAAGATCCCGATGACGGTGTTCGACTCCCTTCCTCCCGAAGGCATGGATATCACGGCAGTCGGGGCGGATTTCTGCGAGCAGGGTACTTTGGCGGCTGAACGGCTGGCCAAGCTGATTGATCACAAGGGCGAGGTCGCCATCATGATGGGTGTGCCAACCGCCCCCAATCATGCCTTGCGCGCCCGTTGTGAACTCAAGGTTTTTGCCAAATATCCCGACATCAAGGTCGTTGCTACGGGCATCGACAATGACAGCATTGAGACGGCTCAGAAGCAGGCTTCGGCCATCATGCAGGCCCACCCCAATCTTGGCGGCTGGGTCGCCTGTGATGCGGCTGGCCCCGTGGGTATCGGTCAGGCCATTCGCGAAAGCGACAAGGTAGGCAAGGTTAAGGAAGTCGGGCTCGATAACCTGAGTGACATGCTCCAGCTCATCAAGGATGGCGTGGTGGATTCCTCGGCATCGAGCCGCCCTGAAATGCAGGGCTACTGGGCCGTAATCGCCGCCTGGCAGAAGGCGATGGGCCAGCAGACGCCCAAGAACATCGATACGGGCATCGACATCATCACCAAAGCGACTCTCACCAAGTAAGCGATGGGAGCAGGGCCATGGTCCTTCTCAAGGCAACAGGCATACGAAAGACCTATCCGGGTGTCGTAGCGCTTGACCATATCGACCTGACCCTGGAACCCGGCAAGGTGCATATCCTTGCCGGGGAAAACGGGGCGGGCAAATCCACTCTCATCAAGACTCTTTCTGGTCTGGTCAGACCCGATGAAGGGACATTGGTGATTGACGATGCCGATGCCCTTCACGACCACAGGCTTTTCCGGCGGGTGGCCTATGTCCCCCAGGAACTCAATCTCTTCCCCTACCTGACCGTTGCGGAAAACATGTTCATGCCGTTTGCCCGCTCGGGCTTCGGCACAGTCACCGTTTCCGAAAAGGCCATGGAGGCCAAGGCCGCCGAGTATATCGCGCGTTTTGGCATTCATGCGCGCCCCGATCAGAAGGTTGCCGAAATCAGCGTGCCCGATCAGCAGCTTCTGCAGATTGCCCGCGCGGCGACCCAGGAAGATTTCGGGGTCATGATCCTCGATGAGCCGACCTCATCGCTGACAGCCCGCGAGACAGAACAGCTTTTCCGCATCGTGTGTGATCTGCGCGACCGGGGCGTGGCCATCGTGTTCGTCTCGCACAAGATGGAGGAAATCTTCTCGCTGGGCGATACGGTCACCGTGCTGCGCAATGGTCGCAGTGTTGGCAGCTTCCCGATGGAGGGCATGACCGAAAACGAACTGATCCGCCTGATGTCGGGCAGTACGGTCAAGCTGGACGAACAATTCCAGTCCGATCCGGCCTCTCGCACGGGCGAGACGATCCTCAAAGTGGAGAATCTGTGCGGGCCCGGGTTCGAGGATATCTCCTTCGAATTGAAAAAAGGCGAAATCCTCGGCTTTGCGGGACTGGTTGGCGCAGGCCGTTCCGAAATCATGCAGGCCATGTTCGGTTTCCGCAAAGTCCGGAGCGGCCAGGTGATGCTTGATGGAAAGACCATCGCCCCCAACAGGCCCGATAAAGCCGTCAAGGCCGGGATGATCTACCTCTCTGAAGAGCGCAAGCATCACGGTATCTTCCCGATGCTCAGTGTGCGCGAAAACATCGCGCTCGCTGTCACCGATGACATCTCCACGGGCGGGCTGATCTCCCCCAGGCGGGAGAAAGAGATCGTCCGTGAGATCATCCAGCGTTTCGATGTCCGCACCTCGTCAGCGGCGAAGAAGATCATGTTTCTTTCAGGCGGTAACCAGCAAAAAGCGATCATCGGCCGTGCCATGGCGCGCAAGCCTCGCCTGCTCATATTCGATGAGCCGACGAAGGGCATCGATATCGGCACCAAGTTCCAGATCTACCGGATCATGCAACGCCTTGCGGAAGAGGGCGTCGGGATCATTCTCGTCTCGTCCGAAATGAACGAATTGCAGCGTTGCGCCACGCGCATCATCACCCTCTATTCCGGCCGTATCAACGGTTCCTTCGAGCACGACAAGACGGATGTCAGCACGCTGGTCGCCTCGATCATTGGCTCACCGGAGACCAGACATGTCGCATGAACCCTCAACGCTTCCCCAGCCCGATGGCGCAGCGGTCGCGGCAGCCCCGAGCGCGGGCGCCCGCATCAAGGCTCTGGCGGCCAACCCGCTCTGCGGTGTGATCGTGGCGCTGGTGGTCATCTTTGTGCTGTCCTGCTCGCTGTCATCGCACTTCCTGACCGCGTTCAACATGAAGATCATCGCGCGCTCGCTGGCTTTCGTGGGGCTCGTCACGATTGGTCAGGCCATATTGATGATCCTCGGTGAGCTAGACCTTTCCGTCGGTGCCATTGGTGGCCTCGCCGGGGTGGCAGGTGGCCTGCTCATGGTTCAGGCAGGCCTCAACCCGTGGCTTTCCCTCATTCTCTGCCTCGCGCTCGGCACGGGGTGCGGGCTGCTCAATGGCCTGCTCATCACCAGGCTGCGCCTGCACTCGCTGGTGCTGACCATCGGCATGGCCGGTGTCTATGGGGGCGCCAATCTGGTGCTCACCAAGGGCGTCGCCATTACCGGGATCCCGAGTGATATCGGTTTCCTTGGTCGTGGCATGATGTTCGGTCTGCCCGTGCCCTTCGTGATCCTGCTTGTCTGCCTTGCGATCGTTTCCTTCGTCATGATCCGCACCCCGCTGGGGCGCTATGTCTATGCCATTGGCAGCAACAATGCCGCCGCCCGGATGCTTGGCATCAGGGTGGACGCCATTCGCGTCTGCGCTTTCGCAACGGCAGGCTTCCTTTCCGCACTGGCAGGTATCGTGATGGTCGCCCGCCTCGGCACAGCCCAGCCTTCCATTGGCGATACATGGGTGCTTGCCCCCATCGCAGCGGCCGTCATCGGCGGTGTCGCCACGACAGGCGGCCTTGGCAGCCCATTCGGCGCCGTGCTGGGCGCGGTCATCATAGGCATTATCGAGAACGTTATCGTGCTGTTCGGCATTTCGCCCTACTGGCAATCGATCGTCAGCGGCGGGATCGTCGTCGCCGCCATTTCCTTCGACTCAATCGCAAGACGCTATTTCAACCGCGAGGCCTGACATGGGGGCCCCTGCGGGGGTCACCCAGTGCCTTCATCGCGGACCCTATCGAGGATATTTTCATGACCAAGATCTGTGGTGACGCCGAAAATTTTGCGACATCAGCCCTGCGTGGCTTTGCCAGCCTCTATCGCGACATCGTCCAGCCGGTCCGTGGCGGCGTACTGCGCAGTCAGACTGGCGCCAAGGGCAAGGTGGCTCTGGTGGTTGGCGGCGGGTCCGGGCATTTCCCGGCCTTCAACGGCTATGTCGGCACCGGCTTTGCCGATGCGGCTGTGGCGGGTGACGTCTTTGCATCGCCCTCTACGCAGGCCATTTTGCGCATCGCCCGGCAGGCCAATCTGGGTGGCGGCGTTATCCTCGGCTACGGCAATTACGCTGGTGACGTGCTGAACTTCAGTATCGCCGCTGAGCGCCTTCGCGCCGAGGGGATCGATGCCCGGATGATCGCCACAACGGACGACATCGCAAGCGCCCCTGCCGAGGAGGCCAGCAGACGTCGCGGCACGGCAGGCGACGTACCTGTTTTCAAGATCACGGGGGCTGCGGCCGAAGCGGGTCTCTCCCTCGACGAGGTCGAGGCGGTGGGCCAGCGCGCCAATGAGCGCACACGTTCTTTCGGTGTGGCCTTCGACGGATGCACCCTGCCCGGTGAAACCGAGAAGCTGTTCCACGTTCCAAATGGCCGGGTTGCGCTCGGCCTTGGTGTTCATGGAGAGCAGGGCATTGATGAGCAGGATCTCATGCGCCCCGAAGCGCTGGCTGCCATCCTGTGCGAGCGTCTGCTGAAGGAAGCACCCCCGAAGGCGGGATCGCGCATCACGGCGCTGCTGAATGGCTTGGGCGGGACAAAATATGAAGAGCTTTTCGTGCTGTGGGAAGCGATCATCCCCTATCTCGAAAATGCCGGATATACCCTGGTCGCGCCCATCGCCGGGGAATACATCACCAGCCTCGATATGGCCGGATGCTCACTGACCATCACATGGCTTGATGAAGAGCTCGAGCGTTTCTGGTGTGCCCCGGTGGATAGCGCGGCATTTCGCCGCAACGCGGTGACCCGCGTGCAGGACCATGCCCTGTCGGTGCTGACAGATGCCCCGGCCGTTTACATGAAATCGCTTACCGATGCGGGACGAGATGGCGGTCGCTGCGTGGCCTCCATCATGGTCAAGCTCTCACACGCCCTGACAGAGGCCGAGGCCGAGCTTGGGCAGATCGACGCCCATGCGGGCGATGGCGACCACGGACAAGGAATGGCCCGTGGGGCGGCTGCTTCGGCCAAGGCCGCACTGGCCGCTGTTGAGGCCGGGGCGGGCCCTGCGACAGTGCTCGCAGCGGCAGCAGATGCCTGGGCGGATCGTGCCGGCGGCACATCGGGCGCCTTGTGGGGGGCAGGGTTGTTCGCCTTCAGCACAGCCTTCGATGACTCTGCCGTGCCCGATGCCCAGAGCCTTTCAACCGGCCTGCGTCGCGCAATGGAAAAGATTACAGCCCTTGGCAAGGCAAAGCCAGGTGACAAGACCCTTATGGATGCTCTGGTCCCCCTCGTGGAACGCTTCGAGCAGGGTCTGCGCCAGGGAGAGAACGTCTCGAAAGCCTGGAACGAGGCCGCCAAGGCAGCAACCACCGCTGCCGAGGCGACGAAAGACCTCCTGCCGCGACTGGGTCGCGCACGCACCCATGGCGAGCGCAGCAAGGGCTATCCTGACGCTGGTGCAATTTCGATGGCGCTTAGTGCCCGTGTCGTGGGTGAAGCGCTTGCCTCGCTCGCTGTGAAGTAACATCGCAAGGTGAAGCACGGTGGCTCATGAGGCCACTGCGTTCAAGACCAACTGAAGCAAGCTGGAAAGGGGGGCTCTCATGCCCCCCTTATTCACGTTCCATGCCCAGCTTATCCACAAGCTTGCCCACGAACGCATCCACCAAATCTGTGGGTAACGTCATGAGCGGCGGAAAAACGGCCCCTCGTCAGACACCCGCACGTCATGCCTCAGGGAGAGGATGATCCTCCGGTGGCAAAGCGGGAGTTGTGCCGGGAGTAGAACCAGTAGGTCGCAAATCCGAGCCCTGCATAAGCGATCAGCAACAGGGCCGGGACCGGATTGCCGTGCATCAGGGCGCGGGCCATGTCGGCAAAAAGCGGCGCAATCATCACGAGGCAGAACAGGATGCCCAGCGTCGGGGTGACGCCAATCCACCATCCCCTGATGGTGACGCCCCCCAGCGGAACACTGAAGCTTCTTGGCATATCGGGGTGCTTGTTGCGCTGCCAGATGACCGTGAAGCACACAATACCGAAGGCGGCTGCTGTCCCGATGCTGACAAGATCGCTGATCACGTCAATCGGCAATGTCGCCGTGGCGAGAGCTACCAGAATACCCAGCAGGATCGTCCCGGTCCAAGGCGTGTGGTAGCGCTTGTGCACATACGCGAAGATCGGGGGGAGCAGCCCGTCGCGGCTCATTGCAAAGAAGATGCGTGTCTGCCCGTAAAGCAGGCCCAGCAATACCGAGCAAAGCCCGATCGTGGCGCCGAGATTGACGAACAGGGCAAGCCACGGCTGATGCATGGCGCGCACGGCGATTGCGAGCGGATCGGCCACGTTGAGCTGCTGGTAGGGCACAATACCGATCAGGATGGACGCCACACACACGTAAACGATTGTGCAGATCACAAGGCTGCCGATAATCCCGATCGGAACATCACGGCGCGGGTTGCGCGCCTCGGCTGATGCTGTCGAGACGGCCTCGAACCCGACATAGGCAAAGAAGATGATCGAAGCCGCTCGGAACATGCCGGGGATGCCGTACTGGAACCCGCCGCGATACTCAGGAATGAATGGATGCCAGTAAGAGGGATGCAGCGCGAAAAGACCGCACACGACAAACAGGAAAAGCACCCCGACCTTGATGAACACGATCACCATGTTGACGCGTGCTGACTCCTGTACGCCGCGCACCAGACAAGCCGTCACCACCGCAATGGCCAGCGTCGCGACAAGGTCGAACCGCCAGCCCGAAGTGATGGCCATGCCGCCGCTTCCGGGCACGGTCTGGAAGGTTGCCTGACTGAGTGCCGCCGGGACATGGATGTTGAAGCTTGAAAGCAGGCTCGTGGCGTAACCTGACAGGCCGGACGCGACAGCAGCGCAGGAGATGCCGTATTCGAGCAGCAGAAGCCACCCGACCGTCCAGGCCGCTTTCTCACCCATCGACACATAGGCGTAGGAATAGGCCGACCCCGACACAGGCAGGCTGGAGGACAGTTCGCCGTAGGAGAAGGCCGTAAAGAGACAGGCCAGCGCCGCGATGATGAATGAGACAAGAATGGACGGCCCCGCATACTCGGCGGCAGCTGTGCCGGTCATGACATAGATGCCGGCGCCGATTGTGGAGCCGACACCGAGCATCACAAGCTGCGTGGCCGTCAGCGAGCGCTTGAGCCCGTTGGTTTCGTAATCAGCCGTGACCTGTTCGAGCGTCTTGCGTCGGCTTGCGGAGTTCGATGCGGAGGGTGGAGGTTCGGCCAGGTCAGGAATGATACTAATCGCCCATAGTGGAAAAGCCGATCATGCCGGATCGGCTGTCAAAGTGGAAATTATTTCGTTATCAAAAGAGAACGAGTGCGACGAGGGAGACGGCACCGGCTCCCATGCAATAGAAGGCGAAAGGCGACAACGCCCAACGCTCATGATTGCGGAAATAACGCAGCAGAACAGCCGTACTGATGAGCGCCGTCACACCCGCCGCGATAGCCGCAATGATGGAAATGCGGATCATGTCTGGGCTGACACTCATATGACGGAGCTGCCATGCCTCATGCACTGTCGCAGCCAGAACCGCAGGCTGCGCCATGAGCAGCGAGAACCGGGCAGCGGTCTCGTGATTGAGCCCACAGACAAGCCCCGCATTGATGGTCGAACCCGAACGCGAGATGCCGGGGAAGAGCGCCAGACACTGCCACAGCCCGATGACCACCGCATCGCGGGCCGACATATCGGCAATGGCACGCTGGGGCATACGCCCCTTGTAAGACCGCATCCACTCGGTAACGAGCAGGATCACACCGTTCAGGATCAGGAAGATCGCCACAGCAGCAGGCGTACCGAAAATGACCTTCAGCTTGTGCTCGAACGCCGCACCGAAGATGACCACCGGAATGGTGGCCACAACCAGAAGCACCAGAATACGGATGGCTTCCTCTCGGCGGGCCGCGCCATGCAGCCCGATTGCACCGGTGAAGACGGCCAGCCAGTCACGCCAGAAGAAGCAGAAAAGCGCAACCAGCGTGCCAAAATGCAGCATCGTCAGGAATGGCAGAAACAGCTCGCTCCGCTCGTCCAGATTCCAGTGAAGCAGGGCGGGAAGGAGGACTGCATGGCCGAGACTGCTCACGGGGAAGAGTTCGGTCAGTCCCTGGACGATGGCCAGAACCAGTGCTTGAAGCAGCGTCATGTCAGCTCAGTATGAAATAAATGTTTCCATCTCCTGCCTTACTGCGGCACGGATCGCAAGCCCGCGCTTGACCGTCACCGCAACTCGGGCGAAGAGTTCCGCTGATATAACAGGCAGGTGACGCAGATATGGCAGCAAAAAACCGGGGCGGCGCGATTCTGGCCAGCACAATGGTGCTGGCTATCGCAGCGGGCTTTGCTGTCTTTGCCGTGGCACAGCGACATGGCCCGTCAGGAGACACCCAGAAGCTTCATGCCCGCTTCGTTTCTGCCAATGGGCTGGACGCAGGCGCTGCCGTCGTGCTGGCGGGAGTTCGCGTGGGCACGGTCCAGAAAATCAGCCTCGACCCGGCCACACAGATGGCACAGGTCGATTTCTCCATCGACCGCCATCTGTCGCTGCCTTCAGACACGATCCTGACGATCGCGGCCCCGACGATGACCTCGGAAAACGCTCTGGCCATCGAGCCTGGCACGTCCCGCGAGCGTTTGCCGTCTGATGGCACCATCACCAACACCCAGGCGCCCACCTCGCTTGAGCAGCAGGTCAGTAACTATATCTTCGGGTCCGGCATCCAGTAGGCCGCATCGCCCCTGAATGGGGGTGATCCAACAAGGCGGGCGGGGGGCTTAGGCATCCTGCGCGGGGTTGTGCGCGTATCCATGACACCCGCAAAAATTGTCCGGCCTGACAACCAAGCCGGTTTTAGCAAAACGCCACGAAGCAGAAGCGCGGGCGCTCAGGACGACTGCCGTCGATCTGCACCCGATACTGTCGAATACCCTCAGTCGTTAAGGGGGTAGAGTGCGAGAAGGCGTCTTTGCTTGCGCCAGTAGCGCAGCATCGTATAGGCCCCGCAAGTTTTCCAGCCTCGTGCCCTGTTCATCGCCCCGACCCGAAACGCCATGCGATAGTGGTAGAATTGCGCGCGATACGCCTCCCACAGCGTCGTGCGTGAATCCCATATATGTGTGGCTTCGGATCCGACGCCGTTGAGTTCGATGATCTCGAAATCCTCACCGCGTCTCAGAGCCTCGATGGAAGCCGCCTTGACGTCGATACGACCGAAATGGAATTCGCGGATATCGCCGATGATCTCGTCAAGGCGACGCGTGAGCGCGGGGGTGGCATCGGCGCAACCGTTGCGGAAGATAGAGCCCTTGCAATGGTTGCCGGTAAAGACAAGCTGCACTGGCTCCCCCTTGGCGGGAACCGTGTCGAGACGATCCTTGAGGCGCGGTAGATAGATGTCGGGCAGCAGATTGGTTCGCGTATCGCGCGCGATGAGCTCGCGTATGGTCGCAGCTCCGTCTCCCTCAAGGATCGGCGCTTCCTTGTAGGTGATCGAGGTGATGCGCCCTGAGGGAGCGCCCGGCTCACGGATATAGAACAGTCCGGCCTCGACAGGCCCGGTGGCGAGTGCCTGTGCCATGATACGCACATTGGAAGGGAAGGTCTCGAGCACCCCGAGCAGCGCGTCCTCACTCTGGACGAGCTTCACCCCGGTTCCGTTGCACCCGATATCCGGCTTGATCACGGCTGGAAAATCGATGCCCTTCGTCCTCATGGCGGCGACCAGTTCACACGCATCGTCCTCGCGGCGTCCCTTGCGGAGCATCTGCGTGACATAGGGCGCGATCCAGCGCATAGCGACCGGACCGGCCAGATCGAGGATACCGCTCTTGCTTTCGCCACACAGCCCGCCCGTTTCGATCAGGGGGTTCGCCGCACTGGGTACGCTGAAATCGCCATAACGCAGGCCGAGACCGATCCAGTACAGAACGATCGGCGTATAGAAAATCGATCCCGGCCAGAACTCGAACAACGAGAGCGGATGCGGCTCCTTCTTTGTTTCTTCCTGTCGGGTTGCGGTCTCTGCGCCCATGCCGGTGTCATCGCAATCGGAAGAGTCGGGCAATCCGTGTGTCGTCTGAAGCATCTGCCACTCAGTCACTGAAAGTCTGGAACCGGGCAATCAGACGCCCGACGAAAAGGATGGTCAGTATGAACCCCGCGATGCCAAACCAGCGCCAGCTCGCCATATGGACCGACATCCAGCCACCCACATGCAACGACACGCTGAAAAGGAGCGAGGTCCAGATCAATGTAGCGACTACCGCGCTGGCCGCAAACGCGCCGAATGGTGCCCGGAAAAACCCGCAAGCCGTATAGAGCGGCAGACGGGCCCCGGGGATGAAACGGCTTATCACGACGGTGCGTACGACGTTGCGGTGAAACCAGCTGCGCCCCTTGTCATGACGCGGCATGGTCAGCCAACGCCGGGCAGGGGGCCATTTCGCGCCCACAGCACCCAGGCCGTAGAGCCCGAGATCGCCCACAGCCACGCCGATATAGAGGGAGATAAGCGCCAGCGCGACGCTGAGACGACCATCATCCACCGCCATGGCCGCAATCATGGTCGTGGCATCCTCGAGGATGAATGTGCCGATGATGACAGCCATCCCCTTGGACCACCATGCCGCACCGGCGATCGAGAGAAGGTGGTAGAGTGAACTGGTATGAAGAGGGGTGCCGTCGGACATGGCGCATCATGTGCCACGGCAACCCCCAAAACGCCAACAGGGCAATTGCGAATTGCTCCCGACTTGCAGCGTTCGATTGTAACGCCCGGCGGCGGAACGTCGATGCCGTAACCTATTGAAGATTTACAAAGCAGCCGCCATCGACCAGCAGGGCGGCACCCGTGACATAGCTGGCGAGTGACGAGCCTAGAAAGACGATTGGCCCTGCCAGGTCTTCCGGCTCGCCCAGCCTGCCGAGAGGGATGCGCGCGATCATCGCGCTGGCCTTCCCCTCAACGGCTAGATCCTCCTGATTGATTGGCGTCCTGATGGTACCGGGCAACACTGAGTTGCAGCGAATGTTATGTGGCCCCAGAGCAATGGCTGTTGACTGCATCAGCGAGTGAACGCCGGCTTTGGTGGGCGTGTAATGTGTCTGGAATTCCCCTCCAACCAGAGCCGAGATGGACGACACCGCAATGATCGCCCCACCGCGCCCCTGTCTGACCATCTGATTGGCCGCAGCCTGCACCATGAAATAGGCCCCGAGCAGATTAACGCCGATCGTCTTCTTCAACACGTCCGGCGGAAGGTCGAGAAAGGCGTGGAACGGGCAGATCCCGGCATTGCTAACAAAAACGTCCAGACCGCCCAGTTGTGACTCGATAGCGCTCATGAAACGGACTGCCGTTTCCGGCTCGGCCACATCGCCCTGCAGGTACAAGGCGCGCCGCCCGGTTAGCTCGATCTCATCGAGAAGACTGCGAACAGTCTCGGGGGCCACGATATCGGTTATGGCGACGTCAGCGCCCTGCCGCGCTGCTTCCAGGGCCGCCGCCTTGCCGATGCCTGAAGCGCCACCAGTAATTGCGAATACCTTGCCTTCGAGCAGCATCGTCTCGTCTCCTTCTATCCGGTCGCGTGTCGGGCCTGCGCATCCTGGCCTTGACGGAAGCAAGTCGCGTTGCAGCCCAGTCATACCTCAATGCCCCCCCTGAACCCTGACTTCCGTTTGATGGACCAGGTTCAGGATTGGCCCTTGCGAGCCAGCCGGGGGTGCTCCCTCAAATCGCGTTGTAGCGGCGGCGGAGCACCATGCTCAATTCAGCTCTGCGCGAGCCCCGAAGGCGATGGACATGATACTCCTGAGGGAAAAGCAATGCTGATCATTAGCTACTCCGGCGCGTAAGCATTCCGCCCGACCGGCCCAGTTCCCCTGTGCCAAACCTAGAGCGGCAGGATCTGGCGCAGATAGTCGCGATTACGGGCCGCAACACTCAGGCCGTCGCCACCATAATGCTCGACCAGGAACGGGCTTGAATACCCGTACTCGAGCGCCATCGCGATGGCGGCTCGGTAGCTGATCACACCCTGCTCCATCGGCGCTGGCGCGGTAACGATCATCCCGGTCGTCGCATCTTCGGTGCGCAAGTAGTTCTTCACATGCCAGTAGCGCAGATAGGGTGCGAGCTTCACCATCATGCTGTGCCAGTGCTCGACCGGACGATGCAGCCGCACAAGGTTGCCAATATCGGCATTGATCCCGCAGGCCGGGTGATCGACATCCTGGATGAAGCGAACGCTGGACTCAGCCGTCCCGAGATAGGTGTCCTCATACATTTCGAGCGAGAGCGTCACGCCCACGCTTGCTGCATGGTCGGCAAGTTCGCGGATACGTGAAACTGCCTTTTGCCACACAGCCTTATCCTCCGGGTCGCGATGACCCTGAGCGGTCCAGAACCAGAGTGCCTTCTTCTGGGCATCGTTCAGCGCTGTTGCGAAGCCTACCGCGATTTCACTTGCGCCCATCTCCGGCGCCACATCGATCACCCGATGGATATAGGCCAGATAGGCATCGGCCTTCGCCGGGTCAGGATCAATCACGGAGCGTCGCGAGGTCGAGATTGCAGGGATGGTCAGGCCGGCATTGGTGCAGAGCGCCAAAAACTCGCGTCGGCGTGCTGGCGTCAGGTCTGCCACACGCAGCCAGCTATCTGTCGGGTCGATTTCCGTGAATCCTGCACGGGACACTTCTGATATCGCCTTGGCCCACCCCTCGGTGGGTTGATCCTGCACCGAACTGCCGTCTGCCAGAACGGCGGGATACTGGATCATGGCCGCAGCAATCGGCCAGTTTTTCGCGTTGTAGCGGTGTTCTGATTTATTGTCTGTTGCTGTGGATTGGGGGGTGGGGGCGTTCTCAACCGGGGCGGACATGATCACATTCCTTGCAACGATGCGTCCGGCACATTGAGAGTCGGCACCAGACGCGGCCAAGCAAAGACGGTGCAGATGGTCTTGTCGATCAGAGTTATCCGATGCCGCTATCGGCTTTTCCGATAGCCCGCTCCCGTAAAGCGTCCCAGACGAACTGTGCTGCGGGTGACAGGGCACGGTCTCGCATCCGGATGAGATGATAGGGCCCGATGATATCAGGCAGCGAAACCGGCAATTCGCCAATCATGCCCGTCTTTTCGAACATCCTGAAAAGTGAGCAGGGCAGTACCGAGACCATGTCGGATTGCGTAAGCAGGTCGATCGTCGCGAGAACGGAGGACAGTTCGGTCAGGCGCTGGGGCATGGGCAATCGCGCTATCGTGAATATTCCCTCGAATGCACGGCGGAGCGGGCTGGGCTGCATCTGTACGATCCATCGCTGGTGTATCAGCGCATTAAGGTCAAGCGCCTCCGCCTGAAACAGAATATTGTCGCACCCTGCAACTACCAGGAGCGGCTCATCGGATATCTCCTCAATGGTGAGGAGATCATGGCCAATACCCTCGATTGGGCGGCCTAATGCGATATCAATCCGCCCCGATTGCAGAAGGGCCATGAGATCATCGCTGGTGGTCACCCTGAGGGTAAGACTGATTTCGGGGTGGCTGCGCGTTGTTGACGCCAGAACCGGGGTCACAATTTCATGGAGTGCGGCGCCAATCGCGCCAATACTGACAGTCCCTGTCAGCCCGCGTTTGACGGCCTGGAGATCCTCACGCAGGCGCCCGAGATCAGCCAGAATTTTTTCGGCGTGACGTATCGCAACCCGTCCGGCGTCAGTCGGAGTCAGACCGTGGGAATGCCGCTCAAAGAGCTGTGCGCCGAGGTCATCCTCCATATCCTGCAGCAGCTTGGATGCGGTAGGCTGCGACAGGTTGAGTGAGCGCGCCGCACGGTTGAGCGACGGCTCAAGGCTGATCTGCTGCAGAAGCAGGAGCTGCCTGAATTTCAGCCGGAAGATAAGCGCGTCCATCATAAGCAGAAGGTGACGGCTTTGCTGCCCTCTGTCACCTCACAACCGTACCGTCAGAGCACGGCATGAATCTTGAAGCCGATTGCATCGACCTGCGGTTTGTCCGCCTGCAGATTGGTGCGCCAGATATGCTGATAGTCAGGCTGGATCGAAAACCCACGGAAAGCATGGATGCTGTAGGTCGCCTCGAACGTCATCAGATGGCTCTGCGGGTAGGTGGCAGAACCCGGCAGGGGAAGTCCGCGCCGGTATCGTATCCATTGTGACGCCACAAGCTGGCGACTGGCGAAGGTCTCTGACCACTCGAGGCCAAACGTATCTTTCGGACGTGACGGAATGATCCCGCGATCGACAATCCCGGCATAGACCTGCCAGTCATACACACTGTTCTGGCCCTCGCTTTTCGTCGCACCCGCGAGCGCATAGAGCCCCTGCAACGGGCCATGGCCATTGCGTATGAGCATCTGGTCACCTTGCAACCATATCTGCGTCTTGCCATTGGTCCAGCGATAGGGCTGACCCGATGCGGCAGCGGGATTCATATTGCTGTCGTAATAGAGATCCCGATAATTCGATGAATCATAGGCAACGCCAAACTTGTAATGCCCGACAAGCTGGTTTTTGCCAAAAGACGGGATCAGACCGATCTCTGTTGGCACGTAAACGCCGGTATAGAGCTCTGTACCCATCCGGAAACCCGTGCGGTCATACTGGTTGGAATTGAGATACGGATTGACGCCGTATAACCCCGACTGGACATAAATGCCGTGCAGCGGCCAGTAACGCACACGCGTTCCCCAGGTCGAGCCCGGATAGGTGCCATAGCCCGCGGCTGTGCGCGTCAGCGATTTCGGGATGCCGCAATTGGATTTGTTCATGAAGGTGCAGAACAGGGGCGAATTGGCGAAGTCGATATTGACGGGCATCTTGCCCAGCGCGATCTGCATGCGATTATGCAGCAAATCCTGCGTGCCATACACATAGACAAGATGCACCCCGACATTGCCGCCGCCGCCATAGATTTCCTGAAAACCGTTCAACGAGCGTTCACCCAGATCGGACGCCAGATTATGCCCGGCACGATTGACGATGACCGCATGGGTAATGAACCCTTGCCACCCCACAAGTCTGGACCAGTCGAGATCAAGCTCAACGCCAATCTGATGGGCGTAGCCCGCGTCGCCTGCATGTCCGGCATTGAGCACCATGGCACTTTCACTGGTATAGTCAGCCACAATGCCAATGCCTGTGCGATTGAGGCGCTTAATCAGCCGTTCCCACGGCAGAACCATGCTTTCAACCGGGGGCGTGAACGCCGTATTGGCATAGGACGTCGGTGTATCAAGGGCAAAAAGCGGCGCGGTTTCAGAGATCGGCCCGCGATACTGCGCCCAGGCATTCTGGGTCAGGGCGAGGCATAAGAGGCCGCACCCCAGGCCCGCCGGGAGGAGCCCCGCGCGACCGACGAGCGGGTTCATTGACCGCGCGACTGGCGCGGTCCTTAGCAAGAAACTCGTTTTCATGAGCGTCTATCCTTGCCTGCGCCTCAACGTGCGCAGATCACGGTCACACAGCCTGCTGCCCAACCCCACGCAGGCTTTTCACCTCGTGGTTGCAGGCGCTGGTCTGGCGCTGCCTAGCTTGCCGGTTCCGCTTCGCGTGCCGCTACAGGCGCCGATGACGCAGGAACTGTTGCAGGGAACACAGGCGTCAATAACGGGGTACCTGCGAAATGAGCCACCAGATTATCCAGCACGAGCCGCCCCATAGCGGTACGCGTCTCGATGGTGGCGCTGGCGCGGTGCGGTTGCAGCACGACGTTACCCATGGTCGTGAGCGCCTGCGGCACGCGCGGCTCATCAGCAAACACATCGAGCGCGGCGCGGCCAAGCCGCCCGTCCTGAAGCGCCCTGACAAGGGCCTCCTCATCGACCACGCTGCCACGCGCCACGTTCACCAGAAGCCCCTCCGGCCCGACAGCCTCGATAATGGCCTCACTGATCAGATGGCGGGACTGCGCCCCGCCTGAGGCCGCAACAACCAGAACGTCGCTGGCTTCAGCAAGCGCCTTAAGGTCTGCCACGAACGGAATCCCCGGCAGGGAGAGGTCCCTGCGGCTGAAATACGAAACCGGCATGGAGAAGGCCTGCGCCCGCCGCGCGATGGCCTGCCCGACCTGACCCATGCCCACAATGCCGAGTTTCGCCCCGCTGACCTTGCGCGATAGCGGCAATCCCTTGCTACCCCATAGCCCTTGTCGCACCAGCGCATCGCCGGGCAACAGGTCCCGCAGGGCTGACAGTATAAGGGTCATCGCGAGATCGGCCACATCGTCGGTCAGAACATCACGCGTGACGGTCACGGCGATATTGCGGCGCGTAGCCTCGACCAGATCCACCGCATCCGTACCGATGCCGTTAATGGTGATGATCTCCAGATCGGGCAGCGCGTCCATCAGCTTGCGAGGCAGCCCCGTACCGCCGCCGGTCACCACCCCGCGTATCGATACGCCCGAAGGAAGCGTCTCACCATTCCAGCGATGAAGCACGTAGCCTTGCTCAAGCTCGGCTTCCACAAATGGCATCATGGGTTCGATAAGAAGGATATGAGGTTTCACGGGAATGTCCTGTCTCTGGAAGAAAGTCTGGGTCCGACCCGATTGACGGGTTAATTTGTGCCTGGTGAGCCGATGTCAGCACGTCGTTCAGGGCAACTCGACCGTAACGGGGGGAAGATGGGCGATCCTTGCCGTGGCCGTCATGCCCGGTGGGACGAAAATGGTGTCGGTCATCGATCCCGTTGTGATCATGCAGCCCGCCATAAGGGGGATACCTCTGTCCATTGCGTGATTGGCCAGCCAGACCAGCAAACGACGCGGATCGCCCGCCGAATTGCCCCCGATATGCTCGATCACACGACCATCACTGAAGGCGAGGCGAACCGTCTCGCAAAAAGGGCTGAGACGTTGCCACGCCTTCGCGCCTTGGCCGATAACAAGTGCGCCGTGGCTCGCCTGATCAGCCAGATGCACGAGCCGTGGCTGGGAGCCGGGCCGCACAAAACGTGTGTCGATGATCTCGATGGCGGTATGGACACTGTCGATGGCGTCCATCACCTCGCCAAGCGACCAGGGCTGGTCGCGCCATGGCAGGTCACGGCCGAGACGATAGACGATTTCCGCTTCCACCCCGCGATGACGACACAGACCCGGTGCCAGCGTCGTATCGCCGTTAAAGAGGGTCGCTTCATGCAAAGGCGCTGCGAACGGAAGCCCGGTGGGCGAGGGCGCGCCAACTTTCCAGCCCATGATGTTGCCCTGATCAACAATCAGAGCAGCAGCAACAGCGTCCTGTATGCGATAGGCGTCGTCCTCTGTCCGTGGAACCTCGCTGTCGTCCAGCGCCTGCAGCGGGGCGCGTGTATGGCGACCACTCAACAGACGCACAGCAGCTGACGCCGTATCGCAGACAAGGGAGATCTCACCGGGAGGTGCGAGGTCGAGCGTGATCATGCGGAAACTCCCGATCGATCATGAAGGTAAACACTATGCGGTGCGATGAGGCACGGACTCACAACAGCCCATGCGAAGGCCATAATCGCGTATCTGAGGCTCTTCACAGCGCATCTTCCTGCGCCATCAGATCGCGTCCTCTGGTTTCCGGCACATAGAAAGTCGCGAGGATGGCAAGGCATGCCAGAAAGACGACATAGACGGACAGCGGGATCCAGGCGTATTTGCCACTCCCGACGCCGCCAATATGAAACCTTGCGAACATCGCGATGAGAAATTGCCCGACCATTGGCGACACGCCACCCGCGATGACGGAAGAGAATTCGCGTGTGAACGAGACAGCCGTGTAGCGATGGCGCAGCCCGAACATTTCGGGCAGCAGGGCCCCTTGCGTGCCGAACATTCCCCAGGTTGCTACCCCGAGCGCGAAGGACAGGGCGATCGCAGAGGGTATAGGGTGGCCCTGACTGAATACATACCAGACAGGCAGGGCGCTGACGGCCTGAAGCAGCGCGAAACCACGATAGACACGCACACGCCCCAAGCGATCACTCAACCACCCTGCAACGGGGATGGTCACTCCGCCCACAAGTGCTGCGCCAATCAGGACCAGGGTGCCCCACTGGCTGTTCATGCCTATTGTGTGCACGAGATAGCTGATCGCGAGCACCTGATAGATCGACGAGCCCCCGTTTTCGGCCATGCGTAAACCCATTCCCGCCAAAATCGGCCGCCATGAGGCCGTCAGCGTCTCACGCAGCGAGCCGGTCTCGTCATGACGCTCATCTTCCTTGATCTTGGCGAAAGTCGGTGACTCCTTGAGCCTCATGCGCATGTAAAGCGCGATGAGAAGCAGGACAGCACTGCCGACAAAGGGAACACGCCAGAGCATGGTCTGGGTGATATCCGGGACACCGGTCAGCATGGCATAATAGATGAGCCCGGCCGCGACCGTCCCGATCTGGATGCCTAGAAAGGGCAGGGCCGCGTAGTAGCCACGACGCTTGCGCGGGGCACACTCGGTCATCATGACGGCAGCCCCGGCCTGCTCCGCGCCCGCGCCGAAGCCCTGCGCCATACGCAGGAAAACGAGCAGAAGGGGCGCCATGATGCCGATGCTCTTGTAAGTCGGGATAAGGCCGATAAAGGCGCTGGCAAGCCCCATCAGCGTGACAGTGAGCAGCAATACGCGCTTGCGACCGTAGCGATCGCCCAGACGACCAAAGAAGATCCCGCCTAGAGGACGCACCGCAAAACCGATAAAATAGGTGGCGAAGCTCGCCACCAGACCGAGGCCGGGAATATTGCTCGGGAAAAAGAGCGGGGCGAAGATCAGGGCAGAGGCGAGGCTATAGAGCGCAAAGTCATAGTACTCCATCGCGCTGCCAATCGAGCATGTCCAGGCGGCACGGCGTAGTTCCTGCGGCGACATCTCGGGGCGAAGCGCGTCGTTGGCCTCGGTTTGGGGAGAACGCATGGCGACCGTTGCGCTGTTTCGCTGAAGAGCCAGACTCACCATCAGACTTTCTCCGCATTGTGAGGAGACACAATGTGGAGGTCATCGCCGGGGCGCTGAACGAGGCTCGACGTAAGATGGAATAAAGTCATCACATACCGCCTTGCTTCACTCCATCGACCGCCGCGATACCATTTAGATCGATCCAAAAGAAAATCATCAGACGATCTCGGAGGCTCAACCGCGGGGATGGAGGAGACTTTTGTGGAACTTACAATTCTGTAATGACTGTTGAACGCTTTTTCGAAACAAAAGTCACACCTTAAATGTGACACATCTATCAATGATCTGTGATGCGGCGTTAAATCGCTGACACGATCGGACCTGGCTGATCACGCGCTTTCACGCAAAATCAGCTCCGGCGCGATGACTTGCTTTTCCTCGCGCCGCGCAGGTCGTGTCATCCGCTTTTGAAGGAGGCGCGCCGCAGCAGCCCCGACCAGCCGTGGCATCGTGGCGATCGTGGTCAGCGCGGGATAAGAGGCAGAAGCTGCGGGAAGATCATCCATGCCGATCACGGCAAAACCGCTTCCTACATGGTTGCCCACCACGACACCGCGCCGACGGAGCTGATTTATCAGCGCGAGCGCCATGATGTCATTGTAGCAGATGGCAGCTTCTGGCGGTCCAGGAGAGTCCAGAAGAGCATCAACCTTACGCTCATCGTAACGGCTGTCACGCGTGCCATCGATGATCGCCACATCCAACAGACCCAGGCGCGCCGCCGCCTCATGGAATCCCTGTACGCGCGCCAGAGCTGCGGAATGCGTTTCCATATTCCCCACATAAACCACCCGCCTCCGCCCTGTGTCGACGAGATAGGCGAGGGCCGCATCGATCCCGGCAGCATAATCGACTGTCACGTAGTCACGCTGGGCGCCAGGCACCTCACGCAATACCTGAACAAAGGGCAGGCCGAGCCGGTCCAGCTCCGCTATCAATGCGGAATCACTGCCGATCGCCGGGCAGATGATCAGGCCGTCGATGTTGTGTTCACGCAAGCGCTGGATCTGCTTCGCCTGTCGTTCCGGCGACTCACCGCTATTGGCGATGAATGACACGATCTCTTGCGCGTCATTTACCTCCTCCACGCCTGCAGTCAGCGTGCTGAAGAATGGATTGGCGATATTTGACAGCACAAGGCCGATGGTTCCCGTGCGGTTCTGCCTCAGATTGGCTGCGCCACGATTGTAGATGTAGCCAAGGCTATGCATGGCGGCCTGGACCTTTTCGCGCGTCGCCGCGGCAACCAGTGGGCTGTTGCGCAGCACGAGTGAGGCCGTCGCGCGTGAGACACCGGCCTCGCGCGCGACATCGAGCAGATTGACGGACACACCGCTCTGTTCAGACTTCATGCGTTAAAGACCTCACGGTTCGATAATGATCGGTTAACAGAAAAGACGATATAACGGAGAAGTATCTGCTGGATCTCAAGAGAATCACCGCGAATCCCGTGTCAAAATTCAGGACTTGTGCGGTCAACATACTGACAATCCACGGGCAATATTTTGCAAACATATTGAATTTCATCATTATCGTTTTGTAATACTCTGCAAACCTATGATTTCTATGCAGTTTGTCACTGGACCACAGGATAACCGCGTCATAGAAGCTGCCTCATGTTTCGACTGTCCCGGTGCGAAATCATCCAGAATGGTTACGAAACGGTAAACAGGAAACGATCATTAACGATCACTCCGGCGATGAGCCAATACTAGGCTGATATCCGGACCATGTTGCAAGGCATTGGCGGGAAATACGCCTCCCGCCATCAAAAGCGCTCAACGCGCGTAGCGATATTTTATTTTGGGGGATTCTCTCTTGGCAAAAGCAGCCCGGTCCCGGACGACCACCACCCGTAAGAAGAATCAGACAGACACCTCTGCTTCTGCCCAGGCAGGCGTCAAGACGCCCTCTACCGCGACTGACCTGCTCGATCAGGTTTCCGAGGTCGCTGCACCGGTGGCGGACGAAGCTCCGGTAACGTCGCCAGCCCCGGTAGCCGAGCCAGCCGAACCTTCAGGTTGCGGGTATCCTGCCGAGGCTCTTTACTTCGATGCCAACTGGTATCTCGCCGCGTATCCCGATGTCGGAGCCTGCGGTCTGGACGCGGTCGAGCACTTCATGACGCATGGCTATCTCGAGGGCCGCGACCCCAATGGCCATTTCAGCGTCGCTGAATATATTGCTGCGAACCCGGACATTCCCTTGACGATCAATCCATTCCTGCACTTCATCATGCATGGTGCTGCCGAGGGTCGAAAGCTTCATCCCTGAGCTGAACCGGGGGTGGCACCCTCTGGAAAATAAATAGGCAAGGATGACACTGGTGCTTACCCGACGCTCTATACTGGCCGCGACAGCGGCCGCCCCCTGCCTGTACGGGACCAGCCTTGCCGGAACGCTTGGGCACAAAGGGAGTGCCCATGTTCATAAGCAGGCTACTTCCGCTGCATCGGGCAGCAGTTATGCCGCGTTTCTCGACACTCTGCGCAGCGAGGCCATCGGTAAGGGAATCGCCGCCTCGACTCTGTCGCGTGCCTTCGCCCTGACACGCGAGCCCAATGCGCGCGTTATCAAGCTTGACCGGCATCAACCGGAATTTACCCTGACCTGGGCGCAGTATCGCGAACGTGTGATCAGCACGACACGCATCAGCCAGGGGCAGGCCGCTTATCAGCAGCGTGCGCAGATGCTTGAAGCCACAGGCAAGATGTACGGGGTCGATCCACGGGTCATCGTCGGCATCTGGGGGCTGGAATCAGGTTTCGGTCGCAAGATCGGTACATTCTCGGTCATCGATGCGCTCGCGACACTCGCTTATGACGGCAGGCGCGCCAGCTTCTTCCGTGGCGAGCTGTTCAAGGCGCTCCAGATTCTCGATCATGGCGACATTCAGCCAGAAGCGATGCTCGGCTCTTACGCAGGGGCAATGGGGCAGCCGCAATTCATGCCTAGCGCCTATCTGCACTACGCCGTTGATGCCGACCATGATGGCAGACGCAATATCTGGACCAGCGAGCAGGATGTATTCGCCTCTGTTGCCAATTATCTGCATGGCAGCGGCTGGGAGCCCGACGCCCCCTGGGGACAGGCCGTGACGCTCACAAAGGATATCCCGCAGGGGCAGCTTGGACGAGGCAACAAGCAGACGCTTGCCTCATGGATGGCGCTTGGTGTGCGCCGCGAAGATGGGTCCGCCTTCTCGCGCAGTGATGTAACGGGCGCTGTCATTCGCCCTGATGGTCCCGGCACGGACGCCTTCATGGTCTATCGCAATTTCGATGTGATCCGGCGCTATAACCCGTCCGATTTCTATGCTCTCGGCGTTGGATTGCTCGGCTATGCGGTCGCTTAAGGGCCGCGCGGCGTTTCTGGTCGCGACAATCGGGCTCGCAGGGTGCCACCATCATGAAACGCCAAGACAGGCCGCACCGCATTACATGGTGGGCACTGCTTGGCAGGGGAGTGACAGCTGGTTTTATCCTACCGAGCATTTCAATCTCAACGAGACAGGCCTTGCAGTAATTGCCACTGCGCCCAAAGGGGGCGTTACGGCAGATGGCGAAATCTGGTCAGCCAATGCCATGACGGGCGCGCATCAGACGCTTCAGCTTCCGTCTGTGGTCACGGTGCGCAATCTTGCCAATGGCCGCATGGTCAGGATCAGGCTGAATGATCGCGGGCCATCAAGCGCGGCACGGGTGCTCGCCGTCACGCCGCGCGTGGCGACCCTTCTTGGCATGGGTACAACCCCGACGCCGGTCGAGATCGTTCAGGACGAGGCCATGAGCCGCCAGATTGCCGAGTCCAATCCGAATGCACCGAAACTCGAAATCAGCGCAGCTCCACGCGAGGCCATCACGGCGCAGTCTCTCGACGATGGCACAACCCAGACACTTGGCATGAAACAGAACGACCGTGAGGCCGGACGCCAGACGCTTTATGTGCCCGACATGCCGCAAACGGTCATGCAGGGACAGGCCCAGATGCCCTATTACCGTGTGATTCTTGGCAGTTTCTCGGGGCATGCAGCGGCTGCACGTGTGGCTGAACAATGTGGCGCTGACATCAGCCAGACGGCGGGTGTGGCGGGATCATTGCCGTGGACGGTTGCGTTGGGCCCCTTCACCGCTGTATCCGAGGCGGACAGGGCATTAGCCCAGGCGCGCCAATGCGGTGGCACGGGCGCGCATATTGTGGCCAGGTAAGGTGTTGACGTGCGGACAAGACGTTTTCTGCTCTCGGGTGCGGCTGGGTTAGCCGTTTCAAGTCAGTTTGCTTTCGCGCGCCCGCGACGTGGCAAGGTAGCGTCCAGCGCTGCGGCGGCAGCCACCCCCAATGCTGCCACAGCCAGCACGGCCACACCGGCATCCACGCCGATCGGCCCGCTCGACACCGTAGCGCGCTGGGCCTGCATCATCGATTTCGATACGGGCGCAACCCTGCTGGAAAAAGCAGCGGACGAGCACATGCCGCCATCCTCTCTCACCAAGATGATGACCGCCTATATCACGTTCGGCATGATCCGGGCGGGCCATCTTAGCCTGACCCAGTCTCTGCCGGTCAGTGAGAAGGCATGGCGCACACAGGGCTCGAAGATGTTCGTGCCTCTGGGCCAGAGCGTAACCGTCTCGGATCTGATTGAAGGCATGGTCATTCAGTCCGGCAATGATGCCTGTATCGTATTGGCTGAAGGCATTGCCGGGTCGGAAGAGCAGTTCGTCAATCTGATGAATCAGACGGCCGCCAAGCTTAGCATGACCAACACTCACTTCATGAACTGCACCGGCCTGCCGGATGAGTCGCAGTATATGAGCGCTCGTGATGTCAGCCGCGTCGCGATGCACCTGATCCGTGACTACCCCGAATATTACCATCTCTTCTCCGCGACAGAATTCACGTACAACAATATCAAGCAGGGCAATCGTAACGTCCTGGTGGACAAAGGTCTGGCAGACGGTCTCAAGACCGGCCACACCGATGCTGGCGGCTATGGTCTGTGCGCCAGCTCCAAGCGTGATGGCCGTCGCATCATCATGACCATCAACGGCACGTCTTCCATGAATGAGCGCGCTCATGAGGGCGAGCGCCTTCTTGGCTGGGCCTTCGCCAATTTCGAGAACGTCACCCTGTTCCATCATGGTCAGGTGGTCGATCATATGCCGGTCTATATGGGCGAGGCCGCCGAGGTCGCGCTTGTCGGTACCCGTGATATCGTGCTGACCCTGCCTCATGGCTGGCAGCAGCGCAGCAAGATCAGCGTGGAATATCCGTCACCCGCCATTGCCCCTGTCATGGCCGGACAGACGATCGGTGCGCTTGTGCTCCAGAATCAGGGAATGCCGGATATCCGCCTCGATCTCGTCGCCGCCAATGCCGTGCCGCGCCTCGGGCTGGTGGGCCGGGCCCTTGCACGACTGGGCCATGGCCCCAAAGCCGCGCCCCATAGCTGAGGCGTGAGCGGGCTGTTCATCACCTTCGAGGGCGGAGAAGGGGCGGGGAAATCCACCCAGACCCGCCTCTTGCACGCGGCGCTGATTGCCGCAGGGCATGAAGTACTTCTCACCCGCGAGCCCGGTGGCTCGCCGGGTGCCGAGGCCCTGCGTGAACTGATCCTGTTCAACGAGGCGCCTCTTTCCCTGCGGGCGCAGGCTCTGGCGCATATGGCGGCGCGTGCCGATCATCTCGACAGCGTCATCCTTCCCGCCTTGTCGCGGGGTGAGATCGTGATCTGCGATCGCTTTCATGACTCAACCCTTGTCTATCAGGGCTATGGTCTTGCCAAGGGCGATAGCACCACGCTTGCGTTCATCCAGTCCCTGCGGGCCCTGCTGGCCTGCGAGCCGGATCTGACCCTGATGCTCGAAGTTCCCCCGGCAATCGGGGCTGCCCGTGTGGCTGCAAGGGGCGGGCGGCTGGACCGCTACGAGCAGGAACAGGAAGCCTTCCACACCCGTATTGCCGAGGGTTTTGCGCTGGTCGCCCAACAGGATCCAGACCGGGTCAAACGGGTCGATGCCTCGCAGACACCCAAAGAGGTCGCTGCCGGGATTATGGCCATTGTCGCGCCTCGTTTGATCGGCTTACCCATCGACACGCCACCCTGCGGTTCATGAGCGGCGCTGAGAACCCGGCTGCGAGTGCCCTGATCGGGCATGAGGCGGAGAAAGCCCTGTTCCGGCAGGCGCTGGAATCCGGTCGCCTGCATCATGGATGGATGATTCATGGCGATTCAGGCATCGGCAAGACAAGCTTTGCCTTCGACTGCGCCAGAGTGCTGCTGAATGGTACGGATCGGCAGAGCCGTGCCGGACGACAGATTACAGCAGGCACCCATCCTAATCTTTTGCTGATCACCCGGCGCATGGACGAAAAGCGCAAGCGCATGCGTCAGGAAATTGTGGTGGATGACGTCCGCCCCGTGCAGGATTTTCTGCATCATACGGCTGCGGACGGCTCCTGGCGCGTCGTCATTGTCGATGCCGCCGAAACCCTCAACCGCAACGCGGCCAATGCGCTGCTCAAGCTGCTTGAGGAACCGCCCACCGATACGGTATTTTTTCTGACCTGTCCTTCACCCTCGGCTTTGTTGCCCACCATCAGAAGCCGCTGCCGTCTGCTGGGGCTGGCCCCGTTGCCGGCCGAGCAGACGGCCGCCGTGCTCAGGGCGCAGGGCAGAAGCGTTGCCGAACTCCAGACCCTTGTCGCGCAGGCGCATGGTGCGCCTGGCCGCATCCTTTCTGCCGATCAGGGCACAGACAGAGCGGCGCGCGATCTCGCCACGGCGCTTTTGGCGACCGGCGAAACACCCGATGCAGACAGTCTAGCTGCTTTCCTGCGTCACGATGACGGTTTTGCCGTGCTCTGTTCTTTGCTAGGACAGGGGCTTGCAGACCGCGCCAGAACACTGGCGGGGCAGGGGAAGCTTGCCGAGGCCAGCCAGGCCGCCGAGGCTTTCTCCGCCCTTCAGGCGCTACAGCGCGAGACCGAGCGGTTCAATCTGGACAAGAATCAGGCTGTCAGACAGGCAGCCGCCATAGCGAGTGCTCCATGACCTCACGTTACTACGTCACCACCCCCATCTACTACGTGAATGGCGCACCCCATATCGGCCACGCCTACACTTCCATCGCTGCCGACGTGCTTGCGCGGTTCAACCGTCTGGATGGCAAGGACGTGTTTTTCCTGACCGGTACGGACGAACACGGACAGAAGGTGGAACAGGCCGCCCAGACTGCCGGTATCGATACCCAGAGCTTTACGGATGGCATCGCAGCCGATTTCCGCAGCATGGCGGATGCGATGGGCATTTCCTATGACGATTTCATCCGCACTACCGAACCGCGCCATAAGCAGGCCGCTCAGGCATTGTGGGAAAAAGTCGCCGCAAATGGTCATATCTATCTCGATGCCTATGAGGGCTGGTACGCGCTGCGCGACGAGTGCTTCTATTCTGAGGACGAGCTGACAACGCATGCGGATGGCCGCAAGACAGCCCCGACGGGTGCGCCCGTCGAGTGGGTGCGCGAACCTTCCTATTTCTTCCGTCTCTCCGCGTTCGAAGACAGGCTGCTGGCGCTCTATGAGCAACACCCCGAATTTCTTGGCCCGATGGGACGACGCAACGAGATCGTCAGTTTCGTCCGTCAGGGGCTGAAGGATCTCTCCATCAGCCGCACCAGCTTCAAATGGGGTATCCCGGTCCCTGGTGATGCCGATCATGTCATGTATGTCTGGTTCGACGCCCTGACCAACTACCTCTCGGCGCTCGGCTATCCCGATTTCAGCGCTGAGCGCATGAAATACTGGCCGGCCTCGGCACATATCGTCGGCAAGGATATCATCCGCTTCCACGCCGTGTTCTGGCCCGCCTTCCTCATGGCTGCCGAGATCGACCTTCCGCATTCGGTTTTCGCCAATGGCTGGTGGACGATCGAGGGCGAAAAAATGAGCAAGTCGATCGGCAATGTCATCGACCCGCGTGATCTGGTGGCCAGCTATGGCCTCGACCCTGTGCGCTTCTTCCTGCTGCGCGAAGTCCCGTTCGGTGGTGATTCCGATCTCAGCAAGCGCTCCTTGGTCAATCGCCTGAATGTGGAACTCGCCAATGATCTCGGCAATCTGGCCCAGCGCACACTGAGCCTGATCGCGCGGAATTGCGACGCCACATTGCCTGCCTTTGACGCACTTAGCGAAGATGACAACACGCTTCTGGCCAGTGCATCGCTGCTGCCCGAACTCCTGCGCGGTCAGATGGGACGCTTCGCCCTGACTGACGGGCTGGAAGAGGTCTGGAAAGTTATCCGTGCCTGCAACAGCTATATCGACCGTCAGGCCCCGTGGGCGCTGAAGAAGACCGATCTCGTGCGCATGGCCACGGTTCTGCGTGTTTTGCATGAGGCCATGCGCCATATTGCCATCCTGCTGCAGCCCTATATGCCGGGGACCATGGACAAGCTGCTCACACAGCTTGGTGTCGCTGAGACTGCACGCGATTTCGCCTCCCTTGCCACACCGCTCGATGCCGGTATTGCGCTGCCCGCGCCACAGGGTCTGTTCCCCCGCTATGTCGAGCCCGAGATTGCAGCGTGACGGTCCAACCCATGACAGGCCTGATCGACTCCCATTGCCATCTGGACCGTCTGGACGACGTGCCTGCCGCGTTGGCACTGGCCCGTGAGCACGGACTGGCAGGCATGGTGACGATTGGCACGCGCCTCTCACGGGCGCAGACGCAAATCGACCTCACCCGTTTTGACACGCCCGAATTACGGGTCTGGTGCGCGATCGGCACCCATCCCGACCATGTGGGTGAGGAAGCCTCCCCCGAGGTCGGGACGATCATCCGTCTCGCCGCGCCGGAGCATGTCATCGGCATTGGAGAGTCAGGGCTGGATTACCTGCATGGCGCGCCGTCGGTGCGCGACGCGCAGGCCCATAGCTTCCGGGTTCATATCGATGCCGCCCGCCAGACCGGGCTGCCGCTGGTGATCCATGCCAGGGAGGCCGATGATGATGTCGCGGCCATTCTGCGTGACGAACATGAGAAAGGGGCTTTCCCCTTTCTGCTCCACTGCTTTGCCTCAGGAATGGAACTGGCCCGGACGGCCATCGATCTGGGGGGCTATATCAGCTTTTCAGGGCTGTTGACCTTCCCCAAATGCGAGACCATCCGCGAGGTTGCACGCGTCATACCTGAGGAGCGACTGCTGGTGGAGACCGACAGCCCATTCCTTGCGCCTGTGCCAAAACGCGGTAAGCCTAACACGCCGGGCTACGTGGCCCACACTGCTGCGCGGCTGGCGATGGAACGCGGCTTAGAGAATACCGCTCTGGCCGAACTCACCACACGTAACTTCCACGCCTTGTTCAAGCGCGCCGCATGAGAATCACGATCCTCGGTTGTGGTGGTTCCGGCGGCGTCCCCATGGTTGGCGGCGCACAGGGTGAGGGGATCTGGGGCGCCTGCGACCCCACTAATCCCCGCAACGAGCGAACGCGCTCCTCCATCGTCATCGAGGCCGAGAGCGGCAAGCGTTTGCTGGTGGATTCAGGACCCGATCTGCGCGCCCAGCTCCTGCGCCAGAAAATCGGCGTGGTCCATGCCGTTCTCTACACCCACGAACATGCGGATCATGTGGCCGGGCTGGATGAACTCCGCGCCATCAATCGCATGCTCGATGCACCGCTTCCGCTCTATGCTACCGATACGGTCATGCACGAGCTTGAGGCGCGCTACAGCTATGCCTTCCGGCCCTGGAGCGGTACCGGGTTCTTCCGCCCTGTGCCGGAGCCGCATCTGATCACCCCCACCGACAGGCTGGCAATCTGCGATCTCGATTTGCAGCTCTTCGAGCAGCGCCATTACCGTATTCCGACGATCGGCCTGCGCTGCGGCGATTTCGCCTATTCGACCGATGTCGAGTATCTGAGCGAGGAATCGCTAGAGGTTCTCATAGGCGTAAAAACCTGGATTGTCGGGTGTTTCCAGTATGAGCCCCATGTCGCTCATGCCTGGGTTGATCTGGTTATCGAATGGTGTGCACGGCTGAAACCTGAGCGCACAATCCTGACCCATATGGGACCTGCGCTCGATTACGAGACACTCCGCCAACGTCTGCCCGACGGCATGGAGCCCGGCTATGATGGCATGGTTCTCACGGTTTAAATATTTCTTCGATTAACCGTTTTTTTGTTGAAGCGCGGCTCTACATCGCGATAGCGTCAGCATATCGGGTGAGTCCGGTACCAATTTTCATAGCGAGAATTCCCCTCAAATCCGGTCATTCCGGCCAGTTCCTGACCATGTTGGAGCATTTCATGCTTCCGCACCCTTTGTCGTCTCTCAAAGCCTGACTTCCCGACTTATCGCCTGATTTCCTATCGGTGGGTGTGACCTTTTCGCCCCCGGCTTAGTGGCAGGCCTCATCGGAGCATACGAGTCATGAGTGCATTCTCGGACGTCTTTACGCTGGCCTCTTCTTACCGTGAGGAACGCCGGGAAACAGAGATGTCACTGGCTTCCTATCTGTCTCTCTGCCGTGAAGACCCCAGCTGCTATGCCAGCGCCGCCGAGCGCATGCTGAAGGCGATTGGCGCACCGGTCATGCTCGACTCAGCACGCGACCCGCGTCTCAGCCGTATTTTCATGAACCGCACTGTGCGCACCTATCCGGCCTTTGCCGATTTCTATGGCATGGAGGACGCGGTCGAACAGATTGTCGGGTTCTTCCGTCATGCCGCGCAGGGGCTGGAAGAGCGCAAACAGATTCTCTACCTCCTTGGCCCGGTGGGTGGCGGCAAGTCTTCGCTTGGCGAACGCCTCAAGACCCTCATGGAACGTGAGCCCATTTATGTGCTCAAGGCAGGCAAGCAGATCAGCCCTGTGTTCGAGAGCCCTCTTGGTCTGTTCGACCCGGAGCGCTACGCGGACTCGCTTCAGGCGCAGTACAATATTCCCCGCCGTGTCCTGACTGGCATCGCAAGCCCCTGGGCACTGAAGCGACTGGAGGATTTCGACGGCGATATCTCACGCTTTACCGTGGTGCGCCTCAACCCGTCGAAGCTGCGCCAGATCGCTGTCGCCAAGACCGAGCCCGGTGACGACAACAACCAGGATGTCTCCGCCCTGGTCGGCAAGGTAGATATCCGCCAGCTCGAAAATTTCAGCCAGAACGACCCTGACGCCTATAGTTTCTCCGGTGGGCTCAACCGCGCCAATCAGGGCATTCTCGAATTCGTCGAGATGTTCAAGGCGCCCATCAAGATGCTGCACCCGTTGCTCACGGCAACGCAGGAAGGGAATTATGTCGGCACGGAGAATATCGGTTCGATACCCTTCACCGGCGTCATCCTTGCTCATTCCAACGAGGCGGAGTGGCAGTCCTTCCGCAATAACCGCACCAACGAGGCCTTTCTCGACCGCGTATGCGTTATCAAGGTGCCTTACTGCCTGCGGGTGACCGAAGAGTCGAAAATCTACGAGAAGCTGATCCAGTCTTCAGCTCTGGGCGACGCCCCCTGCGCGCCGCACACTCTCGAGATGCTGGCGCAGTTTGCGGTACTTTCGCGGCTGAAATCCCACCCCAACTCGACGCAGTTCGCAAAGATGCGCGTCTATGATGGTGAGAACATCCGCGAGACCGACCCCAAGGCCCGCGCCATGCAGGAATACAAGGATAGTGCCGGTGTGGATGAAGGCATGGAGGGCATCTCCACGCGTTTCGCCTACAAGGTCCTGTCCGCTACGTTCAACCATGACCCTTCTGAGATTTCGGCTGATCCGGTACATCTGATGTATGTGCTCGAACAGGCCGTGCGACGCGAGCAATTCCCGGCTGAGGTCGAGGCGGCCTATCTGGCCTCGCTCAAATCCGATCTGTCACGGCGCTACGCCGAATTCCTCGGTAATGAAATCCAGAAAGCCTATCTGGAAAGCTACAATGATTACGGCCAGAATCTTTTTGACCGCTATCTCGATTACGCGGATGCCTGGATCGAGGATCAGGACTTCAAGGACCCTGACACAGGCCAGTTGATGAACCGCGATCTGCTCAACGCGGAGCTCAGCAAGACTGAAAAGGCAGCCGGCATCGCGAACCCGAAGGATTTCCGCAATGAGGTGGTCAAGTTCTCCCTGCGATCGAGGGCGAGCAATGGCGGCCGCAATCCGTCCTGGACCAGCTACGAGAAAATTCGTGATGTGATCGAAAAACGCATGTTCAGTCAGGTCGAGGATCTGCTGCCGGTCATCAGCTTCGGCTCGAAGAAGGACAGCACGAGCGAGCGCAAACATGACGAGTTTGTCAGCCGCATGGTCGCACGCGGCTATACCGAACGTCAGGTGCGGCGACTGGTCGAGTGGTACATGCGCGTCAAGCAGTCTGCCTGATCTCTCTTTCACGGAGCGTTTCATGGAAATCATAGACAGGCGCCCGAACCCGCACGGCAAGAACACCGAAAACCGCCAGCGCGTCCTGACAAGGGCGCGCCAGGCGATACAGAGCGCCGTACGCAATGCCGCGGCACAGGGCCGCATACGAGAAATAGGCCAGGACAGTGCGGTGTCGATCCCGGCCGATGTCCTCCACGAGCCGAGCTTTCATCGGCATTTCAGCGCCGGTGCCCGCCATATCGTGCTTTCAGGCAACAAGGAGTTCGTAAAGGGAGACAGGCTGCGCCGGCCGCCGGGTGGTGAAGGCGAGGGCGCGGGTGAGGGAAGTGGTGCGGGCGATCAGGGCGGCGGCGAGGATTCCTACCGCTTCGTTCTCTCACGCGAGGAGTTTCTTGATCTGTTTTTCGACGATCTGGAACTCCCGGATCTCGTCAAGCGCGAGATTGCCTCGACAACAACGCTCGCAACCAGCCGGTCCGGCCTCACAAGCGACGGCTCGCCCTCACAGATCGATCTCGGTCGCACCATGCGCCGATCAATGGGGCGACGCATAGGCCTCAAACGTCCCAAGCCGCAGGAGTTACTTGACCTCGAAGCCGAAATCGCCGCGCTGGAGGAGGCGCGTCCTCTTTCCGACGAGCAGTTCGTGCGGTTGCAAGGCCTGCGTGACGAGCGCGACCTTTTGCGCCAACGCCTCGCACGTATTCCCTGGGTCGATCCAGTCGACCTGCGCTATCGGCGTTTTACCCCTGTCCCGAAACCCACCCCACAGGCCGTGATATTCTGCATCATGGATGTCTCCGGCTCCATGACCGAGAAGATGAAGGAGCTGGGCAAGCAGTTCTTCCTCCTGCTGCATGTCTTTCTCGAAAAGCGATACGAGAAGCTTGAGATCGTCTTCGTTCGCCATGCCGAAACTGCCGAAGAAGTCGATGAGGACGTGTTCTTTACCGATCCTCGGACAGGCGGCACGGTTGTCTCCACCGCGCTGGAACTGATGCATCAGATCCAGGCTGAGCGGTACCCGACTGACAAATGGAATATCTATGTCGCCCAGGTTTCGGACGGGGATAATATTTCGTCAGACATGAACAAGGTCAATCGCCTGATGATCGAGGCAATATTGCCTGTCGTGCAGTACTTTGCCTATGTCGAAGTCAGTATGGGCGGTGCGTTACTGCGCAGTGAAACCGATTTATGGCGTGGTTACAAAAATATCGCTGACAGCACGCCACAACTCGCCATGCGTCAGGTTCAGGACAGGCGCGATATCTTTCCGGTTTTCAGAGATCTGTTCGCCCGTCGTGCGGCCGAACGGGCAGGGGAGTAATCATGCTCTATACCGGCACCGACTGGACATTTTCGACGCTCAGGGATTGCTACGGCGAGATCGACCGTATTGCGAGCGAGGAATTACGGCTCGACACGTATCCCAATCGTATCGAGATCATCACCTCAGAGCAGATGCTTGATGTCTATACCTCGCACGGTATGCCGATCAGCTACCCGCACTGGTCGGCGGGTAAACGCTTCGTATCGCACGAGAACGCCTATAAGCGCGGCCTGATGGGTCTCGCTTACGAGGTCGTCATCAATTCGAGCCCATGCATCAGCTATCTGATGGAAGAAAATACGGCCACCATGCAGGCGCTCGTTATCGCCCATGCGGCATTCGGGCATAACCATTTCTTCAAGAACAATCGGCTTTTCCGAGAGTGGACCGATTCAACCCAGATCCTGCACTATCTGGAGTTTGCGCTTGGCTACGTGGCGCGCTGCGAGGAAAAATACGGCATCAAGGCTGTCGAGCGTATTCTGGATGCGGCCCATGCCCTGCAGGGGCAAGGGGTTGACCGCCATACAGGCAGCAAGCGCCTTGATTTGCGACAGGAGCAGGAACGCGCGCGTGAAAGGCGCGCCTACGAGGATGAGCAGTTCAACGATCTGTGGCGCACGCTGCCAGAGACGCAGGGCCTGAACACGGGGAGCGGTACCACAGACGATCAGATGGCAAGCCTTGGCCTGCCTGAAGAGAACATTCTCTATTTCCTCGAAAAGCACGCGCCGCGACTGGCAAACTGGGAGCGCGAGATTATCCGCATTGTGCGCCTGATCGCCCAATATTTCTATCCGCAACCTCAGGCGAAGCTCATGAATGAGGGGTGCGCAACCTGGGTACATAATTTCATTATGCATCGCCTGCATGACAAGAAACTGATCGATGACGCGGCTATATTGGAAGTCATCCATTCAACAAGCAATGTGATCACCCAGCGCGGCTTCGATGAGGGGGGAGGGCCGAACTTCAACCCTTACGCCCTTGGCTTTGCCATGATGAGCGATATCGCACGCGTCTGTACTGACCCGACAGAGGAGGATCGACGCTGGTTTCCCGATCATGCAGGAAACAAGGACCCTGTGGGCACGCTTCATCACGCCTGGGCTGAATATCGGGACGAAAGCTTTGTGCAGCAATTCCTCTCACCCAAGGTGATCCGTGACTTCCGCTTGTTCAGACTGGAGGATGATCTAAGCCAGCCTTATCTGCTGGTCGACGCAATTCATGATGACGGCGGATATCGAGACATACGTCGCTCCGTGGCCGCATCCTACGATCCCGGTCTGCTTGCTGAGGAGATCGAGATCGTAGGGGCCGATCTCACTGGAGATCGTATCCTGCGGCTTGAGCATCGCACGCGACCGGGAAAGCTGTTGCAACCTACGGATGCAAGGCTGACGCTGGAGCATCTTGGCCAGCTCTGGGGCTATGGTGTCATCCTGAAGGAAGTTGATAGCCAGACCGGCGCTGAACTGGGCAGCTACGCCTTGGCCTGAAAACACCCAAGCAACGCGTCGGCGGATGGAACGCCGGCGCGATGGGCTGTCGCGCAGACGACATAGGGGCAAAATCCACGCGCGCGGCGCTGCAACCTCAGACCTCCAGCCCATGAGTTGATTTGCGAGTTGGCATAATATATCTTATCGAGCTTTTATATGTAGGGAAGAAGGGCTGCTCCGACGCGCACAGATCACAACCTTATATGGCCGCTGATTGGACCTGCAAAATCTCAGTCGCTACGCTGGCGACCACTGAACGCGGCATTAACACTCGACATAGACCACCTTCGCACCGGGGTCGTTCCCGGCACAAAAGCGAAGTCCGGTCAGGAGCTCTTGGAGGTATCCCTCTCCGCCTTGATAAGTTCTCTCGCCGGGATGAACGGTTCCTTGTCCCCACCGAGCACGAGCGACAGGCGATGCCCGTCTGCAAGCCGCGCTTCTGCACGCTCGTCAATTGTTCGACGCACGATCGGATAATCCTCGACCAGACGACGGAACAACGATGCCGGTATGGCGAGCAGATGACAGAACTGCAGAGTACGCACCGTACCCCTCGAGAACGTCTCGTTGATCAATGGCGCAGCCCCAATCAGGTCCCCTGCCCCAAACTGCACATCCTGTTCGGCAATATGAACTTCCGCCAGTCCCGCTACGACAGCATAGACCATTCTGATCTTGCCGTTACGCTTAAGCAGGACCTCACCAGGCGAAGCGAAACGCAGCGAGATATTCATCGCGAGATCATGAAGAACGCCGTCCGGCACGCCCCGAAACGCCGGAAACGACCGCAATCTCTGCTCGATACCGCTCTTGAGATTGAAGCGCAGTGGCTTCTCGAGGCGCTCCTGGCGCTTTTCGACATCCTTGAGCAGTTCGCGATGCAGCTCCTCGCTGACGAGGTTGTCAGAAAGAAGCTCGTCATACTCCTCTTCCTCGAGGCGCAAGGCGATCTGATGAAGAATGCGGCTTTCCAGCGCCTCCGAGTAACCCTGATAATGCAGGCGCATCATTTCCAGCGCATCGTCGAGCATACGGCGCTGACGCCCGAGAACCTCGGAAACAATTTCGCCAATGCGGTTACCAAGTGTCGGTTCAAGGCGCTGATGCATGAAGCGCATGAGTGACAGCGAGACAAGATGCGCGATAACCAGCATCTCAAAGCGCTCGGACATGCAGTGCATGAGCGGCTGGTCGATGTGAAAGCGCCGGTGCAACATCTGCGCCATACGAAACCGCATGGTAGGGCGCAACCGCCGTCGCAGGGCTCTCACATAACCATAGCGGCCTTCCAGGCGGGCTCCATCGACCATTGCCTCGGAAGAACGCAGAAGCGTCTCCATGACGCGCCTCGACAGGCCCCGTATGCGGAACAGGTCAAGCAGAAGCGAACGCTCGCGATTGGCGATGGTGATCAGTGCCAGCGTCACGCGCTGACGATCACCGAGAGCCGTATCGAAGGTATTGGCCTCGCTCTCTTCCTGGGCGCGTCGCTCGATCTGACCAATGATGGTTTTCTGTGTCCCTGCCCCAAAACCCAGTTCGTCAGCAAGGCTGTGCGTGCGTTCGGCAACCTGTGCCAGACCGCTACTGAGCACCTGATGGCGCATCGCCTGATCGATTGCAGGCAGCTGATCGAGCTTGAGGAACATTACGAGATAGCGCAGCGTCGTGCCGTTTACCAAAAGGGTGATCAGCACAAACCCTGTCGCGATGATGCCAATGAAATGAGCGGTCGAGGTGGATACACGCTGGTTTTCAGTCACCGCCAGCGCCAGGGCCAGCGTGATGGCACCACGCAACCCGCCCCAGACCATCGTTGTCTTAAAGGGTGCAGGCACGGGAGGCGAAAGCTTGAAGGCTGCAAGGATGGGCAGCAGGCCGAATACCACGGCCCCACGCGCCAGCAACCCGGCAACCGTCGCGATAAGGATCAACACGCAGTCCCATCGCGTCATGCCGATCAGCAGGCGTGGCACCAACATTGAGGCCAGAACGAACACCAGAGAGCCCGCCCAGAACACAAGCTGGACCCATAATTCATTCAGGAAGCGCCAGACCTGAGGTCTGAAAGTGGAAGGCCCGTAAACCGACATTGTCAGGCCGGAAGCTGCAGTGGCCACAACGCCTGAAAAGCCAAGAAACTCATCGCACAGGATATAGACGATATATGGCAAGGCCAGGGTCAGCGTGATCTCGGCTGCCGCCGATCCACCTAGACCTGCAATCATCAGCAGGGTCAGGCGGCCAACCGCGACACCGACAATCATGGCGCCGCCGAACGACGCAAAGAAATCGATAACTGTCTCGCCAAGCTCGATATGTCGGTGAGACGTGACCGAGGCAAGCAGGATCGAGAAAATGGCGATCGCCGCGGCATCATTGAGCAGGGCCTCGCCCTCAACCAGTCTGGTGAGGCGCGAAGCCGCTCCGATCTCGCGAAAGATCCCGGCGACTGCCGAGGGGTCAGTCGTCGCGACAATCGACCCCAGCAACAGACAGACCACCATTGTCTGTCCGGCGAAGGGATAGAGTGCCATGCCAATGGTTAGGGTCGAGACCAGCACCGCCACGACGGCCAGAAGCAGGACGGTCGCTGTCTCATGCGCCAGACGGCGCACGTCGATCGCAAGCGCCCCCTGAAACACAAGGATCGGCAGAAAGATGAGAAGGAACGCCTCACTATTGACCGGGAAATAGAGCAGCGTCTCCGCCGCTCCATCGAAAATTTCGGTCAGGGATGAGCGCAACAACAGATCTGCCGCGGCACCTATGCCAATACCCGCCAAGGCAAGCAGGACCGTCTCCGACACTTCCCAGCGTCGGGCTAGAGGCTGCACAGCGCTGATGAGAACCATCAAAAGCGCCAGCGCCAGAATAACGGCAGCCAGTCCCGTCACCATCATGGGTGGATGTTCTCCCTCATTTCTGCATAAACACCCTCACTATACGCGAAACTTCACGACTCCGCGAGTGCACCACACGGAACATAAAGGAAATATTACTGAGTCACGGTGTGGAACTCTTTTGTTTCAGTCAGATCTGGCAGGCTTCAAGCCAATGCTTCACCTGTCCCTCAGGATCGGGCGAGGCAATGAAGTCCGACACTGCGGCAACACTATCTGCGCCGGCAGCGATGCAGGATGGAGCGCGTTCGCGCGTAATGCCACCAATCGCAACCAATGGCATGTCAGGACCGATAATTCCACGCCACTCACGCAACTTCTCCACCCCCTGCGGGCCCCATATCATTTTCTTGAGTTTCGTCTCCCATATGGGGCCGAGCGCTACATAATCGGGTGAGACCGAAAGCGCACGCTGCAGTTCCTCATGCGAGTGAGTCGAGATGCCAAAGGCAATACGTGCAGCCCTGATCTGATCCAGATCGGCCGTGTCGAGATCTTCCTGCCCAATGTGGATATAATCGATGCCAAGTTCGATCGCGAGTTGCCAGTAATCGTTAAGAACAAGCCGGACATTGTGGCGTGTTGTCGCTTCCTGCGCCTCGATCACCTGGGCTCGCAGGATCTCGGGATCCAGATCTTTCAGGCGAAGCTGAATGAAACGTGCGCCAGCTGCGCCCAGCCGTTCGACCCAGCGCGGATGATCCACAACCGGATAGATCGGGGATGGAAGTCGTGACATCATGGTCAGAAACTCGCCTTGCCAAGAGTTGGTGTTGAGGGAACCGCCATGTCACGCTCGTCCATTGGATCGGCCCTGCGGGACAGATATCCGACGTCGCAGGCCAGACGGAAGGCCTCCGCCATGACAACAGGATTTCCCGCTTTGGCAACTGCCGTGTTGATCAGGATCGCATCATATCCAAGCTCGAACGCCATCACGGCGTGAGAAGGCCTGCCTATGCCAGCATCGATCACCATCGGAACATCAGGAAAATGCGCCCGCAGCGCACGCAGCCCAAAGGGATTGTTGAGCCCCCTGCCCGACCCGATGGGTGCACCCCAAGGCATCAGCAATTCACAACCCGCCCGCAACAGGCGCTCTGCCACGACCAGATCCTCGGTGGTGTAAGGGAAGACCTTGAAACCCTCTTCCGTCAGTATGCGCGCCGCCTCAACCAGCGAGAACACATCCGGCTGAAGCAGATCACCCTGGCCGATCACCTCAAGCTTGATCCAGTCCGTATCGAAAACCTCGCGCGCCATCTGGGCCGTGGTCACAGCTTCGCGCACCGTGTGGCAACCTGCTGTATTGGGCAGAACGGGCACCTTCAGGCTGCGGACCAGTTCCCAGAAGGCCTGCCCCGCCTGCAAGCCGGCAGACTCACGTCGCAGCGATACGGTTACTGCACCAGGCTGCGCCGCCCGAACGGACTCAGCCAGAATGGCTGGGCTGTCATACAGTGCCGTTCCCAGCATGAGCGGTGAGCTGAGCTCTGTACCGTAGGCCAGCATGGCTCAGCCTCCCTGCATGGGAGCGAGAATTTCCAGCCGGCATCCCTCACTGAGAATACGTGAGGCACGGGCGGATCGCGGAACAAATTGCCCGTCCAGCGCCGTCGCAACCTTTGTCTCACCATAACCGAGCTCGATAAGGGCATCCGCAAGCGAGTGGTTCTTGATGATCTTCGTTTCGTCGTTCACCAGAATCATCATGGTGAGTCTCCTGCACTATCTGGTATTCATGCCCGGCCCGGTTCGCGCAAGCGCTCGTTTCTCGGTGCCTTGGGGGCATTACTGATCATGGTCCGGCTACCCTAGGCTGCCGGAGCGAACCCCTCAACCCGGCGTGGGGAACACGATTGCAGCCACTTCGGCAGCTCGGGCGGGGGACAGCAGAAATCCATGACGGTACATACCATTCAGGGAAATCCTGTTTCCTTCGCGATGCACCCTTGGGACATTATCGGCATAGGAAGGGCGTATGCCTGTATTGGCCTCAATGATCTCAGCCTCGGCAAAAGCCGGATGAAGCGTGTAAAGCGCATTGAGCAGTTCGCTCATGGCGCGGACTGTAATCTCGCGCCTATCGTCGCTCTCTACCATCGTCGCTCCCGCCATGAAGACCTTGTTTTCACGCGGGACGATATAGATGGGTATGCGCGGATGGAGCATACGGATTGGACGGTGAAGGGTTACTTCCGGGCAACGGACGAGAATCATCTCCCCCCTTACCCCGCGCAATCCGGCATCACTTTCCCTTGCTGCAATACCTGTACAATCGACCACCCAGTCGAACGTCTCTTCCATCGGATCCGCATCGAATCTGAAATGGCCGCCCAGCTCCACCAGGCGCGCTTCCAACCCCTTCAGAGCGATCCGGGGGTCAACGTGCCCTTCCTCGGCAAAGAAGAGCGCACGGTCAAAACGCCCCGACAGATCGGGTTCGAGCTGGCCGATACGCTCGGCATCTATCGTCTCGAAATGACTGGTTCTTCTGCCAAACCGGGCAAGTTCGACCTGATCGCGAGGGGGGGCCACAACAAGGCTGCCCTGTTGCACAACAGACGGCACATGGGCAGACCACCAGGCGAGCGAGCTGAGCGAGTCACGAGTCACTTCTTCCGGCGCTGACTCAGCCTCGCACCAGGGGGCAAGCATGCCGCCCGCAAACCAGGACGCGCCTGAACCGATACGGGAGCCCGCTTCATGCAGCGTGACCTGCGCCCCGCGTTCTGCCAGCGTCACAGCGGTGACCAGACCGGCAACCCCTGCCCCCTTGATCAGCACCTTCGGTCCCGGTCCTGTCATGTCGAACGCTCCTTGCTGCAGCTCAGGCTATTTTTTTGGCAAGCCTACTCCACAGTGACGGATTTGGCGAGGTTGCGCGGCTGGTCCACATCTGTCCCGCGGCGCAACGCCACCTCATAGGCCAGCATCTGCACAGGGATTGTGTAGAGGATCGGTGCCACAAAGGGATCGACCTCCGGCAGGATCACCATATGCTCGGCGATACCGCTCAGGCGCTGAGCCCCCTTTTCATCCGTAAAGGCCATGATACGGCCACCGCGGGCCTTGGCCTCCTGGATATTGGAGAGCGTCTTGTCGAACAGGATCGTCGAGGGCGCGATCACCACAATCGGCACATCCTTGTCGATAAGGGAGATCGGTCCATGCTTCATCTCGCCCGCGGCATACGCCTCGGCGTGAATGTAGGAAATCTCCTTGAGCTTCAGCGCCCCTTCCAGAGCGACCGGGAAACAGATCCCACGCCCGAGATAGAGCACATCGCGCGCCTCAGCCACCGAGGCCGCCATGGCCTGGATATCACTCGCCCGGGAAAACACTTCTGACGCACGCGAAGGAAGGTCGAGCAAATGGGCCAGCAAGTCGCCCGCACGCTTCTCCGACATTGTCTCACGGGCCCGCGCAATGGCAATCGTGAGTACGGCAAGCACCGCGAGCTGCGCGGTAAAGGCCTTGGTGCTCGCGACCGAGATTTCGGGTCCTGCAACCATGCCAAGAACCACGTCGCTCTCGCGGCCCATCGTGCTGCCCTCAACATTGAGGATCGAGACGATGTGCTGCTCGCGTTCACGGAGGCTGCGTAAGGCAGCAAGCGTATCGGCGGTCTCGCCAGACTGGGAAATCATCAGCGCCATACCACGTGGGGTCAGGGGCGGATTGCGGTAGCGCAGTTCGGAGGCCACATCGATATCGACCGGAAGTCGCGCCTCGGCCTCAAGCCAGTAGCGGGCGACAAGACCAGCATAGAAGGCCGAGCCACAGGCGGTGATGATGGCGCGCGGCAGTTCAGCCAGCTCAAAGGGGAAAGCCGGCAGATTGATCTCGCGCGTGACCGGATCGATGATGCGCTGCAATGTCTGGCCGATCACGACCGGATGCTCATGCAGCTCCTTTTCCATATAATGGCGGTAGCCATCCTTGCCGACGGTTCCTGCAATGAGGGCAATCGTCTGTACGGGACGCTGTACGCGCTGGTTTGCGGCATCAAAGAACTCGACCTGATCAGGTCTGAGCACGCACCAGTCGCCATCATCGAGATAGGCGATTTTGCGGGCGAGTGGTGCCAGAGCGAGGCTGTCCGAACCGAGAAACATCTCGCCCTCACCAAAGCCGACGGCGAGGGGCGCCCCATGACGGGCGCCGATCATGAGCCCCTCATACCCGGCAAAGATCATGGCGAGTGCGTAGGCGCCTTGAAGGCGGCCCAATGTCTTGCTGGCGGCCTCGCGAGGGGAAAGCCCCTGATCGAGATAGAAATCGACCAGTTGGGCAACACACTCCGTGTCCGTCTCGGAGGTGAACTGCCGCCCTACCGCCAGCATCTCGGCCTTGAGCTCTTCGTAATTCTCGATGATGCCGTTATGCACGATCGCTACACGATCAGTGGCATGCGGATGGGCGTTGGCCTCGTTCGGCAGCCCGTGGGTGGCCCAACGCGTATGACCGATTGCCGTCGAGCCCTCAAGCGGCTGCACGTCGAGCACGGCCTGCAGATTATCCAGCTTGCCCGCCGCGCGGCGGCGCGAGATATGCCCGTCTACCAGACTCGCGATACCCGCTGAATCGTAGCCGCGATATTCAAGGCGACGCAGCGCCTCGACAACAAGGGGTGTCGCGTTCTGATGGCCGACCACGCCACAAATGCCGCACATCAGCCATTCTCCTTTTTGGCACGAAGGGTAGAGGCTATCTCCTGCCCACGCATTGCCTTGTTGATCTGCCTTGACCGCCCCAAGGCGAGCGCACCTGGCTCCACGTCCTCGGTCAGCACGCTGCCAGCAGCCAGCAAGGCGCCGTCACCCACGGAGATGGGCGCCACGAGAATGGAATCAGACCCTACGAAGACGTCATTCCCAATCGTCGTACGGTGTTTGAACACCCCGTCGTAATTGCACGTGATCGTACCGGCACCGACATTGGTACGCTGACCGATACGCGCATCCCCAAGATAGGTCAGATGATTGGCCTTTGCGCCGTCGCCAAGCTCTGTTGCCTTGAGCTCAACGAAATTGCCGACATGGGAAGCCCTGCCACAAATCGTACCGGGCCTGAGCCTGGCGTAGGGACCAATCAGGGCCTCCTCGCCCACCACGCATCCTTCCAAATGGCTGAAGGCGCGAATGCGTGCGCCACTGCGCACTGTCACTCCGGGGCCAAAAACAACATTGGGCTCAACCACGACATCAGGTTCGATGACGGTGTCCACGCTCAAAAACACGGTCTCTGGTGCAATCAAGGTCACACCTGCCTCGAGCGCTGAGAGACGCATGCGCTTTTGCAGCGTCGCCTCCGCAGTCGCTAGCTCAGCCCGCGAATTGATTCCTGCGAGTTCCTCAGCAGGGGCTTCGACATGGCGCACCAGACCTTCGCGTGCCGCCAGCGCCACCACGTCGGTCAGGTAATATTCACCTTGTGCGTTGTCGTTGCGCACGTCTCCAAGCCAGCGACGCAAATCGTCGGAGGACGCGCAGAGAACGCCCGCATTGCATAGGCCAATGGCGCGCTGTTCCTCGGTCGCATCCTTGAACTCGATGACTTCTTTGACGGAGCCATTTTCAACGATAACACGTCCGTATTTAGCGGGATCGGCAGGGCGCATGGCAAGCAGGGCAAGCGATGTCCCTTCAGCCCGCCGGGTGGAGAGCAGCGCGCGCATCGTGTCCGCTGTGATCAGCGGGTTATCGGCGTAAAGGATTGCGACATCGCCCTCTCCGAAAAGCGCTTCAGCCATGCGGGCCGCATGGCCCGTGCCAAGGCGTTCGACTTGCACTACGCAGGGCCAGGACGCGGCGGCCTTTTCGAGGGATGGCATATCCGGGCCGACCACCACGACGATTCGTTCGAACACGCCACTTGCCGTCTCGATGAGATGGCTGATCATGGGGCGGCCGCCGAGAGGGTGCATCGCCTTGGGAAGCGCTGAACGCATGCGCGTGCCGAGCCCTGCGGCGAGGATGACGGCAGTCGTCGGTTTGTGATGGCGGACGGGCTGGCCGTCGGAAAAGGAAAATGATGTCATATCATTACGTGGCGTAGCCAACGCGACGGAGCTCTGTCAAACGCCCGCTCCGTCACTTCGGATTGCTGTTTATTGCAGCCTCCCTCATCACGAGGAAAATCGATTGTGAGCACCGAGATAAAGACCGCCGTATTCGACCTCGACGGCACCCTGATTGACAGCCTGCCCGACCTCGCAGAGAGCGGCATTGCCCTTCTGAAATCCTACAATCTGCATCTCCCGACTGAGGAAGCCGTGCGGGGCATGATTGGAGACGGGGCGCATCGTCTTGTCGACCGACTGCTAATTTACGGGGGAGACGAAAAACGCATTGATCGCGATGAGGCCACACGTCGTTTTCTGGAAATTTATGAGCCAAGGGCGACCGAGAAGACGCATCTCTTTCCCGACACGCAGGCGATGCTCACAACATTGCGTGAGCGCGGTATCGCCTGCGTCGTCTGCACCAACAAACCAGTCAAGGCAGCGCAGGCAATTCTCGAAAAGCTCGGGGTCGCCTCCCTGATCGATGCCATAGGTGGCGGCGACAGCTTCGCCACACGCAAACCTGACCCCGACCACATCCGCAACACGATGTGCCTGATTCACGCCGAGCCAACACGTGGCATCATGATCGGCGATCATCAGAATGATATCATGGCGGCGATGGGCGTTCCCATGCCTTCGCTCTTCGCGAGCTGGGGCTACGGCGATCGAAGCATGAGCGCCCATGCCACTGCTATCGCAGGATGTATCGCCGAGCTCCCTCGGCTGATCTATGATCTGTCACGCCCCAATTGAACGTCACAAAGACCGGTCGGACGGAGGGATATAACGGCCCGTGATGGCAGCCTTGCCCGCCGTCAGGGTCTCAGCATCCTGCCTCAGGGCTGCACGGCAGGAACATGATCGAGCACTGCTGTCATCTGTCCCAGTTTGGGATGCTCGAACTCGACACGAACGGCCGTCAGCCCAACGCCAGGAATGTCCTGGAACCATGCGGCACCGGGGTGAGGCGCCTTCATGACCTCAAGATGGGAGGAATCCTTGATAAATCCTGCTTCCTGCTGCCCCACGAAATCGCAGCGCAACGCAGGCCCCTTGAACTTTTGGCCGAAACTGCCCGGCACATCTGCCTTGAAAGGACCATGCGACGTCATGGCGCTCAGGCGTAGCCCGTCGAACACCTGCGCATTACCATCGCATTTCCCGGTCTGACGCACATTTTCCAGCAAAAGGGCCATGGCACTGAGTGTGTCCATCGCATGGCCCAACTGAGCTTCCGGCACAGCCTCCCTGTCGGATTCCTTCGGATCGAGCGTGACCACATGGGGCATATTATCGGCATAGTGCAGGACGATGCTGCGATGTTTGCCCCGCGAGAAGCCCGTGCTTTCATAGCTCACAGGCTGCACCCAATAATGATCGAAATGTCCCTGAGCCATGCTCTGAATGTCCATGCGCATGAACCAGCTCATCAGGCCACCAGCATGAAGCGTCGTGCGGATCCCGTATCCAAGCTCTGTCAGCGTGTAATCGGCTGTAGCGTCGACGACATGCAAGCCATGGTTATAGACACGATAGACAGCCGTGGTCTGTCCGCTATTGGCTGCAGCGCGTGCGGGCATAGCCTCGCCCACATCAGCTGCAAATGACTGCCCCGAGAAACCGAGGACAAGCGCAGTTGCGGCAAGCCCTCTGCCGAGGGAGTTAAACGTCAAGGTTGGCGACCTTCTGGGCATTGCCAACAATGAAGTCGCGTCGTGGCTCCACCACATCGCCCATGAGCGTCGAGAACACCTGACCCGCATCTTCCACATCTCCTACCTTGACCTGGAGGAGAATACGCGTGGCCGGGTCGAGCGTTGTATCCCATAGCTGCTCATTGTTCATCTCGCCCAACCCCTTGAAGCGGTTGATGGCAAGGCCCTTGCGCCCCTGTTGGAGAACACGGTCAAACACCATTGCAGGACCTGAAAGCTCGGCACCCTGACTGTCCAGCGAAAGCTTGACCGGGCCTTCGAAATAATCGGCCACGCGGCTGCCCTCACCTGCCAGCCAGCGTGCTTCTGCTGACTTCAGCAGGGCAGCATCAAGCGCATACACCTCGCCCACACCACGCACGCTGCGCGCCAGACGCAATCCACCTTCCTCGGTGGGGCCAACCATCCAGCCGCGCTCGTTGACGGGCGAAGCCGCATCGAGACGAGCCTGCAATACAGGCGCACGCTCCTGAGCGTGATCGTGACCCAGCGAGAGAGCCTTGGCCACATAGGCCTGTTCAAGCACCCAGACGGGGATCTTGCTGGCAAGGGCCGTCAGTGTCTTGGCCACCTGGCCCATGGCCTTGACGCGCTCCATCAGCACATCGCCGGCGACCACTTCGCCACCAGCAAGGGTGAGCGTAGCGTTGCTCAGCGCCTTGTCGAGCAGATACTGCTCCAGCGCGGCGTCATCCTTGAGGTAACGCTCTTCATTGCCGCGCTTGGCGCGGTAAAGCGGCGGTTGGGCGATATAGAGATAACCCTTCTCGATCAGCTCCGGCATCTGGCGGAAGAAAAAGGTCAGCAACAAGGTGCGAATATGCGAGCCGTCCACGTCAGCGTCGGTCATGATGACGATCTTGTGGTAGCGCAGCTTGTCGATAGAAAAGCCGCCCTGCTCCACATCGCCACGGCCAATACCCGTCCCAAGCGCCGTGATCAGCGTACCGACTTCTGCTGAGCCCAGCATACGGTCAAAGCGCGCACGCTCGACGTTGAGGATCTTGCCCTTGAGCGGCAGGATCGCCTGGAAACGACGATCACGCCCCTGCTTGGCCGTTCCACCTGCCGAGTCACCCTCGACGATGAACAATTCGGCCTTGCTGGCATCGCGCTCCTGACAATCCGCCAGCTTGCCCGGCAGTGAGGAGACATCCAGCACGCCCTTGCGTCGGGTCAGTTCACGGGCACGCCGGGCGGCATCGCGCGCAGCGGCTGCCTCGTTCACCTTTGCAATGACCGCCTTGGCTTCACGCGGGTGAGTCTCGAACCAGTGGCCAATTGAATCAGCAGCCGTGACGTGCACAACCGGTTGCACTTCGGAAGAGACCAGCTTGTCCTTGGTCTGCGACGAGAATTTCGGATCGGGCACCTTGACCGACAGCACCGCGGTCATGCCCTCGCGCATATCCTCGCCCGTAAGCGATGCCGAATTCTTGGATGACCCCGTGTCAGCGTACTTGCCAACAACACGCGTCAGTGCCTGGCGGAACCCTGCAAGATGGGTGCCCCCATCACGCTGGGGGATGTTGTTGGTGAAGCACAGCATAGTCTCATGGAAGCTGTCATTCCATGTCAGCGCGAACTCGACCTTGATGCCACTTTCGGCATGATCGATCGACCCGACGATGGGCGGGCTGACGATCGAGGTCTTGCTGGCATCGAGATACTCGACAAACGCGCTCAACCCGCCTTCATAGCAAAAGATAACTTCCTTGTTCTCGGCATGACGCTCGTCCCGCAGGACGATCTCGAGCCCGGAATTGAGGAAGGCCAGCTCGCGCATACGACGCTCGAGAATGGCAAACTCGAATTCCACCTTCGTGAAAGTCTGCTTGCTCGGCTTGAACGTCACGAGCGTGCCGCGTGGCTCATCACTGGCACCGATTACCGCCAGAGCGTCGTCACGCTCGCCGTGCTGGAAACGGATGAAGTGTTCTGTGCCATTGCGCCAGATACGGACTTCCATCCATTCCGACAGTGCATTGACAACGGCCGCGCCAACGCCGTGCAGACCACCGGAAACCTTGTAGGAATTCTGGTTGAACTTGCCGCCCGCATGAAGCTTTGTCAGCACCACTTCTGCCGCGCTGACGCCCTCTTCCTCATGCAGATCGGTCGGGATTCCACGCCCATTGTCACGGACACTGACCGAACCATCGCCGTTGAGCGTCAGGATACACCGTGTCGCGTGGCCAGCCTGAGCCTCGTCCACGGCGTTATCGATGATCTCGAACACCATGTGGTGCAGGCCGGACCCGTCATCCGTATCGCCGATATACATACCGGGGCGCTTACGTACCGCATCGAGCCCCTTGAGAACCGAGATCGAGGAGGCGCCATAATCGGCTTCGTCATCGAGGTTTTCGGGCAACTCGGTCGGACGGATCTGTTCGGACATGCTGGCGTGACGCTCCTACTCGCAACAAGCCGCCAATATAGCCTTTCTAGGGGGCTACGGCTAGGGCGTTGGAACCGGGCAACCGGACAAGCACCTGTCAGCCACCCAGGGACCCGAAATGCCCCAGCCACGCCCCCTGTGCGGTAAGCCTGTCAGAGCCTCGGGGCCGCTTTGCATAGCAACCCAAACCCGTCTTGCGACTTCTCATCCCGTGCCGGCTGCCTGGCACAGTTTCCCCGACGCAAGCGAGATAAGCCGCCATGACCGATCCGACCGACAAGAAAACCATCAAAACGACCACGCCTGGAGGGGCCAGCCCCGCCACCAACCGGCGCAGCATGATGCAAGGGGCAACGCTTGGGCTTGCAGGGCTGGTTGCCGGGTCGAGCCGTGCGCAGGCTGCGCCAGATGCGCCTGCCGTCTCAGCACCGTTGGCCGACCCGCAGAAACTCTATCCCCACGCCCCGTTTGCGTCTCAGCCCCAGGAGTGGCCGGGCCTGCAATCGCGCATGCATCCCAAACCGGATTGCGGAGAGACAAGCTACAAAGGCAGTGGCCGCATGGCTGGCCGCCGGGCCCTGATCACCGGCGGCGATTCAGGCCTTGGGCGCGCCATCGCCATTGCCTACGCACGGGAAGGGGCTGATATCGCGATCAACTATCTCCCGCAGGAAGAAGAAGATGCGCGCGAGGTTGTGGCCCTCATCCGCAAGGCGGGACGCAAGGCCATTGCTCTGCCGGGCGACATTCGCGACGAGGCGTTCTGTCAGAAGCTTGTGTCGGACGCTGCGTCACAACTCGGCGGCCTTGATACGCTGGTGAACTGTGCCGGTCGGCAGCACTACCATGAGAGTATCCTTGAACTCTCCACCGAGGAATTCGACTGGACACTCAAGACCAATCTCTATGCGCTATTCTGGATCATCAAGGCAGCTATCCCCCATATGCCACCGGGCAGCGCCATCGTGAACACAGCCTCTTCCAACGCCTATAACCCGTCGGAAATCATCATTGATTACAGCCTTACAAAAGCTGGCATCGCCAATCTGACCAAATCTCTGGCCAAGCAGCTTCTGCCAAAGGGCATACGCATCAATGCCGTGGCGCCCGGACCTTTCTGGACACCACTACAGGTCTGTGGCGGCCAGCCCATGTCCGCCGTCGAGAAATACGGGACCACGGTGCCGATGGGGCGTCCGGGCCAGCCAGCGGAGATCGCACCGGTCTATGTCACGCTCGCCTCCACGGAGGGAAGTTACATCACCGGACAGATCTACGGCATAACTGGTGGCACAGGTATGCCCGGATAACAGCGACGCCCCTTTCGGGCAGCGTTCATTAAACGAAAAGGGGGCGCACCCGGCCATAGGTGCGCCCCCTTTTCTCGAGATGCCTTCCTTCGCCATACCGCTCGCCGGATGAACCGGCCTACGGCATGGCAATGGCCCTGCGGCCAATCAGTTCAGCTCGGCCTGCTGGCCATTGATGACCAGCCCCTTGTCGTTGGCCGAGACATGCACGGTCTGACCATCAAAGATCGTCCCATCCAGGAGCAGCCCTGCCAGCGTGTTCTGCAGGCTGCGCTGTATGACGCGCTTGAGCGGGCGCGCGCCGTAAACCGGATCATAACCGGACTCTGCCAGCCAGTTATCTGCCGCCTGATCCAGATCGAGCGTGATCTTGCGGTCAGCCAGCAGCTCACGCAGGCGCTTAAGCTGAATGGCGACGATACGGTTCATATCTGCCCGCTGCAGACGAGAGAACAGAACGATCTCGTCCAGACGGTTCAGGAATTCAGGGCGGAAATGATTGCGCACCACCGCCATGACCTGTGCCTGCACGAGGTCCGTGCTCTCCCCATCGGGCTGCTGCGCCAGTATGTCCGAGCCGAGATTGGAGGTCAGGATGATGATCGTGTTGCGGAAATCCACCGCACGCCCCTGCCCGTCCGTCAGACGGCCGTCATCGAGCACCTGCAGCAGGATGTTGAAAACATCCTCATGCGCCTTCTCGACCTCGTCAAACAGGATGACCTGATACGGCCTGCGACGGACCGCCTCGGTCAGCACGCCACCCTCTTCGTAGCCGACATAGCCGGGAGGCGCACCCACCAGGCGGGATACGGCGTGCTTCTCCATGAACTCGCTCATATCCACGCGCAGCATGGCGCGATCGTCGTCAAACAGGAACTGCGCCAGCGCCTTGGCCAGTTCGGTCTTGCCGACGCCGGTCGGACCGAGGAAGAGGAACGAACCGATGGGGCGATTGGGATCCTGCAAACCTGCACGGGCACGACGCACCGCGTTGGACACCGCCTTGAGCGCAGGCTCCTGACCAACCACGCGCTCACGAAGTTCATCCTCCATACGCACCAGCTTGGCGCGCTCACCTTCCAGCATCCGGTCCACCGGTACACCTGTCCAGCGCGACACGACAGAGGCAATTCCCTGGTCGGTCACAGCCTCGCTGAACAATCCTGCCTGAGCGGCATCCTGCTGCTCGACCTGTTGGGCTTCTTCAATCTGACGCTCAAGGCCTGGGATCGTCGCATACATAAGCTCGGACGCCTTGCCGAGATCACCCTTGCGTTGAGCAATATCGACATCCGAACGCGCCTGATCGAGCTGCTCCTTGAGCTTCTGAACAGCGTTCACCCGGTCCTTTTCGGCATGCCAAGCAGCGCTCATGGTGTCCGACTGTTCCTGCAGATCGGCCAGCTCGGCTTCTAGCTTCATCAGACGCTCGCGGCTTGCGCTGTCCTCTTCCTTGCGGATCGCCTCGCGCTCGATCTTGAGCTGGATGATACGGCGGTCGAGTTCGTCAAGCGCCTCGGGCTTGCTGTCGATCTGCATACGCAGGCGGCTTGCCGCCTCATCCACGAGGTCAATAGCCTTGTCCGGCAGGAACCGATCCGTGATGTAGCGATTGGACAGCGTCGCGGCAGCCACAAGTGCGCCATCGGTGATACGCACACCGTGATGCAGCTCGTATTTTTCCTTGATACCACGCAGGATCGAGATGGTATCGGCCACTGAGGGCTCACCCACAAAAACCGGCTGAAAACGACGGGCCAGCGCCGCGTCCTTTTCGATGTATTTGCGATACTCGTCGAGCGTGGTGGCACCGATACAATGCAGCACGCCGCGTGCCAGTTCGGGCTTGATCAGGTTCGACGCATCCATCGCGCCATCGGAGCGTCCCGCGCCCACGAGCGCGTGCATCTCATCGATGAACAGGATCACCTGCCCCTCGGCGCTTTCGATTTCCTTGAGAACGGCTTTCAGGCGCTCCTCGAATTCACCACGATATTTTGCGCCAGCTACCAGGGCACCCATATCGAGCGAGAGCAGCTTCTTGTTGCGCAGCGCTTCCGGCACGTCGCCATTGACGATACGCAGCGCCAGACCTTCCACGATGGCGGTCTTGCCCACACCGGGCTCACCAATCAGCACAGGGTTGTTCTTGGTGCGGCGTGCCAGAACCTGAATGGCGCGACGGATTTCCTCGTCACGTCCGATCACCGGATCGAGCTTGCCCGATTGGGCCACGGCCGTCACATCCCGCGCATATTTCTTGAGGGCATCGAAGCCGGCCTCGGCATTGGCGCTATCCACCACGCGTCCCTTGCGCAATTCAGCCACTGCGCGTTCGAGGGCCTTCGCATCGGCCTTGCCTTCGCTCAGCGCCTGACCAGCGCCAGTCTTGCTGGCAGCAAGCGCCACGAGCAGGCGATCCTGCGCAACGAAGCTGTCACCGGCACGCTGGGCATCCTGCTCAGCACTATCGAGTACGCGCACAAGGTCAGGCGTCGCCTGAGGCTGACCAGCGCCGCCGCCCTGCACCTTGGGAATACGAGCCAGTGCGGCATCATTGGCTTTGCGGACTGTTTCGGGTGTACCCCCGGCTGCGCGGATCAGGCCCGAGGCAGCGCCCTCAGGATCATCGAGCAACGCTTTCAAAAGGTGCTCGGGGGTCAACTGCTGGTGGAAGTCGCGTAGTGCAATTGTCGAAGCGGCCTGAAGAAAACCGCGGCTACGCTCGGTAAATTTCTCAATATTCATGTTTTCGCAATGCTCCTATGCCCCGTAAAGGCGGCTGGTTACGACGACGAGAACCCCTCTCAGGCAGTTCTCGCCTCGTCATAACTTGAACATGGGAACATTGCGGCTTTTTCCAAGGCCGACCTGGCACGTTTCTTGCTAAAAGGGCCCTGCCTTGACCTCCCGTGGCGATGCCGCGCTGTGATGCGCCCTAGTCAGGCGCGTTGGCGGCCTTGAAGTCGTCAAGAGAAAATGGGCGGCCAAAAATCTCGATCTGATCGGTCTGCAGATAGACCTGCTTGCCCGGTATGGAGACACGAACGAAGCGCCCGAGAACGCCTACCTCGTCGATCCAGTTGAATGGCGTCCCGTCAAGCCCGCCGAAGACCGGGCCGTCCTGCCGATCGATAATCGTTTTCCATATGATGCGATCATGCGAAACTTCGACCTTGAAGCTCGCCAACCGCTCCATCACGCCATCCAACCGGTTGAAAATCATGATCTGATGAATGTGGCTAAGCACTTCGAGATCAACCATCCACCAGGGGTTGTCTTCAAGGGTCGTGTGATGCTGCGGGTGTCCCGTCAGGAAACCTGATACGGCCCGACTGGCATCGTCATCGCGCGAGCCTTGATGCATGGTGGAACTCTGCGTGGCGCGCTTTCCTCTCGAAAGGAGATCCCATTGCGAGCAGGGCACGATGCTCGTCTGCCATCCCTTTCCGATCATCGCCTCCCAGTAGTCGGACAGATAGGTATCGAGCACGGCATTGGTTGCAGCGTGATACTCGGCCCGCTCCTGCGCATTCTTGTTCTGCCAATGGGTCTGGGCAGCGAAGTCTCCCTGGCATCCCCGGGCAACACGACGCGTGAAATCCTGTTCCGAGCGGATATTGAAATGCGCGATATAGCCAGCCTGAACGAGGCGCTCACGCCTGTTGTCGGCGTTCAGAAAAGACCACGCGTGGTCAGGGAAGTTATTGTAATAACCCTCCATCGATTCACCGAGCATGTTGCAGGCGCGCAGCGGCGCGCCCAAGCCAAATAGATCGTGATGGATGGCCACATGTGGGTTCTCGCAGGCACGCCGATAGGACACGGCCTCCGCCTTGGCGAGGATCTTGGTAAAAGGTGAGGCACCGCTCTCGCGATAGGGGTAATGACGCAGGACACTTCCGGCTGGCCGCTCGACATGACCACCATGGCCATAGCCACACCAGTTGAGATAGACCGCGTCGTGATCTGCACCGAAACGGGTGCTTACACTGCTGATGTCGTTGCTGCCCGGCAAACACACAAACTCATCGATATCCAGAAACATCAACCAGCGCGTCTCATGCACATGGTGGCGCAGAAAGTGGCGATACATCTGAAACTGCTCGCCCACATAGCGATAGTGATGGAAGGTCACGAATGGCTTTTCGGCGATAATGAAAGGCATCACTGCTTCATAGAGTGCCGTCGGATCATCATCGTTACAGTACAGATAGACATGGTCGAACCCGATCGACCGATGATAGGTGAGCCATTCCACGACGCTTTCCGTCTCCCAGCGCGCGCAGGCTACCAGTGAATGCTGGTAATGCGGCGCAGGCCAGATTCCCTTGTTGCGAGCAACTTCCAACGGAAGCTTGCCATAACCAAGAAGATCAACCGGGGGCAGATTTACTGACTGTGACGGCGCCATGTCTTTTCTTGTCGTCCTGATGCGATAATACTTACGCGCTAACGCGTTGATGCCGCACAATAAGACGCGCCAATGCCAAGCCATAGTGAATTCTTGTGACAGACCTGCGGAACAGACAGGACGCAGGATCGTGACAGGCGTTATCGTGCTCTTGTCACGCGTTATACGTATCCGAAGCGGAGCCCTTCCGGGTTCGCCGTTTCCGCTCTCCTGAAACGACACGCAATATTCTGTCGCGCAACTCAACGCGTCTCCATGCGTGATCATTGCCGTTCATGTAATGCGAGGCCCCTTTGGCGGCCGATAACGGGACAGTTTCTATGACCGATCTTCTCTCGCCCATGCTTCTGCCTGAAACGAGCTGGGTGCGCCGTTCCGCCCATCGCCTGTGGTTAGCCGCCGAGGGCCGCCGCCTGCTCCGCTTTGCTATGGCATCGCGTATGGAGGGCGGTTTTGGCGCCCTTGGCCGCGACGGCACCCTGCCCGAAGGCGCGTTGCCAGACGGCATCCTGACCGCCCGTATGGTCCATGCCTTCTCCATGGCAGCCCTGCAGGGCATCCCGGGCTGCCTCCCGCTTGTGCGTCATGGCGTCAAGGCTCTTCTCGGCCCGCTCCATGACAAGGATCACGGCGGCTGGTACGAATCACCTGCGGCACGCGAGGGCCGCAAACAGGCCTATCTTCATGCTTTCGTGGCCCTGGCCGGCTCGTCTGCCACCTTGCTGGGAGTCGAAGGGGGCGAAAAGCTCCTCAGCCTGGCGACCGAAGTGCTCGAGAAACATTACTGGTCCGAAGATGAAGGCGTCATGCGTGAGAGCTTCGCCTTCGACTGGAGCGACGAGGAAGATTATCGCGGTGCGAACGCCAACATGCATTCGACAGAATCCTGCCTCGCCCTTGCCGATATCACAGGGGATGAGAAATGGCTCGATCGCGCCCATCGTATCGTGCATCGCTTTGTGCACGAGATCGCGGGAAACCATGATTACTGCATGCCCGAGCATTTCAACCGGGAATGGACACTCCTCAAGGACTACAATCAAGACAAGACGACAGACCCCCTGCGCCCCTATGGCATGACACCGGGCCATTTTGCAGAATGGGCCCACCTTACTCTGAAGGTAGAGGCCGCTCTGCTGCGACGCGAGGGGACCGCCCCCGGCTGGATGCTGCACGATGCCCGCGCCCTGCTGGACTCGGCGTTGCGCTTTGGGTGGGCACCCGATGGCGATCCTGGAATGATCTACACGATCGACTGGGACCATAAGCCGGTCGTGACAGTGCGTGCGCACTGGGTGCAGGCGGAAACCGTCACCGCTGCAGTGAACCTGCTCAAGCGCACGGGCAGCCCTGCCTATGAAACATGGTATCGCAAGGTCTGGGACTATATCGCCAGCACACTGATCGACCATGAGTTTGGTGGATGGCGCAATGAGGTGGACGCGCAGGGGCGTTATTCAGGCGAGGTCTACCCGGACAAGGCTGATCTGTATCACGCCTTCCAGGCGACGGTTGCCCCCATTCTCCCCCTGTCGCCTTGCCTTACGCTCGCGTTGCGTGAGTCAGACATCGTTTGAGGACATCACGCGATCGATAGCGCCCAGGCGGGTCGTCCTGAAAATGCCGGATGGTAACGCCACCCGGCATTTCGCTTATCGAGACATCAGCTGAACCGCTGAGGGGACCTTATTCAGTGCCTCCCGGCGCCTCGATCTGATCGTAACCCGCAGATCCCGGCGGAGCGCCGCGCGGGACAAGCGGTTCATCTGAAACATGAATAGCCTGCAGCCTGTCGGGCCCAAGACGCCTTGCCACGACTAACTTGCCATAGGCCGTCTGATAGCCGTAACCCTCCGCATAGATCGGTGCCCCGAGACGCAGGAAAGACGTACGGGCACCGGAGGCAGGCACACGCAGCACGGTGCCATTGTCAAGCAAGGCTCCGTTCAGCGCCCCATCACCATCATGCAGCAACCGTGCGATCCGGCCCTGCGTGCTGGCGGGAGGAGCTGCCGTCACGAGCTCCGGCATGGGCGAGGCACAAAGCTCCTGCCCGTTGCTCAGCGCGAAAGCTCGGACGAGACGAAGCGATGGTGCGGCAAGCCCGCGAACGGTGATGGTCGCCCCAGCACGCATGTGATGATCCTGCGCGGCGAGACCGGGGGGCATTTCGATTTCGGTGCCATCCCTAAGCAAGGCACCCACGGCGTCTCCCTGTGTGCCCGGCAATAGGCGGTCTATCTTGCCAGAAAAACGGGGGAGACTTGTCAGATCGAAAACACATCCCGCCGGGAGCGAGCCGGAAACTGCTTGCGACATTTTCCCCTGAGGCTTCGTATCCCCTGAGATCGCAGGCTGAGCAGCGGCACGCCCAGCAGGCGCAAGCACCAATGCAGCAACGAACCCTGCCAGCAAACCGGTTCTGATCTTCATGTTTCCCCCCTCTGTGAGAGCTATCTCAGCCCTGTCCTTCACAACCGACTGATTGACGCGCCGTTACCCGGCGCGACTTCAGTCCGAGGCACCGGGCAGTCGGGAAAGCGACAACGCAGACCAGTTTCAATGACGGAAATGGCGCATGCCGGTAAATACCATGGCAATGCCAGCTGCATCGGCAGCATCGATCACTTCCTGGTCGCGGATGGAACCGCCCGGCTGGATAACGGCAATGGCGCCGGCCGCAATCACGCTCTCAAGGCCGTCAGCGAAGGGGAAGAACGCGTCAGACGCCGCGACCGACCGCTCTGTCAGTGCCACTGTCTCACCTGCAGCTTCGGCTGCGTCGAGACTCTTGCGCGCCGCGATACGCGCTGAGTCGACGCGTGACATCTGCCCGGCCCCGATGCCGACCGTGGCGCGATCCTTGGCGTAGATCACGGCATTGGATTTCACATGCTTGGCAACGCGGAAAGCAAAAAGCAGATCGGCCATTTCAGCGTCGGTCGGTGCCCGCTTGGTTACGACACGCAGATCGGCTTCGGTCACCTGACCGGCATCACGGCTCTGTGCCAGGAAGCCGCCTGCAACCGATTTGAACGTCATGCCCTCAGCCGTGGCGGAAGGCACGCCACCTGTCAGGAGCAGGCGCAGATTCTTCTTGCGGCTCAGCGCCGCGCGCGCGCCTTCGGTGGCATCAGGGGCCACAATCACCTCGGTGAAGATCGTGGCAATCTGCTCGGCTGTCGCCTCATCGAGTGTACGGTTCAGCGCGACGATGCCGCCGAAGGCCGAAACGGGGTCACATTTAAGTGCAGCTTTCCATGCCGCCTCGAGCGTCTCGGCGCTGGCCACACCGCAGGGATTGGCGTGCTTGACGATCACCACGCTCGGCTTGTCGAACTCGGCAACAGCCTCGAAAGCCGCATCCGTATCGTTCAGGTTGTTGTAGCTGAGGGCCTTGCCCTGGATCTGCGTTGCCGTCGCGATACCGAAACGCTTCTCACCGGTGACATAAAAAGCGGCCTGCTGATGAGGGTTCTCACCATAGCGCAGGGATTCACGACGCGTGCCACTCAGCGTCATGGTTTCTGGCAGGGCGTCGCCGCGCTGGCCGGCAAACCAGGTGGCAATCATCGCATCATAGGCACCCGTATGGGCATAGGCGGCACCTGCCCAAGCCGTGCGCTCGGCCAGGGTGGAACCGCCCGCATCGAGCGATGCCTTGAGCGCATCATATTGTGCGGGCTCTGTCAGGATCACGACATGGTCATGATTCTTGGCTGCTGCGCGGATCATGGCAGGCCCACCGATATCGATATTCTCGATGCAGTCCTCCGGGCCCGCCCCCGACGCGACGGTCGCGGCAAACGGGTACAGGTTGACGCAAACGAGGTCGATTGGCGCAATATTGTGTTCAGCCATCTGTGCCTTGTGAGAGTCCAGATCACGACGACCAAGAATACCGCCATGGATCTGCGGCACCAGCGTCTTCACACGACCATCCAGAATTTCAGGGAAGCCCGTGTGATCGGAAACGTCCGTCACGGGCAGTCCGGCATCACGCAGGGCCTTGGCCGATCCGCCCGTCGAGAGAAGCTGCGCGCCATGCGCGACCAGCGCCTTGCCCAGATCGATCAGACCGGTCTTGTCTGAAACGGAAAGAAGCGCCCGGCGGACGGGCAGGCGATCGGGAGAGGTCATGACGGGCTCCGGAATGGCTGGATTTCTAGAGGTGCTCATAGGCGTACGAGCCGTTTTACGCAATAAAAGCCATGCGGCGGGCTTTGCCGCTGTGAGACCCGATTGACGTGTGATGGCCGGACTGACGCGCCTCATGGGTCAGGAGATGATACGTCACGCCTCCCAACAACCCGAGGCTGACAAGCAGGACCATATATTCGCGCAGGCTGCCTACCCTTGCATATGGCCAGAGAGAAATCCTGTTGCGGGATAATGGGTAGAGCGCCCAGCATCCGCCGGTCACGAGGTCACCTGCGATATGGCTCGCATATCCGATCAGGAAACTTCCCAGAGCGGAACGCAAGAGACCCATTCCACCAAAATGGATCGCAGCCAGACCCAGCAGCAATGGCACAGCCAAAGAATGGGTAACTGTCCTATGGCCGATGCGACGGGAAAGCGTTCGCGAAAGCCAAGGCAGGCGACAGCCGACCATGGAGCGTTCGGTGTCGATATCAGGTGTCAGGCTCCCCAGGGCAGCCATTCCCAGAGAGGCGAATGTGAACGGCACATAGCCGGCAGCGGCCGCCGTTATTCCACAGGCCAAACCTAGAACGATATGAGAACGTCCATTCATGCCGCCTTATGGCACCACTTGATCATTCCCGTCTAGGCCGATGATTCTAAACAAGACTCTGAGAAATATATTTTGTTCAGATTGGCACCATGATCGCGCAAGGATCGCAGTTTGTTCTCTCACATCCCAAAAGAACAAATCCTGGACTCAGGAATCGCGTAAAATCAGAGATTTGATAGTTATTGATAAAGCATGATCCGAAGATATTGCTTCTCACACACTGGTCAAACCAACAACCCTAACCTGCTGATTTTGAGGCTTTATCCTCCGAAAATGCCGGATACTCCCAGCCTCCACCCAGTGCCCGGTAAAGCGAGACAAAAGCGGTCGCAATCTGAATCCTGTTGGCCGAGAAAGTTGCCTCCGCGGCCAGCGCCGCAGCCTCTGCTGTGTCGACCTGGAGGAAGTCCACAGCCCCTTCGCGATAGCGCTGTTGCGCCACCTCGACAGCCTTGCGGCTCTCCTGCCACGCGATCCGCGTCTGCACGAGGCGCTTTTGGGACTGGGCATAAGCCGTCAAGGCATTGTCGACCTCGTTCCAGGCCGTCGTCACGGTCTGGTGGTAGGCAAGCGCCGCGTCCTTTTGCTCAGCCCGTCTCAGCGCCAGTGTTCCGCGCAGGCGCCCGCCCTCAAAGAGTGGGACAGACAGGGTCGGCCCTGTCGCAAACTGACGAGATGGCAGTGAAAAGAAATTCGCTGCAGACAAGGTCTGTGTGCCCATTTGCCCCGTGAGGGTAATATCCGGGTAAAACGCAGCGATGGCGACCCCGACACCAGCAGTTGCCATATGCAGCTTGGCTTCGGCTTCACGAATATCAGGGCGCCTGCGAGCCAGGGCTGAGGGCACCCCGATCGGCGCAGCCGGCACGATGATCGGCATCGTGCCATCATGGCGTGCCAGTTCCTGCGCGAGGCTTCGCGGCGGTTCGTCCAGAAGCAGACCGATGGCGTTGATCAGCGCGCTTTCCGAATTGCGCAGGGTGGGAAGCGCCGAGGCCGTATTGGCCTGCTCCATACGGGCCTGCGCCAGATCGAGCATGGTCGCTGCGCCGTTGCCAAAACGTGACTGCACGAGGGCCAGATCATGATCGGAAACCGCCATGTGCCGCTCGGTAATTGCAATCTGGTCCTGAACTCCGCGAAGCTGCATATAGCTGTCAACCAGTGTCGCGATGGTACTGAGGGCAAGGCCGTGGCGTGCCTCGGCGGCGGCCTCCTGTGCTGCGTGCTGGGCTTCGACGGCGCGGCGTATCTGCCCGAAAAGATCGAGATCCCATGACGCGCCAAGCGTGTTCTGAAAGAAATCATATTCGTTCGGCGCGCCATTGCGTGGCTGCACAAGCGAGATAAATCCCGTCTCGCTCTGATGGGTGCGGGTATAAGACCCGGCCCAGTTCAAACTAGGGAGCCCCTGCGCGGCCGCGATACGTGTTTGCGACCGGGCTTCGGCAATACGTTGCATCCCGCGTTGCAGGTCGATGTTCTGCACTGCAAGACGATCAATCAGATAATTGAGCTCAGGGTCGTTGAACTGCTTCCACCAGGCCACATCGACCGGACCGCCATAGGTCGCTCCTGCCACATCCTGCGGTTCCGCCCCGAACTGCGCGGGCGAGATCACATCCGGACGTTTGAAATCAGGGCCCATCGTGCAGGCTGAAACCATGCTGCCAACACAGCACAGCGCTATTCCGCCGCGCCGAACAGCCGCCCGCCTGATCTTTCTCATCGTGCGGTGATCCCGTTCGCGCTATGCCGCTGCTCATCCACGACATTTTCAAGATGGGTATCGACCGTCGTCTCGACCGAAAAGCCCATACGCAGCAGCCTGGCAAGAGGCTGGTTCGGGGCCACGACGATCTTCACGGGAAGGCGCTGGACGATCTTGGTGAAATTCCCCGTGGCATTTTCCGGGGCGATCGGGGCGAAGGCGGCACCCGAAGCCGGCGGGATACTGTCAACGATGCCGTCCAGATCCATATCATAGGCGTCGACATGGATACGGGCATGCTGCCCGGGACGCATATGGCGCAGCGCAAGCTCACGGTAATTCGCCATGACCCAGAGCTGATCCATCGGCACAAGCGCCATAAGGGCGGCACCCGGCGATACATAATTGCCCGATTGAACGGTCTTCTCGCCCACCATACCGTCAAACGGCGCGCGTATCTCGGTATAGGACAGGTTGAGTTCGTCCTGCCGCACCACGGCGTGGTCGATCTTAAGCGTCCTGAGCGCCGCCTCATGGCGTGCCCGCAGGATCGGAATCTCATCCTGTGCTGCCGTGATCCGCGCTTTCATGCTCCTCAGATTGGCTTCCATTTCGCGCATGGAGGCATCGGTAAGCTGACGCTCCTGCGCGGACCCTGCGCCGGTCTGGGCCAGGTTGTGATAGCGCTGGGCATTCTGCCTGGCATAGACGAGCTGCGCCTCAATCCGCGCGGCTTCTGCCTTGCTTTCCTCGATCATGCTCGGCTGACGATCCACCGCCGCCTCGGCATCGAGCACGAGCGCCTCGTCGTGTGCGAGCTGGGCGCGACTGCGCGTAAGCGCCGTTTCGTAGTCGCGCGGATCGAGCCGTGCCATGACCTGCCCCGCCTTGACGCTCTGGTTGTCATCAACCAGCACCTCGACCACCTGTCCCGGCACACGCGGCGCAATGGTGGCGTAATGGGCCGTCACATAGGCATCATTGGTCCAGACCTTGCGGTTTGGCACGAAAATGATCGCAAGGATGATCCCGCAGAACACCACAAGGATGAAGCCTGTCACAAGGAAAGGCCATTTGGCGGGGCTGCTTTTCTGGTCGTCTGAGGCCATGATTCAGGATTTTTTCTTCACGAACATGAGGCGGGGGGGATAGGTCCGCTGAGGCAGGAGAATGACCCATGCCATGAGGAACACCGTAATCCCGGCGATGATGAGATAGGCGTCAGACAGTTCCAGAACAGTCGTCTGATGAGCAACCTGATATTTGAAGGTGGGCAACGCATCCGGGCTGCGCGGGGTACCGTCAGGCAGTAAAGGCGCCGGGCGCTGTAGCGGAATGGCATTTGCCTGAAAGGTGCGGTAGCGGTCCAGCCCGATGCGGTCCGTAATGCGGTTGGAGTGCAGACCGCCGCGCCAGCGATGGATGAGCTGAAGCATCCAGACGCCGATAGCCTGTGACACGGCACGCGGGGTGTTGACCATTGCGGAGGCAAACGGCCCCTCGGCGGGAACGAGCGAGTTGGTGGACATCATGAGCAGTGGCATGACAATCATCGCCTCACCCGCGCCCATGAAAATCTGCCACAGATAGAACTCGTTACGGTTCCATCCGACCGTCAGAAAGCTGTCGCCAATACACGCCATGCAGATCAGGCACATGCCCAGCAGGCTGACCACGCGGCTATCAACCGCCTTGCTGTTCAGCACCACAGCCATAAGAGGCAGCATGACGAGCTGGATACAGGCAATCTCCAGCGTGACAGGGTAGATCTGTTCAGGCCGGTAGCCAGCCACTTCCTGCAGGAATGTCGCAGGCAGGGTCGATGAAGCCAGAGACACCACAAGGAAGATGAGCAACGTCGTTGCCCCGTAGGCAAAATTGCGTCGACCAAGAAGCTGGATACGAAATAGCGGCGTATGCTGCTCCCATTCATTGATCACCAGAAGGGGTATGCACACCACCGCCACCAGGGCCATGACGCAGATGGCGGGTGAATTGAACCAGTCCAGCCGGTCTCCCTGCTGCAGCATCGTGGAGAGCGCCCCGAAGCCGAACAAAATAAGAAGCGCGCCCTTCCAGTCGAAATTGCGGAAGCGTTTGTAATTCGGCTCCTCTGGCGCGATGCCATACCATATGAGCGAGATCGCCAGACTGCCAAAAGGCACGGCTTGCCAGAACACAAAGCGCCAATCGACAAGATCGGTCCACAGACCTGCCAGCGCCGTGCTGAGATTGGGAAAAAACGTGGCTGTAAGGGAGTAAGCCGCAAGGCCATAAAGCCGCACGGGGGGTGCCAGTACGCGCAGGGCCACCAGCAGCAGCAACGGCACGGCAAACCCGCCAGCCAGCCCCTCGATAAGACGCAACCCATAGAGCAGGGTCAGATTGTGGTTGAACGGGATGCAGGCGGCCGAAAGGCTAGCAATCATCGCTACCACCACCGCAAAGCGGCGGACACCGAAGGTCAGCGCCATCCAGGGCGCGAGCGACATCCCCATGACTTCGGCCGAGAGATAAAGGCTGTTGAACCAAGTCCCGGGATCGTGGCTGATGCCCAGCCCGCCCAGGATATCAGGGAGTGATTGTGACGAGACCTGCTCGTTGAGTTCGGTTGTCATCGCGAGCACGATGACACCAGCCAATCCGAAATAGGATCGCCCCTGCTTTGTCATGAAAGCGGCTGAGAGCCGTGGGGATCCGGACTGAATTCTGAGGAGGGCATGTCTGTGTCTATCCGTCGAAAGGCTTCGACTTGGCAATGATCCCGATCTTAAATTCTAAGTTATAATTTCTGACTGACGGATCAGGGACGTACCTCAATCGAGACCGCATAACCGACGGACGGTCTTGCATATTCCATGGGGCGCCGAACACACCTCACAAGACAGGCAGTGAGACAGCACGGCAGTCACATACGCCCCCTCGCCACTGCCTTCCTGCCCGACGCCTCAGCGCGCATCCGGGCCGCGCGAACCGGGCCCATCGTCGTAGATCCGTCAGAAGGTCTTTCTCTCCGCGCGTCTGGCCTCAGCCTGCCATCTTCGCAGCATTGCGAGCACGTTCCTCGATCGCGGCAGCATCGAACGGACCAGCCGTAAGCCAGGAACCGCCCACACATGTAACAGCGGGTTCGGCAAGCCAGGCACTGGCGTTGTCTTCCGTGATTCCGCCCGTGGGGCAGAAACGGGCCTTGCCGAATACGGCGGCAAGCGCCTTGAGCGCAGGCAGGCCCCCATTGGCCATGGCAGGGAAGAACTTGAAACGGCTCAGTCCGAGGTCGAGCCCACGCATGATATCACCTGCATTGGCCACACCCGGCAGGAGCGGCACGTCATGACGCTGTGCAGCAGCGGCGACTTCTGGCGTCAGACCGGGGCTTACGATGAACTGCGAGCCCGCATCGACAGCGCGTGCCAGATCGTCACCGTTCAGCACAGTGCCCGCCCCGACATGAGCGCCCTCAACCTTGGACATTTCCCGGATGGCGTCGAGTGCGCATTCGGTGCGCAGCGTCACCTCAAGCGTGGTCAACCCGCCCGCGACGAGCGCCTGCGCGATCGGCCGGGCCAGCGACAGGTCCGGCATGACCAGTACCGGAATGACCGGACAACGCGTCATGACCGAGTCGAGCAGAGTCGTGTCGAGCATCGAAGAATTCCTTGTCGAGTTCTGTGGCATGCAGGTCCATTGTGTCTTCGAGAGCGGCGAGCATGGCTGAGCCCCCTTTCTCTGCCGTATCGGACCGGCTGCGCATCAGTGTGAACAGTTCGCGTCCCGTACCCAGTCCGGGCAGGGGCGGCAAGGCCGGTTGACGCGCCTGCCAGATGGCGGGCTCAACAAGCGCTTCGATCTGCCCACGGCGGGCACAGATACGCAACATGTCGCCATCCTCAATGCGGGCAATCGGGCCGCCGGATTGGGCCTCTGGGCAGATATGGATGGCGGCTGGCACCTTCCCGCTTGCGCCGGACATGCGACCATCCGTGAGCAACGCCACGCGATAGCCCTTGTCCTGCAGGACTGCCAGAGTGGGCGTCAGGCGATGCAGCTCAGGCATGCCGTTTGCATCCGGTCCCTGGAAACGGACCACCACAATGACATCACGGTTCAGCTTGCCTGCCTTGAAAGCGGCGATGACATCTTCCTGACGATGAAACACTGCAGCCGGTGCCTCGATGGTCTGGCGGTCATCATCGACGGCACTCGTCTTGTAAATGCCACGGCCAAGACTGCCCTGAACCAGACGCATCCCGCCATCCTGACGGAAAGGCTCGCGTGTATCGCGCAGTACGCTGCGATCGGATGACGCGCGCGCTGCGCTGTAGAGCAGGGCCTCTCCCTCCAGTCGTGCACGGCAGGCGTAATCCGCGTAGCCACCCTTCGAAACCGTAAGGATGTCCTGATGCAGCATCCCGGCCTCGCTCAGCGCAGCGATCAGCGTTGGCAGCCCACCGGCTTCCTGCATGGCGTTCACATCGGCCGAACCGTTGGGATAAGCCCGCGTGAGCAAAGGCACGGCCCCGGAGAGCGCATCGAGATCGCTCCAGTCGATGCAGATGCCTGCTGCACGCGCGATGGCCGGCAGGTGGATGGCGTGATTGGTGGACCCACCCGTGGCCAGCAGACCGACCGCCGCATTCACGATGGCTTTTTCATCGACCATCCGGGCAAGCGGGCGGTGATCCGCGCCAGGGCGTGAAATTTCGACAAGGCGATGCACAGCCTTGCGGTTGAGCGCCTGACGGATGCGGGTACTGGGGTTCCAGAAAGCAGAGTCGGGCAACATCAGGCCCATCATCTCCACCATCATCTGATTGGTGTTGGCCGTGCCATAAAAGGTGCAGGTTCCGGCACTATGATAGGAGGCAGCTTCGGCCTCCATCAACGCGCTCGAATCCACCTTTCCCTCGGCATAGAGCTGCCGCACGCGCTGCTTTTCCTTGTTCGGCAGCCCAGACGTCATGGGGCCCGCCGGAACGAGCAGCGCGGGCAGATGGCCAAAGCGCAGCGCGCCCATGAGCAGTCCTGGCACGATCTTGTCGCATATGCCCAGCAGCGCCACGCCCTCGAACATCCCGTGGCTTAAGGCGATGGCCGTGCCCATGGCAATGTTGTCCCGCGACAGCAGAGAGAGTTCCATACCCTCCTGCCCCTGCGTAACGCCGTCACACATGGCCGGCACGCCGCCAGCCACCTGAACTGTCGCACCCATTTCGCGAGCGAAAAGGCGCATCTGGTCGGGATAGCGCGCATAAGGCTGATGCGCCGAGAGCATGTCGTTGTAGCTGGTAACGACACCCAGATTCACCCCGCCCCCACGCATGAGGCGCGCCTTGTCCTCACCCGACGCCGCAAGGGCATGGGCCAGATTGCCGCAGGCAAGACGCGGGCGCGAGATGCCCTTCTGACGGTTTCGCTCCATGAGGGCGAGATAGCGACGCCGCGACACGGCGGAGCGCTCGATGATGCGCTCGGTGACGGAAGCAACGACGGGATGAACGGTCATGGCGGCTCGCTGGAAGCAGTTTCGTGCTCGCGTTTTCGCGAGCTGCGCCCTTGTAAAGTTTCCGTGATCAACGCGTCAAGTGCCGGTTGGTAATAAAATTCCCAAACATGCGTCAGTTTTAAAACTTCCTATCAACATCCATGCAACAGCCTGTTGCATCGGGAACACATCGCAATGAAAATGTCACAATGGCGACGGGTGACTCTACGTTACGAGATTGAAACTCTTGATCACCATGTGCCATCTGCGGGGTCAAATTCGGAGCTTATTCCGCCCTCAATTCCTTTCGCGAAAGTGACCAATGGCCATTTCCCGCATACGCATCTGCCGCGCCTCCATGCTGCTTGGTGCAACGATCCTCGCCGGTGCAAGCGTCACCGCTCAGGCCGCCACAACGACCACGGCCCAGCACAAGGCAAGCCACAAGAGCAGCACAAAGCGCGCCGTTCGCACGTCTGCGCGTCCGGTCAGCACGGGCATCACGGCAACCCCGGCGGCTGTCACGACGGCAGCACCAGTCAGCGCACGTCGCAGCAGCCTTTCGTCGCTTTCCAGCCCCGCTCCGGCCGGCAATGAAAGCATCACGGTCGTTGGCTCGGCGCTCAGCACGTCGAACAACACCAACGCGAACCCGGTGCAGATCATCACCTCCAAGCAGATCGCCCAGACGGGTGTGAACAACCTTGGTGACTACTTCATGCGCCTGCCGTCAGTTGGCTCCAGCGGCACAAGCAATTCCGTCACCAATGGTGGCGGTGGCGTTTCCTGCGTCGATCTGCGTAACCTCGGTCTGTCTCGCGTTCTCGTGCTGGTGGATGGCAAGCGTACGACGGTCAACGGCGCTAGTAACTGCGTCGATCTCAATTCGATCCCGGTTCAGCAGGTCGCAAGCGTCGAGATCCTCAAGGATGGCGGCTCGGAGCTTTATGGTGCAGACGCCGTTTCGGGCGTGATCAACATCAAGATGCGTCACGACGTAAACACCGGCAACATCACGATGCGCGGTAGCATCTCTCAATACGGCGATGCACCCGAGGGTATGCTTTCCGGCTTCAAGGGCTGGAACTTTGACCACGGCAAGGGCAACATCACGCTGTTTGGCCAGTATCTGACCTCGAGCGGCGTCATGCAGCGCAATCGCTCCTGGGCAAATCCGGCGGCGCAGAACAATCCCGTGAAGGGACAGCCGACCTTTGGCTCCGGCTATGCCAGCACAGGCACATTCTATCCCGATAGCGGTGGCACCTATACGAGCCACGATAACGGGCAGACAGCTGTTCCTTTCACCAAGAACGACCGCTACCCGTTCAATCGTGACCAGAGCCTGACCAGTTCGTATCAGGACTCATCGCTCTCCGGTGACACGCATTACGATGTGAACAAGCACCTGACGCTTTATGCGAATGTGCTCTATAGCCATCGTACGACGGACAGCTTTCTGGCCCCGGTGCCGGTCAGCGGCGCCATTCCTCCCAGCACGCTGCCAAACTCCGTTTATGTGCCTGCAGATTATCCCGGCAATCCGTTCGGTGAAGAGACCCAGGTCTATCGTCGCATGAGCGAATTCGGCTCGCGTCGCACCGAGCGGGCTTCCGACACAGTCACCGGTATGTTCGGCGCCAAGGGTGAGATCACCCATGGCTGGATGTATGACGCTTCCTACACTTATGGTGTAAACCGTGAGCAGGTGCGTACCCTCAACGTCGGTAACTACGCCAATCTGCTGAATGCCTGGGGCCTTCGCGCCGACGAACCCGGCAATCCGGACAGCAAGCTCAGCTATGATCCCTCGGTGTGTCAGGCTTCAGCAGGTTGCGAATTGTCCTCGCCTTTCGGTCGTCTAACGCAGCAGGGTGCGAATTACGCGAATTATACGACTGTCGAGAACATCCAGTACCAGTTCCGCGACACCAATTTCCGCGTCCATAACAACCATGTCGTCTCAATGCCGTGGAAAAATGGCGGTGACCTTGGTATCGCCCTGGGCATGGAGCATCGCAGCGAACAGGTCAGCGACAGCCCTGATCCGCTGGTGGAGCAAGGTATCGCTCTGACAAATGCGCAGTCCTATGCGGGCGGTGGCTTCAATGTATCCGAGGGGTATCTTGAGGGCAAGCTCAACCTGCTGAAAAATGCCTTCCTCGCGAAAGATCTCACGATCGATGCGCAGGGGCGTTATTCCTCCTACAATACATTCGGCGGCGCGAAAAACTGGAAGGTTGCCATCAACTGGGCACCCAATCGCGATATCCGCTTCCGCGGCACATTGGGCACGTCATATCGCCAGCCTAACGTCTATCAGATGTTCGGTGGCCAGCAGCTGAGCTATGAGTTCGCTAACGATCCGTGCGCACAGGTCGCGAGCTATGGCGCCCAATCGGCAACCGTTGCCGCAACCTGTGCACGTCAGGGTATTCCGTCGAACTTCACAATGGTCAGCCAGGGCCAGGTGCCTACCCTCCAGGGCGGTAATGCGGCTCTCAAGCCGGAGACAGGTCGTACCTATACGTTCGGCACGGTCATCACGCCGCACTGGATTCCGGGTCTCTCGCTCTCGGCGGAATACTGGCACTACACAGTCAAGAACATGATCAGCGTGATCGGCACGCAGTATCTTCTTGATCAGTGCTATACCGGCGGAAACGCGAGTTATTGCAACAACATCGTTCGTGCGCCGAACAACCAGATCCAGACAGCTTCGGCACTTTATGAGAACCTCGGCGGTCTGCGTACCGGCGGTCTAGATCTTGATCTGGACTATGCCTTCCGCATCACCCGTCATGATCGTTTGAGCCTGAGCAATAATTTCCAGCAGCTCATCAGCTATCAGCAGCAATATGTCCCGGGCGGGCAGTGGTACAATTATGACGGCCGACTGCTGTATAATAACGGATCGGGCCAGCCGCGCGTCCGTAACTATACGACTGCGACATGGCGCCATGATGCCTTCAGCTTCACCTATATGATGAGCTACACGGGCGGCATGGTCTGGAACAACCAGACAGTCGATCTGACAAAGGACACAGGTGGACGTTACAAGACGCCTGGCATTTTCTCACACGACATAACTCTCGGCTATCAGCTGAACCGGTGGAGCTTCCAGGCAGGTGTGCGGAACCTGTTCGACAAGAAGCCCCCCTATGTTGTGGATGGCGCGACCAACACGAACGTCTATCAATACGGCAACCTCTTTGTCGGACGTAACGTCTTCCTCCAGGCGGGCGTGGACTTCTAAGGCAAGATCCTCCCTATTGAGCCCGAAAAGCCCGTCATCTCAGGATGACGGGTTTTTTTGTGCGATATCTCATACATATTGAGACAGATCACACGCATTGGTGAATTGCATCCCAGAAGCTGAGTGGGAATATGACGAATTCGTAAGAGTTTGGATGGGTCCCCATGGAAGTTGTTATTGGCGTCGATGTCGGCACAGGCAGTGCACGCGCCGGCGTGTTTTCCCTCACCGGAGAGAAGCTCGCTTCCTGCGTGACCCCCACCCGTACCTGGCGGCCTGAGGCAGATTTCATCCAGCAATCCTCTACGGACATCTGGGGTGCCATCTGCAAGAGCGTTCGCACGGCAATGAGCGAGCTCCAGGGGAAAAACCCTGTGGTGCGCGGCATCGGGTTTGACGCCACCTGCTCGCTCGTCGTTCTCGATCGCGAGGGTAAGCCCCTCTCCATCGATCCCAAGGGGGCAGCTGAGCAGGACATCATCCTCTGGGCCGATCATCGCGCGATGAAAGAAGCTGAGGAAATCAACGCAGGCCAGTATGAGGTGCTGCGTTATGTCGGGGGCACCATCTCTCCCGAGATGGAAACGCCAAAGCTGCTCTGGCTCAAGCGCAATATGCCGGAAACCTTCGCCAAAGCCGGCTATTTCTTTGATCTTCCCGATTACCTGACCTGGCGCGCAACCGGCGCAGACTCCCGCAGCTGCTGCTCGACAGTGTGCAAATGGACCTATCTCGCCCATTCCAAGGGCTGGGATGAGTCCTACTTCAAGGCAATCGGTCTGGGCGAACTGGTTGATGAAGGCTACCAGCGCATCGGCAAGGATGTGCGTTCACTGGGCGAGACCGTCGGGAACGGGCTGAGTGCCGATGCCGCGCAGGAACTCGGGCTCGAAGCTGGTATCCCTGTCGGTGTATCCGCGATTGACGCCCATGCCGGTGGCATCGGTGTGATTGGCTCCGCATCGGGTGAGACGGTTGATGATGCCGCACTCGACCGCAGTCTTGCGCTGATCGGTGGAACGTCGAGCTGCCACATGGCCGTGTCGAAAGAGGCACGTTATGTGGATGGGATCTGGGGCCCCTATTCCGAGGCCATGATCCCAGGCACGTGGCTGAACGAAGCCGGTCAGTCTGCCGTAGGCTCACTTGTCGATTTCGTAATTTCCAGCCATGCCTATGGCCCTGAGCTGGCCGAAAAAGCCAAATCAGAAGGTCGTACTGTCTACGAGCTGCTCAATGAGCGCCTGGCCGAACTCGAAAAGGGCGCCCTGCCCGGTTCGCTAACAGCCGAATTCCACGTACTGCCAGATTATCATGGTAACCGGTCGCCCCACGCCGATCCGACCCTGCGCGGCATGGTGAGCGGGCTCAGCCTCTCGGCCGGGTTCGATGACCTTGTGATGCTCTATCTCGCGACCATTCAGGGCCTGGCCTATGGCACGCGCGATATCATTCGCGCGCTCAATGCCAAGGGCTACGCAATCGACACCATTTTCGCGACAGGGGGCGGCACCAAGAACCCCGTGTTCCTGCGTGAACATGCCAATGCAACGGGATGCCGTATCATGCTGCCAAAGGAGCCCGATGCTGTTCTCCTTGGCTCGGCCATCCTCGGCGCGGTTGCAGGCGGTGCTTACAGCGACATGCGCGTGGCCATGTCGCAGATGACCCGTGTCGGCGCGGAAGTCGCGCCTGATACCAGCACGTCACGTTATCATAACGCCAAATTCGCCGTGTTTCAGGCGATGCATGACGAGCAGCTTCACCATCGTGCCCTGATGGCCGAAGCCCTCGCCCACTAGACCTTCAAGCCCCCACGCCACGTGGGGAACATCATCCGGACTACCCACAAGACACGCTGAACTTTTCCTTTACAGCCAGGACGAGCGGCCTTACGCTCGTGGAGCTTGCCTATGGAAGCTGTCATCGCCACACCAGAGCGGGTGAAGCGCAAAGCGGGAGCAGGTGTATTCCTCTCCCCTGCGGTCATCATCCTGCTGATCTGGTCTCTGATCCCCCTCGTCCTGACACTCTGGTATTCGTTCCAGAACTATAATCTGGTCGATCCGACCCTCAAGGGTTTTGCCGGGTTCAGCAATTACGTCTATCTGCTGACTGATCCGGACTTCCTCTATGCGCTGCTGAACACCGTCCTGCTGGTGCTTGGCGTTCTCGTCATCAGCGTTGGCGGCGGTGTGCTGTTGGCTGTGCTGTATGACCAGGATTTCTTCGGGCGCGGCATCGCACGTGTGCTGGTCATCTCGCCGTTCTTCGTCATGCCCACAGTCTCGGCACTGTTGTGGAAAAACCTGATGCTGCACCCGATCTATGGCGTCTACAGCGCCATGATGCGGGCGGTCGGGCTCCAACCCATCGACTGGCTTGCCCATTATCCCATGCAGACAGTCATGATGATTGTTGCCTGGGAGTGGCTGCCTTTCGCCGTGCTTATCCTGCTCACGGCGGTCCAGTCGCTCGACCATGAGCAGAAAGAAGCGGCACGTATGGATGGTGCGGGGCCGATTGCCCGGTTTCGCTACATCATCCTGCCGCATCTGAGCCGCGCCATCACGGTCGTGATCATGATCGAGACCATCTACCTGCTGACCGTATTCGCTGAAATTTCGGTCACGACCTCAGGTGGACCGGGCGTTGCCTCCACCAATCTGGCCTTCCTGATCTATTCACGCGCCCTGCTGCAATTCGATATCGGGGGTGCCTCGGCCGGTGGCGTGATTGCAATCATCATCGCCAACATCATCGCCGCATTCCTCGTTCGTGCGGTCGCCCGCAATCTGGAGGCATGAGATCATGGCCCGGAAAACGCAACTCCTCCCCAAAATCGCGCTCGGTGTCGTCGGCTGGGCCGTCGCGCTATGGATCTTCTTCCCGATCCTCTGGATGGTCCTTACCGGCTTCAAGAGCGAGATGGATGCAATCTCGACACCGCCCCATTTGATCTTCAAGCCGACGCTGCAAAGCTATCACGACGTCTTTGCCCAGGAGAATTACTGGCACTTCACCTTCAACACCGTGTTCATGTCGGTGCTCGCCACTGGCGGCGCACTGCTTCTTGGCGTTCCAGCCGCCTACTCGATGGCCTTTTTCCCCACCAAACGCACACGTGGCACCCTGCTCTGGATGCTCTCGACGCGCATGTTGCCGCCTGTCGGCGTGCTCGTGCCAGTCTATCTGATCGCGCGCTCGACGCACATGCTCGACACGGTGATCGGTCTCGCGATCATCAATCTGCTGACCAACCTGCCGATCATCGTCTGGATGCTTTACACCTTCTTCAAGGAAGTGCCGGTGCCAATCCTTGAGGCCGGACGTATGGACGGGGCCAATCGCTGGCAGGAGATCAGCGTCGTGCTGCTTCCGCTCGCCCTGCCCGGCATTGCCTCTACAGCGCTGCTCTCTCTCATCCTGTGCTGGAACGAGGCCTTCTGGTCGCTCAACCTTACCTCGTCGCGCGCTGCCCCTCTGGCGAGCTTCATTGCTTCGTTCTCGTCGCCTGAGGGACTGTTTTTCGCCAAGCTTTCCGCCGCCTCCACGCTTGCCGTCGCACCGATCCTTGTCTTTGGCTGGTTCAGCCAGAAGCAGCTCGTACGTGGCCTTACGTTTGGCGCCGTGAAATGACCCTCTCTGAAATGACCTTCCCTTACGGCTTCTCACGCTCTTTCGGAGTGAACAATGGCTAAAGTTGAACTGCGCGATATCCGCAAGACCTATCACGCCGAAGAAATCATCAAGGGCGTCTCCCTTGAGATCAATGATGAGGAATTCGTGGTTTTCGTTGGCCCGTCAGGCTGCGGAAAATCCACCCTCCTGCGTATGATCGCTGGACTGGAAGAGATCTCGGGCGGTGACCTGCTGATTGACGGAAAGCGCGTCAATGATGTCGAGCCCGCCAAGCGCGGCCTCGCGATGGTCTTTCAGTCCTATGCGCTCTACCCGCATATGAATGTCTACCAGAACATGGAATTCGGCCTGAAGCTGGCCGGCATGCCGGAAGCCGAACGTCGCCAGAAAATTACCGACGTGGCCAAGACCCTGCAGCTCGATTCCTATCTCAAGCACAAGCCAGGCCAGCTCTCGGGCGGCCAGAGGCAGCGCGTCGCAATCGGCCGTGCCATCGTGCGCAACCCCAAGGTGTTCCTGTTCGACGAGCCCCTTTCCAATCTCGATGCGGCCCTGCGTGGCCAGATGCGTGTCGAGCTTGCCACCCTGCACCGTCGCCTCAAGGCAACAACCATCTACGTCACCCATGATCAGGTTGAAGCCATGACAATGGCTGACAAAATCGTGGTCCTGCAAAAGGGTGTCGTGGAGCAGGTTGGCTCACCGCTCGAGCTCTATCATCACCCCCGCAACCTGTTCGTTGCGCGCTTCATCGGCTCACCGCCAATGAATTTCCTGCCCGTGACCGTGCGCAGCATCGGTGAAGAAGGCATGACCGTTGCCCTCGATCACGGAACGCCCATCACGGTGCCTGTGCTACCGGGTGAGTCTGCTTCTGCCGAAGCCATGACGCTGGGTGTTCGACCAGAACATATCGTGCTCGACCCGCATGGCGAGATCTCAGGTGTGATCCGCATGGTCGAGCGGCTTGGAGCCCTCACGCTCTTGCACGTCGCGCTTCCGGATGGCGCGCTGATTATCGTGCAGACAGATGGCGATCACGGTGGCGAAGTCGATGCCACGGTCGGTCTGCGCCTGCTCTCGGAAAATTGTCACCTCTTCGACGCAAGAGGGATGGCGCTGACGAAGCTCGTGCGCCACCGTCTCGCCGGTTAACAAGAAAGTCACTCCCCATGTATATGGAAAAACTTCGCCTCGATGGTCGTGTTGCAGTCGTCACAGGCGGCGCGCAGAACATCGGTCTGTGCTGTGCCACCGCGCTCGCCGAGGCTGGCGCCCATGTGGTCATTGCCGACCTCGATGCGACCAAGGCGGCTGAATCGGCCAAGAGCCTGACCGATCAGGGTATGAAAGCCTGCAGCGTCGCGATGGATGTCACTTCCGAGAGCAGTGTCTCCCAGGCCGTGGACACCATCGTCCAGCGTCATGGCCGCCTTGATATTCTGGTCGCCAATGCCGGGATGTGCATCTCCGAGGTCAAGGCCGAGGATATGACAGAAGATCAGTGGCTCAAGCAGATCAATGTCAATCTCAACGGCGTATTCCGCTGCTGCCAGGCCGTTGGACGCGTGATGATCAAGCAGAAATCAGGCGCGATTGTTGCAATCGGGTCGATGTCCGGCCTTATCGTCAACCGTCCGCAGGAGCAGGCTGCCTATAACGCTTCGAAGGCAGGCGTGCATCAGTACATTCGCTCACTGGCCGCTGAATGGGCCCCGCATGGCATCCGTGCCAATGCCGTTGCCCCCACCTATATCGAAACCACCCTCACGCGCTTTGGTATGCAGAAGCCCGCACTGTATGACCGCTGGGTCGATGGTACCCCGATGGGCCGCGTTGGACAGCCTGAAGAAGTGGCCTCGGTTGTCCAGTTCCTTGCGTCGGATGCTGCAAGCCTGATGACCGGCTCGATCGTCAGTGTCGATGGTGGCTTTACCGTCTGGTGATCTGACGGGAAACGGGCCGCAACCTGCTTGTTGCGGCCTTGAGCAAAAAAACACCCGGTACCGTAATGGTGCCGGGTGTTTTTCTTTGGAACAGGAGTGGGGGCAAACCCAATGATTCTGCGCCACTGTTTGAGCTCTCAGGACTTCACTTCATCGGCCCGCGCAAGGGCACGCTGCGTGGCCGGTCGAGCCTCGACGATCTCGCGCCAGGCTTTCACCGCAGGGAAGGCTTCGATATCGATCCCCTGTTCTTTCCAGGTGCGCGTCCACGGATAGGTTGCCATATCGGCAATGCCATATTGCTCTCCGCTTACGAAGGCGCTTTCTCTCAGGCGTGTCTCCAGCACAGTATAGAGGCGCTTCGTCTCGTCCTGATAGCGCTTGATGGCGTAAGCGATTTTCTCGGGGGCATAGAGCGTGAAATGATGGTTCTGCCCCAGCATGGGCCCGAAGCCCCCCATCTGCCAGAACAGCCACTCAAGGGTCTTGATCTTTTCACGTGGTGCGGAAGAGAGGAATAATCTAGTTTTCTCGGCCAGATAAAGCAGGATCTCGCCGGACTCAAACACGCTGATCGGCTCACCGCCGTCAGCTGGCGCGTGGTCAACAATCGCGGGCATCTTGTTGTTGGGCGAAATCTTGAGAAATGCGGGCGCGAATTGATCGCCCTTGCTGATATTGACCGGAATGATCCGGTAATCCAGCCCAGCCTCCTCGAGGAAAAGCGTTATCTTGTGGCCATTGGGCGTCGGCCAGTAATACAGATCAATCACGCGTCGAACTCCTGATCACAGTTGATCAGGTGGCAACGTCCCCGAGCACGTAACGTTCGAGCCCGATCGCAAAGCCCTCTTCCTCGCACGAGGTTGAGACATGGGTTGCCGCAGCCTTGACCGTGTCATTCGCCTGCCCCATCGCAATCGACATACCCGTCTTTGCAAACATGAGCATATCGTTGGGCTGGTCTCCCAATGTGACCATCGACGCGGCCGGAATGTCGAACAACGCTTCCAGCGTTGTCACCACGCCGCCCTTGTTGGCCTCGCGATTGGTGACGTCAACATAATAGGGCTGTGAACAAGCGGCTGATGCTGTCTGGCCAAGTGCTTCCTGCAAGTCACGCTCGAGTTTCTGCATTAGCACAGCATCGTCGCTGACACCGGTGATCTTGACCACGTCGTCCAGATGACGGGAGACATCATCTACTCTGGGTGCGAATTTCACCGTCCATTCCTCACGCGAGACATGGGGCGCATCGTGGTCATGAACAAACCAGTCATGGCTCGTATAGACCCAAGGATCGGCCCCATGATCGGTGATGATCTCCAGCACCTGTTCCGCCTGGGTATGCGTCAGGCGTTTGGTTTCGATGACGCTCCAGTCCGGATGGACCAGAACGCCACCATTGAAACCGGCAATCGGCATATCGATTGCCAGCGGTTCAATCAGCATCGCCATGCCGCGAGGCGGTCGCCCGCTTGTCACGGCAAACCGTATACCCCTCTCCCGAAGGGCATGAACGGCGCGGATGGCACGGGGTGTCAGGATCTTGTCCCTGGTCACCAGTGTCCCATCCACGTCAGCGAGGACGAGTTGAACCACTTGCTTCATCAGCCCCGGCTTCCCTGCCACTTCCAGTTGAGGATCTCGGGCATATCCGCACCATACTGGGCAATGTAGCGCTTATGTTCAACAAGCTTGTCGTTGATCATCTGCGTGACATAGGCGGCATGTCCCGACAGGGCCGGAACGCGACGCACGGCGTTCAGTACGATGTGATAGCGATCGAGGTTGTTACGCACGGTCATGTCGAACGGCGTGGTGGTGGTGCCTTCCTCGCGGAAGCCGTGCACATGGAAGTTGGCACGATTGCTGCGACGATAGATCAGACGGTGCACGAGCTGCGGATAGCCATGGAAGGCGAACAGCACAGGCTTGTCCTTGGTGAACAGATTATCGAAGGTCACATCGTCCAAACCGTGCGGGTGCTCGCTCGGCGACTGCAGCGTCATGAGATCGACAACGTTCACGAAACGGACCTTGAGGTCAGGCGTATGCTCGCGGAGCAGTTGCACAGCGGCAAGCGCCTCGACCGTGGGAACGTCACCCGCAGAAGCAATGACCAGATCCGGCTCGAAGCCCTTGTCATTGCTGGCCCACTGCCAGATGCCGATACCCTGGCTGCAATGCGCGATGGCCGCATCGATATCAAGCCACTGATGTTCCGGCTGCTTGCCTGCCACGATCACGTTGATACGATCCCAGCTTTCAAGGCAGCGCTTGGCCACATAGAGCAGGGTGTTCGCATCAGGCGGCAGATACACGCGGGCGATATCGGCCTTCTTGTTCACCACATGATCCATGAACCCCGGATCCTGATGGCTGAAGCCGTTATGATCCTGACGCCAGACATGCGAGGTCAGCAGATAATTGAGCGAAGCGATCGGACGGCGCCACTGAACTTCCTTCGCCGACTTGATCCATTTTGCATGCTGATTGACCATCGAGTCAACCAGATGGACGAAGGCTTCGTAGCACGAGAAGAAGCCATGACGCCCGGTCAGCAGATAGCCTTCGAGCCAACCCTGAATGGTATGCTCGCTCAGAATTTCCATGACGAGGCCATCCGGTGCCAGATGGTCATCATAGGAATACGTCTCGGCCGTCCACGCGCGATTGGTTACCTCGAGGACGTCGTTGAGGCGGTTAGAGTTGTTTTCATCCGGCGACAGCACGCGGAAATTACGGCTCTCAAGGTTCATGCGCATCACATCACGGAGCCATGCTCCGAGAATTCGTGTGCTTTCAGCAAGAACGGCACCGGGCGATGACACGGCAAGAGCGTGGGTCTCGATGTCCGGCATACGAAGCGGACGACGAAGCTGACCACCATTGCCATGAGGATTGTCGCTCATGCGGAGGGTACCCTCCGGCGCCAGAGCGGCAATCTCGGCATGGAGGCGGCCATTCTCGTCAAACAGCGTCTCGGGCTTGTAGCTGCGCATCCAGTCTTCGAGGATCTTCAGGTGGCCTGGCTTTTCCAGATCGGTCAGGGGAACCTGATGGGAACGCCAGTAGCCCTCGCAACGCTGGCCATCGACTTCCTTGGGGCCAGTCCAGCCCTTCGGCGTGCGCATAATGATCATGGGCCAGGTCGGGCGATCCGCGTTGTTTTCGCTGCGCGCGCGCTTCTGGATCTCGGCGATCTTGTCGAAACAGGTGTCCATGGCCTTTGCCATGAGCTGATGCACGGTGTCACGGTCATCGCCGGCAACGATCACCGGATCATAACCATAGCCGCGGAACAGGGCCAGAAGTTCCTCCTCGGGAATACGAGCCAGCACCGTCGGGTTGGCGATCTTGTATCCGTTGAGATGCAGGATCGGCAGAACCGCGCCGTCATTGCGCGGGTCGAGGAACTTGTTGCTGTGCCACGAGGTCGCGAGCGGGCCGGTTTCGGCCTCTCCGTCACCGACAACGCAGGCTACAACCAGATCAGGATTGTCCAGCACGGCGCCATAGGCATGAGAGAGCGAATAGCCGAGCTCACCGCCTTCGTGAATCGAACCAGGGGTAGTCGCAGCCACATGGCTGGGAATACCGCCCGGGAACGAGAACTGCTTGACCAGGCGGCCAACACCCTCGATGTCTTGCGACACTTCCGGGAAATACTCGCTGTACGTGCCTTCGAGATAGGTTGCGGCAACAACACCCGGCGCCCCATGACCCGGGCCCGCAATGAAGAGAATGCTCTTCTGACGCTCCTTGATGATGCGGTTGAGGTGCAGATAGAGCAGCGTGAGGCCTGGCGTGGTTCCGAAATGCCCAAGTAGGCGAGGCTTTACATGCTCCAGCTTGAGTGGATCACGCAGCAGCGGATTATCCAGAAGATAGATCTGCGCGACGGAGAGGTAGTTGGCAGCTTGCCACCACTGATCAAACAGGGCGATCTGTTTTGCAGAGAGCGGACCTTGTACGGTCATGATCACTGTTTTCCTTTCATTATTCTTCTTGTTTGGCGGAAGATCGTTGTTTCTTCATCAGCAGGAATGACGAGCACCGTCACCCTGCCCGATCTCTGACTTATCGTGGGGCGTCCGGCGAGATTGGCGTCTTCGCAAAGCTGCACATCGAGCCATTTCAGCCTTTGACAGACCGCGCGCCTGAACATCGCGTCGTGCTGTCCGATACCCCCGGTAAAGACGATGGCATCCACACCGCCCATCTGGGCAATGAGACCGCCGGCCTGCTGCACGAAGCGCTCGACGAACATCTCCAGCGCAAGCTGAACGTTTTCGTCGGCTTCGTGCTCGCGCAGAACCCGCATGTCGCTGGAGAGCCCTGAAACCCCTTTGAGGCCTGACTGATAATAGAGTGTATCCTGCACTTCGGCTGGCGTCAGGTTCTTCTGCTGCAGCAGATACAGAATAGCGCCGGGGTCAATCGTTCCGCAGCGCGTGCCCATCATAAGACCATCCAGCACGGTGAGCCCCATGGTCGTGGCAATGCTGCGCCCATGCATCAGGGCACACAGGCTCGCGCCGTTTCCGATATGGGCGACAAGAACGCGCTTGGAAGCGATAGCCGGGAAGCGCGCCTCGAGCTCACTGGCGATATAGTCGTAGGAGAGGCCGTGAAACCCGTAAACACGGGCACCATGATCCAGCAGCGTGGCAGGCAACGGCAGGCGTGTGCGCACGGTCGGGATCGTGTGATGGAATGAGGTGTCGAAACAGGCCACCTGCAAAAGATCGGGCTTTTCCTCAAGCAGCAGGCGCATCGGAGCGATGCTCGGGGGCTGATGAAGCGGTGCCAGTGAAATCAGATCATCAAGCCGCCCGAGAACCTCGCCATTGATCGCGGTCGGCCCTTCGAAATAACTGCCGCCATGAACCACACGGTGACCGACTGCGCCGATCTTGCTGCCACTGTCATGGGCCTCGACGAAACTCAGAACGTGCCGGATCATATCCCCATGCGCAGACGCATGTTTGCCGGTCGCCTCGATCACCATGCGCTTGCTGACCCCGTCCGGGGTCCGTGTGGTCAGAACGGCACCCCCAGCCTGATACTCGACCAGACCAGAAAGAAGCCTTTCGCTCGTGCTATCCTCGTCGAACAGGGCGAATTTGATGCTGGATGAACCGGAGTTGAGGGTGAGGATTGTTCTGCTTTGGGACACGTAAGAACCTCGGGTTGCCTGGCCTTATTGCCAGCATCCGAGTGTTAAACCGCGTGATCAACTAATGGTTTTGACATAACATGGCGGTAATCAGGGGTTGGATTGATCCAGATTCCGGAAAACTCAAGTATATCCGGGGTTTTCTTGCCCATCACCCGCAATTCATACACGGATATGTGACATTGATCAGGTTTATCATCTGAAACTGATGCATCTTCGTTACCCAAAATCCGGGCAATCGGGCAAATCGTGCCGCGTGGCACTGTCATATTCGATCGCTGAATTCAGATGAGGATGCTCCGCCCGCTTGGGTCCATACTGCATCTTCAGGGGCCAGCCTGTCGCATTCGGCCATTCAGCGCCGAGCAGGGCGAATGCTTATGTGCAGGCAATGTCGCCCCGCCACTCGAGGTGACGGAGCGGAGAGAAAGCGGTTGCAAGAGGACCTCGATCTATCGAAGGTCCCGGGCTGGCAGTTTATTAGCGCGAACGCGGAGGACGATTTCCCGAAGGCTTACCCCCACCGCCATGACGCGGCGCGCCACCGGGGCGGCCATTGCCGCCACCCGGACGCTGACCACCACCCGGACGACCACCACTGCCTGCGCGCTGCCCTCCACCACGCGGCTGGTTACGGCCACGCCCACCGCCGCCCAGTGCGGGCGGGCGCATTGTGGAATCCTGCGCCTCCTGCGAATGGAAGGGGTGATCGCTCACCACCGGGATTTCCTTGCCAATCAGCTTTTCGATGTCACGCAGCCAGGCGCGCTGCTCCGCATCGCAAAGGGTCACAGCCCATCCATCACGCCCGGCACGTGCGGTGCGCCCGATGCGATGGACATAGCTCTCGGCGATATTGGGCAGATCGTAGTTGAACACATGGCTCACGTCGTCGACGTCGATGCCGCGCGCTGCGATATCAGTCGCGACAAGGACCTTGACCGATCCATCACGGAAACCCGCCATCGCACGCTCACGTGCGCCCTGCGACTTGTTGCCGTGGATTGCCTCGGCGCGGATGCCCTCAGCGTTGAGGAAGTCGGCCACCTTGTTCGCTTCATGCTTCATAAGCGTGAAGACTACAGCGCGCTGGACCTTCTCATTCTTGACCAGCAGCAGTGTTGCGGCGCGCTTGTCCTCGGCCTTCACGAACATCACGGCCTGACGAATGCGGTCGACGGTCGAAGATGGCGGGGTCACCTCTACCTTGGCCGGGTCACGCAGAAGCGAATGCGCAAGCTCCTCGATGGCCTTGGGCATGGTGGCGGAGAACAGGACCGTCTGACGCTCCTTGGGGAGCAGTGCCACGATGCGGCGGATGTCGCGCACGAAGCCCATATCGAGCATGCGATCGGCTTCGTCGAGCACCAGCATCTCGAGATCATGCAGATCGATATGACCCTGACCGATCAGATCGAGCAGGCGGCCGGGTGCCGCAGTCAGCACATCGACGCCACGTCGCATTGCCTCGACCTGCCGCCCCTGGCCGACACCGCCAAAGATGACAGCGTGGCGAAGCTTCATATGACGGGCATAGGCCTTGAAGCTGTCGTCAATCTGGGCTGCCAGCTCACGGGTCGGCGCAAGCACGAGCACGCGGGCACCCTTGGGTGTCAGGGGGCGATGATGGGTTGCAAGACGATGGAGAGCGGGAAGCGCAAAGGCTGCCGTCTTGCCGGTGCCTGTCTGGGCGAGCCCCAGAAGATCGCGCCCCTGCAACAGGTACGGGATGGAGCCTGCCTGAATGGGCGTTGGGTTGGTGTAACCCTCTTCGCTCAGGGCACGCTGAATGGGCATGGCGAGCTGAAGATCGGCAAAACTGGTCATGGTCGAAAACGCCTCCTTGGGCACGAGCGATGCCAACGGGGGCAAGCTCACAGGATGACGTCTCTTGGCCCGGACGTCGTCAGGATAGGAGAAGATCCAGAGACGACATCACAGGCTGCTATGCGGCTGTCACAGGCATGACAGCCGGGCCACCTGCATCAATCCGGACCGGGGAGAGCCCATATAGGCAGAGGCTCTAATTCTTGCAAGCCACACTGCTTACAAAACCGTGATCGATCCGGGTCGATAAAACGCCCGGCATTCTTTCCACATATGGTGAGTGCCGGGCAGTGCTTCAGGCGAACCGATTATGAATGATCGTCTCTTCCAGCGGCAGGTGGCCGCCATGCGGAGGATAATCGCCTGCCTTCTTACCAATAGCGACAAACATAACGACTTCATGATCCTTTGGCAGGTTGATCAACTCGCCAACGGCCTTGAAGTCGAACCCATCCATGGGGCAGCTCTGATAGCCATGAGCCGCTGCGGCAAGCATCAGGGCATACGCCGCCATGCCACATGACCGGATACCCTCGTCGCGCTGCATCTGCTCGTTGCCGGTATAGAATTTCTGGATCATGCCCTCATAGGTCGCCTGCATCTTCTCGGGAGCTTCAGCCCAGTAACGCGCCGGGTTCTTTTCCCAGGCCTTGAAATCGGCGCAGAGCACGATAAGGGCGCTTGCCTCTTCCACCTGCGGCTGGTTCCATGAAACTTCCCGGATTTCCTTGCGCAGCGCAGGGTCCGACACAACGACAAAGCGCCAGTGCTGGATATTGAATGCTGTGGGTGCATGACGCCCTGCATCGAGAATGGCGCGCAATTCATGCTCGGGGATCGTCACATACGGCTCGAAGCGCTTGGTTGCTCGACGTTCGGCTATGGCAGTCAGAATGTCTGTCATGAATAACTCCGCTATCCTGAGAACCCCGGCAGGGTTGTGGAGCTCAGGAAACGCATCATGCAAACACAGGGTTCACGCTCACGTAAAGCGATATTTCGACTAAACTCGTAATATACCTTCGGGACGGATGCGCCCGCTTAACGCTTGCGCAAAAGAAAGAGCGCCTGCTCGCCAAACAGATTGGCCAGGCGGATCGACCGACGCCACGGAGCGCGCTCTCCAGCCTCATCAATGGCCAGCCAGCGATCGATCACATAGCCCTCGCTCTCACACAGCTCGAGAAAGTCCTGAATGGTGCATGGATGGATATTGGGTGTCTCGTACCAGGGCGTATGCCACACCTTGTTCATGGGCATACGCCCACTGAGCAGGATCTGAAGGCGCAGGCGCCAATGGCCGAAATTGGGGAAGGAAACGATCGCATGACGCCCGATGCGCAGCATCTGGCGGAGCACTTCGCGCGGCTTCTCGACCGCCTGAAGCGTGCGTTGCAGCACCACATAATCGAAAGCGTCGTCGGAATAATGGATCAGATCCTGATCGGCATCACCGTGCATGACGGGCAGGCCATGCGCGACCGAACGCGTTACCTCGCGCATGTCGATCTCGATGCCGCGCGCATCGCACTGGCGGGTGCGGAACAGATGATCGATCAGGGCACCATCCCCACTGCCAACATCCAGAACCCGCGTTCCGGGCTCGATCATCTCGGCAATAAGTTGCTGATCAAGACGCATGGCTTGCCTCCTCCACCCTGGCGACAAGCCCAGCCTGTTCCGCAGCGCCATTGATGAAGCCGCGCATGGTACGGTCAAGATCCGGCTCCTCCAGAAGGAACGCATCGTGCCCCCTGTCGCTCTCGATCTCGACAAACGAAACGTTCACTCCCGCCCGGTTCAGGGCACGTGCCAAGAGCCGCGACTGCGATGTTGGGAACAGCCAGTCGGAAGTGAAGGAGATGATGCAAAAGCGCGTCGTGCAATGGCGGAAAGGCGCCGACAGATCGCCATCGTAATCTGCGCTCAGATCGAAATAATCCAGAGCACGCGTAATGGTGAGATAGGAATTGGCATCGAAGCGACGCACGAAACTCGATCCCTGATGTCGCAGATAACTCTCAACCTCGAAAATTTCGCCAAAAAGCGAATTCCCTGACGTGGCAGGCTCCTGAGAAGGAACGGCGTCACGTCGCGTGCGACGACCGAACTTCTGGGTCAGTGCCTCTTCAGACAGATAGGTGATATGGGCCATCATACGGGCCACAGCGAGGCCCTTGGCCGGGATCGTGCCGTGCGCCCAATAGCGACCACCGCACCAGTCGGGATCTCCACAGATCGCCTGGCGGCTCACCTCGTTGAACGCGATGTTCTGGGCGGAATGAAAGGGCGCCGTCGCGATGGGCATTGCGGCACCGACACGCTCGGGGAAACTCGCCACCCATTGCAGCACCTGCATGCCACCCATCGACCCGCCAATAGCGGCGAACAGGCGCTCTATCCCTAGATGATCCAGCAGCTTCGCCTGGGCGAAGACCATATCCCTGATGGTAATGGGCGGAAAATCGGTGCCCCAGGGTTCACCATTGTCTCGAACAGTGCGCGGGCCAGACGAGCCCATACACCCCCCAAGAACATTGACGCAGATAACGAAGAACCGGTCGGTATCGATCGCACGCCCAGGGCCGACAGCACGGCTCCACCACCCCGGCTTGCCGGTAACGGGGTGCGTTTCGGCTACGTACTGGTCGCCTGTCAGCGCATGACACACCAGAATGACATTGTCTCGCCGGGGCGAGAGCCTTCCATAAGCGCAATAGGCGATATCAAGTGGGGCGACATGGGCCCCGCATTCCAGGGTCAGGCCCTCATCGAGCGTGACGCTGAATGAGGTGGGGGATCGTGGGCCCTCTGCGTTCATCGCGGCGCGGTCATTCAGATCATCTGAGACGTTGGGCGTTACCACACTGCCCTTCGATGCGACGGAACTCGCGTTTCCGTTCGCCGCGTGATCATTGGTTGGGCGCATGGCCGGATCGGAATGAAACTGCATGGCCTCGTATCTCGCCAGGTGCGGCGCGCGGTCGATTGAAAGACCGTGCAACGTTGCTGACGGTTTGTGGTGATGACATTCCGTGCCAATGCAGCGGCCCCCCTATTCGGGCCACTCATCGTACGGGCCGGGGAATATGCCACCGTAAACGCTGTGTCGCAATTCCTGCGCGCGTCCCGACCGCAGACTATCCCGCGTGAAGGTTCATACGCTCTCTCACCGATTCAGGGAATTTCTGGCCAGCCACTCTAAGCTGGTTTAATGTTTTTTTAACGAATCGCCGGAGAAGCAAAAATGCCGACAAACCTCAGGATCATTGGCCATTCCGGGCTTTTCGACACGGCCTTCTATCTTTCTCGCAACCCGGATCTCCGCGATATCGGAAGTGGCGCCTTGCAGCACTACCACGCCTCAGGCTGGCGGGAGGGGCGCAAGCCGAACGCCTTTTTCGATCCCGCCTGGTATCTGGCAACGAACCGCGATGTTACCGACGACCCGTTGATCCATTATCTGACCAAAGGCGAATATGAGGGGCGCCGTCCCGTCGCCTGGTTCGATCCGGTCTGGTATCGCCAGGCCAACCTCGTACCCGCCAACGCGAATGCTTTGGCGCATTATCTTGCAAACCGTCAGGCGCCCCATGTGCGGGCGATGCCGGAATTCGACACGGCGTTCTATCTGCGCAGCTACCCCGATGTTGCCGCGTCAGGGATGGACCCGGTCGAGCATTACATGGTGCAGGGATATCGCGAGATACGACGTCCGTTCGAAGGGTTCGACCCGAGCTTCTACCGTATGCGCTATCTGCGTCATCAGCCCGAAACCAATCCCTTCCTCCACTGGCTGGAGCACCGTCATGAGGCAGGGGTGTTTCCCTGCCTGCCCGAACATGAAACCACGACCGCCCGCGAGATCAGACGGCGCACCCAGGCGGGACCGCTTTTCGAAACCCATCATCCCCTGCCCGCCGCGGCCATCCGACGTGCGCGCGTCCTTGCCTACTACCTTCCGCAATTCCATCCGAATGCCGAGAATGACCGCTGGTGGGGGACAGGCTTCACCGAGTGGACCAATCTCTCCCGCGGGGTCCCGCGCTTTGCCGATCATTACCAGCCCCGCATCCCTCGGGATCTGGGACATTATCGTCTGGATAATGAGGCCCCCCTGCGGGAACAGGCGCGTATGGCGCGGCAGAGCGGCATAGAAGGGTTCATCTTCTATCATTACTGGTTCAACAGGAAGCGGCTTCTCGACACGCCGATGGAGACCCTGCTCAACTGTCCGGATATCGACCTTCCCTTCTGTCTCATGTGGGCTAATGAAAGCTGGAGCCGCCGTTGGGATGGCAGCGAGACGGACGTGCTCATCGCACAGGATTATCGGGAGGAGGATGACGAGGCTCTGATAGACGACCTCGCCCGTCATATGCGTGACCCCAGGTACATCCGGCTCGAGACTCACCCTCTTTTCATGATCTATCGTCCGGGAACGATCCCGGAGGCATCCTCGCGCATCGACAGATGGCGCGAGCTGTTTAAGGCCCGTCATAACCTCAGCCCGATCATGATCATGGCCCAGGCCTTTGACGATCATGATCCACGACCGTTCGGGCTCGACGGTGCCATCGAGTTCCCTCCTCACAAGCTCACGCTCGACTGCACACCCATCGAAAACCGGGTGCAGATCCTCGACGAGGACATGACGGCCCGTGTGTACGACTATGCCGAGCTTGTTAGCAAAGCACTCGCCGACCCGGCACCCGAGTTTCCACGCATTCGCACAGTCTGTCCGTCATGGGACAACGACGCGCGGCGTCAGGGTGCCGGTCTCGTCCTCCATGGCTCGACGCCACGGCTTTACGAGGGGTGGTTGAGTGAGACCATATGCCAGGCACGGGCGCATCCGTTTCATGGCGAGGCCATCGTATGCGTGAATGCTTGGAACGAGTGGGCCGAAGGGGCCTATCTGGAGCCCGACATCCATTTCGGCTCTGCCTATCTAAATGCGACAGCCCGGGCTGTGACCGGTTTTCAAAGCTCCTTCGCGCCCCATCGCCTGCTGCTCATCGGACATGACGCGTTTCCAGCCGGGGCGCAGATGCTGCTGCTCTCCATCGGAGAAACCCTGCGCCGCAATCATGGCCTAGAAATCACCTTTATCCTGCTTGGTGGTGGCGACCTTCTCGGGCGCTACCGACAGGTCGGGACGGTCGAGATACTCAAGCCCAATACCAATGCGGGACGGGAACGGCTTCAATCCCTGCACGACGAGGGGTTCACCAACGCGCTGGTCAATAGCGCCGCCTCCACCTGGCTGGTACCAGATCTCGCCAGCGCCGGGATCGAGTTCACGCAGCTCATCCACGAGTTGCCGGGAATGCTCAAGCATCACCATCTGGACGCCCCGCTGGCAACGGCCCGCCTCCTGGCACGGTCTGTTATTGTTCCGGGCGCTCAGCTCACGCGTCTTTGCCCCGAGGCCGTCATTATGCCGCAGGGTCTTTACAACCCGGTCGTCTTTTCCGAGGCAGACCGTCGTCGTGTGCGACTTGCCTATGGGATAGGCAGCGATGCGCTGGTCGTGACCGGCATCGGCTTTGGCGATATCCGCAAAGGCTTCGACCTGTTCCTTCAGCTCTGGCAGATGATCAGAAGCCCAGTCTTTCACGACGCACGTGCCAATCCTCTAGGGGCCAAGAACAACAGTGAAGGATGCAACGACCTGACTGGTCAGACGCGGCCTGTTCATTTCATCTGGGTCGGTGCCATTGATGAAACCCTGTCGCGCGCGCTCTCGGCTGATCTCGAGGCAGCTCAGGTCACGCATTGCTTCCACCTTCCCGGGCGCGTCGAGGATGTGGGACCGTTCCTCTCTGCCGCTGATTTATTCACCCTGACATCACGCGAGGATCCCTATCCCTCGGTGGTGCTGGAAGCTCTGGCTTCTGGCCTTGCCTGCATGGCATTTGCCCGAAATGGCATGATACCGGATCTGCTCGATGACCTGATACGTGAAGGCGATGGGCGCCATGCTGTGATTGCACCGGGCGACCTGCCTGCCACGGCAAACTGGATCCTCTCCCGCCCCCCCCAACACGGCGACGTTCTGGCCGATCGGCTCGAGCGAGGCATCGCGCTCCGGCAGCGTTTCTCTTTTGACCGTTATGTGCGTCAACTGGTGGCGCTGAGCCTGCCCCTCCTGCCCTCAATCTCGGTGGTTGTTCTTTCCTACAACTACGCGCAGTACCTCGCAGCACGCCTGGCCACCATCTTTTCCCAGAACTGCCCGGTCACCGAAATTATCGTCATCGACGATGCTTCCAATGATGGCAGCGCCGCGCTTGCCGAGAAAACAGCAACGTCTTTCGACCGCAGGATCACACTCATCAGACAGACGCGGCAGAGCGGCTCCGTTTTCGCGCAATGGCAGAAGGCCGCCGAGATTGCGACGGGCGAATGGCTATGGATTGCAGAAGCCGATGACCTTTCCGAGCCCGAGTTCCTGGCTGAACTGTCTGCCGTTGCCGCGCAGGCGCCCCAGGCGAGCATGATCTTCTGCGACAGCCGGGCGATTGACAGGGATGGCGTGACAATCTCACCCGACTACAAGGGGTACTACCAGCAGCATGCCGGGCACGATCTGGACCGCGACCTGCTGATGGACGGTGAGAATTTCGTTCGCAATTTTCTCTCGCGCTGCAATCTCATTCTCAATGTCAGCGCAGTCCTGTTCAGACGTGAGGCCTTTGCGGAGGCCTTGACGCGCTGCCGGTCGGATCTGGACAGACTGCGCCTGGCAGGCGATTGGCGGCTTTATGTCGAGATCCTTATGAAGCCCGGGGCGCAGATCGGCTATCTTGCCCGGGCTCTCAACATCCATCGCCGCCATGAGCAGTCTGTGACTGGTGCCCTCGATCTGGCGCGACACCTCGATGAAATCGACACGCTGCACGCTCTGATCGGCCAGAGACTTGGGCGAAACGCCTCTCTCGCATCGAGCCAGGCTCAATACCGTGCAGCGCTCAGGGCGCAGTTCGGCTTGCGTACCCCCCCCAGGAAGAAACGTGCGCGCTTCTCCTGAGCGGCACGCCAGGCCTCAGGCCTCGCACAAACGCGGCATAAGCTCTACGAAATTGCAGGGCTTGTGCCGGCTATCGAGCTGATGCACCAGAATGTCGTTCCAGCCATCGCGCACTGCTCCGGTTGAACCCGGCAAAGCAAAAAGAAAAGTGCCGTTTGCCAACCCGCCGAGCGCACGTGACTGTATGGTGGACGTACCGATCTTGGCATAGGAGAGCATGCGAAAAAGCTCACCAAATCCGGGTATGTCTTTCTCGACCACCTGGGCGAAGGCCTCCGGAGTGACATCCCTGCCCGTGATGCCTGTCCCACCCGTCGTGATCACGACATCCACATCGTCACGGGCTATCCAGGCACGCAGTCGCGAGACAATCTGATCCAGCTCGTCCGGCACAATATCACGTTCGGCCAGTTCATGACCTGCCGCCTGCACATTCTCGGCGAGGATCGCACCCGAACGATCCGTGGCGAGATCGCGGCTATCCGATATGGTCAGGACGGCGATACGACAAGGTATGAAAACGGCCTGCTTATCTGTCTGACTCATGGGGAGAACCTTTTCTGGCTGGGGGCGCTCGAAAGATAGCCAAGGTTGCTCATGCGCGCCAAGAGGGGCAGATGACAGCTGTGGAAACGCGAACGTGTGAGAGCCTGTTGCGATGACCGTCGCCCCCCGTTAGGGTGACTTCGTGTTCCTGACTGGCCCTGTTCGGATAGATGGATTGTTGCGTGTTCTCAGTTTTCCTGGACCGGCTCACTTCCCGCGACACGAGGCTTTGAGATGAGCCTGTCGCCCGCGCCCCAACGATGGTTCAGAGAGCCACCGAGGCGCATTGCCTTTCTTGCCTCCCCGACAGATATCGCCCAGAAAACACGGCAGAGATTCGTGGAGGCCTATGGTGACGCCCCCATAGAAGAGGCCGAGGTAGTCGTCTGCCTCGGTGGAGATGGCTTTCTGCTCGAAGTGCTGCACCGGGTCGCCGAACACGGCATACCGGCCTATGGTCTGAACTGCGGCTCGGTTGGCTTCCTGCTCAACACGGTATCCGATGAGGATCTGGTGTCCCGCCTGACGCGGGCGCAATCCTCGGAACTGCACCCGTTGCGCATGAAGGCCACAGGGCGTGATGGAACGTTGCACGAAGGGATCGCCTTTAATGACGTGTTCCTGTTCCGCCAGACACGCCAGGCGGTGAAGATCAGGATCGAGGTCGATCAACGTGTTCGTCTGCCCGAGCTGATCTGCGATGGCGTAATCGTCGCGACCCCGGCAGGTTCGACCGCCTATAATCTCTCTGCCCACGGGCCAATCGTGCCTCTCACCGCCAATCTTCTGCCTCTCACGCCGATTTCGGCATTCCGGCCACGACGTTGGCGCGGTGCGCTTCTCCCCTCCTCGGCTGTGGTCCGCTTTACGCTGCTGGAACAGGACAAACGTCCCTGCGCGGCAGTCGCTGACTTCCTTGAGGTACGGGATGTGATCGAGGCTGTCGTCAGCGAGGACCGCTCGATCACCGCCACCATTCTTTTCGATCCCGATCATGGCCTTTCCGAGAGGATCATCGCGGAGCAGTTCGCAGAATAAGCAAAACAAACAAGAAGGCGCAGCCAATGAGCAGTCCCGTCACGAAAACAAGTTTCGATCCTCACCCCGATACCCTCATCACGGCGGCACAACGTCTCGCACGTGGCGAAATCACCAGTCGGCAGCTTGTCGAGCACTGCCTGTACAAGATCGAAACCTGTGAGAATGCCCGTACTGCCTTCACGGGTGATTTTTCGGCGGAACGCGCCCGTCAGTATGCCGATGCCGCTGACAGGATCCGTGCCAAGGGTTATCAGGCATCGCCCTGGGCGGGCGTGCCTATCTCGGTGAAAGACCTGTTCGACATCAAGGGTCAGGTGACGCGCGCTGGCTCGACCATTCTAGCGGACCGGCCCCCTGCCCTGAGTGATGCCGAGGCCATCGCGCCGCTCAGGGACGCAGGGTTCATCTTCATCGGCCGCACGCAGATGACGGAATTTGCCTATTCGGGTCTCGGGCTCAACCCACATGGGCCCCAGCCCTGGAACACGCTCATTGACGAGGGCAAGGCCATTCCCGGTGGGTCGAGTTCCGGTGGCGCCGTATCGGTTGCAACTGGTGCGGCCCTCGCGGCTATCGGATCAGATACTGGCGGCTCCTGCCGCATTCCTGCCGCCATGAATGCCCTGACAGGCTATAAGCCGAGCGCTGGCCGCATCAGCCGTGCGGGCATGATCCCGCTCTCCCCCAGCTTCGACAGTGTCGGGAGCATAGCTCGGACGGTCAGCGACTGTGCTCTGCTTGATCATCTTATGGCGGGCGGAAACCCCGGACACTGGTCGGCTCCCGAGCCCGTGGAAAGCGGTTTGCGGCTGCTTCTACCGACATCCTTCGTGCGCAACGATGCAGATGCCCAGGTTCTCGCGGTGTTCGAGACCGTCATGCGCCATCTGGAGAGCGGAGGGATCGAAATCGTTCGACAGCCGCTCCCATTGCTGCAGGACATCGCTGATCTCAACATCCAGGCCCAGATCGTCGCGGCGGAGTCATTCCATTACTTCCACGATGACCTTATCCATCATCCTGACCAGTTCGACCCTCGCGTCAGTGAACGCATGATGATGGGTGAGCACACGAGCGTGCAGACCCTGCGCCAGCTTTTCATAGAGCGACAGAAGCTGATCGCGCGTTTCAACGCCGAAATGTCAGGCTTCGACGCCATGATCTGCCCGACGACCCCGATCCTTCCGCCGCAGATCGCCGCTTGCATCGATCCTGATTCCTACGGGCGGTTCAATCGTCTCGTCCTGCGCAATCCATCCCTTGCCAATCTGCTCGACGGCTGCTCCATCACCCTTCCCCTGAACTGGAAAGGTCTCCCCGCAGGGATCATGCTGACCGCGTGTAACGGTCAGGACAGCAGGGTACAGCGCGTCGCTCGCCGCTGCGAGGCTCGACTCAACGCGTCATAGCACTCTGTACAGCCAGTGTGTGCATGGTGAGATTTTAGGGTCTTCCTATCAGCAATATGAGATAGCCCTTTCACTATAGCGTTATTTGAGCGCCACCCGGACAGAGACTAGCGTCGGCGTCTTTCCATGCCTCCGCACGATACCGGGCCAGGCGCCCGAGGCTGGTTGTCAAATCACGCCGGCGGACCTGCGGGCGGTATGTCGCTCGGGAGTTCGCACAATGACCGCAAATGACGCTTCGGCCCAGTCACTTCTGCCTGAGGCCAGCGCGCGCCATCTTCCGTTTCTGACCATCGCGCTGCTCTTCTCCTATATGGCCGTCGCGATGCCCCTTGCGGTCATTCCCCCTTTCGTGACGTCATGGCCGGGCTATGGCAATGCGCTGGCCGGTATCGCCGTGGGATGCGCGTTTGTTTCGACCATCCTGACCCGCACGATCGCCGGCGCCTTTGCCGATCAGCGGGGCGGTCGGACTGCGATGCGGCTCGGTCTGTGCCTCTACGTGCTGGCGAGCGCGATCTGTTTTGCCTCGAGCCTGAACTTTCTGACGAGACCGCTCGCCTTCGCCCTGCTCATCATTGGGCGACTGCTTCTGGGCGTTGGCGAGAGCTACACACTGGTCGGGATGCATGGCTGGGGTATCGGGCTGACGGGAGCCAAAGGAGCCGGCAAAGTCCTGACCTGGACCGGTGCCGCCATGTACGGAGCCTTCGCCTTCGGCGGACCGATCGGTCTTGAGTTCTACCACCTAAGCGGCTTCCCGGCGCTGATGGCTCTTTGCACCATCCTGCCCTGCCTCGGCCTTGGCATCGTGCAGCGTATTCCCCCGACACCGGTCCTGACAGGAGAGCGGGATTCCTTCTGGCCGGTGCTGGGCATCATACGACCTTATGGGAGCGTCGTCGCATTACAAGGCGTGGGATTTGCCGTATTGGGGGCCTTCCTCTCTGTCTATTTTCTTCATGAGCATTGGCGTTTCGGTAGCCTCGGACTGACCTGTTTCGGTCTGGCCTTCGTGGCGGGACGGCTTCTGTGCGGGCACCTCCCCGACCGTCTCGGCGGGTTGAGGGTGGCGACGATATCTCTAGCTATCGAGGCGATTGGCCAAGGGTGTATCGCCCTGGCGCCCTCACCCTATCTTGCCCTGGCCGGTGCGGTTCTGACCGGGGCAGGCTGCTCGCTTATCTACCCTTCAATGGGCGTCGAGGTGGTCAAGAGGGTATCTGGCCCCATGCGCGCAACGGCGCTGGGCGGTTTCGCCGCCTTTCAGGACCTGTCTTATGCCATCAGCGGGCCGGTAGCCGGTATCGTATCGGATTGTCTCGGCTACGGGGCCATTTTCATCATGGGAATGATCTGCGCACTCGCCGGATTGGCCCTCGTATTCAGATTGGGCAACGCTACGAGAACGAGCAACAGCAATCAGACACCGTTCTCGACATGAAATCGCGAGAAATCGAGCCCCGCAAACAGATCATGAGCCGGAGCCTCACGCGGCAGACGCTTTGAACGGGTCTTCGCGGAGGACTCTGCCCGCTTGGGCGATGATTCCGCCTCAGAGAGGGCGGACGGAACCTTTGGCGCATGCCGCGCCTTGCGCGCGGTGCTCACGCGTGCCACCGGCTCTTCCGCCGGGGAACTGTCAACAGGCTCAGGCTCAGGCTCAGGCTCAGGCTCAGCAGGTGGCAGAAACGCGATGAATGCGCTGAAATCGCCTGTATTAAAACGGGTGGGACGTTCCCCCCGGGCGCGTTGCAACAGCCATCCTTCAAGCACCACCTGCAGATTGCGCTCGGCATCCTCCGCGGCGAGGCCTGATTGCTGTGCAACGAGCTCGGCCAGGAAGGCGATATCATCGGCATTGACGAGATGGGGCGCTGCATCTGTGTCGCGCTTGACAGCCCAGCCAGTCACGTAAGACGCAATATTCTTCGCGAGCATTGAAATCCCCTCCCTGTTTACTGCGCTTTGCTAGCAGAACGACTCTGTTTCGCACAGATAGCAGAACTGACACCCGACTGCGCGAAACAGATTATATATCCGGTGCCGGGGCCGTCATCGTCCTCATGCCTCATCTGCCTCACCTGTTCGCCCGTGAAACCTGCGCCCTGCATCACGAAAACAATTGTTTCGAACCCGTCGATATGAGACCTGCTCTCATACGCAACACCTACCGTACGACCTATCACGACTGGACCCCGCCTTTGCCGCCTCGTTTGCTCAACATGCCCCCCGTGCTGCGGCGTATCGGCCTTTTATCCGGAGTCTCCGGCGTTGGACTTTGCGTGCTGGCCGGTTTTTCAGCGCAGGCTGCCGTAAAGCCCGAGCCCCACAACGCCGCACACGAACGCGCCAGATCCGGCAAGGCCGAGCAAATCACAGTCAAAGCCACCGAGCCTGAAAAGCGCGATGCCGAACGCGGCGGTGGTCTCATCCATCCGCAGCACGGCATCAAGGCAGTCAGTACGGTCGATAGCACCTTCATTGCCAGACAGGCCCCGATATCGAGCGCCTATCAGCTTGTCTCCATGTTGCCAGGGGCCAATGTGGCCTCGTCCGATGCGATGGGGCTTTCCCCCCAGACAACCATCTCGGTGCGCGGGCTGAACACGGACTCCATTGGTTATGTGCTCGAAGGCATGCCTCTCAATGATCTGGCCTTCTATTCCGGCTATCCGAGCCAGTTTGCCGATAGCGAGAATTATCGGCAGATCGCCCTTGCCCAGGGTGAGGCGGATCTGGGCAGTCCGGTGCTCAACGCCGCGGGCGGATTGATGAGCCTCGATTTTCGCGATCCGGCGCGCAAGGCCGGGGGGGCGATGTCGGCCTCCTATGGCTCGTACAACACCAACCGCGAATTCATCCGGCTGGATACGGGGATGATCGGGCACACAGGGCTGCGGGGCTTTGTTTCCTATTCCCATACCAGCGCCGAGAACTGGCGTGGCCCCGGCCATGACATGCGCCACCATATCGATTTCAAGCTTGTGCGTGACATCGGAGAGCGCTCCCACGCGGGACTTGTCGGCAGCTTCAACAGCACGATCACCAGTTATTACCCGCAGGTGTCGAAGGACCAGTTCAGGGAATATGGGGGCTCGTCGGGCAATGCGTTGGCATCGCGCTACGACCCGCAGGACCAGGAAGCTGGCCCCTATTATCAACGCCTGTGGCGTGCGCCCGAACGGACGCTCTACATGGGAGCGCCGGTCTCGCTTGCGCTCACCGATCACCTCACACTTAAGGCCACACCCTATGCGCAGGGCGCCTATGGCAATGTGCCGGGGGGATCGACCCTGCCTCTCAGCGGGCTCTATACCGGTACGCAGGCTCTTACGGACACGCTTACCCTCCCCAGCTCTGATGATGGTTCGGCCATCGTACGTGCCAATTATACCCAGCGCAGCTATCGCTCAGGATTCACATCGGAGCTTGCCTGGAAACAGGGATGGAACGAGCTTTATGCCGGCTACTGGTTCGATTACGGCGATGATCACGAGGTCCAGTCCTTCTCACCCGTGCGCGAGAACGGCGCTTCGGCCAACATCTGGGGCAGCGGTACCGGCAATTTCGTGCGGCTGAGCAACGCGCGCATCTATCTTGCAGGCGACACGCACACCATCAGCATGGCGAATGCGCTTTATGTGGGTGACAGGATGCATTTCCTGTCTGACCGCCTGCTTGTCGAGGCCGGGTTCAAGGAGGTTATGGTCAGCCGCATTGGTACCAATGCCGTCCCCGGACCGCAGTATCGTGTCGCGAGCAATAGCGCAGTGCCGCTCCCCCGTCTGGGTTTGCGCTTCCAGATCACGCCCCAGCATCAGATCTTCCTGAACGCCACGACCAACTTCCGCGCTCCGGCTTTCACGGCGCTGTATAATGTCTATGACACCAGCTCCGGCGACATCAGTACGACTGGCACGCATAACCTGCGCAACGAATACTCGATCTCTGAAGAAATCGGTTATCGCTATACGGGGCCACTCGTGACTGGGAGCATGACCTTCTTCAACTACAACTTCACGAACAGGCAGATCCAGACGCAGGTGCTGGTCAACAACACGCCCATTCAGTCCACCATGAATGCCGGTGGCCAAACATCGCGTGGTGTGGATATCGAGCTCGGCCTGAAACCCTGGCAACATTTTGCGCCATATCTCTCAGGCGAGTACCTCCATGCAACGATCGACAACGATATCGGGAGCGGCGGTGACCTGCTGCCCACCTCCGGCAAGACAGCCGTGCGCAGCCCGAAACTCCAAGCTTCAGCCGGACTGACCTATGATGACGGGCACGTCTTCGGTTTTGCAGCCGTTCAGTATACGGGGCGCCAATACGCAACGTTCATGAATGACGAACGCATAAGCGATCATACGACGGGCAATCTCACGGTCGGATATCGTTTCTCGGATCTCTCCCGACTGAAGGCACCGTCTCTGCGACTCAACTTCATCAACATCACCAATGAGCATTACCTGTCGGGGATTGCCGACCCCACACTCAATGCCCGCGATACGACAGGGCGGTATGGATCGACCATCGCAGGATCATCGCCGGATTATTATATCGGCGGCGGGTTCTCGGCCCTGGCCACTGCGACCGCCGGGTTCTGATGACAGAGCCGGGCGCGTCAGAACAGATCGGGCAATTCGGCCTCTGGGGCAAGGAGGCACAGCGCGACTGGCCGCTCATCACCAAGGATGAGGCAAAGCACGTCCTCGCAGCTTTCGGACTTGAAAGCAAAGCGCCGATCTCGTGGCATAGCGCACGGCCCTTTTCTGCGGTCGCGCGTGTCAGCAATCCGGGCGGTCAGGTATGGTTCCTCAAGCGCCACCATCATCAACTTCGTGACAGGGGCGCGCTGGCAGAAGAGCACCGTCTGATCTCTCACCTCTCAGAAAATGGCTTGCCGGTCGCCTGCCCCCGCGAATGCACGAGCGAAAGCGCAGGATCAGGCAGCACAATCCTTGTGAGCGGCGCATGGTGCTATGAATGTTTCCCCGCCCTCGCCGGGTTGGACCTCTACCGTGACACCATGTCATGGGAGCCCTATCGCAGCCCTGACGAGGCCTTTGAGGCAGGAAGCGCCCTCGCCCGGTTTCATCGAGCCGGACGCAGTTTCAAGGCCCCGTCGCGTTCGACACGCCCGCTGGTTTCCGCCCTCACCCCTTTTCTCGGAGAGGCTGATCCCGAGATAGCCTTTCGCGGCTGGGTTAAGGCTCAACCTGCGCTGAGCGAAGCGCTCGACCGGCAAGGCGGGTTGTCCCCGCTGATCGCAGCACTAACGCCCGCCATCACGCAGGCCCGACCGTTTCTCAAAACGCCGGCCCTGCATTGGGGGCATGGCGATTGGCACGGGTCCAACCTCATCTGGGACTGCAAGGAAGCAGGGCAAAGCCTGCCTGACCGCACGATCGTCAGGGCACCGTTCGATTTCGGGATGGCCGATCTTACGACCCGCGCTTTCGATATTGCCGTAGCCCTCGAACGCAGCATGGTTGACTGGATGAACCCGCACGCCGTGTCGCCAACCAGTAAACGCGACTTCGTGCACACGGATCAGTCGGTGGACTACGCCACAAGACCCGATCACACGGCCGCTTTCCTCGCCGGATACGATCAGGAAGAGGCGCTGGGCCCGCATGATCGGGAAGAAATTGCCGCCATGCTGCCTCTTGCCCATGTGGCCTTCGCCTGTTCGGAGGTCTGGTATTACGACACGCTGCTGCGCGCTCCTGACACTACCGAAGTGACGTGGGAGACCTATCTGATTGGTCATCTCGACTGGTTTGATTCACCACCCGGTCGCAATCTTTGCCAGCTTGTGGCAACCCCTCCGGCAAGAGCCTGATGTCCCCTCTCGAAGCCATTGCAGCGCTGTTCACCGTGGCGGGGATCTGGCTAACTGGCCAGCGCAAGGTGTCAGGGTGGCCAGTCTCCCTGATAGCGGCTCTGCTCTATCTGGCGGTCTTTGCTCAGGCACGACTTTGGGCAGATTCGGCCTTGCAGCTTGCATTTTGCGCGTTCCTGCTTCGCGGCTGGTACGCATGGTCTTACGCCCCCCGCGAACAGACTGGCGTGCGTGTGGAAACACACCGTCATACGGCGTTGGCACGAGATATTCTTGTCGGCCTGATCGCCGGTGCGGCACTGGGCTATGGTCTGGCTCACTGGACGGACGACCCGGCCCCATTCACTGACGCCGCGCTGAGCGCGTTGAGCCTCGTCGCGCAGATCTGGACCGCCCGGCGAATCATGCTGTGCTGGCCACTCTGGGTTGCCATCGATACCGCCTACGTGGCGCTGTTCCTCACACGCAGCCTGTGGGTCAGTGCCGGTCTTTACGCCATACTGGTCGGGCTGGCTGCCAATGCCTGGTATCACTGGCGATCCACGGCCAGAGGGGTCGGACTGGATAGAACATGACGCGTGTCTGCATTGCTCTTCCCCTCCTGCCTCCTTGTCTCCAAGCCACCACGCACCGGGAAAACCGGGGCCCGGCTGATAGCGGGCCTGAACACGTCAAAAACCCAAGCTGCCTCCCCGACTTCGCTTGCATCCGGCCCCCAATGGCCCTACCAGCTTGACCCCGATTTCATGATGCGAAAGGCCCCAGCGACGTGCTCAAGAAACGGATCTTCTATCCGCGTGCGCCCCGACAGCTGATAACGCAGTTCCTGCGCTTTGGCGTTATCGGCGCTCTTGGTCTGGTCTGGGACATTCTGATCGTCTATCTGCTTCGCCCCGAACTCGGCCTGACGGCAGCTACATTACTGTCCTATTTTCTGGTGGCCAGCCTGAACTGGTTGCTCAACCAGCTCTGGACATTTCGCAGCGTCGCCCATCGCGACCATCCCATACTGCAATGGCTGCGTTTTCTGGCCGCCAACAGCTTTGGGTTCCTGCTCAATCGCGGGACGGTCTACACTCTGTGCTTCACCATTCCATTCTGTTCACAGCATGTTGCCCTGCCTCTGGCGGCGGGGTCTCTCATGGGGCTGATGGCCAATTTCAATCTGTCACGCAAGCTTGTCTTCCGGGCCAAGGTTCCTGAAACGCCCATGGAGCTGGCGCAGATGGCAGTCGATCTGAATGTGGACCCTGCCGATCACGATCTGGAATCCTGAGCCGACGCGCGCAAAACATTTCCTTTGCGGTCTCTTTGCTCTAGTGGAGATGCCATCTTCACGCCGCAATCGGGATTTTCTGCTCGCGCCATGACCACACCGATCCATAACACCACCACAAATGAGCTGCGCAGCGCGTTTCTGAAGTATTTCGGAGACAAGGGCCACAAGATCGTTCCCTCGGCCTCGCTGGTGCCGCAGAACGATCCCACGCTGCTCTTCACCAATGCTGGCATGGTGCCGTTCAAGAACGTGTTCACCGGGCAGGAAACACGCCCCTATACGCGTGCAACGACGGCGCAGAAGGTCGTGCGCGCAGGCGGCAAGCATAACGATCTGGACAATGTGGGCTACACGGCTCGCCATCTGACCTTTTTCGAAATGCTCGGCAATTTCTCCTTTGGTGACTATTTCAAGGCCGAAGCGATCGAGTTTGCCTGGAACCTCCTGACCAAGGGCTATGGTCTGCCGAAGGAAAAGCTGCTCGCCACGGTCTATGCCGAGGATGAAGAAGCGGCTGGCCTGTGGCGCAGGATCGCGGGCCTTCCTGAAGAGAAGATCATCCGTATCCCGACGGCTGATAATTTCTGGCGTATGGGCGATACGGGTCCCTGCGGTCCGTGCTCGGAAATCTTCTTCGATCATGGCCCCGATATCTGGGGCGGCCCTCCGGGCTCGCCCGAGGAAGACGGCGACCGGTTTGTCGAGATCTGGAATCTCGTTTTCATGCAGTATCTCGAAGGGCCTCCGGGCACGCGCGCACCGCTGCCCCGCCCTTCGATCGATACCGGCATGGGCCTCGAGCGCTTTGCAGCCGTGATGCAGGGCAAGCGCGACGTCTACGACACCGATGTGCTGCGCAGCCTGGTCGAAGCCACGGCAAACGCGCTCAGCACCGATCCTGATGGATCACTGCGCGCCAGCCATCGTGTCGTGGCCGACCATCTGCGCTCGACGGCCTTCCTGATTGCAGATGGGGTGATGCCCTCCAAGGATGGTCGTGGCTACGTGCTGCGCCGCATCATGCGTCGCGCCATGCGTCATCTCCAGCGTCTGGGCGCGACCGAGCCGGTTTTCTATCGCCTGCTTCCTGCCCTGATCCGGCAGATGGGAGCGGCCTATCCCGAACTCGTTCAGCACCAATCCCTGATTGCTGAAACAATGAAGGGCGAGGAAGAGCGCTTCACCGCCCTGCTGGAACGCGGCATGTCGCTGCTTGAGGACGAAACCGCCCGTGTGGCCGAGGGCGGCGCTCTCCCCGGTGACGTGGCCTTCAAGCTTTACGACACATTCGGCTTCCCGCTCGACCTTACGCAGGATGCGCTGCGCGAACAGGGTCGCACTGTCGATGTGGCTGGTTTCGAGGCCGCCATGGCAGAGCAGCGCGCCCGTGCACGTGCGGCTTGGGTGGGCTCGGGCGATGCCGCTGCGGAAACCATCTGGTTCGATGCCCGCGAGCGCTTTGGCGCGTCGGAATTCCTCGGCTACTCGTCGGAAAAAGCCGATGCCGAGGTCGTACTGGTTGCCAAGGCCGGAATCGAAAGCGAAAGCGCCTCGGCCGGTGATGAGATCGCCATCCTGCTGAACCAGACCCCCTTCTACGGAGAAAGTGGCGGCCAGGTAGGCGATCACGGCGTGCTGGTTGGCGAGAACCTGCGCATCGAGATAACCGACACCCAGAAGCGCAATGGCGATCTGCTCGTGCATTATGGCCGTGTGATCGAGGGCGTTGTGCGCCCGGGGACATCGGTCACAGCAGAGATCGATCATACGCGCCGACAGGCTGTGCGTGGTCATCACTCCGCCACCCACCTGCTTCACGAGGCGCTGCGTCGCCAGCTTGGCGACCATGTGGCCCAGAAAGGCAGTCTGAACGCGCCGGAGCGCCTGCGCTTTGACGTCTCGCAGCCTCGCCCCATCACGGCGGAAGAGTTGGCACTTGTCGAGCGTGAGGTGAATGCTCGTATTCGTGAAAACAGTGCTGTCGAAACGCGCATCATGACCCCCGAAACCGCGGTCGCTGAAGGCGCCATGGCATTATTCGGCGAGAAATACGGTGATGAGGTCCGCGTGGTCTCGATGGGGCGGGGCGATGAGACGCGCGGAGCCTATTCCATCGAGCTTTGTGGTGGCACCCATGTCGGACGCACGGGCGAAATCGGGCCGTTCCGCATCGTTTCGGAAAGCGGTGTTTCGGCTGGTGTGCGTCGCATCGAGGCCGTTTGCGGTGTTGCCGCAGATCGTCTGGCCATCGAGGCTGATGAGCGTCTGCGCCGTATGGCCGATCTTCTTAAGGCCACAATTGCCGAGGCTCCGGATCGCCTCGCCGCGCTGGTCGAGGAGCGTCGGACCCTGGAACGTCAGGTTTCGGAGCTTCAAAAGCGTCTGGCAACGGGTCAGGCCGATTCGGCCAGCGAGTCCATCAATGGCGTGACCTTCGTGCCGCGTGATCTGGGTGACGTGGCGCCACGTGAGCTCAAGAACATGGCCGAGGCCATCACCAAGCAGATCGGGAGCGGTGTTGTCGCCCTGATCTCGACGGCTGAGGGTAAAGGCAGTGTTGTCGTCGCCGTCACGAAAGACCTGAATGATCGTTTCAATGCGGTCGATCTGGTCCGTCTGGCGTCAGCCGAGATGGGTGGCAAGGGCGGCGGCGGTCGACCGGATATGGCGCAGGCTGGTGGTCCGCAGCCCAACAGCGACGCCGTGTTCGATTCACTCAGAAAAACGCTTTCAGCCTGAGCGTTCATGACAAAGGGTGAACCATGCCGTTCTGGCATGGACACCTAATCAAAACCACGGCATCCGAGTCATCTGAGTTCCAGGTGTGGCGCAAAACTCACAGCAAGCCACACCCCTTTTTCAGATGAGGTCACGATGAAAAGTGAAATCGAAAACAGCCTGGTTGCCCTTCTCAAGGGCGTACAGCATTTCGACGACGAGGTTTATGAAGAGCATCGCGAGCTCTTTGAAAGCCTTGCCGATGGCCAGTCGCCTTCCACCCTGTTCATCACCTGCTCCGATAGCCGCATCAATCCGAGCATGATCACCCAGACATCGCCGGGCGATCTCTTCATTGTGCGCAATGTCGGCAATATCGTTCCTCCGCATGGCGAAATGCTCGGTGCGGTCTCGTCGGCCATCGAGTACGCCGTGCTCGTCCTCAAGGTGAAGCACATCGTTGTGTGCGGTCACTCCAATTGCGGTGCGATGGGCGCCCTGTGCGACCTGAACAACCCGAAATTCGATGCCATGCCCACGGTGCAGCGCTGGCTGCGTAACGCCGAGGCGGCCCGCGCCGCGCTTGGCCCCCTCAAGGCCGAAGACGCCGGCCCCGAGACGGTCAAGGAACTGGCACAGCAGAACGTTCTGCTTCAGCTTGCCCATCTGCGTACCCACCCGGCTGTGGTGGGTGCCCTCGCCGCCGGCGAGATCGCGCTGCAGGGCTGGTTCTATGATATCGGGTCGGGGCAGGTTGTCGTGATCGACGAGCAGACCCGTCAGGAGCGGACCGTCCGTGACGTTCTGGGCGATCTTGGCGTCAAGGTCTGATTACGCCCGACTTTGCTTTCTGGCTGTCTGGACCTTTATCCAGACAGCCAGTGCGGCGCCCGGTACACCAGTCAAGCTCACCACCTGGAATCTTGACTGGCTAACCCTTCTTCCAGCGTCGAGCCCACTTCTGCCAGACGACGCCCCCCAACGTACGGCGCAAGACTGGCAAGCCCTGCGCGATTATGCCAGCCATCTGGACACCGATATTCTTGCCGTGCAGGAAGTCAGTGACGAAGCCGCACTTCGACGACTTTTCCCTTCCCCCGGCTATACGATCGCACTGACACATGCGCCGATTGCCCAGAACCTCGGCCTTGTCCTGCGTGCGCCATGGAAAGTCGTCGTTACCACCGAACTGCGCGACTTCGACCGCTCCTCAATCCACGGTGGCCACGCCCTGCGCCCCGGTCTCGACGCACGTATTTCTGATGGGCGCACGAGCCTGCGACTGTTGATCGTTCATTTGAAATCGGGGTGTTGGGACCGTCTATGGACGGAGGCCGCCCATGCCTGCCCGATCCTGCGCGAACAGGTGGGGTTGATCGCCAACTGGGTGGAAGAACGTGAAGACGAGGGCGAACCCTATATCGTCCTCGGTGACTTCAATCGGCGTCTGACCCCTACCGACCCGTATTATCGACAGATGGTCTCCCCTCATGACCCGCTTCTTGTCACGGCAAGAATGGCAAGCCCTTGTGAGGGGGGGACCTACTTTATCGATCACATCATATTGGGCGGGGCCGCCCGCTCATGGCTACTCCCCGGCAGTCTGCGCGTCATGACCTTTCGCGATACGCTCCCCCTTACCCTCTCCGACCATTGTCCGGTTTCGGCCAGACTGACCTTGCCGAACACGCCTCCACCGGAAAAGTAACAGGGTTACTCAGCAAAACGGAATATGGCCGGGAGGAGCGCATTGATTTCGCAGGCGGCATCCGCGAAACATCCGGTACCTGAAAGCGTGAATGGTCGACTCGGATTGCCATATGCCCTGGCGTTCAGCACAGTGCCAGTCGAGGTATAGATCTCGATCACACTGCCATCGACGTAAATATCCAGCCCTGCATGAGACGACTTCTCGAGAGGCGCACGATCCTCGTTGCAGGAAAGTTCGCCCGGCGCAGCTACCGGATCGTAATCGAGATGCAGATAGCGATCCGTGTGGGCAAACACGATGCTCCCACTGCTCAGGGCAGGAAACTGGACCCGTATCCTGACTTGAGGTCCATCGACGCTCACTGCCCGGGCCAGCGAACCGTTGAACATTTCTTCGCCAATCAGGGTCTCCATTGACGGGTGGATTCTCGAAAAGACCCTGCCCTGCTTGTCTGTAGTCAACACACGGGGGTAGGACATGACGCCACTCCAGCCGCGTGCCGCTGCTTCGCCAGCCTGCCAGGGCTTTTCAGGCAACCATCCGAACACTGTGCGACGACCATGCGCATCGCTGAAACTGCGCGCGGCGTAAAACCCGCCATAGCCGAGCACATCCTGTCTGGCTGGCGTGAAATGCCCGTGCTCATACTGCCCCGTAACAACGTGCACGACTGAATTGATAGAAAAAATGAGGGCGTGGCACGAACCGAGGTCGAAGAAATCCGGGCATTCCAGCACATCATCGCCACCGTGCAGGTCAGAAGGCCCATAGAAAATGCGGATGAACGTCCATTTTGCCAGGTCCACGCTCTCATAACGGAAAACAACCCCGCCCACACCTTCGATCTTGCTGCCGACCAGCATGACCCAGGTCTGCCCCTCACGCCAAAGCTTGGGATCGCGAAAGCCGCCGATATTGAGATGATCCGGCCCACTGGCCAGAAGAGGTTCGCGATGCTGACGCCAATGGGTCATCGCACGATCTGAAACAGCCATACACTGGATCTGAGGAGGCGTACGGTTGAAACGAAAGCCGGTGTAGATCGCGACAGCGCGATCCCCATCAAGCACAACATCGCCTGTAAACACGCCATCACGGTCAGGCCCGTCACGCTGGGGAGAGAGCGCGACGGGCTGATAGGTCCAGTTGACCAGATCAGGGCTTGTGGCGTGGCCCCAGTGCATATTGTCCCAGATGGCCGCCTCCGGGTTCCACTGGTAGAACAGATGATACACACCATCGGCAAAGATCGGGCCGCAGGGATCGTTCATCCAGCCTCTCTGCGCGGTGAAGTGGCTGATCGGACGGAAGGGATCGGTGGCGATCATGTGGTCAGGCGGAAAACGCTGGGCAGCGAAAGCCCGGCCGAGCCCACCGCCAGCGATCAGAAGCGCCATACCCCCCATAAAGGAGCGGCGACCTGGTCCTGCGACATCACAATTGGGGATAGAGCTGGCAGTAACGACGTGTCCCGAAGGCACGATTTCTTTTCCATTGTCGCTCAACCTGCTATTCCCTGATAAACTCTATGTTGATCACTGACTAATATTTGCACAAACACCGGACCAAAATGCGATGACCAGCCTCCATGCGCAAGAAAACACGCCTCGCAAGCTTAGCAGCTCGCTGACACGCGCCTTGGCTGCGAGCCTTTTTATTGCTTACTCCGCACTTATCGGCATGGCGCAAGCAACGCCGTCTACCGTACCCAACGCGGCTGAACTCCACCGGCTCCCGATCAAGGCAGAACTCACAAAAAAAACAACGTCGTTTCAGATCAAGAACCTTTATGCGTTCAGGCTACCCGATAATCTTCCACCGAACGTTAACTTCAGGGGGTTGGTTGGCACGATCTCGACAACCAGCGCCGCAAATCCTGCCTTGCATGGTGCCGTCAACTCGGAAACCCTGTTCGGCCTCGCCTATACCACCCAGGGCAATTGCCCTGTGTCGGGTCAGACGATCGGAAGCTATGCCGAAATCTATGCTCGGTTCCCGAGCCAGGGTCTTGCAGGGCTGATTCTCAAACAGGCGCATCCGGGTACAGAGACTTTCCCTGTCGCCCTGCTTCTGCCAGAGAGGCTACCCATGCATATCAGGCCCGGAGGCTGTATCTTCCTCAGTTTCGACGGCACCGACTTTGCCAATCTGCCCTATACGATGCGCACTGACCTGCAACTCCTCTATGATACGGGCGCACCACGCTGGACGCAGCAAACCTATAGCGGTCTCGACTCAGAATTTATCGTGACCCCCAGCACCGCGCGTGGCCCGGTGCTCAATGCCTATGCAGTACTCCCCGTCTCCAGGCAGGGACCGATCCATCCAGGCAAGGTGATCAGCCTCTACGGGAACGTCTCCGCCACTGCCCCTGCAGAATTCTCTAAAATTCCGGCGGGTCAAGGCACCTGGAGCGTGCGCGATATTGTCGTTATCTACAAGCATCATAGTTGCCAGCGTGCCTTCCCCGGTCATTCACCCAACAAGTTCATGTGGAATGATCGCAGCGGTAACGGTCATGCCCCCAACCCCAGCATGGCACTCGGCCCCGATGCTGTTAAGCTGCTCGAGGTGGTCCTGACGGGTAATGGCCTTGACTCAGTCATGAAGCAGGCCAATGCCATCGACACAGTTCCCGCCGAGGTCGAAGAAGGCGACTGCGTGGCCATTGCGATATTACCGAATGCCGTCAATCCCGCCATCAACGGTGCCGTCAACGTCGAAACCCAGATCAAGGTTGTCTCGACACCCTGACGTAGGGATACGCTGACTTTCTTCTACTGATCTCCCGAGACGAGACGCATTCATCACCCTGTTATGGGAAGCTCCCCTGCCTTTTACGTTAGTATAAGACGCCTCAAAATTCGCCTCTCTGCTGGAGACGTTGCAGTACGCATCGCTTTTGCAATACTATGAAAATTCTCCACTATTATTTAAGATTAATTCCACAGCATTTGCGCTGCGCGAACTTGCGCATACGATCGCCTCGGTGCTTAAAGCGCAAGAGAGACTGGAATTTTCTTTCTACCTGCAAAAGTGGTTCGGCATTTTTGCATTTCACAACATTCTGGGGAGCAGCTTCGTGGACGATGTTAATGGCAAGGCCGTAATCAGCTCGAGCTCATTCACACGTCGAGCCGCGGAGAGTGATTTCAGATGCGAACGCCAATGGTTCCCCTGGTGGCAAATCTCCCTCCCGGGAGTCATGTCTATCGAAGGCTTCTCTATTGAGGGGTGGCAGTGTGATGAACGCCACCCTCCACTATTCACAATTCTGCTTTCGGATGATGGCGAGCACTGGCTGCCCATCTGGACCCAACCCCTGCACGAGCCAGTAACCACCAAATTATTCAGCGCGCATTTTTCACGCGTGTACTCTGCGCGCCATATCAGAATACGTATGGACGGTTTCAGCGAATTCGGCTTCGATCGGGTTCAATTCATGACCTCTCCAGCCGCGCCCCCTGTACAAAGCGTCCACGACATACTGTCGATGTGCCAGAATCAAGCGAACGATAGCCGCGTGGTGTTCTCAACGCTTTTCAATGAAAGCGATGCCTTCCTCAAGCAGTATATCGACAATTTTCTGGCCTACACAGCCGAGAATGTCTGCCTCGCTCTTAATTTCCCTTCCGATCGCCAAATTCCGTCCGACCTCACGCGCATAAGTCCGCGGGTCCATATTTTCAATGGTCAGGTCAAGCGCGAAAAATGGGGACATACGCTGCTGGTTGGTCATATTGAGTCGTTTGAAGCCGCGCGTGCTGTCTTTCCAGACTTTCGCTATTTCGCAACCATGGCCTCTAATGGCCTGATGGTACGTCCTTTTGATCTGACTGCCGCGATATTGCAGCTTCCCCTTGCTGCGCGCGTGCCCGTCGCTTGCGAACGCGCCTACGAACTGGATCAGGAAGTTGATCCGATCGAGCCAACCTATCATGGCACTTGGATGTGGCATCATCTGAGAAACAGTGAGGGTTTCGGCAACTATCTGAAAACAGCAATGCACCTTGATCGCGTTTCTGTGACTCAGATCGAAGGTCTGTTTGCGCGCCGAGAAGACTGGGATCTAGTGCAGGAGAGGAGAGCCGCGATAACCGGTCTGGAAAAATTCTTCTCCTTCGAAAATTTCATGGCTATCGAGGAATTACTGCCTACCTCGGTATTCAACAGCGTCGGAAGCGGGGAATATACGCATATCTGTCGCGTGCTATGGTCAGGAACACGTCAGGCGACGGTAGACGACTTGCTAGAGATGGTCCCTCACCTCCCCGATCACCTATGCTCCGTTAAATGGTTCGATCGCTCCCCGGTGGCACAATCCACCTTGGCGGTGACGACAGACTGGGGACGCGCCCTTCTCACCAAAGCGCAAAACCAGGAGATGACGCTCAACAAGTTTCAGGAAACCACCCTGGCGTCCAAGCTGGTCGATCGCATGCACCAGGCAGAGCGTTTCGGCCCTTTGACGGATCGCTGGTGGAAGAAGGAACAGCAGGGACAATGCGGCTTCCGCTGGTCCATGCGCGAGGTTTCCTGCGAACGGCAAAGGATCGACCTGGATGTCCCGGCATTCCGGGGCAATGCAGCATCGCCCGCATACCTCTACATGGAGGCAACCGGTCAGCGCGTTTCATGCGCAATTTCAATCTATGAAACCGATCAGGGTGAGACAGCACTGCGGTTGTCCTGCAGCGCAATTTCTGAAGACGGCGGTCCGGTATCCGGGGTGCATCTTCAAGGCTACCTTTATCTCTCAGGCCTGCAAGGGAGCACAGTGTTCCGCATGACAATGCGCAAGGACCGCTGCGTGCCACCAGACATACTCTCACGGACCGTGTTCTTCGATGAATACGGCTACACCGTGGATTATGCTGACAGACTGGAGCGCGATCACGACATGGAGCGCCACTATTTCGTCCGTGAAGCACGACGGTCTGACGGACAGGTATGGATTGGGCTGCCAGTGTTCTGCAATGCAATCGCCGAAGTAACCCTGGCAGTCGGCCCTGATTTCAAAAGCAGCCGTAACGATCTGGTCTGATGAGTATTCCGATGCCCGCACTGATTGATCTTGCTCTTGGCCGGCCCGCAACCCAGAGCTCCAAGCACCCTGATATCGTGCTCCCGCTCAGTCAGGTCGCCGGTGAGGCGGTCCAGCCTGCTCATTCCGACAGCAGTTTTCACACGGCCTCCGAATGGTTCCCTTGGTGGCAGGTTGATCTCGAGAGCGTATGCCGTATCGAGAAGGTCATACTTTCCAATACCGATTACTGGCCGATAAGAAGCAAGATGTTCACCATTCTTGTTTCCATCGATGGTGAGGCGTGGCTTGAGGTCTATTCCCGAACCGACCACACACTTTTTGGCGGAGATGAAAACTCCGCCTGCGAAGTTTCCCTCACCACCCCTGCAATAGCCCGGTTTGTCCGGATACGACTGGACAACTGGAACCCCCTCCACCTCAAGCGTGTGCAGGTTTTGGGCCGTACTCTCGACGCCAGTCTGCTTCATGCACCCAAACGCGGAGTGTTCCAAGAAGCAGCTGGGCCAACCGTATTTGCCACCAATTTCAACGAGGAAGATGGATTCCTCGAGACCTATATCGAGAATTTCCTGCATTTTACAGATGAGGATTGCCACCTCATTGTGAATTTCCCTGCCTCACGCGAGATCCCAGATACAGCATTGACCGGCCATCCCCGCGTCCATGTCTTCAACGGTAGGGTCTCCCGGAGCAAATGGGGGGGGACACTGTTGCTCGGCCATATTGAGTCGTACGGAGAAGCTCTTCGCGTTGTTCCGAAGTTCGCCTATTTCTGCACGTGCGCCTCGAATGGCCTGTTTGTACGTCCGTTCAACGCCTCCGACGCAATCAGGCAGACCTTCGCAGGCAATGTAGCCCCAGTTGGTATGACGAGGCATTTTCTGATCGACGTACCGCTGGACGATATTCCGCCCGGGGAGGCCTGGGTGTGGGATAGTATGCGAGCGTCAGAGAACCTCAGGCGCTATCTGGTCGATGAAGCCGATATTCCCCTCATGTCGCTCAACCAGATCGAAGGACTGTTTGCGACGCGCGAAGAGTGGAACACGCTTTACAAACGCCTGCCTGTGCTTGAAGCCTGTGCGGCGTGTTTTCCAGATCCGGTGCAGAGCACGCCGGCGCTCGAGGAATTTCTTCCGGTCACCTTCTTCCGCCGCTTCGGCGACGGGCGCTTTACAAATATCTGCCATATGCTGTGGGATCCCATCCGGGAGCTGACATTCCCGGACCTGGTAGCTTTTTCAGAAAAACTGCCCGCACATATGTGCCAGGTCAAATGGTTCAGTCGCGACGCTGACTCGATGCCGACGGCAGCGATCTCCAGAGACTGGTCCCGCGCTCTGCTCGCGGCTCTGAGCAGCGAACCAACGCCCTCTGCCTCGCATGAGTGGTTCCGTAACAGAGCCCTCGCGTGTCATTTCAACGAAGCCATGAAGATCCAGGAGTATTACACTCCACTGACCCGCGCATGGAGAACCGATGCGCGCTGGGGCCGTGTGCAATGGCTGATAGCGACCACGCTTCATACTGGCGACACTCAGGACATACCGGGCATCCCGGAAGCAAGCGCTGGTTCAGGCGAAAAAAAACAGCGATCTGCGGCGTGGCTTAAGGGAACCCCGCAGCTGCATCGGGACATGGAGGTGGAGGCCATCCTCGCTGAGGACGGGCACGCCACAACGCTTACACTCAATGCAGCACCTGTTGGGCGAAGACCCGGACAGCACGAATGGAGCGAAAGCAAAGCCCACCTGTTCCTTTCGCCCCTCCAAAGTGACAAGGCTCAGGTATTCAGGGTTTCTCTCACCCGGCCATTTAAAGAAGCTACAGCCCAACTCCTGATGAGTACACAACGCTCAGACGGGGTTACTGAGAGCGCATGGCCACCAGTCCTTCAGGAGGATGAAGGGGATCGACGCCATTTCTACTTCCTCCGCCCGCACCACCATCTTGGGGGAATCTGGATCGGTATTCCGATGTTTGAAAACACATCCATCCAGCTGGAGCTCAGTTTCGGTATCGTTCCGGTCTGAAAATGGCTCGTTTCCCCCGTCGTCAGACCACCGGGAAAACGCGCGACAGGTCGGGCCGGGTTGGCGGGGGTACCCTCATACGGAGCTCAAGTGTGCGGTGGCAAAGAGCCAGAACGTGTCCTCGCCGTGATGCGTGAGGCCATTGCCACCCTTGCCGTGACCACGGCTTTCAACTGGCTTATGCTGCCGCCGGATCATGCCGCAGGAGTCTCGTATGCGCTATCGCAGTCTCGGCCGATCGGGCCTCGTGGTTTCCACCCTTGGCCTTGGTTGTAACAACCTTGGCGGACGCATAGACCAGAAACAGTCAAGTACGCTGGTTCACGCGGCGCTCGATCAGGGTGTGACGCTGTTTGATGTGGCCGATGTCTATGGCCGCCGCGATGCCTATGCAGGCGCATCCGAGGAGGCTCTGGGCAAGGCCCTGACCGACAAGCGATCCCAGGCCGTCATCGCCACAAAATTCGGTATGAAAATGTGCACGGGCGATGATCCGTCGGCCCGTTACTCCGGGGCATCGCGGCGCTATATTCTTGAGGCCGTTGAAGCCAGCCTGAAACGCCTTGGGACCGACTGGATCGACCTCTATCAACTCCACTCTCCTGATCCACGCACCCCGCTTGAAGAGACGCTTCACACACTCGACGGCCTCGTGACGGCGGGCAAGATCCGCTATGCTGGCGTTTCCAACCTACCGGCGTGGCAGGTAGCCGATTCCTGTCATATCGCACGGCGGGATAATCTGGCCGGTATCATCAGCTGTCAGGACGAGCTGTCGCTTCTGGCCAGATCGGCCGGAAAAGAGCTCCTCCCTGCCCTGACGCATTTCGGGCTGGGCCTGCTCCCCTACTTTCCCCTGGCCTCAGGCATGCTGACCGGAAAATATCGCAGGGACGCACCGCCACCCGAAGGATCACGTCTGGCGGCCTGGACCTATCTTCAGGAGCGCTATCGTGATCCTGCCACATGGTCCCTTATCGAGGCACTGGCAGAGCTGGCAGCACGTTACGAACGTCCCATGGCGGATCTCGCTTTCGGCTGGCTGCTGCACAAGCCACAGATCGGCAGCGTGATTGCAGGCGCCACTTCCACAGCGCAACTCGAAGCCAACATAGCGTCCTGCGCAGCCCCTCTGGACGAACCGTTGCTCGAAGCCCTCGAACATCTGCTCGAAGAACACGGAACACCCTCATGACCAGCGCCAGACACCCGGTGGACGCTCCGTGGAGCGTCACCGCGCTCTTACCGGACATTCAGGTAACCTGCCACGAGGCCCCGACTCTGGTCGATTCCGCGCTTGAGATGGGCATCGAGACAGTGTGGCAAGAGGCGTTGAAGAAACACCCCAGGCTCTACAATGGCCGCGTGTTTTGCCTCTCGCAGCTGCAGCACGACCGGTTGGACGGGTTCTGGTGCGAATATCGTTGGGTTCTAGCCCAGATGCGCGCGCCCGAGCTGACCGTCAGGCTTCAGCTGAGATCGCTTGCCGTCACCGGACTTCTTGTCTGCAGCGACGGCATCGTTCTGGGTCGACGTAACCCGAACTCCCTTTATCTTCCTGGTTTCTGGCAGGGTGTGCCTGCAGGCAGTGTCGAGGCCCGCAGCGAAAAGGATCCGATCGACCTTCGCGCCCAGCTCCTCGCCGAACTCGAGGAAGAAATCGGCCTGACCGACGCGGTCCTTCTGTCCGGTCCGTTACTGGCCTGCGAACATGACACCACCCATATCGTCGATCTCGGCTTTCGCATCGATACCGACCTCCCCTTCGAGGCCATTCGCGAGGCCTGGCAGAAAAAGGCCAATGACGAATACGACCAGCTTGAATGTCATGCGCTGGATCGCATTGATCTGATCAGCCCGCAGGTATTGCCGACAACCCGCGCCATGCTGGAGCGCCTTGCCCAATGAGCACCTATCGCCCCCTCACAGCGTCAAGCCTTATTGATTATCTCGCGGCACACCCTGCCCTTGCCGCCCGCCTTGGTGGCGAGGCCGCAGGCTGGACAGCCCGCGAGGTCAGTGACGGCAATCTCAACACGGTGTTCATCGTATCAGGACCGGCTGGCAGCATGTGCTGCAAACAGTCCCTGCCCTATGTGCGCGTCGATCCCGCCTGGGCCATGCCACTTGAGCGAAATCTGTTCGAGGCGCGCTGGATGCAGAGCGTCACGGATGCGGTGGGTCATCAGATACCGGCGCTCTTTCATCTCGATGAAGGGTTGTTCCTGATCGTGATGGAAAACCTCGCGACGCATCACGTCCTGCGTACCGCCCTGATTGCCGGTACCGCACCGGCCGGTTTCGCCGCCCGTATTGGCGAATTTGTCGGCCGTACCGGCTTTGCCACGTCATGGCGCGCCCTGCCCTTCGAGGACGTGCATGCCTTGCGCGACGTGTTCTCCCGCAATCTGGCCCTGACGCGCATCACAGTCGATCTGGTTCTGACAGACCCCTACCAGAATGACTGCGCACGCAATCGCTGGCTCAGCCCGGAGCTCGACGACGCTGTCGCCTCGATTCAAAGCGACGCCAGCCTGCATGCAGCGGTCGAACGCCTGCAGGAGCGCTTCCTCTCGACGGGGCAGGCATTGCTTCATGGTGATCTGCATACCGGGTCCGTCATGATCAACTGCGACGATGTCCGTGTGATTGATGGCGAGTTTTCACTCTATGGCCCGATTGGCTTCGATATCGGGATGTTCATCGCGAATCTTGTGATGAATGCGTACGCGCAACCCGAACATGATGAGTGGATGCGCGACGAGATCACTCTGCTATGGTCCGGATTCAAACGCGCCTATCTGGAGGCATGGAAGGCACCGGGACCGAAAGGTGATCTTGGTGCATTGACGGGTAACCAGCCTGCAAGCGCGGAATATGCGCGGTTTTTCCAACAGGTCATGCATGATGCGGCTGGTTTTGCCGGTCTCGAGATGATCCGGCGCACCATAGGCTTCGCCCAGATTGATGATTATGACTCAGCGCCGGACCGTCAGAGCCAGGTCGAGGCCAGGCGACGCGCCCTGACGACTGGCCGAGGCCTGATCCAGCGCGCAGGGCAGATCGGGACGATGGAGACGTTCCTCGATCATATCTGACCGCCAGATTGTATGGTGGGCCAGATCAGGGCCCACCATTCGATCTGAAGGGTCTCGATCAGGCCTTACGATAGGCGCGGTCGAACCAGACAAGACCCGAGACCTCTTCGCGTGCAAACTCGGCGCAGAGGGGCTCGACGAAGAAGACGCTATGCGTACCTATTTCCTGTGTCAGGCTGATGCGGCACTCCAATGTGACCAACGCCCCTTCAAGAAGCGGCATGCCGAGCTCGCCTTTGCGCCACGCGCCACTGGCGAAGCGGGTCTCCATGTCATAGCGCGAGCTACCAAACAGGGTTGAGAGCGCTTCCTGCTCGTGCGCCAGGATATTGATGGCCAGCATGTTGTGACGCACCAGATGCGCATGGGTCGACGCCGATCGATTGACGCATACGAGCAGCGTCGCCGGGTCATCGGACACGCTGCATACCGCAGAGGCCGTAAAGCCGTGACGACCATTCTCGCCATCCGTCGTGATGATGGTCACGGCACTGGCCAGTCGCGCCATCGCGTCGCGGAAGATTTCTTTGGACAGAGGGGCACGATCCGGCATCGTTCTGGCTCCTGGAATGTTTGTGTGAACCCGTATGCGGCAATTTCGCGTGGCTGCAAGGGGGCAGAGCAGATTTCCACGGCCGGGTCACGGTTTGATGCCTTGCCCCCGAAGTGGTTCTCTGAGATATAATTACACGATCAGCGTGGATAGTTTATAAACCACGCCAGTCTCAGTTCAAGCAAGGCGGAATGGTGGATGAAACGGGCGATACGCATAGGCGCCGGAGAAGCTCTGGTGCTGACAGCCAACAGATTGCTGGATGGCCACATCGTATGGCGTGATGCCAGCGGCGCCTGGCAGCGTTCCATCGCCCACGCCGCCATTCTTGCCCCCGAGAACTACGAATCGGCGCTCGAAAACGCCATACAATCGGCACAGAAGGATGGTGTCGTCGGTGTCTACGAAGTCGTCGTGCGCCCGGCGAAGATCGCCGAGCCAGTGAGCGTGCGCGAACGTATCCGGGCCTTCGGCCCCACGGTTCACCCCCAGTTTGCCACGGAGTTGGACGCATGAACGCGCCTGTCGGTCTCTACCAGTATCAAACGGCTGATCGTGAGTTTCTCGCCTCCCGCATCGCGGAATTCGAAGGGCAGGTGCAACGGCGCCTGAGCGGTGAGCTGAGCGAGGATGAGTTCAAGCCGCTTCGTCTCATGAACGGGCTCTATCTTCAGCTTCATGCCTATATGCTGCGTGTCGCCATCCCCTATGGCGTGCTGGACTCCCGCCAGATGCGCAAGCTGGCCCATATCGGCCGTCATTACGACCGCGATTATGGCCACTTCACCACGCGTCAGAACATCCAGTTCAACTGGATCAAGCTGGAGAACACGCCGGAGATCCTGCGTCAGCTTGCCGATGTCGACATGCATGCCATCCAGACCAGCGGCAACTGCATACGCAACGTCACCTGCGACCAGTTCGCCGGCGCTGCCGCCGACGAACTGATGGATCCACGCGTCCATGCAGAGATCCTGCGCCAGTGGTCCACACTGCATCCCGAATTCACGTTCCTTCCGCGCAAGTTCAAGATCGCGATTTCCGGAAGTCCGCAGGACCGGGTTGCGGCGCGTTTTCACGATATCGGCATACTGGCACGCCCCGGCGAGAATGGCCCCCTCTTTCGCATCTTCGTCGGTGGTGGTCTGGGACGTACCCCGCTGGTTGGTCATGAGCTATTCGATGCCGTGCCCGAAGCGGATCTGTTGATGACCCTCGAAGCCATTTTGCGCGTCTATAACGCCTATGGCCGGCGTGATAACATCTACAAGGCCCGTATCAAGATACTCGTGCAGGCGCTGGGTGTGGATGGCTATCGCGATGCCGTCAGGCAGGAACTGGCCCGCATGGACCCCATCCATTATCGCCTTGCCCCGGAAATTGTGGCGGCCATACGGGCGCGCTTCGCAGCCCCCGATCTGACGGTCGCGCCAGGTGGAGAGGAAACACTCAGGCAGGATCGTGCCAATCACCCGGATTTTGATCGCTGGGTGCGCAGCAATACCATGCCCCATTTCGCCCCCGGGCGGATTGCCGTGACAGTTTCCATCAAGCCGGCTGGCGGTATTCCGGGCGACGCAACCTCGGACCAGATGGACCGTCTGGCTGACCTCTCGGATCAGTTCTCTTTCGGTGAACTCCGCATTACCCATCTGCAGAATGTCGTGCTGGCCCATGTGGCGCAGGATCGTCTGCTCTCCCTGTGGCAGGCACTCTGCGAGATCGGGCTGGGCGATGCCAATAACGAACTGATCGGCGATATCGTGGCCTGCCCCGGCCTCGATTACTGCGCACTGGCCAATGCGCGCTCGATACCGATCGCACAAAAGCTAAGCGCCCGTTTCGCTGATAACGGCCTGCAGGAAGAAATCGGCAAGCTGCGCATCAACATTTCGGGCTGTATCAATGCCTGCGGCCATCACCATGTCGGGCATATCGGCCTGCTTGGGGTGGATAAACGCGGTGAGGAATTCTTCCAGATCACCCTTGGCGGGCGCGATGACGACAAGTCGCGCACGGGCGACATTCTTGGTGCGGCCCTGCCGGAAGATGACATGGTGGATGCCATCGCACGTATCGTCGATCGCTATCTTAGCGTTCGGGAGAAAGGCGAGCAGTTCCTCGACACATTGACCCGTCTTGGTGACGCCCCCTTCAAGGAAGCGGCTTATGAAACTGTTTGAACTGGCTCCTGCGCGCCATCCGGCCCCCAAGACGCTCGATATCATCCCGGTGGCGGAGATGACCGAAGCCACGCGGGCCATCCGACTCTCACCGGAATTCGACGTCGAAACGCTTGGGACCGCCATTGACCATCTCGATCTGATCGTCATCGCTTTTCCCATTTTCAGGGACGGACGCGGTTTCACGCAGGCGCGCGCCCTGCGCGAATATTTCGGTTTTGCAGGCGAGATCCGTGCAGAGGGTCATCTGATTCCTGATCAGGCCCAGTTCCTGCGCAGTTGCGGCGTGGACAATGTACAACTCGCCGATGACGCCGACACGACACCGTGGCTGCGGGCGCTCTCGCTCTTTCCCGTGACCTATCAGGCCCGCCTCGGCCTGCACTGAACACAATGCAGCGCCGGGGGAGGATCGCTCCCCGGCGCGCTTCGAGAGACTCGTTCGGCAGTCGCCTTACTTTCAGAAGCGGTAATTCGCCCAGCCAGCCACGAAATCCGAGCTGGTATAACCAGCCCTTGTCAGGGCTGGCCCTGCCTGAAGATGCTCATAACGCCCCGTGAAGCTCAAACGGGGTGTCCATGTCCAGACGGCCTGAGCACGGGTGGATTGGGCCACGCGATAGGCCCTCGTGTTCTGCGTTCCCGAGAAGGCCGAGCCATTGGCCCGATAGACGGCATCGTTCAGGCTCGCTTTCCAGGCAAACTGGTGCTCAAGCGTGAGACGCAGGCTCTCTATGGGTGAGACCGTGACGTTCGGCGCCAGCGCCACCAGATTGGTGGGCGTCAGGAAGAGCTGGTAGCTGTAATAGATGTTGTTGCCAAAAGGTGCGAGCGCACTGCGCAATGTGCCTTTGCCATAGGCACCACCGCCGCTCGCGTAATCGACATGGAATCCGATCCTTGGCGCGGTAGGCTTCGCCCCTAGACGCCATGTCTGCGCCAGAAAGAACTGCCAGGCAGCAATTGTACGGCCATCGTAATGGCCACCCTGATAATTCCCCACCCAGTCGATGGTCAGACGCTGGACATCTCCCCAGAGCCTCATACCGTAATACATCCGGTCCTCACGTGCGGCGGCGCCGCCCCATACAGCGCGCCGGTTGCGCAGACGCCAGACAAACGGATCGAGATAGAGCTTTGATTTGCCCAGGAAATCATGGGGGATAACGAGCCCTCCAGTCCCCCCTGAGAAGCGTATGCCGCGATCGATTACATCGTCTCGCGCACCGCCCCGACCGAGGCTTGTGTAGCGGAAATCGAAAAAGTCGCCGCGTATGATCTTGCCACGCACCCAGAACCGCGTACCATTGAGCACGAAACGCAGTGTGTTGTTATCGCGCTGCGAGGTCATCAAATTGGCACCATCGGTAAACTCCTGCCGACCATAGCGTGCACCGAGGTGAACACGGGACAGCGGCACATTCGCCTCGGCGAAATACTGCTGAAGCAGGAGCTTGTTGCGCATACTGGCAGCAGGCACGCCGATATTGGGCCCAGATATCCCGCCATGCGCCAGTTCGCCGAACGCACGGAAATAACGCGTGACATGCAGATCAGCGCCCCCCACGAGGCGCATGATATCCTGTCTCTGCAGAGGCCCCTTCTTCAGATTGGGGTTGCTGGTCTGGTTGAGCCGAAGGCGCATTTCCCCCGACAGGGTCAGGTAGATTGTCTGGGCAGGGTTAAGGGGCAGGAATTTCAGACGGTCCAGCCAGTCACGCCGGTTTTTCGCATAGCGCATCCGGCTCCAGTCCTCAGCCCAGCGCGACAGGTTGTAGCCCGAGGTCGTCAGCCCATCGCCCGCTGCGGGAGCAGGATAGGTGGTCACAGCAGGCTCGGCCGGTGCCCGGGTCTGGAAAGGGTCAGGTGCCGGGTTATAACCGACAGAGGGCGCCTGCACGGAAGCGTTCGGCGAGGATGTCTGAATCCGCTTCGCAACCTGTGCGCCAGCCGGCGCCTTTACCTGCGGACTTACGGGCAAATCGGGCCCCGAACTGCCCGCATTGGCGCTATCAGGATGCAATACCCTCACGCGGGCTATCATGGGCCCCTGCGGCTGAGACTGCGCCAAGACAGGCTGCGCGCAAAGCGCCGACGAGAGACAAAGCAGGGCCGACGGACAGCGTCTGTTAAAGCTAATGCCTAGCATCACGAGGACAGTGCCGGTCAGTCGGTCAGCGCGGGGGAAGCATTCGCCGACCCTCCGCCGGGTTTGAGCGCCTCCGCCAGTTTGGCATCGTCCACCACGCCCTCCCATCGCGCCACGACAACTGTCGCAACAGCGTTCCCGATGAAGTTGGTGAGGCTGCGGCACTCGCTCATGAAACGGTCGACACCGAGAATCAACCCGATCCCGGCCACGGGAATGGAAGGCACGATCGAGAGCGTTGCTGCGAGCGTGATGAACCCCGCACCCGTGACCCCTGCCGCCCCCTTGGACGAGAGCATGGCCATGCCAAGCAGCAGAACCTGCTGGCCGAGACCCAGATGGATGTCATAGGCCTGCGCGATGAAAAGCGCCGCCAGCGTCATGTAGATGTTCGTGCCATCGAGATTGAACGAGTACCCCATTGGCACCACAAGACCGACAATGGCCTTGGGGCACCCTGCCCGCTCCATCTTGGCCATGAGGCTCGGCAAGGCGCTTTCGGAGGATGATGTGCCCAGCACGAGCAGAAGTTCTGCACGCAGATAGGCAATCAGCCGCAGGATCGAGAACCCGGCGAGACGGGCCACGACACCCAGAACCACAACAATAAAGACGATTGCCGTCAGGTAGAATGTCAGAACAAGCGTGGCGAGATCTGCCAGGCTCGATGCGCCGTATTTGCCCACCGTATATGCAATGGCGCCAAACGCACCGATCGGCGCGGCTTTCATCAGGATACCGACGATCCGGAATGCCACGGCCGAAATTTCGTCAAGCACATCGAACATGCGCGCGCCGCGCTCACCCATCAGGGCAAGGCCGATACCAGTCAGAATGGCAACGAAAAGCGCCTGCAGGATGTTTCCTGTCGTCAGGGCCGAAACGAAGGTGTCCGGAATGATGTTGAGCACAAAATCGACAAGGCTGCTCTCGTGAGCCTTGCCAATATAGCGCACCACGCTGGCCGTTCCGGCAGATGACGTATCAATCGTGGCATGGAGCCCAGCCCCCGGACGAATGACATTGGCTGTTACCAGTCCGACTACGAGGGCGAGCGTGGAGAAGAACAGGAAGTAGGCGAAAGTCTTCGCTGCCACGCGCGCCACCGCCCTCAGGTCACGCATCCCCGCAATACCCGTCACGATAGTCAGAAAGATGACAGGAGGGATGATCATCTTGACGAGACGGATGAACCCGTCTCCCAGAGGTTGCAGGGCCTGCCCTGTCTGGGGAGCAAAATGACCGATCAGCGAACCGACGATAATCGCAACGAGAACCTGCATATAGGTATGCCGCCAGAGCGGAACACGCCTGGCGTGCTCATGGCTCGGCTCGTCACCGTCTCGCCCGTGTTGACCCGTACCTGGGGTACCTGCGATGGAATTCGGCTTCATCATGTCTGGTGTCCGTGGCAAGGCGGCGGCGCGGTTCAATATTACACAAATGTAATCAAGACAGCACTACGCTATCTCGTCACGCACGCAATGCACAATTTCTTGACATAGGGTGACAGCGCTTTCCCGGAAGTCACGATCACTTTTCGCAAGTGCGTTCAAACCAGCGAATACTGCCAGACTTGAACCGAACACTCATATCTGCGCTCGGAGGGTGCGACATCCGGGTTATCGGTTCGTATGACCCTGGCCAGCAAGCAGCAAGCGGAAGTAGTTCCGGGTGATAAGCATCGAAGCCAATGAAATCGGCTATTTCTTGTAAGAGAAAAGCGATGGTGCGCCCCGAACCACAGGGCGCACCCCTCAACCTCAGAGCGTCGGATGGTCCGAGGCGAAGGCAGCGGCGGCGCCAAACAGGCCGGGCTGAGGGTGAGTGATGATCTTGACCGGCATATCGCCCATCATGCTCTCGAAGCGTCCCTTCGCAACAAAGCGCTCGGCAAAGCCGGAATGGGGCAGACGGTCAGCCACGCGCAGGCCAAGGCCGCCAGCAATGACAACACCCTGGGCGCGATGGGCCAGGGCCAGATCACCCGCCACGGCACCAAGAGAGAGGAAGAAGCGCTCGAGAGCGGCGGCCGCCATCGAATCACGGCCCTCCATGGCCATCTCCCAAAGCGCCTTGTTGTCGCGCATGGTGATGGGCAGACCCTGCATCTCGGCGATGATTTCGTAGAGATTGGTCAGGCCGGGGCCAGATACGATGCGCTCGGCCGAAACACGGCGGAAGCGGCGGCGCAGCGCACGCAGGATCTTGTCTTCAAACTCGTCGAGCGGTGCGAAATCGATATGGCCGCCCTCGGTCTCGATCACAAAATACTGGCCCTTGCGGCGCAGCAGACAGGCAGCGCCAAGCCCCGTGCCCGGACCAACGATGGTCGTTGTGCCCTCGGTCGGCAATGGGCGATCGGGGCCACAGAGATGTTCGAGATACTGCTCGTCGATCTGGGCCACGGCATGACCGACCGCCCCGAAATCATTCACGAGCGTGAAGTCCTCCAGATGCAGACGCTCTGCCAGCATGGAGGGCTGGATGATCCAGGGGTTATTGGTCATCTTGAGCGTCTCACCCTGGATCGGGCAAGCGATGGCGATGCCCGCGTAACGGGGCAATTCACGACCGAGAGTACGGCCGAAGGCCTCCCACGCCAGGGCAAGGCTCGCATGATCTGCCGTACGCAGGGTCGTGGCTTCACCCAGCTCGACCACACGCCCCTGATCGACCTTGGCGATCGCAAATCGTGCGTTCGTGCCTCCAATATCGACGGTGACAATATCCTGCATTGCTTGCTCCAGTTTCCGGGGGCGATGTTCGATCCGGCAGGGGCCCGGCCCATCCCGAACCCATCCTCGAACATTTCGTGAGGAAGCAGTCGCAGGCTATCATCCCTGCGTCAACACCCCCACTTTGCTCCCTGCCGCCAAACATCGCTCACGCAGCGCTCTGTTTCACCTTTGCAAGGCGTAGCAGACGATGCGCCAGACCACGCGGCACGATCGCCGAGATCAGCTTGAGCAGAAGGAAGATGTGCGGGAAGACGAGAACCGCAGTATTCCGGCTGATCGCGGTCGCGATCTTTGCAGCTGCATCTTCCGCCGTGACGAGAAACGGCCTCGCGCCATCCAGCCTGCGGCTCATGGCCGTGTCGATATAGCCTGGTTCGATCAGCGTTACCCCGACATCATGGGGGGCCATCGCCGCATGCAGGCACGTGGCAAAGCGCGCAAGACCCGCTTTCGAGCTGCTATACGCCGACGCAAAAGGCAGATCATGATGAGCCGCAACCGAGCCGATCATGGCGATACGTCCCCGTCTGCGGGGGGCCATCCTAGAGGCGGCTTCCGTCGCAAGAATGGCGGGCACTGCATAATTGACGAGACTTGCCTCACGCACCGCTTCAACTGTCTCGGTCAGGGCATTTTCAGGGCGTATGTCTGATACGCCTGCATTGAGGATAAGCACATCGACCGGATTTTGATCGTCACACTGTCGCAGAAGCTGCAGGGCGTCATCGATCGCAGTGAGCGACAGGATATGGCAGTTGACAACGCTGCCGCGCTCCCTGCACGCTTGGGCGACGGTCTCCAGACGGGAGGCATTTCGCCCCCACAATGTGAGAACGACGCCGGGTGCAGCGTAATGAAGCGCCAGTTCCTTACCCAAACCACCCGATGCTCCTGTGACAAGAACATGTCTTGGTGCAAAGTTCAGCTTTGCAAACCGCTCTGGACGTGACATTCAACGCGCTTTCGTAAATGAAACGGAAGGCCGGTCGCGCCATGGGGGCGAGCCGGACAGACCGCGATTGAGAGTGAGCCTTGTCGGAAGCAGAAGATCTCCGCCAGTTTGATGCCGACCAGGCTGATGCCGGACACGCAGGCTCCACACAGGCCGATACAGATCATCCTGCGGAGAGACACAGCGCGACGGTAGCGCCTAAGCATTCCCATGATATGCGATCTTTCCCATCTCCCTCATCTCCTGCGCAAGACAGGCCGAATGTCACCCCGGTGACGGTACGGCCCGTTATCTCCCGCAACGACCTCAAACTTTTCATCAGGCTCCCGCGGATACTCTACAAGGGGCGCGACGGCTATGTTCCTCCGCTGGATATGGAGCAGAATGATCTGCTCAATCCTGCCAAGAACGGCATCTACCGTCATGCCTCCGTGCGCTGCTTCATCGCCTGGCGCGACAACAAGCCTGTTGGACGCATTTCAGCCGTAGTGGATGGCAAGGCCCTGGAGGCCTGGGACGAGAAAATAGGCTGGTTCGGCGCCCTCGATGCCGTGTCCGAAACAGGCGTCGTCAAGGCGCTGCTCGATACCGCCGAAACCTGGTTGCGCGATCAGGGCATGGTGCGTATGCGCGGACCTGTGACCCTTGGCTATCATGGCGAGTCCGGTCTCATGATCACCGGCCAGAATGAGCCGCCAATGATCGGGACCCCTTGGCATCCCCCGGAACTCAACGGCCTTATCGCGGCGCTGGGCTTTGAGCCCACCCGCGACCTCCTGACCTTCAAGCTGGATCTGACTGAGGATCTGGACGAGCGTCATATCGTACCGGGTGCCCTGAAACCCGGCGAGGGGAAGCTAGGCGATGTCACGGTCTCGCATCTCTCCAAAAAGCAGATTGCCGCACAGGGCGAAGTGCTGAGGTCGCTCTATAACGATGCCTGGGCCGGAACCTATAATTTCGTCCCGCTGCAATCTTACGAGATGGAAGGCCTGATCCAGCAGCTCAAGCTGGTGTTGCGGCCCGAGCATTATGTCCAGATCGATCATGCAGGTGAGCCCGCCGCCATGGCGCTGGTGGTGCCCAATGTGTTCGATATTGCCCGAGGCATCGACGGAGCACCTTCACCGCTCGGCTGGGCCAGACTGGGTGCGAGGCTGCTGGGCCATCGCTTTGACTCGGCCCGTGTGATCCTGCTTGGCGTGTCTCACAAGGTACGCGGCACGCTTCTCGGTGCCCTCATGCCTTCACTCGCTATCGACGAGCTCATCCGCCGCCGTGCGACGCTGCCCTATAAAACGGTGGAGCTGGGCTGGATCCTCGACACCAATACACCGATGCTGAACCTCGTGCGCCGCCTCGTGCCTGAGCCCAACAAGGTCCATCGCATGTACGAAAAAGATATCGCTCAATAAGCACTCTTGCCGCGTACCCCGGCTCAACCGGGGTATCCAACCGCCCGAACGCCCCCGCCCGCTCCTGAGCGGGGTCTGAACACATCACAGGTCCACGCCAGAAGCGACCGGTGTCCATGCGTTACCGCGCCTCAGAAATGCTGCCAGCCCGTACGTGACAGGCGCATCTCCTTACCCTCTCCATCCAGAACGGCAACACCGGAACCGAGGGTCACGCGCCCTATGCGGGTTGCCGGCACAGCTGCCTGCCTGGCTGCGCTCATGATGGCGTGTGTCTGCGACTCATCGGCTGCAAAAAGAAGCTCGTAGTCATCGCCTCCGGTCAGACAGGTTTCGAACCATGCCTCCCCGGCAGCGCGAGCCTGTGGAGAGCGTGGAACCGCTGCCGCATCGATTTCCAGATGCACGCCACTCTGCCTGGCAAGATGGCCGGCATCCTGAACAAGGCCATCGGAGATATCCATTCCCGCATGGGCGAAATCACCCAGAGGAAAGCCCGTGCGGGGCTGGGGAATACGGTAGCGCCCCGCCAGATAACCATCGGGGTCTGGCAGTTCGCCTAGCAGGGCCTGAAGGCCGAGGGCAGCATCACCAATGGTGCCTGTGACCCACAGAACGTCGCCGAGTCGGGCACCTCCCCGCCGCACGGCCTTTCCACGCGGCACTTCACCCAGGATGGTCAGACTTAGGACCAGTGGGCCACGCGTGCTGGTCGTGTCTCCCCCCAGCAGATGGACATCGAAAATGGCCTGATCCTGCACGAGCCCCGCGCTGAAACTGGCAAACCACTGATCGTCGAACGCCGCAGGGCGGCTGATATTCATCAGATAGCCGCGCGGCCTTGCGCCCATCGCTGCACAGTCAGACAAGCTGACACGCAGCAATTTGCGGCTGATCGTCTCGGCCGGGTCGTCAGGCAGGAAATGGACGGCCTCGACCAGGGTATCGGTCGAGAGTATCAGTTCGCGGTCCTCAGCCAGATCGATCAGCGCCGCATCATCGCCAAGCGCCAGAGCGCCCTCACCCGCCAGCGGACGAAAGAACCTGTCGATGAAGTCGAACTCGCCGCCGCTCATTTCAGACCGGTTCTGATCCGTCATGCCCGGCATCATCGCCTTCCGCATTGCCCTGCACGGGGGCAGCCGGACGGGTCAGCGCATCGAGCACGCCATTGACGAGACGGGCTTCATCTCCTGAAAAGAAACCGTGCGCTACATCGAGATATTCGTTGATGACAACGCGCGCCGGGACATCCTCACCGAGCTCCCAAGCGCCCGCACGCAACAGGGCACGCAGCACGGGATCCAGGCGGTTGAGTGGCCAGTTGGCGGGCAGAGCCGCCGCCAACGTTGTGTCGATACGATCCTGGGCGAGCGTCACGCCTTTGACGATCATACCGAAAAGGCGGAAATCGGCGTCAGGCACATAGCCATCCTCAAAGCCGCTGCCCCGGTCATCGGCCAGACGGTGACGCTGGAACTGGCTGATGACCGTCTCGGCATTCTCTCCCCCCTGTTCGCACTGGAACAACGCCTGAACGGCGGCCACACGGGCTACGGTGCGCGAACGTTTCGGCTGGTTTTTGGTCTTGGTCTCATCAGTCATCGTCATCATCCCTTGTCTTTTCCGCGCTTGACCGGCGGGAGTGGCAGTTCAGCTTCCTCACCGGGACGCATATCCGTCAGCAGCTTCGAAAAAGCCTCAACCTCTCGAAAATCGCGATATACACTTGCAAAGCGCACATAAGCGACACCGTCGATGCTGTGCAATGCATCCATTGCCAATTCGCCAATACGCGCCGAAGAAATTTCTGCTTCACCGGAAGCCTCGAGCTGGCGCACCAAGCCGTTGACGATCCGCTCCTGACGCTCTTCCTCCACCGGACGCTTGCGCAGGGCGATACGGATCGAGCGGGCCAGCTTGTCACGGTCGAAAGGCACCCGCCGACCGTCCATCTTCGTCACGACCAACTCGCGCAGCTGCACGCGCTCGATCGTCGTAAAACGCTGGGCGCAGGCAGCACAGACACGTCTGCGCCGAATTGCCGCACCATCGTCAGTCGAACGACTATCCTTGACCTGCGTATCTTCATGGCCGCAGAACGGGCAGTTCATGAGAGTTTCCCCCTGATGGGCAGATGATGGCACGGGCCGGCGAAACGAGCCGGGCGCAGAAAGGAGCGTATCAGTGAAAAGAGTGCAAGCTATTCCAGCACTGCTCATGACAGTTTGCGTGACAGGGGCGCTGCTCTTTCCGGCGGGAGCACAGGCCCAGACCGACGACACCAACGTCCCCGGACAGAAGAACGCCAATCGCGATATCACCATCGAAGGATGGATACGCCGAGCCAAGCATTACCCGGGGCTGGCCGCCGCCTATTTCACGGTCGTCAACAAGGGGCATGAGGCCCACCTGATTTCAGGCGTCAGCTCCCCTGATTGCGCCGCCATTGAAGCATTTCACAGCGAGCAGGAGGTGACGAGTCACACTGCCAACCTGTTTTCGCATTTCACCATTCCTGCCGATATGACAATGGTCTTCCCTGAGGGAGGCTACCATCTGATCTGCCGCAACTTCCCCGACACGATCAAGACAGGCGAGAGTGTTCCGCTGACCTTCAAGTTTCTTGGCGGCACATCGACGACGGTGAATTTCACCCTCAAGGACTAGAGGTAACAATCCGGGCCGGGTGACGAGCGAAGAGGAGCACGCGTGAGGGACACAACCTCGCTCAATGCCCCTCCCACCCGGGGCCGGACTGTGGGCCTGCGCCTTCAGAGCCGTCATGGGGCGGTCGTACCACGATTGCCTTCAGTCGCCCTCCAGCGCGGCTATCACGGCATCACCGTAGCGCTTGAGCTTCGATGCCCCTACGCCCTTGATGTCTGAGAGGGCTTCGACAGAGTCGGGGTTTTCCCGGGCGATTTCGGTCAGGACCGCGTCATGAAAGATGACATAGGGCGGGATTTCCTGCTCACGAGCTTCCTCGCGTCGCCACCGGCGCAGAGCCTCGAAACGTGCGCGTTCCTCCTCGTCCAGCGCGTCCACAATCGATGCAGCCGGCGCATTACGCGCAGTGAAGCCTTGCGCCTTCATGGGGTCGCTGCGCAGACGCAGCTTTTCCTCGCCACGCAGGATCGGGCGAGCCGCGTCGACATCCAGCCCTAATGTACCGTGCTCGCCACTCATCCTGATGGCCCCGCGCGCAATAAGCTGACGGATCACACCGCGCCACCACTGTTCCGAATGGTCCTTGCCGACACCGAACACGGTGAGATGCTGATGGGCGTGACGCTCAATCGCCTCAGTCAGCTTGCCACGGAGAACCGTCGTGAGATGAACGGCGCCAAAGCGCTGGCCGGTGCGGTAGATCGTGGAAAGCACTTTCTGCGCGGCCTCAGTGCCATCAAATGTCTCCGCAGGCGTCCTGCAATTATCGCAATGCCCGCAGGGAGTCGGCAAGGCTTCACCAAAGCAGGCAAGCAGGGCCTGCGTACGACAGCCGACGGTTTCTGTCAGCGCGATCATGCTCTCCAGACGCGCCTGCATGACGCGCTTTTCTGTCTCTGGCGCGTTCGACTGCTCCAGCCAGTAACGCGCCCGCGCCATATCCTCACCGCCATAGAGCAGGAGAGTATCGGCGGGTGCCCCATCGCGCCCTGCCCGACCAATCTGCTGATAATAGGCCTCGGGCGACGCAGGCATGTCCAGATGGACCACACAGCGGACATCCGGGCGGTCGATGCCCATACCGAAGGCTACTGTCGCGACGATGACCATTGGCTCGCCACTGCGAAACCGCAGAAGCGTTGCGTGTTTTTCCTGTGGCGACAGGCCAGCGTGAAACGGCAAGGCGTTGAAGCCTCTCTCACGCAGGCTTTTCGCCATGCGCTCCGTGCGATTGCGGCTGCCACAATAGACAATCGAGGCATCGTCGCGATGCCGGGTGAGTGCGTCCTGCACCTGCTTCGTCTCGGAGCCCTTTGGAGAGGCTGCAAGGAACAGATTGGGACGATGGAAACTCGATGTGAGACGACGCGCCTGCGGCATGCCCAGCGCCAGCAGGATATCATCCTGCGTTCGTGAGTCGGCTGTGGCCGTCAGGGCGATACGGGGAACGCCGGGGAAGATCTCTGGCAGATCCGCCAGGGCCCGATATTCGGGACGAAATTCATGGCCCCATGCCGAGACGCAATGGGCCTCGTCGATCGCAAGGACCGATACCGGGTTACGTGCGAGCCAGCGCGCTGTACCGGGTGATACCAGCCTCTCGGGCGAGATATAGAGGATATCGAGCCGACCATCGCGCAGATCGCTGCGTATGCGCTCAAGCCGGTCCGGATCGAGCTCGGAGTGCAAAGCTGCTGCATTGACGCCGAGCTGCCGCAATGCCGCCACCTGATCGTCCATCAACGCAATCAGGGGTGAGATCACGATACCCATACCGGGTCGGCACAGGGCGGGAACCTGATAGCAAAGGCTCTTGCCCCCGCCTGTGGGCATGATGACGAGCACATCCTCGCCATTCATGACCGCTTCGATGACCTCTGCCTGCTGCCCCCGGAAACTCGAGAAGCCGAAAACGCGGTTCAGTACCGCGTCGGGCGTTTCGCGTTCGTCGGAGACGATTGATGAGAGGTCAGTTAAATCCAAGGTTCAGATGGAGCTTCTCAATGCGTGGAAGGATCGACTTCAATCGTCACCACGCGCGAGGCCACAGCGGCATCCTCGTTATTCTTGGGCGGACGCGCCATCTGGGTAATCTGGGCGGCGCCGACACCGGCCTTTGTCAGAGCTGCTGCGACAACCTTCGCACGCTCGACGGACAGCATTTCATCGGCGGAGAGGTTGCCGTGGGCACCGGCGTGACCGATCACTTCAATCGTCTTGGCCTGCGTGTCGCGCGCGTCGGCAGCAGCCTGATCGATGATGTTCTGGGCACTGGCCGAAACAGTGGTCGAGGCGGGTTCGAAGAAAACAGGGTAACGGTCGCGATCTGCACCGCCATTACAGGCAGAGAGACCCGTCAGGGCGAACACCGACAACATCACAGGCAGACGACGCATCTTTATTTCCTTCTCGAATCGCCGTGACATCCACGGGGCCGTGACGATGTCACTGCCTTGTGGCTTACCGCCCGTCAAGCAGACGCCCCAACTTGCTTCCTAGAGCGGCAATGGCGCGAGGGTCCCGGTCTCGATACGCCAGGCCCGGTCGAGGTTTTCAAGCCCCGTCAGACGATGCACAATGAGGATGACAGTGCGCCCCTGCATCGTGCGACCCAGCGTTCGCAGAAAGGCGCGCTCGGTCACGCTGTCGAGCCCCGTCGCAGGCTCATCAAGAATGACAATCGGTGTGTCGCGCAGGAGTGTTCGGGCCAGAGCGATGCGACGCCCCTGCCCGCCTGACAGCCGTGTTCCGCCCTCGCCCACCCAGGAATCAAGCCCATCGGGCAGGGCTTGCACAGTCTCGGCCATTTCGGCGCGCTCCAGGGCCGCCCAAAGGGCCTCATCGCTCACACCCTCACGACCGAGAAGCAGGTTGTTCCGTATGGTATCGGCAAACAGATGGGTCGATTGGGACAGCCATCCGATCTGTCCGCGCAGGCTCGTTGTATCGATCGTTGAAAGATCATGACCGCCAAACAGGATTTGTCCGGATTGCGGACGTGCCACCTTGAGCAGCAGCGCTGCAAGGCTGGATTTTCCTGCGCCTGACGGCCCGACCAGAGCGATATGCTCGCCTGCTCTTATGGTGAAATCGACGCCTTTTAAGACAGGCGCACGTGCCGGATCCCACCCGAAGGTCACATCGCGCAGCACAAGGTCGCCAGCCTCAGGCGCCGGGCAGTGAGTGCCTGCCGCGCTCGGTTTCGCCTCGGAAACCTCGACAACACGCTGGGCCGCCTGCCCAACCTGCGTCGCCAGCACACTGGTGCGCGCCAACGTGCCGATGCTCTCGAAAATCATTCCGGTAAGGAATATGAGCGCTATGCCGGAAACGTAATCGAGCGTCAGCTTTCCGAACCCGGCAAGACCTATAAGGATCAGTACAAGCGCTGCCTGACCGCATAGATAGGACACGGCCCCTGCACCAGCCATGGCGCGCGCCTGATCCAGCTGGGCATCATGAAGCCGCGCCTCCTCGGCCGTCAGGCGCTCCGCAAGACGGCTCTCACCGCCAAATGCCCGTGCCTCGCGCAGGCCAGTTGCCAGATCGACCGCAGCGACGCGCAAGGACGATTCTGCATGAGAAATGACCGCACTGCGTGATGCAGCGCGCCGAGCGGATACGACCGGTACGACACAGGCCGCGACAAGAAAAAGACCGGACAACGCCAGCCCGAAACGCCAGTTTGCATAGCCTGCAACAAGTGCAATGACAGGCAGTGACAGCGCGATACCCAGCATGGGCATGGCGATACGCAGATAAAGATTATCGAGCAGTTCGACATCGCCGACGAGACGATTCAGCAGATCACCTGCGCGCCGAAAGCCAAGACCTGCCGCAGCGCCGGAAGCGAGATTGCGGAAGAACCACACACGGAGCGCCGCAAGGGCGCGGAACATGGCATCATGGGCAAACAGGCGCTCGGCATAGCGCAGCACGATACGCGCACCACCGAACGCCCTCAGCAAACCGAGCCCAGCGCCCATTCCGAGCGCAAGCGAGGTCACTCTGGCCCCTGCATTCCACATCAGCGCCATGCCGCTCAGCAGGGCGAGTGCAGAGAGGATCAGGCCCAGTAGCAAACGGCCGCCATAGGGCCGCCAAACCCGGAGAATGATCCCGAGTGCCTGCCCGACACTTGGCGTAGCCGAGGGCGAAGCATGAGACGATCTTGTGCTCATGCGGGGATCTCCGATCTCACACGGACCGTGGACATACTCGGTTTCATGGCTGAAGGTGATGGACCGAGGCGCAGTTTGATGGTTGCGAAAGCCTGCATGGCAGCAGAATGACTGCTGAGAATGACCGTCCGTCCTTTGGCCAGATCATGAAGGGCCGCGATGATACTGCGTTCTGTGTCTGGATCGAGATGCGCCGTTGGCTCGTCCAGCAACAGGAGCGGCGCATCCTTCAGATAGGCTCGCGCAATGGCCACACGCTGGGCCTGCCCTCCGGAAAGGCCGAAACCTCCCTCGCCAATCTCGGTATCCAGCCCCATCGGCAGGTCCTGCAGGAAAGCGTCGACTGCCGAAGCTTTGATGGCCCCATCTAGGTCCGCCTGATTTGCGTCAGGTCGGGCGAAAAGCAGATTGTCGCGCAGGGTACCGGCGAAGATGACAGGCTTCTGCCCAATCCAGGCAAGATGGCGGGCGATATCTGCCCCCCGCATCGTCGCGATATCCTCCCCGTTGAACAGGATCGCTCCATGATCGGGCCGGATGAAACCAAGGATCAGTTCGATGAGGGTCGATTTACCTGCGCCTGAAGGCCCGTCGAATAGCAATGTCTCTCCCGGCTGCACCGTAAAGGAAATATCGTCGAACACCGCGGGTCGATCGTCGGCCCAGCGATAGCCCAGATGCTGCGCCTCTACAGTAAGAGGCCCCGGCACAACGGCGTTGGCAGCACCCTGAGCCGCCTCAGAGCTTTCCCCATCCAGTCCATGCATCGCCTCAGCCGCGCCAGCAGCCTGGGCCCGATCCTGATAGGCAAGAGCCAATCCACGGAAAGGCGCAAAGAATTCCGGGACCAGGAAAAGCGCGAAAAGGGTCTGGGCGAAATGTGGTGAAGGTCGAACATGACCCGTCGAAGGCTGGTCCTGAACGCCGGTGACGAGATGGATGAAATGACCCTGTGTCAAAACGATCAGAATGATCGCCACGACCATCGCCACATCAATGGCCGCCGAGGAAAAGAACGCCACGCGCAGAATCCTGACCGTGCGCCGGCGCAACTCATCGGCCGAGCGTGCCAGAGATGCGGCTTCGGCGTCCGTTGCGTTTGAGAGAACTATGGTTGCGATACCGCGAACCCGATCAAGAAACTGTGCCTGGAGACGCACCATCGCCAGAAACTGGTTGCGTGACGCGAGTGCGGCACCGATGCCGAACACAGCCTGCGCTACCGGAACGAGCGCCCCGCATATCGCGAGGATCAAAGCTGCACGGGCGTCGACTGCCAGCACCGCTACGAGGACAATTGCCGGGAAGACCATCCATGTCATCGAAGCAGGCAACCAGCGGGCAAAATAGCCATCCAGCGCTTCGATACGATCGACCAGCAAGGCCGCAATCTCGGCCGAGTGCTGACGGCGCAGCAGGGCTGGCCCGACATTGAAAACCGAATTCAGGGCCGATCGGCGCAGCCGTTCGCGCGACTTTACGCCTGCACGGGCCGCACAATGCTCCTGCGCAAACAGACAGATTGCCCGCAGCAGGGAAAGCGCGGCGAAGGCCCCGATAAGACCGGGAACCGACTGGTCGTAACCGGCCAGTAGACGGCCTATTGTCGATGCAAGGAACCAGGCCTGACCGATACCGACCAATGTCGAGAAGCAACCGATCGCTACGACGGGCAGGGCCGCACGTTTGGCTGGCCCCGCATATTGCCGCACCCAGGCCCGCACCAGTTTTTTATCAACACCGCTCATGATGGGGGCATATAGGCAATGCAAACGACGAAACATAGGGTTTCGAGAGGCAGATTGCAGAACATTTAGGCTGCGGCCTTGGCTGCGACAGATGCCCCCCAATCGTCGGGGCTGATCGCAATGCGCGCAAACGCGGCAATAAAAAACCCTGCCTCATTCGAGACAGGGTTTGAGAGCCTCCGCACCAGAAAGGGCAGATGTATCAGCAGAGATGCATCACGCCGAGAAGGGTGGAAAGCCGCTGTTCCTTCCCATGACAATCAGACTTCACACCTGAACCACGGGAAGGAACGCTGGATCAATTACTGACCTGAAGACGCCGGCATCGTTGAAGCAGGCATCTTCATGTTGTTGTCCATCGGCATGGGGGCCGGAGCCGGTGCAGTGGCATTGGCCATCGGCGCGGCTGCCGGAGCGGTTGCCGGGACGGGGGTCTGGGCCTGCTGTAGGCTGCGCGCATTCAGGTCTTCGGTCGATGCCGAACCCTTGTCAGCCTTCTGGTGGTGCATGGCAGTCTTGCTGGCATGAGCCTTGTGGCCCGTATGCTTGGCGAATGCCGGGGTTGCAACAGCAAAGGTAGCGGCCATCAGCGTAGCGCCCAGAGCAGAAATCTTCATCGTTCATCCTTCCTTGATACACAGATATCGGGGCCGGATTTGCGTATTGCGACGCAAACCACACCCGTCTCTAAGCAGGAAACGTAACGAAGGCGTTGCAGTTGCGGTGTAATCGAAAAACGTCCGCGTGATTACTGGCGGATCACAGCACCGGGCTGCGACGATACCCCGTAAGTATCACGCGCGCGTTTAATGAAGGCTGAGACCATCAACCGGACGCCCTCATTGAACACCACCCCGATCGCATTCTGCAGGAGGCGCGACCGGAACTCGAAATCGACGAAAAAATCGACAAGGCAGCCCCGTGGGTCAGGGGTGAATGTCCAGACATTATTGAGATATCTGAACGGGCCTTTCTCATACCGCACGCGTATGCGGTGTGGTCTTTCCAGCGAGACACGGCTCGTGAAAGTCTCGCGAAACGGGCCAAAGCCAACAGTGAGATCCGCGACCAGTTCGTGTTCGGTGCGTGATTTGATGACTGCCTTGACGCACCACGGCAGGAACTGGGGATAGGCACCCACATCGGCCACGAGATCGAAAAGCTGCTCAGGACTGTAAGCGATCAATCGTTGCTCGGCATGGGTGGGCATTACTGTCTCTCCGGCTGGAGCGCTTCCTGCTTCAGCCTGTTCTGTCGCGCCTCACGAAGCGCTGCGAAATCGGAATCGGCATGATAGGACGAGCGTGTCAGCGGACTTGAGCTGACCTGCAGGAAGCCCTTGGCGCGAGCCATGCGGGCAAATTCCTCGAACTCGTCAGGCGGCACGAATTTTGCCACGGCAGCGTGTTTGGGCGTTGGCTGCAGATACTGGCCCATCGTGATGAAATCGACATCGGCGATACGGAAATCGTCCATCACCTGTGCCACCTCCATCTTCTCCTCACCAAGACCCAGCATTAGCCCAGATTTGGTAAAGATCGAGGCATCGAGCCACTTCACGTCATCCAGCAGACGCACGGACTGGAAATAACGCGCGCCCGGGCGGATAGACGGGTAAAGCCGGGGGACGGTTTCGATATTATGATTAAAAACATCAGGCCGAGCCCGGACGACGACCTCAAGCGCGCCGGGCTTGCGCAGGAAGTCTGGCGTCAGGATCTCGATCGTCGTTTCCGGCGATGCTTCGCGTACCCTTGCAATCGTCTGGGCGAAATGCAGCGCGCCACCATCGGCCAGATCGTCGCGATCGACAGAGGTGATAACCACATGACGCAGCCCGAGCTTGGCCACCGCTTCTGCCACGCGCTGTGGCTCGTCGGCATCCAGCACTTTAGGCATGCCTGTCGTGACGTTGCAGAACGAACAGGCGCGCGTGCAGATCTCCCCCATGATCATCATGGTGGCGTGGCGCTGTGACCAGCATTCACCGATATTCGGGCAGGCTGCTTCCTCACAGACTGTCACCAGCCTGTTATCGCGCATGAGCTTGCGCGTTTCCTGATAGACGGGGCTGTTGGGCGCCCTCACCCGTATCCAGTCCGGCTTGCGCTGGATCGGGTTGTCCGGCCGGTTTGCCTTTTCAGGATGGCGAAGCGAGCCTGGCTTGCGATGATCGATGGTAATGCGCTGCATGGTCATGACTAGAAGTGGAGTGCTCCACCCCAGGCCGCAAGGACTGACTCATGCATCGTTTCCGAGATTGTCGGATGCGGGAAAACCGTCTCCTTCAGCTCGGCCTCGGTGAGTTCGGATGTGCGGGCGATCACATAGCCCTGAATCATCTCCGTCACTTCAGCGCCGATCATGTGCGCGCCGAGCAATTCGCCAGTCTCAGCATCGAAGATTGTTTTGGTCAGACCATCCGGCTCGCCCATGGCCAACGCCTTGCCATTAGCGAGGAACGGGAACCGGCCAATCTTGAGCTTGCGTCCGGTTGCCTTGGCTTTTTCTTCGGTCAGCCCCACCGACGCCACCTGGGGACGGCTATAGGTGCAACCCGGAATATTGAGCGGATGGAGCGGCTCGGGATCGTGGCCCGCAATCTTCTCGACGCAGATCACACCCTCATGGCTGGCCTTGTGTGCCAGCCATGGCGCACCCGCCACGTCGCCGATGGCCCACAGGCCCGGCTCCCCGGTGCGGCAGAACTCATCGACAATGATATGGGTCTTGTCGACCTTGACCTTGGTCTGCTCGAGGCCGAGGTCTTCCACATTCCCGACAATACCAACCGCCAGAATGACCTTGTCGACAACGAGATCGGTCGTGCCCGATGCTGTCGTGATCCGGGTCGAGACGGTGCCATCCTTCTTGTCGAGCGGGCCAACCTTGGCGCCGGTAAGTACCTTGATGCCCTGTTTCTCGAAGGCCTTCTGCGCCATGGCGCTGATTTCGGCATCTTCGGCAATCATGATGCGGTCGGCCACTTCGGCAATGGTCACTTCCGCGCCCATATTGCGATAGAACGACGCGAACTCGACGCCAATCGCCCCGGATCCGATGACCAGAAGACGCTTTGGCAGTTCCTTCGGCACCATTGCCTCGCGATAGGTCCAGACCAGTTCCCCATCGGGCTCGAGCCCGGGGAAATGGCGGGCGCGGGCGCCTGTTGCCAAAATCACGTCGGGCGCAGCAATACGACCGGTTTCCTTGCCATCCTTGCTGATAGCCACGACATGCGCCTTGCCATCGCGACCGGCGAGCTTGGCGCGGCCATCGTAAACTTTGACCTTGGCCTTTTTGAGCAATCCGGCAACACCGCGCGACAGCTGACGCGACACGGCGCGCGAGCGCGCCACCACCTTCTCGATGTCGAAGCTCACCTTTTCGGCGCTGAAGCCAAACTCGGCAAGATTGTGCAACTGATGATTGAGCTCGGACGCCCGCAGCAACGCCTTGGTCGGGATGCAGCCCCAGTTAAGGCAGATGCCCCCCAGATGGGTGCTTTCGACCACAGCGACATTCTTGCCAAGCTGCGCGGCGCGCAGGGCAGCGACATAGCCGCCCGGCCCGCCGCCCACGACGATCAGATCGAATTTGTCCATGGGTCAGATCACCAGTCGATAGGGGTTTTGCACGACGTCACGCAGGGCATTGAGCCATTTCGCACCGAGTGCTCCATCGACCGCACGATGGTCAACAGAGAGGGTGGCTGTCATGACAGTGGCAACCGCAAGCTGATCGCCACGCACGACGGCGCGCTTCTCACCAGCGGCAATGGCCAGAATACCGGCCTGCGGCGGGTTGATGATGGCGGCGAATTCACGCACGCCAAACATGCCCATATTGGAAATCGAGAACGTGCCGCCCTGGAATTCTTCCGGCTTGAGCTTGCCGTCACGGGCACGCTTGGCCAGATCACGCGCCTGCTCACTGATTTCACGCAGGCTCTTGCGATCGGCCTGACGGATGATCGGTGTGATCAGACCATCGGGAATCGAGACTGCCATCGAGATATCGATGTCGGGGAAATGCAGCGTTTCGGCTTCGGTGAACTGGACGTTCAGGCCGGGGCAATCGCGCAGGGCCAGAGCCACAGCCTTGATCATCATGTCATTGACAGAGATCTTGAACTGCCCCTCGCCCTCGCTGGGTGATGCTGCATTGAGCTGGCCACGCAGGGCAAGCAACGCATCAAGCTCGATATCGACCGAGACATAGAAATGCGGGACGTTCTGCTTGGACTCACTGAGACGACGCGCAATGACCTTGCGCATGGACGAGTTCGGCACGCGCCTGGCTTCAGCCGGAGCGGAACCCGCAGCCGTCACCGTTGCCGAAGCCTCAGCATGCTTCGCGTTCTCGACGTCGCGACGCAGGATACGGCCGTTAGGGCCTGTTCCCTTCAGCGCAGCGAGATCGATACCCTTCTGCGCGGCAATGCGACGTGCCAGCGGTGAGGCGAAAACGCGCTTGCCGTGGGATGCCGCCACCGGCGTGGCTTGAGGCTGTGCGGGCGCAGCAGCCGGGGCTTGGGCGGGAGCCGATTGCACGGCGGTCTGTGAAGCCGTCTCGGGGGCAGGCGCGGCCTTCTGCGCCGGGGCCGACTCAACGACGTCAGGCACAGCCTCGCCTTCCTCAACCAGAATGGCGATGGGCGAATTGACCTTCACCCCCTCGCTGCCTTCCGGCACGACAATACGGCCGAGAATTCCTTCATCGACCGCCTCGACTTCCATCGTGGCCTTGTCGGTCTCGATCTCGGCAATCAGATCGCCTGACTTGACTGTATCGCCTTCCTTCTTCAGCCAGCGCGAGAGGGTTCCCTCGGTCATGGTCGGAGAAAGAGCGGGCATCAGGATATTGGTAGCCATGGTCGCAGCCCCTCAGAACAGTTTGCGAACCGCGTCCACCACCCAGTCAGGCTGCGGAAGCGCATGTTTTTCGAGATTGGCGGCGTAGGGCAGCGGAATATCCAGACCACAGACGCGCGCAGGCGGGGCATCGAGATAATCAAACGCCTGCTCACAGGCCACTGTGCAGATTTCGGCGCCAATCCCAGCCACGGGCCAGCCTTCCTCAACCGACACTATACGGCTCGTCTTCTTGACGCTGTTGATGATCGTCTCGGTATCGAGCGGACGGATGGTACGCAGGTTGATCACCTCCGCCTCAATGCCCTGCTCGGCCAGCTTGGCTGCAGCTTCAAGCGCCACGCCAACCATGATCGAGAACGCCACAAGGGTCACGTCCTTGCCCTCGCGTTCGATCTTCGCCTTGCCGATAGGCAGAATGAACTCCTCATCCACCGGACAGGGGAATTTCTGACCGTAGAGGATCTCGTTTTCGAGCACGATCACCGGGTTCGGGTCACGAATGGCCGCACGCAAAAGGCCCTTGGCATCTTCTGATGACCAGGGGGCAACGACCTTCAGTCCGGGCACATGGGCGTACCAGCTGGCATAGCACTGCGAATGCTGCGCACCCACGCGCGCTGCTGCGCCGTTCGGGCCGCGGAACACGATAGGACAGCCCATCTGTCCACCCGACATATAGAGCGTCTTGGCGGCGGAATTGATGATGTGGTCGATCGCCTGCATGGCGAAGTTCATGGTCATGAACTCCACGATCGGCTTCAGGCCTGTCAGAGCGGCGCCGACAGCCATGCCGGTGAAGCCATGCTCTGTGATGGGCGTATCGATGATGCGACGCTCACCGAATTCGTCAAGCAGACCCTGACTGATCTTATAGGCGCCCTGATACTGGGCAACTTCCTCGCCGAGCAGGAACACATCGTCATCACGACGCAGCTCTGCGGCCATCGCATCACGCAGGGCTTCACGCACGGTGATAACCGAGGTCTCGCCCCATTCGCGGTCCGGTGTCGCCACCAGTTCCTGCGGCTTCTGGGGAGCCTTTTCCTCAACTGCGGTCTGAGCCGGGGTCGTCTGCGCGGGAGCCGGGCCGTTTTCCAGCGCCGAGATATCCTCGCCCTCTTCTGCGATGATGGCGATCTGTGTGTTCACGGCAACATTCTCGGTGCCCTCCGGCACGAGGATCTTTGCCAGGATACCGCTATCGACCGCCTCGACTTCCATCGTGGCCTTATCGGTTTCGATCTCGGCAATGACATCACCGGAATTGATCTTGTCACCCGCCTTGCGGGTCCATTTCGAAATCGTGCCTTCAGTCATGGTAGGCGAAAGAGCCGGCATGAGAACAGGAGCGGCCATAACTTACGCCTCCACCAGAATATCGGTCCAAAGTTCAGAGAGATCAGGCTCGGGGCTGTTCTGCGCGAACTCGGCAGCGTCATTGACGATCTGCTTCACCTCGGCGTCGATCTCCTTGAACGCCTCGTCTGTCGTGCCCTTCTCGGAAAGCAGCTTATGCAGCGCCTCGATGGGATCACGCGTACGGCGCATTTCCTCGACTTCCGAGCGGTCGCGATAACGCGCCGGGTCAGACATGGAGTGGCCGCGATAGCGATAGGTTTCCATCTCGAGTAGGAACGGCCCCTTGCCTGCACGGCAATGCGCTACAGCTTCCTGAGCCGCCTCATGCACGGCAAACAGATCCATGCCATCCACCTTGCGGCCCGGAATCTTCCAAGGCGCTCCGATTTCGGACAGGTTGTGAGCCGCAGCACTGGAGCGCTCGACGCTCGTGCCCATACCATAGCGGTTGTTTTCGATCACATAGATGCAAGGCAGCTTGTGCAGGGCGGCGAGATTGAAGCTCTCATAGACCTGCCCCTGCTGAGCGGCACCTTCGCCGAAATAGGCAACGCCCACTTCATCGGTCCCGCGATACTTGTTGGCAAAGGCCAGACCGGTGCCGATGGCCACCTGCGCGCCCACGATGCCATGACCGCCATAGAAATTCTTCTCGCGCGAGAACATGTGCATCGAGCCACCCTTGCCATGCGAGTAACCGTCCTTGCGTCCGGTCAGCTCGGCCATCACACCGCCGGGGCTCATGCCCATCATCAGCATATGCGCGTGATCACGGTAGGAGGTCACGATCTTGTCGCCCGGCTTCATCGCCAGCGACATACCGACGATAACCGCTTCCTGACCGATATAGAGATGGCAGAAACCGCCAATCAGACCCATGCCGTAAAGCTGTCCGGCCTTTTCCTCGAAGCGGCGCAGCAGAAGCATATCGCGATATGCCGTGCGCACGGTCTCCAGTGGCAGGATCGGTCCGTTGTGATCGGCGAGCGGCTGAGCCGCTCCCTTATGGGCTTTGCCGGACATGCTGAGTATCTCCTGGGCCAGATCGTTGTGTCATGCACAACTCAGGGACCGGTATTTACCAGTCCCGTTGAGCAAGTCCACAACCCGGGCTGTTAATATGTGCGTTAGAGCGTGCCGAGCAGACGGCGGGCGGCGATGCCAGGATCCTGTTCGCGCAGGAGACTTTCGCCAACGAGCACGCCGCTGGCCCCTACCTCACCCACACGCGTCACATCTTCGAGTGTGCGGATACCACTCTCGGAAACGAGGATACGATCGGGCGGCACCAGCGGGGCAAGCTTGGCTGTGGTGTCCAGATCGGTCACGAGCGTACGCAGGTTACGGTTGTTGATCCCGATAAGCGAGGTGTCGAGCGCAAGGGCACGATTGAGTTCGGCTTCGTCATGCACCTCGCACAGCACGTCCATATCAAGACCACGGGCAAGAGCGATGAGTTCGGCAGCCTCGGCATCGGTCAGGGCCGAGAGAATGATCAGGATGCAATCCGCACCGATCAGGCGGCTTTCATGCACCTGCCAGGGCTCAAGGATGAAATCCTTGCGCAGGATCGGCAACGGGCAGATTTCCTTGACCGCCTTGAGATCCTCGATCGACCCATGAAAACACGAGCCTTCGGTCAGGATCGAAAGGCAGATCGCGCCTGCCGCCTCGTAAGCCTTCGCAATGCCAACCGGATCAAAATCCGGCCGAAGAATTCCGGCCGAAGGCGAGGCCTTCTTTATTTCAGCAATCAGCCCGACACGCCGATCGGCCGCCATCTGCTTGAGCGCCTGACCGAAACCACGCGTAGGTACACTGACCTCGCGGGCGCGAGCCGTGATTTCCTTGAGCGGCATGATCTGTGAGCGCTGTTCGACATCGATGCGCGTCCGGGCGCAGATACGAGCCAGAACATCCGGCATGTCCACTCCGGAAACGGGCAATGCGGTCTCTTCCTGCACAATGGTTCCGGGCACCTGAACATCAGGAAAGCCGGCGGGCGTGTCATGCGTGGGAGTGGACGAATGATCGGTCATTTCAAGCCTGACGTCTGGATCAAATGGGAGGGGTGCACCGCAACGGCAGAATCGGGCGCCTGCTTCTGCGCCTGAACGAGGGCCGACAGGGCCAGCCCTGTATCGATGGCATGTGCGGCGACCTCGACATTCCTGCGAAGAAGAGTGGGGACGATCGACGCGTTTTCAAGAATGGGGAAACGGCCAGAGACATGCAGGGCGACAGCCGTGTTGAGCAGCACGGTATCACGATACGCGCCCTCCTGGCCGGAGAGCATGTCGAGCAGCTTGCTGGCATTATGGGCAGGGTCACCGCCCGCAATCGCTGCGATGGGGCGGTGCGGCAGTCCCGCCATATCCGGTGTCAGGACAAGATCGAGAAAGCGCCCCTCATCCCAGGCATGGATATGCGACAGGCCCGCGAGGGTGATTTCGTCGCTCCCGCCAAGATCGGTCTCGCCATGTACGGCCCACACGCACTCCGCACCGAGCGATGCCAGTGTCTCGATCACGGGACGCAGCCAACGCTGATCGTAGATACCGATCATCTGTCGGCGGACTTCAGCCGGATTGCAGAGCGGCCCGATCAGATTGAAGATCGTGCGAAAACCGAGTGCCCCCCGGACCGGCGCGGCATGGCGCATGGCAGGATGATGCAGAGGGGCCGCGAGAAAAGCCAGACGGCCCTCACGCAAGCGGCGCGCCTGCTCGTCCAGATCCTCGCATGGGGCGATCCCCAACGCCATGAGCGTGTCTGTCGCCCCCGCCCGGGACGACAGAGCGCGGTTGCCGTGTTTGGCCACCGGCACACCGAGACCTGCAAGCACGAAAGCAACGGCAGTGGAAACATTGAGCGTGCCGAGCCCGTCCCCCCCTGTACCGCAGACATCCATTGCCCCTTCCGGAGCATCGGGCAGGGTTGTCATGCAGGCGCGAACGGCTCGCACCGCACCGCTCAGCTCATCGACAGTCTCGCCACGCAGGCGAAGCGCCATGAGAATGGCTGCAAGCTGCTCGCCGGGCACTTCGCCCTGCATGATGAGGGTGAAGAGCGCTTCGGTTTCTTCCCCCGTGAGACGCCGCCCCTCGGCGAGCCGACTCATGACCTGTTTGAGACGACCAGACTGCATCGTCATTCAGGCTGCTTGCGACTTCTGACGAGCGGCACGGGCGATGTTGAGAAAATTGGCCAGCATCATCTGGCCATCTTCCGAAGCGATGCTCTCGGGATGGAACTGTACGCCATGAACCGGCAGGGTCCGATGACGCACGCCCATGATCACACCATCCTGCGACCGGGCATTGACGATAAGGGTGTCGGGTATCGTCTCGGGTGCCAGGGTAAGACTGTGATAGCGCGTCGCCTGTGTCGGGCTGACCAGACCATGGAACAGGCCGGTGCCGTCATGACGTATGCCGTCGACCTTTCCGTGCATCGGCACAGGCGCACGGACAACCGTCGCGCCAAAAACCTGCCCGATCGCCTGATGTCCAAGGCAGACACCCAGCACCGGCACATGCGGCGCCGCAGCTGCTATCAGGTCACAACAGATACCGGCCTCGTTGGGCGAGCATGGGCCGGGAGAAATCACGATGGCTTCCGGGCGGAGGGCAAGGGCCGCCTCAACACTCAGGGCATCGTTGCGACGAACGTCACAGGCCTCTCCCAGTGCCCCGAAATGGTGGACAAGGTTGAAGGTGAAACTGTCGTAGTTGTCGATCAGCAATATCATGGCACTAAGATGGCGATGTCTCGAGTGAAGGTCAAATTCCGTTACAATGCCTGACTTTCCGGCGGTTCAGCCCGTCAGCCACCACCCCCGCTGGCCTGGATCACGGCCAGCTCCGCCGCACGGAAAATGGCGCGTGACTTGTGTCGCGTCTCCATCTCCTCACTGGCGGGATCGCTGTCGGCCACGACGCCACACCCGGCCTGCACATACATCCGCCCCTCGTGCAGGATCGCCATGCGAAGGCCGATACAGGTATCCATATCGCCGTCAACGCCGACATAGCCGATGCAGCCCGAATACGGGCCGCGCCGGGTCACTTCCAGCTCGTCGATGATTTCCATGGCGCGGATCTTGGGAGCACCCGTCAGTGTTCCCGCCGGGAAAGCGGCAGACAGCGCATCCAGCGCGTCACATTCGGGACGAATCGTACCCTGCACCGTGGAGGAGATATGCATGACATGGCTATAGCGCTCGACCACGAAGGACGACGGCACGGTGACCGACCCCATGCGTGCCACACGACCCACGTCATTACGCCCCAGATCGATGAGCATCAGATGTTCAGCACGTTCCTTGGCATCGGCCAGCAACTCGGCTTCTAGGCGTTCATCCTCTTCACGATCCGCACCCCGCGGACGGGTTCCAGCAAGGGGACGCACGGTCACGACCTGATCACGCAGCCGCACAAGAATTTCAGGAGATGAACCGACGAGCGAGAAGCCATCCATCTCGACAAGGAACAGGAACGGCGCAGGATTGACACGTCGCAGGGAACGATAGAGTGCCAGTGCAGGCAGAGGAAACGCCGCCTCGAAACGCTGGCTCGGCACGATCTGGAACGCATCGCCCGCTGCAATATAATCCTGAGCCTTGCGCACCTTGTCCATGAACGCATCTGCCGTCATGGTCGAAACCGGGGCGTCGAGAACGCTGCCTTCCGGCAGCTCAGGCGCCGTATCGAGAGGGGCTGCAATGAGCGCCCTGCTTGCACGCTCAAGCAGATCCAGACCTGCCTCGCGGCTCATCCCGCCGTCGCGCAGGGGAACGGCAAGGTGCAACTCGTCCCGCACCGAATCGAACACGGCAAACAGTCCCGGGCGCATCATCACGCCATCGGGCAAGTGCAGATCATCCTGCGGCGCGTTGGGCAGCGTTTCCATCTGCCGGACCATGTCATAGCCCAGATAGCCGAAAATGCCCCCGATCATGGTGGGCAGTGAATCCGGCAACTTGGCGCGGCTTTCATCGATGAGACGACGCAGGGAGACCAGCGGTGCCTCGTCAATCTCGGTAAATACCGACCCAGCGTCGTGCGGCGCCGTGTTAATTGAGGCAACGCCATGAGCACAGCGCCATACGAGATCCGGCAGCAGGGCTATGACCGAATATCGCCCACGCGCGGCGCCGCCTTCGACACTTTCGAAAAGCAGACGATATGGGCGCCCCTCACCGCCACCCGCCTGAGCGGGCACCAGCGAGGAAAGCTTCATGAAAGCCGCGACCGGCGTCAGAAGGTCGGCAGCCTCGATACGCGTGAGAAATTCGGTCGTCATTCCTGTCCGGTTCCCGCCTTGAGCGCCTGCTGAAGCACCGGCATGTTCGGCACTGGCTTGATCTGCCCTTCCAGCGAATGGACGAACACCACCGGCACGTCACTGCGCAGTGTGTCCTGCAACTGGGACTGCATGGAGGCGCGAAGCGCCTTGGTGCTCTCAGGGCTTGCGGGCTTGGTCGCCTTGACCGTGAACACATACAGCGCGTCACCATCGGCCATCATGCCAGTCTTGCCAACCGGGGTCGAAAAGATCTGCGACAGCAGGGCGGATGGCAGGTTACCATTCTGCATACGCGAGATCATCAGATCCTTCTGCATCTGAGCTTCATCGGTCGTGCCCGCCACGGCCTTGTCGAGACCACCCGATTTGCGGGCGGCCTGCATGAGCGTGGTGGCACGCTCGTCTGCCATATGCATCTGACGCTCGCGAAGCCAGTCATGCCCGACCTGCTCACGCACGGTGTCATAGGGCTTCACATGGCCGGGCTCGATCTCGTCCACGAGCACAGCAAAAGCGCTCCCGTCCGGACCGTTGACCAGCGAGGGCTTCTCGCCCTTCTTCTGACTGAAGATGCGCGCGATAATGGCCTTGCGGACGGCATCGCTCCCCGGCAGAGGCGCAACCTCACCATCTTTCGTCAAGCCCTGCGCATCGAGCGACCCCTGAGCCGGCACGGCGCCGATATCCGTCGGTATCTGCTCGAGATCCGCACTGCCCGCTATGGCATCCTGCAGCGAAGCCACGCGTCCACCGAGAATTTGCGGGGCCTGCGAGCGGGCCACTTCATCACGGATATCGGCTTTCGCATGGTCGAAATCGGTCTTGTGCGGCGCATTGATTGCCGTGACGCGGAAAACGATCCAACCTGCGGGGCTCTCGATCGGCCCTTCGATTACGCCGGAGGGAGCCGCGAAGGCAGCCTTCGCCAGTTCAGGGCTCGGGATATCGGCCTTGCGCGCATTGGGGAAGGAAACAGCTGCGGCGGCCGGATTCTGCTTCTGAAGAGCGGCGTAATCGCCACTGGCTTTCCAGGCTGCCAGAACGGCCTCGGCAGCCGCCCGGTCCTGAAGCGTCAGCACCTCGAGACTACGCGTTTCCGGCACATCGTATTTCTGGATCTCGAACTCGTAGAAGCGCTTGAGATCGGCGTCGGGAATGGTGAGCGTGCGGGCAATCGTGTCTGCCGAGAGCAGGACAAGCTTAGCATGACGATATTCTGCCGAACGATAAAGCCAAGGATGCAGATCATAGAAGCGGCGAAGCTGTGCCTCCTCGGGGGCGACCGGCACGGCCACAGAGGCGCTGTCGAGACGCAGAAGGTCCACCTGATGCGCAAGCGTATTGTAGGATAGCAGCTGATCAAGCACCGAGCCCGGTACCTTCATGCCGTTGCCAAGACCTTCGAGCAGGTTACGCGCACCGATATCATCACGCACCTTCGCCAGCAGATCGCGCTCCGTAATATGAATCTGGCTCAGCTTGCTGTTGAAAAGCTTGCGGTCGAACCGCCCGTCCGTGCCATGAAACACGCTCATGCCGAAGATCTCGTTACGAACGAGGGCATCGGGCACTTTCATGCCGTTGCGGTCCGCCAGGGCCAGAACCTCGTTCTGGGCCAGCATGCGCTGAAGCACACCCTGGGCAACCTGCTCACGCACAGCCGGGGTCAGTTGTGACGGGTTGCTCAGCCCCATCTGCTGCGCAACGCGCGGCATTTCGTTCTGAATGGCATTGGCGAGATCCTGGGCCCCGATCTGTCGGGTCCCGATCTTCACGGCAATATTGGCCTGATCACCGTTATAGCTGCCGACCATATCGCCGACGCCCCAGCCAACGAAGGCCAGAAAAATGAGAAGCGCAATGATGCGCCCAAGCCAGGAATCGACAACAAGATGCCGCAAAGTCGAAATCATACGCGTCCAGGATCCGCAATTCGCCAAGGATTGATTGGCAGGACCATAGTCTGACACGCTTCACTTGACCAGACGGCGCCCCTGCACCGGGGACATCAAGCGCCCATGCCCGATGCAACGCTTGTCATTCATCTGACGATAAGATGATGCAAAGATGGCGAACAATCGCCGTTCCCCCCTGTATCCGGTCGGAAAACATCCGCTAAGCAGGAGCATCGCTTGCCGGTTAATGCAGGATCGTTGAAGGATACATGATGCGCCAGATGATCATGGGCAACTGGAAGATGCATGGCCTTCGCGGTCGGGGTTCGGAACTCGCTACTGAAATTGCAGACGCAATCGAGCCCGTTCTGGTTGAGCGCGATGTCGTTCTGGCCCCGCCTTTTACCCTAACGGCTCTCATTGCACCCATCCTGCAATCCTCAGGCATCGGGCTTGGAGCGCAGGATTGCCATGCAGAGGCCGAGGGAGCCTATACGGGGGATATCTCCGCTCCCATGCTGACAGATCTCGGCGTCAGACACGTGCTGCTTGGTCATTCCGAGCGACGAGAACATCATCATGAGGACAACGCCCTCATCCGACGCAAGGCCGTGACCGCACAGAAATTCGCTCTCTGCCCGGTCATCTGCGTGGGAGAGAGCGCAAGCCAGAAACGCGATGGACAGGCCGAGGCCTGGCTCACACGCCAGATCGTGGAATGTCTGCCCAGAACGTTCCAGGGCATCGTGGCTTATGAGCCGATCTGGGCCATAGGCACGGGCAAGGCGGCAACCGAACAGGATATCGAATCACGCATGACGCTGATTCATGAGGTGCTACACCGCCATCTGGAAACGGATGACAAATCACCACGGGTCCTGTATGGCGGCTCAGTCAAGCCCGAAGATGCCGCGTCCATCCTCGCTGTTTCCGGCGTGGGGGGCGTGCTCGTCGGCGGGGCCAGCCTGTCTGCCGAATCCTTTCTCGGCATCGCGAAGGCAGGTCTCTCGTCGGCGTCCTGACGGCATATATATTGCGTTTACATGAAAGCCGGACATGACCACGCTGCTGCTCGTTCTCAATTTCCTTGTGACTATCGCCCTGATCGGCGTGATCCTTATCCAGCGTAGCGAGGGCGGTGGTCTTGGCATTGGCAGCAGCCAGGGCATGGGATCGTTCATGACGGGACGCGGCACGGCCAATCTGCTTACGCGCACCACATCAGTGCTCGCAGGTGTTTTTATGGTGCTGTGCCTTTTGCTCGCGGTACTGAACCGCGGCGCCTCGACAAACGCAGGCAGTGACATTCTGGCGCAGCCCCCTGCCCCGACGGCACCTGCCGCACCGGCCACCAGCACGACCACCCAGACGCCCGCCACAACACCTGCTCCGGCGGCTCCTGCGAAGCAGTAACGCAACAGAACGAAAAATTTCTTCCGCCCGGGTCCTCGGGCGGCATTCTTCTCGTTCCCTCGGAACACGATCCGGTGTAGGAGAGCCTTCCATGACTCGGTTCGTATTCATCACCGGTGGCGTGGTTTCCTCTCTCGGCAAGGGCATCGCTTCTGCGGCTCTTGCGGCTCTCCTCCAGGCGCGCGGCTACAAGGTCCGCATGCGCAAGCTCGACCCCTATCTCAATGTGGATCCGGGGACCATGAGCCCCTATCAGCATGGCGAAGTGTTCGTAACCGATGACGGGGCCGAGACCGATCTCGACCTCGGCCATTACGAGCGTTTCACCGGGGTTCATGCCCGAAAGGCCGATAACGCCACGACGGGACGCATCTACTCTGAAGTGATTGCCCGTGAACGACGTGGCGATTATCTCGGCGCGACCGTGCAGGTCATTCCCCATATCACAGACGCCATCAAGGAAGCCGTCGTGGCTGGCACCGATGGCTATGATTTCGTGCTGGTCGAAATCGGCGGCACTGTGGGCGATATCGAAAGCCTGCCGTTCCTCGAATCGATCCGTCAGCTGCGCAACGATCTGGGCCCGGCGCACACCATGTGCGTGCATCTCACCCTCCTGCCCTACATCCCCGCAGCCGGTGAACTGAAAACGAAGCCGACCCAGCATTCGGTCAAGGAACTGCAGAATGTCGGCATTCAGCCGCAGATGCTCATCTGCCGTTCGGACCGCGCGATCCCGACCAATGAACGTCGCAAGATCGCCAGCTTCTGTAATGTGCGTCCCGAGGCCGTGATTGCCGCGCTGGACGTCGACACCATCTATGCCTGCCCGATTTCCTACCACAAGGAAGGCATGGACAATGAGGTGCTGCGCTATTTCGGCCTGCCTGTGGATGGCGAGCCCGATCTGAGCCGCTGGACCAAAATTGTCGAAACGCTGCGTCATCCCGATGGCGAGGTCCGTATCGCCGTGGTTGGCAAGTACACTGCGCTTCTCGACAGCTACAAATCGCTCATCGAAGCACTCCTGCATGGTGGCATTGCCAACAGCGTCAAGGTCCGCCTCGAATGGGTCGAATCCGAGACGTTCGAAAAGAATCCCGAATCGATCGCAGCGCTCGGTCGGGTCGACGGCATTCTTGTGCCGGGCGGATTTGGCGAGCGTGGCTCCGAAGGCAAGATCGAGGCTGTGCGCTATGCCCGTGAAAACGGCGTGCCCTTCCTTGGTATCTGCTTCGGTATGCAGATGGCCGTTATCGAGTGCGCCCGCTCCCTAGCTGGTCTCGACAAAGCCTCTTCCACGGAGTTCGGCCCGACCGATGAGCCGCTGGTTGGTCTCATGACCGAATGGGCACGTGGCAACGAGATGCTGCGCCGCCGTGAGCATGGCGAAATGGGTGGCACGATGCGCCTTGGCGCCTACCCGGCCAAGCTCAAGCCCGGTTCACGCGCTGCCGAGATCTATGGCACGACCGAAGTGCGTGAACGGCATCGTCACCGCTACGAGGTGAACGTGCACTATCGTCAGCAGCTCGAAGCCACTGGCCTCGTATTCTCGGGTATGTCACCCGATGATGTTCTGCCGGAAGTGGTCGAATATCCGGATCACCCGTGGTTCGTGGGCGTGCAGTATCACCCGGAATACATGTCCAAGCCTTTCGCTCCGCATCCGCTCTTCGCCGGCTTCATCGAGGCTGCCGTCAAGAAGGCTCGCCTCGCATGAATGATATCACCCTTGGTTCGCTCACCATTGGCAACAAGCAGCCCTTCACGCTGATTGCAGGCCCCTGCCAGATCGAATCCCGCGCTCATGCACGCGACATGGCGGCCGGTCTTGCCGAGATCTGTGGCGATCTTGGCATCGGCTGGATCTACAAGAGCTCGTTCGACAAGGCTAACCGGACTTCTCTCAAGGCGCAAAGAGGGATCGGCCTTGCCGAAGGGCTCGATATTCTGGCGGGTATCCGTGAGGAATTCGGCTGTCCGGTACTGACCGACGTGCATGGCGCGGAACAGTGCAAGCCTGCTGCCGAAGCTGTCGATGTGCTGCAGATCCCTGCCTTTCTGTGCCGTCAGACCGATCTGCTGCTTGCGGCTGGCGAGACCGGTCGGGCCATCAATGTCAAGAAAGGGCAGTTTCTCGCCCCCTGGGACATGGCCAACGTTGCTGCCAAGATCGCGTCGACTGGCAATGAGAAGATCATGCTATGCGATCGCGGCACGAGCTTTGGCTATAATACGCTGGTAAGCGACATGCGCGGCCTGCCGATCATGGCCTCGACCGGCTATCCGGTTGTTTTCGATGCCACCCACTCTGTTCAGCAGCCGGGCGGCCTTGGCGGTGCATCAGGTGGGCAACGTGAATTCGTGCCTCCCCTCGCCCGCGCCGCCGTGGCTATCGGTGTTGCCGCCGTGTTTATCGAAACGCATGAGAACCCCGACCAGGCGCCAAGCGACGGCCCAAACATGGTGCCGCTTTCCGAGATGCGCGAACTCCTGAAAACGCTTCAGGCTTTCGACAGGCTTGCTAAGTCCAATGGGTTCTAAGCGACACGTCTATTCGGTTCAGACCGAATGGACCGGCAATCACGGGCTCGGCACGCGCTCATGGCATGTCTACAGCCGCAACCATGACATTGCGGCGGAAGGCAAACCCGTGATTCACGGCTCGGCGGATCCCAGCTTTCATGGTGATCCGACGGGCTGGAATCCCGGTGAACTGCTCCTCGCCTCGCTGAGTGCCTGCCACAAGCTCTGGTATCTCGGTCTTGCTGCAGGTGCCGGCCTTGTCGTGACGGCCTATCGCGACGCCGCCGAAGCCGTGATGATGGAGAACCCGCAAGGGGATGGTGAATTCGAAAGCGCTGTTCTGCGCCCCGTCATCACCCTAGCGAGCGGAAGCTCGGTCGAGCAGGCACAAAGCCTGCACGATCAGGCTCATGCCCATTGCTTCATTGCCCGCTCGGTAAATTTCCCCGTGATCTGCGAGCCTGTCTTTCAGATCGTGTAAGGCTGGAGCGGTGCGCTGAGGCAGGCGGCCAGACAAAGCACCACGACAGCCGTCAGCAGGGCGCGGAACGGGAAGTATCCAGGAGGCAGGGCGCCCTTGCGATAGGCAGCACGCTCGGCCATCAAGACAAGAACAAAGCCGATCATTTCCATCAAGATACCGCCGCGCGGTGCCCAGACGACGCCTGCATAGATGGCGATCCAGCTCCAGAGCGACGGCATGACGCCGAGGAACAGCCTTCGTCGGTTGATCGCTCCCATGCCCTGTGCTGGCATGATGGCGGGCTGCTCAAGGGCCAGCCCCCAGTGAACCGCCCCTAGGAACGACAGGATACAACCGCCATAGGCCAGCATCGCCACGCCAATATGGGTGACTGGCCCCAGACTACCCCAGAACAAGGCCGCCATGGCGAGGGCGATGAATGGCACCAGACCGGCGATACCAAGGAAAATGACGAGCGGTGACAGGGGTCTCACAGAATATCCATCCTCATTTCACATAACGCCAGTTGACAGCGCCGGTGTCTCGACGCCTTGTGATGCCCGAAGTTCGAACGTTCAAACAGGGAGCCCCCAAATGAGCGCCATTATTGATATCATTGCTCGCGAGATTCTGGATAGCCGTGGCAATCCGACTGTCGAAGTCGAGGTTGAACTGTCCTCCGGTGCCAAGGGCCGCGCTGCCGTCCCGTCCGGTGCCTCCACAGGTGCCCATGAGGCCGTCGAGCTGCGTGACGGCGACAAGTCGCGTTTTGGTGGCAAGGGCGTTCTCAAGGCTGCGGCCTTCGCTGAAGGCGAGATCCTTGACGCCCTGCAGGGTGCCGAATCGTCCGATCAGATCGCCATCGACGAAGCCATGATCGAGCTGGACGGCACGCCAAACAAGGCGCGTCTGGGTGCCAACTCGATCCTTGCCGTCTCGCTGGCGACCGCCAAGGCGACCGCGCTTGAGCTGGATATCCCGCTTTATCGCTATGTCGGTGGCGTTTTCGCGCACACCCTGCCCGTGCCGATGATGAACATCGTCAATGGTGGCCAGCATGCCGATAACCCCATCGATATCCAGGAATTCATGATCCAGCCGGTCGGCGCACCGACGATCATGGACGCTGTGCGTATGGGATCGGAAATCTTCGCGCACCTGAAGAAGAACCTGCATGCAGCGGGTCACAACACCAATGTTGGTGACGAAGGCGGCTTTGCTCCGGGTCTGAAGTCGGCAGACGAAGCGCTTGGCTTCATCTCGAAGTCGGTCGAAGGTGCTGGTTACCGCCTCGGTGAAGACGTAACCTTCGCGCTCGATTGTGCCGCCACCGAATTCTATCGCGATGGCCGCTACAAGATGGACGGCGAAGGCCGCGATCTCGACTCTTCGGGCATGATCGACTACCTGGCCGATCTCGCTGCACGCTATCCGATCGTTTCGATCGAAGACGGCCTTGCAGAAGACGACTGGGAAGGCTGGGCAGAGCTGACAGCAAAGCTTGGCCACAAGCTGCAGCTCGTCGGGGACGATCTGTTCGTGACCAACACCGAGCGTCTGGTGCGTGGCATCGAGAGCAACACAGCCAACGCGCTGCTGGTGAAGGTCAACCAGATCGGCACGCTGACCGAAACGCTCCGCGCCATGGAAACCGCACATCGCGCCGGCTACAAGTGCGTCATGAGCCATCGCTCGGGTGAGACCGAAGATTCGATCATCGCTGATCTCGCCGTGGCGACCAATTGCGGTCAGATCAAGACGGGCTCGCTGTCACGCTCGGATCGTACGGCAAAGTACAATCAGCTGATCCGCATTGAAAACGAGCTGGCAACCGCCGCCCGTTACGCAGGCCGCTCAATCCTCCCGCGCGCCTGAGCCTTTTTGCACTACGTAAGCATGGGGGAGAGAGTCATTCTCTCCCTCATTGCGTTTACTTGATTGTCAGCGATCGTAAGCTGAGGTTAGTCTAGCTCAGGCTGGTTGTTACTGGATTGATGGAGTTCCCGTGCAGATCGTTCGTGCTATCCGTCGTTTTGTACGTGCCGTTGTCCCTCCGGCTCTGTTTCTCGGTCTCACAGCCTATTTCGGCTGGAACGCGCTTCAGGGCGACCACGGAATCAAGGCCTATCACCAGCAGCTCAAACTGATGGATCAGGCGCTTCAGGCCCAGAAAGATGCGGATGCTGAACAAGCCGTCTGGAAGCGTCGTATCGGCAGCCTGAACGAGCGCGCCCTGGACGCCGATATGCTGGATGAGCGCTCACGCGCCATGCTGAATCTGGCCCGTAATGGCGATACGGTCATTCCGTATGGCCCGCACGAAAAGCTCTACTGAAAACTCCCAGAGACGGGTTTCTCCCGCCGGATCTTTCGTGACTACACGCCGAACAGCGCGGGTTCTGTAACGCTCGCGCCCTCGGGACGAAGTGGCGATACATCTCGGCTCAACCAGCGCCCACGTGCCTGAGTTCAACACGACGGCCTTACCGAACGGCCTGCATGCACTTCTACCGTATCGTTGCCGAAATATGCATCGGCAACCTTGCTCGTAAAAGGGTGCTCTCCAACTTCTCCTTCAAGCTGACGGCCATCAAGCCGGACCAGGCGTCGACTGGGTGAGTCACGGCCCCGCATGAAGTCTGCACCGCCCCTCTCCCCGATCGACAGCGAGCAGGCACAAAAAAAGCGGCCCGAAGGCCGCTTTTCTTTTCCGTCAGCGTCAGCCGATCTTACTTGATCTTGGCTTCGCGGAACGCAACATGCTTGCGGACGACGGGGTCGTACTTGCGCACTTCCATCTTGCCGGTCGCCGAGCGGGCGTTCTTCTTGGTGACGTAGAAATATCCGGTATCCGCGGTCGAAACGAGACGGATCTGGATGACGTTGGTCTTGGCCATTGGGTCCTCGCAAACTGATCTGTCGCTGCGCGCGACATGAACGGCAGCGTTTTCAAGCTGGGCGCATAAATGCTTCTATTACGCCTGCGGGTCAAGTGTTTCCGCTCGAACGGTGGATAATTTTTGATGTTCCGGGGAAAAAATCTTGAAGAGATCGAACCAAGAACTTAATAAGAACATTGTGATTCCGGGCAGTTACGGTCGAGTACCGCCCCCGCCACGGAGAGAGGGACCCCATGCTGACACGCAAGCAACACCAGCTCCTGCTTTATATCGACGGCTATCTCAAGCGGACAGGATTTTCGCCTTCTTTTGACGAAATGAAGGAGGCGCTGGAACTGCGATCCAAATCCGGTATTCATCGGCTGATTTCAGCGCTTGAAGAGCGTGGATTCCTGCGGCGCCATCATCACCGGGCCCGTGCACTTGAAATACTGCGCCTACCGGTCACTGAGGCGCAGCCTGCGACGGCCGTGACGAGTGATACTCCCGTAGAAGCTGGCCCCTTTCCCCGCCTTGCGCATAGCCAGGCCAAGCCGCTGGCCTCGAGCTCGGTTGACTCGCAGAGTTCTGTCGTGGGTGTGCCGCTCTATGGCCGTATCGCCGCCGGCTTGCCAATCGAGGCATTCCGCGATCAGGGAGAGCAGATTGATATCCCCGCGGCGCAACTCACTAACGGGCAGCATTACGCCCTGCATGTGTCAGGTGATTCGATGATCGAGGCTGGCATCCTCGACGGTGATATCGTCATCATTCGCCAGGCCGAAACGGCGGAGAACGGCAAGATCGTTGTGGCGCTGGTGGATAGTCAGGAGGTGACACTCAAACGCCTGCGCCAGAAGGGCCAGTCGATTGCTCTGGAGCCTGCCAATTCCGCCTATGAGACGCAGATATTCCCGCAAAGCCGTGTCCGCATCCAGGGCGTACTGATCGGGCTTTACCGTCAGTACAACTGACCGTTCTCATAACCGCCCGGCCCCTTAGCGATGTCTGCCTTCCGACCCTGACAAGAAAGGGCTTCGGTCCAGGATAAGTGTACATCGCTCCAGACTTCGAACAGAGATATGGCGGGTAATCATGAAGTCTTGCGGGCTCAGGAGGCGTGCATTTGCTGAAGGGCCAGGGTCGCGTCAGGCCTCGTGGGGCAACGCGGGGCGCGCACCGGTGTCGGGGTGGAAGAACTTCGATGCAGAGATCTCTGCCCTCCTGCTGAAGTAAAGCTTTGAGCGTGGCCAGGTGCGCGGAAACTAAGCAGGATATGGCGGCAAGGCCTCTCGCAATAACGTAGGTGCGGCAACTTAACGGGTTCGTCGCAATCTTTCGCTGCGCCATGGAGCGCTTTGTTAGCACCAAGCGCCAGCGCAGCCTTTCGCCACAGTGGATGAAGTTCAGTGTGTCACCGTCAGGCGGAGGCGTACTTCTTTTGATAGTCAGTAGCCTTAGCCCATCAGGGTCCGAGTATTTTACCAGACGTTACCCAGCAAAAAAAACAACGTCTCACCCATCTATTCCGCCGAATTACTTCTGATCGCAGGAAGGGACTCTCGCGAGGAGCTTCCGAGCTTATTGGGCCGAACCATCCGTCTGGCACCCCTACCGCATGCCGCCGCGAAGACTCGGCCCTTCCCAGCATCATGGCCAACCCGAAGTAATACTGAATGGAGAGGCAATTTCTGATCTTTGCGAGTGGTCCGATGTCGCCGTATCGCCCTGTGATTGACGCAGCAGGTTTATGGCCCGCCCCAGTCGTTGAGGTGTCTGATCACTCTCTGAGCCGCGCTGAACTATGCCGGGCGTTCGCAATTGTTGCCGACCGGGGCGCACTCTACAGGCCATAACTCCAGTATGTGGCAACCCTCACTCGACCTGCCCTGTTTCTTACCTGGAGATCACCCAGGGTCAGGCCGATTGTCCGGTCAGTGAGCCGCCTTATCCTTAGTGACGCGCACAGAGCCATCCGGCGATATTAGCGTGCTTGTTCCGTCACCATTCGGGATCACGATGGTGCCGCTATGGCTCGGAGCAAGATATTTGTGAGCATTATCCTCAACCGAGGAAGAGAGCGACGGGCGAGACGCAGAGCGAACGCCATTCACGACGCCATCATGTTCACCCATCTCGATGGTGCCTCCGTCACCGAGCTGGATGCTGCTCCCATTACTCGCACCATGGCTTTTCGTCATGGAGCCGAAGTAGCTGTTGGTGTCTGCCAGAGCATCCCGCAGGCCGTTAGGCGAGGCCTCGACGTCGCGCAAGGTAGGCAAGGGTTGCGGAGCACCGGGCCAGACATTTCCGTTTTCGGGCAGTAGCGGCATCGCCATGTAGGCGTGCCCGCGCACCTTCTCCATATTCTCCGAAATGCCCTCCGGCATGTTTGGATTGGCACCCGGCAAGGTGGCCGTGTCATGGAGGGATTTCCCGAGACCGGAACAGCCACTCAACAAAACTGGGATCGCTAAAAGAGCGGCCTTTCTCATCATCTACTCCAGGGATGTCTTTGCGCCCCTTTTAAGACGCCCCTGACGACAATGCCAGATACAGAACATGTATAGCGCACAATACTAGTGCGTGAGTTTGGCTGAAGAACCGTTTGTGCCGGTTCCAAGCATTTTTGCGAGACCGGTTACCAGATAGCCCCACCCACTCATCACCGTCGGTACCACCGAAACCCAGAGCATCACTGCACCAAGATGAGTAAAGGAAATCGCACCGAGCCCGATCTGTCGAGGCATGACGTCCCCAGCCAGCAGGCAGCCGATCGCGACCATCTGGATGCCTGTTTTCCACTTCGCGAGGCGGGTCGAAGGGAGTGTTGCGCGCTGACTGGCCATGAATTCGCGCAGACCACTTACCATGATCTCCCGCACTAGAATGATAATCGCTGCAAACAAGGCACCGTCCACCAGCCTGCCATACCCCGCCAGAGCGAGCAGCAGGGCCCCCACGAGCAGCTTGTCCGCAATCGGGTCCATCATGCGACCCAGTTCCGACCCCTGTTTCCAGCGACGCGCCAGCATCCCGTCCAAGTAGTCGGTGATGCAAGCCGCGATATACAGCACGCAGGCAATCCCGTCCGTCCAAGCATTATTGAACGCAATCAGGGCGATCAGCACCGGGATCGACGCGATACGCAGCAGGGTCAGGATATTGGGCAGATCTGTCAGCATGAATCTTTCCCGGAGCTGCCTTCAAGTCAGAAAACACATGGAGATGAAATTACGCACCATGATAGGACGCTCATGGTGGTTCTTCATAGCTTCTCGCGCATCATTGCGGGTGAAAAAACTCGTAAATCGTGCGGGCAGTCTCTGAATTGATTCCCGATACCGACACGAGCTCTTCCAGACTGGCGCTACGGACGCCACGCACCGAGCCGAACCGCGTCAGAAGGGCGCGTTTGCGCACGGCACCAACACCCGGCACGCTATCGAGCTCCGACACCTTGATGGCCTTGCTACGCCCTGCCCTGTGCGTTGTGATGGCGAAGCGGTGCGCTTCATCCCGCAGGCGCTGAAGGTAGTAAAGAACCGGATCATTCGGCGGCAACTGGAATGGCGCGCGCCTCTCCTGAAAGAACCACTCACGCCCCGCATCGCGGTCCGGCCCTTTGGCAATGGCCACGATAGGAATATCGCGCACATTCAGATCTTCCAGAACGGCCCGGACAGCATTGAACTGCCCCAGCCCACCATCGATCAGCAGGAGATCAGGCCAGTCTTCCGGGCGGGCCTCCGGTGATTCGGGATCACGTCGGCCAAAGCGCCGCTCCATCACCTCACGCATCATGCCAAAATCGTCACCCGGCGTGACTGGCCCCTTGATGGCAAACTTGCGGTAGGCGCGCTTGACGAACCCTTCCGGCCCGCCCACGACCATAACACCATAAGCATGCTGCCCCATGATGTGTGAGTTATCATAGGTCTCGATCCGCTTCGGCGGCTCTGCCAGCCCGAAGACGCTTGCCACACCATTGAGCAGCTTGCTGACACCAGCGCTCTCTGCCAGTCGCCGCTCGAGTGCTTCGCGGGCATTGGTTTCGGCGTGACGAACCACGTCGCGCCTCTCGCCACGCTGTGGCTGCAACAGTTCCACCTTGCGCCCGCGCTTGAGACTCAGCGCCTCTGAAACAAGGTCGAGCTCCGAAGGGTCGCTGTTGAGCAGGATCTGGGGGGGTGGCGGTTTGTCGTCATAGAACTGCAGCAGGAAGGCTGCGAGAATGTCAGCCGCACTCTCTTCCTCCGCATGATCAGGGAAGAAAGCCCTATTTCCGTTGTTACGGGAATTACGGATGAAGAAAACCTGGATACAGGTCCGTCCCGCCTCCTGCCAGAGCGCGATGATATCAGCATCGCCAATCGAGGCCGGGTTGATGATCCCCGATTCCTGCATGCTGGAGAACCCTCGGATGCGATCACGTATGGCCGCCGCGCGTTCAAATTCGAGCGCCTCAGAGGCTCTTTCCATCTCCTCGACAAGTGTCTTATGCACATCCGTGCTCTTGCCCGAGAGGAATTGTTTCGTCTCATCCACCAGCTCGGCATATTGCCCCGGTGTCACTCTGTCTACACAGGGTGCGGAGCACCGACGAATCTGGAACAGCAGGCAAGGTCGTGTGCGTGACGACAAAACGGCATCGCTGCAGGAACGCAGCAGAAAACTGCGCTGGATCAGGTTCAGCGTCTGATTAACAGCCCAGGCCGAGGCAAACGGCCCCCAATAGGTGGCATTCTTGATCGGGCGGCCACGCTGCTTGGTAATCTGCGGAAATTCATGCCCCTCGGTCAGCATGATCCAGGGATAGGATTTGTCATCGCGCAGGAGGATGTTGAAGCGTGGCTTCATCTTCTTGATGTAGTTGGCCTCAAGAAGCAGCGCCTCGGCCTCGGTGCGCGTCGTCACGATCTCCATCGATCGTGTAAGGCTCACCATGCGGCGCAGCCGCTCCGGCAACTGGTTGAGACGGAGATAGGACGACACACGCTTTTTGAGGCTAAGCGCCTTGCCAACATACAGTACCTCTCCCTTCTCTCCCAGCATGCGATAGACGCCGGGCGTGAACGGGATGGTTTTCAGCGCTTCTCTTATGGCCTCTGCGCCCTCCTTGCGGGTAGGCGGTTCAGTAGTACCAATAGCCTGATCATCACGAACAGAGGGGTCAGTTTGCGTGGTCTTCATGACAGGACACCATTGCCAAGGCTGAACACGAGTTCATCCACGGAACATGTGGATAAGTCTGTGGGGCATCGCGTGACAAATTGATGACGGGCGCAGTTTGGCGCGCTTTGCGACGCTTTGCCTAAATTTTGGGCATTTAATGCTAAGACGTTGAAAAACAACAATTTTGCCTATCCGGATCGAAGAAACAGCGCCAAGACGTTGGAAATACAGGGAGTCAATCCCGGAACTGCCCTGAAAGTGGACAAATTTCCGGGCTGCTTCGGCTAGAACGATCCTGTTTTGTTCGAAGTTGCCTTCAGACCCGTTCGGCTTGCGCGAGAACGCGCAGGAAATTGCCGCCCCATATCTTCGCCAGTTCGGCTTCGCTGAACCCCTGTTCGACCAGCGCCTCGGTCACCGCCGGGGATTGTCCAGCCTCGGCCCAGCCCTGAATGCGTCCGCCACCATCAAAATCGGAGGACACCCCCACATGCTCCACCCCAATCAGATCAGCAACATAGCGCACATGACGCACCAGATCAGCAACACCCGCCTTGCCGGTGGCAGCCGGAACGAGAAACGAGGACATGGCCGTGACTTGGATCACACCACCCGTATCACGCAGCCGCAGAAGCTGCTCGTCATCCAAATTGCGTGGATGGTCGCAAAGGGCGCGGGCACAGGAATGGCTCGCCACGATCGGCACAGCCGAGATATCGGTCGCCTGCATCATGGTCGTCTTTGCCGCATGGGAGACATCCACCACGATCCCATGTGCATTCATTAAGGCAATCGCCTCACGTCCCAGGGGGGAAAGTCCGTGATGAAGGCTCTTGTCATTCCCTAGAGCCGGCAGGGGAATGGCGGCATCCGCCAGATCGTTATGTCCGTTATGGGTGAGCGTCATATAACGTACCCCCAGTGCCGCTAGAGCACTGATCCGGGAGATGTCACCACCCAGCGCATGCCCGTTCTCCACTGCTGGCACGATGGCGACGTTGCCCGAAGAGACAGCGTCCTTGACGGCTGCTGCCGTCCGGCAAACCACGACGCCTGGGCCCGAAAGACCGTTGATCACGCCAAGCATGGCCTGAGCCCGCTCCCAGGCAGCCTGCCGCTCCGCCGGCGCAAGCACAGTCTGCGGAATATAAGCGGCCAGACAGACAGCCTTGAGACCGCCCTCGCGCAGCTTTGGAAGATCGACCTGGCGATCAGGTGACCCGGTGGCGAAATCGCCTCGGTCGGGCCACGGAATATCGATGTGAGAGTCGAGCGTCAGGAGAGAGTTGTGAATCGCAGGTGTCATGCCTGTTTAAATGGTTTATTGCAGCCGCACAGCAAGAGGCTTTGCTGCACTTCCTGCCAAATTGAAGGACACTGCGCCATGCGGCTGATGACGTGGAATATCAATTCGTTGCGCCTGAGACTGCCCGTGCTTCAGCGCCTTGGTGAGGAACAGGCGCCCGATATCATCTGCCTTCAGGAGACAAAGGTCCCCGACGCCTTGTTTCCGGCAGATCCCTTGCGTGAGCTCGGCTACGATCATCAGCATTTCCTGGGCATGAAGGGATATAACGGGGTCGCGATTCTCTCGCGCCATCCCATCAGGCCGATTGAAGCAACGCCCGACTGGTGCGGCAAGAGCGATACACGGCATATCGGTGTCGTCATCGACACCACAACCGGCCCTGTCATGCTCCATGACTTCTATGTCCCGGCGGGCGGTGACATTCCCGACCCAGCGGTCAACGACAAATTTGCCCATAAACTGGCTTTTCTCGATGAGGTGACGGCTTGGTTTCGTGAGAACCCGCCGATACGGTCCATCGTGGTCGGTGACCTGAATATCGCCCCGCTCGAACATGACGTGTGGAGCCACAAGCAGCTTTCGACCGTGGTGAGTCATACGCCACCCGAGATCGAACGGCTCAATGCCTGGGCGGCGACCGGGTTTGTCGATGCCATGAGGCTGGTCGTCCCGCCGCAGGAGAAACTCTATACATGGTGGTCCTATCGCAATCGCGACTGGAAGCTTTCAAACCGGGGGCGGCGCCTCGACCATGTATGGCTGACGCCAGATCTGCAGCCAGCACTCACGAACCTCAACGTGTTGAGAGACGTAAGAGACTGGGACAGCCCGTCGGATCATGTCCCGGTGGTGTTCGATCTCGATCTGTCTGCCGCATGAACCCAGGATAGCCGGTTGGGCCTCTCTCGTGACGGGGCGGCCCCTCGCATCGCACAGTTCGCGCCTCGCCAGAGCGTTAAACAAAAACCCCGGCCTTTGCAGGACCGGGGTTTTGAATCGCGTGTTATGCAGACAGGACTCTCAGCCCATCAGCACATCACTGCCTTCCGGGTTGAGGCGATAACCACCGCCCTCGGTTAGCAGCAGCGATGCGTTTGCCGGATCGGGCTCGATTTTCTGACGCAGACGATAGATATGCGTCTCAAGCGTATGGGTCGTGACAGCTGCGTTATAGCCCCAGACCTCGTTGAGGAGCACCTGACGGGCAATCGGACGATGCCCGGCACGATACAGATATTTCAGGATCGCGGCTTCCTTCTCCGTCAGGCGAATGCGGCGGTTCTTGGCCGGTTCCTGAAGAATCTTGGAGGAAGGACGAAACAGATACGGCCCGATCGGGAAAACGGCATCCTCGCTGTTTTCAAACAGACGAAGCTGGGCACGCAGGCGCGCCAGCAACTCGGCAATACGGAACGGCTTGGCCACGTAGTCATTGGCGCCCGCATCCAGACCACGCACCACATCGGCTTCGTCGTCCGAGCCAGTCAGAATGATGATCGGCATGCGAATACCCTGACGGCGAAGCTCGGCGCAGAAATCGCGGCCATCGCCATCGGGAAGCGTCACATCGAGCAGGATCGCATCGACACGGACATCGGGAACGCCGAGTTTTTCCTTGGCATCGGCAACAGATACTGCCTGGATCGGTTCGAACTCGCCTTCGAGCTTGAGCTGTTCGACCAGGAGTTGGCGAAGCGTATCGTCATCGTCAACAATAAGGACAGGACGCGGACCAGGCATGTATAACCTTCTCTCTCCAGCTGGGGACGACACCCCTGAGCCAAGACCTGACTTCTCAAGGAAGAAAGACCCTTGTTTTGACTGTGAGCCTTACACGGATATCGTGATAACGCCAATCCGATCAGACGCCTCCCCTGGCGTGATACCGGCCTTTAGACGGTAATTACTCATAAATTAATGTTCAGACGTGAGGTTTGTGACATGACTGTCATCCTGCGACACGCAAACGGGTCTCGCGCGACCCTTTTCCTTGAAGGAGAGCCCCTCCCCGCCATGATCGGCGGGGCTGGCACAAGACAGGAGAAGAGCGAAGGCGACATGGCAACGCCAATCGGCTTCCTTCCATTCAGGCACGTCTTCTATCGGGCTGATCGCGTTGAGAGACCTGTCACCGCGTTACGCATCGAGGCACTCGCGCCGAATGATGGCTGGTGCGATGACCCAACTCACCCTGACTACAACCGGCAGATCACGCTGCCTCACCCGGCGCGACATGAGAAGCTGTGGCGCGAGGATCATTGCTACGATCTATGCGTCGTACTGGGATGGAATGACAGCCCGGCTGTTCCGGGCCGCGGCTCGGCCATCTTCCTGCACCTGCCCCCCACCAGCGGCGCGACGGAGGGCTGTATCGCCCTCGAGGAACGCCTGCTGCGCCGGATTATTGCCTCTGGTCATGCTGGCATCGAAGTCCGACCGGACTAGGGCGTGTTACGGCGCTGCTTATCACAGGGCCGAAACGTCATGCAGGTAGCGGCGTCCGTTCGACTGGCACGGCAACGGGCTCCGCCTCGGCTGGCGGCGCAGGGGGTGTCATGAAGACCAGCATGTCGCCAATGGCGGGACTGACGGGGAACTCATCTTCCGCCGAGCGTATCGTGATGGACTGGCCGCGACGTATCGACAGGAAATCGAGACGGTTCGACACGGCGCCGAAGCTTGCCGCGCTCGCCTCGTCGGCCATCGCCGTTGCGAACCGCCACCCCTTGTCAAACAGCATGTCGATCAGGGTGAAGTTCCATGAGGGATCACCCAGCAGTTTGCCTCGGGCATCGCGTGAGAGGCCGTGATAGAAATCGAGGCGCGCCACGCCGGGGCTGATCTGGAACACGCGCTGACGTCCCATATGGGGCGCCATATGGGCACAGACCAGCCCGTTATAAATGGCATCCGCCGTGGTCGAGATCAGATAATCCGCCGGACGCTCCTCCAGGGCTTCCTCGCCGTACTGTGACAGCAGTTCAGCCCGCAGGACCGGCACGCCCTGACGCATGGCGGAGATAAGCGTGTTGGAGCGGTTATCGACCAGAAGGATCGGAATACCGTTCTTGCTCAGGCATTTCGCCAGATCGATCGACCAGGGCGAAGCCCCCACGATAGCCAGAGCCGGTTCATTGGAGAGGGTGAGCTTGAGATAGCGGGCGATCGGCCGGAGGGAGAAGCCATGAAAGATCATGGTTCCGCCGATAATGGCGAAAACGGCAGGCATGATCAGATCGGCGCTGTGATACCCGGCATCGGTCATACGATACCCCGCGGCACCAGCCACAGCGGCGGCCACAATACCGCGCGGCGCGATCCAGGCGACAAACAGCCTCTCCTGCCATTTGAGCCCCGTCCCTATGGTAGAGAGGAAAATGGCAAGCGGCCGTACGCCGAACATGACAGCGGCGGTCAGCAGGCAGATTGGCAGGGACAGATGCGCCAACACCTCGCGATGCAGGTCTGCGGTCAGCATGATGAACAGCACAGCCACCACCAGAACCACAAGGGATTCCTTCATGCGTCGCAGTTCAGACAGGCCGGGAACATGCAGATTGGTGAGCGCCATCCCAAAGACGGTCGCACCCACAAGGCCTGCGCCTTCCATGCTCATGTTGCAGATGCTGAAAATCAGCAGCGCCAGCGTGAGCAGCAGAGGCGTCTTGAGCGGCTCTGGCATGAGGTCGCGCACAAACAGATACCGCACTAGATAAGCCGGCAGGATACCGACAGCGAGGGATTCCGCCGTCGAAGCCAGAAGATCGGGCAGAACCGTGGTGAGAAAGACATCCGTGCCGATCGGTACGCGTGTCGCTACCACCTGCAACACGACGGCCGCCAAAATGGCGCCAATCGGGTCATTGATGATGGCTTCCCAGCGCAGAAAGGCGGCGACACGGGGTTGCAGCTTGTTATGTCGCAGCAATGGCAGCACGACTGTCGGGCCGGTGACCGTGATAATGGCACCAAACAGCGCTGCCACACCCCATTCCATATGCGCGATGTAATGCGCTGCCGACCAGCCCAGAACCCAGGAAATAGGCAGGGCCAGCATGGTCAGGCGCGTCACCCCCTCGCCTGCCTCGCGCAGCTGGCGGAAGTCGAGGAGCAAGCCGCCCTCGAACACGATGATGGCGACCAGAAGGGACACAAGCGGGCGGAAAATCCATCCGAGAGCCGCCGAGGGATGAAGTATTCCAAGCCCCGGCCCAAAAATGAGGCCAAGAGCAAAAAGGAGCACAATGGCGGGAAGGCGGAACTTCCACGCCACCCATTGCGCCCCGATCCCGGCTCCCAGTGTCAGAAGCAGCCCGACAAACATTGCTAGCGCCATGATAACCCGTTCACCCCTGCCCGGTCGTATGATGAGACGATCTGGAAAACCTTAGCCAGCCCTGCGCTGGAGCACGGCAGCAAAGAAGCCGTCCGTCTCATCGCGCAAGGGGGTCAGGGCAAAACCGGATTCACCGCGCAGCTTTTCGGGAAGCATGTCACCCCCCGCAGCGACACGCTCGAACTGGTCATTGCGCGCCAGGAACGCAGCAACCTGCGCTTCGTTTTCCTCGGCCAGCAGCGAGCAGGTTGCATAGACCAGACGCCCGCCGGGTTTGACCAGTGTCGAGGCGCGATCGAGAATATCGGCCTGCTTGGCCTGCAATTCGATGATATCCTGCTCCACGAGCCGGATACGGGCATCAGGGTTACGGCGCCAAGTCCCTGTGCCTGAACAGGGGGCATCCACCAGCACACGATCAAAGGCGCCGGCACGGCGCTTGACCCACTTATCGCCGCTGGTCAGCAGATGACGCTCGACATTATGGACGCCCGCACGACGCAGACGCTTGACCGCGCCCTCAAGCCGGGGTGCCGATACGTCACAGGCTACGATCTGGCCCTTGTTCTCCATGCCCATGGCGATGGCGAGCGTCTTGCCACCCGCGCCTGCACAGAAATCGACAACGCGCTCGCCCGGCTTCGCATCGAGCGTTCCGACGATGAGCTGGCTTCCCTCATCCTGTATCTCGATTATGCCTTCACGGAAGCTCTGCGTGGCGGTCACGTTCTGGCGCCCCGGCAGGCGGAGGCCCCAGGGAGAAAGCGGTGTGGGTGACGCTTGGATCTGCTCGTTTCTGAGCGCGCGGATGGCTTCGTCGCGATGTCCCTTGAGCAGGTTCACGCGCAAATCGAGCGGGGCTGCGTTGTCGAGCGCAGCCATCTCCGCCTCCAGCGTCTCGCCGAAAGCGCGCTTGAGATAGGGCTGAAGCCAGTCAGGATATTCCAGACGCACCGGCTGGGGCATGTCGGGGTGATTGAGCTCCCGCCCGCCGAGGGCAGCCAGGGCGGCATCCTCACGTGATGTCAGGTGTGACTGGGCAAAGCGCTCGCCGTTGAACAGATTGCGCACGGTGCCGATTTCCTCACCGCCCAGAATGAGCGACGCCGCACAGAGCGTGCGGGGTGACGGGCCACCGGGAATGTCGCGTAGATGCCAGTGCAGGCGGCGCCACTGCCGCAGCACATCCCATATGCGAGCGGAGATGACCCGACGATCACCACCACCGATGTAGCGGCGCTCGCGAAAATAGTTATTGGCCGTTGCATCGGCGGGACGGCGGGGAGCAGCCTCGATGGCGCAAAGCAGATCGATGGCAGCAGAAAGTCTGGCGGCGGGAGTCATGCTCCCGCGCTTACAAGTTTTTGTCAGTCCTGGCGATAGTTAGGTGCTTCGCGCGTGATGGTCACGTCATGGACGTGGCTTTCGCGCAGACCAGCATTGGTGATGCGCCGGAACCGCGTACGCACCTGCAGATCGGCCACTGTGGCCGAGCCGGTATAGCCCATGCCCGCCTTCAGGCCACCCACGAGCTGATGCACCACGGCCGCCATGCTGCCCTTGTAAGGCACCTGACCCTCGATCCCTTCCGGTACAAGCTTGAGCGAGTCCTTGACCTCGGCCTGGAAGTAGCGATCGGCCGACCCACGTGCCATGGCCCCCAGCGAGCCCATGCCACGATACGCCTTGTAGGAGCGTCCCTGATGCAGGAACACCTCGCCTGGGCTTTCCTCACAACCGGCCAGCAGCGAACCGATCATGACCACATCCGCCCCGGCACCAATGGCCTTGACGATATCGCCCGAGGTGCGGATGCCACCATCGGCAATGGCAAAAATACCGGCCTCGTGGCAGGCGGCTGACGTTTCCATGACGGCTGAGAACTGCGGCACACCTACACCAGCCACAACGCGCGTGGTGCAGATCGAGCCAGGACCGATACCGACCTTGACGCAATCGGCACCCACATTGGCCAGAGCAAGGGCAGCCTCCGGGGTGGCGACATTGCCAGCAATGACCTGAATACCGGCATGGCGGGATTTCAGGGTGGCCACCGTGTCGAGCACGCCGCGCGAATGACCATGCGCGGTATCAACAATCACGATATCCACGCCAGCCGAAACCAGCGCCTCGGCACGGGCTAGCCCGTCGGCACCAACACCGATTGCAGCGGCGCAACGCAGACGGCCAAACTGATCCTTGATCGCGAGGGGATGGGCCTCGGCCTTGTCCATATCCTTGACCGTGATCAGACCGATGCAGCGGTTCTGGTCATCCACGACCAGCAGCTTTTCGATGCGATGGCGGTGCAGCAGATCCTGAGCCACAGCGGCGTCAGCCCCGTGACGGACGGTCACAAGGTTTTCGCGCGTCATCATGTCACGCACGGGCGTGTTCAGATCACTCGTGAAACGCATGTCGCGATTGGTGAGAATACCAACCAGTTGACCACTGCCCGGCAGCACAACCGGCAGACCGCTGATGCCATGCTGGGCCATGATGGCGTGTACATCGCGAAGGGTCTGATCAGGCCCGACCGTGACAGGGTTTACAACCATGCCGGATTCGAAGCGCTTGACGCGGCGCACATGCTCCGCCTGCTCCTCGACGGACAGGTTCTTGTGGATCACGCCCATGCCGCCCTGCTGCGCCATGGCAATAGCCATCGCATCCTCGGTCACGGTATCCATGGCAGAGGACAAAAGCGGAATATTCAGTTCGATCGACCGCGTGAGGCGGGTGCGTGTGGAAGCCTGAGCAGGCAGCACGTCCGATGCGGCAGGCTCAACCAGCACGTCATCGAAAGCAAGGGCTTCGCGGATGCGGTCATGAGACACGCTGCGCGAGGCAAAGTCACCAACCCGTTCGCCAGCCATTCCGGTTGGTGTTTCATTGGTCGTGGTCATGTGCCGCAGCCTCCCCGCATATCAATCAGGAAAGCCCGCGGCTTTCCCACCGTTGGCGCGTCCTCTTAGACCAAAACAGTCCGTGTTGAAAACAGGAGAATGCGCGAGCTTTTGCAGATTTAACCTGCTTGCCATCCACGACACAGATGCCGACAGCACGATCGACGGCGCACCAGCCTTGATTCAACGTTGATGATCCATTGTCGTGAGCCGGGCCAGGTTCAGGCTGCTGCGATGGCACCGACCGGGGAAGCTTCGCCACGAAGAAAGTCCCGGATCGTCTGTGCGGCTCGGTAAGAGGCGCCGCGTCGGGGCTGCGAGCCGAAAGTCTCCTGTATGACGCGTTCCTGACGCGCCTTGTAAAGCGCGTGACGCGATTCCGCCTGTGCCAGCGCCTGATATATATCCTCCAAACGCTCCACCACGTCCCCTAATGTCCAGTGACGAAAATGCGGATTGTTCCGCCATGCCACCCCATGGGGGTTGAGAAAAACACAGGGTCGCGGGGTGATCAGGAACTCGTAAACCTGGGAGCTGACATCACCGATATAGAGTGACGCCCGCGCGGTGTGGGTCATGTCGAGCATTGAGGAGGAAGCTGTATCAAGCCTCACCCTTCCTCCCACGACTTTCTCGAACTGCCGACGGCGCCGTCCAAAGTCCTTGTGAAAAATCTTCACATGGGGCGCCACGAGCAGGTCGTATCGGTCGAGACGATTGACGGCCTCAGCAAGCGGCGTGAGATAATCCCGATAGGACGAAAGTCCTTTTTTGTAATGGGGATTGTAGAGGGCGAGTGGTCTGGCGCTGCTTTCCGAGACACGAACGATCCGGTCACCATTGACCGCATCGAATTTCGGGTACCCGATGATGCGGGTTTGTGCTGCCGTCGCAAGCTTCCTGGCGAGAAACGCCTCAGCAATTTTAGGTCCGGAGACGAGGGAGAGATCAAACTGGCGGATAAGATGCTCGTCATTGACCTCACGATCTCCCGCACCATGCTGGATCAGGATCAGAGCGGGTCGCGTAAGCCCCATTTCTCGCAGTAACCCGGCCGAGTATTCTGTCGCGACAACAGCATCGAATGCCTCCAGCTGGGCGACGTTGGCGCGCATGACGACTTCACGTTCAGAGTCCAGACGGCGAAGACGACGCAGCAGCGTGGCTCGTGCGGGCATCCTGAGAGTGCCGCGAACAATATGACCACCCAGCTGGTTCGTCTCACGTATACGGTCGAGATGCTGCGCGGTCTCGGGGAAGCTGACGAATTCCGTCACCTCGACATTGGGAAGCTGCGACAGGGCAGAGGAAACAGCGGCTACGTGATAGCATTGGTAGGGCTCAGCCACGTAAAGGAACGCTATTTTCATCCGGGGCCTCAACTCCTGCAGCTTGGACAATACAGGCCCGTCATACGCGAGAATTTCATAACAATGAGTAACAATGTAATTCTCGAATTGTCCAGATTGTGGCGCTTAGAGGCGAATTGAGGCAAGACGCTCAGGATCGTACGCGAATTCTCCGGATAAATCGCACGATACGCTGCATTATATGGAAGTTATAGGCGCTTTATCTTACTCACATAAAGTATCATGTTCTATTTTACATGGTCGGTTCATATTAAGCTTCATAATGACATCAAAAAGCGGCATCTGGATTATGTCATGAAGCGACGCGACAATGACATCCGCTTTTATTGTTACAATTGCCGGATTGCGCACTTGTCGCAGACGACAATTATGAAACGAAGCCTCACTCATCTGTTACAATTCAGTGACAAAATAACCGACCCATCAGACGGAGAGCTGACCGGCGGTCACGCAACGATAGTCCACCTCGCCCCCCAGCGCCGCAAATTGCTCGCGATCCGTCCCGGTCAGGAACACTTCAAAGGCCTGATCGCTTAGATAACCCAGCAAGCCCTCCCGTCGCCGGGAATCAAGATGAACAAGAGGTTCATCGAGCAGAATAAACGGGGCTCGGCCTGTCCGAGATGCTGTCAAACCGGCATGGTTGAGAATGACATGAACCAGCATGGCCTTTTGCTGACCACTGCTGGACAGGGCTGCAGATCGACCACTGGCCGCATCCTGAAGGCCAAAATCGGTCCTGTGCGCGCCGACACTCGTGGTACTGCGCTGCGCATCCTCGCTGCGCGCTGCAGCCAGTTTCCCCCGCAGGCCATCCTCAACCAGAAGCGCCGGCCTGCGATGGAGTTCAGCCGCAATCTCGCACTCCAGCGCCACCCGTGCGACGGGAAACCCCGTACCATCAGTAAGCGCGGTCGCGTTCATCGCATCGACAAGAGCCATGCGCGATGCGGTCAGCGCCACCGCATGGCGCGCGATGCTGTCCTCGAGGGCATCGAGCCAGCTTTTCTGATCCGGACGAGTCGCGAGAAGCCGGTTGCGTTGGGTCACAGCACGCTCATGCGCTGCGCTTTCGCGCGCATGATTGGGATCGAGGGCCAGTACAAGGCGGTCGAAGAACCGTCGTCTCCCGGAAGCCGGGTCGCTGAACAGGCGGTCCATCTGTGGGGTCAACCATGTGACTGCGCAGTAGGGTGCAATCTGCCCCTGATTGCGGATCACCTCGTTATTAAGGCGGAAAACACGCCTGACCGGATTAGCCGGGTCGGTACCGGTGGCGAGGTCCATGCCCTCACCCGCCACATCATTCAGGCGGGCCACAACGCCCCATGGACCACCATCCTGGCGCTGGATCTGGGCGTTGGAAGCTGCCCTCAATCCACGCCCTGGGGCAAGAAGCGAGAGCGCCTCAAGCAGATTGGTCTTGCCCGCCCCGTTCTCACCCGTGAGCACAACGAGGCGGCTTTGCGGCGTCCAGACCAGACGCTCGTAATTACGAAAATTCGTGAGAACGAGCCTGTTGATACGCAAGAAGGCGGCCCGCTGCCTGATCAGACGCGCATGGGCATCAGCACGTAAAGCGCTGTCGGCAGGTTGGTGTCGCGCACGAGGGTCGGTGCCGCACTATCGGCAAAGGCAAACTCGGCCTCGACATCAATCTGGTCCGTGATGTCATTGAGATAACGCGCCTGGAAGCCGATCTCCAGTGTTGGGCCATCATAGGAAACACTTGTCTCGTCCAGCTCTTCCTTGGCCATGCCCTGATCCGGACTGATGGCGGAAAGGGTGAGCAGGTTGGTCTGCACGGCAAGCTTGACCGGGCGCGAGCGCTCCTGACTAATCGCCGCGACACGGGCCACAGCGTCTGCAAAGGCCTGCTTGTTCACCTTCAGGAAACGGTCATTGTTTTTGGGAATGACGCGCTCGTATTCCGGGAACGTTCCGTCAATCAGCTTCGAGGTCAGCATCACAGCGCCGACACGGAACTGGATGCGGGTATCGGACAGGCTGACCTGCACCGTGCCAGCGCCCTCATCGAAAAGCTTGCGAAGTTCGGCCACGGTCTTGCGCGGAATAATGACGCCCGGCATATCGGCTGCCCCGGCAGGCAGATCGGTCTCGACGCGGGCCAGACGATGGCCATCCGTGGCGACGGCACGCAGCTTGCTCGTCTCGCCATCCTTCGCGACATGGAAATAAATGCCGTTGAGGTAGTAGCGCGTTTCTTCGGTCGAGATAGCGAAGCGGGTACGATCAACCAGCCCACGCAGCACCGCAGCCGGAATGGAGAATTCGCAGGGCAGATCCCCGGCGACCATTGAGGGAAAATCCTCAACGGGAAGCACATTCAGGCTGGTGGCATAACGTCCGGCGCGCAGCGCCAGCGGGGCGTCACCGCCACCGTGATCAAGTTCGACCACCGAGCCGTCCGGCAGCTTGCGCACGATCTCGTAAAGGACACTGGCCGGGGCGGTCACTGCACCGTCACGGGCACCTTCGGCAGCCACTTCCTCGACGACCGCAATTTCCATGTCGGTAGCGGTCAGACGCAGAAGATTACCCTCGATGGAGAGCATGACATTGGCCAGGATGGGGATCGTGTTGCGCTTTTCCGCAACGCTCTGGATATGGGCAAGGGCACGGATCAGCGTTGTGCGGTCAGCCTGGAATTTCATATGATCGTAGACCCTCGAACACCCGAAAAACAAAAAAACAGTCTAGCAGAGCCGCTTGCCGCGGCAAAGATCAGCCCTCGAGCATACGACGCAGCAATTCCACGTCTTCTGCAAAGGCAACATCACGCTCCATCAGTTCCTGCACGCGCGAAACAGCATGCATGACCGTAGTATGGTCACGGTTGCCGAATTTACGGCCGATTTCCGGCAGGGAGCGGCTGGTAAGCTGCTTGGCAAGGAACATGGCAACCTGACGCGGCCTTGCCACGGCGCGTGCGCGACGGGCCGACGACATATCGGTCAGGCGGATATTCCAGTGCTCCGACACCTTGCGCTGGATCTCCTCAATGGTCACACGACGGTCATGAGCCTTGAGAATGTCATGGAGCACGTCCTGCGTGCTTTCCAGCGTGACAGGGCGGCCGAAAAGATTGGCGTGGGCGATCAGGCGATTGAGGGCCCCCTCAAGTTCGCGCACATTCGAGGTGATCTTGTGGGCCAGGAATTCGAGCACCTTGGCAGGGACGGCAACTCCCGAGGCAAGCGCTTTTGCTTCCAGAATGGAGATACGCAGCTCGAACGTCGTCGCGTGAATATCCGCCACCATGCCACAACCGAGACGGGTACGCAGGCGATCCTCAAGCCCCGATAGATCGGAGGGCGATTTATCGGCGCTGACCACAATCTGACGGCCCGCATCGACCAGGGCATTGAACGTATGGAAGAACTCTTCCTGCGTATTGTCCTTGCCGATCAGGAACTGCAAATCGTCGATCATGAGCACGTCGACCGAGCGCAGCTGCTCCTTGAATTCCATCGTCGATTGCGAGCGAATGGCCGCAATGAAGCGGTACATGAATTTCTCGGCCGACATATAGGCGACTGAGACACGCCCACCGCTCGTCAGCTCCGAACCAATGGCGTGCATCAGGTGCGTCTTGCCCAGACCGACACCGCCATAGAGAAAAAGCGGATTGAAACCGGGGCTGGACGGCTTTTCAGCAACACGGCGAGCGCAGGCATAGGCAAACTCGTTGGGCTTGCCCACAACAAAGCTGTCGAAGGTAAAGCGCGGATCGAGTGGCGCTGCCAGATCGTGTCGCGCGTCCTGCACAGCGACAGCCGGAGCCGCAGGGGCCTCGATCTCGACCACTGGAGCCGCAGCCTCGACGGCAACCGGCGTTGCAAGCCCATCGCCAACGCGCTGGACCTGAAGCTCAACGTGGTGAACGGCGCGGTTCTCGTTACGCCATAGCTCCTGCAGGCGGTCGCCATACTGGCCACGCACCCAGTCACGCAGAAAGCGCGTTGGCAGAAAGAGGGTTATTTCATCCTCTTCCAGCGGGCCAAGCACAATCTGCTGCAGCCAGGTGCGGTACTCAACGTCACCGACCTCGACACGCAGTCTTTCGCGCACCTTGACCCATTGGGAAGCAAGGACAGGATCGGTGCCGCTGGTGCAGGAAACCGTTTCCGTCACTGCAGGAAGATCCGTATGAGACCCTTCGTCTGCCATCACTCCCCCGAGTTGTAACAAAAGACACGACAGGAGCCATCACGTGCAATGAGGCATGACCTTCCTGATCCCCGGCTAAAGGGCGGACAGAATAGGGCAAACAGCGCGCGACAGGCAAGCTTAACCGGATGTCAGAAAGCGGGACGACCGGCGAAAAAAAAGAACGGATATGGTCGCGTGACCACACCCGTTCTTTCTGTAGGCTCAGACCGGGGAGTACCTTGGAAGAGGCACTCCCCTGTTATCTGATCAGGCCGAAGCCAGAGCCTTAATGCGAGCCGAAAGGCGCGACAGCTTGCGGCTTACGGTGTTGGCGGCGAGAACGCCCTTGCCAACAGCGCGCTGCATTTCCGGCTGGGCAGCACGCAGAGCGTCGTTTGCTGCAGCCTTGTCACCCGAAAGGATGGCGCTCTCGACCTTCTTGACGAAGGTACGGACGCGGGACATGCGGGAAACGTTACGCTCACGGCGACGCTCGTTCTGACGGATGCGCTTGCGCGCAGAGGCGGTGTTAGCCATTTCTACTCTTCAGCCCTGTTCTGTTCGGCTTGTTAGGTCGTCTTGCAACGACAATAAAGCATACCGGCCAATCATCTCTAAAAGAGACGCAGAGCCAGCGGAGGGCTCGCCTTTAGTCCAGTTTCACGCTGCCAGTCAAGCGTCCTCTAAAGAAAGTGGCAGCTGACGCCGCGGACAATAGAAGCTTGACCGCCCTGCCTGCATCAGACGACGGATTCCCCCGCACGCCGGAAAGCCCGGACATTCGGGACAGGGCTCCCCTTCGCGGCCATAAACCTGATGCAGATCCTGAAACGCCCCTTTTTTCCCTTCGGCATCCACATAATCGCGCAAGGTGGATCCCCCAGCGTTGATCGCCTCGCGCAGCACGGCGGGGGTGATCTCTGCGATACGGGCTATCTGCTTTTCATCCAGAGACGAGGCCAGACGTTCGGGATGAATCCCCGCGCGATACAGGATCTCGCATACATATATATTGCCGAGCCCGGCGACGACATGCTGGTCGAGCAAGGCGGTCTTGATAGGCGCGCGCTTGCGATGAAGCTTTTCTTGAAGATAGGCAGCATCAAAGCCAGGTTGAAGCGGATCGGCCCCAAGCTGTCGCAGCAGGGGGTGCTCTCGCTCCCGCCCTGCATCGGCCAGCAGAAAGCAACCGAAACGCCGTGGGTCGACAAGGCCGATATGTGTCCCATTATCGAGCCTGAGTGTGACATGCTCATGGCGCTGAGGCTGATAGGCCCTGCCCTTTGCTGAGCCGGGCGTGATTCTTATCCGCCCGCTCATACCGAGGTGTATCAGCAAGGTCGGGCCACGCATGAGGGCAATCAGCATGTATTTGCCCAAACGGGTTGAATCACGGATCTTCTTGCCGTCCGCCCGGATCGAAAGATCATCGGGCACCGGCCAGCGCAGATCGTGACGCACCTCGGTGCTGATGATACGGCGACCGGCAAGCGCCGATCTTAATCCATTCAGGATGGTTTCAACTTCTGGTAGCTCTGGCATCTTGGGTGCCGACACTATATCCAGAGCGACATGACCGACAACGCATCATTTCCCCCTCCCGAATCAGCGCATGCCGACAGGGATGAAACCACCGATTTCGGCTACCGCTCTGTCCCGCGGGCTGAAAAGAAACCTCTGGTGCGCGCCGTGTTCGACAGCGTGGCGGGTCGCTATGACGTCATGAACGATGTGATGTCGCTTGGTATCCACCGCGTGTGGAAGCGCATCTTCATCAACACGCTTGCGCCGCGCCGCGACCTGAAGCTGCTCGATCTGGCCGGAGGCACCGGCGATATCAGCTTTGGCTGGCTGCGCAGCAATGGCGGCCCTGTCCTGCTGACGGACATCAACGCCTCGATGCTCGAGGTCGGCCGGTCACGCGCTGCCAGCAAGGGATATCTGACGGATATCGAGTTCTCGGTTGTCGATGCCGAGGCCATTCCCCTGCCCGATCGCAGCGTCGATCGTGTTTCGATCGCTTTCGGGCTGCGCAACTGCACCGACAAGGATGCTGTCCTGCGCGAGGCCCGTCGCGTCCTGCGTCCGGGTGGCAAGTTCTGCTGCCTCGAATTCTCCCATGTGCAGGTGGCGGCTCTGGCCCCGATCTATGATGCCTGGTCGTTTGGCGTTCTGCCCAAGATGGGCCAGATCATCGCCAAGGACTCCGAGAGCTATCAGTATCTGGCGGAAAGCATCCGCACCTTCCCCGAGCAGGAGGTGCTTGCCGAGATGATGCGCAATGCGGGCCTTGAAAAGGTCAGTTACCAGAATCTCTCTGGCGGTATCGCAGCCATCCATTCCGGCTGGAAGCTCTGATTTTCCATGCGCGCCCGGGTCATCCTGATCATTGGCGGTGGTATCGCTGCCTATAAATCACTGGAGCTGATCCGGCTGCTGCGCCGGAGCGATATCGCGGTCGAGTGCGTATTGACGCAATCGGCCACGCATTTCGTGACGCCGCTCGCCGTGCAGGCTCTCTCGGGGGCGCCGGTGCATACCGAGCTGCTTTCCCTGGCTGAGGACAGCCAGATGGATCACATCGCGCTATCCCGCAGCGCCGATCTGATTGTCGTCTGTCCCGCTACAGCCAATATGCTTGCCCGCATGGCGAACGGTATGGCGGATGATCTCGCCACGACACTACTGCTTGCGACCGATACCCCGGTGCTGGTCGCCCCGGCGATGAATGTGCGCATGTGGCAACATCCGGCCACACAGTCCAATCTTGCCACCCTGCATCAGCATGGTTGCCTCTTTGTCGGGCCAGATGACGGCGAAATGGCCTGTGGCGAGTTTGGTCCTGGTCGCCTGAGCACGCCGGAGACCATTCATGCGGCGATCGAGGCCGCATTGTTTCCCCATACGCTGCTCGCCGGTCGTCATGTGCTCGTCACGGCGGGGCCAACCCATGAGCCGATCGATCCCGTACGGTTCATCGCCAATCACTCCTCCGGCAAGCAGGGCTACGCCGTGGCAGAGGCCTGCGCGCGGCTTGGCGCGCGAGTCACGCTCGTCAGTGGGCCGACAAACCTTCCCTGCCCCGCCTCTGTGACACGCATCGATGTGCAGACAGCACGCGAAATGCTGGCAGCCTGCGAAGCCGCCCTGCCAGCCGATGTCGCAATCTGCGCGGCTGCGGTGGGTGACTGGCGCATGGAAGACATCGCCACGCAAAAGCGCAAGAAAATATCTGGCCAGCCCCAGACACTCGCCCTCGTCGAAAACCCGGACATTCTGGCAACACTCTCGGCGACCAGACCAGAACGCCCGGAGCTTATTATCGGCTTCGCCGCCGAGACAGAGCACCTCGAAGACAATGCCATCAGCAAACGGGCGCGCAAAAACTGCGACTGGCTGCTGGCCAATAATGTTGGTGCAGATCACCGCATTTTCGGAGGGGATCGCAACAGGATCCTGTTTTTGTCCGATGCCGCGCCCGAGTACTGGCCCGAAATGACCAAACGCGATGTCGCAGCGAAACTCGCCGCTCTGATCGCCGACCATTTTTCCTCTGCCTCAAGGTAAGGTTTCATGTCTCCGCTTCCCGTTGAACTCGTCAGGCTTCCTCATGCCGAGGGGCTCGACCTTCCCCATTATGCCAGCAGCGGGGCTGCGGGCATGGATCTGCTGGCCGCCATCGATTCGGATATGATTATCCGCGCCGGGGAACGCGCCCTCGTGCCGACAGGTCTTAAAATCGGCCTGCCCGCTGGCTATGAGCTGCAGATACGCCCGCGATCAGGTCTTGCGCTCAAGCATGGCATTACCCTGCCCAACACACCCGGTACGATCGACGAGGATTATCGTGGCGAGATCGGGGTGATCATCCTGAACACTGGCCGCGAGGATTTCGTCGTGACACGTGGCATGCGCATTGCCCAGGCTGTTCTCGCTCCCGTCATTCGTTTGACATGGGTCGAGGTTTCCGAGTTGGATGAGACGGCACGTGGCACCGGGGGTTTTGGCAGCACAGGTATCCTGCGCACACCCTGAGATCAGCTATACGCCTCTGACGCGAGGAAGGAGAGCATGTCGCCATTTCAGGCGCGACGCGGCACACGCGGGCCGGATCGTAAGGCAGGACTGACAGCATCGCTTGTCGGTATCCTCGTCGTGGTGGCGGCGCTGGCCCTCGTCTCGCGCCTGGTTCCCGCGCAGCTGGCGGCCTTCCAGCATCACAGCATGACAACGCCCCATTTCCGCTCTCTGGCCGGGCTCGGGGTGTTGCTGGGCGATCTCGGTCATACGACGCTGCGGATGATAGCGGCCACCGTGGCCGGCGCCCTGCTGGGTGCATGCCTCGCCCTTGCCGCAGCAAAGACACCGCCTGTGCGCGGTGCAGTGCTCACCGCCCTGGGCGGTATGCATATCGTTCCGCTTCTCTGCCTCCTACCCTTTCTGCATCTTCTCGGCTTCGAGGTTTCCGCGATCGGGATCACCGCGCTTTGCCTTGCTGCCCCCATTGCCAGTGCAGCCCTGGGTGCCTGGAGCACGATTCCCCGCGCGCTCGATGAAGCGGCCAGAGGGCTTGGTCTGACAAGCTGGCAGCGTCTTTGGCGGCTTGAAGCCCCTTATGCCATCCCGGATTGTGTGACGGCCCTTGCCCGCACCATGCCGCTGGCCTGGTCGCTTCTGATGGCTGCCGAAATGCTGCCGGTAAACGGCACATTGCCGACACGCCCCGGGCTTGGAACCCACGCGGCGCAGGCCGCGGCTCTGGGGTCGTTCTGGGAGTGCCTGCTGGCGGCCGGGCTTATCGGTGTTCTTGCCTTCCTTTACGATAGCTGCCTTGTCTTTCCCTGGCAGATCTGGGCGGATCGATATCGCCTGCGCCCGGTTTTTGAGCATGTGGCCGATCCCTGGATGCTCAAACTCTGGCGCCGTACCCGCCTGCTCAAGATCGCCGGTGAGCATATGCGGCGCTGTCTTGCATGGCTGGGCGATATGCCGATCGGCCGTCGTGGCTTCCGCCCTTCTGGCGCGACACATCCGGCCTCACCGCTGATCGGGCTCTCATCGCTCGCTTTTGCCCTGCTGATCGTGATGGGCTTTTTCTACCGCCATCATGCGCTAGGGCTGCATGATCTCGTCGTCGTGGCCGAGCAGAGCCTTGTCTCGGCCCTGCGTATGACGCTCGCCCTCCTCCTTGCTCTTGCGCTGTGGCTGCCGCTGGGTGTCTGGCTCGGCCTGACGGCACGGCGCGCCGAGATCGCGCGCATGGTGACGCGCTTTCTGGCGCTCTATCCAAAAAACATCCTGTTCCCGCTGCTGTGCCTCGGCCTGACATTGCTCGGGTTGTCTCGGTTCGTCTGGCCGCTCGTTCTGTGCTTTTTCTTCATCCAGTGGCTTTTGTTGGCCCAGATCCTGCGCGGTATGAGGAGCTTCCCGGTGGATCTGCTGCAAGCCGCCCAGAACATGCAGATTCGCGGCTGGCTGTGGTGGCGCAAGATCATTCTGCCCGGCATCGCCCCCATCCTGCTTGAGGCCGTCAGCGCGGCTTCGATGACGGGATGGACCATTCTGATCCTTGCCGAACGTTCGTCCTGGGCCCTTCACGGTGAGGATGGCGGCGGCATTGGGGCTTATGTGGCCAGAGCCATCGAGAATGGTGATCTGCCACGCGTCGTGCTTGGGGCTGCTGTTATCACCCTGTGCATTGCGCTGGGCGAATTCATGGTCTGGCATCCCATCCGCCTGCAGATCCGCCGCCGTATCCCGTCATCCCTGAGCCCACCCGCCAAATGAGCATGGAGCCCGTCATGCAGGAAAGCCTGCTCTCGATCCGCAATTGCCTGCAGGTTTATCAGAAGGAGAGCAGCACCGACCTCCCCGTGCTTGAGGATGTCAGCTTTGACCTCCACGCGGGTGAAATCGTCGGGCTCGTCGGGCGTTCAGGCTCCGGCAAATCCACGCTTTTGCGTATCGCCTCAGGACTGATCCCGCCCAGCGCTGGAGAGATTCTCTGGAAAAACCAGAAGCTGACCGGGCCGACACCCGACATCGCCATGGTCTTTCAGTCCTTTGCGCTGTTTCCCTGGCTTACGGTCCGGCAGAATATCGCGCTTGGACTCGAAGCCAAGCGTCTGCCGCGCCTCGAATGTGAACAGCGCTGCGATGACATGATCGATCTCATCGGCCTCAATGGCTATGAGAACGCGTTGCCAAAGGAGCTTTCCGGGGCCATGCAGCAGCGCGTGGGGTTGGCCAGGGCTCTGGTCATGCAGCCAGACCTTCTGCTGATGGATGAGCCTTTTGCCTCGCTCGACATGCTCACCGCGGAAAACTTACGGACGGACCTGATCGAGCTCTGGTCGGAGAAAAGACTGCCGACACGCGCCATGATGCTCGTGACCCATAACGTGGAAGAGGCCGTGTTGATGTGTGACCGCATCCTGCTTTTTTCATCCAACCCGGGACGAGTCTCGCATGAGCTGACGGTACCGTTTCCCCATCCGCGCAACCGTGACGACGCCGCATTCCGGCACTTCGTCGATCATATCTATACCCTCATGACACGCAGGGCGCCCCTCATCTCGGAAGCCAGTCTTGAAAGTGGCACCGCTGCGCCGCCCCCCCATCCCATGGCGCTGGTCCTTCCGCCCATCCCCATCAATGTCCTTGTCGGCCTGCTCGAATCGCTGGCAGCCGCCCCGCTCAACGGACGAGCCGATCTGCCCCACCTTGCCGAGCGCCTTCAGATGGCGCTCGATGATCTGTTTCCGCTCGGTGAGTCCCTGCAGCTTCTCGAACTGGCCGAGCTCGAGGATGGTGACATTCTCATCACCGAAGCGGGCGCCCGTTTCGTCTTGGCCGATCAGGATGAGCGTCGGGAAATCATGCGCACGGCGCTGCTTCATCATATCCCGCTCATCCGTTCAATACGCGCCGTGCTCGATGAACGCTCCGGGCATCGCACCGGGGCGGATCGCTTCCGGGAAGAGCTGGAAACCACCATGTCGCCGGGCTACGCCGAGCAAACGCTCATGACGGCGACCAACTGGGCACGCTACACCGAGTTATTCGATTTCGACGAGGAAGCCGATCAGTTCATGCTCGATCGGGAGGCCACCGGGTACTGAACGATCAGCCTCAGATTGGTTCCGGCGACACCCGGCGCCGTGACGATACCGCTTGAGGCCCGCACTGCGAGACATCAAGCCGGCCCGCCATGATATGCGAGCCGGTTGGGTCAGATGACTCTGATCAGGCCTTCAGACGATCGCGATACATCTTGCGGGCTTTCGCGACCTTCGGGGCAACCACAGCGCTGCAATAAGCTGTCTCGGGATTACGCGCGAAGTAGTCGTGATGCTTTTCCTCGGCTTCCCAGAACACGGCGGGGCCGGCAATTTCGGTCACGATCGGATCTGGCCAGATTCCTGAAGCCTCAATTTCCTGCGTAACCTCGCGGGCGATGGCGTCCTGTGCCTCATCCAGCGCAAAAATGACCGAGCGATACTGCGTCCCGATGTCATTGCCCTGACGGTTGAGCTGGGTCGGATCGTGGGTGGTATAGAATACGCGAAGGATATCGCCGTAGCTGATTTCCTGCGGATCAAACACGACTTCCACCACTTCCGCATGGCCCGTCGCGCCTGAGCACACCTGCTCGTAACTCGGATTCTCGCGTCGGCCGCCAGCATAGCCGGGCTGAGCGGATTTGACCCCGCGCAATCCGGTGAAGATCGCTTCGGTGCACCAGAAGCACCCGCCCCCGATCAGGGCTTTTTCCACAACTGCCTCGCTCATGCGCGCCTCACTGGTTTACAACTGGAAGATAGATGCTGCTGGCCTGAGCCCCACCGTGAGAGATGGTCTGCGTTGCAGTTTTGTAGTCTGCCGCCTTGGCATCGAAGATGTTCGAGACATAGGTTTGGGGGTTGCGATCGTAAAGGGGGAACCAGCTCGACTGGATCTGCACCATGATACGATGTCCCGGCAGAAAGACATGGTTCACCGCTGGCAGGGTGAACTTGTATTCCTCGACCTTGTTCGCAGGGATCGCCTCGGGATGCGCGAAATCATGACGGTAGCGACCACGGAAGATATCCATGGAGACTGCCAGCTCGTAGCCGCCCATTTCGGGACGATCCGCCGTGACGCCGGGATAGACATCGATCACCTTTACCACCCAGTCGGCATCCGTCCCTGTTGTTGCAGCGAACAGATCCGCCGTCGGCACGCCTGATACACGCACCGGATGATCCAGAACCGGCGTCTGATAGGTCAGCACATCGGGGCGGGATTCTGCAAAACGCTGATCGCTGACCAGCCAAGGCTTCCAGCGCGCGCCATCGGCGAAGCTATACGGCCGCGTCATGAATGGCACCGGGTGGGACGGATCGGAAACATAGCTGTCGGTACCAGGCTTGGCACGCTCGAAGCTCAAGCCGTTTGCTTCACCCAGATAGAGGCGCTCACCTGTACCAACACAGCTCTCACCGCAATTTCCCAGCCAGCCACGCAGGTGATCCCAGCGGTTATCGCCCGTATTGTAGATGATCGCGTCGTCTAGATTGACCTTGGCACTGCCGGGCTTGAGATACTGGTCAAAGAACGGACGCATCACATGGCTGCGATACCAGAGCGCCGTATCGCCGTTGAAATGCAGCGGGCCGAGTGTCGAGCCATCGTAATTCACACCGCTATGGCGCCACGGCCCCATGACGAGGATATTCGGCACCTTGGGGTGGTCCTTGCGTAGCATCATCCAGCTATGGATGGCGCCCCACATATCTTCCTGGTCCCAAAGCCCCTGCTCCCAGATGGTCGGTACGGTGAGAGGGTGCTTTGCCAGAAGCTTGTCGAGCGCCTGGTCCTGCCAGAAGGCGTCATAGGCCGGATGAGCCTTGGTACGCTGCCACCACGGAAACTGGTCGAGCCCCGCCTTGGTCGCAAAAGCGCCTGCCGATCCGGCTTCGAGGAAGTTCGTGTAGTCATCGACGTTCTGGCGGGGGATGCCGTCGCCCTCGCCCTTCTTCGTCATCTGCATGGTGAAGTAGTCGAAGCTACCCTGACGGAAGGCACCGTAATGGAACCAGTCATCGCCCATCCAGCCATCGACCATGGGGCTTTCAGGGGCAGCCACCTTGAGCGCCGGATGGGGGTTGAGAAGCGCCATTACCACAGTCCATCCTTCATAGGATGACCCGGTCATGCCCACACGGCCATTGCTCTGCTTCACGTTCTTGATCAGCCAGTCGATCGTGTCCCACGCATCGGTGGTGTCGTCGGTCTTGCTGGGGTTGAGCGGGCCGATGGGCGGGCGCGTCATGACATAATCGCCCTCCGATCCATATTTGCCGCGCACGTCCTGAAAGACGCGGATATAGCCGCCATCGACAAAGACGCCGTCACCCTGTGGCAGCACGCTGCGCATCTCGGCAGCGCCCGAGACACGATCAGCGCGCTCGGAAGCATGATAGGGCGTGCGCGTCAGCAGGATCGGGGCTTCATGGTCCCTGGCTGCTTTTGGAATGACGATAACCGTGTGAAGTTTCACACCGTCACGCATCGGGATCATGACATCCTGCTTGATATAGTCGCGCGCCGTCTCTGGCATCTGGACATGAGCAGGAATATCGGAGCCGCGCTGCACCATATCAGGCGTGACAGAAAGACCGTTTCCTCCCTGGGCCAGGGCCTGCGAGGCCCCTAGCAGACAGGAGGTCACAAGAAGCATGGATCGGGTCAAATGGCCAACGCGCACGCGGTTTTTCCTCTGGTTCAATGACAAGCGGCGCGATGATTGAACAGACTTCCCCTTGCGGCAAGCGATTGGCCACGTTATTTCGCACAGGGTAATAAAAATACTCGTGCGGGCTCGTTGCTATTGCATTTCATGCGCAACACGCCCCCCCCACTCCAGCTCTCCCGGATCAGTCTCATGCCTGCCTATCGTTCCCGCACCACCACCCACGGCCGCAACATGGCCGGTGCCCGCGCGCTCTGGCGTGCGACGGGCATGACGGACAAGGATTTCGGCAAGCCCATCATCGCGGTCGCCAACTCCTTTACGCAGTTCGTGCCCGGTCATGTGCATCTCAAGGATATGGGGTCGCTGGTCGGTGGGGCGATAGCTGAAGCCGGTGGCATTGCGCGCGAGTTCAACACCATCGCGGTGGATGACGGGATCGCCATGGGCCATGGCGGCATGTTGTACAGCCTGCCCTCGCGCGAGCTGATCGCCGATTCAATCGAATACATGGTCAATGCCCATTGCGCCGATGCGCTGGTGTGCATCAGCAATTGCGACAAGATCACGCCAGGCATGCTCATGGCCTCGCTGCGTCTGAACATCCCTGTCGTGTTCGTCTCGGGCGGGCCTATGGAAGCCGGCAAGCTGGACGGCCCGGGTATCAACCGCAAGCTCGATCTCGTGGATTCCATGGTTGCCGCCGCCAATCCGAAGGTGTCGGATGCAGAATCGGAAGCCATCGAGCGCTCTGCCTGCCCGACCTGCGGGTCGTGCTCGGGCATGTTCACCGCCAATTCCATGAACTGCCTGACCGAGGCGCTGGGTCTTTCCCTGCCGGGCAATGGCAGCCTGCTGGCCACTCATGCTGATCGGCGCGAACTCTTCCTTGAGGCCGGGCGTCTGGTCGTTTCGCTTGCCCGTCGCTGGTACGAGCAGGATGACGCAACCGCCCTGCCGCGCAGCATTGCCACCAAGGCAGCTTTCGAGAACGCCATGACGCTCGATATCGCCATGGGCGGTTCGACAAATACGGTTCTGCATCTGCTGGCTGCCGCGCGTGAGGCCGGGGTGGATTTCCACATGGCCGACATAGACCGTCTGTCGCGCAAGGTGCCCAATCTGTGCAAGGTCGCGCCTGCGAAGAACGACGTGCATATGGAAGACGTGCATCGTGCAGGCGGCATCCCGGCCATTCTGGCCGAACTCGCCCGCTGCGACCTCATCGATACAACCGCCCATACCGTCCATGCGCCGACCCTCCAGGACGCGTTGAAGAAATGGGATATTCTTGAAGGCGATGACGACGCCTGCACGCGCTTTCTGGCCGCACCGGGCGGCGTACGTACCACCCAGGCCTTCTCGCAATCCAGCCGCTATCATGCGCTCGACACCGACCGTCAGCACGGCGTGCTGCGCGATCGCACCCATGCTTTCTCGCAGGATGGCGGACTGGCTGTGCTCTACGGCAACCTCGCCGAAGCGGGCGCCATCGTGAAAACGGCGGGCGTTGTGGATAGCCTCCTGACCTTCACCGGGCGGGCCCGCGTATTCGAAAGTCAGGAAGACGCCGTGTCAGGCATTCTCGCAAACAGGATCGTCGATGGCGATGTGGTGGTCATCCGCTATGAGGGCCCCAAGGGCGGCCCCGGCATGCAGGAAATGCTCTACCCGACCAGCTATCTAAAATCCAAGGGTCTGGCCGAGACCTGTGCGCTGATCACGGATGGTCGCTTCTCGGGCGGCAGTTCGGGGCTCTCGATCGGTCATATCTCACCCGAAGCAGCCGAAGGGGGATTGATCGGCCTGATCGAGGATGGCGACCAGATCGAAATCGATATCCCGAACCGCGTGCTGCGTGCCGTGGTGGCGGCTGATGTGCTGGAAGCCCGTCGCGCTGCCATGGAAGCAAAGGGGGATGCCGCCTGGACCCCGGATCGCGTGCGCGAGGTCTCCCCGGCGCTGCGAGCTTATGGCCTTCTCACCACCAGCGCCGCCAATGGTGCCGTGCGCGATCTGAGCCAGATCTCGCGCAAGGGCTGACCGACTGGCCATGATTCCGGCTTACCCGAGGATCATGGCCTGCTCTACCGTAGAGACGTGCCTGGAAACGCTTGCAACAGAAGGCATCAATACGGCAGGAGTGCAGGGGCTGACCTGTGTCGTTGAGATCTGAGGATAAACCTGTGCCCTGTAAGAGAACGCTAGGCGAGCCTCCCGCCCCGGTAGGCAACCGCCAACAGGCGGCCTCTCGCAAAAGAACATCCTGAAACAGACCGTTCATCCCTTCCCTAACCGGAATGATAGGCTGTCCTCTCCGCGTCCAAGAGCGTTCACGCACCTGTTCCGGGCTGCCACAGATCACGGGTCATCGCGACACCGAAAGACAATCATGGTGGGGCCATGACCAAGCACCGGAGACTCACCCATACCCCGCGCGTGTTGCTGGCGGCCCTGCCGGGACATCGCCACCTGCGGCAGAGAAGATTTCCGCAATCGAGGCGGAAAACACTTGGCGCTACTGACAGCCCGAAGAGGCCTTTTGCCCTTTTCGAATCCTTGGTGGCTTTGCGATACGGTATTGCCACGCCGAAAACATTTCGAATTGATATCATTCTCTCCCCGATTATAGACTTTCCGTCAGACCGGAAGGGTCCTGTCTTCGTTCAGTAAGGTCCTGATTGCTCCGAGCGCGATTGAACCTGGGACTTCACCCAACGTCTGCGTGATCCGAACCGGCAATCGCCCATCGGGGAGATTCGTGCGATGCTAATTGCCAGGACGATACAAGCGCTCATGATCCTCATTGCGCTCGCTGGCACCGGCGTTGCCAGAGCCCAGACAACCGATCGTATCGTGAACGCGGCAATCGTCGCGCAGAACTGCGTCGAAGGTGCCACGATCCTTCCTTTGCTCGGCGGTCCGGATGACGCCCCCATCATACCTGTGCGGGTCGAAGGGCACGATGCAGCCATGTATGTGAGCCCCTTATTCGGCCATCTGTTTGTCAGAAATGCGGGGGCAATCTGGTTCATCTAGGGACCGAGCCACCCGATGATCGCCCAGGCCCAAACTGACGCACCGACTGAGACAACAAGGGTCGATACACTTGAGATCGGGCCGATCGTGCTCCACGACCTCGTCGCAGAGCGCTATGATGATGGCCCGCTCAAATCTCTGGCTGGCAGGCCAATCATTGGTATCATCGGGCGTCCAATTCTACGGCATTTGCGGCTCATGCTGGATGTTCCCCATGAGAAGCTGGGCCTGCTGGCCTGGCGAGGCGGGCCGCAATGTGCCGCAGGGCCGGAGGGGCTTTTCACACGCAAGCCAGAGATCATCGATCTCGATCAGGAGGACCGCATAACAGCCTTCATCGACAATCACCCTGTCCATATCAGGCTCGACCCCGATCTTGTCCGTAGCGCCCTGCCAAGGGAGACGGTTACTGAAACACTGGCTTCGGCTGCCGATCTGGAGAAGGACCAGCCTGTCGTCACGAAGTTCGGGACAACGCAACGAGGCGTTCGCCATCGCTTCAATGACCTGCGCCTTGGCACGCGCGACTTCGGACCGACGGAATTCCTCGTGCTGGAAAACCTTTTCGACGGCGCCTTGGGCGCAAGCTTTTTCAAGCACGAGGTTGCCTTGATTGACTTTCACCATGGCAAGTTTCTCTTCGCACCGAGCACATCTCAGGTAAGTCAGCCGGATCTCGGCCTCCATTTCGATGCCTCGCATGAAGGGATCGCAACCGTACATGATACGCCACGCGAGGGCATGAATGGCCGACCCGTAGCCTTGGGAGGGCAACTGGCGCACGACGCGACGCCCTGAACCAGGGACTCCATCGCCGTTCCAACCCAATGCCGGATCGTACCGCAGGAAAACGCGTCAGTGCCATTTAGCGAACATGTCATGCACAAATGCGACATTTCGTGCCATTGAGATGCCTCGTCGTTACTTGCCCTGCGCAGACATGCTCAAGGCTTCCGGAATGTCTCTCATGCAACGCTTTTCCGCACTGCCCGTCTCAGACCGGCGTACTCTCCTGCTGGGCCTGGGCGCGCTCTTTCTGACAGGGGCGGCGCCCGCCTCTACCGCAGACAGAGAACCGGGCTGTGACGGGCCGCCCCTTCCAGTAGGTGGAGGCGATCGTCAGGGCAAGTTCGATGCGCAGGGCAAGCCTCTGTATTGGCCCGGCAACACGACGATCTGCCCTTTTGCCGAGACCCATCCCCTGTCGGTGGCCATGCTGGACATGAACGCCCTTATCCGCCGCGACTGGTCTGACCATATCGTGCCGACCCCGCCATCGAGCTACCATATGACAATTCTTGGTGGGGTCGACCCAGAGCAGAAGGCAAAGAACAACTGGCCATCAGGCATTTCCCCCTCGGTCACGATCGAGCAGACAACCGCGATCCTGCGCGATCGTCTCGCATCGAAAGCCTTCGAGTTTCCCGAGAAGATAGAGGTAGAAATCGACGCAGACCGGTTCCATGCGCCGCTGGCTGGTGTGCCCCTGCGCCCAGCGAATGCCGCGATGGCTACAGCCCTGTACGATTTACGCCGTCAACTTGCCGAGGCGATCGGATTTCATCCGGACAACCTGATGAGCTTCATGTTTCACGCGACCTATGGCTACAAGATCCGCCATATCCCACATACGCAGAAAGCACCTCTGCGCAAGGCTGTCCATGAATGGCGCCGCGTGACAGCCGAGAAGCTGGGAACCATCGAAATTCCGCCCCCAGTGTTCTGTCGTTTCGAGACGATGTTCGCCTTCACGCCGCTTCTTGCCCTGTCTCGCAAGGGCTGAATACCCAAACACCCTCACACCCGGAGGTGGAGGATCCCGCAGGTCTTGCCTGCCTGCGGGACCCGGGTCGAGCAGCCGCCTTCAATAGGTGAAGGACAGGCTACCCAGGAAGGTGCGACCGACCGACGGGGTTGCGCGATCGCTGAAGAGGTTGGAGTAGTTCAGACGATTGGCAAGGTTGTAACCGTTGAGCGCAAGGCGCCAACGATGGCCGACCATGTGTGACACCATCGCATCCCATTCTGTTGTATGCGGCACGCGCGCCGTGTTGGCTGCATCAAGCCAGACAGAATCACGCCATGTCAGCCCGCCACCAAAAGTGAGGTTCCATGGCTTGTTTGGCGCAATCGTATAGGTGCTCCAGATCGTCGCCATGTTCTTGGGCGCATACTGGATGCGCTTGCCGATATCGGCCGGTGTCAGCGAGCCCGTCGTCGTGGCATCGTAATAGGCATAAGTGCCGATCAGGCTCCAGTTGCGGGTGATCTGGCCCGAAAGGCTGAGTTCCACGCCCTGATTGCGCTGGCTGTCGCTCGACGACGACACACTTCCGGTAGAGGGATCGGTCATCAGCGCGTTGCCCTTCTCCAGGCGGAACAGCGAGGCCGTCGCGCCCAGTCGGCCATGCAGGAACTGCTGTTTGACCCCGATTTCATACAGGCTCGCCTTTTCCGGCTTGAATCCCTGTGTAGAGCTTTTGAGGGGCTCGGCACTATTGGTCACGTAGAGCCCGAGCGGTGTGGTTGAGCGCGCCCAGTTGAAATAGACCATCGTGTTGTCGCTGGGCGTATACATCAGACTGACAGTCGGATTGATGGTGTTCTGCTGCTGAGACAGGCGCGTATCGGCAGCTGTCGCCCCTTCGGTTGCAGAATAATGACTGTTCCAGTGATCCCAGCGGAAGCCTCCGCGAATGGAGAACCACGGCGCGAGCCACATCTGCTCCGAGAAAAATGCCCCGACGTCGGTGGCATCGCCGGTCTTGTAAAGCTTGCGTCCGGCCCCGCCGGAGAGATTGACAAGGTCGTACTGGTACTGCCCGAAGCCACCCAGCAACAGCCCCGGCTGAACATGCGAGGGATCGACCAGACTTGTGGTGTCGGTGCGCGTGCCGTTCTGCCCGTTGAAGTTATAGGCGTAGTTCTTGCGGCGATCGTAGATATGCTCAACATCCCAGCCAGCAATGATCTGGTGCCGGATGGAGCCCGTTCGGAAGTTGGCACGCGCCGAGAAGACGTTCTGAACGGACCAGTCATTCTGCTGATAGGGCTCGGGCCCGCCAAGATGACCGCGCCTGTTGACCTGAGCGGCTGAGGGATTTGTGAAAAACAGCTTCTGGCAAGTAGCGTCGCAGCCGGGCTGCGACGCCGAGAAGTAACGGTCGTACAGCCCGCCACGCAAATCGTCGGAAATCGTCAAGTGCTGGCTGATTTCAGAATTGAGGCGCGCGGTCAGCATATTCACATTGGATACGTCCTGATCGTAATTCGTGCCGTACCAGTTGTGACGGTTCAGCCCGTATTCCGTAGCCGGGCGCCCGACCGTGCTTCCGGGTTTAGTGACAATCGGCACGCCATAATCCGGGATGCGGTTATCGGATTGATGAAAATACTCAAGGGTAAAGCTCGTGCGGCGTCCGAGGCCAAAGCCGATTGACGGCGCGAGTCCCCAGCGATGCGAATAGATGTTATCGCGCCCAACAACATTGTTTTCGTTGCCCATGCCGGTGATCCGGATCGCCGACGCGTCGCCAAGCTGTTTGTTAACGTCCAGCGTGCCGCGGTAATACTCGCCCGAACCGCCGGAAAACTGCGCGTTATAGCTGTCACCCAGATGGGCGACCTTGGTCACGATATTGATGGCACCGCCTGTGGTACCATTGCCGAAGACCTCGGAAGATGGGCCCTTGATGACCGAGATATGGTCGTAATCGAAGCTGTCACGTGTATAGACGCCGAAATCGCGCAGGCCGTTTTCGTAGATGTCGTTCTGAGCCGCAAAACCGCGTATCAGGAACTGATCACCCGCCATACCGCCCTCACCCTCGCCGACCGATGCTGTAATGCCCGGCACGTTTCGCAGCGCCTCGTCGAGGGATTTGACGTTCTGCTGCTGCATCAGGATCTGGGGCACCGCATTGACCGTCTGCGGTGTGTGCATGATGTCCTCGGGCATACGACCCAGACCGATAGGCTGATGCAGGATGTTCATGCCTGTGCCACGCACCAGCAGATTCTCCTCGCCTCCCTTACCGGGAACGGCATCCGCTGAATCGGGCTGCCTCGCCCTCGTGTCCGGTCGATCCGACTTGTCCGCCCTGCTTTGCAGAGCTCCATCATGAAGAGCCTTGTCACGTCGGGCCGCACTGCGGTGAGCCCCCTCACGATTCCCGTTCTTGTGACGTGCTGTATCATGGGGCGCCGCCTCGTCATCCGACTGCACAGACTGCGCCTGAGCCTGCGCCGAGGTGCAGGCGAGCGTCATGCCGACAATGAGCGTCAGGGGATGTGAGGGACGTACCCGTTTAGCCGACACGATCGTTCTCCTTGTCTGTAGCGGGATTCGCTCCCGGCAATTGAGAATGGTTCCTATCTTTCGGCTTTATCGCCTGCAATCGTCTCGCAATTGCATCATGCGTGTTTATGTCTTTGTGTTGCTTATCTGCGACACATCATGTCATCCGCCGCCGGGTGACGTCGTCACACCGAGAAGCGCCAGTCTGGTGTGGACTCGAGGCAGAAGGTCGCGCGCACGCGGGTCATCCAGTGCGCGAAGCCTCTTTTGCATGGCGAGCAGCACATCCGTTGTCGCATCAGCCAGCGCTTTCTCCCACCAGTCCAGCGCCTCCATCTGCTTTCCGAGGGCGAGAAGTGCCGTCGCGTAATTATGCTGCCCTCGATAATCTCCTGCTTCTGCTGCTCGGCGATACCAGACAAGCGCTGTGGCGGGGTCCCGCGGTGTGTGCCACCCCTCCTCGATGAAACGGGCGAGAAGATTCATCGATTTGGGATGCCCGGCTTCCGCCCCGGTGCGGAACAGGGCGAGCGCGCGCGGCAGATCGGCCGTGATCCCGATGCCACGCATGGTCATGATTGCAAGATTATAGTTGCCCCAGAGATCGCCCTTTGCGGCGGCGATTCCGTAATGCGTCGCAGCCGCGGGCAAATCGACCGGGCCACCCCAGCCGAAATGATGGCAGCGCCCGAGCATATTATGAGCCGGGCCATAGCCTGAGGAGGCGGCGATACCGTACCATTGTCTCGCCCGGACCGGGTCTGACGGAAGGTAGATACTCTCAAGCAGGATATCGCCCCACTGAACCTGAGCAGCAACATGCCCCTGATGAGCCGCCTCACGAATAGCGCAGATCGTTTCTGGCAACTCGGGGCGGTCATCACGAGGTGATGTCCCCCTTTTTATCCGCCGCGATATGAGGCGTTTGAGATGAGACAGCACGGGTACGCCCCCAGAGTAGTCAGGCCGCCGCAAAGGCGGAGCCATCTCGCTCTATGCGCTGAAGTATCCTCACGCAACTGCGAATCTCTCGCATAACGTGCTCGATTCTGGAGGGAACGGGCTTGGGCGAAACCCAATTGGGCCCTTGCCCCAACATGGTATCACCCTCCCTGCCTGTCATGAACGGTACGTTGGACAGGCGGGGGTCATCGCGCAGAGCGCGTCGGCCACTCTGCGTGACGCTTGAGGGATCAGGCCCCGGCAAGCCGTGCCAGCGCAGCCTGGAGGCGCTCGCGATCATGGGTGAAACTCGCCAGACGCTCGCGATTCTCCTCGACCACCTCCGGCTTGGCACGCGCCACGAAATCGGCATTGCCCAGCTTGCGTTCGACCTTGTCGATTTCCTTGGCCAGACGATCGATTTCCTTTTCCAGACGCTGGATTTCAGCCCCGATATCGATAAGTCCTTCCAGCGGAAGGACGAGTGTTGCCTCATCGATTACCGTCAGCGCGGCTGCCTTGGGGGGCTCGCCCGCCAGAGCGGAGACCGATGTTACGCGCGCCATGCGCCCGATCACCGTGGCCCAGCGCTCGGCACGTTCCAGCGTTTCTGGGGTGGCATCACGCAGCAACACAGGCACCATCTGCGCCGGCGGGATGTTCATCTCCGAACGCAGGGTACGAATCTCACTGATAAGACGGATCACCCAGTCCATCTCATGAGACGCGATTTCGGCTCCCTGCGGCGGAACGAGGGTCGGCCAGGCGGACTGTGCCACACTCCCGCCAAACCCGAAGGATTGCCAGAGCTCTTCCGTCACGAACGGGATGACGGGATGCATCATCTGCAGGATAGCGCCGAGAACATGGGCGGCGACCGCACGGATTTCATCCTGCTCCGGCGTGTTCTCCGCGGCAAAGGCAGGCTTTGCGAGTTCAAGGAACCAGTCGCAGAACACGTTCCAGACAAAGCGGTAGCATGTGCCCGCGAACTCGTCGAAACGATAGGCGTCGAGCGCTGCCTTGGCACTCGCAACGGCTTTCGATGCTTCATCGAGGATCCAGCGTCCGAGCACGCTCTGCACGCTGGCCGGGTCGAAGCCGCTCACAGGCTTGACGCCGTTCATCTCGCAAAAGCGCGCTGCATTCCAGATCTTGGTGATGAAGGTGCGGTAATCTTCCACGCGCTTGCGGCCGAACTTGATATCGCGCCCCGGACCCGTCAGGGCACAGATTGCCATACGTGTCGCATCTGCGCCGAACTCGGCCACGAGGTCGAGCGGATCGAGGCCATTGCCCTTGCTCTTGGACATCTTCTGGCCGCGCTCGTCACGCACCAACCCATGAATCAGGACCGTGCTGAATGGCACGTCATCCATGAAGTGCAGGCCCATCATCATCATCCGGGCGACCCAGAAGAAGATGATGTCAAATCCGGTGACGAGCACACTCGTCGGATAATAACGCGCGAGTTCCGCCGTCTTGTCTGGCCAGCCGAGCGTTGTGAAAGGCCAGAGCGCCGAGCTGAACCAGGTGTCCAGCACGTCCTCGTCACGTGTCAGGCTGACATCATCGCCGAACTGCGCACGTGCCTGAGCAAGGGCCTCTTCCTCGCTGCGTGCCACAAACACGCTTCCCTCCGGGCCGTACCACGCCGGGATACGATGCCCCCACCAGAGCTGACGGCTGATGCACCAGGGCTGGATGTCACGCATCCAGGCGAAATAGGTGTTCTCCCATTGCTGGGGCTCGAAGCGGATGCGCCCCTCCTCAACCGCCTTGATGGCAGGCTGAGCAAGGGTTGCCGCGTCGCAATACCACTGTTCGGTCAGGCGCGGCTCGACAATGGCGCCGCCGCGTTCGGCGTAGGGCACCTGAAGCGTATGCGGTTCGATTTTCTCGATATGCTCGAGACGTTCCAGTTCCTCCACGATACGCTTGCGCGCTTCAAGACGGTCCATCCCTTCGAGCGACCGCACGAAGTCGATAGAGGAAAGCCCCTCGATCTCCTGCAACTCGGACGCGATTTCATCCAGCCAGATTGCTGCTGCCTCGTCCAGGATGCTCGGCATGGGCAGATCATGCCGCTTGCCGACCTCGAAATCGTTGAAGTCATGTCCGGGTGTGATCTTGACCGCGCCGCTCCCTTTCTCCGGATCGGAGTAAGTATCGGCCACGATAGGAATGCGACGGCCCGTGAGCGGCAACGTCACGAACTTGCCAATCAGCGCGGTATAACGCTCGTCTTCCGGATGGACGGCGACGGCGGTATCGCCAAGCATGGTCTCGGGGCGCGTGGTACCCACGACAATGGTCCCGCCACCCTCGACCGGGTAGCGCAGATACCACATGGAGCCCTTGGTCTCCTTGTTCTCGACCTCGAGATCGGAAATGGCGGAGCGGAACGCCGGGTCCCAGTTAACCAGACGCTTGGCACGGAAGATCAGGCCCTGCTGATGCAGGGTGACAAAGACGTCGCGCACGGCGCGTGACAGGCCCTCATCCATGGTAAAGCGCTCGCGCTCCCAGTCGGCCGAAGCACCGAGCGTACGCAATTGCTCGATGATCTGGCCGCCGGATTGCTCTTTCCAGGCCCAGACGCGTTCAAGGAATTTTTCGCGCCCCATCTCCTTGCGGCTGACGCCTTCCTTGTCGAGCACGCGTTCGACAACCATCTGCGTGGCAATGCCGGCGTGATCTGTGCCGGGCTGCCAGAGGACATTACAGCCTTCGAGGCGCTTCCAGCGGATCAGGATATCCTGAAGGACGAAATCGAGCGCATGACCGAAATGCAGCGTGCCGGTGACATTCGGCGGCGGAAACATGATCGAAAAAGCGTCGCCCCCTTTTTCAGGATGCGCTGCAAAAAGACCTTCTGCCTCCCACTGGGCATAGAGGCGGGCTTCACATGCCGCTGGGTCAAAGGTCTTTTCGAGCATTGTCTTCCTGTCACCTGTCTTGCCATATCCGCGTACCTGACGGGCCGGATATGAATCGAACGTCCAATGACAGCACTTTACAGTTTACACTGTGCCTCGCCAAACCCCTCGTTTCAATCAGCGTACCCGGATTCTGGAAATGACAGGGATTCTCGGCCTGAGCAGGACATGAAGCCTCGCCCGATTATGACCCCATGATTGCCAGATTATCGTCCAGGTTGGCTAACAGCATAGTCATTGATGCCCCACAAGCGATCCTTGACGGCTTTGTAGTAGGCTTTTTCATCGTAGAGCGGCACGTCGAGTTTGAGATCGACAGCTGTCAGGCGCCCCATCGCCGCAGCCACAGCATAGGACGACTGCACGAGCCCCGCCAGATTCTGCACGAGAGCCGTCTGAGCCTGAAGAAGGGTCTGCTGCTGCTGAAGCACTTCCAGCGTAGAGCTGGTGCCAACGATGGCCTGACGCTCGACACCATCGAGCGCGATGACGTTGGCTGCAATGGCCGTACGGTTGCTCGTGATCGAATCGTTGTATGCGCGGAATTGCTGCCAGTTGGAGGAGGCATCCTGGGCTGCTGAACGCCGGGCAATCTCGGTCGCTCTGCGCGCCGCCAGATATTGCTGTCGTGCCTGTCGCACTGCAGCGTATTCCGATCCGCCCTGATAGATAGGTACGTTGAAATTGATCATACCGTACTTATTGTCGGTGACCATTTTTCCGTAGCCTTGGTTTTTGATATATGAGTATCCAAGCGTTGCAGAGATCTTCGGGAGGATCTGGGCCAGCTGTACAGAGAAATTATCTTTCTGCTGCGCTTCAATGAACAGAGCATTGATGATTTGAGGGTTGTTGCGGGTCGCCTCGGCAACAACGTCCTTCTCCGCTTTAACCGGCAGCGCCAAAGGCTGGGGTGCGACCAGATTCGGCGCAGGAGGAACGCCGACGATCTGAAGATATGTCGCCTGCGCTGCTCGTAACGTTCCCTCACTTTGCTGGCGTGTTGCCTTAGCCGTTGCCAAAGCAGCCTGTGCCTGAGCGACATCGGTACGCGTGATCTCGCCCTGCTGGAAACGGTCCTGCGTCGCCTTCAGCTGCTCCTCAAGGACGTGCTCGTTATTGATATTGATCTGGAGGATCTGCTCGCTGCGGATTACGCCCAGATAGACATTCACCACGTCGTTGAAGACTTGCTGCTCGGTTTCTATCAGCTGCGCACGCTCTGCAAGAACAGTGTTGACGGCTTGGTGTGTCTGCGCCGTTGTCTTGCCACCCGTATAAATATTTTCGGTGATCGTCACACCACCCTGATATCCAGGGGTCGAGTATGACCTACTATAAGCAGGCGTGCCAAAGCTTGAACCTGGCTGTGGACCCTGAGCACCATAGATATTCGCGCCTTGATAGTAAGTGAGAGCCGCCTGACCCTGTATCTGCGGCCTCCACCCTGCGAGTGCTGAAGGTACCTGCTCGTCGGTGGCGCGCAATCTGGCGCGCTCCTGCCGCAGTGTCGGATTAGTCAAATAAGCCGTCGCCAGCGCTTCTTGCAGCGTATGCGGGATAAATTCAGGCGAGCCTTTGCCGTCATAGGTTTGCGCAAGTGCCGTCGTACTGTTCAGGAGCGCGATCAGACCGACACTGAGCGAAGTATAGGCTTTTAATTGATCCGTTTTCATGGATGGCCTTTCGATTGACGACAACGCTGCAACGGCGTGATGACATTATTCATGCGCTGATACTGAGGCGCGCTTGAGGCCTCATATGCCATATCCAGAGGCATTCGGAAATTTCTTCTTATTTCTCGATTACGATGCGCATACCCCCTTGACCGGAAGAGCTCTTGAAGAGATATAGCTCACACACCAGCCGGTCCGGTGGCAGAATGGTGATGCAGCGGACTGCAAATCCGCGTACGTGGGTTCGATTCCCGCCCGGACCTCCATATTTTCCTAAAAATCCCAGAAATCAGGCATTCTTGGAGAGTTGTAGAAGCCTCCCCTCGTGCGTTTTATAATTCCCATACGCTTCACTACTTCTGCATCCAGCTTTTTCTCGGCAACGACGCGGGTGTAGCGCTCGATTTCTGACGGGGTTTTATGACGCGTGATGCGGCTATCTGGTGTAGTGTACAGCCTGCTTCAGCAAGTCTCCGGGCCGCCGCTTTTTGCAAGCCATGACCCGAAATCCCCCCACATCCGCTCACGTCCAGAACTGGTTGCCAAGACCGTTTGACGATGCCTCATGCCCGGCCTGATTTTGCAGGTATGTGCCGCTCGTGAATGGCCCTATTGCGATGATATCGGCCAAGGTTGGATGGATCGCGACCGAACGCCGCGCACCGGTCTTTTGCTGGATCACGTCCAGGAAGCTATCGCGGATATCGTTCGGTCCCATTTTTACCGCATCCGATCGGCGCTGCCCAGTATAGAGCATTAGCGCGAACGCAAGCCGTTGTTGGGAGCCAACCGGCCAGAATGCCTCGTATTGGGCAATCTCTTGCTAGGACCAGGTGCGCGAGCCCTCCCCTCTCTCCTCCACTCGGCGAATGCCCGACGTTGGATCGACCGATGGCTGTTTATTTTCCAGCGCGTATCGAAAGAAAATGCCAAGCAAAGAGAGCCAGCAATTAAACATTGCGGCTGATCCGTAAGCAGACGCAATATTGCGCGAGTATGTATGGGCTCAGGACACGTAGCCGGAACATGACGATTGCGGCGGGGCAGATGGCTGAGAAGACAACGGTCGGGCATCTATCGTAGCGGGTTGCGACCTGCCGCCAGTCCTTAAGTCTTCCGAACATAACCTCGATGCGATTGTAGCGTTTATATTTTCTCTTATCGTACTTAGCCGGTCTTCCGCGAGATTTTCGTCCTAGAATACAGGGCTTTAGACCTTTTTCTTCCAAGCCGCTCTGAACCAGTCGACGTCATACCCGCGATCTCTCAAAATCCAGTGCTCTGCAGTAAGACTGCCCAGCGAGGCAGCGGTACCGGTATAGTCGCTGACCTGTCCCTCCGTCATAAAGAAGCTCAGCGGTCGTCCATTCTGATCCGTAATCGCATGCAGCTTCGTATTCTTGCCACCTTTTGTCCGTCCAATGAGAGGGCTTGGACCCTTTTTTAGCCCCACTTGAGGCCGTACGGTGTGCCTTGAGATAGGTCGCGTCAATCATAATGGTCCGAGGCTAGGCTTTCGCAGCAGACAGGCCATCCGTCATCCGCATAAAAATGCCCATATCGCCCCAGCGCTGCCAGCGGCTGTACAGCGTTTTGTATGGACCGTACTCCCGGGGCGCATCACGCCAGCGTAAGCCATTACGGTTCACAAAAATGATGCCGCTCGGCACACGGCGGTCATTGACACGAGGCTTGCCGTGGCTCTTGGGGAAGAAAGGTCGCAGACGCTCCATCTGTTCTTCTGTCAGCCAAAGCAGATCGCTCATCTTCAGTCCCCTTACAAAGCCTGAATGAGATTTCCGCATTCAAATCATTGGGTACTGAGCCCAAGACCAAAAATAAGACTTAATTCAGTTTCATTAGTATGCGCATAGATGAGACTTGCGACCGGTTACTCCGCCCCATTGAAGCAGGCCACCCCTTTTCTGCTTGAAATGAACCCATTGATACCGTCACCAAGCGAAAAATCGTTGGGCGCATCCCGAAGCACAGAGCGACGATGCCACCCGATACCGGAAAACTCTCTCCATCTTCGCTCTAACCTGAACCGTTACCGCAGCAAATCACATGAAAGCTCGACGTGCGCGATACCAAAGACGGACGAGCACAGCCTTGATATCGGCCAATATATATCTTTCAATTATCGAATTTATTTACTGTTTACTGAAAATACCAAAAAAATCTTCAAATCCGCCGGTCAAACGATCGGCAGTTTTGAAAACCAGTATGATTCGGACATGCGTATATTCCTCACTCCCCACACAGAACATCTTTGTTTAAATATGCGCGATGTTGCCAAGCATAGGCCAAGCAATAACGCGATATCGGATTTGAGAACTTAGGAAAAAGTGGCGGAGGGGATGGGATTCGAACCCACGGTACGGCTTGACACCGTACAACGGTTTAGCAAACCGCCGCCTTCAGCCTCTCGGCCACCCCTCCGCCTAGAGGGACGCAGTTTTCACGGCGTTTGCAGAACTGCTTCTAGGGGGATTTGCTCTTCACGTCAAACCCCCCTTCGGCAGATTTTTTACTCTGCGAGCAGCTTGACCAGCAGCTCGTTCACCATGGCCGGATTGGCCTTGCCCTTCATGGCTTTCATGGTCTGCCCGACAAAGAATCCGAACAGCTTATCCTTGCCGCTCTTGTATTCTGCGAGCTTGTCGGCATGGGTCTGAAGGATGCCGCGAATCTCGGCTTCGATAGCCCCGGTGTCGGTAACCTGACGCAGCCCCTTGCGCTCGACGATGACCGAAGCCGAATCACCGGTCTCGAACATGTCCTCAAGCACTTCCTTCGCGATCTTGCCGTTGATCGTCGAATCCGTGATCAGCGCCAGAAGCTCCATGAGCCCCTCAGCCTTGACCGGGCTTGTTTCGATCGTCGCACCCGTCCGGTTTAGTGCTGCGAAGAAATCACCCAGCATCCAGGTGACCGCCAGGCGCGGGTCACTGCCCTTGGCCACGGTCTCGTAAAAATCGGCAATCCCCTGCTCTACCGTCAGAACACCCGACTCATAGCGTGAAATGCCATAGGTTTTTTCCAGGCGCTCGCGCTTGGCCTCGGGCAGTTCCGGAAGAGCGGCGCGCAGGCTTTCAACCCAGTCACGCTCGATAAGAAGCGGCAGAAGATCCGGATCGGGGAAGTAGCGATAATCATGCGCGTCTTCCTTGGAACGAAGCGAGCGCGTCTCGCTGCGAACGTGATCGAACAGTCGTGTTTCCTGATCGACTGTGCCACCGGCTTCCCAGATCTCGACCTGTCGTGCCGCCTCGACTTCGATCGCCTGCATGACATAGCGGATCGAGTTCACGTTCTTGATCTCGCAACGCGTGCGATATTCCTCGCCCGCTTTGCGTACCGAGACGTTCACATCGGCACGCATCGAGCCTTCTTCCATGTTGCCGTCACAAGTGCCCAGATAACGCAGAATCTGGCGCAGCTTGCGCAGATACGCCCCTGCCTCTTCCGGCGAACGGATATCGGGCTCGCTCACAATTTCCATGAGCGCCACGCCGGCACGGTTCAGGTCAATGAAAGAGCGCGTAGGGTCCTGATCGTGCATCGACTTGCCGGCGTCCTGCTCGAGATGCAGGCGCGTGACACCGATATGGCGCACAGAGCCATCGGCGAGTTCGATCTCGACCTTCCCCTCACCTACAATCGGATGAGCAAACTGGCTAATCTGGTAACCCTGCGGCAGATCAGCATAGAAATAGTTCTTGCGATCAAACCGGCTCATCAGATGGATCTGCGCATTCAGCCCCAGCCCTGTCCGTACGGCCTGAGCCACACATTCCTGGTTGATGACCGGCAGCATGCCAGGAAAGCCTGCGTCGATCAGGCTGACATGGGTGTTGGGCTCGCCGCCATATTCGGCCGAGGCACCAGAGAACAGCTTGGCATGGCTGATGACCTGAGCATGGACTTCGAGCCCGACCACGATCTCCCAGGGGCCTGTTGTGCCTTCAATGATATAGCCGCTCATGCGATTGCTCCCGCATGCAAAGCAGGCCTGTGCGTGAAGCCCGCTGCCTTTTCCATGACACGCCCGGCGGCGAACAATGTCTCTTCCTCGAAATAGCGGCCGATCAGCTGCAAGCCGAGCGGCAGACCGTCATGGTCCAGTCCGGCCGGCAGAGACAGCGCAGGCACGCCCGCCATGCTGGCTGGCACGGTGAAGATGTCGTTCAGATAAATCTGCACCGGATCGGTCGGACGCTCAGAATGAGCAAAAGCTGCCGAAGGCGCGGTTGGTGTCAACAGCACATCGACGTTCTCGAACGCCTTGAGGAAGTCGCGCTGAATGAGCGTACGTACCTTCTGCGCACGCAGGTAATACGCGTCGTAATAGCCAGAAGAGAGCACATAGGTGCCCATGAGGATACGACGGCGGACCTCCTCACCAAAACCAGCATGACGCGTGGCTTCGTAAAGTTCATCGAGTGTACCAGCGTCAACGCGCTCGCCGAAACGGACACCGTCATAGCGTGCCAGGTTCGAGGACGCTTCGGCCAGCGCCACGATATAATAGGTCGGCAGGCCGTATTTCGTGTGAGGAAGCGAGACATCGACAATCTCGGCGCCTGCATCACGCAGCCATGCGATACCCTGATCCCACAGGGCCTGGATGTCCGCTGGCAGCGTATCCGGGCGATACTCGCGCGGAATACCAACCTTAAGGCCCTTTACACCACGCTCGAGCGCATCCTCGTAACGCGGCACAGGGCGATCGACAGAGGTGCTGTCCTTCGCATCGAACCCGGCCATGGATTCCAGCATGATGGCGCAATCTTCCATCGTGCGTGCCATAGGCCCGGCCTGATCAAGCGAGCTGGCAAAGGCAATCGTGCCAAAGCGCGAGCAGCGCCCATAGGTCGGCTTGATGCCCGTAATACCGCAATAGGCTGCGGGCTGACGAATGGAACCACCCGTATCCGTGCCCGTCGTGCCGAGCACAAGGCCAGCGGCAACGGCAGCAGCAGACCCGCCGGAAGACCCACCGGGAACCAGCTTGTCATCAGAGCCCTTGCGGCGCCACGGATTGACCACCGGGCCAAAAGCCGACGTCATGTTGGTCGACCCCATCGCGAACTCGTCGAGATTGGTCTTGCCAACGAAGATCGCCCCGTCGGCCAGCAGGTTTGATGTGACCGTGCTTTCATAGGGTGGCACGAAATTGCGTAGGATATCGCTCGAAGCCGTGGTGCGCACACCATTGGTGCAGAACAGATCCTTGATACCTAGAGGCAAGCCACAAAGTGAGGGCGCATTGCCCGTGGCCAGCAGGGCATCGGCCGCACGAGCCGACGCGCGGGCTTGATCTGCTGTAACGGTAACAAAGCTGTTGATTTCACCGTCAAGCTTGTCGATCGCGTTCAGAAAGTGATCGGTCAGTTCGACGGCAGACAGGCGACGCTCCCTGAGAGCCTTTCGCGCAGAGGCGAGGGTCAGATCATGCATCACTCAACAACCTTGGGTACAGTAAAATAGGGACCGACAGAGTCGGGCGCGTTGGACAGCACAGCGTCGCGCTTGTCGCCATCGGTCACAGCGTCTTCACGCAGGCGCGGCATGGCCAGACCGGTGCCGATCATTGGGGGCACATCGGTAATGTCGACTTCGTTCAGTTGCTCGACCCAGCCCAGGATGCCACTCAGCTCCTGGCGCATGGCTTCACATTCCTGATCACTCAGGCCAATTCTGGCCAGTTTTGCTATGCGCCTGACTGTGCGCGTTTCCAACGACATAAAGGATCGACTTTCCTGAAAGTGAGCGGATAATCCCGACGGTCCAGAATTTTGCGAGATCATAACGCCTTCCCATGAGTCTGTTCAATCCATACGCCCTGCGCGATGCCCTCCCCCCCGGCTCCCGGCTACTCGGGCTCGATCCCGGCCAGAAGACAATCGGGCTGGCCCTGAGCGATGTGACGCTCATGCTCGCCTCGCCCTATCTGAGCCTGAAGCGCCGCAAATTCGGCGAGACCGCCGAAGAGATCGGTCGTATTGTGCGCAAGGAAGGCATCGGGGGGCTGATATGCGGGCTACCGCTCTCGCTCGATGGATCATTCGGCCCAGCGGCCCGCTCCGCACAGGACTGGATGACGGAGCTCTCAACCCGGCTCGATTTGCCGGGCTGCTGCTGGGATGAGCGGCTTTCTTCCAGCGCGGTCAATCGCTTCCTTATTCAGGAGGCCGATATGACACGCAAACGCCGGGCGGAAGTGGTGGATAAAATGGCCGCAGCCTACACGCTGCAATCCTGGCTGGATGCTACGTCACCACAACCTGAGTTCGACTGACTGGGGGCAGAGGCGTGCCTTGCACAAAGGTACGCCCGGGGCACATTCTTGCTTCAGATCCCAAGCACACGTCCCGTCTGTTCGCGTATCCGGCGGCAGGCGGATTCATCCTTGCGCAGATCAAGACCATAACTCGGTATGATGGCCTCCAGGCGCGTGCGCCATTCCGGCAGGCGGGAAGCGAAATTCTGCTGGACCACCTTCAGGGCTACAGAAGCTGCAATGGAAGCGCCGGGAGAGGCCCCAAGAACCGCGGCGAGGCTGTGGTCCTGCGTGCTCAACACTTCCGTGCCGAATTTGAGTGTCCCACGCCCGTTCTCGCGCTTGATGATCTGTACACGCTGCCCAGCCACGGCGACGCGCCAGTCATGTTGTCGGGCTGACGGGTAGAAATCCTGCAGTGCTGCGAAGCGCGAAGAGGGTTTTTGGAGAACCTGCCCGATGAGATACCGCACGAGGTCGCGGTTATCGACCATCACGTCGAACATGGCGCGCGCATTGTCAGTCGTGATCGAGCGTGGCAGATCCGTCCAGCGGCCGGATTTGAGGAATTTGGTCGTGAACCCGGCATAGGGGCCAAACAGCAGATAGGGCCGCCCGTTGATAATGCGCGTATCCAGATGCGGCACAGACATGGGGGGAGAGCCCACGGCGGCCTTGCCATAAACCTTCGCCGTGTGACGCTGGCACAGGTCAAGATTATCAGCGTGCAGGAACAGACCACTTACCGGGAAGCCCGCATAACCATGCGCCTCGGGCAGATCGGCACCCTTGAGCAGTTCGAGCGCAGCCCCCCCTGCCCCGACAAAGACGAATCCGGCCGAGACCGTGCGCGTCTCACCCGTCTCGGTATTCTGCACACTGACACGCCAGCGCGGGTTGCTGCTTGTCCCGCGCCCCTCGCGGTCAAGCGCGGTCACCTTGTGGCGGTAATGAACATCGATGCCCGGCTCGTTGCGAAGATTATTGAAAAGGGTGCGTGTCAGCGTGCCGAAATCGACATCGGTACCCTGTTCCACACGTGTGGCTGCCAGCGTTTCGCCGGGACGACGTCGCGCCATCATCAGCGGCGCCCACTCCGCTATCTGGGCCGCATCCTCGCTATAGGCCATGGTGTCGAAGCAGTGATGGCGCACCATGGTCTCGTACCGCGCGCGCAGGAAGGCAACATTCTCCTCGCCGCGCACGAAGCTCATATGCGGACAACGCCGGATGAACGACGACGGATCGGTGATCCAGCCTTTCTCAACCAGATGCGCCCAAAGCTGGCGGGACAGATCGAATTCCGTGTTCACGTCCAGCGCCTTGGCCATGTCAATGCTGCCATCGGGGCGACGCGTGGTGTAGTTCAGCTCGCAATACGCAGCATGGCCCGTTCCGGCATTATTCCATGCTTCGGAACTTTCCTTGGCGCATAAATCGAGCGCCTCGAAAACACTGATCGTCAGGCTTGGGTCAAGCGACCGGATGAGGGCTGCGAAACTCGCGCTCATGACACCGGCACCGATCAGGACGATATCGGGGCGCTCTTGGCAGGTCTGGGACATGAGGCAGCTCTTCCAGTCTTGTGAGGACGTATCGGGCGCATCCAAGCGAGCCCGCGAGGCCAGCAAGGAGTGCGAACGCTCTTCAAACACAGCTTGATAGCATCAATCGAGCCCCCAGGGGCCGGATCAGCCGGAGTTGATCATCCGATACAACGATTATCACATGGTTTGCGATACGTCCTGAACGCGCCGGCAAGCTCAATGATCCCCGAGAGTGCATTTTCCAACCGAGCTCTGAGCGACGCGAAGTCCGGGGATGGACGTATGGTGGGCTCATCAAGGTAGAGCCGACGGCTGATTTCGACCTGGATCACATGGACCTGCCGATCAGGCGTGCCATAGCGCTCTGTAATGTACCCTCCGGCATAAGGCCGGTTCCGGCCAACCGAAAACCCCTGCGCACCCAACCGATGCGCGACCCCCTCGACAATTTCAGGTGCACAACTCGTGCCATGCAGGTCGCCGAGAATAATGTCCGGCAGACGGAGGTGGGGAATGGTCGGCATCGAGTGGAGGTCCAGCAGGACGCAGGTCCCGAACCGGCTTTTGCATCGTTCGATCATGCCCTCCAGCGCCTCGTGGTAGGGCAACCAGCACGACGCGATTCGCTGCGACGCCTCGGACACCGGCAACTGATAACGGTAGATCCCCCGCCCTGGCCCCGCGATACGCGCCATCATACCGAGCCCACTGCGCACCTTGGCTGTGTTTGTCAGGCTTCCCTCGGGCAGACGCTCGCGAAACATGCCGGGATCGAGCTCCCAAGCGTAGCGGTTTGCATCGCAATAGGCCCGGGGAAACTGGGCGCAGAGCAGCGGTATCCCCCGTGAGGGGGAGGCCTCGAACAGCAGATCGACATACGCATCTTCACTGCGGCGCAGGGAGATAAGATCCAGGCGGGTCTGACTTAGAAAGCTTTGAGGATAAGCACGACCGGAATGGGGCGACGCCAAAATGAGTGGCGCCACGGGCGCGGCCACATCATGAAGCGAAAAACTGTTGGAAAGACAGAGCTCTGGCTCCCACGACGCGCTCTGGATCATTTTTTTTCCGCTACGGTGTTTTTTTTAGAAAACCCATCTTGCCAGCCCCGTCAACGCCCGCTAAAACCCCGCTCACGGACCGGATGGGCGCATAGCTCAGCGGTAGAGCACTACCTTGACATGGTAGGGGTCACAGGTTCAATCCCTGTTGCGCCCACCATCCGGTCCGTCGATAATCCCCCAAAATTTATGATTTTGGCTCGCACACTTGAACGATCAGTGTCCTGATGGTCCAGAGCTCTTGCCGCAACGCGCAGGCTGCACTCGCACCATCCTGCCCATGCTGCGTCCTGATCATAAGCGTATAATTCGGCACGTCTGCCTATGTCTGACACGCCGCACGACCATCTCCACAGGCGAACTGACCGCGGCCTCAGCTCGCGCCGCGGCTTAGAGGGGGCGCTTATTCCCCGAGGCTCTAAAGAAAGGTGTATTGGGGAGAGCGCTTGGACAGACCCACGACGATCAATCGCGACAAGCACAACTGAACCGGGCATCCCCCAGAGACGGGATATCAGCGTTCAAGGGCTACACACCGATATTTCCCAACATCAACAGAATCAGTGGACACCTCTATCTTCTGGTTATCCTGTCGAAACACCGCGCAGAGCTACGCTCGGTCTGGTCGCCAATGTCAGGTCTGTTGCAAAGCCGCCCGGAGCGAGCGCGCTTGGTTCTTTCATCCCACAACGAAATCAGCGCCTTCCTTCGTGCCACCCGATCAAGCCCATCGACAATGGAAAGCGTCTAGTTCCAAGCGAGCAACAGGTCGCTGGTGCGCTGAACGTGACGGCAGTATGGCGCCATCATGACCCAACATTAATCATGTTTCGCGAGCCAGAAACTGAACGGGTTCCACATAAACCCGTTCCACTCACCATCATGTGATCATCGCTCCGACCGCGTCACGGCAGTAAAGATGCGCAATCGAGGCACTCTGTATTGGCTGCTCGATCGCTGGCGGCACCCGAACGTCTGCGGTCGTCAATCTTAGGTTAACATTTCAAATTCGCAAAGACCCATTCGTTGAAGACGTTCGCGCAACTCGTCACGAAACTTGGATGGGTGACAGAGAATTCTGGCGCGGGAAGCGTTCGAGGTCAGGGATCTCGGCCATATGACGTAAAGATTTAATCTTTGCCGTGATGAAAAGGCTTGCAGATTCATCGTCAAACTTCGTTAAATAGTGGAGACGTCCTTTGTTAAAAATAATAACATCTCATAAGCAGGTCCCATGCTGAAAAGTTCACTCGTTGTTTTGGCCGCACTCATCACATGGGCTGCATCATCCCTGCTCGCGTCATTGGGGATGCCCAACTTCTCGTCATTGACTGATAGTCTGGACCTGTTTGGCGAAGTGCTGTTTGCGGCGGGCATACTGATGATGTTCGTGCGCCTTGCCTTGAATTCATATCGCAGCAATCTCAGCGCAGGCAGCCCTATTGGCCAAACCAGACGCAGTTGAAGCGTCTGGCCCAGAGTGGCCATTCAAGCGTCTGAGCGCAGGCGCTGGCTCAAGCGCACTGGGATAAGCAAGCAGGATTTTCAAATCAGGCAACGCCCCCTGCTCTCTGTAGAGCGCCGGATCGTTCGATCACTCAAGAAAACCTGATCGCGATTGCCCAGACGATAACGCTATGTCTCGAGCCAGACCGTATGACATGCGCTAGACCGTTGTCTTACCTCGCAAGACGACGGGGAACCTGAGGCGGCGGACCCATTTCTCGCGGTTTGCTCGCAATCCTGTCGATCAGACGAGGCCACACCGCCGCAGCGCGATGACGCAACTCAATTGTGTCATGGACGCTGCTAAGGCGGATCTGATTGGCTACGGAGTTTGAACGGCCCATGTCCAGCTACGCCCCTTACAGTGAAACCAGAACTCCCGACATAACGCTAGAGAGTGTTTTCCCGGCGCAGCACGCTTTGATGCGCGCGCTTGTAGCCAAGGCGTCAGCACTTGGCCCCGTGCCTTATGCCATCGTCTGGCCCTGCAGCAGCCACGCGCTGGGGGGTGCCGTCGAAGCCGCCCGCCACGGAATCATCATCCCGCTTCTGGTGGGCGATCGGGCACAGATCGAAAAGACGGCCAGGGAGGCCGGGCTTGATATCGCCGGGATGCGCATCGAACAGGCTGATGATGAGGCCGCCGCAGTCAAGCACGCCATCGCCCTTGTTCATGCAGGAGAGGCGCAAGGTCTCACCAAAGGCAGCCTTCATACCGACACGTTCATGGCGGGCGTCATCAAACAGGAAAGCGGCCTTCGCACAAAGCGCCGCATGAGCCACGTCTTTTGCATCAATGTGCCCGATTACCCCGAACTGCTGCTTGTTTCAGACGCGGCCATCAACATTGCGCCAGATCTGGTGACCAAGCGTGACATCGTTCAGAACGCCATTGATCTGCACCATGCGCTTGGCCTCGGCACACCGCGCGTTGCGCTGCTCTCCGCCGTCGAAACCATCAACACCAAGATTCAGGGCACGCTGGATGCCGCAAGCCTGTGCAAGATGGCGGACCGCAAGGAAATCACTGGAGGCATACTCGATGGCCCGCTGGCCATGGATGTCGCGGTCAGCGGCGATTCGGCCAGAATCAAGGGAATTGCCTCGGACGTGGCAGGCCGCGCCCAGATCCTGATAGCCCCCGATCTGGAATCGGGAAATATCCTTGTGAAAAGCCTTGCTTTCCTTGGCAAGTCCGCAACCTCGGGAATTGTCATGGGGGCCAAGGTGCCCGTTCTGCTGACAAGCCGCGCCGACGATGCAACGGCACGACTTGCCTCTGCGGCCATTGGCGCGCTCTACGCCCGCTATCTGGACGCTGCCACCCGCCAGTAACTCCGCGGCACTCCAGCTCCCCCGGCCCTGCTTTCTGGGCCGGGAGGTATCCTCACAGGTTCTGAGCCAGCCAGCCTTCCTGCGTGAGAGAGAAGCCGTGCCATGCGGCGGCACCCATCTCCATGCTGTCATGGGGCACGTATTTCATGACCATCAATTTGGCCCCCTCAGGCAATAGCTTTGCCAGTACATCGCGCAGATCGGCGATGATCAGGTTTGACCCGATAAGCCAGAAATTATCGATTTCGTGAAATCCCTCGCTGAAGCTCGCCAGCTTCTGTTCAAGCGCTGCGTAGTCCTGACCCGGCAAACGCTCATAGGCGACGATATAGGTAGTCAATCTGCTGGTGTCCTTGCCTTGTGGACCGGGCGAAATCCGGTCTCAACGTCACTTTTTGCGGGACGGTAACGTTTCCCTCACAAAAACATGACAGTTACGTGAAACATTTGCCACAACCCTGCCGTGTTCAACGTATGTGTGCAGCATCGAGGAGTGAGTTCAATGACGATTTTCGAGTATTACTGGCAGAGCGTTAAAGCCTGGCCGCGGGTCCTTTTCATGACAGGTCTGCACCTCCCCGGGGCGTGACGCTGCCAGGCCCCATATATGAGCCCGGTGGTGGGCGGTCGATGGGTGGCGATATGGCATCGGCGCTGGGCCAGGCCTCCTCACCCGGACGCGGCGGCACCATCGCAAAGCGCGAGCGAGGCAGCGCCTCGGGGCACTCCGCTCTCATGCGCAGAATGATCTTCTCGCGGATATCACAGCGCAGATCCCAGCTTTGCAGCGCATTGCGCGCACTGGCGATGATACGGATCTTCAGTGTCTGCGCATCGCAGTCCGCGACCTGACAATCAAACACCTTCCCGTCCCAAAGCGGACAGGTCTTGATGATCTCCGCTAGAAAGCCCCGGATCGTCTCGATGGGCGCTTCGTAATCCACGTACAGAAAAACCACCCCAATGATGGCAGCAGAGTTGTGGGTCCAGTTCTCGAAGCGGTTCTCGAGAAAATAGGAGATGGGCACGATATGTCGCCGCCAATCCCAAACGCGCAGCACAACATAGGTCGAGGTAATCTCCTCCACCCATGCCCAGTCACCATTGATGATGATCAGGTCTTCCATTCGAATGGGCTGGGTGATGGCAATCTGCACACCGGCAAGCAGATTCGTCAGAAGGCCACGCGCTGACAGGCCAACGATCAGCGAAGCTGCACCGGCCGAGGCAAACAGAGAGACGCCATACTGACGGACCGAATCGAAAGTCATCAGCGCTGTGGCGACCGTTACAATACCCACCAGAATTTCTGTCAGGCGCCGCAAGACCCTGATCTGCGTCTGGTGGGTACGGATCATGATGTCATCGACATGATCCCGCGCCGTGATTTTCTGAAGATAGGCCTCAGTCATGATGCGGAAGGCGACAATGGCCGCGTAACCCACCATCAGGATGCCAATGAAGAGAAGCAGCTTTTGCAGAAGCTGTGTCGTCTCCCAGGTGAATCCCGAGGCAGCAGGCAGAGCCGAGAGCAGAACCGCCAGCACAACCATCACACGCACCGGGCGACGCATGGCCAGGATGATCTTGCGGAGCACCGCCTCTTCACGGTGGCCAAAGATACGCAGGATAATGACCGAGACGAGCTTGCTGGCATAAAACGCCACGGTAGCCAGCACGACAAGCATGAGAATGGAGACAAGCTGCGCAGGCAGCCAGTCGAAGTAAGCGCGCAGGGCGAAAAGAGAGCTTAGAAACTGCTGCTTCAAAGTGGATATCCAGATCCTTGAGAGGGATGAGGAGCGCCGAGCCAGCTGCCCCGGCACCGTGGGGCAACCCGTTGGCATACCATGCCACAGACTGCCCATCGGGTAAAAACACGATCGGCGCAAAAACCTCTCGGCAGAGTGTTGACACATCCGCCCAACCCTTTTAATTCCACGCCCACCGGTCGCGATGGCGGCGTAGCTCAGCGGTAGAGCAGGGGAATCATAATCCCTTGGTCGGCGGTTCAAATCCGTCCGCCGCTACCATCCGACCGGTAATTCCCCACATGGACATCCATCCGCTTCCTGCCTAAATGACGCTTATGAAAGCGCCACTCGCAGCGGTTACGATGGTTTATAACGAACCGGTTTTTCTGCCGGTCTGGCTGCGCCATTATGGCACTATGGTCGGCCCTCAGTGCTGCTACGTGATCGATCATGGGTCAGATGACGGCTCTACAACATCGATCGGTGCCAATCGCCTGCAAATCCCGCGTTCTGCGCAAGATGATGCCAGACGTGCGCGCGCAATCAGCGCTATCTGCGCCGGACTGCTCGAATGGTATGATGCGGTTCTGTATTGCGATGTCGACGAGATGATCGTGGCAGATCCTGCCTGTTTTGGCTCTCTCGTGTCCTTGTCAGAAGCCCGTCAGGCCCCGTGTCTGACTGCAACAGGGTTCGATGTCCTGCACAAGGCCGACAGTGAGCCCGCGGCCGACTTCACACGCCCCCTTTCGGAGCAACGCCATCTGCTGCGCTTCTCAGCCGCGATGTGCAAACCGTGCCTGATCAGATCCCCCGTGACATGGTCCCCAGGCTTTCACAGCATAGAGGAGAGCCTCCCCAGCCCCGATCCGGCTCTGATGCTGTTTCATCTGCGCTACAGTGATCTGGATGCCGGACTGGACCGACTGCGTCGCACCCGTGCCCAACCCTGGTGCAGCGACAATGCGGGGAGCCATCAACGTATGGGAGATGACGCCTGGAAGGCCATGCTGACCTCCATGGCGGGCTTGCCGGAAGAAGCGGCAACACTCGAAAGCGATGACGCCGCCTTGCGTGCATGGCGGGAGCGGATCAACCGCGAGGCACTGGAACGGGCCCATGACCCCTACCCTATAGACCTGAGTCTGTCGGGCGATCGTTTATGGCCCCTGCCCGAAAGGTTCAGGGGCCTGTTCTAGACGGATCGAGCCGGGATTACTCGGCCGTTTCCTCAACCACTTCTTCAGTCTCGCCCTCGGCACCCGAATCATCGCCCTGACGACGGTCGTCATGATCCTGCTGGGCGCGAGCACGCTGCTGGTGACGCTCCTGGCGCTCCATCTGGCTTTGCTGCGCTGCCTGGGTCATGGCGTTGAGAATACGGAAATAATGCTCGGCATGCTGGAAATAGGCTTCTGCGAGAATACGGTCACCCGTGCCAGTCGCGTCGCGACCAAGCTGCAGATACTTCTCGAAAAGCTGCTGGGCCGTACCGCGCACACGCATATCGGGGCCATTGCTGTCGAACACGTGGTTACGGTTCAGGGGCGTCTGGCCATTTGAATGACGCGACCCGCCACCGCTCGGACGGTGGTGACGGCTTCTCATACGTTTCATATTCATGGGTCCGCGTAGCACTTTCGTATTCGCAATCCCGACCCGGCAGAGCTCGGATACGGCGCGATTGCAGGGAATGAATGACCCTTGGTTTGTCTCTTGCAGGCCGGATTACAGGATCAGGCCCCTACTCCGCACAGCCTGATCACAAGGATCATTGCGAAATCGCGGAAAACGGTATGTTCTGCCGATGAATACACCGGTGAGCTTAACAGACCGATCAGCGTAAGCTAGCAAGTTTGGCGCACACTGCCAATGGTTTTTCCTGCAAGCCCGCGAGAGTAATCAGACATGCTCGAAGCAAAGAGCACGAATGATCCCGCCGAGGTCTCGCCTTGCCTCACGCAGCAATAGTCCCTGCTCTGCCCCAAGCGCCGCGACATCGTCCTCTTGTCCTTGCCCGATCTCCAGAACGAGCACCCCACCCGGTGAGAGATGGCGCGACATCTGAAGCATGATCGCCCGATAGGCCTCGAGCCCGTCATCGCCGCCTACCAAAGCGCGCACAGGCTCATGATCGCGCACCTCTGGCATCAATCCGGCAATATCGGCCGCTGGAATATAAGGCGGGTTGCTAAGGATGATATCGAAACGACCCGTCAGTGCATCGGTCCAGCTGCCAGCCAGAAAGGCGCTACGTTGCACCAACCCGTTCCTGCTGGCGTTGCGCTGTGCCAAGGCGGCAGCGTCCGGTGATAGATCCACCCCGATGCCAAAAGAGGCCGTGTATTCACTCAGTACCGCCAGAAGCAGACATCCGGTACCTGTGCCTAGGTCCAGCAAGTGCTGCGGCTTGTCCCGGTCGGGTCTCAGATCGAGCAAGGCCTCGATCAACGTCTCGCTGTCACCGCGCGGGATGAGCGTGTGGGACGACACCTCCAACGTCAGGTTCCAGAACCCGGTCCCTCCCTCGATCAGCGCCATCGGCACCCGCGCGCAACGGCGCGTGACGCCCGATTCCAGTCTGGCCATTGCAGAAGCTGGTATGAGGTCTCGTGTTAGGAGTGCAGAGGCGTCACAGCCAAGCGCCCAGCATACTAGCCGACGCGCCTCCATCCGTGCCGCCTCGATCCCGGCGCTGTCCAGCCGCCTGGCGGTCTCATCAAGAACTTGTTTGAGAGGGGATGGATTACCGCTCACTGCCTACTCCTGAAACGGCTTATGATACGGGGATGAAAAAAATCATGCCCCTGCTGACCGTCTTCGTCATGCTAAGCCCGACCATCGCACTGGCCGAGAGCTTCACTGTTACCGATGACCGCGCGCCCATAGAGGTGTCTGAAGTTTCACGCCTCTATATCGACGGGTCACTCGCCGCGACCTTCCGCCTCGATGACAAGACGCCCAGCCTGACAAAAAAGATCGAAATTCCTCTTGGCCGCGTCAATCACGACTATGCCCTTTGCGGTCAGATCACGGTCATCAATGCCGAAGGACGATCGGAAACCCATCAGGTCAGCAGTCAGGGAACGCTTCATCACCCAGAGGGGCATCACCTGCTCGCCCTGGGCGATGAAAACTTCACCGATTTTTTCCTGCGCGAGCCGAATGATCCCGAGATTGCCAAACATCACCCCGGTCACGCCGATATCTGCGCTTCGCCTGTAAGCTGACGCTGCTACCAGCGTCTCTCTTGCTTCAGTTGAGCCCTTCCGCCGCCAGAAGGGCTGTCTGCTCTTCCTGCGTCAAGGCATCAACAATCTCGTCAAACTCGCCCAGCATGACCCGATCAATCTTATGCAGGGTGAGGTTGATGCGATGATCCGTCACCCGGCCCTGGGGGAAATTATAGGTCCGGATGCGCTCCGAGCGATCTCCGGTGCCAACCTGGGATTTGCGATCGGCCGCACGGCTGGCATGCGCCTGGGCGCGCTGCATTTCATAAAGGCGCGCCCGAAGGATCTTCATGGCTTTGGCCTTGTTCTTGTGCTGGCTCTTCTCTTCCTGCATGGCCACCACAATGCCGCTGGGCATGTGGGTGATACGCACCGCACTCTCGGTCTTGTTGACGTGCTGCCCACCCGCACCTGAAGCGCGATAGACGTCGATACGCAGATCACCTTCATCAATGGCCACATCCACCTCTTCCGCCTCGGGCATGATCGCCACAGTGACGGTGGAGGTATGGATACGGCCCTGACTTTCGGTGGCCGGAACGCGCTGCACACGATGCACGCCGGACTCGTATTTCAGGCGGGCAAATACCGATCGCCCCGAAATGGTCGCAACGCCTTCACGAAGGCCCGACAGGTCGCTCTCGTCATATTCCATGACCTCGAAGCGCCAGCCATGCAGATCCGAAAACCGTTTATAGGCTCCGAAAAGCTCGGCCGCGAAAAGCGCTGCCTCGTCTCCACCCGCCGCCGGGCGAATTTCGAGAATGGCACTGCGTTCATCAGCCTCGTCACGCGGCAGCAGCGCAAGCCGTACCTGCTGGTGCAGCCCCTCCAGCTGCCCCTCGATCTCCATGATCTCGCCTTGCGCGAGTTCACGCATCTCAGGATCGTCCAGCATGGCCTGAGCGTCCTTATGGGCGCTTTCCGCACGACGATAGGCAAGGATGGATGACACGACGGGTTCGAGTTCGGCAAACTCGCGCGAGGCCCGCACGAATTCCTCACCCTGTATCTCGCCACTCGACATGAGGGCTTGCAGTTCATCCGACCGGGCGACAATACGCTCCAGCCTGTCGTCCAATGCCACGATTACTGTGCTTTCAGGAAATGATCCGCGAGGGCGTCAAGCGCAATCTCGGTCTGTTCACGCTTGCCCAGATCACGCACGGTCACTGCACCACGTGCAAGCTCGTCCTCGCCCACCAATACCATATGAGCCGCGCCAGACTTGACCACGCGTTCCATACGCTTTTTCAGCGAGGAACGGGTCTCGATCTCGGCAGCCAAACCTGCATTGCGGAGGGTTTGTGCGGCTGTGATAGCGGCAGCAAGCGTTGCCTCACCGGTGGGGAGCACCACCACAGGACGCGGCTGAACTGGAGCAGCCTCGATAAGCAGCGCCAGACGTTCGATTCCGCCTGCCCAGCCGATAGCAGGCGTGGCAGGACCGCCCATCTGCGCGACCAGCCCCTCATAGCGCCCGCCAGCCAGAACAGTGCCTTGCGCGCCCAGACGATCAGTGACGAACTCGAAGGCCGTATGGCTGTAATAATCGAGCCCGCGCACGATATGCGGGTTCTCGACAAAACCGACGCCAAACAGATCGAGCTTGCGACGCAGATCATCCCAGAAAACCCGCGATACCTCGTTCAGATAGGCGCCGAATTTCGGAGCGTTTTCAAGAAGCGCCCGATCCTGCGGCGATTTGCTGTCGAGAATACGCAGCGGATTGGCTTCAAGGCGGGCGCGGCTCTCATCCGAAAGCGCGCCCTCATGAGCCTTGAAATAGGCCACAAGGGCCTCTCGCCAGGCCTGCCGACTATCAAGATCACCCAGCGTATTGATTTCGAGCGTAACGGCATCGCCCAGACCCAGCGCCTTGAGTATGGCGTGCGCCATAGCGATGGTTTCGGCATCCATCAGCGGATCAGTGGCGCCGAGAAGCTCGGCCCCTATCTGATGGAACTGGCGGAAGCGCCCCTTCTGCGGGCGCTCATAGCGAAACATCGGCCCGTTATAGAAGACGCGCTGCGGCAGGGCCTGCGTCAGACCGTTGGTCACGAAGGCGCGGCAGATTGCCGCTGTACCCTCGGGGCGCAGGGTCAGGCTGTCGCCGCCGCGATCCTCGAAAGTGTACATTTCCTTGGTCACGACATCCGAGGTATCGCCAAGCGTGCGGGAAAACACGCGCGTATCCTCGAAAATCGGCGTCGACCACTCTTCGTAGCCATAGCGACGTGTGATCTCACGCGCCGTATCCACCACATGGGCGTGGCGGCGCGCGGTATCACCAATCAGGTCATGCGTGCCGCGAACCGGCTGCAACTGGCTCATGATCTCAGGCGCCCGCCAGCGCGGCCTCGGCCTTTTCGGCCTCTTCCTGCGCGGCCTTTTCAGCTTCGATCTTGGCCACGCGTTCTTCCACGAGGTCGACGATATGCTCGATCATGTCCTGACCCTCGTTCAGGCGATGATCCTGCTTGCCCGCCGAATAGACCATGTGACGGCCAGCGCCACCACCGGTCACGCCCAGATCGGTCATCAGCGCCTCACCGGGGCCGTTCACGACACAGCCGATGATGGAGAGCGTCAGAGGCGTCTTGATGTGCTGCAAGCGGTCTTCGAGGGTCTGCACCGTCTCGACCACGTTGAAACCCTGACGCGCACAGGACGGGCAGGAAATGATCTTCACACCACGATGACGCAGGCCGAGCGACTTGAGAATATCCCAGCCAACGAGCACTTCCTCTTCCGGAGGCGCAGAAAGCGAGACGCGCATCGTGTCACCCACGCCTGCCCAGAGCAGATTGCCCAGACCGATGGAGGATTTTACAGTACCCGCGCGCTTTGATCCGGCTTCCGTGATGCCGATATGCAGCGGGTGATCGCAGACTTCGGCCAGCTGCTGATAGGCCGCAACCGCCATGAACACATCAGACGCCTTAACGCTGATCTTGAACTCATGGAAGTCATGATCCTGAAGGATCTTGGCGTGCTCAAGCGCACTCTCAACCAGTGCGTCGGGGTTGGGCTCACCGTATTTCTCGAGAAGGTGCTTTTCAAGCGACCCGGCATTGACGCCGATACGGATGGAACAGCCATAGTCGCGTGCCGCATTCACGACTTCACGCACACGCTCGGCGCTACCAATATTACCCGGATTGATGCGCAGGCAGGCCGCTCCGGCCTTGGCTGCCTCAATCGCACGCTTATAATGGAAGTGAATATCCGCCACGATCGGCACGTTCACCTCACGCACGATCTCGGCCAGGGCTGCGGTGCTCTCCTCATCGGGGCACGACACACGAACAATGTCCACGCCTGCAATTTCCGACAGACGGATCTGCTCGATCGTCGCCTTGGCGTCCGACGTGAGCGTGTTGGTCATTGTCTGGACCGATATCGGCGCATCACCGCCGACAGCGACCTTGCCAACATGAATCTGACGGGACTTGCGACGTTCGATATACTGGTAAGGGCGATATCCGCTCATAATCTCGTCTCCGTATCGGTTGATGGACCCCAGTGGGCCGCGTCAACCGGGGGCTTCGCCGGAATCCTGTTCCAGAACGCCGCCCCGTGTCTGTGTCATGTTGGCCAGAACAAGACGCCCTGAGGCATCGGCTTCTGCCCGTCTCCTGTGAGCACCATCCGCCTTTTGCGGCGTCAGGCCTCGTTAGTCGTCCATAGTCTTCTGCAGCAATGCGCGTCGGGAAAGAAGCGAACCTCACGCCCGACAGGCATTGGTGGTGGTGCTTTAACGCGGCTGAGCCGTCTGTTCCAGTTGTCGTGCGTTGAGACGGTCAGTTTCCGACTCATGCGACGTGCTGGCGGGCGGGCTCGCGCGATGCACCGGTGCCGTAACCTTTGGGGTCGCGACAGTGTTTTTCAAGTCTGTCGGTGCACTGCCGGCATCGTTGCCGTCAACGTGCGTTGCCGGGGCCACAGGCGCAGTGCTCGCAGCTGAACCACTGCCGTCCTGACCCAGTTGCCCATTACGGATCGCGTCGGCCGTCACGACAAGATTACGCCGTACTGCCCCAACACGCCCAAGGGCCGACGTTGTGACATCACCAGCCGAAAGCGTAAGGCCACCCGCATTGCCAAGTGTCATGTGATAAGGCCCGGCATCAGCGGGGCCCTGCCAGGTTTCACCGGATTTGAGAACCCGGCTGAACACGCTCGCGCCATTCCTGTCACGTATCGATACCCAGGCGTCCGCAGCGGCATGAAGCCCGATCATGTTGGCAGCCACACCGGAATTGGGCGCCGGAGCAGCACTCGGCAAAGGGACTGCGGTCGATGTAGCGTTCTGCGACAGGCTGCCCTGCCCTGTCGTGCCCTGATCGGGCACCGTCTGGGCATTTGCGTTCGACCCAGGACCGATCTGGCCCGGCACGGGAACAGAACCAGCCGAAGCAGGCTGCGTATTGGCGCCCGGGGCAGACGGCATTTGCCCTGTCACGGTTGCGTTGGAAACAGGGGGCTGGCCGTTCACCCCCTGCTGCACGCTATTACCGACGGGCGGTTGCGCCATGGTGGCTGAGGGTGCTGTTGGCTCAGCGCCTGTCATCCGGGATGACGAAGTCTGGGGCGACGGCGCGAGCCCCTGCTCGGGCATGACCGCCGCAATCTGCGGCGACGTCGTACCATGCTGCGTCACTCCGGGCATGATCTCTGCCACAGGTGGCATCTGATGCGTCGGCGCGGGCTCCGAGCCGAAGAAATGGTAATAGCCGATATAGGTGCCAACCAGAACGGCCAGTCCTGCCCCCACCCAGAGACCCACAGGCACCCCGCGCTCCGAGACGGGCTCGGGGAAACTCAGTTCGGTCTTGCGGTCAAAGGCACCGCGGGTGTCGTGGCGAAACCGTGCGACGGCCTGATCGGGGTCCATGCCCATGGCCTGGGCGTAGGTCCTGAGAAAGCCCAAGGCGTAGGCGCTGCCCGGAAATACCGCCATGTTCCCTTCTTCTAGGGCCAGCAGATAATTCTCGCGGATACGCAACCACCCGGCCACGTCAGGCAGAGCCCATCCGAGCTCCTCACGTCGGGCGCGCAGATCGACCCCGACGCCGCGTGCCCCCTCACCCGCGCTGCCCTGCCATCCGGGAATACGGTCTGTGGTCTTATCTGGCATGATTACCCGACTGCAAACTCTGAGGACGCAGGATGCCCTGTACGGGCGTCTCTTGCAACCAGCGCGTCAACCGCCTGCTCAACCAGATCATGCAGGATCTCGGCAACCGGGCGAATGGCCTTGACCATGCCAACGGACTGACCGGCCATCACCGAGCCTTCCTCCACATCGCCTTCGATCACGGCGCGGCGCAGCGCACCGGCCCAGAAGTGCTCGATTTCAAGCTGGGCTTCTTCCTTGGTCAATTCGCCCGAGGTGAACCGGCCCAGCGTTGCTGCCTGATGAGCCATGAAACGGCGCGTGCCAGCATTATTCAGCCCGCGCACCGGAATGACCGGGAAGCGTTCGTCAATCTGGTTGGATGTTACGGCATCACGTGCCGCTGCTCTCACAAAGGCTCTCTTGAAGGCCTCATGCGCGATGCTCTCGCTGCTGGCAGCAAAAAGCGTACCCAGCTGCGCACCGGATGCGCCCTGCTCCAGATAACCCAGAACGGCATCCCCGCGCGCCAGGCCACCTGCCACGAAAACCGGCACGTCATGGATATGGGGCAGGATTTCCTGAGCCAGAACATTCAGGGACACCGGCCCGACATGACCGCCCGCCTCTGAACCCTCAATGACCAGCGCCTCGATCCCTTGCTTGACCAGACGCTTGCCCAACGCCAGAGCCGGCGCAAAACCGATTGCCCGAGCACCACCATCACGCACCTGCTTGATGGTGGCCCCGCTCGGCACGCCACCAGCCAGCACGACATGCCCGACCTTCGCTGCGATGCAAACATCGACCAGCTTGTCGAGCTCAGGGTGCATCGTGATGAGGTTCACGCCAAACGGCTTGTCTGTCAGAGCCTGCGTGGCCGCAATTTCTTCGGCCAGACGGTCGGGCGTCATGGCCCCGCAGGCAATCACGCCAAACCCGCCAGCATTGGAAATGGCCGAAACGAGATTGCGCTCACTCACCCAGGACATCGCACCGCCCAGAATGGCGGTTGGTGTGCCAAGGAACTGGCAACCCGGGGCCCAGAGCCGGTCAAGCGTGGCGCGGGCCTTCTGGCGGGCTGGATTGATGCTGGTATCGGTCATGCTCATTCCCCGTCCAGACCATAAGCCGTGTGCAGGGCGCGCATGGCGAGTTCCATATATTCGGCGTCGATCAGCACAGAGATCTTGATTTCGCTGGTGGAGATGACCTGTACGTTGATCCCGCGATCCGCGAGGGTCTGGAACATGGTGCTGGCCATGCCCGAATGTGAGCGCATGCCAATGCCGACGACGCTGATCTTGACGACGTCATTGGCCGTATGGATCTCTCCATACTGGATGTCGGCCCGTGCGGCCTCAAGCGCGGCGAGCGCGCGCGCCTGATCACCCTTGGGCACGGTGAAGGTCATATTGGTCGAGCCGTCGGAGCCGACGCTCTGCACGATCATGTCCACATTCACCCGCGCCTCGGTCAACGGGCTGAAAATGGCAGCGGCGATACCCGGACGGTCCGGGATTCGGCTCACCGAGATCTTTGCCTCGTCCAGAGAATAGGCGATCCCCGTGACCAGTTCCTTTTCCATCATCTCGTCCTCATCCACCACCAGCGATCCCGAAAGCTCTGTTTCAGGTTCAAAACTCGACAACACGCGCACGCGCACTTTTTCTTTCATGGCCAGCCCGACAGAGCGGGTCTGGAGTACCTTGGCCCCGACCGAAGCGAGCTCAAGCATCTCCTCAAAGGTGATGCGATCCAGCTTCCTGGCCTTTTTTACGATACGCGGGTCGGTGGTGTAGATACCATCGACATCGGTATAGATATCACAGCGATCGGCCTTGATGGCAGCCGCCACAGCCACCGCCGAGGTGTCAGAGCCACCCCGACCCAGCGTGCTGATCCGCTCTCCCGGCGCGACGCCCTGGAACCCGGCAATGACCGGCACTTCACCCTGCTCCATACAGGCAATCAGCGCAGCGCCTTCAACATCGCCAATACGCGCCTTGCCGTGGGCATCATCAGTGCGGAACGGAATCTGCCAGCCCTGCCACGACCGTGCTGGCACACCGAGCGCCTGTAGCGCGATGGCTGTTAGGCCACTCGTGACCTGCTCGCCACTGGCCACCACAGCATCATATTCGCGTGCGTCGGCCATGGGATCGAGCGCACTGACATACCCGACCATCTGATTGGTCACGCCAGCCATGGCCGAAACCACGACGGCAACCTGATGGCCTTTTTCCCGTTCCTTACGCACACGCTCGGCCACCGCGCGAATACGATCGAGATCGGCCACTGAGGTTCCGCCGAACTTCATGACGATCCGGGTTGGGCACTGGTCTGAAGACGTCATAATTGTGCACCTGGCTCCGTACGTAGCAGAAAGCGTTCAATCACAGCGTGCCGGGAACGGATTTTCCAGCCTGCGATGTTGCGCAAGGAAAGGCGGGTCACATACTAAGTCCAGATCGCGCCGTCCAGATACTCTGGAACAACGGACCCATTTCTGTATGCCTGGAAACAACATGTCGGATCACGCAGCCTCTTCCGTCTCAGATCGCGAGATCGCCCATTTCGACCAGCTTGCCGCGACCTGGTGGGACCCGAAGGGCCCCATGAAGCCCTTGCACGACATGAACCCAATGCGCACCGAATGGGTCAATGCGCATCTCAAACGCTTGCAAGGATCGCGCGGCGGCAGGCTCTCGCTTCTCGATATTGGCTGCGGAGCCGGACTTGCGAGCGAGGCCTATGCCCGTATGGGCCATGACGTTCTGGGCCTCGACGCCTCGCCCGAGGGCATACGGGCGGCACAGGCCCATCTGGCAGATCATCCCTTGCCGGACAATGCTGGCCCGCTGGTCTATCGCAATGGCAGTGCTGAGACGCTCGTCCGCGAAGGGCAGAGCTTCGATGCCATCTCGGCATTGGAGGTGATCGAGCACGTCAATGATCCACAGGAGTTCCTCGCACTGCTCCATTCGCTGACCAAGCCCGGTGGCCTTGTTACGGTATCAACACTCAACCGCACGCTGCTCTCGCTGGCTGTCGCGAAGATCGGTGCCGAATATATTGCCCGCCTGCTGCCTGTCGGTACGCATGACTGGCAGAAATTCATCAAGCCCGAGGAACTGCACAGAATGGGTCGCGCCGTTGGCCTGCGCATGATCGACGTTGCCGGAATGAGCTACCGGCCGATGCACTGGCGCATCACACGTGACACGAGCATCAACTACATCACGATGTTTGTACGAGACTGAGAACAACGACCTGACAGACTATAGGCTGTCAGGCTTTTCGCCCTGTTAAGTGGGCGTGTCGTGGCCCGGTCCTGATCCGGGAACATGGCGCCTGAACGAGGCCTTATCAGCCTTGGTCCGGCCAAAGTCGCTTTGCCCGCGACTGCCCCCTCATCTCCGCCCCGGCCCCTCTCGGGTCCGAGGGCAGAGAGAGTTTTCACCCGCCGGTTGGATCAGACTTCCGTATCCATGAAGGCAAAAGTGGTTGGGCTTCCGACCGGGGTAAAGTTTTCAGTAAAGCCGAGCTGGCCGCTCGCCTTGTCGATCCTGAATGACGTCACGGCATCACTGCGCTGGTTGGCACAGAACAGGAAGCTGCCCGACGGGTCGAACATCATGGCGCGACCGTAATCGGCATGCATCCAGGCCTCATCCTGCAGGGTCAGGGTGCCGTCATCACCCACCTTGAACACGGCAAGGGAATCACCCAGACGGTTCGAGGCATAGACAAAGCGGTCATCTGCCGAAATCAGGATTTCAGCTGCAAGCGTGCTGCCACGGAAATGCGATGTGACAGTGCTGACCGATTGCAGATTGTTGATCGCCCCTGTTTGCGGGTCGAAAGCGCTGACGACAATTTTCGAGTCCTGCTCACACAGATTGTACATGAGCTTGCCGGAGCGATTGAACTGGAAATGACGTGGCGCGCTGCCCGGCGTCATGTCGTAATAAGGCGTCTTGGCCGGAACCAGCTTGCCCGTCTGCAAATTAAGCGTCCAGACATAGACGCGATCGAGGCCAGCATCATCCGCAATCACGAACTTGCCGCTCGGATCGCTCTGGATCATGTGCGGATGCGACCCCGAGTGATCGGATACCGCGAAATTCCCCTGGGGATTGTCTGCCGCACGCTCGGGCTGGCGTGGCCCGGTATTGTGCACGACATCCGTCGCCGGACCGAGCGACCCGTCTGGGCGGATGGGCAGCACAGCCACAGAGCCCCCCATGTAGTTGGCTACGAGGACATAACGCCCTGAGTGGTGCACACTCAGATGCGCAGGCACAGCCCCGCCGGAGCTGACCGCGTTGAGCTTCTTGAGCGAGCCGGTCTTGCGATCCACCGCAAAGGCGGTCACCGAGCCGTCGCCATCCTTGTTGAAATCATCGATCTCGCTCAGCGCGTATAGAAAACGCTTGTCATGCGACAGCGTGATGAAAGACGGGCTGGCGATATCAGTAAAGGTCGTGACAGGCGTTAGGACGCCGCTCTGACGATCCATTTCGAAAACGGCAATACCCTCACCATTACCGGCACCACCCGGAGGCGCATGCTTGGTGTACCCCCCGACAAAACAGATGGTCTTGGAAACCGCCTTGGGCGGGGGTGGCGGTGCAGCCGGGGCCTGATCAGCAGCATCCTGCGCCATGGCCGTGCCGCAACCCAGCAGGCCAAGGGTACCCAACGCAAAGCTGCGGCGGGAAATCGTCGTTTTCATGTTATGCTCTCAAGCTCCTCAAGCGACCATTCGGCTCAAGGCAGTTTGCATTCAGGACCGATCTTGCCGCGATAACGGGTCCATGTCTGCGTCTTGCCGAAAAGGGGGATACCCAGAATGAAACCGCGCAGCTTCAGCACCTCAGGTGATTCGGCATGGATGCGGGCGTCGTAGGTACGCCCTGTCTCCGGGTCGAGGATATGCCCCCGCCACACGTTCTCATCACTGATTAATCGGAAATCGGTCAGCATGACCAGCCCACATTGTGAACGTCCCCACACATCCTTGGGAACAGGGCCATCATACTGCATGCCAATCAGCCTGCCGCAGAGCGTATCGCCACAATGGCCGATCAGGAACACGCCATCGTGATCCTGTGCAAGCCACAATCCCTCCTCGGGCGCAGGCGGATTGCCTCGTGTTTGAGCCTGTCCGGGGAGGCTTGTCGTGAGCAGGAGCACACCTGTCGCGACAATCGCAGCAATGTGCCTGAAGGAAAAACCCCCTCGCCTAAGCCCGGCGGCACGCCGCACCCCGGCATGCTCAGGATTCTGTGCGGTCGAGCCAGGGTATCGGGGAGAAATCCACGCCTTCATCTTCAAGCCTTTCCCTGTCAGAGTCGCTCATCGTGCCGTAAATGCCACGACCGGTCTGGCTGTCCTCATTATGGCGTTCATCATGACGCCTCAGCGCCTCTTCGGCAAACCGGTCACCCACATCGTCACATTGCATCTCTACCTGACGCCTCAGCGAATGGAGCACCGTTCTCAGCTGGTCGTGCTGCGTCATGTGGATAGAGGAAGCAGGCGTCGCCGATTGACCTTTGCTCGTGCTCTGACGCGCGATAGCCGGGGCCATCAGGCTTTTCTCAACCGAACTCACACCACATTGCGGACAGGAGACAAGATTATGAGATTTCTGGCGCTCGAACTCCGCACCGTCGGGGAACCAGCCCTCGAATTCATGCCCCGCCTTGCAATGCAAACGAAAGCAGATCATGCCTGCGTGAGCAACGCGTCCAGCTTGCCAGAAGCATCAAGCTGCATGAGGTCGGTGCAGCCGCCCAGACACTGCTCCCCAACAAAGATCTGAGGCACGGTCCGTCCACCGCCCGAGCGCCTGATCGCATCTTCGCGCGCCTGCGTGCCGTGAGGGGCATTGATCTCTTGAAACGGTACGTTCTTCGATTGCAGGATCTGCACGGCGCGCACGCAGTAAGGGCAGCCAGGCTGGGTATAGATTTCTATGTTGGACATATTCACTCCTGAATGCCGCCTTGGTGATCATGATCGCCGGCAAGTTTGACGGTACGCGTGGCCACCAGGAGGTCGACACACCGCGCGCCTGCGCCGAGCAGTTGTTTTGCGCAGATGGAGGCGGTTGCGCCGGTGGTCAAGATGTCATCAACCAGAACGACATGCTGACCCTCGATTAATCGCTTTATCCGGTCCCGCACATGAAAGGCCGCATCCAGCGCTTGCTCGCGCAGCTCGGGAGCTAACCGAGCCAGCGTGGCTGTGGAGCGATGACGCACGAGCGCATCAGGCAGAAGGCGCCAGTGTGGGGACGAGCGGACGAGATGACCCGCCAGCAGGGCCGCCTGATTGAATCGCCTCTTCCAGAAACGCTGTCGGTGCAAGGGGACAGGAACAAGCAACCGGCGTTCAGCGCTTTCATCCCCCATCATGTCTGCCATGACGCGGGCCAGAAAGGGCGCGATATCCAGCCGATCCCCATATTTGCATTGAAGGACCAGCCGGCGCGCCGTGCCGTCGTAAAGATAAGCGGCGCGTGCTGCCGTCCAGGGGTATGGAGCAACGGCGCATTGGGCACAGCGGCCATCTGATCCCAGATAGGCTGCCGATGGTACCGGAAGCGCGCAATGCCTGCAGGCGAGCCCGATTGGTGTCAGTGAGCAGAAACATGCAGTGCAGAGGAGACCGCTTGTCATGGTCTCGGCGCCGCATGAGAGACATGTCGGCGGCAATACGAGATCGAGTGCCCGAGGGAGGAAAGCTGCGATCTTCAGCGCAACACCATCGTGCTGGAACCATCATTCCACAAGGCATTCACTCGATAACAACCAGTTCGATGAGTGCCGTGTTCACCAGAACTTTTCCCTGATGCTCGAAATTGATCGTCACGCGCTGACCGACCACACTCTGTATCTGCCCGACGCCCCACTCCGGACATTGGGGATGAGTGACAAACTGACCCGGCTCGTAAAAGCTGAAGTTCTGGGTCACGCCTTCCCTCCGCCTCTTCCGTGATCAGCATTACCCCCGATATCCTGTTTTAACGCTCCAGGGGTTGCGACAGCTGAGTGCAGAAGCAGATCTGCCAAGGTCTCTATCATGGCCTGACATGCCGCCTCATCGTCCCCTTCCGCGCGCGCAACGAGGGCTGGCTGAGTGTTCGAGGCGCGCAGAAGCCACCAGCCTCTGGCCTCATCCACCCTGACCCCATCGATGAGCGTCAGGCGCATACCCCTCTCGCGGGCCTGGGCGATAACGGCGTTGATTACGTTGAATTTTTGCTCATCTGAACAATCGAATCTTATCTCGGGCGTCGAGACGGCGTGAGGGAGCGACGCAACAAGTGCTGACAAAGGGGCCGTCTGCTGCGACAGAAAGTCGATCATGCGTATCGCGGCGTAAAGCCCATCATCAAAACCGGGCCAATGGTCGGCGAAAAAGAAATGTCCGGACATTTCACCAGCGAATACGGCGCCCGTCTCACGCAACGCATTCTTGACGTGGGAGTGCCCGCTTGGACACATAAGGCCCTTACCTCCTGCCCTTTCGATGCCTTCGAAAAAGACGCGGGACATTTTGACGTCGCCGAGGACCGTCGCTCCGGGCGTGTCACGCAGGATGGATTGCGCCAGAAGCAAGCTTAAATGATCAGCATCGATTAACGTACCCTGCTCATCCACCACACCGAGCCGGTCCGCATCGCCATCAAAGGCAACGCCTAGATCAGCACCATGCTGGCACACGGCAGTCTGTAGCTGCACCATGGCCTCCGGCAGGGTCGGGTCCGGATGATGAGCCGGGAAGCGCCCGTCGATTTCGCCGTTCAGAACGATGTGCTGCCCCGGTAGAGCCCGAATGAGCGCTACGAGAATATCTCCCGCTGAGGAATGGCTGTTATCCCACACTACCTTGAGAGGACGCCCGCCGCTACGCAGGCCAGAACGCAGCGCATCGACATAAGCTGTCGCTGATTCCAGCCTGGCCTGTCCTCCCTCGGCACTGTCATTCAGCATGATGCCCGCTCGAAGCAAATGCGTGAGGTCAACAAGACCCTGTCCGAAAACGGGGCGGTTGTGCTGGACAATCTTGAAGCCATTATACTCCAGCGGATTATGGCTGCCAGTGACCATGATCGCCCCGTCCGCCTCTTGACGGTATGAAGCGTGATAGAGCTGAGGGGTGGGGCAACAGCCAATGCGACGTACCGTCGCACCCCCCATGATCAATCCTTCGACCAGCGCCTTCTCCAGTGTGGAAGAGGTGAGCCGCCCATCATGGCCGACCAGGATTGTGGCCGCGTGCCCCTTACACAGGCCAGACGCAAAAACGACGCCCAAAGCCCGGGCGTCGTCCTCACCAAGCATTTTTTCCACGACCCCACGTATGTCATACTCACGCAGAATCGAGGGATGGAACTCATGTCGAAACAGAGTGTCCATCAGGCATCGGCGTATTTCTTGATGAAGCCACGCATGGCATCACGCAGGTCCGGACGCTCAAGAGCGAAAGCAATCTGCGCCTCAAGGTAGCCAGCCTTGTCACCACAGTCGTAACGCGTGCCTTCATAGCGCAGGCCGTGGAACGGGGCATGGCCAATCATCTTGGCCATTGCGTCGGTCAGCTGGACTTCACCACCGGCTCCACGCTCGAGCTTGGACAGATGCGTCATGATTTCCGGAAGGAGCACGTAGCGACCGATGATCGACAGGTTCGACGGCGCATCTTCAGGCTTCGGCTTCTCGACGAGGCCCTTGACCTCGACCAGCTTGCCATCATCCTTGCCAACATCGAGGATGCCATAACGGTTGGTATGCTCCTTGGGCACTTCCGAGACCGCAACGACGTTCCCGCCGGTCTGGTTGTAAACCTCAACCAGCTGGGCGACGCAGCCCTTTTCACCCTGAACGATATCGTCGGGCAGCAGGATCGCAAACGGGTCGTCACCGATAAAGGAGCGCGCACACCAGATGGCGTGACCAAGGCCCATCGGCTCCTGCTGACGCACGGCGGCGAGCGATCCGGCCTCGATCGAGCTCGGCTGCAGGGTTTTGAGGAGGTCGTTCTTGCCGCGCTCGCGCAGCGTCGTCTCGAGTTCGAAAGCCACATCGAAATAATCGATCAGACTGTCCTTGCCGCGTCCTGTAATCAGGCAGAACTGATCGATCCCTGCCTTGCGCGCTTCATCGATGGCGTATTGGATCAGCGGACGATCAACGACCGGGAGCATCTCCTTCGGCATTGCCTTAGTGGCAGGAAGAAAGCGTGTTCCCATACCAGCGACGGGCAGTACAGCTTTTCTGAGCGGCTTGATCACGTTATCCGACCTTTAGATCTATTTGAGTACGCAGCGTGTCCTGAGGGTATTCGTACAATTTATGACCTCAGAACTGCCATGCAGCCTACACGATGACTGGCTGCCTGGAACCGGGTTATATAGGCAAGTTCGGCAAAGTGATGGCGCGCGTACAAAATTTCACAAATGACACCCTGGGGTTAATTCGGATCATTAATGAAAGTTCATTTCGTTACCGAAGATTTTTTGACATTTTTGGCAAGGAAATTTTTGTGGAACTGGCATCCCCCGAAGGGGATGCTACCAGTTCATCTGGTGCGGTCGAGAAGACTCGAACTTCCACGGGGTTGCCCCCACAAGCACCTCAAGCTTGCGCGTCTACCATTCCGCCACGACCGCATCGTGACAAGCGGGCCGCTCTGGGCGATACCGCTCGTGTGAAGGGGGCTATAGCCGATGACTGATGACCAGGCAATCGTCCATGAGACGATTTTTGAGAAAATCTCGACGAAATTCGAGAAAGAGCTGGTTTCGTATGAAACCGCGCTCGGGACCATGCAGCAGAGAGCCGCTGCCATAAGAGCCGGAGAGAAAAGCGAGTTGCTGTGGTTTCTCGAGCATCCACGCCTTTACACGGCAGGCACCTCAGCCAAGGCGACCGACCTGATCAACCCCGAGGGTCTGCCAACCTTTGAGGCCGGTCGCGGCGGACAATGGACTTATCATGGCCCGGGCCAGCGAATCATCTACACCATGCTGGATCTGCAACAGCCACACGACCCCACCCCGCCGCGCGATCTTCGCGCATTCGTCCAGAGCCTCGAGCGCTGGATTATCGCAAGCCTTGCCCGGCTCGGCATAAAGAGCCGAACCGAGTGCGGTCGAATCGGGGTATGGACCAACGACCCCATCACAGGTGAGGAAACGAAGATTGCGGCACTCGGCATCCGGGTGAGCCGCTGGGTATCGTGGCACGGGGTCGCCATAAATTTCGACCCTGACCTCAATGATTTCTCGGGTATCGTGCCATGCGGCATTCGTGAGTTTGGCGTCACGAGCATCAGGCGATTCGATCGTGACCTGACCATGGGGGATCTCGATCAGGCCCTACTCACCTGCTGGCCTCAGTTCTTCGGCGCGGTTCCGACGCTGTCCGACTGATTTTCAACATCGCTACTCTGAGAAACATCCGAGAGCTGGATCAGTATCCGGTTGCCACGCGCATCGACACCATCGAGCGATGAGAGCTGCAATCGGTTGTCCCGATCGAGAAAACGCAGAGTCAGCAGACCTTGGGAGGGATTATCCGCCTGGGCGAGCGAAATCTGGCTCGCCCCCAATGCAGTCTGGATGTCCGTAACCCGTATCTTGCCATCGAAGCGCACGGGAACATGAAGCAGCAGACCGAGCGGGTTGCGTGAGAGGTTGAGACGCGTCACCGCACCCGTCTGCGAATCGTCGAGAACGAGATGGGCTCCACTTGCACGCAACGTCATGGCGTGGGGAACAGTGTAGTCCAGCCCAAGCGACCCTGGTGCGTAGCGAAAATGCCCTGCCCCGCCATTCTGCTGCGGTCCGCGCTGAATGAAGCTGCCCTCAACCGGGGTGGGATCGTTTAGACAGACCTCGACACGCTTCACCTGCGCCTTTTGCTGCGGCGTCAGGCCATCAGTCCCGCTGACAGCGCATCCGGCCAGAGCCATGGCAAGGCCTGTTGCCGCAAGGCTGCGCCGCACCGTCACACCTCCTCCGGCGCGTGCAGCTTGAGCGAGAGTGCGTGCAAGCCGCTCTCGAATTCCGGCTTGAGCATTTCATTGATGAGGCGATGCCGTGCCACGCGGTTCATTCCCGCAAAGCGGGGGCTGACAATCGTCATGGTGAAATGGGTCTCGTCACCCTCGACTCCATTGCGTCCGGCGTGATGGGCGTGGCGCTTGCTGTCGTCACGAATGGTCAACTCAGCGGGAGCCAAAGCATCCTGCAACTGCCGGCTCATGCGGGCTGCGCGTTCCTTCAACTCGGTCATCTCCACTCCCTCCTTGCATCAATGTGCCTTACAACGCACATAAACCCGATCATGCAGCGCAAATCCACACGACACAGGGCCTTCGACCCGGATCCCGACGCGCCCGAGCGTTACTGCGACATGCCCGGCTGCACCGAGCATGCGGGATATCGTGCGCCCAAGGACCGTACGCAACTCAGACAATATTTCTGGTTCTGCCTGGAGCACGTCCGTCAATACAATGCGCGCTGGGACTTCTATAAGGGTATGACACCGGGCCAGATCGAGGCGCAGCTTCGAGCCGACATCTCGTGGCAGCGCCCCTCTTGGAAATTGGGCACACGTGGTGGACAGAATTTCGATGAGGAAGAGGTTCTCGACCCGCTGGATATTCTTTCCTCCACGCGCGCGCGGCGTGCTCAGGCCGCCCGCCAGCGGCACAATGCCGCCCGCGAGGCCGCTCCCCCGCCCCTGCGCGACCATCTCCGTGCACTGGCGCTGGACTGGCCCGTAACGATCGAGGCTCTCAAGACGCGGTACAAGGAGTTGGCTCGCAAGCACCACCCGGATGCCAATGCCGGAGACCCCGCAGCAGAGGACAGATTCAAGACGGTAAGCGTGGCCTATAGTACGATTCGCGCCCATCTCATCAGCCTGTAGGCCCGATTATTGCGCGTTTCCCTCTGGCCTTGTGAGGAAACATGACCATATCCTTGGCCGGAACCTGACATGACTGAGTGAAAGACGGATTGAAACCATGAGCGATCTCGCCTCCATCGATGCACCGGAAACGGTTGTCACTGCCGAACAGAACGCGGTGCCGACTCATGTTCTTGGCGCGCCGGACCGGATCGTCTCAGCGCGTGACGTGTTCAAGATCGAATGCGATATGGAAGTGCCTGCTTTCTCGATCCGGACCGAGCATGTGCCCGATATCGATCCGAGCTACCAGTTCGACTGCGACACGACGCGGGCCATTCTGGCGGGCTTTGCCAATAACCGCCGCGTCATGGTGCAGGGCTTCCACGGTACGGGAAAATCATCCCATATCGAGCAGATTGCAGCCCGGCTGAACTGGCCCACAGTCCGCATCAATCTCGACAGCCATATCTCGCGCATCGACCTGATCGGCAAGGACGCCATCGTCCTGCGTGATGGCAAGCAGATTACCGAATTCCGCGAAGGTCTTCTGCCGTGGTGTCTGCAGCACCCGGTCGCCCTGATTTTTGACGAATACGATGCCGGTCGTCCGGACGTCATGTTCGTCATCCAACGTGTGCTTGAAGCCGAAGGCCACCTGACCCTGCTCGACCAGAATCGCGTGATACGCCCCCATACCGGTTTCCGGCTTTTTGCCACGGCGAACACGGTGGGTCTTGGCGACACGACCGGGCTGTATCATGGCACGCAGCAGATCAATCAGGGGCAGATGGATCGCTGGAATATCGTCGCATCGCTCAACTACCTGCCGCTCGAGCAGGAAGTGGGAATCGTGCGGGCCAAACTGGGCCTCGGCAACGAGCCCGCCATCACGACGCGTCTCGAAAGCATGGTCGCCCTCGCGAACCTGACCCGCGCCGGTTTCATGGCGGGTGATATCTCTACAGTCATGTCACCCCGCGCTGTCATCACCTGGGCCGAGAACGAGCGTATTTTTGGCGATCTGGCTTTTGCGTTCCGCCTGACCTTCCTCAATAAATGCGATGAGGCTGAGCGCGGCATTGTCGCAGAATACTATCAGCGCTGCTTCAACCAGTCGCCGCTGAACGCCTGACGGGGGCGAGCGCATGGCCACCTCGAGAGCCAAGGCACCGGACAGGAACCAGAACGACCTTGCCCTGCCGGGCAGTGAGCGCACGGACGCCTTCCGCCGCGCCACGAGCGCTGCGCTGCGGGCAATGTCAGGCGAGCCCGAGACCGAAATCAGCTTTGCGGCGTCGGCCAGTGCCAAACCGGGTACGGGCGTCCAGCTTCCCTATGTCTCCCGGGCGCTCACGCCTCAGGAAATGACACGCGTTCGTGGCGCTGCCGACGCAGCTGCCTTACGACTGAAGCACCACAATTCAGAACTGTCCCCCCTGCCCCAGCAGGCCGACAGCGCCGAGACCCGCCCCTTGTACGACGCGCTGGAGCAGGTACGTTGCGAGGTCTATGGCTCGCGTCACATGGCGGGCGTGCGGGCCAATCTGAACCAGAAACTGGCCCTCGATTGCAGCGAGAACGGCTACGCCCGCATGAGCGCGCGCGACGATATGCCTGCCAATGTCGCCCTGCCCCTGCTTGTGCGCGAGGCCCTGTCAGGACTGCCCTCTCCCTCGCAGGCGGGTCCGGCGCTCAAGGCATGGCGCGAAACACTTTCACCCGGAGCCAAGCGTGCGCTCTCGGGCCTTGCCTCGACACAGATGGACCAGCAACGCTTTGCCGAGGCCTGCTCCGGCCTTTTCAAGGCATTCGACCTGACCGAGGAGCCCGAGCCGGACGATCAGAGTCAGGCAGATGACCCGGATCAGGATGATGACAGTCAGACCGAATCCGATCAGCCCGATGATGATCCGTCACCGCAGGATCAGGATGACAGCGAGACGCACGGTTTTCAACCGGAGCCGACCGAGCAGCCCGACAGCCGCGATGCCAGTGATTCGGAACTGCAGGACGAAGGCGCAGAACAGCCTGCCGGTGCTCTGGAAGACGATAATGGCAAGGAGGCCGAGGCCAGCGCCGCGCCCCCGGCCTATAAGGTCTTTACCAACGCCTTCGACGAGGAAGCCGTTGCTGCCGATCTGTGCGACCCGGATGAGCTGGCCCGGCTGAGGCAGCAGCTGGACCAGCAGCTCAGCAGCCTGCAAGGCGTCGTGTCGCGACTGGCACACCGACTGCAGCGCAAGCTTATGGCGCAGCAGCAGCGTTCCTGGGCGTTCGATCAGGAGGAGGGCATACTGGACGCGGCACGGCTGGCACGTGTCGTGGCCAATCCGACCCTGTCGCTGTCCTACAAGACGGAACGTCAGGCGGAGTTTCGCGACACGGTTGTTACCCTGCTGATCGATAATTCCGGGTCGATGCGTGGTCGTCCGATCTCGGTTGCCGCCATGTGTGGTGACATTCTCGCCCGCACGCTCGAACGCTGCGGCGTCAAGACGGAGGTACTCGGCTTCACCACACGTGCGTGGAAAGGCGGCCAGAGCCGGGAGCGCTGGGTGGCAGCGGGTCGTCCACCTGATCCGGGCCGCCTGAATGACCTGCGCCACATCATCTACAAGGATGCCGACACGCCCTTGCGCCGGGCCCGCAACAATCTCGGACTGATGCTGCGCGAAGGGTTACTGAAGGAGAACATCGACGGTGAGGCGTTGATCTGGGCATGGAAGCGCCTGCGCCGCCGCCCTGAGCACAGGCGTATCCTGATGGTGATTTCAGACGGCGCGCCTGTCGATGACAGTACGTTCTCGACCAATCCGAGCTCTTATCTGGAAGACCATCTGCGCTCGGTCATTGCGCGTATCGAATCCTCACCCGAGACGGAGCTTCTCGCCATCGGGATCGGCCATGACGTGACCCGCTATTACCGTAACTCGGTTACGCTCACCAATGCGGAAGAGCTTGGCGGAACCATGATCAAACAGCTTTCCGACCTGTTCGTGGCGCGATAACCCGATCATCCGTCCCGGCGTGGGCCGCCCTTCACGGGCGGCCTCGCTCCGGACGACGGGGCCGATGCCCCATATCCGGGTTATCGCTCCGCCAGCTCAAGAATCTTGACAAGCATTGCGTCGATTGTGGCGCGTGTTGTGCGATGGTTGACGATTGCCGCGCGTATGACAAGCTGTCCGCCGATACGCGTTGTGGAGGGTGCAGCCACGCCGCTCTCGTGCAGGTCTTTCACCAGCGTATCGATCGCATCGTCCTCAAGACCATCCACTGTAAAGCAGACGATGTTCAGGGCAACCGGGGCCATAAGCAGAAAGCGGTCATCTGCCTCCACGGCCTCGGCCAGATAACGGGCGACGGCGCAGCATTCCTCCACCATTTCCCCCAGGCGGTCGGCACCATAATGGGCGATCGTCATCCACACCTTGAGCGCCCGAAACCCGCGTGACAGATCCGGCCCGAAATCGCAGGGCCAGGGGGCATTACCCGCCAGCCCGCGATCCGCCCGGGTGAGATAGCTCAGTGACTGGGCGAATGCCTGCGCATGCAAGGCAGGATCCCGCACCAGAATACACCCTGCGTCGTAAGGAACCTGTCCCCATTTATGGAAATCAAGGGCAAGGCTGTCGGCTCTTTCGATGCCATCAAGCATGATGGCGTGCTCAGGAGAAAGCCGGGCAAACGCCCCGAAAGCACCATCGACGTGAAACCAGCATTTTTCTTTTGCTGCGATATCAGCGATGGCCTCCAGCGGATCAACCGCGCCGCAATCCACACTGCCCGCCGTGCCGATGATGATAAAGGGATGATACCCTGCCGCACGATCCTCGGCGATACGCTGTGACAGAGCCACGTCATCCATGCGGTACAGCTCATCGACCGGGATGAGGCGCAAGGCGTCGCTCCCAAGCCCCGCCATGTCGAAAGCGCGGCTCACACAGCCATGAGCGGTTTCGGCGGCATAGCCAACGAGCTTTGCGCCCGATACCCCGGTCTGACGTAGCCCCGGTACGGCAGCGCGGCTGGCGGTGATGATTCCGATGAAGTTTGCGAGCGACGACCCTGTGACGAGACAACCAGACGAAGCGGTCGGCATACCCACCATCTCGGCGGCCCAGCGTATCACCTGACGCTCCACTTCAATGGCAGCATGATCGCGGCCGCCACAATTATCATTCAGGCTGGCAGCCAGCATCTCGGCAAGAATACCGATTGGCGTACCCGCGCCCTGAACCCATCCCATGAAACCGGGATGCGGATTGCCATTTGAATAAGGGCGGATCCCCCTCAGGAAACGGTCATAAAGCGCCTGCGCCTCCTGCCCCTCGCGCGGCAACGCGTCCCGGAACCCGGCGCGCAGCGCAGCCGGCATAGGCTGCCAGACAGGCCCCTCCCCCATCTGCTCGGCCCGATCGAAAACATCATCGAGCATACGATGGGCAAGGGCACGCAGCCCGGTCCAGTCCTGCGGGTCCAGTCCACTCATCACCATTCCTCATCCATGTTTGCATTGCGCCTGTCAGGCACGTGAGCTCTCCTAGCGGGCTACGAGCCTGCGCCCAACTCCTGCCGTAAAATTCGGGTTGTAAGAGGGCATGAACAGCCCCATCCTCGCCCCCATGAAACATGCCGCAGCCTCCCTTCTTGCCCTCCTCGCTCTGGGAGGGGCCGCCCGTCACGCGTATGCTGATGCCATCCCGGCATCCTGCATGGCCTCGCAATCCGCATCGCGCACAATGGGCGCGGCGAGCCTCACAATGTCCGGCTACAGCGCCGCACTTTCTGGTGGGGGCGCCACACTGGGGGTCGGTCAGGTGATGGCACAGGACCGTCAGGGCCATCTGACCCTGCCCAACCTGCGTGATGCCAATGCCCTGATCTCGTTTGGTCTGCTCAAACTGGTCCATAACGGATCTCCCGCCGGGTGCCATGGCGTCGATGGCAGGCCTGCCCTTAAGAGCTTGCGCGACGCCTTGCATCAGGGGGCCGTAGCCGAACTCGTCTGGACGGGCATCGCATTATCTGATGGCAAGAACCGCTACACGGCTGATCGGGTGAATGTCACTTTGCGGTCAGGCCAGACACCGGGAAGTGTGGATATCAACTTTGTAGCCTCCGGTGTCAGTGCGCCTGGGGGCTCCGCCCTCCCGGGAAAACTGAGCACGACCCTGACCATTCCTGAGCAGATGCTCGACAGCACAAAATCTCCCGAAGGGAGGATTACGATCTCCTCCCTTCAGGCCTTGTGGGATAAAGGACGTCTCGACGGTCATGGCTGGATCACCCCCGGACGCACCACAGCCACAAGTGCAGGCGAACTGCATGTTGCCATCACCGACCTGAGCGATCTGCTGGCGACCATCCGCCCCGTTCTGCCAAGTGGCGTATCAACCGCGCTCGCTGTGGCCCAGTTCATGGGGCATCGCGATGGCAATCAGGTTCTGTGGGACCTGACGCTGGGCGGCGGCGTGCTCAAGGTTAACTCTATCCCTATCCCGGTGAACTGAGCGGCATGGCCCGGACAATTGTCCCTGATCCGCGCTTGCCCAGGCAGTTGGCTCGCGGATCAGGGACAATTGGCCCGAGACCTGCTCGGATATCCGGCGCCGACGGGGATTTTGGATCCCTCAAGCGCGTTCACTGACGCCACGCATCTGAACCGTGACGCCCGCGCACGAGGAAACACCCTGGTGTCACAATTCCGGTTTCATTTGTGTCTTTTGAGTAAGACGACGGCTCGCAATCTGTTCTACGAACGATACCCTGCCAGATTATCATACATGGAATCTTGATCCTCATAGCAAAGTTTCGCCATATACGCAGAACTGGTGGACGATTATTGCAATATGAACGGTCATCGCTGGGAATCCGGGTCCTATAGAACCAGTATCACGGGCTATGAGCACATTGCACACCGGAAAATAAGCCGAAGCGATCAGTCACAGCACCAACACGCCACCCTGGATGCCAACAATGGGCGAACACCCCCCGTTATCGCCTGCACGATAATGGCTGGCAAATTAGGCAGGGCGACCGTTCACATGGCAGGCTTTCCCGCCCCTCGATGCTGAACGGGGAATTTTCGTAGGCGACCCGCTGAGTCAACCTGATACCCTGAACAAGATCACGCTCCCCTCAGGCGTCACGAGTTTGACGCCATGGGTGTTTGAGTCTGGTGAAGAGACTGAAGCATTTTACGCTCATACTAACAGTCTGATCTGGCTTGAGGTGTCAGGAACAAAACCAGCCTTCACCGTCCTCATGGCGGAGTTCAGCATCGATGCAGCTTGCATCGGTGTTTTTCTGGCGGCGGCCTATGATGCTCTGGGCGCACTTGACCGCGCCGATGAATGGCCTTCCGCTTTTGACTGGGTGAGTGATCATCTTCCGCAAATTGCCCATTTCGCGTGCACGCTTCCGATCCCGCAATCTGAAACGCCGTGCTTCATCGCCAGCACCGGCAGCGATGGAGGATATGCCGCTGCAGCACTACTCGACGCGGAAGGCAGTCTTTCGGGAGTCCTGATCGATATCGCGGGGAGAGCCTGTGATAGCCGTTTCATCGACAAGCTACTACCCGCCCCCCCTACACGCCCCCTCCGGCGAGATCGATCAGCCGGGGTGACGTAGCAGGCCACCCTCAACGCGCAGGGCCGCACCCGACGTTGCTGAGGCGAGCGGCGAGCAGATATAGGCCACCATATTTGCGACTTCCTGCGGATCGGCCAGGCGATTGATCAACGTGGTCGGCCGGTTCTCCTTCAGAAAAGACGCTTCGACTTCCTGCGCCGACCGCCCCGATTTTTCGGCAGCCTTGTCGATCATGCTCATCACCCCCTCCGTACGGGTGGGGCCCGGCAGCACGCTGTTGATTGTCACCCCGGTACCGGCCACGCTTTCGGCAAGGCCGCGGGCGATCGCAATTTGAGCCGCCTTGCTGAATCCGTAATGGATCATCTCTGCCGGAATATTGAGGCCCGACTCACTCGAGATAAAGACAATCCGGCCATCCTTGCGCTCGACCATTTTTGGCAGATACGCACGGGAGAGCCGCACGCCGCTCATGACATTGATATCGAAAAACCGCTGCCATTCCGCATCGCTGATCTCGGCAAACGGGACTTCCTCGAAAATACCCAGATTGTTGACCAGCACATCGACTTCAGGATGCGCTGCAATCAACTGGGCGATAATTTCAGGCTGCGCCACGTCGCCCGCAAATCCGCTCACAGAGGCATCGCTGACCTCCTGACGGATCGCTTCTATGGTCGCATTTGTGCGTGTCTCGCCACGCCCATTCACGATCACATGGGCTCCAGCTTCTGCCAGACGCTTTGCAATCGCGAGGCCGATACCGCCGGTCGAACCTGTCACCAGCGCCTTTTTTCCCGAGAGATCGAGTGCAAGCATGATATGTCTCCATTCGTTCGATACAAATCGAACAAACCTGAGCAGATTAAGTTGCCTCCACCCCGCTCATCATCCCCCGCTCTGGGGGTGGGATAGAGGGGAAGAGACGAGCCCTCCCCCCAGAACCCAATATTCCCGTAGGCTCTTACCTCGCAGCGCGACTCAGGCGTCAGCCTTGTCAGCCAGCTTCTTCAACGCCCCCATTACCTTGCGGGCCATGGTGATTCTCTGCGCGTTGGTCATTTCGCGCACGACGGCAAGCTTCTGATCGGGACGCAGCTTCACGCCCTGATCCTTGTGTCGCTCCACCCATTTCAGCAGACCCATCGGGTTGCGGAACTTCCGGTTACGGAACTGGATGACCATGCCCTTGGGTCCGGCCTCAAGCCGATCCACGCCAGCCGCACTGCACAAACGCTTGATGACAACCACATCAAGCAGGTTCTCCACTTCCTGCGGCAGCGAACCAAAACGATCGACCAGTTCGGCGCGCATTGCATCGAGCTCCGCTTCGCCTTCCAGCCCGGCGATACGGCGATAGAGACCCAGCCGAACAGGAAGGTCGCGCACATAGGTTTCGGGGATGAGCACGGGCAGACCCAGAATGATGTTGGGCGTCCAGTCCTTGACCTCAGCGCGTTTCTGATCCTTCTGCAGGCGCATGGTGGTGACGGCATCTTCCAGCATCTGCTGGTAGAGCTCGATCCCGACCTCCTTGATATGACCCGACTGCTCATCACCCAGCAGATTCCCCGCGCCGCGCAGATCCAGATCATGAGACGCCAGGGTGAATCCCGCCCCGAGCGTGTCGAGCGTCTGCATGATTTCGAGACGCTTTTCGGAAGCCGGCGAAAGCCGATGGCTCTGCGGCCAGGTGAGATAGGCATAGCCGCGCTGCTTGCCGCGCCCCACGCGCCCGCGAAGCTGGTAGAGCTGACCCAGGCCGAACATGTCGGCACGATGGATGATCAGCGTATTCACCGCAGGCATGTCCAGACCGCTCTCCACAATATTGGTGGAGAGCAGGATATCGTAGCGCCCGTCGGAAAATTCCGTCATGACGCGCTCGAGTTCTGCCGGGGTCAGACGACCATGAGCCTGAACGGTTTTTGCATCGGGTACGATGTCGCGCAGGCGGTCCGCCATGCGGTCCATATCCTCGATACGCGGAACAACGCAGAAAACCTGCCCGCCACGAAAACGCTCGCGCTGGATTGCCTCGCGGATCATCACACTGTCAAACGGGGTGATGAAGGTCCGTACGGCAAGCCGGTCCGTTGGCGGCGTGGCAATGAGGCTCATCTCGCGCACGCCAGTCAGCGAGAGTTGCAAGGTGCGCGGCAAGGGCGTGGCGGAGAGTGTAAGCACATGCACATCCTCGCGCATGGACTTGAGGCGCTCCTTGTGCGCCACGCCAAAATGCTGCTCCTCATCAATGATCAGCAGGCCCAGATTAGCAAAATTGACCGATTTGGCGATCAGCGCGTGTGTGCCGACCACAATATCGACCTGCCCTTCTTCCAGCGCGCGTCGCGTCTCGGCAGCCTCCTTGGCTGTCACGAGGCGGGACAGCTGGGCAATACGGACAGGAAAGCCCTCGAACCGGGTCGAGAAACTGCGAAAGTGCTGTCGCGCCAGCAGCGTGGTGGGAACGACCACGGCCACCTGCACACCCGACAACGCCGCCACGAAAGCCGCGCGCAGGGCCACCTCCGTCTTGCCGAAGCCGACATCGCCACAAACCAGACGGTCCATGGGGCGCCCAGAGGTCAGGTCCTCCAGCACATCGGCAATGGCGCGTGACTGGTCCTCGGTCTCGACAAAGGGGAAGCGGGCACAAAACTCGTCCCACATCCCTTCGGCAGGTATGAGCGACGGCGCTTCCTTCATGGCGCGACCCGCGGCGGTGCGTATCAGCTCGCCCGCCATGTCGCGAATGCGCTCCTTCATCTTGGCCTTGCGGGCTTGCCAGGCCTGACCGCCCAGCTTGTCCAGCGCCACACCGCCCTGCTCCGAACCAAAGCGGCTCAGAAGCTCGATGTTTTCAACCGGCAGGAAAAGCTTCTGCGCCCCGTCATAGAGCAGACGCAGACAATCATGCGGAGCCACGCCATCGCTGACCGTTTCCAGCCCCTCATAGCGCCCGATGCCGTAATCAGCGTGAACGACCAGATCACCTTCGGCAATTTCAGACGCCTCGGTGATGAACTGCTCGGCCCGGCGCTTGCGACGGGGCGGACGGGCGATCCGCTCACCCAGCAGATCCTGCTCGGAGATGAACGCCATGCGGTCCGCCACAAAGCCACGTTCAAGCCCGAGCACAATGAGCCCGACCGTTCCCGGCGAGATCCCCGCCGCCGAAGCCCAGCTGTCATGGGACCCGGTGGTAAATTTGTGCTCCTTCAGCAGCGAGGCAATGCGCTCGCGCGAGCCCTTGGTCCATGCCGTCACGTAGCAGCGCCGTCCGGCTTTCTCCCATGCCTCAAGCTGTGTCCGCAGGGCATCGAAAGCCCCTTCACGCGTGCCATCCTTGCCACGGACGAAAATGGGCCCCGGCCTGCCCCCGGCATCCATGCCCTGTACCGTATCGGGCTTGGCGAAAGGATTGAGGGCAATGCTCGGTACACGGGCCAGCATGGCGTCCCAGCCCGAGCGATTGAGATAAAGCAGGTGCGAAGGCAATGCCCGATAGATGGCCTCTCCCTCACGCGCGGGAGCCTTTCTGGCCTCGAAGTGATCGGCGATCATTTCCAGACGGGCCGAGAGAATATCCGGCACCTGATGGTCCATGCTGATCGATGCATCGGGCAAATAATCGACCAGCGTATCCATATGCTCATGGAAAAGCGGAATGTAGTGTTCGAGACCCGGAAAACGCCTTCCCTCGGAAACGTTTTCGTACAGCACATCCGAAGCTGAGGATGGCCCGAAAAGATCGCGCCACGCGGAGCGGAAGCGACTTATGGCCTCGGGACTCAACGCATATTCGGAGACGGGACGAAGATTGAAAGCGTCCAGCGTATCGGTCGAGCGCTGGCTCGACACGTCAAAGCGCCTGATGTTGTCGACCTCATCGCCGAACAGATCGAGGCGTATTGGCTCGCTCTCGCCGGCGGGGAACAGATCGAAAATGCCCCCGCGTGTGGCAAACTCACCCGCCTCCATCACCGTATCGGTGCGCGTGTAGCCGCTCGCGACCAGCAGATCGATCAGCATGGCCTGATCGAGGGCCTCGCCCTTCTTCACGGAGATGGCCTGGTTACGGAACGCATCGCGTGGCGGGACGCGCTGAACAAGAGCATGAACCGTGGTCAGCACGATGCGCCGCGTCGCCCCTGCGGGTTCCAGCAGACGCGTCAGCGTTGCGGCACGCTCAGCTGTCAGGGCCGGATTGGGCGAGACACGGTCATAGGGAAGGCAATCCCAGGCGGGGAAGCGCAATACGCTCACGCCGGGCTCGACATAGGCCAGCATGTCAGCCAGCGCGGCGACAGCGGCATCGTCGCGCGCCACATGGATAAGCGGGCCGTCATGCTCGCTCAGGCGGCGACGCAGGAGAAAGGCCGTATAGGCCTCCGGCACGCCCCAGAGGGTCGGCCGGTCGGGGGTATCGGTCATACAGAAATCCAAAGCACGCGCGCCACAATGCAGGCGTGCTGCCAGGCGATGGTTTCGTTTTGTTCCATGACGGTTCTATCCTATAGCCTGTGAAACTCCCGATGTCAGCCCATGTTCCATGAAGGTCATGTCTCCAGAGCTATCGCCGATCACCCCGCTTCTGGCGCCCCTCGCCACCCTGCCCGGCATCGGCCCCCGTTATGACGGGCTGCTGCGCAAGGTTGCCGGTGGCAACAGGGTTATGGACCTTCTATTCACCCTGCCTAGCAGCTACGTTGACCGACGCACGATCATGACCCTGCGTGAGGCCCGTGAGCAGCTGATGCCCGGCGCGACCCTGACTGCCCGACTGCGCGTGCTCGACATTGTCCAGCCCAGCCGCGCCCGCCAGCCCTTTCGCATCCGTGCGACCGATGACACCGATGAGGTGGAGATTCTGTTCTTCCATCAGGCGTTCGTCCGCTCCGTTGCACCGGGTGACGAACTCGCCGTCTCGGGCAAGCTCGAGCGCTACGGTCTGTCGCTTACGATGCCGCACCCGGATTATATGGTGAACTGGCTGCGCCATGACACAATCCCCGCCATCGACCCGGTCTGGCCGCTGACCGCCGGCCTGTTTCCGTCCGTCATGCGCCGCGCCATGCACAAGGCGCTCGATCTTCTGCCGCCTATGCCGGAATGGATACCCACGGAAGCATTGGCGCGCCATGACTGGCCGCCCTTTCACGAGGCGCTCGAAATTCTGCACCGCCCCAAAGTCGAGCCAGACCGTCACTGGTCTCGCCTGGCCCTGATGGCGCGCGAACGGCTGGCATTCGATGAATGTCTGGCCGATCAGCTTTCCCTCGCGCTCGCGCGTCAGGAGGCACGCATCCTGTCCGGTCGCGCTCTGAAAGGTGACGGTACCCTGCGCGAGGCTGCTCTGGACCGGTTCGGCCATGTCATGACCGGCGCGCAGAACCGGGCTCTGGCCGAAATCGACGCAGATATGGCCGCACCTGTGCCCATGATGCGCCTGCTGCAAGGCGACGTTGGCGCAGGCAAGACGCTCGTGGCGCTGATGGCCATGCTTCGTGCCGTGGAAGCTGGAGCGCAGGCCGCCCTCATGGCCCCAACCGAGATTCTGGCCAGCCAGCATTATGAGACCCTGTCGCGCCATTCTGGCGTACCCTGCGTCTATCTGTCCGGCAGCGTGAAGGGAAAGGCGCGCGCTCTTGCGCTCAAGGCCATCGCCGACGGCACGGCACGGCTCGTCATCGGCACCCATGCCCTGTTTCAGGAAGCTGTGGTGTTTCACGATCTGGGTCTTGCCGTCATCGACGAGCAACATCGCTTTGGCGTGCAGCAGCGTGCCATGCTGGGTGGAAAGGGTTACTGCACCGATATTCTGGTCATGACGGCGACCCCCATCCCGCGTACATTGCTTCTTACTCAATGGGGGGATCTCAGCGTGAGCCGGCTGGATCAGAAACCGCCCGGTCGTAAACCCATCCAGACATCGCTGCATCCCCTCTCAACGCTTAATGAGGTCATTGGCGGGATCAGGCGCATTGTCGAGCGAGGGGCACAGGTTTTCTGGGTTTGCCCGCTTGTTGAAGAGAGCGAGGTGCTCGACGTGGCTGCAGCCGAAGCACGATGGGCCGACCTTTCGCAACGCCTGACTACACCTGTTGGACTGGCTCATGGGCGGCAGGAAATCTCTCAGAGACAGGCCGAGCTCGACCGTTTCCGGCTGGGTGAGACTCGGCTGCTTGTCGCGACGACGGTTATCGAGGTCGGTGTCGATATCCCCAATGCCTCTGTCATGGTGATCGAACACGCCGAACGGTTCGGGCTTGCCCAGCTACACCAGTTGCGCGGCCGCGTCGGGCGTGGTGCAGCAGCGTCGTTCTGTCTGCTGATCTATGATGACGGCGCGACAGGTGCCACAGGCAAGGAACGCCTCGCCCTGCTGCGGGAAACGGAGGACGGCTTCATCATCGCTGAACGCGACTTCAGATTGCGCGGCGGTGGTGATCTGACTGGCAACAGACAGTCGGGACTGCCCCTCTTCAGATTGACCGAAGGGGTCGATGCAGAGTCACTCCTTAACGAAGCACATCGCGAAACCAAGGCGATCACATATAAATTATCTGAGTCCTGCAAAATGGGCACAGAATTACAGGCACTTCTCCGGATATTCGACCGAGATGATCCGAACAGGATAAATCGAGCCGGATAATGACAATACTAGTCACCCGTCGAAATACTTGTTTAATCTTTTGACATGTTACTGAATTCGTTTTGACTATTGATCAAGACCAGACTTGCCCAAATCGTCATTGTCTTTCATAACCTGCATTATCCCGTCAGAGAGAGGCGACATGTCATCGATCCATCAGCCCGAACCACACCTCGCGATACTTGAAATCGCGCGCAGGCTGCTGGGCGCATCGTCTGCCTGCATATGTGGTTTCGACAGGGCCGGAGACCTGATCGAGATTGCCCGTGACGACAGTATCGCCTCGGAGATTACGGCTGAGTGTGTCAGGGCCGTCTGCAACGCTACGGACTCGCTCTATCTGAAAAGAACCGACACATCGATCGATATAGGTATCGCGCTCGAAAATGATCTCGCGCTTCTGGCCCATATTCCGCTTTCGGGATCCGAAACAGAACTCCGTGAGCTTGCCCCCTATCTGGCTGTCTGTGCAAGAACAATCCTGCTCAACCAGCCTTTGCAGACGCGTCGCCGCGACCTGCCTGACCGCCGCCTCTGTGCTGCGCATATCGGCAGGCTGATCGACACCACATCCGGTGAAAGCCGTAAAACCAGCTTCTCGGTACTGGAGATCGATCTCGATCATCTCAACGCCCTGAATCTGCGCTACGGCTGGGAGACTTCCAACCGGGTCATCGACGAAAGCATTACGCGCATCCAGGCCATTCTGCCTGCACAGGCCTATCTGGCCTATGCAGGGGGTGGCAATATCCTTGTCGTTTCGCCGCCCGGCCTGTCGCTCGTCACGACACGTACGCTTATCGCCAATATCCGCCAGGCCCTTTCTCCGGAGATCCTGATTGACCGAGGGGAGATCCAGCCCTTGTTCTCGATCGGGTGGGCCCTCTTCCCCGATGATGGCGACAATGCAGCCGCCCTGTTGCAGGCCGTCGATGCCGCAGTGAACGACATTCGACAGAACGGTGGCGCCCATGAGAGACGTGCGACATTGTCCGGCACGGCGGCGCTCATCGGATCGTCTGGCCTTGAACGTGATCTGATGCAGGCCGTGGAACGCGGCGAACTCTCCCTGAACTGGATGCCGATCATCGCCCCTGGCAGCCAGACCGTTGTGGCGCTCGAAGCGCTGCTGCGTTGGGAGCGCCCTGGCGTCGGCCAGATTCCACCCGATATTTTCATTCAATGCGCCGAAAACGGCGGCATGATCGAAAAGATTGATCAGTGGAGTTTGAGGAAGGCCTGCGAGGCAGCGGCATCCTGGAGCCACCCGCTTCGCGTATGCGTCAATATTTCCCCAACATGGCTGGCACGCCGCCTCCTCTCGGGCATGGTGGAAGCCATCCTGCAGGAAACAGGCCTCCCTCCCGAACGTCTGCAGATCGAGCTCTCCGAAAAGCGTTCCTTTGGTCCGCGTGACATTGCCTATCAGGAGCTTTCCCGGTTGAGGGCTCTCGGTGTGCATGTCGCTCTTGACGATTTCGGCGCAGGCTACTCCTCGCTCGAAAGGCTGGCGAATTTTCCGGTTGATCAGATCAAGTTCGACCGCTCGTTCATGCTCCGCCTCAACGATGATCGCCGGGTCAATGAAGTTATGGGGCAGACAATTCAGATGGCCCGTCGGCTCGGCATCTCCTGCTGCGCCAAAGGCGTGGAAACAGAGCGTCAGATGGCCTTCCTCGACTCGTATGGATGCGAGGAAGTTCAGGGCTATCTGCTTGGCATCCCGACGCCAGATTATCTCTAACTCAGACCTGTCCGGGGCGGTTCGCCCGCAAACAGACTGAGAGTGCAGACGTCGAGCATGGAAAAAGCCCGTACCGGCGACAGACCGGTACGGGCTTTTTCAATCACGCAGGCACAACCCGGCAGAGCCGGGTTTTTACTGTTGGCTTAGGCTCAGAATTTGACCGAAAGCTTGAGCGAACCATAGTTGAACAGCCCCGCCTTTGCCGTCTTGAACTGGGCAGTCTGCCAGTTCTGGCTGTAGGACAGGCGCACACCATGCCACATCACGGCGAGGCCAGCATGGATCATGCCGACATCCCAGGTCTTGTCGACATGAGGCGAGTTATCACGCAGCGTATTGCCCTGCAGTGTCGAGTCATAGGCAACAGCCTGCCCCTCCACACCACCATACAGATACCAGGCGACAGGACGTGTGGCGACGAAGGCATCCGTTCCATCGAGGCCCGGCCCGATCGTCGCATTGCCGAAATCGCTGTCCAGTCCCTGACCGATACGGAATGTTCCGGCTGCATCGGCGTAGGTACGATAGTCGCCGGCAGCCCCTGAAATGGCCGGCAGCACATCGGCGCTGATTCCATAGAGGTTCACGACCGGCAGACGCCAGATACGCCCGGCCTGGATCTGGAAAATCGGCTGATTCTGCAGCTGGGTGTGCCAACCGAGATTTTTCGTATCCCCGATAGCGCCGTGGAAACCGTTCTGCAGCTGACGCCCGAGGCCTGCCGGGCCCATCACACCAAACTGAATGCCGGCAACGCTGCGCGAAAGGTCAGTATCATTGATGAAGTTGACTGTGCCGAGCAGCAGGCTCGAATAGGGACGATCACCCGAAGCCGGCTGAGCGGTCTGGGTATCGCGCGGGGTAAAGATGAGCTGCTGCACACCAAGGCTCACACGCTGCACGCCGTCACCGAGCAGGAAGCGGTTCACGTCAGCGAAAGGCTTGGGCAGATTATCCGTGCCTGATGTCCAGTTGAAACGGAGCCCCGACGTATAATACTGGTCCGAGGTTCCCTTGAGGGTCGACACCGCGTCATTCTCGCCCTGCAGCGTCCAGGTGCCATAAGGATCCTGTTTCGGGGTGGCGTGAGCCGTTGCACCCATCACAGCGAGACCGAGAACCGAGAGCGATCCGGCCCTGACCTGTCTGGCGCCCGGCCAGCGCGACTTTGAACAGCGCAAATCCATCCCCTTCCGAAATAACAGGCGGCCACCATAGCCGATTTCACGTAACAGGAAACAGTGACAGCCGGTAACCCGAAGACTATCCGCTCATAAAAACGCGATATGAAGAAGATCGTGGTAATCGGGTCACGTTTTCTGGTGGCATAACCCGAAAAAACCGTGTTAGGGTCTTAATGAAACCCCTTGTGGACATCGCCCGTTCCGTACCAGCCGGCAGGCCCGTGCACACCGTTTCGACTTACTCCACTGGTGATTCTCAGTATGATGGATCACCGCACAGATCTCGGGATTAGACCGTTGAGAAGCAACCGTACCGACCGCAGCCCACGTTCCCCGCGCCGCGGCGGATTCGACGACGATTTCATGACCCCCTCCTTCGGTGACCGTGGCGGGATGCAAAATCGTCGTCCCCCTTCGGGCGGCCCACAGGTTCTGGCGTCAGGCCCGGAAGTGGGCGCCAGCGTCAAGTGGTTCAACAGCGAAAAGGGTTTCGGCTTTGTCGAGCTCGCTGATGGATCAGGCGACGTTTTCCTTCATGCAAACGCCCTCTCCACCGCTGGCCACACCAGCGTAAACCCCGGCACGACGCTGAACGTCCGCATTGGCCAGGGCCCCAAGGGCCGTCAGGTCGCTGAGGTTCTCAACGTCGACACCAGCACGGCAGAAGCACCGCGCCCCCGCGCTGCCTTCAACCCGGCTGGCCCGCGCCCGGCTTTCGGTGGCGGTGGTCGTCCGGCCCGTCCGGCTCCTGACCTGTCACAGGCACAGGATCTGCGCGGCATCGTGAAGTGGTACAACGCCACGAAGGGCTTCGGCTTCATCACGCCGGAAAACGGTGGCAAGGACATCTTCATCCACGCCTCGGCTCTCGAGCGTTCGGGCCTCTCCGGCCTCAATGAAGGCCAGGCCGTCGATGTGAAGGTTGTGCAGGGCCAGAAGGGTCCGGAAGCAGCCGACATCAACATCGCCTGAGCGATCTTCTGATCCAGAAAAAACCCGGCCTTGTGCCGGGTTTTTTTTGTGCCTTGTCGGGATGTGCCTTGTCGGGACTAGCCCGCTTCAGGCTCTCGAATGACTCTCCGCCAGCACAGTCGTATCACATGGTGAGCAGCAATCATCTGTGATGACCCGGACTCAGCGCCATGCCCTTTTCAACCGAAAAAGCGCACCAGCACCGGAGCAGACTCTATCATCGGATAAACGGTGGGTGAGCCCGGACCACGCTTACAGCAGGGCAACACTTTCCAACGCGCTGATCAGTAATCCTTGCCTTTGCTGCGGAGCAACCGGGCCTTGTCACGCTGCCAGTCCCGCTCGGCGATCGCGTGGCGCTTGTCCTCTTTCTTACGCCCCTGACCGAGGCCAAGTGTCAGCTTGGCACGTCCACGGGCATTGAAATGAACGTCCAGCGGAACGAGCGAAGCCCCTGCCCGCGAGACAGCGCCAAGCAGATGGGCAACCTGCTTCTTGTGCAAGAGCAGCTTGCGCGGTGCGCGCGTGTCAAAACGGGATAGCACGCCGCCCTGATATTCAGGGATATAGGAATTGAACAGCCAGATCTCGCCGTCCCGCTCGCCAGCATAGGCTTCGTTGATCGCTGCGCGACCCATACGAAGACTCTTCACCTCCGGCCCCTTGAGAACGAGACCTGCCTCGACGGTTTCAAGGATTGTATAATTGAACCGGCCTTTTCTGTTCTGCGCGGCAATGCCGTGAGAGATCAGACCGGATTTCTTTTTTTCAGCCACAATTTATCCTGACAGGCCGGTTTTTTTCAGGGCCTCGTCAATCACAGCGCGGGAGGCCGCGCCGGGTTCACACAGGGGCAAACGCACAGTCGGGGTGCACAACCCCAAACGTGATGCTGCGTATTTAACCGGCCCCGGATTGCTCTCGCAGAACATCGCGTCATGCAGGGGTGTCAGACGTTGCTGGATCTGCATCGCCTTTGCCACATCACCCGCCTGCCATGCTTCGTGCATCGCGGCACAAAGCCTCGGCGCAATATTGGCTGTGACGCTGATGCAACCCGTCCCGCCCGCAGCGAGGAACGAGACCGTTGTGCCGTCATCGCCCGTCAACTGGGTGAATGGCGCATCGCCAAGCAGGGCACGGAGCTGAAGCGGACGCGACAGATTGGCCGTTGCATCCTTTGTCCCGACAATATTCGGGTGCTGCGCCAGACGCGCCATCGTCTCCGGCAAGACTTCGACCACTGAGCGACCAGGCACATTATAGACATAAAGCGGCAGATCGGTCGCATCGGCAACCAGCATGAAGTGCTGGTACAGGCCTTCCTGGGTCGGCTTGTTGTAATAGGGTGCCACCACAAGCAGGGCGTCGGCGCCAACGGCCTTCGCATGGCGTGCCATGCCGATCGCCTCATGCGTGCTGTTCGACCCCGCGCCAGCCATGACCGGCACGCGCCCGCCCGACACCTTGACGGTATGGGCGACAACAAGCGCATGCTCATCATGGGTCAGGGTCGGGCTCTCGCCGGTCGTGCCGGCTGGGATAAGGCCTGCCGTTCCTTCATCGATCTGCCAGTCGATAAAGCGACCGAGGGCCGCGAGATCAACCGTGCCATCTTCACGAAACGGGGTCAGCAGCGCGGTCAGAGACCCTTTGAAATCCTTGTTCCGTGCCATGCCTGTTCACCTGCCCCGTTTTTAGAACCTGCTGCTAAATAGAACTCCTGCCGCCCCTGTCAAATGGATATCGCGTGGAAGCTCTGCCCCTGTGCGCTACCCCGGATAACGGGAGGGACTCGCGGGATAAACGCCAAGTATGGCAATTTTCTCGCTGCATCCCCGCAATACCGGCAGAGCCCTGCCCAACGCCTCCTGCTCGGGATGCCCTTCCACGTCCAGCAGAAAGCCTGTCGCCGTCAGCGTGCCGGGGCTCATATAGCTTTCGAGACGCGTCATGTTGACACCATTTGCGGCGAACCCACCCAGAGCCTCGTAAAGCGCACCAGCCCGGTTGAGCACACGGAACACAAGCGTCGTGATCACGCGTTCATCCTGCGGCGAGGGCCAGGCAGCCTGTCGCGCCACCAGATAGAACCGCGTCGTGTTATGGGCAGCGTCCTCGACATTAGCCCGCAAAACCTCAAGGCCGTTGAGCTCGGCAGCCAGTGATGACGCAATGGCTGCATCCTCGCGGGACTGCCATTTGACGACCATCTCTGCCGCCCCCGCCGTATCGAAGGCCGAGCAGGCCTCGGCACCAAGCTCACGGATCAGGTTCCTGATCTGCCCCAGCGCCACCGGGTGGGTATGAACCCGCTTCACTTCCTCGATCCTGGTGCCGGGCAAGGCAATCAGGCAGTGTTCTACACGCTGGAAATGCTCGCCAATGATCGGCAGACCGGCCTCGGGCAAAAGTGCATGAATTTCGGGAACACGGCCCGCAAGCGAATTTTCGCAAGCCAGCATGCCGAGCGTTGCCCGTCCCTCGCGCACGGCATCAATCGCCGCTTGAAAGCTGGGGCATGGCAGGGTTTTCCAGCCCGGTCGCGCTGTGAGGCAGGCAAGATCGGAATAAGCGCCGGGACGCCCCTGAAAAGCAATTATGTGGGTCATGCTGCAAGCACCTGACGTATGCGCACGAGATCCTCAGGCGTATCGACCCCGAGCGGTGCCTCGGTGATAGAAGCACAGCCAATGCTCATACCCGCCTCAAGCGCACGCAGTTGCTCAAGCGACTCACGACGCTCGAGAGGCGAAGGCGCGAGCGCCACGAACCGCGCCAGCGCCTCACGCCGCCAGGTATACACCCCGACATGATGCCAGAGCGGGCCGTCACCCCAGGGGATCGGCTGCCGGGAGAAATAAAGCGCACGCGCTACAGTTGCACCCGGCGCGAAAGCGCAGGCAGCCTTGACGACGGAGGCCCGTCGCGCCTCTTCCTCTGTCTCTACCGGCGCAACCAGCGTACCGATATCGAAACCCTCAGCCACCGGGCGCAGGGCGGCGGAGAGGCTGTGCGGCGCAATCAGAGGCAGATCACCCTGCAGATTGATCACCACATCATGACGCCCCTCCGGATCATGGCTTTGCAGGGCGGCATGAACGCGGTCAGATCCGCTGGGCAGGGCCGGATCGGTCAGCACACCTGCCACATCATGTCCAGACAGGGCATCGAGAATGGCCTGATCGCCAGAGGCAACAAGCACAGGGCCAAGGCCTGATGCGAGCGCCCGTAACGCCACCTGAAGGATCATGGGCTTGCCGTCGATCTCTGCCAGCGGCTTGTTTGGCAAGCGCGTCGAGGCAAGACGCGATGGAATGACGATAATAGGATTCATGGGAATGAGGCAGGCTTTCCGCTTGTCTTGTGAAGGGCCGCAGCGCGAGGCCAGACATGCCGCACCCCCCATGACGCGTCAATCTTTCCTTGCAGGCTGCACGTTTTCATTGCGTCAGCCCGTATCGATTCATCGCCATCATGGCTGAAAATTCTGTTTTTCGGTCCGATACTGTCGTTCGGGCCCGATGTGCCCTTGCGATCGGGGCCGCACTGCCGGATATGCCTTCTGATTGCACGACGCTGCCCCGCCCGCCCGGGGCTGATTTACGGATTGTGAGTTACAGCCATGACGCTTCCGCCCGATCTCGATGCCTGCCTGCAAACAGCACGGCTCTGTGCCGATCATGCGGGTCGGGCGGTCACACCCCATTTCCGCGCTGGTCTGGATGTGGATGACAAGAGCGACGAATCTCCCGTCACGCGTGCTGATCGCGAGGCAGAAGCTGCCATGCGCGACCTCATCAGGCAGGCCCATCCCGACCATGCCATTCTGGGCGAGGAATATGGTTTCTCCGGTGATGAGGGGGATTACATATGGGTGCTGGACCCCATCGATGGCACGCGCGCCTTCATCACCGGCAGGCCAAGTTTCGCGACACTCATTGCCCTGTTCCACAAGGGTACGCCTGTGCTGGGTGTGATCGATCAGCCCTTTACCCGTGAGCGGTGGATTGGCGTTGCCGGGCGTGAAACCGTCTTTGAATCCGCCACGCTTCCCGGCGTTGCCGGCACCCGGAATTGTCCAACGCTTGGTGACGCCGAACTGTCCTGCACCTCGCCCGATATGCTCATCGCCCCTTATGACCAGCGTTTCGCGCAGCTGAAGAAAGCCGCACTGCGCACAAGCTGGGGTGGCGATGCCTATGGCTATGGCCTGCTGGCACTCGGGCAGATTGACCTAATTGCGGAATGTACCATGAAACCGTGGGACTGGGCTGCTCTGGTTCCCGTTGTGAACGGCGCAGGCGGCATTGTGACGGACTGGCAGGGCGCGCCCCTCACGCTCGAGAGCGATGGCACCGTTCTGGCCTGTGGTGACAGAGCGCTTCTGCCCGAGGCCATCGCGAGCCTTCGCCCTTCCCCCTGAACCACGTATGAGCTAGCACCGCGTTTCGGATTTGCGCTGCTGACAGGAGCCGACATGGAAGCCTCGTTTTCTCTCCCCAAAGACCGCATTCGCATCCTTCTGCTCGAAGGTATTCATGAAAGCGCTGCCCAGCATCTCGCCGCGCAGGGCTACAAGCAGGTAACGTGCCTCAAGACCGCGCTCGAGGGCGAGGCCCTGACAGAAGCGCTCAAGGGTGTGCATATGGTGGGCATCCGCTCACGGACACAGCTCACTGCCCCCGTGATCGAGGCGGCCGACCGGCTCATGGCAATCGGCTGCTTCTGCATTGGCACCAACCAGGTCGATCTCAACGCGGCACGCATGGCAGGTATTCCGGTTTTCAACGCTCCTTTCAGCAACACGCGCTCTGTAGCCGAACTCGTCATGGGCGAGATCGTCATGCTGCTGCGTCGTATCCCCTCACGCTCCGAGCAATGCCACGCAGGCGGCTGGGACAAATCGGCTGTGAACGCGTGGGAAGTGCGCGGCAAGACGCTCGGCATCGTGGGCTACGGCTCAATCGGCTCGCAGCTTTCAGTGCTGGCAGAGGCTTTTGGCCTGCGCGTGATCTATTACGATACGGTGGACAAGCTTCCGCATGGCAATGCCACACCGGTTGCCACGCTCAATGAGCTTCTCGCCCAGTCGGATATCGTGAGCCTGCATGTTCCGCAGACGGAGCAGACGAAGGACATGATTGGCGAGGCTGAAATCCGCGCCATGAAGCCCAATTCCATCCTGCTCAACAATGCACGCGGCACCGTGGTCGATATTGATGCCCTCGCTGCTGCCCTGCGTGACGGGCACCTCATGGGTGCCGGTGTGGACGTATTCCCGAAGGAGCCGAAAGGCGCAGGCGAGAGCTTTGTCTCCCCCCTTCAGGGACTGCCCAACGTCATTCTCACACCGCATATCGGTGGCTCGACCATGGAAGCGCAGGAGCGTATCGGCGTGGAAGTCGCCAAGCGCTTTGTGGAATATTCCGATGTCGGCTCGACGCTGGGCGCTGTCAATTTCCCTCCGGTGCAGTTGCCCGAACGTCCGCGTGGTACGCGCTTCATGCATGTGCATGAAAACCGCCCCGGCATCATGCGCCAGATCAACGAGATCTTCTCCAGCGAAGACTGCAACATCGTTGCGCAATACCTGCAGACCGATGGCGAGGTCGGGTATGTTGTGGTCGAGACCGATGCAAGCCCCGACTCGGAACTCGATAACCGCCTGCTCAACAGCCTCCGCGAGCTCAAGGGCACGATGCGCGCACGTCTGATCTATCAGCGCTGAAGTAATTTGATGAATTATTAACACTGCACTAATAGTGATCAGGAACAGATTCACCTGTTCCTGATCATTCGTTGGTGCCGGTGACCGCTTCATCCTCTTCCATTGCCCGTATCCAGAGTTTTGCTTTTGCGGGCATCGATGCCATCCCGGTCACGGTCGAAATCCAGATCGCCTCTGGCCTGCCCGCCTTCATCATCGTTGGCCTGCCCGACAAGACAGTCGGCGAATCACGCGAGCGCGTCCGCGCTGCACTGGCAGCACTCGGACTCGCCCTGCCTCCCAAGCGTATCCTGATCAATCTGGTCCCGGCCGATCTGCCCAAGGAAGGCTCGCATTTCGACCTGCCGATTGCTCTGGCCATCATGACGGCCATGGGCATCCTGTCGCATGAAGCCGTGGCGGCTTACTGCGCCATCGGCGAACTTTCGCTTGACGGACGCCTGCAGGCGACAGGCGGCGTGCTTTCTGCCGCACTCGAGACAGTCCGGCATCAGCTTGGCCTGATCTGCCCCCGCCCCCAGGCGCAGGAGGCACGATGGGCAAGCGACACGCTCGATATTCTTGCCCCTGATACGTTGCGCGCCCTCCTGTCGCATTTCAACGGCGAGCATGTATTGCCTTCCCCCGAACTCGAACCCGTGGCGACCTCAGCGCCACTGAACGATCTTGCTTTGGTCAAGGGCATGGATATCGGGCGACGCGCCCTCGAGATCGCGGCCTGCGGGGCCCATTCCCTGCTGATGTCAGGGCCGCCGGGTGCTGGCAAATCCATGCTTGCGCAGTGCCTGCCCTCCATCCTGCCCGATCTGACGCATGAGCAGATACTTGAGTGCAGCCGGATTCACAGTCTGGGCGGTCAGGCCAGCGGGAGCACCCTGATTACCCAACCGCCTTTCAGGGCGCCGCATCACTCGACCACCCTGCCCGCGCTTGTCGGCGGGGGCTCACGATCCCGCCCGGGCGAAGTCAGCCTTGCCCATAATGGCGTTCTCTTTCTCGACGAACTGCCGGAGTTTTCGCGAAGCTGCCTCGAATCCCTGCGCCAGCCACTGGAGACGGGCGCAATCACGGTGGCACGGGCCAGACAGACGGTGCTTTATCCCTCGCGATTTCAGTTCATCGCGGCCATGAATCCCTGTCGGTGCGGCTATCTGGGCGATGCTGAGCGTGCCTGCCGAAAGGCTCCTCAATGCGGCGAGGAGTATCTCTCCCGCCTGTCCGGCCCCATGCTCGACCGGATCGATCTTTCCCTGTTCGTCACCCCGGTCTCGCCCCTCGACATGATTACCGCACCGGCAGGCGAGAACAGTGCCGCCGTGCGCGCCCGCGTCGTGAAAGCACGACATTTTCAGATTGCGCGTCAGGGGGTCCCCAACGCGCAGGTGGCAGCCCAGGATATCGTTCTGACACCGGACGCACGCCATCTTGTCAGTGAGGCGGGTACCAGGCTGCGCCTTTCAGCCCGCGGGCTGACGCGCCTGCTGCGCGTTGCACGCAGCATTGCCGATCTCGACCACGCGTCAGATGTCGGCGCCCCGCATCTGCGCGAGGCGCTCGGTTTCAGAATGCGCTAGAGCCGCACCTCACCCCGCCAGTGAAGCACGGAGCACTTCGAGCCCCCCTTCAAGATCCGCAATGAGGTCGTTGGGGTCTTCAAGCCCGATATGCAGCCTGAAGCTCGGACCCTCAGGCATGGCGTTGGGCAGCGAGCGACGTACGCCCCCCGTCGTTGGCAAAACGAGGCTTTCATATCCGCCCCAGGACGCGCCGATGCCGAACAGGGCCAGCGCATCAATCATGTCCCGCATGGCCGCGACAGACAGATCGGCGCGCAACTCCACGCCGAAAAGCGAACTTGCCCCCTCGAAATCGCGCAGCCAAAATTCATGGCCGGGACATTCTTCGAACGCTGGATGCAGCACACGCGCCACTTCCGGTCGGCCACGCAGCCATTGCGCCACCAGCAAAGCCGAGGCCGATTGACGCTCGAGCCGCACCGCCATCGTGCGGAGCCCGCGAAGGGTCAGCCAACATTCATCCGGTCCGGCCAGCTGGCCAATCTGAATGGCGGAATCGCGCAGTGTTTTCCAGAGCGCGCCATCTGCCACCGTAATCGCACCGGCGATCACATCGGAATGTCCGGCGGGATATTTCGTCAGCGCCTGGATGGAGACGTCGACCCCGTGGCGGAAAGGCTGGAAAATGCCGATTCCCCAGGTATTGTCGAGCATAAGCAGCGCACCATGCTCATGGGCCACACGTGCCAGCATGGGAACGTCCTGCACCTCGAATGTGTGGCTGCCCGGGCTCTCGGCAAACACGATCCGCGTGTTCTCTCGCATGAGCCCGATCAGGGTCTCTTCATCCGCGAGGGGCGCATAATAGGTGGTCTCGATCCCCATACGCGCCAGCATAGTGCCGGCAAAACGGCGTGTGGGCCCATAGACCGAGTCGGGCAGAAGCAGGTGATCACCAGAACTCAGGAAGGCGAGCAAAGGCAGGGTGCAGGCCGCCAGCCCCGAGGAAACGACCTGCGTATGGGTCCCGCCTTCAATCAGCGCGAGAAGCTTTTCAAGCTCATGCTGAACGGGCGAGCCCATCGCCCCATAGATCAGTTCATGCTCATGGCTGCGCAGCCCCTGCTCCCGCATTGCGTCCAATGAGGGAAAAAGGACAGTCGAGCCCCTCGTCACCGGCGCATTCACATAGGCCCCCTGGGGCGGGGTGGGCTCCGGTCGCCCCCCCTGTACCAGAAGGGAGGACAGGCGCTTCCAGCCGGAAGTGACCTGCTTGGCGGTGTTTTCCACTCTCTCGTTTCTCCTGTCAGGCCTCAATAGGGGTGGCAGGATCGCTTCCCCACTCGGCCCATGACCCATCATAAAGCTGCCCTGGCGCCAGCCCGGCCACACGCAAGGCCATGGTCAGCGTTGCGGCGGTCAGACCCGACCCGCAACTGGTAATGACCCGACGCGAGCCTATGGCACAGCCCGCGAAACGCTCGACCAGCGCCTGAGGCTGCAGAAAGCAGCCTTGGGGGTTCAGCACCTCGGTAAAGGGCAGGTTCACTGCGCCCGTCATATGCCCACCGCGCATGTTGGGCCGTGGCTCGACGGCTTGGGCATGGAACCGCGCTGCACTGCGTGCATCGAGGATTACGCGATCAGGATCATCGAGCGCATCGAGCACATCGCCCTTGCCTGCAAGGAGCGCATAGCGCGTGCGCGGTCGATAAGGCTGCTCGCAGGGTGCTGCCGGGGCCGGCGCAGCGTCGGGCGCAAGACCAAGAGCCTCAAGCGCTGCCAGGCCACCATCAAGGACATGCGCAGACTCGTGCCCGAACAGTGAGGCCATCCAGTGCGCCCGACAGGCGCCGATACTTCCCTTGTGGTCATAGAACACCAGTCCCGTATCGGAGCCTATGCCCAGTGCCATCATGGCCTGCGCAAATGTGGCCGCACCGGGCACGGTGTGGGGGAGCGGGTCCGAGCGATCACATATGTCGTTGATACGGAAACGATTTGCCCCGGGAAGCGCTAATTTGTGGAAATCTGCTTCCGGGTCACCGTCCTGCCCGGGGAGGAGAGCCGACGCATCGAGATAGCGATACCGGCCGGGAGGAAGCAACATCAGGGTCTGCGCATCGATCAGGGGGGGTATCGTCATGGATGGCACGCTCCGGCACATGATGGATCAGACATGGCCCGGCCTGACGGGGATCGCAAAAACGGATCAGGAACCGCACGATAGCAGCCGGAATGACCCCGTGGTCAACTGGCGGCAGCCGCAGCCGGGGGAGATTAGGTGACAACTGAACGCATCATGCTGGGAATGCTCCTCTTGGGGGTCGCTTATGGTTGCGGCGTGGTGCTGTGGCCCTTCCTTTCCGCCATCCTGTGGGGCGCGATTCTGACCTTCACGACATGGCCCCTGTTCAAGCGCCTGCGCCGCCACATGCGCCCGCCTCTGGCCGCTGTGGTCATGATGGTCGGCAGCGCCATTGCCATTGTCATGCCGCTCGCGCTCCTTACCTCAACCGGCATTGCGGATCTCCCGCTGATCATCGGCGGCATCAATACCGAAATCGAAGCTCTCGGTCGCACGCATCCGGCGCCAGACTGGCTGGCCACGATACCCGGCATCGGCCCACAGCTGACCAGTGCCTATCAGCACTGGAGCCATGACGTCCGCGGCGTGGGCGAGGCCCTTCATCCCTATGCCGGACAGATCGCCCGTTATACCCTCAAGGCGCTGATGCAGATGGCGAGCGGCCTGGCTGAGCTGGTCATGGCGCTCTTCATCGCCCTGTTTTTCTGGATCAGTGGTGATTCGCTGGGGCGTGTCATCACGGCTGTCCTGACCCGCATCACCGGCACCTATGCCGATCGTCTGATCACCATCATCGGCAGCGTCATACGGGGCACGGTCTACGGCATTCTCGGTACTGCCATCGTTCAGGGTGTGCTCACCTCCATTGGCCTGTTTATCTCGGGCGTACCTGCACCGGTGCTGCTCGGCGGTGTTGCTGCCTTTGTGGCGGTTTTTCCGGTCGGTGCCCCGCTGGTATGGGCACCTGCCGCCATCTGGCTGGCCCTTCATCATCACCTCGGCTGGGGCCTGTTTCTCGCGGGTTACGGCATCGTGTTCATCTCGGGAGCCGATCACATCATACGGCCCGCTTTCATCGCCAGAGGGGCGCAGCTTCCCTATCTGCTGACCGTACTCGGTGTGCTGGGCGGCGTGGTCACATTGGGCGGACTGGGTATTTTTCTGGGTCCGGTCCTGCTGGGCGTCGGCTATACTCTGACCACTGAATTCGCGCGTGGCGCCTATCAGACAGAAAAGAAAATGCTTCAATGAACCCGTCTTTGACCCACGACGCCCCGCCTGCCCCGTTAGCTGATCGTACAGTCCCCGGTATCAGCCAGAATTTTACCATCCTGAGCTGGAATCTGCTTCGCGCCGTGGGGGCACCGATCGATGAGGTCGTCGAGCTGGCCCGCACCTTCCAGCCCGATATTTTCCTGATGCAGGAAGCCGTGAGCAGTTTCGACAGACTGCCCACCATACTGGGCGGACATTACGCGCGAATTCCTCTGCCAGACCGCATCCACGGCACAGCGTGCTGGAGCCGCTTCCCCTTCACAAGACCGCCGGTCTCCTGCGCCCTGCCCTCGGGGTTGATGGTCAAGCGCACGGCACAGCTCATCGATTTCGGGTCGTTCTCGATCGCAAACGTGCATCTGTCTCACGGGCAGATCCTGAATCGCCGTCAGCTTCGTCGTATCGCACCGATCCTGCGCCATCATGCGCTCGTCATGGGCGACTTCAACCTTGTCGGGCCGACCCTGCTCCCCGGTTTTCGCGATGTCGGCCCAAGAGCACCCACCCATCGCATGGCCGACATGCTGCCGATACGAATAGACCGTTGCCTCGTGCGTGGCATGACGCCCCTCGATGCCGGTGTTTTGCCCAATCGCAGTTCGGACCATCACCCTATCACGGTAACGCTGCGGCTGGATGCGCCCGACAGGCACCGCGCCTTCTTTCAGCGACTGGCAGATCGCCGGCAGGTCAAGGCGCTCACAGATAGGGCATGAACAATCTGACGGCAGCATTACGCGTCTTGCGCCAGTTGCTCAGGCTGTCGAGCGCATGATGTGTGAGCCGGCCTGCCTTGTGCCGTTCCATGAAACTATTGAGCGACTGCGCCACTGAACCACTATAGATCTCAAGATTGATCTCGAAGTTCAGGCGCAGGCTGCGCGCATCGATATTGCTGCTGCCGACAAAAGACCATTCTTCATCAACGACAAGCAGCTTGGCGTGATTGAAGGGTGGCCTGTTCATCCAGACATGGCACCCTGCCTTCAGGAACGGTGCAAGACTGGCATCGCGGGCATAATCGATCAGTCTGTGATTGCTGCGACGTGGCAGGATGATATCGATCTGCACACCACGCAGGGCCGCGAGGCAGAGCTCCGACACCAGCCGCTCATTGGGCAGGAAATACGGCGTCATCAGGCGAACCGAGCGGCGTGACAGGGCAATCGCCTGCAGCATGGAGAATTCGATCTTCTCAAGATCGTTATCCGGCCCAGATGTCACGATACGCATCGGGATATCACCGGCCCGGTCAAGCTCGGGAAACCAGATCTTACCGTCAAGCTCTTCACCGCAGGTAAAAGACCAGTCACGCGCAAAGGCTTCGGTCAGTTGGTGAACAATCGGCCCCTGAAGCCGGAAATGCGTATCCGCCACCGGATGCTTGATGCGCAGGCGCCGCAGGTTCTCCTCACCGATATTCAGCCCGCCCATGAACCCAGTATGCCCATCGATAACCAGAATTTTGCGATGATTGCGCAGATTGATGAATGGCATCTTCCACGGAAGAAGCGAGTGCATGAACCGCTCACAAGGGATTCCACGCACGCGCAGGGCCTTGTGAATGCCACTGCGGAAATACCCGCCCCCGATACCGTCAACCAGCACACGTACCGCGACACCCCGCGCCTGCGCGGCCACCAGGGCATCCACAAACTGCTCCCCGATTCTATCTGCCCTGAAAATATAGGAACACAGCAGAATCGAGACCTGTGCCGAGGCAATGTCCTGCAGCATGCGCGGATAGATGTTGTCGCCATCATGGAGGCAATCGACGGAATTGCCGCCCAGCAGGGGCCGCTCGGTCAGCTTGCCGATCATCCGCGCCAGGGGGGCGAAATCCCCCTCCATACGCTGGCGCGTATGAAAGGCCGGGCCCCGTCCTCGCCAGTGATGGTCACTCACCAGACGTCGTGCCAGACGCCTGACACGATTGATACCGAACATCAGATAGAGCAGCGCGCCGAAAATCGGCATAAGCCAGCTCACACCGATCCAGCCGGCACAGGCTGCCGTGTTCTGTTTCGTCCGCAGAACATGCAAGGTGACTGCAACAGCAAGACCGAGCCGAAGCAGGATCAGGAAGGCGTCAAGGAGGGTAATGGGCCAGCTCATTTCTCATAACGTTAGCGTATTCGTCCGGAATTCAAAGAGAGACATCTTGCAACCGGAAAAATCATCGTAAAATATGAGAGGGTGATCGTGGGCTAGATCCGTCCGGACTCGGTGTGCAAGGCTTTTGGCTAGCCACAAGGAATGTTGCTGAGCCGCTCGAAAAAGCGTGCACAGCGTTTTCACGGCGCGTCTGTCCTGCCGGGTCAGGATACCGGTTGGACAAGGGTCTGAAGCAAGGCCGGTGCTGGCCTGTCTGGATGGGACGGAAACGCCCTGTGGCACCGGACCGGAATGCGAGGTCCGCAGGCAGCGACCGATGGTCAGGACAATCAGGCTTACGCAATCGATGGCCCTCCCGTGCGGGGGGCGTCACTATCAAGCGTTTTCAGGCAGAGGAGAGAAAGGATGGTTATGTCAGCTCATCGTCCCCAGCTCTTCTACACGACAGAGCCGTCGCCCTGCCCGTATCTCCCCGGCAGGACGGAGCGCAAGGTCATGACCGAGCTGACCGGCAGTGATGTCGACCAGCTTCATGATCGCCTGTCCCGTGCCGGTTTCAGGCGCAGCCACGGCATTGTCTATGCCCCTGTCTGCCATGGTTGTCAGTCCTGTATCCCCATCCGGCTTCCTGTCGCGGAATTCGTGCCGGATCGCACCATGCGCCGGGTGCGCCGGGACCACGCCGATCTTGTTGTGACTGAGCGCCCCATCGTCGCAACCGAGGAACAATATGCCCTGTTCCGGGCCTATCAGGCGCATCGTCATGGCGATGGTGATATGGCCCTCATGGGGCTCGATGATTATCAGTCGATGGTCGAGACCAGCCCGGTCGAAACCAGCCTGTTCGAGTTCCGCTCACGCGATGGTCGTCTGGTCTGCGTGTCTCTTGTCGATATGCTCTCTGATGGTCTCTCGGCGGTCTATACATTCTATGACCCGGCAGACACCCATCGCTCCTACGGCACGGCATCCATTCTATGGCTGATTGCCGAGACGGCCCGACGCAACAAGCCCTATCTCTATCTAGGCTACTGGGTGCCAGGCAGCACGAAGATGGGCTATAAATCACGCTTCAACCCGGCGGAAATTCTTCGCAACGGGCACTGGCACCGACTTGCGGGCGCGCCCTCTGCGGTGTCCTCCACAACGGCAGTCGCGGTATCGAGCCCGAAAGCCGACACCCCTCCCGCCGGGGCCGCCTGAGAACTCAGCTTCTGGTCACGGGCTTGCGGGTCATCCATTGCGGGGCAGCCTTGCCCTGATCCGCTCGTTTGCCGACGATCGACGCAAGATCGGCGTCACTGCGCGGCTTTTGCCCCTCATGCCAGACCAGACCTGTTTCCGAGGCAAAGACCCGCAGATCGACGATGCGCTGACCCGGCGGGAGCTTCTGGATCGTGACACCCATGCCCTTTGTCATTTCGGGCAGGGCATCGAGAGCAAAGGATAGCGCCTTGCGGTTGCTGCCCATGGTGATGATCTGATCACCTGTAACGGCCACGCAGAACCCGGCGCGGTCACCGTCACGCAGCGTCAGGACTTGTTTGCCCGTCCGTTTTTCAGCCGCCATATCAGCGTCACGCACAATCATGCCGCGTCCGCTTTCGCTGGCCAGAACGTGACGGCCGGACTCATCGATCACAAAGAAAGAGACGATATCCTCATCCTGAGGCAGATCGACCAGAACGCGAATGGGCTGCCCAAAGCCACGCCCACGCGGCAGGTCAGCCGCCTTGAGCGTGAAGGCCCGACCGCCACTCACCAGGATACAGAGGCGATCGGTGCTCTGACACTCGAGCGACAGCCCGAACGCGTCACCTTCCTTGAACTTATGACTCTCGGGGTCGATCCCATGTCCCTTCACGGCCCTCACCCAGCCTTCACGTGAGAGAAGCACGGTCAGGGCCTCACGATCTACCTGTATGGCGGCACTCAAATCGATCGGTGCGGGCGGTGCCGCAATTTGGGTGCGTCGGGTGCCAAGGGCGCCCTCGCCAAAGCTGGCTGCTGTCGCGTCAAGTTCCTTGCCGATACGGGTCCAGCGTTTGCGCTCGCTGCCTAGCAATCCTTCGAGCCCGGATTTCTCCTTGAGAAGCGCATCACGCTCCTTGCGTATCTCGATCTCCTCAAGACGACGCAGTGAGCGCAGGCGCATATTCAGCACATATTCGGCCTGCAGATCCGTCAGGCTGAACACACGCATCAATTCGGGCTTGGGCTCGTCGCTTTCGCGAATGATGCGGATGACTTCATCAAGGTTGAGATAAACGGCCAGAAACCCTTCGAGGATTTCCAGACGACGCTCAACTGCGTTCAGACGATGCTGCGAACGGCGAACGAGAACGATCTCGCGATGGTCCAGCCATGACTGGATGACCTCACGCAGCCCCATCACCCGCGGCACGCGATTGGCGTCCAGCACGTTCATGTTCAGGCTGAATCGGCTCTCCAGCGGGGTGACCCGGAAGAGGGTTTCCATCAGCACTTCCGGCTCGATCCCCTTGGTCTTGGGTTCGAGGACAAGGCGGATATCGGTCGTGCTTTCGTCGCGTATGTCGGCGAGGAGCGGCAGCTTCTTCTGCTCCATCAACTCCGCGATCTGCTCGATCAGGCGCGATTTCTGCACCTGATAGGGAATCTCGGTTACGATCACGGTCCAGGTGCCGAAGCGTCCCTGTTCGACTTCCCATCGCGCGCGGGTACGGAAACTGCCGCGTCCGGTCTCGTAAGCCGTGACCATGCTGGCAGGGTCCTCAATCAGCACGCCACCTGTAGGGAAGTCAGGTCCCGGCATGAACTGCATCAGCGCCTCGACAGGCGCCTGCGGGTTCTCGATCAGATGACGCGCGGCACGGCAGATCTCGGCGGCGTTATGCGGGGGAATACTGGTGGCCATGCCAACCGCGATCCCGGCCGCGCCATTGGCCAGCAGGTTCGGAAAAGCGCCGGGCAGGACTACGGGCTCGGCATCCTCATTGTCATAGGTCGGACGGAAATCGACCGCGTCATCCTCGATGCCTTCCAGCAGGGCCTTGGCCACAGCGGTCAGCCGGGACTCCGTGTAACGCATGGCGGCCGCGTTATCGCCGTCGATCGAACCGAAATTGCCCTGCCCTTCGACAAGCGGATAACGCACCGCGAAGTCCTGGGCGAGGCGGACCAGCGCCTCGTACACGGCTGCGTCGCCATGGGGATGGAACTTACCGATCACGTCACCCACGACGCGGGCGCATTTCTTGAAACCCGCCGTCGGATCCAGCTTGAGCTGCTGCATGGCGTAGAGGATGCGCCGATGCACAGGCTTCATACCATCGCGCACATCGGGCAACGAACGCGCCATGATGGTAGACATGGCATAGGCAATATAGCGCTCGCTCAGCGCATCTGCGAGTTTGGTATCCTCGATATGTCCTGCCAGATCCTGACTCATGCCACGCCCTTTCGTTTCAGGGCAGATAAGGCGGCGCGGCGCGGCCTGTCCAGTGCAAATACCCCGTTTTTGTTCCCGGTCCCTCTTGGCACGCTTCAGCGGGTAGCCGCCCCTGCGTCATCTGCTCAGAGAAAAGCCTGAGCGCGATCAGGTCTGATAAATATGGCTGTCAAGGCAGGCTAATTACAACTTTATGTGTCAGGCACCGTTTATCGCTCTCCTCATCTCGTGAAAGACAGCGATAATGACCCTGACAGTTCTCTGGCTGACAGCCCTGATCATGTTTGCCGGTGGGACGGCGCTGCTGCTGCTTGGCAAACGGCGTACCGAAACCGAAGGGGTTATGAGCCTTGCCCACGGTATCGTCCCCATCATCGCAGGTTGTTTGTATGTCGCCATGGCGACAGGCCAGGGCGCAGTGCTCCTGCCGACGGACGCCACACTCGCAGGCGCCGCCAGCACGACCCGCATCTTCTGGTTCGGCCGCTATATCGACTGGGTGTTTACAACCCCGCTTCTGCTTGTCGGTCTCGGGTTTCTTGGCATGTTCCGCGGCCGCAAGCGAGCCGATCTGCTACTGGGTGCCGTCACAGCCGACGTGATCATGGTCATCACTGCCTTTGCCTTCAGTGCCTCGGAAAACGTGGTGAGCCGCTGGATCTGGTTCGTGCTTTCCTGCGTGGCGTTTCTCGGTGTGTATTATGTCATCTGGGTCTCGCAGCTTCAGGCCAATCGCCTCGAGCGGCCTGAAGTGCAGACGGCCTATATCCGCAGCGCCACCATCCTTTCGGTGCTCTGGATGGTGTACCCGATCATCCTCGCCCTCTCGCCTGACGGCCTCGGAATCGTGCCGGACTCGGCAAGCGTACTCATCATCGCCATCACGGATGTTCTGGCGAAAGTCGGGTTTGGTTTCCTCAGCCTGTCCGATGACCGTAAACTGACCACGGTCTGATGATGTCTGGCCCGGCGTGACATTTATGACATTGACCGGGCCACGCGATTTCTTCGCCCCCCTCTATTGGGGCGGCGCGGGAATTTGCGCCGCTGCCGCGATCCTCACCGATAATGTGCTGATTAGTCTCGCCACCATCATCATCTTTGGTCTCCCACATGGTGCGCTTGATGGAGAGATGGCACGACAAGCGTTGCGCCCCCGTCTCGGGTATCTCTGGTTTCCTGTTTTTGCGTTGCCTTATCTCGCGCTTGTCGGGCTCGTGCTCATCGCCTGGCATATCGAGCCGTTACTCACGCTCAACCTGTTTCTGGCTCTGTCCATCTGGCATTTTGGCAGTGAGATGCGCGAAGACGGTTCTTCTCTGCTCGCCGGGTTTGTCCTTGGGGGGGCGCCACTAATCCTTCCCTGCGTATTTCAGCCAGAGGCCACCGCAGCGCTACTGAGCGCCATGGCGCCGCCTGTTCATCTCATCATGCCGCCATTATGGCTGATCGTTCTGTTTCCCGTCTGGGCCCTCTGCGTCAGCGCGTGGTTAGGCGTCAGTCCTCCCGCGACACGCATGAGGCGCTTATGGTCGCTGTTCGGGCTGATTGTCCCGTTCGCGTTGTTGCCGCCGCTGCAAGCGTTCATGATCTATTTCGTGTTCCAGCACGCGCCGGCGCATATCGAATCGCTCATAGCTGACTGTCGCTGGTGCCGTCTCAGTTCAGCGGGTCACGCATTCTATCGCAGCCTGCCGCTCACATTTGCCTCGCTAGGCATCGGGGCCGTCATGGTGCCGTTCTACGCAGGGCCGCTGGCACCGCGAATGATCGCTGTCACGTTCCAGCTTCTGGCCGCTCTGACGCTGCCCCACATGATATTCGATTATCTGATTGGAGGGGCCCCGGCGCTTCGTGAAGCCCGGACACCTATGCCGGGGGATTTTCCTGCACGGCCTCACGTGCATCCGCCAGTGCCCTGACACGCATATCCAAACGCTCGCGCGCACCGGGGACAGGTTTGTGCTGGCAGCCGAAAAGATGGCGTGAGAGGAAATGTCCCGTCAATGCCAGCCCCTCAGCCCAGAGGGCGGGATCATCGCCGTCATCCTCAACCCCTTGCGGGGTCAGATAATGAGGCAGTGGCAGGAGACGATCGACCCACTGCCCGGCAGAATCGCGGCTTACAGCGCGTCCTGTTCGCGGAGAGACAAAGGCGAGATCAGTCGTTGCACCTGAGATGGCACAGCAATCGAGCGTCAGTCCATAACCTAGCGTCGCAAGCAACGCGATTTCCCAGCGCACATAATCCACCACCGGGGCGGGATCGGACAGCACACAGAAGGCCGCGAGATCGCGCACGGTCTGAAGAAAGAAATCGGGATGAGGCTCGCGGTCCGGCAAGGCAGCATCGGCCAGTTCGGCCGCTGACTGAACCAGAGCGAGTTGCAGAGGGCGGTCCAGTAGCCTGACGGCTGTTTCCTGAACCATTTCACCGCTCAGATGCCCGAGTTGATCGGACAGGCGGGAGGCATAACGGGCGAGTATCAGATTACCCGGCTGCCAGAGCGCGGCCTGACGTCGTGACGAGCCGCCACGCACCAGACCGGCAATGCGTCCATACTCTTCCGTGAAGAGATGGACCACAGCTCCGCCCTCGCCGTAGCGCCGGGCGGAGAGGACGATTGCAGCACATTCGAAATTCATGTGCTGCAACCAATCCCGTGATCGTTTGGCCGATCAGGCGCCAGCGGCAGCGGCCACTTCGGCAGCAAAGTCGCTGGTTTCCTTTTCGATGCCTTCGCCGAGCTGGAAGCGCTCGAAAGCAATCAGCTTGGCGCCGGCCTTCTCGACAACCTTGGACACGCGGGTTTCACCGTCATGCACCCAGACCTGCTCCAGAAGAACGACTTCTTCGTAGAACTTGCGGATACGGCCTTCGATCATCCTCTCGATGATGGCTTCCGGCTTGCCGGACTCACGAGCCTGCTCAATCAGAACCTGGCGCTCACGCTCCAGAGCTTCCGGATCGACGCTGGCAACTTCCAGAGCAGCCGGACGCGTTGCGGCAACATGCATGCCGATCTGGCGGCCCAGTGTCAGCAGGGCTTCGGATTCCGACGGGGCTTCAACAGCAGCCAGAACGCCGATCTTGCCAACGCCCGGACGCAGCGCGCCGTGCACGTAGGAAGCAACGATGCCCGAAGGAACGGTCAGAACCTTGGCGCGACGCAGCGACATGTTCTCGCCGATCGTGGCGATCAGGTGGGTCAGTTCTTCAGCAACCGTGCGGCCCGTGGGCAGCTTGGCCTGCGACAGGGTGTCGAGATCGTCACCGGCATCGAGTGCCGCATGAGCCACGGACTCGACGAATGCCTGGAAAGCTTCGTTACGGCCCACGAAATCGGTCTCGGCATTGACTTCGACCATGGCGGCCTTGTTCTTGCCTGAAGCAACGGCCACAAGGCCTTCAGCCGTGGTGCGGCCCGACTTCTTGGCAGCCTGCGACAGACCCTTGGCGCGCAGCCAGTCAATGGCGGCATCCATGTCGCCAGCAGCTTCCGTAAGAGCCTTCTTGCAGTCCATCATGCCGGCGCCAGTCTTCTCGCGCAGGTCACGAACGAGGGCAGCAGTAATTTCCGCCATGTCCAAAACTCCTCTTGAGCATTGTCCCGTCAGACCCGATCGGCTGACCGGATGACAATACTCGCCACAATAAAGAACCTGAGCCCCTCCCCGCATCCCGAAAGCGCGGGGCAGGCTCTAGGAACGAAACGGCGCGCCGCAGCTTTTCAGCCGGGCACGCCAGAAATTCCGAATGCTGGGGGAGACCTCACGATCTCCCGCACGCATCTCAGGCTTCAGCCGGAGCTTCTGCCGTGGTCTCTTCAACAACCGTCTCGACCGGCAGTTCTTCAGACGCACCGAAATCGGCACCCGAAGCAGCCATTTCAGCCGAGATACCATCGAGCACGGCCTGCGACACGAGGTCGCAATAGGTGGTGATGGCGCGGATGGCGTCGTCATTGCCCGGAATCGGGTAGGTCACGCCAGCCGGGTTGGAGTTACTGTCGAGAACGGCAACAACCGGAATGCCAAGCTTGTTGGCTTCCTCAACCGCCAGCTTCTCCTTGTTCGTGTCGATGACGAACAGGATGTCCGGCAGGCCGCCCATTTCCTTGATGCCGCCGAGCGAACGCTCAAGCTTCTCGCGGTCACGGGTGATGTCGAGAATTTCCTTCTTCGTCAGACCATGCGTGTCGCCGGAGAGCATCTCGTCGATCTGGCGCAGGCGCTTGATCGAACCCGTGATGGTCTTCCAGTTGGTCAGCATGCCGCCGAGCCAGCGATGGTTGACGTAGTACTGGCCGCAGCGGGTTGCAGCCTCAGCCACATGCTCGGCAGCAGCGCGCTTGGTGCCGACGAACAGCACGCGACCGCCACCGGCCACCGTGTTGCGAACGGCCTGCAGGGCACGATCGAGCATCGGAACGGTCTGCTGCAGGTCGATGATGTGAACCTGGTTGCGGACACCGAACAGATACGGTGCCATCGCCGGGTTCCAGCGACGCGTGTGGTGACCAAAGTGAACGCCGGCTTCGAGCAGCTGACGCATGGTGAATTCAGGCATCGCCATGATGCAAATTCCTGTTCTTCTGGTTGTGCCTCCGTATGACATTGCGCGTTTTCACGGGCACCAGAGAGTCTGTCGTCATACGTGCGAATTGCCTAACTCCCCTACCGGCAACGCCGTCAGAAAAGCCAGACGGGCGCGGTATCGCCTTTTTCGTTTGAAAAGGCAAGGAAGAAGAGCAGGGATTGCCTTAGATCCTCCGCGCACGCTCAAGCGACAAGCCCAACTCTCTTCCATCGTGTGATGCCGCTCGGGCAAAGATCAGAGAGGCTCGCAAGGACGTGGAAAGGCGATCCCCGGCGCATATCACGCGATCTTCGGCGGGCCCTATAGGACGCCGCCTCCTCAGGCCAGTAATGATCGCAAGACGCTCTTTGGTGTGCGAGGGCAAACGGTCAGGATCTGACGACATTGTTCGACCCGGGAATATGCCGAACCAAGCTAATCACGAAGGGAATATGATTATGCTCGAAAAGAAATTTCACGCGGCAATGGAAAACATCTATCACGAGGGGCTCAAGCTCCAGAAACCTTACAGAGCAACCAGATATTTGCAGCTTGTCAGGGAGTTGGGCGGCAAGAAAGCGGCTGACAGATTATTGGCCACACCCAATCCGTCAGAGGGATTTACCCAGCTCTATCTCCACGGACAGACGGAGGGCCTCACGAAAAGCGTCGAGTACTTTGTCCTGCAATCACCGTGGTCGACACTTTTCACCGAACAGCAGCTTGCTATCGCGCGCGCGAGGTTGAAGAGGTACGGTTGTTCACAGGCATAATTTCCCCGCCTCTTGAAATTCGCCGCAGGACACAGCTCTCCAATAAACGTCGCTCCATGTGCGGCAGCGCTATAACACGGGATCCGATGCAGGTGGCTATTGCGGACTGCGATGACCTGCATCGCGGCTGTCCCCTTGTGTCGCGCCTTGGGCATCGTCCCTGCTCAAAGATGGTCGATACGCGATACCCCATGAATGGTGCGCAATTGTTCGCCCAATCGTGGCGTGACCGGGAAGTGTCCGGTCAGGGTCACCTCCACGGCCTTGGTCTCGTCCACGGCTGGCACCAGCACGATCTTACCGCGCCCCCTGCCCTGGCTGCTGAGAAGATCGCGCACCTTCGTCACCGCTGACGCTTCGCTGATCCATACGCGCATCTCCGAGCTTTCCTGAGCGGCAGCCTTCTCCAGATCCGTCACGTCATTGGCCGTAATGCGTAGTGCATCGCCCTCCAGCTTGAGGTCGGCCGTCACCATCACGGCCTGACCGGCCACCAGCAGATCGCGGCAACGCGAGAGGACCTCCGAGAACAGGGTCACTTCGCAACCACCTGTCGCATCGGACAGGCGTACCCACGCCATCTTGCTCCCGCTCTTGGTGGGCCGCTCCTTCTTGTCGACCACGCAGCCCGCGATACGCACGCGATAGGACCCGTTCTCGGCAGCGGTCATGAGATTCTGCGACGTCAGCACATTGGCTCGCTTCAGGACCGAGCGATAGGCATCCAGCGGGTGCGCCGACATGTGGAAACCGATCGCCTCGGCCTCGGCCGCCAGACGTTCGAATTCGGGCCAGTACTTGGCTTCGGCCAAACGCAACTCCTCGGGCTCGGCCGAGGCACCGAACAGGCCGATCTGGCCCGAAGCCGCCTCCTGTGCGTCGGATTGCGCGCGACGCATAATGATTTCAGAGCTGGCAAAGACGATATGACGCGGCTTGTCGAGGGAGTCGAAAGCCCCAGCCTTGGCAAGGTTTTCAATCTGGATCTTGTTAAGCTGTTTTGCATCACAACGTGCAGCCAGATCGGCGAGACTGGCGAAGGGCTTGTCGCCGCGGGCCTCCACAATGGCTTGCATGGCCGAAAACCCGACGCGTTTGACCGCAGCCAAAGCGTAGCGGATGGCCCAGCTTCCATCCTCCTGCTTTTCGAGCGAGAAATCAGCCTTTGAGCGATTGATATCGACGGGAAGCACCTTGATTTTCATCCGGCGCGCTTCCTGACAGAGTGACGCCAGCTTGTCCGTCTTTTCGCGGGCGAGCGACATGCATCCGGCAAGAAACGCCACCGGATGATTCGCCTTCATCCAGGCCGTCTGATACGAGACAAGCGCATAGGCGGCGGCGTGGGATTTGTTGAACCCGTAATCCGCGAAGCGCGCCATGAGGTCGAACACCTCGGCAGCCTTCTCGGGGGTGATCCCGCGCCCAGTCGCGCCTTTGACGAAGATCTCGCGCTGCGTGTCCATCTCGGCGCGGATCTTCTTGCCCATGGCACGACGCAAGAGATCGGCGCCGCCAAGGCTGTACCCGGCCATTTTCTGCGCGATCTGCATGACCTGTTCCTGATAGACCATGATGCCATAGGTCTCGGACAGGATATCGCGAATTTCCTCATGGGGCGGCTCCCATGAGGCACCGTGCTTGCGCGCGCAGTAATCGGGGATATTGGCCATCGGCCCCGGACGATAGAGCGCCACCGCCGCAATCAGATCCTCAAGCCGCGTCGGGCGCATCTGCTTGAGCACGTCGCGCATGCCCGCGCCTTCGAACTGGAAGACGCCGCCCGCATCGCCACGGGCCAGCATGTCATAGGTGGGCGCGTCGTCCAGAGGCAGTGTGGCCAGATCGACCTCGATGCCCTGTTGCGCGATGAAATTGATCCCACGCTTGAGAATGGTGAGCGTGGTCAGGCCGAGGAAGTCGAACTTTACCAACCCGGCCTGCTCGACGAATTTCATATTATACTGCGTGACCAGCATATCGCTCTTGGGATCGCGATAGAGCGGCACGAGCTCGACCAGTTCACGATCGCCGATCACCACACCTGCCGCGTGAGTTGACGCGTGGCGATAGAGCCCTTCGAGCTGCAAAGCGATCTCCATCAAGCGGCGCAGCGCCTCGTCATTCTCGCGCATTTCTTGAAGGCGCGGCTCGCCATCGATCGCCTGTTTGAGCGTGACAGGCTTGGCCGGGTTGTTCGGGATCAGCTCCGCCACGCGGTTGACCATGCCAAAAGGCAGGCCGAGCACGCGCCCGACATCGCGCACGGCGGCGCGCGCCTGAAGCTTGCCGAAGGTGATGATCTGCGCCACGCGCTCGCCACCATATTCGGTGCGCACGTAGCGGATCACCTCGTCGCGCCGGTCCTGACAGAAATCGATATCGAAGTCAGGCATAGAGACGCGTTCGGGATTCAGAAAGCGCTCGAAGAGCAGGTTGAACGGCAGCGGATCGATATCGGTGATGGTGAGCGCCCAGGCCACGAGAGAGCCTGCCCCCGACCCACGCCCCGGCCCGACCGGGATATCATGTTCCTTCGCCCATTGGATGAAGTCGGCCACAATCAGGAAGTAACCGGGAAAGCCCATACGCCCGATGATGCCGAGTTCCATTTCCAGACGCTCCTCATAGCGTCTGCGTGTGTCGTCATCGGCCTCCATGCGGGACAGGCGCTGGCGTAGCCCCTCTTCCGACATCGCCCGCAAGGTCTCTTCCTCGGTCGCGCCCTCATTGACCTTGGGACAGACAGGCAGGAGCGGCGGCCGGGTCGAGACCTTCACCGCGCAGCGCTGCGCAATCATGAGCGTGTTGTCGCAGGCCTCCGGCAGATCGGCAAAAAGCGCCCGCATGGCATCGGGCGATTTAAACCAGTGCTCCGGCGTGACCCGCCAGCGCTCCTGCTCCGCCATGGTGCGTCCCTGCGCGATGCAGAGCAACGCATCATGGGCCTCATGCATGGCCGGTTTGGAGAAAAAGCACTCGTTGGTGGCGACCAAAGGTAGCCCCAGACGGTCAGCAGCGGCGATCATGCCGGGCTCAACGGCTTTCTCTTCAGGCAGACCATGGCGATGCAGCTCGACAGCCATATGGGCGCCAAAGCTCTCCTGCAAACGGCGCAGCAGCGTCATTGCCTGATCTTCCTGCCCCTCGGCAAGCAGGCGGAACAATGGCCCACGCGTCCCGCCAGTCAGCAGAAATAGCCCGTCCGCATGAGCGCAGAATGTCTCAAGCAGAATGGCCGGGTCGGAAGGATCGCCCTTGAGGAATCCCTCGGAAGAGAGGAACTGCAGATTGGCAAGCCCCGCCTCATTACGGGCCAGCGCCACCATGGGCTCTGACGGGGCACCGGGCTTGTCGCTGCGCGATGGCAATGCGAGCTGGCAACCGATGATGGGCTGCACGCCCTTACCCGTGCAGTACTGCGAGAATTCAAGCGCCCCGAAGAGATTGCCTGTATCGGTCAACGCCACGGCAGGCATGGCGGATTCAGCGGCCAGAGCCACCAGATCGGGTATGCGTATCGCCCCCTGGCTCAGCGAATAGGCGGAGTGATTACGAAGATGAACGAAGGGGGCATGGGACATGGGTCATGGTCTATCAGACCCGAACGCCCCCTTCATCTCTTTCTTTATCGCGAGACGATCCGCCCATCACGCAGGGTCACGACACGATCCATACGCGACGCCAGCTCCTCGTTATGGGTCGCAATCAACGCGCCCACATTCTCGCTACGAACCGCATGCAGCAACTCGTCAAACACGGCATCGGAGGTATGCACATCCAAATTGCCGGTCGGTTCGTCAGCCAGAAGAAGCTTTGGTTGATTGGCCAGAGCACGGGCGATGGCCACACGCTGCTTCTCTCCACCCGAAAGCTTGCCCGGCAGATTGTGCAGCCGATGCGCGAGCCCGAAACGCGTCAGAAGATCGGTCGCGCGTGATGTCGCATCGCGAGGGGAAACGCCCGCAATATGCTGGGGGAGCACCACATTCTCCAATGCCGTGAACTCGGCGAGAAGGTGATGAAACTGATAGACGAAACCCACCTCGTCGCGTCGTATCTGCGTGCGTGCCGTGTCTGACAGGGAAGCCGTGTCGTGCCCGGCAATGCGCACACTGCCTTCCTGCGGGGCTTCCAGCAGACCGGCGATATGAAGCAGTGTCGATTTGCCCGTACCGCTGGGCGCGACAAGAGCCACGATCTCACCGGGGAACAGATCGAAAGACACGCCCTTCAGGATTTCGAGCGTTTCTTCGCCGGAGCGAAAACGACGCGTCACGTCCTTCAAAGAAAGAACCGGAGCGGTTGCGGAGTTGGTCTCACTCATGGCGCAGCGCCTCGATCGGATCGGTCTTGGCTGCACGCCAGGACGGGTAAAGCGTTGCGACGAAAGACAGGGCAAGCGCCATGACCATAACCTCGATGACCTGCGACCAGATCAGCTTGGCTGGCAGATGTTCGAGATAATAGAATTCCGGGTTGAACAGGCTGGTATGGGTCAGATGCTCCACACCATGCTGGATGCGCTCGATGTTCAGGCAGAATACGACCCCGATCCCGAAACCAATCAGTGTGCCGGACACACCGACCGAGGCGCCGCACATCAGGAAGATGCGCATGACAGCCCCCCGGCTGGCGCCCAATGTGCGCAGCACCGCGATATCGCGCGTCTTGTCCTTGACCATCATAATCATGGAAGAAATCACGTTGAACGCTGCCACCAGGATGATCAGGGTAAGAATGAGGAACATCACGTTCTGCTGCACGGTCAGCGCACCCAGAAACGCGTTATTACTCTGGGTCCAGTCCATCACGCGCAGCCTTGGGTCATCCAGACGCTGGGCGATGGCGCGGGTGACAGGCATCACCTCAAGCGGTTCACGCGTCGCCACCTGAATGAGCGATACTGCATCGGGCATCATCAGGAAGCGCTGGGCAGAGTCCAACGGCATCAGGATGACACTGGTGTCGTAATCATTCACCCCGGCGTCGAACACTATGGCCACATGATAGGCCCGTATGCGCGGCATGGTCCCGAAAGGCGTGGCGCGGCCATTGGGCGAGAGCAGCGTTACCTTGCTGCCAACCGTCAGGCCGGCCCGGGCCGCGAGCGTCGTGCCAACGGCAATCGCATCATCGCCCTGGAAATCAGCAAGTTTGCCATCGGTGATATTATCGCTCAGGGCATGGAGATCGCGCAGGTCAGAGGGGATGATGCCACGCACGACGCCGCCTGTAGAATAATTCCCGGCGTCGATCAGCACCGTCCCTTCCGCCATTGGCGTGACACGGGTGACGTTTTTGACCTCGCGTATGGCGACCACATCATCCTGATAATTGGTGATGCTGTGCCCTGCGCTGAAAATGTTCAGATCGCCATTCAGTCCGAGCACGCGGCCCATCAGGTCGGCGCGAAACCCGTTCATCACCGCCATGACGATGATGAGGGTGGCGACCCCCAGCGCAATGCCGATGAGGGAGAAAATCGCGATGATGGAAACGAAGCGTTCTCCGCGACGGGCGCGCAGATAGCGCCCCGCCACCACGCGCTCGAAGCGGTTGAACATGATCAGGCGGCGTCCTTGCCTGCTGCATGAGTGCCCAGCACCTTCGCAAGTGCTTCTTCCACTGTCAGCTCGAAGCGTTCGCCTGTCGCGCGACGCTTTAGTTCGACCTTGCCTTCCTTGGCGCCGCGCGGGCCGACAATCATCTGCCAGGGATGGCCCATCAGGTCGGCATCGTTGAACTTCACGCCGGCGCGCTCGCCACGATCGTCATATAGGAATGCGTCGGGGGCTGCGGCATAGAGCTGTTCGCACAGCGCATCCACTGCTTCATCGCCGGGCTTCAGGCTAAGAATGGCAGCGCGATAGGGCGCGACCGAGTCCGGCCAGATGATACCGGCCTCATCATGGCTGGCTTCGATAATGGCACCGACAAGGCGCGATACACCGATGCCGTACGACCCCATTTCCGGGAAGAACTGGTTGCCATCAGCACCGCTGACCGAGATCCCCATGGATTCGGTATATTTGGTGCCGAAATAGAAGATATGCCCAACTTCGATACCACGCCCTTCACGGCGACGATCGGCAGGCACGTCTTCCCACGCCTTCTCGTCATGCATCTCGTCAGTCGCGGCATAGAACTTCGTAACGCCGCTGAAAAAGGTCTCAAGGCTGGCATGGTCGGCAATATCGACGGCCTCATGCAGCCAGTCCTGCTCCTCAAGCGCTGCGTCGAAGAACACCCCGCTCTCGCCTGTCGGCGCCAGCACGAGGAATTCGTGGCTCAGATCGCCGCCGATCGGCCCAGTATCGGCCTTCATGGGGACAGCCCGCACGCCCAGACGCTGGAAGGTGCGCAGATAGGCCAGCATCATGCGACGATAGGCAGCAACGGCGTCCTCATAAGACGCATCGAAGGAATAGGCGTCCTTCATGAAGAACTCGCGACCGCGCATCACGCCAAAGCGCGGACGCAGCTCATCGCGGAACTTCCATTGCACATGATACAGCGCTTGCGGCAGCTCGCGATAGGATTTGATGACCTGACCGAAAAGATCGGTGATCATTTCCTCATTGGTCGGCCCGTAAAGCAATTCGCGGTCCTGACGGTCGCGGATGCGCAGCATTTCGGGGCCGTAAGCGTCATAACGGCCAGAGCGCTTCCAGAGCTCGGAAGACTGAACGGTCGGCATCAGCAATTCCTGCGCGCCGATGGCATTCTGCTCTTCCCGCACGATCTGCTCGATATTGCGCAGCACGCGCAGACCAGCCGGAAGCCAGGCATAGATACCCGCCGAAGTCTGACGCACAAGACCAGCGCGCAGCATCAGACGATGCGAGGCAATCTGGGCCTCGGCAGGCACTTCTTTGAGGGTAGGCAGGAAACCGCGGGACAGACGCATCGTGTGTGACCGTTCTAGAAAAGAAAAGTGGCGCGCCTGTTATGGCGCGTTCGTGGCAGATGCTGCGGGATCAGACCCGCAGCAGATGGACATCGACCAGAGGACGCTTCTGCAGCTTGCGTCCCAGCGCGCGGCGCAGCGCCGTCTTGGCCGCATCACGGAAGGCATCGTCGTCCTGACGCAGATCATCAGGGATCTCATCGATGGCATCGGCGAACTCTTCCGAGATGCGCGTGCTCTCGGGATCTTCGGATTCCAGCAGACCGGGCGCACTGATCTTGGGCATGCCAATCACATAGCCCTCGTCATCGACCGCAAAGCTCGCAATGACCATGCCGTTGAAGAGCATCTTGCGACGCGCTGCCAGCACGCCTCCGGTCATGGGCAGCAGACGCCCGCCATCGAGCGCCAGACGACCCGTAGGGGCGGTATCCACCACCTCTGCATGATCCGGACCGAGGCGCAGCAGGTCACCGTCCTCAAGCAGGATCGCCTCGGTGCCGGTCTCGCGAGCGAGGGCTGCGTGAGCCGTCAGATGACGCCATTCACCATGGGTCGGCACGCTCAGCTTGGGGCGCACAAGGCTGTAGAGATGACGCAGATCATCTGCCGTGGCATGGCCCGACACATGGACGAGATGATCCTTGTCGGTCAGCACAGTGGCACCGCGCCGGGTCAGGTTGTCCTGCACCGCCATGACGGCCTGCTCATTGCCGGGAATCATGCGTGAGGAATAGATGACCGTATCCCCCTCACCCAGCGAAATGTTCGGGTGAACATCCGAGGCAATGCGCGACAGTGCCGAGCGGGGTTCGCCCTGACTGCCAGTGATGATCATCAGCAGGCGGTTATCCGGAACCGAATTCGCCTCCCGCTCATCAAGGAAGGGCGGGATATCCTGCAGATAACCACATTCGCGGGCCGCAACCTCGAGATTGCGCAAAGAACGCCCGACAACCATTACCTGACGCCCGGCCGCCTTGGCAGCGCGTGCGATGCTCTCGACACGCGCCACATTGCTGGCAAAACAGGTGATCGCGACACGGCCATGCAGCGTCTTGATCAGATCGGCCATGGAATCACGCACCTGGCCTTCCGTACCGGAGATTCCGTCGCGGAAGACATTGGTGCTGTCGCACACCATGGCCAGAACGCCCTCGTCACCCACGGCCCTAAAGGCGTCGAGATCCGTTAGGGGGCCCACCACAGGCTCGCGATCAAGCTTGAGGTCGCCAGTGTGTACGATCGTGCCGTAAGGCGTGCGCAGAACGAGCGACTGCGCCTCGGGCACCGAATGGGTGACATTGATGAATTGCAGATCGAACGGCCCGACCGCGAAATACCCGCCCATCGGGATGGTGTGGATCGTCACCTGCGACAGCAGATGCGCTTCTCCCAGCTTGCGTCGAAGCACAGCGCTTGCGAAAGGCGTGGCGTAGATCGGGCAGCGCAATTGCGGCCAGAGATGCGCGACAGCACCCAGATGGTCTTCATGTGCATGGGTGATCACAAGGCCGCACAGGCTCTTGTGCCGCTCGGCGATGAAGAGCGGGTCAGGCATGAGGATTTCGGCTTCAGGCGTATCATTGCCCGAAAAGCCGATACCGCAGTCAATGGCGAGCCACTTGCCGTCGAGGCAATAGAGATTGAAATTCATCCCGATCTCACCCGTCCCGCCCAATGGCAGGAAGGCCAGACCTTTTTCAGTAATGCTCATAAATTAATCCTAGATAGAGACAAAAAATACACCTTCATCCTGGTGCCGGAATAAATTCGCCAGTGGCATTGCGCGCAGCGAGCAAGCGCAGGCCATCCAGCGTGAGAGTTGGAGCTACATGCTGGAACAGATCTGTTCCCTCGGAAAAAAGCGGGGCCAGTCCCCCTGTCGCGATCACCTTGATCGGTGAGGCCATCTCAAGCGCGATGCGCGAGACGATCCCTTCCACCAGACCGACATAACCCCAGAAAAGACCTGAACGCATGGCAACCGTCGTGCTGCGCCCAATGGCAGAAGATGGACGCCCGACACTGATACGGGGCAGACGCGCTGCTGCCTGATGCAGGGCCTCGAGCGAGAGATTGACCCCGGGTGCAATCGCCCCCCCACAAAAGGCGCCCTCGCTATCCACTACATCGAAAGTCGTCGCTGTGCCGAAATCGACCACCACCAACGGACCGCCGAAAAAATGCTGTGCGGCAAGCCCGTTGAGCCGCCTGTCCACGCCCACCTCGGCCGGGGTATCAACCTTGACGGGACATCCCCAGTCGAGCGCGTTATTGGCGATCAGGGGCTCGATATCGAGCCATTCGCGGCACAGACGGCGCAGATGGTAAAGCGCAGCTGGCACGACAGTGCCGATAATCGCACGCGATATTGCGCGGTAATTGAGATTGGATAATTCGATCAGGCCGAGGAGCCAGACAGCGTATTCATCAGAGGTCCGCTGGTCGTTCGTCGATACGCGCCAAGTACCACGCCACTCCTTGCCGTCATGGACAGCAAAAACAATGTTCGTGTTACCAGCGTCGACAACGAGGAGCACAGACCGTCCTTCACCCAAGCAGTAGAATATCCCCCGCCGCGACTGTCTGAACCTCGTTCTGGTCGGTCTGCAAGACCAGCCGACCGCACTCATCGAGACCCGCGAAGAAACCCTCTATATAGTCTCCACCCCTCTGGACCGCAAGCCGCGAACCCAGCTCATGCGCCCGATCAAGCCAGGCCTGCCGAATGGGTGCAAAGCCCCGACGCTGCCAGAGATCGAACCAGAATGAGAAAGACGTCAGTATCTGGCGGGCCAGATCGGCGGGGCCAACCTGCCCTCCCAGCGCTGAGAGTGCGACCGTCTGACGCCCTGCAATATCCGGCGCGGTCTTCAGGTTGGCACCAATGCCGATGACAATCCATTCGGAACCGGTCACACCGCCGCGCTCTATCAGCACGCCAGCCAGTTTGGCTCCATCGCATAGAATATCGTTGGGCCACTTGATCCGCAGAGCCGCAGACGGCGCGCAGGCAGAGAGAGCGTCGTGAAGAGCCACGGCAACCATGAACGGCATGGCCTGCACGAGGTCGTTTACCCGAGCATCACGACATATGAAGGAGAAAGATAGGTTTCCGCTGGGGGCGTCCCACTGACGCCCGCGCGTCCCGCGACCGGCCGTCTGACGGTAGGCAAGGACGGCTCTGCCATGGGCAGCACCATTTTCCGCTTCGTTTTTGCAGTAATCGGAGGTGGAACCGAGCGTCTCATGACACTCAAGGGTCCAGATGAAGCCTGACTGGAAGCTCATCGATCTTCCAATAGCTGAGGAATGGTGGGCGATGACGGGATTGAACCGCCGACCCTCTCGGTGTAAACGAGACGCTCTACCGCTGAGCTAATCGCCCTCAGGGCAGACGGTCGAATCGCCGCCTGCCGTGGGAGAGGGGATACGTTAACTTACAGCATCCTTCAAGCCCTTGCCGGGACGGAAACGTACAGAAACCGACGCGGGAATGTCGATTTCTTCGCCAGTGCGCGGGTTACGCCCTTTGGCAGCCTTGCGTGTTGCCGTTGCAAACGAACCAAATCCGACCAGACGCACTTCCTGCTTGCGTGCGAGCGCCTCTTCGATGCTCGCAAACAGCGCCTCAACGACATCCCCGGCCTTCGCCTTGGGCAGATCGGTCTTTTCTGCAACCGCAGCAATGAGCTCCTGCTTGTTCAGCGGCTTTTCCATCTCGTATCCTCGCAGAGTTCCTGAATAACCGATCATCCGCCACAGGCGGTGCTACAAGCAAGGCACTATGAAGGCGTTTTCCCTAACGTCAACCGCGCTGAGGCCTGCAAACCGGGCGGTTTCACGCTTTGGCCCGCACTGCGACTTTCCTGCCATGAATACGACAATGGCCGCCCCTGAGGGCGGCCACTGCGTTAGTCCGGTCAATCTGATGAAATGGGAAGGATCACGCCTCCCCTACCCTTAGTGTGGCAGCTGGCTGGAGAGATTGTCCTTCCCCAGCGCGGCCGGCACATCATCCTCTTCATCCCACTCGATTGCCTCCGGCGGCCGCACCAGTGCAGACGCTAGAACCTGATCGACATGCGATACCGGAATGATCTTGAGCGCGTCCTTCACATTGGCCGGAATCTCGGCGAGATCCTTTTCATTATCCTTGGGGATAAAGACCGTCGTGATGCCGGCACGGGTCGCCGCGAGCAGCTTTTCCTTCAGACCACCGATCTCAAGCACGCGTCCACGCAGGGTGATTTCTCCTGTCATCGCCACATCGCGACGGATCGGAATACCCGTCATGACGCTGACAATCGACGTTGCCATGGCAACACCGGCAGACGGACCATCCTTGGGCGTTGCTCCTTCCGGAACATGCACATGGATGTCACGCTTCTCGAAGATCGTCGGCTTGATGCCAAAGGACTGGGCTCGTGAGCGCACATAGGAAACGGCTGCAGAAACACTCTCCTGCATGACCTCTCCCAGCTTGCCCGTTGCCTTGACGTGTCCCTTGCCGGGCAGCATCACACTCTCGATTGTCAGGATTTCGCCACCGACTTCCGTCCAGGCAAGACCGGACACCATGCCGACCAGGTCTTCGCTCTCGGTCTCACCATGCTTGAAACGACGGATGCCGGAGAACTCGCCGAGATTTTCCGCCGTGACCGCAATGGTCTCGACCGAGCTCGTCACGAGGCGCTTGACCACACGACGCGCAATCTTCGCGATTTCGCGCTCCAGATTACGCACACCGGCTTCACGCGTGTAATGCTGGATCAGGCTGCGCAGAGCGTCGTCGCTGATCGACCACTCTTGCGGCTTCAGATTATGCGCTTCAGCCTGCTTGCCCACCAGATGACGACGCGCGATCTCAACCTTCTCATCTTCGGTATAGCCCGATAGACGAATGATCTCCATGCGGTCCAGCAAAGGCTGGGGCATGTTGAGGCTGTTGGCCGTAGTCACGAACATCACGTCCGACAGATCGTAATCGACCTCGAGATAATGATCGTTGAACGTGCTGTTCTGCTCCGGGTCCAGCACCTCGAGAAGCGCGGAGGATGGGTCGCCGCGCCAGTCGGAGCCCATCTTGTCGATCTCGTCCAGCAGGAATAGCGGGTTCGACGTCTTGGCTTTCTTCATGCCCTGGACGATCTTACCCGGCATCGAGCCGATATAGGTGCGACGATGCCCGCGAATTTCGGACTCATCGTGCACGCCACCCAGCGACATGCGCACATATTGACGGCCAGTTGCTTTCGCAATCGAGCGTGCCAGCGAGGTCTTGCCCACACCCGGCGGCCCTACGAGGCATAGGATCGGCCCCTTGAGCTTCTGCGAGCGCGTCTGGACCGCGAGATATTCAAGGATGCGCTCCTTGACCTTCTCAAGACCATAATGCTCGGATTCGAGCACTTCCTCTGCCGCGGCGAAGTCGCGCGAGACCTTCGAGCGCTTCTTCCAGGGGATGGACAGGATCCAGTCGAGGTAATTGCGCACCACTGTGGATTCAGCCGACATCGGGCTCATGCCGCGCAGCTTGCGCAGCTCGCCAATGGCCTTCTCGCGGGCTTCCTTGCTCAGGCGGGTCTTGGCGATGCGCTCTTCGATTTCAGCCGTTTCGTCACGGCCATCCTCACCCTCACCCAGTTCCTTCTGAATCGCCTTGAGCTGTTCGTTCAGATAATACTCGCGCTGGGTCTTTTCCATCTGCCGCTTGACGCGGTTACGGATTTTCTTCTCGACCTGCAGGACGCCAATTTCCTGCTCCATGTGAGCGAAAACCTGCTCCAGCCGCTTGCTGACCGAATTACCCTGCAGAATTTCCTGCTTCTCGGCAATTTTCAGGTTCAGATGGCTCGCAATCGTATCGGCCAGCTTCGAGAGGTCCTCGATCTGGTTGAGCGACACCATGACTTCAGGCGCGATCTTCTTGTTGAGCTTGATATACTGCTCGAACTGCGAGATCGCGGTGCGACCAAGCGCCTCCGCCTCGCTGCCCGTCTCAACCTCGTCCTGTACGTCCTCGATCTCGGCCTCGAAATGGCCGTCAACATCATGGAATTCCTTGATGCGGGCACGGCGGATGCCTTCGACAAGAACCTTTACGGTGCCGTCGGGCAGTTTAAGCAGCTGCAGGATCGTGGAAACGGTGCCGAAACGATAGATATCCTCGGCCGGCGGATCATCCTGGGAGGCGTTCTTCTGGGCAACAAGCAGGATCTGCTTGCTGTCACGCGTGACAGCCTCAAGCGCACGGACGGATTTCTCGCGCCCGACGAAAAGCGGCACGATCATGTGGGGGAAAACAACGATATCGCGCAGAGGCAGGACAGCGATCGTCTCGACCGACTTTGCCTTGGCTTTGGGCTCTTCTGCCTTTGCTGCGGTGTTCAGCTTGCTCACCGCAGTTTTCCTCTTTTTTTCAGTCATGAGATCCTGATCTCCTTGAGGACGATCTCAATGCGGCCACCCGTAAGTCTGGCGTGGCCGGCATCGCATCTTTGCTGCCTGAAAAGGCAGTATCCCCTTTATGTGAGGATGAAGGGCTGGTGCGGCAAGCCAGCCCCGGAGTTTTTACCTGATTGACTCAGGCAGATTGTTCAGCGGGTTCTGCAGACTTGCCCTTGCCGTAGACATACACGGGCGCAGCACGGTTCTCGGCGACATCCTTGTTGATGACGACCTCTTCCACGCCATCAAGGCCCGGAAGATCGAACATGGTGCCGAGAAGGATGGCTTCCATGATCGAGCGCAATCCACGCGCACCGGTTTTGCGGGCAATGGCGCGCTGGGCAATCTGCACCAGGGCATCATCGGTGAAGGTCAGTGCCACGCCTTCCATCTGGAACAGGCGCTGATACTGCTTGACCAGCGCATTCTTGGGCTTCGAGAGAATGGCGACCAGCGTCTCCTCGTCGAGATCCTCAAGCGTCGCGACAACCGGCAGACGACCGATGAATTCCGGGATCAGACCGAATTTCAGCAGGTCCTCAGGCTCGACGTCATGAAGCACGGCGCCCAGACGACGATCATCGGGATTCTGCACATCAGCCCCGAACCCGATGCCCGAACCCTTGCCACGAGCAGAAATGATCTTGTCCAGCCCCGCGAATGCGCCACCGCAGATGAAGAGCATGTTCGTGGTATCCACCTGCAGGAACTCCTGCTGCGGATGCTTGCGTCCACCCTGCGGGGGAACAGAAGCCACGGTCCCTTCCATCAGCTTCAGCAGCGCCTGCTGCACACCCTCACCGCTCACATCGCGGGTGATCGAGGGATTGTCCGACTTGCGGGAGATCTTGTCGATCTCGTCGATATAGACAATGCCGCGCTGAGCCCGCTCGACATTGTAATCGGCAGCCTGCAGGAGCTTGAGGATGATGTTCTCGACATCCTCGCCCACATAACCGGCTTCAGTCAGGGTTGTGGCATCGGCCATGGTGAATGGCACGTCAAGAATACGCGCAAGCGTCTGTGCGAGAAGCGTCTTGCCCGAACCGGTCGGGCCGATAAGCATGATATTGGACTTTGCAATCTCGATATCATTGCTCTTCTGGGCATGGGCCAGACGCTTGTAATGGTTGTGCACAGCCACAGACAGCGCACGCTTGGCAATGAACTGACCGATCACGTAATCATCGAGAACCTTGCAGATCTCTTTCGGAGTTGGCACCCCGTCACGTGACTTTACGAGATGCGTCTTGTGCTCTTCACGGATGATATCCATGCACAGCTCAACGCATTCATCACAGATGAAAACGGTTGGACCGGCAATCAGCTTGCGCACCTCGTGCTGCGATTTGCCGCAGAACGAGCAATACAGGGTGTTTTTCGAATCGCCGGTCTTGTTATTCATCGCTGCTCCTCCTCCCCGATCCGGCGCATCAGTGATGACGCCCCGACAGGGGGAACTTCAAACTTAAGCCAGGCGACAGAAGCCCGGCAAGCCCCTCCGGCAAGAGGCAATAATTGGATACCTGGAGGCAATCACAGGACAGGATTGCCCGTTCGCCGCGTAGGGCCCGGCAGGAGGGCCGGACCTCGCAACCGGAGAGCAAGGGCTTTAGCCCGGCTCGGCAACACTCTTGGGGCGTGCCTGAACAACCTCATCGACAAGACCGAAGGCCTTTGCTTCATCTGCCGAGAGGTAGGAATCACGCTCAAGCTTCTGCTCGATTTCCTCAAGCGTACGACCGGTGTGATGACGGTAGATCTCGTTGAGGCGCTTGCGGATTTCGAGGATCTCGCGGGCCTGGATCTCGATATCTGATGCCTGGCCCTGAGCGCCGCCTGAAGGCTGATGCACCATGACGCGGGCATTGGGGAGGCAGAACCGACGTCCCTTCTCACCGGCTGCAAGCAGCAGCGAACCCATCGATGCCGCCTGACCGATGCACACCGTGCTTACGGGGCAGCGGATGTACTGCATCGTGTCGTACATCGCGAGGCCGGCTGAAACCACACCACCGGGGCTGTTGATGTAGAACGAGATTTCCTTGCTCGGATTGACGCTCTCCAGATAGAGAAGCTGAGCCGAGATGACAGCGGCCACCTGGTCGTAAACCGGACCTGTCAGGAAGATGATCCGCTCCTGAAGCAGGCGGGAATAGATATCGAAAGCGCGTTCGCCGCGTGACGTCTGCTCGACGACCATCGGTACGAGCGCGTTGTTGAAGATCTCGACAGGATCGCGATCCCTCATGGCCATTTCCGTTCCTAACTGGCACCGGCCCCATCAGGGCCGGTGTGTGACTTCTCTCATCTTGGTATGGCCACCATGAACGCCTAGAGCCCGTCCGTCAAAAAACGAACGGACTCCAGACATTTCGGCGCGAATCAGACGATCAGAGATCGGCAGGCGGGATTTCTGCCAGCTCTTCCGGCGTGACTTCCTTCTCGGTGACCTTGGCCAGCTCGATCAGATAATCGACAACCTTGTTTTCGAGAATCGGGCCACGGAGACCATCGGCTGCCTGCGGGTTCTTGCTGAAGAACTCGAAAACGGCCTGCTCCTGACCGGGGTAGCGCATGGCTTCCTGACGGACAGCCTGCATCAGTTCCTCACGGGTCACCGTGATTTCCTTGGTGCGGCCGATTTCTGCCAGCAGCAGACCCAGCTTTACGCGACGCTCGGCAATCTTGCGGTAATCGGCGCGCAGGGTCTCTTCGTCCTTGCCCGCGTCTTCCTCATCCATCTCACCCGAAGCGCGATCCTGCTCGACGCGCTGCCAGATCTGGCCGAACTCGCTCTCGACCATGCTCCCGGGCGCTTCGAAATCGGTCTTGCCCGACAGGGCGTCCAGCAGCTCGCGCTTGATGCGCAGACGCGACAGCTGGCCGTATTCGCCCTCAGCCTGCTTGACGATGATGTCACGCACCTGAGCGATGTTCTCGAAGCCGATCTTCTTGGCCAGCTCATCATCAAGCGCCGGATCAACCGGGGTCTTGAGCGCATTCGCCTTGATGTCGAATGTTGCTTCCTTGCCAGCCAGTTCCTTGGCCTGATACTCGGCGGGGAACGTGACCGTGATCACCTTCTCTTCGCCAGCCTTCACGCCCTCGAGCTGCTCGGCAAAGCCAGGGATGAAGCCGTCGCCACCGATCTCGACATTGACGTCCTGCGCCGTGCCACCGTCGAAGGGCGTGCCATCGAGCTTGCCTACGAAATCGCAGTTCACAACGTCACCCGTGCGGGCGGCGCGATCTTCCTCGATCGTCTCGAAGCTGCGCTGACGCTTCGCCAGCTCGGCCAGGGCCTTGTCGATGGTCTCGTCGCTCGGCTTGGCCGTCAGGCGGGTCAGTTCGAGACCCGACAGATCCGGCACGGCGATTTCGGGCAGGACTTCCAGCTCGATCTTGAAAACGAGATCACCTTCGCCTTCACCACCGGAAACCAGCTCGACCTTGGGCTGTACGGCAGGGCGCAGCTTGTTGTCTTCCAGAACCTGGTTGGTGGAGTCGTTGACAGCCTGCTCCATGATCTCGCCGTTCAGGGCGGCGCCATAGCGCTGCTTGACGAGCGATGCGGGCACCTTGCCGGGGCGGAAGCCGGGCAGATTGATCGTGCGGCCGAGCTCGGCGAGACGAGCGGCGCGTCGCGCCTCCAGATCGCCAGCCGGCACAGTGACGGTAAAGCCGCGCTTCAGACCTTCGGATTGCGTTTGGGTAACCTGCATCTGTCAGGCGATCCTCTATTGACCGGGTTGCCATCGGGGCCCCACGCCCGGCTTCATCGCAGCACGGGCAAGGCAGGAAGCCCCGACTAAGGAGAAAATTTTTTGGTACGGGCGGAGGGACTTGAACCCCCACGACTTGCGCCACCAGAACCTAAATCTGGCGTGTCTGCCAATTCCACCACGCCCGCACACTCGGATCAGAGTAAACTGAGCCGTCAAGCGCGCCGCTTTACAGCAAGATCAATCTTTTCACAAGACGGGGTGCTCCACGACATGCCCATAAGCTTTCACACCTGCGCGTGCGCGGCAGCATGAAGGGCGATTGCGAGCGCCCGCGCATCACCAAGACGAGTATCCAGCGCCTCGACAACAGGCCAGTTGCCAGCCTTTATCCCTGCTTCGCCATGCAGCCAGGCCCCGGCACAGCTGGCTTCCCAGGCCGGCATACCTGCCGCCAACATCGTGGCAATCACACCGGCCAGCGTGTCTCCGGAGCCTGCCGTGGCCAGTGCAGGACTCGCATGATCGTTGAGCATCACCCGCCCATCCGGCGCCGCGATAATGCTCACAGCCCCTTTGAGAAGCACCACGCAATCAAGCTTCTCCGCCGCAGCACGCACGGCCTGGACCAGATCCTTGCCAGGGGCACCGAATAATCTGGTAAATTCTCCGATATGGGGCGTGATGACCGACACGCCGCGCAGCTTGTCCGGAACGCCATCGGCCCAACCAAGTGCTCCGGCATCCGCAAGAACGATACGACCAGCGCGGAGCAGGCTCGGCAATGCCGCCTCCACTTCCTCAGGCGTCAGTCCCGGCCCGCAGAGCCAGACCTTGCGCCGTTCATCGTCCAGTAAAGACGGCAGTGGCGCATCGTCGATCACTAGTCCGGCCGCACCCAGGCGATAAGCCTGCGCAGCTTCGCCAGCACTGATCCGCACGAGCCCAGCCCCACTGGCCCTCGCGCCCGCTGCCGCAAGACGTGTCGCGCCAGGCATGACCGCCCCGCCACAAAGACTGACGACGCCGCGACTATATTTATGATCACCCGGCGACATGGCCGGAATGGCCCAGAGCGCGGGATGGTTGAGCCACATGTCCGGTGCGGCGTGCGCCACGCAATCTTCCGGCATGCCGATATCCGCACAGATCACTTCCCCGCAGATTGATCGCGCAGGATAGAGCACGTGTCCCGGTTTGGGCCGCACGAACGTGACACTCATGAGGTAATCCGGCACCTCACGGGAGGCACTATCATTGGTCAGCAACTCGCCAGTGCGACCGTTCACAAAGCTTGGCAGATCGATCGCCACCAGCTTTTTCGCGCTGTCCAGTACGGTCATCACATCGTCCGATGGCGCCCGATCAAGCCCGGCTCCAAAAACAGCATCGATCACCAGATCGGCGCGTGCCGCGCTTTCCTGATCAAAAGCGGCATGCCTGCCATGAAAGCGCGCCGCTGCCTGAGCAGCTACGGTGCCTGCGCGAGGCGTAGCCATCGCCGCCACCTGAACCGGCCACCCGGCGCGCTCGAGATAGCGCGCCGCCACATAGCCATCGCCTCCATTATTGCCGGGCCCACACAAGACCAGCACACGGCACGGGGCGAACCGCGCTCTGACGGCCTGCGCTACTGCCCATCCAGCACGCTCCATCAACGCCTCGATGCCAATGCTGTGGCTCGCCATTTCATCCATTGCGGCACACTGGGCAGGATCCGGCAGGCAGAAACGTAGCGGCAAGGCTGTCATGAATTCACTCCACTGTTGATGATTTCGCGCATACTGCTAGGGAACGTCGCAGCAACCCCGTGTATTCATGATGCCGCCCTTTTGAGGGCTGGTTCATGCGCGAACCGACCCGTTATGGAGCCCCCATGTCGAACCCGTTTCTCTGGAGCCTCGTTCTCGCCATCCATCTGTTATGCATGGCGTACTGGATTGGCGGCGGTCTCTATGCAGCCATTGTGAGCCGCAGCACCGTGGCCCTTTTGGAGCCCGCACAGCGCCAGAACGTCCAGATGCAGCTCATTGCGCGCTATTTTCGTACCCTGCTGCACATCATCCCGACCGCGCTGGTGACGGGGTGGCTGCTTGTCATTCATACGGGTGGCTTTGCGAATATGAGCCTGCCGATCAACCTCATGCAGGGTCTTGCGCTTGTCATGGCGCTGATTTTCGTGAGCGCTTATCTCGGTCCGTTCCAGAGCCTCCGCCGCGCCATCCGTCCGCAGCCTGCCCTTTTTAACAAGGTCCGTCAGCGCGTGATCATTATGGTCGCTGTTGGTGTCCTGACCGTGCTTTGCGCGGCCATGGGCGGAAACATGTAAACAGGGACTGACCCCGCCGCGCCCCTGCCGCTACGGGCTGGCCGCGGCAGGCGGAATGAGAGACACGCAAAATACCCCGTAAAATCTTGCCTTTTGCCTGATTTCGCGATAACGCACAGGCAATTGGCCAGCATTACGGGCTGACCTGTTTGAGAATATGCAGCGCCACGGCACCGCATCATTTCTGGACCTCCAAAGTTATCAGAGAGCAGTTTGACCGCAAAATCGACCGCAGGTTCTGCAAAGACCTCCACCACACGCAAGAAACGTTCCACCTCAAAGACGGAACAATCCGTGATGGAGGCCGTGGCTGACACACAGCCGCGCAACAGCGAACCCGAGGCCTCGATTGCGTCGCCCGTCGCGAAGGCTGCACGCAAGACAAAGACTACGGCAGCGCGCCCGACCAAGGCACGCGCCACGAAGGCGGCTACAGCGAAAACCGCTCCAGAGCCCGAGATCAACGCGGCAGACTCTGCCAGCGCCAAGACCCCGGCCAAAGCCAAATCCACGACGCGCAAGGCGAGTAAACCCGCAACTGCGGGCAGCAAGGCAGACGAGCCAAAATCAGCTGGCCGTCGTTCTTCACGCGGCAAGGACGCCAGCGCAACCGAGATCGAGGCCGTCGTGACCGCTCCGGCCGATGCGAGCCCAGAAGTGCCCGTCTCGCCCGAGCAGCCCGCCAAGCGCAAGCCGGGTCGCCCGCGCAAGACAGCTGTCGCTGCAGAAATTGCAGAAGGCAACGTCAAAAGCGGTAACACGGCAGCGCCAGCAGAAAAGCCACGCCGTGGCAGGAAGCCCGCTGCGCCCAAGCCGGAAGAAGCGATCGCAGAGGCCGTTACACCTGTCACGGACGAGCCCAAGTCTCGCGCTGGCCGTCCTTCGCGTCGCAACAGCGCCCCGAGCACGACCCCGGCGGAAACACGCAGCCGCGCTGTGAAGAAAGCCGCCGAGAAAGCTGCTGCGCAGGATAACGCGCCAGTCGTGAGCAGCACCACGGTTGCTGAACCCGAGGCCCCTACCCCCGCGGTTTCTGAGCCTGAAGTACAGACCGACAGCCGCGCGACGCGCTCGCGTCGTCGACGCGGGGGCAGGAACTCAGCCCGTACGTCTGCTACTGATGCATCGTCTGTCGACGCCGCGCCGGAAACGCAAGACATCCCTCCTGCGAGCACGACCGAGGCAGCCAAGGCCGATCCAGCACTGCAAGCTATCATTGATACGCCCAAGCCGCTCTTCTCCGAACTCGGCCTTTCTGCACCGATCATGCGTGCCATCGAGGAAATGGGGTACGAGCACCCAACCCCGATTCAGGCACGCGCCATTCCGGTCGTCTTGAGCGGACAGGATGTGCTGGGTGTCGCCCAGACAGGCACCGGCAAGACAGCGTCCTTCACCCTGCCCATGCTGGAGAAGCTCGCAGGCTCGCGCGCTCGCGCCCGCATGCCGCGTTCTCTCATCCTCGAACCGACGCGCGAGCTTGCGCTGCAGGTTGCCGAAAACCTCACACTCTATGGCAAGCATCTGCGGCTCAACCATGCCCTGCTGATTGGTGGCGAGAGCATGGCTGACCAGCGTGCGGTACTTAATCAGGGTGTTGATATCCTGATCGCCACGCCGGGTCGCCTGATGGATCTTTTCGATCGTGGCGGGCTGCTCCTGACCCAGACCGGTATCCTCGTCATCGACGAGGCGGATCGTATGCTCGATATGGGGTTCATTCCCGATATCACGCGCATTGTGTCCATGCTGCCAGTGCGCCGCCAGACCTTGCTGTTCTCGGCGACGATGGCCCCGGAGATCCGCACCCTGGCCGATCAGTTCCTGCATCTGCCTGAGGAAATCACGGTTTCCCGTCCCTCATCGGTTGCCACGACCATTGAGGAAGCGCTGCTGGTCGTTGATGAACACGACAAGCGTCGCGTCCTGCGCAAGCTGCTGCGTCGCGAGAACGTGCAAAACGCCATCGTGTTCTGCAACCGCAAGCGCGATGTGGATGTGCTTTACAAATCGCTGCACAAGCACGGCTTCGCGGTTGGGCACCTGCATGGCGATCTGGCGCAGTCGCTGCGCTTCAAGACGCTGGAACGCTTCAAGGCTGGCGAATTGCAGATTCTCGTCTGTTCCGACGTCGCGGCTCGCGGCATCGATATCGGCGGATTGTCGCATGTCTTCAACTTCGACCTGCCCTTCAATGCCGAGGACTATATCCACCGCATTGGTCGCACGGGACGTGCGGGCAAGACAGGTCATGCCTTCAGCCTGGCCTCACCTCGCCAGAAGCTTCTGGCTGAGGGTATCGAGAAGCTGAAACACGCGCCAATTCCCATGGTCGAAGTCGAGGGTATTGAAACCCTCCCTTGGGCCGATCCGGAGCAGGAAGGCGGGCAGCATGAACGACGCGAGCGGCGCGGGAAGGATCGCGGCGGGCGCCAGAACCGCCACGGCGAAAACCGTGACCGTGACCGTGACCGTGACCGTGACCGTGACCGTGACCGTGACCGTGACCGTGACCGTGACCGTGACCGGGCTGCTACGTCCGAACCGACGCGTCAAGCATCGCGCCCGAAGCAGGATGCAGCGATCGAGCGCCACTCTGGCGAGCATGCGAGCGCCGACCGTGGTTCCGTTGCGCCGACGAACGCCTTCGATCACGACGCACCACGCACCGGCTTCGGCCACGAGACCCCGGCCTTCATGCTCCTGCCGCGTCGCAACCGGCGGGTCGAGAATGAAGATCAGGTCGGCCCGATCCAGCATCGCGGTACTGTCTGAGCGATCATGGCATCCCTGATTGATACAACCGTTCTCTCCTACGGGGCGAACGGCGACGGGCTTGTCCTTATCGATGACAAGCCCGCCTATATTCCGCAGGCCGTCCCCGGAGACCGCCTGAAGCTGCGTGTTGGCAGCGATCGGCATATCGAGGTTCTCGATATCGAGAGCGCTTCCGCCAATCGCGTTGCCCCTGTCTGCGCGCTGTTTGACAGTTGCGGCGGCTGCTCCATGCAGACAACCGCCCTTCCGGCACTCCTGGAATGGAAGACGGGTCTTGTGGCGCACGCGTTGCAGCGTGCGGGCTTCGACAATCTGCCCCGTATCGAGGCCATGCAGGTGCCGGTTGAAAGCCGTCGCCGCATCGATCTAGCGTTCCAGCGCCTGCCCGGCCGGATTATCCTCGGGCTACATCGACGCCATGGCGATGTCGTGGATATGACCGAGTGTCATGTCATCGATCCTGCCCTTTTTGCACTGCTCGCTCCTTTGCGCGAGGTTCTCGGCTCGCTCGGCGCCGTCACAGGCGGGGGTGATCTGCAGATCAATCTCTACAGCTCCGGCCCCGATATTCTGCTTTCGACGGACGCGGCTCTTGTGCCGACGGATCGGGTAAAGCTCGCCAATTTCGGCAAGACACATAAGATCCCGCGTATCTCATGGCGCTCGAAACGCCGCCCGAATGACGGCTATGAAATCGTTGCCCAGCAGGGCCCGGTGTTTCATGCCTTTGGCAGCGTGAAGCTTACACCGCCCCCCGGCGGGTTCCTGCAGGCCAGCGCCCAGAGCGAGACTGCCATTGCCGAGGCCGTCCTCGCTGCTCTGCCTGCGCTGAACCGCCGCGATCCTATCGTCGAGTTGTTTGCTGGTTTCGGCACATTAACCGTGCCTCTCGCGCAAAAGGGCCGTGTCCTCGCCTATGAAGGCCACTTCGAGGCTATTGCTGCGTTGAAATCGGGCGCGATTGGCCAGCGTATCGAGACAACGCATCGCGATCTGACGCGTCAGCCGCTTATTGCGAAGGAATTCGAAAAGGCGCGCGTTGTCGTTCTGGACCCGCCTCACGCGGGTGCGTTGATCCAGATGGATCATATCGCACGGTCCAAGGTGGAGGACATCATCTATGTCAGCTGCAACCCGCAGGCGCTGAACAAGGATTCGGCGCTCCTGAAAAAGGCGGGTTACGAGGTGCTGTCGATCGCGGTGATCGACCAGTTCCTCTGGTCGACCGAGGTTGAAGCTGTAGTAACCTTTACCAGAAGCAAGAAACGGCTTTCACGTCGTCAGACGTGAAAGCTCTCGCCACAGCCACAACGGCCCTTCTCATTCGGATTGGTAAAGGTGAAGCCGGATTCGAGATCCTTGATCTCGTAATCCATCACCGTACCAATCAAAAACAGTGTCGCTTTGCGATCGATCAGCACATCCACCCCGTGATCGGTAACGCGCTCATCACCGGGTGACACGCTCTCCACAAAGCTCATGTCATAGGACATGCCTGAACAGCCACGCGTGTTCACGCCAATACGCAAAAGCTGGCCCTTGTTTGCGCCCTCATAGAGCTTCTTCAGCCGTTTGGCAGCGCGTTCGGTCATCTGCATCAGGGGCGGCAGGGCACGCTTCACCGGTGCCGGGGCGGTTGTCGTATCGCTCATGATTCTCTCCCGGTTCAGAACATGTTCAGCGCAAGGCGGGCATCGTCGCTCATGCGGCTCATATCCCAAGGCGGATCCCAGACAATCGAGACGCTGGCATTGCTGACACCGGGAAGCGCCGCCACAGCCTCGCGCACCTGCTCGGGCAATTCCTGTGCGCTCGGGCAATTCGGGGCGGTCAGCGTCATTTCGATATCCACGCGACCATCATCATGCAGGTCGATCGCGTAGATCAGCCCCAGCTCGTAGATATTGACCGGTATTTCCGGGTCATAAACGGTCGCGATAGCCGATATGACGCTATCCTCGTCAGGAACACCGGCGTGAGCTTCCGGCGCTGGCGTTTCCGCCGGAGCGCCAAGCGGTCTGGTCAGGATGTGACCTTCTTCAGACATGAACGACCTCCCTTGGTCAGACCAGCATCTGACGGGCGCGTGCTACGCCCTTCACCAATGCGTCGATATCATCTCGTGTGGTGTAAACGCCGAAACTGGCTCTGGCCGTAGCGGTCAGACCAAGGCGTCTGATCAGTGGCTCGGCACAATGCTGGCCAGCACGTATCGCAATACCCTGCCGATCCAGCAGCACCGCCAGATCATGTGGGTGCGCGCCCTCGACAATGAAAGAGACCACACCACCCTGTTCTGCCGGAGAACCGATCAGCCTCACGCCTTCGCTGCCACCCAGCACGTCACGCGTATAGGCCACAAGCGCATTTTCATGGGCGGCAATGGATGCAGCACCCAGCTCTTCCATAAACGAGAGCGCAGCGCCAAGCCCGATCACCTCGATGATAGGGGGCGTTCCCGCCTCGAACTTGTGCGGAATAGCGGCCCAGCTCGATTTCGCGAAACTCACCGTCTCGATCATTTCGCCACCACCAAGGAATGGAGGCATGGCATTGAGCAATTCGCTGCGTGCCCAGAGCACACCAATCCCGGTCGGACCGTAGAGCTTGTGCCCTGTGCAAACGAAGAAGTCAGCGTCCAGATCCTGCACGTCGATCGCGCGATGCACGGCCGATTGTGACCCGTCGAGCAGGATCTTCGCCCCGTATTGATGGGCCAGACGCGCGAGTGTCTTAGCAGGTGTCAGCGTGCCTAGAACATTCGACATATGCGTGATGGCCACAAGCCCGACGCGGCCATCGGCCAGCAGGGATTCATAGGCCTCGAGATCGAGATCGCCGGTCTCGGTAATGGGGGCGACGCGCAATTCGATACCGGCGCGGTCACGCAGCATCTGCCACGGCACGAGATTGGAGTGATGCTCGAGTTCCGAAATCAGCACCGCCTGACGCGGCTTGAGCAAGGCGCCATAGGAATGAGCAACGAGATTGATGGCCTCGGTGCTATTGCGTGTAAAAATGACCTCATGACGGTCGGGCGCGTTCAGAAAACGCGCGACCTGCGTACGCACCGATTCATAGGCTTCGGTCGTACGCTCGCTCATCCAGTGCAGCCCGCGATGAATATTCGCGTATTGATGCTGCATCGCGTGAATCATGGCTTCGATCACGCAATCCGGTTTCTGCGACGACGCCGCACTGTCCAGAAAGACCAGCGGGCGGCCATGAACCGTCTCGGACAGGATCGGAAACCGGCTGCGCAGGGCAGCAAAACGGTCGAGCATGTCGATTGAGGACATCATCCCTCTCTTTTTTGCCACCAGGTATCCACGCGCTGGTCAAGCAGGGCATGAGCCGCCTCGTCAGTCACGAGAGACAGCGCATCCAGCAGGAAGGCGCGCACGAGAATAGCCCGTGCTTCCGCATAGGGGATGCCGCGCGCGCGCAGATAGAAAAGCTGCTCGTCATCAAGCGCACCAACGGTCGCGCCATGGCTGCACTTCACGTCATCCGCATAGATTTCCAGCTCGGGCTTGCTGTCAATCTGGGCCTTCTCCGAAAGGAGAAGCGCCTGGTTCATCTGATAGCCATCGGTTTTCTGAGCAACGCGATGAACGTGAATCTTGCCCTGGAACACGCCATGAGCCGCATCCATGAGCACATTCTTGACGGTCTGGCGCGAATTGCAATCGGGCGCGGCGTGAGTGATCACCGATGTAAGATCGGCATGCTGCGCGTCAGCCAGAAGCTGGGCCGCATTCACATGCACCATCGCATGCTTTCCAGCCAGATGCGCCAGCACCTCATGACGCGAGAGCCTGGCCCCCAGCGTCAGGGTGAAGCTGTCATACGTTCCATGCTCAGCCACGCAGGCATTGACGAAAGCCAGATTGGTGGCCTCAACGCTGTCCTGCTGGACGCGCAGATGGGTCAGATGCGCTTTTTCGGCAACCGACACCGTAAGGCTCGGATTGGCAAGATAGCCCCCCTCGCCCGACTGGATGTCGAGCAGGGTCAGCGAAGCCCCGGCCTCGAGCGTGACCTGATGCGCAAGATGGGTCGAGACCGGCGTATCGGTCGTTACCAGCGAAACGAGGCAGACCTGACCGGCCTCAACGTTTTCCGGCACAACCAGAGACAGACCCGGCTGACGCAGGGCGTTGTTGAGCACGCTCAAGGGCCGATCGGCCACCAGCGATGCCACGTCGCTCGTGATGACAACACCCTCAGGCAGGCGTGTCAGCCCGGAAACCAGCGACCCATTGATGAAGACAACGCGATTCCCGGTGCGCGCTTCAGGTGCCAGACGAGCGAGGAGCGCTTCCGCATCACCGAGCGACACGGGCTTTGGCGCGTCGAAGCTCGTTTTTTCAATCTCACGAAGCGGCGTATAGCGCCATGCTTCTGCACGACGCTGGGGCAGGCCCTGCTGCGCCAGCAGCGCGCGGGCCTCACCCTCATGGGCACGTGTCAGAAACGACCCGACCGCAGGCGACAAGGCTGCGACGTCGCTCATGCCACCGCCTCGAGATATTGCTGATAACCCTGGGCTTCCAGTGCGAGCGCCACTTCTGCGCCACCACTATGGATGATGCGTCCCTTGGCCATGACATGCACGCGGTCCGGCTGAATATAATCCAGCAGACGCTGATGATGGGTGATGATCAGCGCCGAGAAATCAGGCCCGCGCAGGCTGTTGACGCCCTCTGCCACGATACGCAGGGCATCGATATCAAGGCCACTATCGGTTTCGTCGAGGATCGCGAATTTCGGGCGCAGCATGCGCATCTGAAGCACCTCGTTGCGCTTCTTCTCGCCGCCCGAAAAGCCGACATTCACGTTGCGCTTGAGCATGTCGTCCGACATGTGCAGGTGCTTGGTTTCCGCGCGAACTGCCTTGAGGAATCCCACAGCATCCAGCTCGTCTTCCTTGCGGGCGCGACGAACGGCATTGACGGCTGTGCGAAGGAAATTCGCGTTATTGACGCCCGGCAACTCCACGGGTGCCTGGAAGGCAAGGAACAGACCGAGTGCTGCACGCTCTTCCGGCTCGAGGGCCAGCAGATCCTCGCCCTGGAAGGAGGCGCTGCCACCCGTGACTTCATAATCGTCACGCCCGGCCAGCACATAGGACAGGGTCGACTTGCCCGACCCGTTGGGCCCCATGATGGCGTGAATCTCGCCCTTGGGTACTTCGAGATCCAGACCGCGCAGAATCTCCTTGGGGGTTCCGTTGTCGTCGATCTGCGCACAGAGACCGGAAATTTTCAGAAAATCATTCATGTTGCGGCTCTTTATCCGACGCTACCTTCAAGACTGAGTTGCAGGAGCTTCTGTGCTTCCACTGCAAACTCCATGGGGAGTTCCTTCAGGACATCCTTGCAGAACCCGTTGACGATCAGACCCACCGCATCTTCCTCCGACAGGCCACGGGACCGGCAATAGAACAGCTGGTCCTCGGAGATTTTCGAGGTGGTCGCCTCATGCTCGACACGGGCCGTCATGTTGCGGTTCTCGATATAGGGCACGGTATGCGCGCCACACTGATCACCGATCAGCAGGCTGTCACACTGCGTGAAATTACGGGCACCGCGTGCCTTGGGCATCATGCGCACCAGTCCACGATAGGTGCTGTCCGAATGTCCGGCCGAAATGGTCTTGGCGATGATGGTCGAGCGCGTATTTGGCGCCAGATGGATCATCTTCGTGCCCGTATCTGCCTGCTGGCGGTTGTTGGTCACGGCCACGGAGTAGAACTCGCCCACCGAGCCCTCACCCGCCAGAATGCAGGAGGGATATTTCCATGTAATGGCGGAGCCGGTCTCGACCTGTGTCCAGGAGATCTTGGCATTGCGACCGCGGCAGGCGCCACGTTTGGTCACAAAATTATAGATGCCGCCCTTGCCGTTCTCGTCGCCGGGATACCAGTTCTGCACCGTCGAATACTTGATGGTGGCATCGTTCATAGCCACCAGTTCGACCACGGCTGCATGAAGCTGGTTCTCGTCGCGCATCGGCGCGGTGCAGCCCTCGAGATACGAGACAGTCGCCCGATCCTCACAGATGATCAACGTACGCTCGAACTGCCCGGTATTGCGGGCATTGATGCGGAAATAGGTCGACAGCTCCATCGGGCAACGCACACCCTCTGGCACATAGACAAACGAGCCGTCAGTGAACACGGCGGAGTTGAGCGCAGCAAAGAAATTATCACTGACTGGCACAACCGAGCCGAGATAGCGCTTCACCAGCTCGGGATGCTCGCGAATGGCGTCCGATATCGGGCAGAAAATCACGCCAGCCTCTTCCAGAGTCTTGCGGAATGTCGTCACCACCGAAACGGAGTCAAACACGGCATCGACCGCTACGGGCAGGCGTGCCTCAGGCTCGCCCGCGCCCTCGACCCCGGCCAGAATGGCCTGCTCGTGCAGCGGGATACCGAGCTTTTCATAGGTCCGCAGCAGCTCGGGATCGACTTCTTCCAGCGATTTCGGGCCGGGTTTCGTCTTCGGCTCGGCGAAGTAAAAAGCATCCTGATAGTCGATGGCAGGATAATGGGGCTTCTGCCAGCTCGGCTCTTCCATGGACTTCCAGGCGCGAAAAGCCTGGAGGCGCCATTCGAGCATCCATTCGGGTTCCTGCTTGCGCGCGGAAATGAACCGGATCGTGTCCTCGCTCAGGCCCTTGGGCGCGAACTCCATCTCGATCTCGGTCTCGAAACCCCATTTATAGGTCGACTGGCCAAGGGTTTCGACGGCTTCGCGTGTTTCGGTTACGGCTGGCATGTCATCCCTCCCTGGCAGGATGCTGGTCGTGATTTTCGGCGTGATCATGCGCCACACAGCGTGACGCCGGCATGAAGCCCCCCGAGAGATGGGCACGGCTCATATCCGCCAGATTGATGGCCTCAAGGGTCGAGCGAATGGCCGTGTTCACCATGTCCCATTGCCCCGAGGAGAGAGAGCAGAGCGACTTGGCCTCGCACACACGCCCCTCAACGCAGGCCGTAAGTGCAATCGGACCATCGACCGACGTAATGACGGCAGCGATCGAGATATCGGAGAGCGAACGGGCGAGACGATAGCCGCCACGTGCCCCGCGATGCGAGGCCACAAGCCCGTCTGCTGCCAATCCCTTGAGGAGCTTGGCAACTGTCGGCTCGGGCACACCGGTCGCACCCGCGAGCGCAGTAGCTGTCATGAGCGTGTCCTGTTGGCCAAGCTGCACGAGCAGAACCGTAGCGTAATCAGCGAGTTTCGATAACCTGAGCATCCTGCTCCCTCGATCAGTTCCGCATGAACAGAAATTAAAGACCTAAATGGTGCTATTTTTCTAGCAGATGCGCGTCCGAGGCTCCCGCGTCAACCCTTTTCGCCTTTTGTCATGAGGATAAAACAGGTGGTTGTGCATCCTGCGCGCCACGTGTGACCGCACAGGCCTCGCAACGTAGGACGATGGGTCAGCCCAGATGGCCGAAACAGAGCCGCATGAGCATATCCAGCACCGCGCCCACCACGAAACCAACCAGAGTTCCGTTGATCCGGATATATTGCAGATCACGCCCTACACGCTGCTCCAGTCGTGCCGACAGTTCCGCAGGGTCCCACCGCTCCATGACGGAGGCGATATAGGCTGCCAGCTTGTCACGCAGCGACGGCAGGATACGCACAAGTGTCGTACGCAGCGTCTGCTCAAGGCGCGCGCGCATGGTGGGGTCGTGGTCAAGCTGGTCAGCCAGACTCTGCAATGCCGTCTCGATCACGCTGCGGCTCCAGCCATTCTCACAGGCCAGATCATCTTCAGCGAGGGTCCGAAAGCGCTGCCATATCTCGGACCACCACAGCTTAAGGCTGTCATGCCCAAGATAACCGCTTACGGCATCGCCAAAACGCGCCCGCCGCTCGGGGTCCTGTTCCAGCCGGTCGATCTCGGCACGTATCCAGCTGGTGAAACCCTCGCGCAGCTCGGAGTCCTGAGGGTCGATCCGCTCGAGTTCCAGATAGAGGGCCGTGATCACACGATTGGCGACAGAGGGGCCAATGGCCCAGCCAATCATACGACCGCCCTGCTCACGCACACGCTCCTCAATGAAGCTGCGCAATGTTGTCTCGCGTTTCTGCACGGCAATCTTGAAACGCTCCAGCAGCGCCGAGAGCACCTCCTGATGCAATTCATCCTCAACCAAGGCGCGCAGCGCACGGGTGATGACGTTGATGGAGGCCTCACCACGCGCCAGCACCGGCAGTGCTTTGGCAATGGCAGCACTGGCCCGCCCGTCCTCCAGACGGTCCAGCATGTCCGGCACGCTACGACGGAGGGCGGAGGCCGTGGCATTGGCAGTGCGCGGCTGCCGCAACAGATTGGCCAGAATACGGGCGACATCTGCCGAGGCCAGCGCCCGCCCGGCATCCTCCTCAGTGAAAAACTGCGTTGAGACGAAACGCCCCAGCGCCCGTGCCAGCCGGGGCTGCTGCCGTGGCAGAACAGCCGTATGCGGAATGGGCAGCCCCAGCGGATGGCGAAACAGTGCCGTGACCGCAAACCAGTCGGCAATGCCGCCCACCACCCCGGCCCGCGCCCCGGAACGCAGCACTTCCAGAACAAGGCCGTCCTTCACAAGACCCATAGCCGGCAGCCCGGCCGATACGACCATGAGCCCGCCCATACCGACCAGCAGCCCGCCCGCCAGACGGCGGGACGCCCTGAGCGCGGCGAGCGCCTCGGCTTCGGTCGTCGAGGTTTCGGCAGGTCGTTGCGTTGGCGGCGGATTCTCGGAAAACGCTTGTTGCATGATGGATCGATTACCACCGGCGGGATAAAAAGTCCTGCGCCTCCCGCAATCCACCATTGCCATCACTCTTGGGGCATGGAAAACCGGGCGCAGTCCGTGAACTGAACATAAGCGAGAGTGCCTTGTCCAATACCGCGCCGCATCACGCCTCTTCCGGAACGCCTGCCCCGAAACCCGAGAGCAAGGCCGATCCGAAAACCGTGCCGGACCTGCGAGATGGCGCAGCTTTTGCCGAACGTCTCACCGGCGAGATGCAGGCGCTTCAGGACCGTGCCGCCCATGAGCGTCACGCTCCCGACCCGATCGAGACCCTGTCGAGCCAGATCGGTGATGAACTGATCGACGGTGCCCTGTCAGTTCCCACGCTTGAAAACGCGGTGCGCGTCCTGCGTGATGCGAATCTGAAGCAGCGTGCGGCTCGTCTGCGCAGTTATGTCGGGCTCAAGGACGAGACCACACCGGCAGCACGCCTCGCCGAGGCTGCGCGCCTGACCGTGGAAAGTTGCGACAGCGTCGAGACGCTGGTTGCGCGCCTATCGCGCCCCGGTTTTGCCGCAGTGTTCACCGCCCATCCCACCTTCGCGCTGGCCGATAATGTCTATCGTCACATTGTCGAAATGGCCACCGAGCCGAGTCATCGCCTGCCCGAACTGAAATCCCATCGGCGCGAAGCGGCCCCGACCCTCGCTCACGAGCAGAATCTGGCGCTGACAGCCATATTGCGCGGTCGCGATGCCCTCGACATCTTCAACGCGGCCATTCTCGATCATGCCAGCAAGCGTTGGCCGGATCAGGGCGACACGCTCGGCACGCTCGATATCCGCACCCTGATTCTTGCAACCTGGGTCGGGTTCGATACAGATGGCCGCAGCGATATCCATTGGTGGGACACGCTGCGTATCCGGCTGGCACTCAAGCGCACGCAGCTGGAGCGCCTGCGCACACAGCTCGAATCTCTCCTGCCGCAGTGCTCGCAACTGGTCGCCCGCATCGATGTTGCCCTTGGCGCAGTCAAGGAGCAGGAAGCCGCCTGCCCTGACCAGCAGCATCACGACGCCAATGCCATCGCCGCCTTTGCGCAGGCGCTGGTAAGCCGACGCGAATCTGCCCTGATTTCCGCCGAGACGCTTCGCCCCCTTTTCGATGAGGCTCTGACGCTTATCGATGGGGAAAAGCGCAGTGCCCTGCTGACCGCACGTTCGGGCTTCATGGCGCATGGCCTTGGTGCTGCGCATATCCACACGCGCCTCAATGCGACACAGATCTACAACGTCGTGCGCCATCGCCTCGGCATCGAGGACGACCCGACCATTCCCTCACGCCGCCGTCTGGTGCTGTCACAGATCAACGAGGCGCTGGAAGGGATCAAGGAACCGATTCCTGTCGATTTCGGCGCGGTGATGATGGAGCAGTCCTCTGCTGGCCGTCTCATGATGACGATGGCGCAGATCCTCAAGCACATCGACAGCGCCACACCCATTCGCTTCCTGATTGCCGAAACAGAAAGCGGCTATACGCTTCTCGCCACTCTCTGGCTGGCCCGCCTGCTGGGTATTCGCGACGAGCAGATCCAGATTTCACCGCTCTTTGAGACGCAAAGCGCCCTCGAACATGGTGAGATCATTCTGGAAGAGGCTTTCCGCTCACCGCATTGGCGCCAGTATATCCGCAATAACGGTCGTCTCTGCCTGCAATTCGGCTATTCGGATTCGGGCCGCTATATCGGCCAGCTTGCTGCGACGAACCTCGTCGAGCGCCTTCGCCTGCGTACCCTGTCGCTCATGCAAAAGCATGGCATGCAGGATATTGAGCTTGTCCTGTTCGACACCCATGGCGAGAGCATCGGCCGTGGGGCACATCCCTTCAGCCTGTCGGACCGCCTCAGCTATTTCTCGCCCGATCATACACGCGGTCTATTCGCGAAAGCCGGTATCAGCCTGCGCGAGGAAGCCGCTTTTCAGGGTGGCGATGGCTATACCCTGTTTGGCACGGCCCCGCTGGCAGCTTCAACGATCGCTACGCTTGCAGAGCATCTCGTGCGCCCGCTCTCCACGTCGCGCGATCCGATTTATGACGAGCCCGATTTCTCCGCCGACTTCTTCTCGACCATCGCGCTCGACATGAGCAGCCTTGTGGAAGATCCGGGTTATGCGGGGCTTCTCGGCGCATTCGGTCCGGCACTGATCGACAAATCAGGATCACGCCCGTCGGCCCGTCAGGGCGATGGTATCAGTGTCACGCGCATCACCCATCCCAGCCAGCTTCGCGCCATCCCGAACAACGCCATTCTCGAGCAGCTCGGCTGGTGGACCAATGTGCTGCAGGGCTTCGGTACGGCTGCATCACGCCACCCGGAAACATTCGAGAAACTGGCCCGCAGCAGCCGTCGCTTCGGCCTTGCGCTCGACTTTGCCCGCCAGGCCGCCGCCCATTCGGATATTGGTGCCCTGCGTGGCATCGTGCGCCTGCTTGACCCCGGCACCTGGCTCGACCGGGCGGCCTCGGCACGCAATGAGGAACAGCGAAGCCAGCACCTCGTTCTCGCCGATGGTCTGGAGGGGCTCGAATTCTGGCGCAGCCTGCCTGCCATGTTCCGCCGCATCCAGGCTGACCATATCGCGCTCGAATCTGTCTGGAGCCACACGCTCAAGATGAGTGCGCAGGAGCGTACGCTGCACGCCATACGTCATGCCGTGATTGGGCAGATCTGGCTGCTGGCTACACGCATCCCGTATTTCAGCCCGCGCAACGATATCAATCGTGAGACCCTGCTGCGCCTCGTGCTTCAGCTCGAAATTCCCGCCGTGCTCAAACGTCTTTCGGAAATTTTCCCGCAATCCGCGGGTATCGTGACCGATCTGGACTTTCACGAACCGAGCGGCCCGCGTGACGATCACGGCTTCACGCGCGAGCATGAGGAAATCTTTGCCCCGATGGCACGCCTGTTTGCCCTGCTGCGTGAAATCAGCGTGGCGGTCATGCATGCCAATGGGTCGTTCGGCTAAGTCAGTCTCCCCATGCAGTCCGCCCCGCCTCTATAGGGGGCTGGACGGCATGGCCGGGCGCGACAGCTGAACAAACTTGTCCTGCCATCGTTCATGATCTGTACGGCGCATCTTGCGCCCCTTATCTGAAGCGGCCCCTAGACGGCCTGCATCTTGAGCAAGGACAGATCATGATACGATACGCTGCTCTGGTTATGGCACTCGCCGTACCCGGCCTCGCACAGGCCGCAGAGACAACGAGCATTCTTCCTGAGTCGGGGGTGAAATCACCCTATTCCGCCCCTGCCGTGCCGACAACGATGAAGCCGCTCGCCGGCTCTCTCGCCTCCCTGCTCGACCAGGGGTATGCCATCACCACAACGACACAAACCGGGCCGGAACTCGTCCTAACGCTGAGCCAGCGCGGCCACGTGGTGTTATGTGCGCTCACACCCCCGGACCTGCGCAATGACCAGAATATTCCGACATCGCGATGCTGGGCGCTCAACGCAGCGCATTGACCTGTCACCCTTGCGACGCAAGTGGCACGTGTCATGACGAACGCTTCGTGATACTCACGGTAACGTGATAGACTATCCTATCCAATCAAGGAGATGACATGCATCTGATCTGGACACTGATTGTCGGTTTCTTTGTGGGACTGATCGCGAAATTCCTGATGCCCGGCCGTGATCCGGGTGGTTTTATCATCACGATCTTTCTCGGTGTGGCTGGTGCGCTGCTGGCGAGTTGGATCGGCCAGAAGCTGCATTTCTATCATCCCGGCCAGCCTGCCGGTTTTGTTGCGTCCGTATTCGGCGCCATGATCCTTCTGCTGATCTATCGCCTGTTCGTGGCCAACAACCAGCAGAACTGAAAAAATCCCCCCGACGCCTCAGCACCGGGGGGATAGCTGCGAGGCGATTTACTCGCCAGTCCAGCCCTTGTAGCTGCCAACATTGTCACGTGTGATCAGGGTTGGCGGCATCAGGCGCACCGTACCCTTGGCAACCTTGCCATCCTTGATGGCCTGCCCCATCGCCACGCCGTCCTTGCCCATTTGGTAAGGGTCCTGGCTGGCCGAGGCCACCACCGACGAGCGCGGGTCCTTGAGCGACGAAACGATATCGGGCGCACCGTCGACAGAGGTAACGACAATTCCCTGACGATGGGCCTGGCGAATGGCCAGGTCACCACCGATTGCCTCGGGGTCATTGATCGCAAACACACCCTTCAGGTTCGGGAAGCGCACAAGGAAGCCCTGCATCACCTTGAATCCGAGATCGCGCTCGGCACCACCATTCTGGTCGTCGCTGACGATCTTGATATCAGGGTACTTGGCAAGAACCTCCTTGCACCCCTTCACACGATCGATAATCGACGAAACCTGCGGGCCATTTTCGATGGCGACCTCGCCCTTGCCGTCAATTTTCTTGGCCAGATACTCGCAGGAGATGCGCCCAGCGGCAACGTTATCTGTCTGCACCGTGCCATCGACACCCGCCGAGGCCACGTCAACCGCAATGACGGTCGCACCGGCCTTCTGCACACGTTTGACGGCGGGCATGACGGCCTGCGGATCCACACCATTGAGCAGGATCAGATTCACGCCAGAGGTGACGAAGCTGTCCATCTGCGAAAACTGCTTGTTGAGATCGTAATCAGCCGACAACGCATTGATGCTGGCGCTTGGAGCGATGCTCTTGAGCTGGGTTGTGGCGCCCTTCACCAGCGCCACGAAGTAGGGATTGCCGAGTGAGCCGACAGAGACACCGACATTGCTGATGCCATCAGCCCGTGCCGCGGGCGCCGCCAGAACGGTGGAGAGAGCGAGAGCACCGAGGAAGAATTTCGTACGAGTGATCATCTTGAAAAATCCGAAACGGAAGAGAAACAAGCTTTGGAACCGGTGGAATAAATGGCGGCTCAGGTGCGGGCTGTCGGTGCACGGAACCTGTCGAGTGCCACGGCCACAATGATGACCAGACCCTTGACGATGAACTGCCAGATATCGGAGACGCCAATCAGGATGAGCCCGTTGGTGAGCACGGCAATCAGGAGAGCACCGACAAGCGTGCCCCAGATCGAACCGATACCGCCCACGAAAGAGGTTCCACCCAGAATGACTGCGGCAATTGCGTCGAGCTCATAGGATTGACCGAGTTGCAGGCCGTTCGCTGCGTAGAGACGCGCCGACGACATGACTGCACCCAGCCCGGCCAGAAGGCCCGAAGCCGCATAGACGAACATGAGAACCAGACCGACACGAATACCTGCCAGACGCGCAGCGGACGGATTGCCGCCAATCGCGTAGATATGCACACCCAGCACCGTGCGACGCAGGATGAACCAGCTTGCCACCACGACGGCAAAGGCGATGACAGCCAGCCAGGGAATGGTGAAGGTCGAGGTGATGGCGATGCCATCATTACCGATCCACGCAAAGGAAAGATCGGGGTTGAAGATCGTGCGGTCATTGCCCATCAGGCGGGCAAGGCCGCGCACGGCGGTCAGCGTACCAAGGGTGACGATGAAAGGCGGTATCTTCACACCCGCAATTAGCGCACCATTGAACACGCCAATCAGAAGCCCGGCACCAAGGCAGGCGGGCACGGCAAGCCAGGCCAGATGCGGCATGAGCGAGACGATCAGTCCGCACATGGCAGCGAAGGCGAGGATCGACCCAACAGACAGGTCGATACCACCTGTCAGGATGACAAAGGTCATGCCTGAGGCCAGCACGGTGTTGATTGAGGCCTGCTGGGCAATGATGGAAAGGTTCTGGCCGGACAGGAAGCGATGACCACCCAGGAAATGGAAGCCCAGCGCGAGAAGGATCAGCACAGGCAGCATGCCCGCTGCCTGAAGGATGCTGCGCGTGGTGGCGCGTGCGTTCAGCTGGGCAGCTGGTGAGGCCGCCACCGCCGGGTTGAGAGTGTTGCTCATGGAGATGATATCCTAGGCGGCGATTGGCGAGGGGGAGACGAGCCCGACAGCGAGAGACATGATGGCCTCCTGCGTGATGGCCTTGCCTTCAAGTTCACCGGTCATGTGACCTTCGCGCATGACAAGAACCCGATCACTGACGCCGATGATCTCGGCCATCTCGCTGGAGATGACGATGATCCCGAGACCCTGGGCAGCCAGATCGTTGATGATGCGGTATATTTCAGTCTTGGCCCCGATATCGACGCCGCGTGTCGGCTCGTCGAGAATCAGAACCTTGGGGCCGGTTTCGAGCAGGCGGCCAAGCAGGACCTTCTGCTGGTTGCCACCTGACAACCCCCCGACATTGGTGAGCATGTTCTGTGCCTTGATCCGCAGGGCAGAGAACGACCCGGTTGCGCGTGTGCGACCTTTGCCCTGATCGAGCACGCCCATACGGGAGTCACGCTCGACCACGCCAAGATTGATGTTGCCGCTGCACGACATATCCAGAAAAAGCCCGAGCGCCTTGCGATCTTCCGTGAGATACGCAATGCCCGCCGCCAGCGCGTCGCGCGGTGAACGGATGTCGATCTTGCGGGAGTCGAGCCACACTGTGCCGCCGGTCTTCTGATCCGCCCCGAAAATCAGGCGCGCGAGTTCGGTACGCCCTGCCCCGACCAGCCCGGCGATGCCGAGCACTTCACCGGGCCGCAGGTCGAAACTGGTTGGCTGAACGCGCTTGCCATCCGTCAGTCCCTCGACCTTCAGAATGGGCGCAGCATCATGGCGGATGTGATTGCCGTCTTTTTCGTAAAAGCTCGACAGATCACGCCCGACCATCAGGCTGACGATACGCCCGGAAGAGAGCTCATGCTTTTCGAGCGTGCCGACATGGGCACCATCGCGGAGCACTGAAACCCGATCTGCCAGCTCGTCAATCTCGTCCATGCGATGGCTGATATAGATCATTGCCAGCCCCTTGGCCCGAAGCTGACGGATGAGCGCAAACAGACGATCCGTCTCGCGGGCTGAAAGGGCCGTGGTGGGCTCGTCGAGCACGAGAATACGGGCATCGCGATGCAGCGCGCGGGCAATCTCGACAAGTTGCTGCTCGGCTACCGACATAGTTGAGAGCAGGTCTTCCGGCCCGAAAGGTGCCCCGAGTTCCTTGAGCAGACCCCGACAGGCCTCGTTCATGGCGGCGCGGTCGATCATGCCGTTCTTGCGAAGCTCTGAACCCAGATGGATGTTTTCGGCAACGGTCAGGTTCGGCGCGAGCGCCAGTTCCTGATAGATGATGCCGATCCCAAGTGCCCGCGCTGAGCCCGGATTTGTAATTCTGGCTGTCTCGCCTGCAATGCGGATCTCGCCGCCCGGGTCTGCCGTGTAGGCACCGGAAAGGATTTTCATCAGGGTGGATTTACCGGCCCCGTTCTCTCCCATGAGCGCCAGAATCTCGCCGCCATAAGCGACCAGCGAAACATCCTTGAGAACTCTCACTCCCGAGAATGTTTTGGAAATACCCTCGACCTGCAGAAGCGGCGCACCGCCATGCGTGTCACACGAAATGTGTTGGGCCAGTGTCATGGGACCAGTCTCCCGGATTAAACGCTAGCAGCCGGACGGGTCCTTGCGCGTCCCTCTGCCTGACGAGAGAGAAGCAGATATTTTGTTAAATTTATATAATGTTTTTGCAATCTTTAATCTTATAACGGATATGTGATAGTTAAATCCCATCCATGTTATAAATCACATTGTGAGCACTCTCATGACCGGTCGCTTGCCATCCTGATGGGACAGCATCCGATCATGGAATCTCACGATCCAGGCTTACCCTCACCGAGCGCCTTGCTCAAAAAGTCAGGAAGTACTCCGGCCTCAGCACTTTGGAGGAACGGGTCAAACATCCCGTCTATTGCCAGAAGCGAAAGGCCATGAACGCGCGCCCATAGTCCCGCCATGCGGGGCATTGCATCCGTCGAATCCGGGTAAGATTCTTCCCTGCCTGCGATTCCACGCAGAGCGGCAAAAGCACGCGATGACGCCTGCGCAAGGTCTGGCAGCGCGTAATCGAGCAAGCTACGTCGAAACATCAACCGAAACAGGTCCGGATTTTCCAGGGCAAAACCGATATAGGCCATACCTACAGCATGAGCGCTCACCCGAGGCGCTCCCGATATGGCCCGGGTCAAGGCATGGGCAAGGGCCTCATACCCTTCAGCTGCAAGAGCTGAGCGCAAGCCAGTCAGGTTGCCGAAATGTGGCACGGCAGCGGTGGCCGAGACGCCGACCTCCCGTGTTACAGCGCGCAGGGTCAGGGCCTCGATACCATCGCGCTGGATGACGACCCGCGCCGCCCGCATCAGCGCCTTGGCAAGATCGCCGTGATGATAACTCTCCAAATATTGGGTCATGAAATCCCCCTCTGCCAAATCTTTACAAGGAAAAGTTTGACATCATGACCCATGAAAATGCAATCTTTTCATGGAAAAGATTACAAGGGAAACAGATTAATGACTTATCTGAGAGATGCGCATCGTTTACCCCTCCGAGCGCTCCTTACCGAACTGGGTGCCCTCGCCCTGATCTGGGGTGGCGAATGGTTTCATGTTGAAGCATACGCCTTTCCCGCCTGCTGTGCTCTGATTGGCGTGAGCGTCTTTCGCCGTTGGCGCGCTTCTGTTCCGTTCGATCGTCTGTGGCTGGCCTTGAATGGTACGGCTCTGGGATTCGGCATCATGGATATGACGCTGCGTGCGCAGCTTTCCCCGGATATCTTCGCGGCCCTCTGCGCCACACTGCTCGCAGCCCTTTTCCTGTCGGGGAGTTTCTGGCGTGTGCCCATGATCCAACTGCTAGCAGAGCAGCGCACGGGCCAGATGTTCGATCGTGGCAATCCCACTCTTCTGCGCTTCTTTCGTGTCTACACCCTCATATGGGCTGGGTATTTCAGCCTGCGTGCCCTGACACTGCTTCTGATGTCCTTGCAGACTCAGGACGTGCTTACAGAGCAGATCGGGCTGAAACTCAGCCTGCTCATCATGATCCTGCTCAGTTTTCGTGGTCCGGCGCTTTATCGCCTCTACCAGCGTGCCCACCCTGCCCTGTGACTGGATTGAGGCCGGATACATCGCCGGTGCCCATGAGCAGCGGCGGCGGGTAGAAGCGCCCCTCCTCACGCACGGCCTTGCTGGGGTTTCGCACCTCCTGCACCATCACCATCCCAGATACGCCCCCGTTGCGCACAATTGCCCAAAACGAAAAAAGCCGCCCAAAAGGGCGGCTTTTCCGTGTTCCGAGACTGAATCCGAGGGATCAGGCGCTCTTCGCCATGATCTCGTCGGCCACGTTGCGCGGCACCGGATCATAGTGATGGAACTGCATCGTGAACGACGCGCGGCCCTTGGTGGCCGAACGCAGATGCGAGATGTAGCCGAACATTTCCTTCAGCGGCACCTGAGCACGGATCATGACGGTCGAACCGGCCGTCTCCTGGCTCTGGATGATGCCACGACGACGGTTGAGGTCGCCTACCACGTCACCAACGTGATCGTTCGGGGTCGTGATTTCGACGTCCATGATCGGCTCAAGGATCACGGGGCCGGCATTCTTCATGCCTTCACGGAAGCAGGCCTTGGCGGCGATTTCGAAGGCGAGAGCCGACGAGTCAACGTCATGGTACTTGCCGTCAAGCAGCGTGAACTTGAAGTCCACCGTCGGGAAGCCGGCCAGCACGCCCGTCGAGGACTGCATGCGGATGCCCTTTTCGACAGCCGGGATGTATTCCTTCGGAACCGTACCGCCAACGACCTTGTTCTCGAAGCTGATGCCTTCGTTACGCTCGACAGGCACAAACTCGATCTTGACTTCAGCGTACTGACCCGAACCACCGGACTGCTTCTTGTGGGTGTAGGTCTCGGTGTGGGCACGCGAGATCGTCTCACGATAGGCCACCTGAGGCGCACCGACATTGGCTTCAACGCCGTATTCACGACGCAGACGGTCCACGATGATGTCCAGATGCAGCTCGCCCATGCCGGACAGGATGGTCTGACCCGTTTCCTGATCGGTCTTGAGCTGCAGCGAGGGATCTTCAGCGGCCAGCTTCTGCAGGGCCAGCGTCATCTTCTCAACGCCGTCCTTGGTCTTCGGCTCGACCGAGATGTCGATCACCGGAACCGGGAACTGCATGCGCTCCAGAACAACCGGATCGGCAGCGTCGGCCAGGGTGTCACCCGTCTGGGTGTCCTTCAGACCCACGAAAGCGGCGATATCGCCAGCGCCGACCTGCTTGACTTCCTCACGCTTGTCAGCGTGCATCTGGAACATGCGGCCCACGCGTTCCTTGTGGCCCTTGGTCGTGTTCAGCACGGTATCGCCCGACTTCAGGACGCCGCGATAGACGCGCACGAAGGTCAGGGTGCCGTACTTGTCCGAGATGATCTTGAACGCGAGGCCAGCGAACTTGCCATCGGGGTCGACCGGCACGATCGGCAGGAAGTTCTCGTCAACCTCTTCGCCTTCCGGCGGCGCGATACGGATGCCTTCGACTTCGTCAGGAGCCGGCAGATAATCGATAACGGCATCGAGGAGCGGCTGAACGCCCTTGTTCTTGAAGGCCGTGCCGCACAGGACGGGACGGAACACGCCGGAGATGGCGCCCTTCTTGATGCACTTCTTCAGCGTTGCGACATCGACATCGCCCTTCTCGAAGTATTCTTCGATAGCGGCTTCATCAACGCTCAGCGCGGTGTCCAGAAGGTTCTGGCGGGCTTCAGCTGCCTTCTCCTTCAGGTCATCGGGGATCTCGGCATAGTGGAACTTCGCGCCCAGCTCGCCGCCTTCCCAGATGATGGCGCGCATTTCGACCAGGTCGACCACGCCAACGAAATTTTCTTCAATGCCGATCGGCAGCTGAAGCGGAATAGCGACGATGTCGAGCTTTTCCTTCAGCGTGTCGAACGCGCGATAGAAATCGGCGCCGGTACGATCGAGCTTGTTGATGAAGATGACGCGCGGAACGTTATAGCGGTCAGCCAGACGCCAGTTGGTTTCCGACTGCGGCTGAACACCGGCAACGCCTTCGATGATGAAGATGGCGCCGTCGAGCACGCGCAGCGAGCGGTTCACTTCGATATTGAAGTCGATGTGGCCCGGGGTGTCGATGATGTTGATGCGGTGGTTTTCCCACTCGCAGGTCACGGCTGCCGAGGTGATCGTGATGCCACGCTCACGTTCCTGCGCCATGTAGTCGGTGGTCGTGTTGCCGTCATGCACTTCACCAATGCGATGCGACACGCCGGTGTAGTACAGAATACGCTCGGTCGTCGTGGTCTTGCCGGCATCAATATGCGCGGTGATACCGATATTGCGGATCTTCGAGAGAGCCGATTTGGCTTCTGCGACGCTGCTTTCGGACACGGGATACCTCCAGAATGCGATGAAAGGTGCTTCAGGCCGCCCCGAAACACCTTTGCCGTGGCCGTCACAGATCGACGCTTTTTCCGAAGAAACCCGGTAAGAAATACGTCGAAGCCGGACCGACCAAGTGGGCCTTGTGATCGAGAGGCTCGAATGAAACAACCCGACCACGTTTTCAAGGCCAATTTTGTTGCAGCCAGCCTTTTCTGCCGAAGCGTCAGGCTGGCGCCGTCAGACTCAGGCGGTCTGAGCGGCCTTGCTTTCCTGAGCGCGCAGGATGCGGCGCTTGATGACCTGAGCCTCGACCGGGAGCTTGCGGTTCGGCGTGCTGATCAGGAACGAGTCCAGACCGCCATTATGCTCAACCGTACGGATGCCCTGCGTGGAGAGACGCAGACGAACGCCCGTGCCCAGAATGTCGGACAGAAGGGTGATTTCCTGCAGGTTGGGCAGGAAACGGCGACGGGTCTTGTTGTTGGCGTGGCTGACGTTGTTGCCCGTCAGCACACCCTTGCCCGTGATTTGGCAGCGGCGTGACATGGACTTGATCCTCGGTAGTAATATGATCGCCGAGACCACTCCCGGCATACGACGATGCGTTAAGGCGCGGCTTATGACGGAGCCCCCCGCTTCCGTCAAGCCGAAAGCGACCCAAACCGGTCATTCACCGTCGGAAAAGGCGTCCGCACAGAGCAGTTCACCCGATCGGACGCTGTCTATGGCCGTCTGAAGCATGCGAACCATCGTTTCGGCATCGGTTGTCCGCGCCAGCACGCCCATCGATCCGCCTAGCAGCGCCGACGCGATGAGTTCGGTCGGCAGGTTCTGCTCGACCAGATAACCGATCGCCTTGTCGATCACGACGCCGCACTGACGAAGCTCCTCAGGAATCTCGACACCTTCCGGGTCACCTGACACCTCATGAGCCGCCTGCTCGCGAATATCCTCTTCCACGGCCTGATCGGGGCGGAAATCCTGGGCGAGGTCATCAGCCGGCTTGGTCATGGGCGTTCTCCTTGTGGTTGCTTCGTATCCTTGCCCCTCACGTAGGGAAGGCCGCCCAGGAAAACTAGGCCTCTGGCCCGGATTGGTTGGACACCATATCGAAATAAGCCCCCTGAAGGGCCATCAAGCTCTCGTGTGTGCCTTCCTCGACGATCCTGCCTGCCTCGATGACCAGTATGCGCGTCGCGTGGCGTATGGTGGAGAGACGATGGGCGATGGCAATGGTCGTCTGGCGCGACGTCACGCGGCGCAGGGCGTCCATAAGTCGCAGTTCGGTGCCCGTATCCAGCGCACTCGTTGCCTCGTCCAGCAGAAGAAGCCTCGGCTTGCGCAGGATGATGCGTGCCAGAGCAATGCGCTGTCGCTCGCCCCCCGAGAGTTTCAGCCCTCGCTCACCGACAAGCGTCTCATATCCGTTCTCAAGCCCTTCGATGAAATCATGGATCTGCGCCAGACGCGCTGCCTGCTCGATTTCCGCCTGCGTGGCATCGAGCTGGCCATAAGCAATGTTGTAGCCGATCGTATCGTTGAAGAGTTGCGTGTCCTGAGGCACCACACCGATCATCCTGTGCAGGGCGACTGGCGGTATGGAGGCAAGATCCCGGCCATCGAGCAGGATCTGACCGCTGGCTGGCGCATAGGCACCAAGGATGAGGCGCGCAATTGTCGATTTTCCGGCCCCGGTCGGACCGACCAGGGCAATGGTCTCCCCCGGCCCTGCCCGGAACGACAGGGCATGAAGGATCTCGCGTCCGTCATAGTCGAAACTGACATTCTGGAACACGAGAGAAGCAGGTTCCATCGTCGCTTCACCTTCGCGTTCCGGCGAAGGCAGTGCAGGGCGCGGTGCTTCGTCCATGAGGTCGGTCAGGTGCTCCAGATCGACACAGGCATTGCGCCAGCCCGCGTAAACGAGATTGAGCGAGATGATGGCCTGATAGAGGGTACGCAGATAGGTGCCGATCAGCACGAAAGCCGCCACATCGAGCCTGCCCGTCGCCAGATCCCGCCCGGCCATGAAAAAAATCGCCAATGTGGCCAGAGCAATCATGGCGTTCTGACTGACGGAAGATAAGCCTGCGACAAATGTCATGCGCAGGCTGGCCTTCTCCTGCTCGCGCCTAGCCTGCTCATATCGGGCATATTCATGCGGCTCATTGGCGAAATGACGCACGGCCTCAAAGTTCAGCAGGGAATCGAGAAGGAAATGCTGGGCCTTGCCATTGGCCTCGTTACGCTGACGCCGGGCACGGACCCGCTGGCGAACGAACCATTGCGCCAGAATGATATAGCTGAGCAACGCGACGAGAATGACGCAGGCATAGCGCCCGCCAAGAAAATGAAAGACGACCGCCACTGTCAGCCCGGTGTCGAGAATAGCCGGCAGGATGTTAAACAGCGCAAGCCGCAAAAGCGTATCGGCCGCCTCCGATCCCCGCTCGATCGCTCGAGTCAGGGCACCGGTCTGACGGTCACGATGGAAGCGATATGGCAGGTCCAGCAGGTGACGAAACGCCGCCTGCGCGGTCAGCGCCTGCAAGCGCTGTCCCACGGGCTGATACACAAGCTCCTGCAGGGCAGAAAACACGCTACGGAAGAAAATCAGTCCGCCATAGCCCAGTATAAGCGCGGCCGGCACGACCACGCGTAGATCCGCCGTCGCATAATGCGCGACAAGACGACTGAACATGTAGGGCGTGCCCAGAATACAAAGACGCTCGGCAACCAGCAGCGCCAGAGTGAGCCCCATCCCGATACGGAAGAATCGTATGTCGTGTGACAGGACGAGACGCCAGGCACGCAAAAGGCTCGACAAGGCCAGAGGCAGGGCGAGAGGGCGGCCCACAGGACGGGAAGGAGGAAGGTTCATGGGCCCAACCTGAGCATGCGCCCGGCGTTTTGCAATCGAACGGTGATACGCGATATCGTTGTCTTCCAGACAAGAGAGTTGCGCCTTTCATGACTTCAGACAGCCTCGCCCCGTTTCTCGACCACATCAAAAGCTGCCAGACCGCCATTCTGCCTGGCGGGCGGCGGCCCGTACTGGCTGGGGACAGGCGCTTCGGCCTTGCCGATCCGAAGGTTTTCGAGGCCCTCACCGCCCTCGGCTATGCCTCCGAAGATAGGGGGCATGAGATCTTTCGTGTGTCCGATGGCGCCGCCCTCCAGCCTCTAGGGGTCGAATTGGCTGATAGGGGGCTTTACAGACCTCATCACGAGCTCTTTGACGTGTTTGACGAGGGCGGCGAGGTCATTGGCCAGATCGATCGCGGGGCCCTGCCCCTCCTCGGCTGCACGGCGGCTGGCGTGCATCTGAACGGTCTGGTCGAGAAAGCAGACGGTCTTTATCTCTGGATGGGCCATAGAGCGCAGAACAAGCGCCTCGACCCCGGCAAGCTTGATCACCTTGCTGCGGGCGGCATCTGCACTGGCCTAACCCCGCTTGAGGCGCTCATCAAGGAAGCGGGGGAGGAAGCCGCTATTCCACCTGAACTGGCTGCCAAGGCACACCCAGTAGCGACACTACGCTACGCCATGGCACGCCCGGAAGGACTGCGTCAGGATACGCTCTTTTGTTATGACCTGATTCTGCCTGAGGATTTCATCCCGCAGCCTGTGGATGGCGAAGTCGCCTTTTTCGAACTCATGTCCATAGACACCGTGTTTCGTCTGGTGCGCGATACCAACGACATCAAGTTCAACGTCAATCTGGTGTTGATTGACCTGTTTATCCGTCGCGGCCTGTTTTCCGAGGCTGACAGCGCATTTTTGCGCCGCGCCCTCGATCAGCGCTGACACCGAAAGCGATGCGCCCCGCTTCCATGCTCCGACAACTCGGACTGTCGCCCCGTAGAAACGGGTCAGGTCATGATTTCACCGTGTCGGGATGGGCTGGTCGTGTCAGCCGCTTGGCGCTGCTGTTTTTTTTATTGGGCTGGCCGGATGCAGCTCGCCCTCACCCGGCACGCCAGCTATGTCGACCTCCGCCTGCATGGCCCAGAACATCCTGACCAACAGCCACGAAATGCTCTCCGTAACGCTGGCTTTCGGCCTCGCCGAGCCGGGTGGTCGGGCCATTACTGCATCTGAATGGTCCGATTTCCTGGCACAGGAAGTCACGCCCCGTTTTCCTGCGGGGCTCTCCGTTGTCGAGGCACAAGGGCAGTGGCAAGACGGGCCTGGAGGCAGCGTGACACATGAGCCAGCCCGGCTGATATGGATCCTCACACCAAGAGCAGCAACGCTTGCCCCTGCTCTTGCCGCTATTCGTGACGCCTACAGGAAACGGTTCAACCAGCAATCGGTCGGCGCGTTCATCCACTCGGGCTGTGCCTCTTTCTGAGGGTTCGCTCGGCCCTTAGAACATCCGAGTCCAAATTGCGTTATTGACGCGCAGCCTGGACTTGCCGGTAATGACACGCAGGACCACGGCACAGAATGACCCTTCGCAAGGCGTCACGCTGTGCTGTCATGCCCAAAATATTAAATCCGAGGCGGTACGCCGAGGTTGAGGACAATGATGACCGACCAGAACGCCATGCCACCAAACAGCCCGACCGGCGACAGAAACAAGGGTCAGGACTGTGCGGCAGAGGACGATCTTCCGGAAGAGGCTGTAACAGGGTCACCGGTTGGCCGGGGACAAAGACGCTCACGCGGCCTCCTCGGGTTTTTCTTCATTGCGCTCGCGCTATTCACGCTCAAGAACTTCCTGCCGGCGCTGCTCTGGGGGTGCGTGTTCGCCATTGCGTCCTGGCCGCTCTACAAGCGTACCGAGGCACGGTTCGGCCGTACCGAATGGCTCCCGATGCTTTTTACAGCGGCAATCGCGCTCATCTTCCTGATCCCGCTCAGTCTGGTGGGTTACAAGGCAGCCGAAGAAGCGCAGAGCGCCCTCCACTGGATCGACGAGGTTCGCCATACAGGCATTCCCATGCCGGAATGGCTGAACGATCTGCCCTTCGAGCGGGCGCAGGTTGCGCGATGGTGGCAGAATAATCTGGTCAATCCCGAGCATCTGAACAGATTGTTCCATTCGGTCGATGCCAATCACGGTATGGCCGTGACGCGTCAGGTTACGACGCAGGTGGCCAAGAGAGCCACGCTGTTCCTGTTCTCCATCCTGACCCTGTTCTTCCTGCTCCGTGATGGCGCCGATATCATCCATCGCGTTCTGGTGGTTTCCAACCGCACATTCGGCCAACGCGGCGAGAAGCTCGCCCGACAGATGATCTCATCCGTGCACGGCACAGTCGCAGGGCTGGTTCTGGTTGGGCTTGGTGAGGGGCTGGTGATGGGCGTCGCCTACGTGCTGACCGATACGCCACAACCCTTGCTCTTCGCACTGCTGACCGGGGTTGCTGCCATGATTCCCTTCCTCGGCCTGCCTACAGTGGTGCTCGCGGCTCTCCTGGTCATCGTTCAGGGCAAGATGATCGCGGGGATCGTGATTGTCGCGCTGGGCGCCATTGTCATCTTCGTCGCCGACCACTTTATCCGCCCTGCCCTGATTGGCGGCAGCACGCAAATGCCGTTCCTCTGGGTGCTTTTGGGTATTCTCGGCGGCGTGGAAACCTGGGGCCTGCTTGGCCTGTTCCTTGGGCCTGCGATCATGGCGGCCGTTCACCTACTCTGGCGAATCTGGAGTTCCGACTCTGAAGTCGTCCTTAAAGACGAGGCGTATTGACGCGTCGTTGCGCCGCCAGTCGCGCGGCGCAACTCACCGGCTTCTCGCTTTCGCCTTCGCGGGCCGATTGACGGCACTCCCATCACCCCCGTCAGACGCTAGCCGTCTCTGACGGTTCATCGAACATGTGATTGCTCGGGCCAGACTTCGCTTCGAAACCACGCGATGAAGTTGAGAGGGCGCTGCAGGTGCCAGCCTGCCTGACCGATCTTGTTTTTCTTGGAGAGATTACCGCAGGACAGGACGACATCGGGCAGGCGGGATTCGAACCCACGACCCCCAGTCCCCCAGACTGATGCGCTACCAGGCTGCGCTACTGCCCGTCAGTCCTGCGGTAAAGGCCATTTAGCAGCGAGGGGCTTTCCCTGCAAGCACCTGAGTGCAGGTTTTTGCAAGGAAACGATTTTTCATGCGGTGGGCAGCATCTCGCGCAGGCTATCGAGCTCGCCCAGCACGTCTTCCAGCGCCAGACGCAGGGCGCGCCGCTCCTGCTTCCAGCGCCCCTGCTCCTTGCGCAGCCCCTCAAGTTCATCCTGAAGAATTGTAACGAGCGCCCCATCCATATCCGACGAAGCAGCGGGCTGCGTCACGACAGGATCCGGCGCGGCAGAAGCCATCTCTGATGCCGCCACAACCGGAATACCGCTGGTTTCCTCGCCCGGATCAAGGATTGTCGGCTCATGGCTATCGATAGGCTCCATGGCACCGTCGCGAAGGTCCTCAGCGCCTGCGTCCCACTCAGAATCGGATGTATGGGCATCAGCTGGACCCTGTGCAGCCTCCGGCCCATCAAGATCCTCCGACTCCTCTGGCAACGCATGCCCCGCATCCATTACGGCATCACCCTCGGGAGGATACGCCAGATGCGCCGGCTCAGGCTCAGGCTCAGGCTCAGGAGCCTGGAATGCCGGTATCTCAAATGAGCTACGGGCCGCCTCATCAGAGGTCGCAGCGGCACCGGATTCCGTGCCAGATCCCGCCACTGGGATCGGAGCACGCACTGTCTCGGCACTTGAAAGCTGCTCCTTGAGAACGCGCTGTACGCCTTTGATCGTATAGCCCTGAACATAGAGCAGATCAGTGATATGGCGCAGGATCTCGATATCAGACGGGCTGTAATAGCGTCGCCCGCCGCCACGCTTGAGCGGCTTGACCTCGGGGAAACGCGTCTCCCAGAAACGCAGCACGTGCTGCGGCACATGAAGCTCGTCTGCCACTTCGCTGATTGTGCGATAGGCATTCGGGCCTTTTACCAGACGGTCAAAATCTGTCCGCTCTTCCGGGCCGCCCAATACGGACGCCACAGGAAAACTCGTCGTCATGAATCATCGCTTTCGCTGACCAGCCCTTCGGTCGATTCGCCGTTCACGACGGCGCGCAGGATCTGGCTGGGCCGAAACACCAGCACCGAGCGCGGCAGAATAGGCACTTCGATGCCGGTCTTTGGATTACGGCCGACACGTCGGCCTTTCTGGCGAACGGAGAAGGTTCCGAATCCACTCAGCTTGACCGTCTCCCCCTTCTCGAGGCGCGCAGCGATCAGCTCGAGAACGCTCTCGAGCAGATCGGCGGACTCGTGCCGGGACAGTCCAACCTCACTGTAGATATGCTCTGCGATTTGCGCGCGTGTCACCGTTGTCATGACACCACCGTATCATGACAGTAATGAAGGTCAATCAAATCAGTGAAGTGTAAGAGTGCGCTTTGCGCTCTACATGCGCAGAAGCGCTGATCCCCAGGTCAGACCGCCACCAAGCGCCTCGAGAAGCACGAGATCGCCCTTGCGGATACGTCCGTCGCGCACGGCTTCATCCAGCGCCAGCGGGATGGAAGCCGCTGACGTGTTGGCATGACGATCGACCGTCACGACCACACGATCGAGCGGGAGGGCAAGCTTCTTAGCCATGCCCTCGATTATGCGCAGATTGGCCTGATGAGGCACCAGCCACGCAATGTCCTGCCCGCTCAGCCCATGAAGGGCCAGAGCTTCATCCACCACTGCGGAGAGTTTGGCCACTGCGTGACGGAAAACCTCACGGCCCTGCATGTGCAGGACAGGCGACGGTGTAGAAGGACCATCGACGAAAAGAATATCGCCATGGGCGCCGTCGCTGTGCAGATGGGTCGAGAGGATACCAACGCCGTCCTCTTCGGTCGCTTCCAGAAGGACTGCGCCTGCACCATCGCCAAACAGCACGCAGGTCGTGCGGTCTTCCCAATCGAGAATCCGCGAATAGACTTCCGAGCCAATAACAAGCGCCTTGCGGATTTGACCGCTGCGGATGAACGCCTCAGCCGTCGCCAGAGCGTAGACGAAACCCGAGCAGGCAGCCGTCAGGTCGAATGCAAAACCACCGCTCAGCCCAAGCTCGGCCTGCACACGCACCGCTGTCGCAGGAAAGGTCTGATCAGGCGTCGCTGTCGCCACGATCACCGCGCCGATATCGGTCGAATCGCCCCCGGCATAATCGATGGCGGCCCGTGCTGCTGCCACGGCCATCCTGACGGCATTTTCATCCCCGCTGGCGATATGGCGCTGGGCGATACCGGTGCGCGTGCGGATCCATTCGTCAGAGGTCTCGATACGCTCGGCGAGATCGGCATTGGTGACAACCTGCTTCGGCAGATAGCTGCCAAACCCGGTCAGTCGCGCGCGCAGGGACATGTGTCTTCCTCTTGAATGATACCGGTCAAGCACTCAGGCCAGCACCGGCGGCTTCCTCAGCGCGCCCCTCAGGCAGCGCTGGGAGAGGTGGCGAGTTCGGTCTCGACATTCGCCGCCATAAGGGCTTCGACCTGGCGCAGACGCTCGCGGATCTTCTCGTTAATGGAGTGGGTTACGGCATCCATCGCAACATCAATGGCTGCCGCGAATCCTTCGGCATCAGCGCCGCCATGCGACTTCACGACGATACCGTTGAGGCCGACAAATACCGCGCCGTTATACCGTCGCGGATCGATCCATTCCTTCATGCGCTCCAGCCCGGGACGCACAAGAAGGTAACCGATACGGGTCAGCAGGCTGGTCTTGAAAACGCGCTGCAGCAGCATCGAGACAAGTTTGAGCGCGCCCTCGCCTGTCTTGAGCGCAATGTTGCCGGAAAACCCGTCGGTCACGACCACGTCGGTCGTCCCCGCGGTGATGTCGTGACCTTCGACAAACCCGTGAAACTGGGCCGCAAGCGGCGATTCGCGCAGAATATCGGCCGCGGCACGCAGACGCTCGTCACCCTTGAGTTCCTCGGCACCGACATTCAGCAGACCGATACTCGGTGCGGGCAAACCCAGAACCGCCTTGGCGAAGGCCTCACCCATCACGGCAAACTCGACCAGATTGCGCGTATCGCAGGCAATATTGGCGCCAAGGTCCAGCATCACCACGTCGCCGCGGGCAGACGGGTTGACCGCTGCCATGGCAGGCCGCGTGATACCGGGGAGGGTTTTGAGAACGATCTTGGCAAGAGCCAGCATGGCGCCGCTATTGCCAGCTGACACAACGCCACCTGCCTCGCCCGATGCTACGGCATCGATCGCCATACGCAACGAAGAGTCACGCAGGCGCAAAGCCGCTGTGGGCTTCATTTCCATCGAGATGGAAGAAGGCGCGTGGCGGATCTCGCAGATACGCTGCGCCTTGGCGTAGCGCGCCAGCTGAGGGCGCAGAATAGCCTCGTCACCAACAAGCAGAATTTTTGCTGTAGGATGTCGATCGGCAGCGCGATCCAAACCAGCCAGAACGATTTCGGGGGCATGATCCCCACCCATCGCATCAATGGCCAAACTATAAGGCGCAGCCTGGCTGGCCGGCGCATCTAGGTCAGTCATGCTCCGCCCCGCGTCTTATTTTGAACAAGACGAGCCGACCCGAAGGGGGTCGACCCGATCGAGCCTCAAACGCGAACGGTCGTCTTCAGCGTCTTGCCGGAAGCCACGACTTCACGACCGTCATAATGACCGCAATGGGCGCACACGTGATGCGGGCGCTTCAGTTCACCACAGTTGCTGCATTCGGCGTGAGCCTGAACGGTCAGGGCGTGATGGCTGCGACGCATGCCCATGCGGGACGGCGTGGTCTTTCTTTTGGGGACGGCCATGGCGGGAGCCTCTTTCTTCTTAGATCGTCCCTGCTTTCGGCCGCCATTCGGCCTCAGCAGATAACGATGCTGTTCACTATGATCAGGCGGGCGGCTCTAGCAGACCCTAGGCCGGGTCGCAAGCATCCTGTTCAATTCTAGCTCAGATCTGCCTTTTTTTTGCTCAAAGACAGTCCAGCGAGGGCACCGAACGGGTTGGGTCGACCGCCTTCCTCTTCAGTTGCTTCCTCTGCCGTCTCCCGTGGGGCTTCGTCAACCGCATTTTCGAGTGCGGCCCCGGGCTTGCGAGGATAGGACGGCAGCATCAGCGCCAATTGCTCCGAGGCGACCTCACCGAGGTCAAGCGCGTTTCCCTCATACGGAATTTCGTCAATCGCCTCGAGATCCGAGGCGCTGTCCTCAGAAAAACGACGCGCCGGCACCATGCGCACGGCAAAGGATTCGTTAAGGGCATCCTCGAATGTTTCGCCCGTGATGACACATTCGAGCGTCACATGGGCGGTCAGCACCCCTTCGAGCACGAAATGATCGCCCGGTTCCGGAATAATACGAAACCGGCAGTTCAAGGCGTGGATGGCCGGGATATCGAGCCTTCCGGCCAGTTTGCGGCACTCGGCCTCGTTGGCCTTGATCGTCTCTGCCATGCCGTCATGACCGATGCGGTTAATCACAAGGCGGCGAGAAAACTCCGGAGGCGCCGTAACCGCAGCCACGGACTCAGCACGGGAGAATTTCGGGTCGTTGCTGTCTGTCATGCTGCCTTCCTGACATGCTGCTGGCAAAAACCCGGGAGCGGGCTTCCTTTTCCGAATTGCCTTAACGTCGCTCTCCGCAATATAGAAGAGCCTGATGGTCCTATCGACGTTGGTGAAACGATGTTCCCACCAATCCGAGAAGATCGCCCGGATTATTTCACGATCACTGCAGGACGACATAACCCGCCATGAAGAGCGCCTCCCAGAAGACCTCCCAGCGGCAGAAATCGCATGCGGGCCTCGCGCGCGCCCTGCTCTGCATCGCGCCCCTCGCCCTGGCGGGCTGCTCGGTTTTCAGCCCGATTCCCCAGAATCGTGGCTCGCTGATCGAAAAGGATGACTACGCACAGCTCGTACCGGGAACCAGCACACGCAACGACGTGACCGATATCCTCGGCTCACCGACCGCCCATGCGACCTTTGACGACAATACCTGGTTCTATGTGTCGATGGTGACCGTGCCCCAGCCTTTGGGCTTTCCTCGTGTGACCAAGCAGAATGTTCTGGTTCTGGCATTTGACACCACGGGCGTCCTGCGCCGCATGGACACGCTGCACCGCAAGAACGGCTATAATGTCGGCATGGTCGGCGAGACGACCCCGACGCCGGGCACCAAGGTCAACGTCCTGCAGCAGCTGCTGGGCAATGTGGGCCGCTACAACCCCATGAGCAACATGGGCAGCACATTTGGCGGCACACAGGGTCCGCTGGGTGCCGGTGTGGGCACGGGTCATGGTGGAACAGGCAACTCGCTTCCCTGATCACCCCAATCGCCTAACTGGCCCTGCGAGAGCGCTGGGACGGTATCGCCTTTTGATAAACCGGCTTCGCCCTCACGCGATGCCGGTTTTTTCATGAGGCGTCCCTTGTGGGACCGGGCCCTTTCGTTGCGCAAGGGCTCTTCGCCGGACCAGATTTGAGCCTCCCTCTCCCAGCATTGCGCCTCAGCGGGGAGAAGATCCCTATTGCGGCAGTTTGAGCATGACCCGAAGGCCACCGAGTGGACTGTTCCGCAGCACCACGCTCCCCCCATGTGCGGCCATGATATCACGCGCGATCGTGAGGCCTAGCCCGCTTCCGCCCTCCGGGCCCGCCGTGCTGCTGAAGGCCCGAAACACATCCTTACGTCGTGATTGCGCAATACCCGGTCCGTCATCGTCGATGGTAATTTCCACCATGCGCCCGGTCTGACGCAGCGCGAACATCATACGCCCGCCATGGCGACGCGCATTCTCCGCCAGATTGATCAATACACGGCGCATCGCATCCGGGCGCACAGGCACCGTCAGGCTCTGTTCGGCATGGATGGCAAGCACATCGCCTCCAGCCCGCGTCGTTGCCGCCGCGACATCGCGCAGCAGTGCGAGCAGATCGGTCGGAACGGGATCCTCCTCGCCCTCCCCCCGGGCAAAGGAGAGATAACTACCAATCAGGCGTTCCATCTCGGCAATGTCGGCAACCATATCCTCGATGTCAGGACGCAGCTCCTGTGCCTCGACCATGCCCTCGACGGGCATCATGGCCAGCGTCAGGCGCAGCCGCGTCAGAGGTGTGCGCAAATCATGCGAAACGCCAGCGAGAACCGCCGTCCGATGCGTCACAAAACGGTTCACCCGTGCCTGCATGCGATTGAAGGCGAGCGCAGCCTTGCGTATCTCCAGCGCGCCCTGCGGGTGAATCGGCCCGTCATCGCGCCCCAGGCCGAAATTCTCTGCCGCCCTAGCCAGCCGCCTGACAGCGCGAACCTGCCGACCGATGAAAAGACCGGCGACCATGAAGAGCAGGATGGCGCTTCCGACCTCCCATGCCACAAACAGCCATATGGGCCCGACATCCAGCCGCTTGCGCGGGACGATCACCTCAAGCACGCCATCATGTAGAGGAATATCAAGCCGGACACTCTGTCTCGTGGCGTTCCAGTCGATATAGCATGGGGCATCGAACACCCGACGCACTGCATTCGTCAGGTCCTCATCCATGGGGCCCAGCACGAAAGGCGCAGGTGCATCGGTCAGCCGTGCACCGGGATGAAAGGTGATTACAAGCTGCGTGCGCCAGCGGGCCTGATCCAGGATCCAGTCCTGCTGCCCCGGCATATGCTCGACCGAATCCCTGATATAGGCGAGATCCGACACCACACTGTCGGCCAGACGGCGCGACACGACGTTCAGGTAGTTGCCGTAAAAGAGCTGCAAGGCCACGATTTGGGTGATCAGTAGCGGCATGAGCACGATCAGGAGCGACCGGCCCTGAAAAGAGCGCGGCAACAGCCGGCGAACCACGCGCTCAAGCATGCGGGCGGCTTTCATGCCAGTCTCAGCTCCCCGGCTTCAGCACATAACCCTTGCCTCTGACTGTCTGAAGAAAGCGCGGCTCCTTCTGGTCTGGCTCGATCCGGCGGCGCAGGCGCGTAACCTGTACATCGACGGCACGTTCGCCAATCTCATCCATGCCCAGTGCCTCTGCAATGGCCTCGCGCGACAGGATTTCTCCCGGTACGCGGGTCAGCACACCCAGCAGGGCTGCCTCGCCGCTTGTAAGATGCACAATACCTTCCGGCCCGGTAAGGAGCCCACGACCTGTGTCGAATTCGAGCCGCCCAAGCCGTAGCAGGCGCGGCGTGCCGATAGGGCGTGGAACATGGCGGCGCAGATGCGCCTGCAGCCTGAGCAGCAACTCACGCGGCTCGAAAGGCTTGCCCAGATAATCATCCGCGCCGGATTCGAGACCGATTATACGGTCCGCAGGCTCGCCACGGGCAGTCAGAAGAATGATGGGCCAGACCTGGCCGTTTTCGCGCAGCCAGCGAGTCAGGCTCAAGCCATCTTCACCGGGCATGTTGATATCCGCCACCATCGCATCGGGCTGGGTGACAGCCAGGATCTTGCGCGCCGCCTCGGCATCAACCGCCGTGGTGATACGAAACCCGGCCTCGGTCAGAAAGCGCTGCAACAGGCGAAGGAGGCGCGCGTCATCATCCACCACAAGGATATGGGCACCATGACCGACACCCCCTTGCGATTTACCCTCTGCTGATCTGGTCTCGCCCATACCACCCCCGGATATCGTCGTATCACTCGTCTTGCCCGGCACCGCGTCTGACGCCTTTCCTGCCCTCATATCCGGCATTCCGGTCATGGTACGCCGCCTTCGCCTTGAAGGGTGGCCAGCACGCGCCTGAACCCCTCGACAGCCTGCCCTCCGGCAGCACGATAGGCCAGCGTCATGCGGTCACGCAGGGCCACAAAGATCTCCTCTTCGATGGACGCCCCTTGCGGCGTCAGATGGAGATGCTTGAGTCTCCTGTCATGCTCATCAGCGCGTTGCTCGATCAGACCGCGGGCCATGAGTTCCTGCAGGACGCGGTTGAGACTTTGCTTGGTGATATTCAGACGTCGCAGCAGCGCGCTCATGGTCAGGCCTTGATGGGTCGAAACCAGAAACATCACCCTATGATGGGCCGAGCCTAACTGGTTGTCACGCTGGAGTGGTTCACAGGTTGCGCTCAGTTCGCGCCAAGCCAGAAGCATGGCCTCGTAGGTGAGCCGGATCTGTTCTTCACGAAGGTAGAGATGCGCTTGGCCAGGAGCATCTCGCTGCATACGCAGGCCGGACATCAACTAGCCCTCACTGTCACGAGGTATGGCGAATTCCTCGGCATAGCCGAAGCTCGCGAAATCAGTCATGCGCATGGTGTAGAGAATACCATCAAGGTGATCATATTCGTGCTGCAGGACGTTGGCGTGGAACCCACGCGCTTCTCCCTGAATTACCGAGCCATCAAGATCCAGACCACGATAGGCGATGGCAGCGTGGCGTGGCACGACACCCCGTAATAGCGGGAGAGAAAGACATCCTTCCGCGCACTGCATCATCTCCTCGCCCAGAGGCATGATTTCGGGATTGATCAGCACACGCGGTGGAATCGGCGCCTCATTGGGGCCGCATCGCCCCTCAGGCACATGATAAACGAACAAGCGCAATGATTTGTGAACCTGTGGGGCGGCGAGCCCGGCGCCGCGCGAATCAAGCATCGTTTCGATCATGTCTGAAACCAGTTGTCTGACCGATAAAGAATGAGCGTCTTCAATCGGTTGCGCTCGCTGAAGCAATACCGGATGCCCCATACGCGCAATTTTCAGCAACGCCATTTCTGCACACAGCCTTCTATTCGCGGGAATAGTTCCCGCCTCCTGTCGCATGGTGACATGAATAATTTTCGGGCGATACTGCTCAAACCGTTTGTGTCCCCTTCAAAACCTGTGCTAAGGCGCTGGCCTCTCTGGAACGCTCTGCCATCGGTATCGCGTTCCTGGCATCGCATTTACAAACAGACCATGATCTTCATGGTCGGACAGGAGATGGCAGACCCGTGCAGGTTCTGGTTCGTGACAACAATGTTGATCAGGCGCTCAAGGCGCTCAAGAAAAAGATGCAGCGCGAAGGCGTTTTCCGCGAGATGAAGCTGCGTCGCCACTTCGAAAAGCCCTCCGAGCGTCGCGCTCGTGAAGCGGCCGAAGCGGTTCGTCGTGCACGCAAGATGGAGCGCAAGCGCCTGGAGCGTGAAGGCTTCTGATCAGCCTGCCGAACCGGCAAACAGAACAACCGCCGTTTTCACGGCGGTTTTTTTGTGCCTGCTTCCCGGGGGCAGTTATCGCCCTGCATCGACTTTCGCCACGCTGTTTCCCGATGCTGGCCAGCTTCCCTGCAAAAAGCCCTTGGCGAGAGAGAACTTCCCTCGCCTGTCACCTGTGGGTGATACCTGCCGCAGGTGCGAGCACTGGGCAGGTATCAGGCTCTCAGTATTTGAAGGCGGGGTCCTGATCCATGAGGCTTTTTGACAGGTAGACGGCCTCCAATGCCCGCTCATGAGCAATTTCCCGGGCGTTGACTGTCCCGGCATGACCGCCTTCCGTGTCTTCATAATAGTAGAACGGCTTGCCTAGTTCCTGCAGACGGGCGGCGAACAGACGCGCGTGAACAGGGCCCACGCGATCATCCTTGGTTGAGGTGAAGATGAACGGTACCGGGTAGGACACGTCTTTCTTCAAATGCTGCAACGGCGATATTCCCTCAAGAAATTTGCGCTCCTGCGGCACGCTCATATGGCCGTACTCCGCAGCCCAGGACGCGCCAGCCGCCATCGTCTCGAAATTCTCCATATCCAGCAGCGGCACACCGATGATGACGGCCTTCCATAGTTCCGGATGCTGGGTAAATTCCACCCCCATCAACAGGCCACCATTTGAGCGCCCGCGTATGGCAAGGTGCTCGCGATCAGCAATCTCGCGTTTGGCCAGATCGCGCCCAATCGCCGCAAAATCGTCATAGGCATGCTGACGGCCCGATTTCATCCCCGCCTCGTGCCAAGCTGGGCCGAACTCACCGCCGCCGCGAATATTGCCGACCACATAAACGCCGCCACGCTCCAGCCAGGTCTTGCCGATATCGGCATAATAGGTCGGCAGGTAGGAGAGATCGAAACCACCATAAGCGGTGAACAGCACGGGGTTATGTCCGTCCAGCTTCCAGTCCCGGCGATGGGTCACGAAATAGGGGATATCGACACCATCACTCGATTTTGCCCAAAACTGCTCGGTTCGCAGCCCCTTGGTATCGAACAGTGCCGGGGTTGTCTTGACCTTCTGGGACTTGCCCGTGTCGGTATCGAAACTCCAGAGTTCAGGCGGGATGATATAGCCCTCAACCTTGAGATACGCGTAGCTGACAGAAGCTGACGACGATTGCAGGGTCGCTGAACTCATGCGTGGCAGGACGTAGTACTTCTCCTGCCAGCCGCTCTCTTTTGCAGAGGGCGTGTAAAGCCGCACGGAAGGATGCACATCGCGATAAACCACCGCGATAATCCCTTTGGACGTAACGCCGATATCGGTTGTCGTTTCGCTGGCCTCGGGCTTGAAAACCAGAGCTGGCGCTTTGTTGGATGCTGCAGGGTCGACAGCGACAATGCTGCCACGAGAGAAGTGCCCGCCAACATTCCAGTCCTGATCGAGGCGTATGATCAGCTTGCCGGCATAGAAGCCGAGATAACCGATCTTCTCAGGCAGGGCGATCTGTCGCAGCGTCCCGGTGGCAGGGTCATAAACACGATATTCACTGCGGAAAAAGTCAAGATTACGCTGAATGATGGCGATACGCTCGCCGGTCTCGTCATGCAGCACCTCGGGCTCGACAATCATGTCGCTTTCCTGCCCGCGATAGATCTCCCTCGCTGCCGAGAGAGGTTCACCCCTTTTCACGAGACGCACGCTGAACGGATAGCCTGAGTGCGTCATGGAGCCCGCCCCCCAGTCGCGCGATACCAGAAGCGTGTCGCGGTCGAGCCACGCCACTCGCTGCTTGGAGTGGGGAAGATTGAAGCCATCGGGCACGAAACGACGCGTCTTTGTGTCGAACTCGCGGTAAGAGGCAGCGTCTTCACCCGAGAGCGACAGCGTGACGAGGCAGCGCGTTGCATCGGGCTCGAGGCAATCCGCGCCCTGGAATACCCAGTCGTGCTTTTCATCGCGTGACAGGGCGTCGATGTCGAGCATCGTCGTCCAGTCAGGCTCCGCCTTGGCGAGAGAATCTGGCGAGGTTACCCGCCAAATTCCCTTTGGGTGGTTGGCATCCTGCCAGTAATTCCACAACTTGCCTCCCGATTGCTCGGGTAGGGTCAGGCGTCCCGGCGCCTGCTCGACCGCAAGCACATCATCGTAGAATTTCTGATAGCGCTTATCGGACTGCAGGAGCCCTGCGCTACGGCTGTTCTGGGCCTTGACCCAATCGAGCGCCTGCTGCCCCTGAACCTGCTCCAGTACAGCGCGGGACGGCACATCCTTACCTGAGGGCTCAGCCGTTACCCCCGTCTGGGCGAGGGCCTGACCGACCACGGGAGGTAGGAGGGTCGTGCAGACAAGCGAGGTCATCGCCATCAAGATGCGCTTCATGAGCCATTTCCTTCATGCAAATCACAGGCAGCCTAAAGCATACCGTTACATGATGGAAAGGACCTGACACAGCTTCAGGACTGCGAATGTCGGGGCGGCCATTTCTACCCCACATGCGATGATTCGGTCAGAAAGCCCGGACATTGTGGCCTAGGGGGGACTGATCCAAAAAAAAACAACCCGATGGGTAAAGTCTCAAGGTAGCCGGTACATTGCTGTCCCGGCCGGTAGGTTCAGATTGATCAGACGGTAGCAGATGATCGGCTGGCCGCGCAGCAGGCGACAGAAACGGCCCGTTTCAGCCGCGCCGAGCCACGCTGAGGGAAGATCCGGCTTTTCGCTCTCGCGTAGCAGCAATTGCGCTTTGGGCCCCGGATAGGCGTGGTCATGCGCGTCGTGTCCGCCAAGAAAACCCCAGCGGTTGTCATAGCTGTATATCGGCTGATCGGGCGTCTCGTAGCGCATGATGGCGGCCAGGGCATAATCGCCCACAACGAGGCTATGCCCCGGTGAGACCTCTCCCTGCACCCTGTGTGCCAGCCCGGACCAGTCCGCAGTCTGGCGGGCGATGACATCGTGATGCGCCGAGAGATGGAGCGGCGCGACCATACCCTGAAGGCTGATAAGCGCGGTGATCGCAAGACCGAGGGCGCAGGCATAACCGATGCGCCGATGCGTTGCAGCAGCCGCAAGAGCTGCTGCAGGATAGATCACTACCGGCCAGTTGGCCTGCACCCGCCCTCCAAAAGCATGCTGAACGAAAACGGCAACCGGCACGATGCACAGACAGGCCAGAAGGCGCGCCACTGGTTCGCGCCCTGCGCGTTTGAGGCACCAGATAATCCCGATGCAGAAAAGCAGGAAAACCAGCGGCGTAGCCAGACCGATCTGACCTCCAGCCAGTTCCGCAAGAAAGTTGACCGCCTTAAGTGGGTGCCAGTCGCCAGCCCGGCCACCCTGCTTCAGAAAGCTGGCCCAGTGATGCGCTGCGTTCCACGCCAATACGGGGAGGATGGTCGCAAGCCCGATGACGGCTCCACCAACAAGCCAGAGCCAGTGACGGCGTTGTGCGGGCGTTGCCAGTACCCAGAGCCCACAGGCAAAAGCGGGCAAGACAGCGGTGTATTTACTGTCAAAGGCCAGGCCAAAAAACAGTCCTGTTGCCAGCCACCAACGCGGCTGCCCCGTGACGATCAGGCGCCCCAGGGCCCATAGAGTAAGCGTCAGGAAAAAAACCAGCGGTGTATCTGGCGTCGCTGTGGCGGCCCCGAGGCCAAGCATAAGTGTCGCGTTGAGCAGCAGGGAGGCACGATACCCGGCCTGAACACCTCCGAGAAGATCGCGTCCGGCGCGGACCAGTACGATCGAACCAAGCAACGCCGAGATAGGGCCGAGTACCCTGATCCCGAAAGCACTATCTCCGAACAAGGCTGTGCCAAGCCTGATCCATAGGGCGATCATGGGCGGATGATCGAGGTAACCCGCCTGAAGATGGCGCGACCACGTCCAGTAATAGGCCTCGTCTGGTGAGACTCCTAATGTGGCAGCCAGACCGATGCGCAGGAGGGTCAGGACAAGCAGGACACCCCAGAACAGGGCGACGAGCTCCCTCGTTTCCCCTCTGGCGGGGGGAGCCGACTCAGCGCCAGACGAGGGTAGAGGCAATCGCATAATTCCAGACCACACCAATCACTGCGCCAGCCGCGCTGGCACGACTCCAGTGCCCATGCGTGTCATAAATCAGTTCGGCAACGCCGATATTACCGAAAGCCCCGATGGTGGCGCCAATGACGAAGATACACAGTCCCGGCAGCCAACGGCGACCGCGCAGGGGGCGATCGAGATAGGTGATACGATTGTTCAACTGGAAGTTTGCAAGAATGGCGCAGGCCGTACCGAGTATCTGACTCACCTGAAAACCAGCCCCGGAGAAACGCGCGAGTTCCGAGATGAACAGGTTGACCGCAATCCCGATCAGCCCAACAGCTGCAAAAATGATGAAGCGTGTCGGCAGCCATCCACCAAAGGCACGCTCGATCAGCATGCCCAGAAACTGCACCATGACCAGCGGACTGAGCTTGCTCTCACCCGATACACGCGGACGAAACACGAAGGGCACTTCAATGAGCCGCGCCTGACGCGGCACGGAGAGGACGATCTCGAGCAGGATCTTGAAGCCCGTCCCGGTAAGTTTCGGAACAGCCTGTTCGAATATCGGCCGTCTGACCGCGAAGAAACCGCTCATCGGATCGGAGAGCGGCATAGGCAGCAGTGATTGCGACAACCTTATCCCGGCCTGCGACAGCATATGCCGCCACCGATTAGCCAGGCCGCTGCTATCCCCACCCTCTACATGGCGGCTGGCGACAGCGATATCGGCATGGTTTTCAAGCAACGGCGTAACCAGATCGCGCAGGATGCCTTCATCATGCTGCAAGTCGCCGTCCATCACCGCGATAACGGGCGATGTGGAGGACAACGCGCCCTCGATCACCGCAGAGGAAAGCCCCCGGCGCCCGACACGGCGGATCAGGCGGATACGGGGATCTTCCTGCGCGGCTTTCTCGACCGCTTTCGACGTCCCATCAGGCGAGTCATCGTCAACAAAGACGACTTCCCAGCGCATGCCCTCAAGCGCGCGACGCACCCCCTCGATCAGGGGGGCCACATTGGCGGCTTCGTTATAGCAAGGAATGACGAGGGTCAGATCCGCCGGAAGCGGGGACATCATACCGGAACGCCGGCCCTGTTCAGACTGGTGCGTATGGTTTGCAACGTTTGCACGCGCACCACGTGATCCAGATCCGTCAGGCGTTTCGTCAGGTAGTTCTGATGCGCAGCATCACGGGCCACGAGGCGCACGAGAAAATCGCCGCCGCCCCGGATCATGTGACACTCACGCACTTCGGCCCAGCCTGCGACTTCGCGCTCGAAAGCTTCCAGCACACTGCCCTTCTGGCTCTCGAGCCCGATCAGCGCGAAGAATGTCAGCGACCAGCCGAGCCGGGAGGCATCCACATCTGCATGATAGCCTTCAATGACCCCGATTTCCTCGAGACGTCGGACACGTCGCAGGCAGGGCGGTGCCGAGATGCCCGTGCGTCGCGCCAGCTCGACATTGGTCATACGGCCGTCGCGCTGCAACTCGGCCACGATCTGACGGTCGATCGAATCCAGATCGACGATCGTCGCGCTGGACGATCCCGGGGAGAGACCTGCCGACAGTGACTCGACTCGCGCCGTAGCGTCGTGAGGAGCAGCGTTGTGGGGGAAGTGGTCGTCAGGATCGTTGTCAGTCATCGTCACCGTGAGGGTCGGGCAAAACTAGTCGGTTGGCAGGCGCGCATCATCACCTATATCTGCATCCTGACCCGAGAGCCATGTCTCTTCGCAATTGTCTTGTCACTTCGGCATGGTGCATCAACACTCTGCCGGATGATCAATGACCAATGATTAAACGAACACCAGTTCAAGGACATTTCCAGTGAGCCAGAGTTTCAGGACTGATCTGCTTGTTATTGGCGCAGGCCCGGCAGGCTATACCGCAGCGATTTACGCAGCGCGTGCCAATCTCAAACCGATTCTTGTGGCCGGGCTGCAGCCGGGCGGCCAACTCACCATTACCACCGATGTTGAAAACTACCCCGGCTTTGCCGAGCCGGTTCAGGGTCCCTGGCTTGTGGAGCAGATGCGCCTGCAGGCCGAGCATGTCGGCACCGAGATGCATTACGACCTGATCACGGAATGTGCCTTCAACGAAAAAACCGATGATGGCTATTTTCGTCTGAAGGCGGATTCCGGCGCGGAATATCTGGCACGCACTGTTGTCATCGCCACCGGGGCCCAGGCGAAATGGCTTGGCCTGCCCTCCGAAGCCAGACTGCAGAGCGGTGGCGTCTCGGCTTGCGCCACCTGCGACGGGTTCTTCTATCGTGGCAAGAAAGTGGCCGTGATCGGTGGCGGAAACACGGCGGTCGAAGAGGCGCTCTACCTCACGCACCACGCCGACCATGTGACGCTGGTTCATCGACGCGACAGCTTGCGCGCAGAACGCATCCTCCAGGACCGTCTTTTTGCCAATTCCAAGATCACGGTGCTCTGGAATAACGCGGTCGGGGAAATTCTCGGTGCTGGCAAGCCAGAGACCGTTTGTGGCGTGCGCCTGCGCAACACGCTCGATGGCAGCGAACAGACCCTGGATGTCGATGGCGTGTTCGTGGCGATTGGCCACAGCCCCAATACCGGGCCCTTCCGTGAAACGCTGGAGTGTGATTCGGAGGGCTACATTGTCACAGTGCCCGGCAGCACAAAAACCTCAGTCGAAGGCGTGTTTGCCGCTGGCGATGTGCAGGACAAGAAATTCAGGCAGGCGATTACGGCTGCTGGCACCGGGTGTATGGCAGCCCTCGAAGCCGAGCATCTTCTGGCTGGACTGTCCTGACATTTCGATCGTTATTCTTCCGTAAGAGTTGCTGCATAAAATGACTTGGCAGGGCCTAAGAATGCTGCCAAGTCATAGTGATCAACATTTGATGACCGCCAGGCACGTGACCGGGAAATCCGCCCGCTCGCGCTCTTTTTCTGACGTGGTCGGGGACGAGCTCTAGGAAAGCCGCATGGACTGGGACAAATTGCGAATATTCCATGCGGTTGCCGAGGCGGGTTCGTTTACCCACGCCGGTGACCGGCTCAATTTGAGCCAGTCGGCTGTTTCCCGGCAGATTTCGGCTCTTGAAGAGACGCTGAACGTCCCGCTTTTTCATCGCCATGCCCGCGGCCTGATCCTGACCGAGCAAGGCGAGACACTCAACCACACCGTCCGGGAAGTGTTCTCGAAACTCTCCCTGACACAGGCCTATCTGAGCGAGAGCAAGGTCAAGGCCAAGGGCGAGCTCAAGATCACCACAACGTCGGGGTTTGGCCTCGGCTGGCTGGCCCCCAAACTCCAACGTTTTCTGGCGCTTCACCCCGATATCGAGGTGAGTCTGATCATGGAGGATACGGACCTCGACCTCGGGATGCGTGAGGCCGACGTCGCCATACGTATGCATCCCCCCAGGCAGGCCGATCTGATCCAGCGTCATCTGGCCAATTTCGCGATGCCTATCTATTCCAGTCAGGCCTATCTGGACCAGCACGGTGTCCCGAACAGTATTGCAGAGCTCGGCCAGCATCATCTGGTCGGGTTCGCTGGTATGTCACCTCCCCTCCCCGATGCCTTCTGGCTGCTCGAACTGGTTCGCCGGCAGTGTCATGGGTCAGTTCGCAACAAGCTGGAAATCAACAGCTTCCCGGCCATCGCGACGGCCATCGCAAAAGGTGCCGGAATCGGATCGGTCCCCACCTATCTGGCTCAGGCGCATCCGGAACTGATCCGTATTCTCGACCATGAGCCGATACCGACTGTTGAAGCCTTCTTCGTCTATCCTGAAGAACTGAAGATGTCGAAGCGGATAACAGTACTTCGCGACTTCCTGCTGAGTGAGATCCAGGCAGGAAAGCACTGAGAGCGACTGCTCGATAGTTGGAACACGCAGCCGAGTCCTGGCTCGTGCTTCTGCAAGGATAGCTTTCGGATCAATCGTCTAAAGATCGTTGGGCAGGTTCCTGCCCGATCCGGCCGAAAATTATGCTGACCTGCCTGGGCTGCGCGTCAATGCGACAGCCTATTCTCGCCTTTTACTCAACGCGCGTGCTCAGCCGCGTCGGGTCGCGTGGGCGTTCACGCGCTCGCGCAATTCCTTGCCAGCCTTGAAGAACGGGATGGTCTTTTCCTCTACAGATACAGCAGAGCCCGTGCGCGGATTGCGTCCCTGACGGGCATCGCGCTTCTTGACCACGAAAGCGCCAAAGCCACGGATCTCGACCCGATCCCCCCGCGCGAGAGCGCCGGAAATTTCGGAGAGGATGGTCTGGACAATCAACTCGATATGACGGGCACCGAGATGAGGATGCGCCGCCGAGAGTTCGGCAATGAGTTCGGATTTTGTCATCAGGGGCTCTGCAAACTCTCGGTAACAGGAGGGCGGATCGTCCGATACGCCCGACAACGCTCAGTTCTTACCGTGGCAAAATCGAGACTGCACCGTCAAGACTCTGATAGGCCATGACCTTGTCGATTGCTTCGGGCCAGGCAAACAACGAACCGCCGAAGCGATGATAGAGACGCTCCCACATCGTACGATCCGGTTTCTTGATGGCGAGCTTCCTGACTGGCAGATCCTTGCCGTCCTTGATCTGGCCGTGCAACCACGTAGCGGCCTGATCCTCATCACCAATCTGATCAATCAGATGGAGCGCAACAGCCTGGCGCCCGGTATAGGGCCGCCCGTCAGCCAGCTGGCGTATTTCCTCTATGGGGCGATGACGCCCCTTGGCGACCATCAGGACAAACTGATCAAACAGATCGTCAACGATCCCCTGGAGCATCTGCCGTCCCTCAGGCTTGAGCGCGGTGAAAGGCTGCGACTGATCCTTCATGGGGCCGGAGGTGATGCTCTCGGCCTTCACGCCAAGGCGGTCGAGCAACACGGAGGCATCGGGGCGCATCATGATGACCCCGATCGAACCGGTGATGGAAGAGGGATAGGCAAAGAGCCGCTGGGCGGGGACGGCAATCATGTAACCCGCCGAGGCCGCAAGACCCTGCATCGAAACGGCGACCGGCTTGCGACTGGCAAAGCGAGCAATGGCGTCGTGGAGCGCCTCACCGCCAGTCACACCGCCCCCCGGACTGTCAATGACAAGCAACATTCCCTTGATATGCGGATCACGCCCGGCACGCTCGATGGCTTCCACAGTCGGCCTGACCCTGTTGCCTATAACACCCGTGATCTCGAGACGCGCAATCGCGTCGCGTGGTGCATGGGGCCTGCGCGGCATAAAGAGCACCAGCATCGTTAAGATCAAGGCCGCGACAGCAATACCGCGCCAGAGCAGAAGGCGTCTCCGCTGGCGCAGCAGAGCGGCTCCGGTATCGTCATCCGTGCGATTGAACGCCGTCATCGGTCTTGTTTCCCATCACGCAAATAAAAAAGGCAACCCATCGCAGGATGGGTTGCCTTTCAAAGCGCGTCTACTGGGTAAATCCAGAGATCAGGCCTTTTTTGCACGTCCACGACGGGCCGGACGCTCTTCACCTTCGCTGCTCTCCTCTGCGGGAGCGCGCGATGCTGCATCGGCACCGGCATTGATCTTGCGGCCAAGCCCGATCTCACGAGCAAGATGCGAACGACGCTCCGCGTAATTCGGGGCAACCAGCGGGTAATCGCTCGGAAGACCCCAGCGCTCGCGATACTGCTCCGGCGTCATGCCATAAGCGCTCTGCAGGTGGCGCTTGAGCATCTTCAGCTTCTTACCGTCTTCAAGGCAGACAATATAGTCGGGGAAAACAGAGCGCTTGATCGGCACGGCAGGCTGCGGACGCTCCGGCTCGGGGTCAGCCTGACCAGCACCCTGCAGAGCGTTGTATACTTGCTTGATCATACCGGGCAGGTCATCGCCAGCCATCGAATTGTTGGCAACGTGAGAGGAAACGATCTGAGCGGTCAACTCTAGCAGGGCGACGTTGGTTTCTGACTCTGACATTTATTTTCTCTTTGTTGAAGTTTAACTCTTTTAACCGGATCTTTTATCGCATCAGTTTTACAAGGTAAATAGGTTTAACGATTTATCTTTTGTTTTTTATACTTCCAATCCAATCTCGTTAAAATCAAACTGACAAGACAGTGTTTCCAACTTCGGCACAAGAAGAAAGTTCTCACAAAAATCTTTTCGACGTTCGTTTTTCGATGCACACGTCAACACACGTGAAAACAGCCTAGTAGAACTTTGTAAAGTTTTTGATAAATTAGGGAAAATCACCCGTATTTTTTTATATCACATTTTTTCAATCAGCCGCCCCAGGCAATTGTCGAATAATTAACGCTGTGTTTTCTTCTTCCTTCCTTTCGCGTTGCCCCATTCCGGGAGGCATCGATACCCGTTCAGCCCACATGAAACGGTATTCAACGCAAAGAATCCTTGCGAAAACCATGAACGTCGTCAGGCTAGCCCACAATGGCAATACCGCGACAACGCGCGAACGTCATGATCGATTCTTCTCCATTACAGTTGGTTACTCATAGATATCGCCTCTGTCGTGCCGGTTGACTGAAGAATCCTGTCTCTGAACTCAGATACAGGCGTTCCTTCTGCGACCGCCGGGGAGCAGACCGCGATCAGCAAAGTCGGACAAAAACGAAAAATAACGCCTGTTAACTATTTGGTGATTTCCATCGTCATATCCTGCTCTGCCTGAGTGGCCGCACGGGGACCGCGCCTCAGCCCCCGACTTCTTCATCGCAGGAAGGAAATCGGGATAGTCGGCGCATCTGTTACTGATTCTTTAGGTGCGACATGTTCCGGCACGCTTTCCTTCCCGGGGGGGCGCTGCCATCATGGAGCGATGGCTACGCTGTGGCCTTTCGATTGCTCACAAACCGGTTCCGTCTCCTTGCGCCTGTTCACACACTCTTTTCTCAAAACCGGTCGTTCAGGCGGCAAAAAGCGCTTGGCAGAAAAGATATCGCTACGCCTGCCTTACACCCTCAAGCGTGACCGATGGGCCTGGCTGTTCGCCCCTTCCGCTCAATCGGTAGAGTTTGCGCTACGCAATACAATCGCAGCGCTCCTGGCACTCGGCATCGCCATGTGGATGGAACTCGACAGCCCGATCTGGGCCACCATGACCGTCTGGGCCGTGGCACAGGGCACCCGTGGCGAGAGTCTCTCCAAGGCGCGATGGCGTATTGTGGGGACAGTAATCGGTGCGATGGCGGCAATCGGCCTGTTCACGGTTTTTCCGCAACAGCCGCTCCTGTTTTTCCTGACACTCGCACTCTGGATGGGGCTCTGCGCGGGGCTGGCCACCTTCGTGAGCAATTTTCGCGCCTATGCGCTCGTCCTGTCAGGCTATACCTGCGCCATCATCGCGATGGGCGCGGTTTACGACCCCGAGAACGTTTTCATGATCGCGGTGTCACGCTCGACCTATATCGCGCTCGGCGTGATCTGCGAGGCAGGTATGGGCCTCGTCTTTGCCACCAGTCAGGAGCGACAGGCCCGACAGGCGGTGCGCACCAAGCTTCAGACTGCGCTCTCCCTCGTCTCGCTCTCCATCGCTGACATCCTCTCCGACGCCGCCACGACCCAACGCAAGGCGCGTGAGCTGTTTGCCACGATCCTGCGCCTGAACAGCGAGATCGAATTCGCTGAAATCGAGATGGGGCCTCATGGGCATGAGGGCGACCACGCCCGTGCTGCCCTAGCTGCCGTCTCCATCCTGCTTTCCCGAGGCTTTGGTATGGCGGCCCGCCTCGCGGCCCTTGCTCACAGCCACGGCAGTTTTCATGAAACCTCGCACCATGCGCAACTCTTCCTTCGTGGACTCGAAGCACGCCTGCGCGATGCGGAACCCGTTCAGGGTATTCTGGCCGACCTCCATCTGCTGATCGAGGAATGTCGCGTCCATGCCGCACCGTTCATAAGGCCGGATCACAGCGACCTGCCGGATCTTGGCCCGGTGGACGAACGGGTGTTGCATGTCGCGCTTGGTGAATTGCTCAACGATCTTGAAATCGCGATCATCGAATATGATGCCAGCACCCATCTGATTCCGCGCGACCGGTTTCACTTCAGGCTGCAAACCCATCACGATCCGCGCAACGCCATCAATAACGGCCTGCGTGTGATGGCGGCCATTCTTTTCACGGCCCTTGTGTGGGAAGTCACCGCATGGCCGAACGGCACCGGCTTCATCTCGATGACATCTCTTATCTGCGGTCTGTTTGCCACGCAGGAAAATCCGGTTCTAGGCACAACAGCCTTTCTCAAGGGAACGATCTGGTCAGTTATCGCCGGGGGTATCCTCACCTTCATCTTCGTGCCGAAATTCGACACCTACGAGATGTTCATCATGGCATTCGGACCTGCCATGTTCATTGGTGGGCTGGCGCGCGCCAACGTCGCCACGGCAGGTGCCGCCGCCGCTTACGGCCTGCTCATGCCCAGCATGGTGAATGTCCAGAATCACCACCGCCTCGATGAGATTGCCTTCTATAACGGTGCCATGGGCACCCTCATGGCTGCCTGCGCCGCTGTGCTGGTCTTTCATACCTTTCTGCCTTTCAGCCCGCAGGCCGAGCGGCTGCGGCTGCGGCGGCAGATGTTGGGGGAGCTGCGCAATCTCTGCCATCTGCGCAAGGCGCCGGAAACACGACAATGGATCGGGCGCAATATCGATCGATTTGCCCGATTGATCCGCCATGCAGGCCCTTCGCCCCTTCCCATCGTCGAGAGCTATCTGCAAGGCACGCTTGCCATCATGACCATCGGTCTCAACGCCATCCGGCTGCGCACACTGCTTGACCGCGAGCATCTGCCCGTTACAGCCCGGCGCCCTATCGAATTGCTGCTCGACCGTATGGAATATACGCGCGACCGCCACGACCGCCCTGCGCGTGTTGCCGCCGCCGCAGTGCGTCGCCTGCGTGCGCTCGACCGAACCGAAACCGACCTCGTGACACGCCTCGAACTTATTCGCGGCATTTCCTATCTCGTGGTGATTCGCGACGAACTCGTTGCCAACGCGGCCTTTCTGGATGAGACACAGGCTTTCACTAGCCGAGAGCTCCTCGAAGAGGTCAAATGAGCCCTGTGCAACCTGCTTCAGCTATCCCAGACTCCTGCCCTCCCACGCCCCGCCTCGCCCTGCGCGGGACCGTTCTGCGCTTTGTCGGCAATCCGTTCGATATGCCCCCGGATGACGCTCTGAGTTTCGACACGGATGGTCTGGTGATCATCGAGAATGGCCGCATCAGTGCTGTTGGGCCCTATGGTCAGCTGGCGCCAGGGCTCAAAGACAACAGCGCGGTCATCGACCATCGCGGCAGCCTGATCGGGCCAGGCTTCATCGATACGCACGTGCATTATCCGCAACTCGGGGTCATTGCGTCCTATGGCGAGCAATTGCTCACCTGGCTCGAACGCTACGTCTTTCCTGAGGAACGCCGCTTCGCCGAGCAGGCCTATGCCCAGCGCGTCGCCTCGGATTTTCTCGACAATCTTCTGGACCAGGGCACGACAACGGCAGCAGTTTACTGCACGGTTCATCCTGAGTCGGTCGAGGCCTTCTTCAGCGAGTCAACGCGACGCAATACGCGTATGATCGCCGGCAAGGTTCTCATGGACCGCAATGCGCCAGATTACCTGCGTGATACGGCTCAGGACGGTTATGACGAGTCCCAGCGCCTGATCGACAAATGGCATGGTCGTGGCCGTCAGCTCTATGCCGTAACGCCGCGCTTTGCCCCAACCAGCACCGAGGCCCAGCTTGATCTGGCAGGAGCCCTCCTCGATACGGCGCCCGATCTGTTCATGCAGACGCATCTTCTGGAAACACTGCGCGAGGAAGAATGGGTCCGGTCCCTCTTCCCTCATCGTACAGGCTATTTGGATGTCTATGACAAGGCAGGGCTTGTCCGACCGCGCAGCATTTTCGGCCATGCTGTCCATGTAAATGAGCAGGACCTGACGCGTTGCGCCCATGCGGGCTGCACCCTGGCGCATTGTCCGACCTCAAACGCGTTTCTGGGCAGTGGCGCCTTTCGCCTGTTCGATGCCATGCGCCCCGACCGGCGTGTGCATGTTGGGCTGGGCACCGATATTGGCGGCGGAAACAGCCTCTCCATGCTGCGCGTGATGAATGATTCCTATTGCGCTGCACAGTCACATGGAACGAGTCTGCATCCGGTGCAGGCCTACTGGCTGGCAACAGTCGGCGCAGCACGGGCGCTGGGTCTTCAGCATCAGATCGGCCAGGTGGAGCCCGGGCTCGAGGCTGATCTTTGCGTGATGGACCCTTATGCGACGCCCCTTATGGCGCAACGTGCGAAACGGGCCGAAACGGTGTCAGATCTGCTTTTCGCGCTTTCCATGCTGGGTGACGACAGGGCAATCAGCGCCACTTATGTCATGGGGCTGCGGCATCAACGCCCAACGCCGTGAAACGCCCAGCTCCCAACCCGACATGATCACAGCTCAGGTGGCGCGGATCAGTCCGTATTGGGTAAGCCAGGATTCATACCAGACCGGCCAGTTTGCGGTGACCTGATCAGGCTCACCCATGCCAAAGCCATGCCCGCCACTGGGCAGGCGGTGATAATCGACAGCCGTCCCTATAGCCTCGCAGGTCTGGGCCATCAGTGCAGCATTATAGGGGTTCGCTATACGGTCATTATCCGCCTGGGTCAGAAACACCGGCGGATAACCTGGCCTGACATGACTTTGCACTGACCATAGACGCGCCAGATCGGGGGCTGCATCGACGCCCACGAGATCTCGATGCGTCGCGGTGTGATCATAAGGCTTCTCAAGCGTGATCACAGGGTAGATCAGGGCAGCGCCCGCCGGTTTCGGCACGGATATCTTTGCAAGGAGGGACGCAAACGGACCTTCTCCATGCCATTGCGAGGCTGTCATGCCCATAAGATGGCCTCCAGCCGAGAAGCCGAGCAGACTGATACGCGCCTTGTCGATACCGTCACGATGCGCATGGCGCCCGATAAGGGCAAGCGCACGACGAGCATCCTGCAAGGGAGCGAGCGGACCCTCTGCCCATCCCTCACCCGGCAGACGATAGACCAGCACATAGGCGGTCACGCCACGGGCCGAGAGCCAGCGTGCAGCGGGATAGGCCTCACGCTTCATGCCGATGCGTTGATACCCGCCCCCTGCCGCGATGAGTACCGCACTGCCATTGGGGCTGTCTGGGCGAAAAACCTCAAGGCGAGGCTCGGTGATGTTGTAAAGAGCGCCTTTGGCCGTCGCCTGTTCCGGTCCGCTCGGACCACCCCCGCCGGGTGGCATCTCGGGCCAGAGGGCAATCTGCTCTGGCGATCGCGAGCGGGACGGCCCGTGACATCCTGTCAGAGCCGCGGCGGAGAGTGCGAGAGAGGATGTCAGCACACGGCGGCGGTTGAGCGCACTCTTCGCCTCGGCTTGCCCCTCGTTCGCAGCGGTCAGACCACGATCGGAACCTCGCTCCGCCATTGCGATAGCGGGTCTGAAACTTCCGGGCGCTTTACGCGACATGCGGCTTCCTTCCTGCTTGTCGCGAACGGCGCTCAGGCCTTTCGGACGAATTCCGATTTGAGATTCATCCCGCCGATCCCGGGAATCTTGCAAGACAGATTGTGCCCATCGCTGGCATCGACAAGACGGATCCCCTTGATCTTGGTACCGCCCTTGATGACCGACGACGATCCCTTGACCTTGAGATCCTTGATGATGGTCACTGTATCGCCATCAGCAAGCACATTACCATTGGCATCACGCACCGTCGTATCATCGCCAGCCTGGGCTGTACCATCCGGGGCGTCGGCCTCGACGCTCCACTCGAGCGCACATTCAGGGCAGACCCACAATCCGCCGTCCTGATAGATATGTTCGCAGCCGCATTGAGGGCAGATATCGCTTTTCACGATCTTGTCTTCCTGTTCATTGGGGCGCCTCATGAAAAGATATCAGGGCACCGCTTTTTCTTGACGCGCAGGGTGGCGTTTACCCCTGACAGCATGGTTTTTGCCAGAGTCATATCAATCATAAGCCGTGGCAAAGCGTCTCGCCGCTTAGCGTAACAGAAGCTACGTGGCCCGCTGGCCCAGCGTCGAACGTCTTTGTTGATGGATTATTGTCGTGATCTGTCGACCCTTTTTTCGGGGTCTGGCGGAGAGGGTGGGATTCGAACCCACGGTGCCCGTGAAGGCACAACGGTTTTCGAGACCGTCCCAATCGACCACTCTGGCACCTCTCCGTAGCAGGATCACCTGGTCGTGGGCGGCTTATAAGGGGCAGGTCCGGTAGCTTGCAAGAGGGGTTAATGCGATTCTTTTCGTAAAGCCGTCATTTCGCCCTGTTCTCCACGCGATAATGATTGACGGAAGCGGCCTGCCTCCTGTAGTGAGCCCCCCTCGCGGGAGCATGCGTCTTGTGGTGCGTGGTTCGGCCAATAATAAAAAGCGACTGGGCAATGCCGACCGGGGAAAACCCTGGCAAAATTGCCAAGAGATCGGACTGATAGAGAGTTTAAGACATGTTCGCAGTCATCCGCACCGGCGGAAAGCAGTATCGCGTGGCCCCGCAGGCAACGTTGAAGGTTGAGAAGCTCGAAGCCGAAGCCGGCACGACCATCACCTTCTCCGACGTTCTGGCCGTTGGTTCCGACGCAGGCATCAAGATCGGCGCTCCGCTGGTCGCTGGCGCCACCGTCACGGCAACCGTCATCGCCCAGGACCGTCTGGACACGGTCATCATCTTCAAGAAGCGCCGCCGGCAGAACAGCCGCCGCAAGAATGGTCACCGCCAGCACGTGACCGTCCTGCGCATCGACGCGATCAACGCAGCGTAACTGACGCTAGAGAGAAGGAGAGACCTCCATGGCACAAAAAAAGGCAGGCGGTTCGAGCCGTAACGGACGCGACAGTGCAGGCCGCCGTCTCGGCGTCAAGAAGTTCGGCGGTGAAGCCGTTCTCGCAGGCAACATCATCGTCCGTCAGCGCGGCACGAAGATGATGGCTGGCCCTAACGTTGGCGTTGGTCGTGACCACACCCTGTTCGCCCTCGCCGATGGCGCCGTGAAGTTCACGCGCCGCGCCGAAGGCCGCGTCCACGTTTCCGTGACGCTGGCAGAAGCCGCAGAATAAAAGACTGGCCAATACCAGTTGACGGGAGAGGCCGGTCCGCTTGGGCCGGCCTTTCTTGTTTTGAACGATATTGTTGGACGAAGACGAGACAGACCATGAAATTCCTCGACCAGGCCAAGATCTATGTGCGCTCCGGCGATGGCGGGGATGGTGTTGTCGCGTTCCGTCGTGAAAAATACGTCGAATTCGGTGGTCCTGATGGCGGCAATGGTGGCCGCGGTGGCGACATCATCTTTCGCGCCGTTCCGAACCTGAACACCCTCATCGATTTTCGCTACACCCAGCATTTCCGTGCCCGCAAGGGCGGCAATGGCGCGGGCTCGGACCGCACCGGGGCCAAGGCCGAGACCGTCATCATCAATGTGCCGATCGGCACGCAGATTTTCGACGATGATCGTGAGACCATGCTGGCCGACCTCGATGAGGACGGCAAGGAAGTGCTGCTTTGCAAGGGCGGCGATGGCGGATTCGGCAATGCCAATTACAAGACGAGCACCAATCGCGCGCCGCGCCGTGCTGACAAGGGCTGGCCTGGCGAGGAACGCTGGGTCTGGCTGCGCCTCAAGCTGATTGCCGATGTCGGCCTTGTGGGCCTGCCCAATGCCGGCAAATCCACCCTGCTTTCTGTCTGCTCACGGGCCAAGCCCAAGATTGCCGACTACCCCTTCACCACGCTCCACCCGCAGCTTGGCGTTGTGCGCCTTTCGGCCACGGAAGAGTTTGTTATTGCCGATATTCCGGGCCTGATCGAAGGTGCCAGTGAAGGCGCTGGTCTTGGAGACCGTTTTCTCGGCCATGTCGAGCGTTGCGCCATGCTCATCCATCTGCTCGACGGCACAGAGAGCCAGCTGGTCAAGAATTACCGCATGATCCGTGGCGAGCTCGCTGCTTATGATGAGACGCTCGCTGAAAAGCCGGAAATCATCGTGCTGAACAAATGCGATGCCCTGACCAAAACCCAGATTACAGCCAAGACGAAGGCCCTCGCCAAGGCCTCTGGTGCCGAGGTGTTCACCTTGTCGGCAGCAACCCATGAAGGGCTGGCCGAGCTGCTGCGTATCGTGCAGGATCGCGTCACCCATTACCGTCTGGAAGAACGCGAGACCCATCAGTGACCAACCGACTGGCTGAAGCGCGCTGTGTTGTCATCAAGATTGGTTCGGCCCTGCTGGTCGATGCCAAGAACGCCGCGCTACGCCATCACTGGCTGAACACTGTCTGCGAGGATATTGCCCGGCTTCGCCGTCAGGGCACCGATGTCGTGGTTGTCTCCTCGGGTGCCATTGCGCTTGCGCGTGTGCGCATGGGCATGGTGGGGCGCAAGCTCCGTCTTGAGGAAAAACAGGCAGCCGCCAGTGTTGGACAGATCCAGCTTGCACAGGCATGGAGCGCCGCTCTGGGCCTTCAGGACCTCACGGCAGGTCAGTTGCTGCTGACCCCTGGTGACACAGAAGACCGTGAGCGTCACCTCAACGCCAGAGCAACGTTACGTACCCTGCTGGGCTTGGGCTGCGTACCTGTCATCAATGAAAATGACGCGATTGCCACGACTGAAATCCGCTTTGGCGATAATGACCGTCTGGCAGCTCGTGTCGCCCAGATGATCGGCGCTGACACGCTGATCCTGCTCTCTGACATCGATGGCCTGTATACCGCTGACCCCCGCCTCGACCCACGAGCGGAACATCTGCCTGAGGTCGCTGCACTGACTGAGTCGGTCATGGCCATGGGTGGAGCGCCCCCGCCCGGTTATTCTTCAGGCGGTATGCACACCAAATTGCTAGCGGCTCAGATTGCCACACGTGCAGGTGCCCGCATGGCCATTGCCTCTGGCCTCTCCCCTCACCCGATCAGCCAGTTACTCGATACCGGGCGCTGCACCTGGTTTCTGGCAGCGGAAGATGCAGGCTCGGCCCGCAAGCGCTGGCTAGCCAGTGCGCTCGAAACCAGAGGTCGCGTCATGATCGATCAGGGCGCGGTACGCGCTCTCGATCATGGTGGCTCTCTCCTGCCTGCGGGTGTGAAACAGGTTGAGGGCCGTTTCAGCCAGGGCGATCTCGTCGTTGTTTGCGATGAAACCGGACAGGAAATCGGCCGAGGCCTGACCGCCTATGATGCCGACGAGTCTCGCCTGATTGCCGGCCATCGCTCTGAGGACATCGTCACATGCCTCGGTCACTCAGGTCGGGACGAGCTGATTCACCGCGATGATCTGGTTCTGATCCGCCCCCCCCGCGAGCCGTCCTGAGCCTCTGCGCTCCGGTACGGTAACCGTATAGGGCGCCTGAAAGACTCAGTCATGCGGTGGGGCACCGGCAGCCAAAGATGGTCTGCCGTCAGAAGCAAGGAACGGCGTGAGATATAGCCCCTGTCGGATGAGTTCGGGTGCCTGTTATCGGCACCCGAGGTCGTCGTCACTCATTTCAACGCTCCTGAACATATCCGCTCAGGTCATCAGAGCACTGTCACCGCCATTGACCTCGAATTCTGCGCCTGTCGTGAGGGCAGATGCGTCAGAAGCCAGAAATACGGCAACAGGTGAAATATCCTCGGGCTGTAGCCATCCGATTGGCTGAACCTCGGTTCGGGCACGATCCTTCCATGCCTGGGCGGGTGAGATCTCGCCATGCACCGTGTGGTGCACCTGCTGCTCAAGGGCCGCAAGGCGCTGTTGATTGAGCGTGAGAGCAGTGCCCACAAGCCCCGGTATAATGGCATTAACCGTCATACCATAGGGCGCAACTTCCATTGCTGCGGATTTCATCAGGCCGATCAGACCCCATTTTGAGGCGGAATAACTCGCGCCCCCCTTCGTACCGTGTCGCCCCTGCATGGACGAGACGATCAGCACTCGACCGCCCTGGCGCGTGATCATGTGCGGTACAAAGGCCCGCAGGGTCCGTGCGGTGCCATTGAGATTGTTCTCTATCTGATCGTTCCAGTCAGCGTCATCCATATCGAGCAGCGCCTTCCAGCCCTGTATGGCGGCATTGGCCACGAGGATGTCGATATGGCCAAAGGCTTTGACAACCTCTTCCGCTGCGGCTCGCAGTTGCGCGATCTGACGGATATCAGCCCTGATCGCCATTGCCCGGCGACCGAATGACCGGATTTGCCGAACGGTCTCGTCCAGTTCCTCATGACTGGCAGGAACAGCGTCAGCCACATGACTTATCGGCCCGGCGATATCCAGAGCCACCACGTCGGCCCCGTTTGCGGCATACTCGACCGCAATGGCACGACCAATGCCCCGGGCCGCCCCCGTGACGACAGCCACGCGTCCCTGCAACTGCGAGCCTCTCCCCGCCCGGATCGCCCCCGCACTGAACGCATCAGAAGCTCTCGGCGCCGTTCCAGGCCCGTCGTCATTGACCGCAGCGGCCTTGGAACCGTTTGCCGAGGAGAGAAATGCTGCCCCTCCGGCCAGTCCGGCCACAAGCAAGGCTCGCCGTGCGTGAACCGGTGAAGATTGGGCCTCATCGCTCATGAGTGTCTTGCTTGTCTGCGAGTGTGGCATGGTCGTATTCCCTTGTCTGACCGACGTGTTCGGCCTGGACATACTACGACACAATAAGACACAAATAGGTACACATCATTGTGTCTATTTGCTCTGAACGCGAGCCTTGCCAGTAACAGTCGCAGGAATCACTGACAAAGCCTTAGTGAATAACCATAGAAATAGATTTATTATCGTAACTAAATTATATTTTCTATCTACCACACAGGATGGAGCAGCATACCTGCATTGGCTTCAGGCAAGGTTACTTACCCTGTGCTTCATCGTCTCAAAAATTGTGTGTAGGACCGCTCAGTGTCGACATTGATCAGGGGCGCGGCGGCCAGCGCAGGGTCGGCTCGGAACGAACGCGGCGCGCGCCGGCCTCTTCCGCCTGACGGAGTTTTTCAGCTTCCGCTCCGGCACCGCGCGGTGCCATTTCCTGACGCTGCGCCTTCAGGCGCCATGCATCATCGTTGCGGCTCGCTACCTCATTCTGATCCTTGCCCTGAGAGCTGGATATCGGTGCAGCGGTACCGCCTGCCCCGACATAGGGTGCGGCAGACGCCCGCGTGTCATAAGTGGCACCTGGCGGACGCGGCGCCTCTCGCGGTGGCGGCGGGTCAAAATGCGTGGGACGCAGGATGCGCTCCAGATTCTCCTGTGCGCCCGACTCTGCATAGCTGTAGTCATCCCGCACACTTGGCGGGCTCTGGCGGTCACGACGCTCGTCACTCGCCGGGTGACGCGGCTGGAAGGCCTCGCGCGGTGAAATCTCCTCGGCAGCAGGCATGGGACGCAACGCCTCATCCTGGCCTGAGCGCTCGTACTGCATCCTGTCCGGCTGGATACGTTCAGCCGGGGCATAATCTGGCGTAAGGCGCTCACCCGAAGCCCGCTCGCCGGCGGAACGCTCCCCCAAGGGACGTTCAACCGGGGAACGTTCAACCGGAGGCCGCTGGGCTGCCTGCCGACCGGCCTGCGCCGACCACGGCATGGGGTCGGGAGCGCGCATGGTTTCAGTCGGACGAAGAGGCGGCTCAGCCTGCCCTGCAGACGCTGCCGCTCGCCGGGGCGGCGCATAGATTGGCTCACCCGAGGGGCCAGTCTCGCCAGCGCCCTGAGCCAGCCTCATGGCGATGATCCGCAGTTCCGCCCGCACCTCGTTGAGCTGTAGCTCCACCTCTTCCAGCCGCGGTTTTACACCGAAGATGGAAAACGGCATGAGGATGAACATAAGTCCCAGCCCGAGCAGGATAAATCCTGCAAGAAACTGCATCCACAGAGGGAGAGAAAGGAGCGCGGTCGTCATAATCAGCGATCTATGCTAATTTTGCCGACTCCGCCAAGAGCGATCTTTACGGCCAGCCTCCTTGCCGCACAGCGATAGGCGCTCAGATTGACTTCCTGCGTCCGTAACGGTGTCTCTCCTGTCTCCAACCGCGAGAGTGATGCCCTTCTCGGCCGCTCAGTTTCTAGCGCAGATCCCTCCCAGTGAGGGTTACAGAAAGAGGTTGAGCGGCACCGCCCTTGCCTTCCCTCAGGGCTTGCAGGGATTGATGGAATACCCGGGCGCGAAAGACGATCTGTCCTTTTCCATCGCGCCATTGCTCGAAAGCCAGTGTCGTGTCCGGAGCCGTGCTGTCCGGCTGATCACTGAAATGCCAGTCCAAACCATATCGGGCCGCCAATGCATCGAGCGTCGTGTCATGACCCGCGAAGGCGAGAAGCCGCGTTGCGGGTGAGACGATCGAACCATCCCCCAGCCTGATCGTCTCGCCCGCCATGAAGTGCGCGATGATATCCGCCATGACCGCGCTGCGTGCGGCTACAGCCACACCCTGACGGCGGACGAGCCTGGACAGATAGTCATGCACCGGGAGTAGGGTTGTCAGCAGAGCCGGATTGATTTTTCCAACCCATGCCTCACGGACTGATGCATCGGAGGTCTGGTCAAGGCTTTGCGCATGGATCAGCATCAGGTTTTCCGCGAGCGTTGCTGCCAGTGTCATCCCTCTGCCCAGCGAAGGCCGCCCTTTTTTCTCACTGACCACGAGGCCGGTTTTGAAACAGGGCCCCTGCCCCGTCTCACAGGCTTGGGGCGCAAAAAGCTGCTGCAACGCCGCCAGCCCGACATTCACGCTGTCAGGACGCGCCAGCCTGTCATTTCGGGCCAGTTGCGTCGCGTCCTGCGCCATCTGATCATGGTGCTGTTTCACGAATTCAGTCGTCACAGCGTCAAACACCGGATCATGCTGCCCGGCGGCAAGTGAGCGGGCCATGATTTCATGCCCCGGCGAAAGGGCATGGGCCATGATCTGCCCGCTCTCACGGGTGCGGTCATCGGCAGAATCTGCCCATATGAAAGGAGGCGTCGCCCCAAGGCAGGGAGACGTGTTGTGCGTGCAGGCGAGATCATAATAGCGAGCCACGCCCTGCATCATAGCATCGAGTGTGGCGCGGCCATGATCGGTCAGTTCGCCGGGGGCCACTGGCCAGGAGGGCCAGACAACCCCGGTTTCCTGTTCGAGGCTACGAGCATCATGCGTCGGGCTGCGTATCCCGTGCCGTGCGATCAGCACAACGCGTTCCAGTCTCGCTGGCGCTTCAGGCTCGACCGAAGAGAAAACAGGAGATGAGGCAGCTTGTGCTGTACCTGCACCACCCAGTGCCAACGCAAGAGAAAGAATGAGCGCGCGGTTCATGGCAGGGTGACCGTCAGGTTGAAGAACACAGAGCGACCCGCCAGACGCCAGTAGAGCGGTGCGCCATCGGGATAGCCCGCACTGGCGGCAGACTGGTTACCGGCAAAATCGCTGATGGCACGATTATTGAAGAGGTTGGATATCTTGAGGCTGGGCGTCACATCGCGCATGAAGCCCCCCAGCTTCTTGAAATGCCACCCCAGAGCAAGATCGGCCGTGGTGGTGCTGCCAATACGATACTGATTGGCAAAGACTGTATTGCCAGCGCTATCGGTAGTGCTGTCGAGCCCATAATGATTGCCGACAAACTTGCCGATAAGCGAAGCATAAGGGCCCTTATTGTCGTCATAGAGCACACCAAAAGAGGCGAGCACATTGGGGGTAGCTGCCACGCGCACTGAGCTGTGCTTGTACTGCGCGTCATTCACGCTGTAATTGCCATAAAGCGATACGCCATGACCGATGGCATATTGCCCCTCAACCTCAAGCCCCTTGTATATGGCGCCACCACTATTGACCGAAGTGCTCTGCGTGCCAAAGCCGGGCACCTTGATTTGCGCCGAGGCAATGAAGTTCGAGAAATTGATGTAAAAGGCGTCGAACGAGACCGTCCAGCGCTTCTGCTGCACCACTGTGCCGATCTGATAGTTCAGCGTGGTTTCAGGGCTGACATTGCCCACATTCTGGGTCTGGAACACGCTCATGGGCGGGGCCAGAAAACCGCGGGCAATCTGGGCGTAGGCACTCCAGCCCGGCAGGATGATCTGGTTTGCCGAGATCGAAGGCTGCCATGAGCTGAATTGCTGCGTCGCGTTCAGCGGCACCTTGGTCGATTTATTGACCGCCGCATCATAATCACGTCGGAAGTAGGAGTATTTGATGCCCGGCTTGATGATGGTGTTGCGGAATGGCTTCCAGTCGAATTCCAGATAGGGCTGAACGGTCGTGTTGAAATCCGAGATGTCATAGCTATAGGCCGAGCCATTCTTGCCGGGCACCATGATGCCGCCCTTCGTCAGATCGAGAGCATAGGTATAGCGTCGGTCGTCCTGCAGATCGGCCCAGGCGCCAAGCAGTACATCACCCTGCGACGTATGGGCCTTGAAGGTTAGTGTATCGCCATAGTCACGGAATTTCGCATCGGCATATTTGCCGGGCACGTCATTCTTGTAGGTGGCCAGCTTCTTGCCCGCAGCTGAATAGAAGGTCACGCCATTAGCGCCCGGATCATCCGAACTCGCGTCGGTGGACTCGGTGTAATCGTGTTCGAAGCCGTTCGTATAAAGACGGTTTTCGATTGTAAGCCAGGGCAGCACCTTGCTCTTGATATCGATGTAGTCGAAATCCGACGTGTAGGTGCTCGGCTGATACCCGGCATAGCATTGCAGCGCAGGATTGAAGCAGAGGCCATAATCCTTGCCGTATTTACGGTACTGGGCCAGCGTGGCCCCCTGCGTGGTGTTCTGGTTTTCCCAGTTATAGGTGGTCAGCAAGGTCAGGGTCGTGTTTTCCCCCAGTCGCGCGACATCCTTGAACAGCAGGTTGTTGCGCCGCTCCCCCGAGCCGGTCAAATATCCATCCGTCTCCTCATGCTGCAGATCGAGCACCATCGAGCCAAAACGGGTCTTGCCGGAATCGACCTCTACACCCCCGGCACGCGTGTTGAAGCTGCCATAGGTGCCATAGGGCGTGACCCCGAAATGCTGTGCAGGGGTGCGGGATTGAAACCCGATCGTCCCGCCAAAGGTCGCATTGCCTATAGTCGAGGCGGTGCCCGGCCCGCGATTGACCTGCACCTCACCCAGAAAATGCGAAATGAAAAGCGACGAGGTGGTGTGGTGCAGATCGCTGGCATTTCCAAAGGGGATACCATCGAACAGCATGTTGTACTGACCATCCTGAAAGCCACGCAGGCTCATGGTCTCGGCCTTGCCCATGCCGGGGCCGTTGGGGTTCTGTGTCCAGATGCTCGGCTGGAACTTGATGATGTCATCCACGCTTGCCAGTGGCACGATATTATTGGTGATGAAGCGCTTCTGGATGACCGAGGTCGGTTCGGTAATGGTCAGCGGCACGGTGGAAGGCGCAAGGCGCTCAGCCCGCCCGATGACCGTGATATGCTCCTGCCCGGTTTTGTCGTCGTGTTTGTCATGCGCGAAATTGCTGCCACGAGCGGCATTGGCGATCACAACAGTCCCATCGGGCTGGATATGCGCACTCAGCCCGGACCCACCCAGCAGACGCTCCAGTGCCTTGTCGAGCGTCAAGCGCCCTTTCAGCGCCGGAGCATGCCTGCCACGCACCTGATCGCTCGAAAACAGGATGTCGCGCCCTGACTGCCTTGCGAGGGCGGTCAGGGAGTCTTCAAGTGGTCCCGCGGGCTGACTGAACCCTGTGACCATACGCCCCTTCCCGGAGACCGCATCCCCTGCCTCTGTCTGCCGTACAGTGGAGGTCTGAGCCAGGCCAGGGAGTGGCCAGGCACAAAGCGACAGCAGCACCATCGCCAAACGTTGGCGATTCCTGCGCGGCTGCATGGCAGGAAGAGGGCATGAGGCAGGGCGATCAGAGGCATACAGGGCGGGAATCATCGAAGCGGGCTTCCGTCAGGGCACGACCGGATTGGTCTCTCCCTGGCGAGACGACAGGCACGATCAGGCCCTCATCTGTTTCGGTGTCGTTTCATCAAAGCTTAACAATCAGAGCTGCACGACCGAGATCAGATCGGGGGCAAAAACCACCCGCAACGGCAGGAGATGCGCCAGCGCCCGGAAAAAACGGGCCGGGTCATGGGTGTGAAAGACACCGCTGATGCGCAGAGGGGCAAGCGAGGGCGAAACAAGCCTGACAGGACGATCGCTGTAACGGGCCATCTCGTTCAAAGCCTGCGCAAGCGGCGTGCCATGAAACACGGCGCGCCCCTCACGCCATGCCAGCAGATCATCCAGCCTCCCGGGCCGCTGGGTCACCAGACGGGTCTGCCTGTCATATGCAAAGACCTGCCCTGCCTGCACAACATGCGACGCGCCGGGTTTCTCCAGCCTTGCGCTTCCCTCCAGCACCGCAAGCGTCATGGCAGCGTTCGTCACATCCAGCGCATAACGTCCACCACGCCCCGACACGGCCCACGAGCAACAGCCGAATTGTGCCTGCAGCCCGAATGGCGCGGCCATCACCTCATAGCGCCCCGCCTCGAAAACCATGCGACCGGTGCGCGGCGCGATTACAAGAGAGCTGCATGCATCCATCTCCACGCGCAGCCCGGATGCCATGACGCGCCGATGCTCGCCGCGGCCCGTACAGATCGTCCGCGCATCTGCCACGTTTGCCGCAACACCGAGACTTGCCCCAAGCCCGACGATACCGGCCACGACGCCACGACGCGACAACGGCAGGGAGACGCTTCCCTGACGCGACCGTGCAAACTGCCCGCCCTGCCAGATCTGTGAGACGAGGTTATAGGCCTGATGATGCGCCTCTTTTTCCTCAAGCCACGCGTCGAAACGCCTGCGGTCAAGGTCGGAACACCGGTCGGACATAAGACGCGCCTGCCAGTTTGCCGCCTGTTCGATTTCTGCCGGTGTCACGCGTCCACCGCTGTATCGGTCAGGAGCGCCATCGCCAGATGGGCAAGGGCTCGCGCCATGGATTTTTCGATCGTGCTGACACTCAGCGAGAGGGCCGCGGCAATCTGGCTGTAGGTCAGGTCATCCAGACGATGCATCAGGAAGATACGCGCCGTGCGGGGATCGAGCGCATTGAATGCCGTGCGCACGCGCCTCAGTTGCTCGCGACCCAAGACGATGCGTTCCGGTCCCGGCGCAGCACAGACGGGCTCTGCGCTGGTATCATCGTCCAGCGATCCCACACGCAGCCGTGCTTCGCGCCGAGTGCGGTCGATGGCGAGATTGCGTGCCGCGCGCAGAACATAGGCTTCGGGATGTTCGATGCCGTCCAGCCCGCGCTCGAACAGATGCATGAGCGCGGTCTGAAGCAGATCATCTGTATCGTTGCGCCGGTTCTGACGCCGGATACGCTCGTGCAAAGACGTCCAAACGGACTGTCTGAGGCACCATTCTGCCGCTGACATCGCCATCCTGACCGTAATGAAACAACCGGAACGGGGCGTTTCATATCAATGGCCGTTGCCAAAGTCAGGGAGAGATAGATCGTGTCTTTAAATCTTCATGAAACCCGGCACAGGCCCTTGCTGCCCTCAGCAGGATCACAGTGCGGCCCGGCAGCAGCGCGCTGACGCCCTGCCGGGTCGCGCGCCTGCGAAACCGGCCTCGTGAAACCGGGGGCTCCGGAAACGGGCATCAAAAAAACATGCCCGGTTCGTGTTAGTCAGACGCCTTACATTCCAAGCGCGCGGCGATAGATATCAAGCAGCGTCTCCTGCTCTTCAATCTCATTGGGTTCTTTCTTGCGCAGCTTGATGATGTTCTTGATGGTTGCAACATCGAACCCGGCTGACTTGGCTTCGCTGAAGATATCCTTGATGTCGCCTGCCAGCGCCTTGCGCTCTTCTTCCAGACGCTCGACGCGTTCGATAACGCTGCGCAGGCGGTCAACGGCAATGCCACCTACATTCGAGTCAGGATCGGCAGCCTGACGCGCGCGGCTGGCGGCGGCTTCGTCAATATCAAAAGGCATGTCAGACATGGTGACCTCGAAAACAGGGGTTGCACACGGCCCGGTCGGGCCAGAACAGCCACAGATGCACGCAGCTGGATTTTGCAGGCACTTGCGAAGAACGGCGGCTTATCGCGCCGGTATAGGCCGGGTCAACGCATATTGCGAGGGAACGACCGACCATCTGGCGGCTTTGCTTTGCTACCTTTACCCCGTCCGGGCACGCATGTCATAAGACCGCACTGCCCCACCCAGAACCGGAGAGCCAGGAAGATGACCAACTGCCACCAGGTCGCCCCATTCGACTATGTCATTTTCGGCGCCACCGGCGATTTGACCATGCGCAAATTGCTGCCCGCCCTCTATTACCGTCTGACCATGGGACAGGTGCCGGATACGGCCCGCATCATCGGCACGGCACGCTCCCCGCTCAAGCGCAGCGAGTACCAGACGCGTGCACGCGACGCACTCAAGCGCTTCGTCAAAACCGATGATTTCGACGAAGACACGGTCGATCGCTTCCTGGACATGATCCACTACGTCAGCCTCGACGGCTCCAAGCCCGACAGCAACTGGGCAGGTCTGCGTGAGGTGCTCAGCCACAAGGCAGAAGAGCATGTGCGCGTATTCTATTACGCCACGGCTCCTGACCTCTATGGCGCAATCTCGAAGAACCTGCACCACGAAGGGCTGATCACCGATGACAGCCGCGTCGTGCTGGAAAAGCCGATCGGCATCGACCTCAAGACTGCCGAAGAGATCAATGAAGGTGTTGGTCAGTATTTCAAGGAAAGCTATGTTTTCCGCATCGATCATTATCTCGGCAAGGAAACCGTCCAGAACGTGATCGCCCTGCGCTTTGCCAACCCGCTTTTCGAGGCGGTCTGGTCGGGTGAGCATATCGAGTCCGTGCAGATCACGGCAGGTGAGCTCGTCGGCGTTGAAGGCCGCGCTGCCTATTACGACAATTCCGGCGCCCTGCGCGACATGGTGCAAAACCATCTGCTGCAGGTGCTCTGCCTGGTCGCCATGGAAAAGCCGGACTCCCTGCAGGCCGATGACGTGCGTGACGCCAAGGTGGCTGTCCTGAAGTCGCTCGTGCCGCTCGATGCCAGCACGCTGCCTACCAGCACGGTGCGTGCCCAGTATACGAAGGGTCATAGCAAGGGCGCGACAGTCGATGGCTATCTCGACGAGCTCGGCCATGACAGCAACACCGAAACCTATGTTGCCCTGCGCGCTGAAATCGACAGCCCGCGCTGGAAGAACGTGCCGTTCTATATCCGCTCGGCCAAGCGTCTGAAAGCCAAGGTCAGCGAGATCGTGGTGACGTTCAAGCCATCCGCCACCAAGCTGTTCCCCTCTCAGCCGGAGAAGAACGTGCTGGTGATCCGCATCCAGCCGGATGAGGGCGTGTCGTGGCAGTTCAACGTCAAGAACCCGCTCGATGATGATTTCGGCCTGTGGGAAACCAACATGGACGTGCATTTCGAGCGCGAATTCTCGGTCCGTTACCCCGATGCCTATGAGCGCCTGCTGCTCGATGCCGTGCGCGGCTATCCAGTGCTCTTCATCCGTCGTGACGAGGTCGAGGCCGCATGGAAGTGGGTCGCGCCGGTCATGGATGCCTGGGCAAAGAACGAAGTGCCGATGGCGCATTATGCGGCAGGCAGCTGGGGCCCCGAGGAAGCGCGTCAGATGCTCGCCCGTGACGGGCAGATCTGGCACGAAGACATGGAATAAGGCATCCCCTTGGCCTCTGAACCCAAAATACCCTCGCAGCCCGGCGCGCCCAGACTTGGTTCGGGCCGCCGCAAGCCCCGCACGCTCAAGCAGCATCTACTGCGCCGCCTGATCGTGCTGGTGCCCGCCTCGCTTCTGGCCATTCTCGTCATGAAAATGGGGTGGCTGGATCAGGCGGCGGACAAGATCCAGTTCGACCGCCTGGCCTGGTTCGACAACACGAAGCTGGTCGAGCATCTGCGCGTCATGGTCACGCATAACGGTATGACCGACGTGCCTGCCAAATGCCTCGTGCCCATTCTCAATGGCAATGATCCGCCAGATGCAACGCGTATCGATTTCATGCAACGCAGCAATGATGGCTGCCCCGGCAAGCCGGGTACTTTTGACCGCCTGTTCACCATCAAGGTCAATCGTGCCGATCGCATGCTGGCAACCGACCAGGGTACACCCGGCCGGTTCCATGCCATGTCGCAACAATAAAGAAAGCCGGGCCCTGAGCCCGGTTTTTTTATTGCGCCTTCCTGTACCGCGCGAATTGCGCGCGCAGATACGCCCCGCCAAGCCGCAAGGCGTGTCGCCCTTCGACCACGACAGCGTAGAAATTCAGAAAGCCGTGAATGGCTTTTGCACAGCAGACAAGGCGCACTCTTACTCCCGCCTCACGCAGCAAGGTCGCATACAGTTCACCCTCACCTCTCAACGGGTCGAACCCGGCCGTCACGATCATGGCAGGAGGCGCCGCTGACAGATCATCTGCGAAAACTGGCGCAAAATCCGGGTCGAGCATGTCACGGTCGCGCCGGATATACTGTCGGCCATACCAGTCGAGCAGACGCGCCGTGAGCATAAACCCTTCCGCGTAGACAGCGCGGCTTGAGGGTGACCAAAGGCCCGAGACCGTGGGGTAGTAAAGAAGCTGGGCGACCACGCGCCGCATGCCCTCCACTCCAGCACGGCGAGCGAGCACGGCTGCCAGATTTCCGCCCGCGCTGTCGCCACAGACAGCGATGGGCAGGTCACGCATCCCGGCCTGTTGATCGAGCCATTTCAGGGCCGCCCATCCGTCCTCGACGGCCGCCGGATAGGGATGTTCCGGGGCCAGCCGGTAATCCAGCGACAAAACCATCGCGCCTGCATGGCGCGCGAGACGGCAGCACATGCCGTGATGCGACACCAGATCGCAATGGACAAATCCGCCACCATGCAGAAACAGGATGACGCCCGTCACCTTGCCTCTCGGGCGATATAACCTCGCCGGACGCACATGCTCGCCGCATGGGATATCGAGACTCCGCCACGACTTTATCTGCAAGGCAGAGAGAGCCTGCGGAAAGCTCGGCATGCCCGTCATGCGGCGCAGGGCAGCGAGCGATTCCGGGGTTAGGTAGTCTGGCATGGGCAGACCATCACGCCCTTTTGCGGCGCGCTTGAGCCATGAAAGGAAGATCCTGTAGGGCAATCCGGGACGAGCAACGGGCAAATCAGTCATGAACTGACCCTAGCACAGGATGCCTGCATGTAGCCGGACTTCAATCAACAGCCCCTGGCGCGACAAGCTTCACTCTCTCGCGAAAGACGATCACACGGATAATCGGGATGAGGCGGATATTCCCCTCACGGCGCCATGATATGGCTCCCCCGCTCTTCATGCCGGGTGCAGTACCTGCCAGAAGCCGCCTCGATTTCAGGTATCGTATGCTGGTTGCGTGAGCCGGAAGTGGACAAAAAGCACGGTGTCACGCTTGACCCACTCGCCCTGTTGGGTCAGGTTGCGCCCGTCAGACGGTCGGGCGATCGCTGTTGCGCCGGTGCGAACCGTCGTGATGGAGGAAAGTCCGGGCTCCACGGGAGAACGATGCCGGCTAACGGCCGGCGGGGGTGACCCTAGGGAAAGTGCCACAGAAAACAAACCGCCTGCCCGGCCCTCGGGCTGCAGGCAAGGGTGAAACGGTGCGGTAAGAGCGCACCGCTCCTTCGGTAACGCGGGAGGCAGGGCAAACCCCATCGGGAGCAAGACCGAATAGGAATGGCGGATCCGTCCCTCGGGATGGGATCAGAGGCTCTCCCGCCTTGTCATTCGGGTTGGTTGCGTGAGGCCGGTTGCAAGACCGGTCCCAGAGGAATGATCGCCCCGCTTTCAGCGGACAGAACCCGGCTTACAGACCGTCTGACACTTAGTTACCGGCCGCACTTGCGGCACCAATACCGGCATTGCCGAAGAAATATTCCGAAATAGTCGGCTGATGTAAATAAGCGCCAAATATACGCTTCTTTTACGCTTTTCGCCCCAATCATGCCTCAATCACGGTGCGGATTGCCACAATAGGAACATAACAAAAACGCCTCATCGATGAATTGATTCATTGGTCTTTGATTTTGATCCAGAACATATCAAGAACACTCATCTTTGCTCTGTTTAAAAAACTTGGAAATTCCGTCGTTTCTTGTTGCGAATTGTTTGACGTCCCATGAAATCCCATGATATCCCAAAACCATCCCAAGCGGCTTTTCCGACATGACGCTCGAAGTCCTGTCCCGTGTCGGGTCCGAAACATCTGCGGCAATCACTCCAGGACGAAGGGGAGGCATCGAACGGCGTGAGTGTGTTCCTCGGCACGCATCAGAACCGCTTCGACGCCAAGGGCCGTGTGTCCATTCCGGCTTCCTTTCGCGCGGCCCTCAGGGCTCAGGCGCAACCCGATGAGAGCCTTGTGATTCTCCGCCCATCCCATCTTCATCCCTGCATCGAGGCGTGGCCCAGCGCCGCGTTCGCCACGCTGGCAGGTCCGGTGGAATCGCTCGATATCTTCTCTGACGATCATGATGACCTGGCCGCCAGTCTCTACGCTGACGCTTACCCGATCGACGCCGACAAGGAAGGGCGTATTATCCTGCCAGACGTCCTCAAGCGTCACGCCAATCTCGTCGACGAGATTTCATTCATGGGTCTGGGGCGCGTGTTCCAGATCTGGGAGCCCGAAGCCGGCGCCAGGCGTCGTGAGGAAGCGCGTGCGCGCGCTCGACGCATGACCAGCCGCCCCGTCACGCACGGCGAGGTGGCGTCATGAACGCCCTTGCACCGCTCGCCATGCTGACTCGCCACGACCCCGGCCATGTGCCCGTGATGCTGCCAGAGGTGCTCGATGCGCTCGCGCCACGTGATGGCGGACGTTATGTCGACGGCACATTTGGCGGTGGGGGTTATACGCGCGGCGTCCTCGCGCGTGCCGCCTGCACTGTGTGGGGAATTGATCGCGACCCGACGGCTATTGCCCGTGCCGCCGAGCTCGCCGCAGAACTGCACGCTCATGCGCCGGGCCGAGCCCTTGTGCCTGTTGAGGGCACATTCGGCGCCATGGCCGAGCTTCTGAGTGATGATGCGCCGTTCGATGGCATCGTGCTCGATATTGGCGTCTCATCGTATCAGCTTGACGAAGCCGAGCGTGGCTTCTCTTTCCGCCATGACGGTCCGCTTGACATGCGCATGTCCCGTGCCGGTCGCTCAGCTGCGGATCTCGTCAATGAAGCGGATGAAGCCGAGCTGGCCGATATCATCTATCACTATGGCGAAGACCGCATGTCACGCCGTATCGCCTCAGCCATCGTGCGTGCGCGTCAGGAAGAGCCGATCCGCACAACGGCGCGCCTTGCGGATATCGTGCGTAGCGTCGTGCGCCCTGACAAATCTGGCATTCATCCCGCCACGCGCAGCTTCCAGGCGCTGCGTATTGCCGTCAATGACGAGCTCGGCGAGCTACAGCGTGCGCTGGACGAGGCCCCCGCCCTTCTGGATGAAGGCGGAAAACTGGTCGTGGTGACCTTCCACTCCCTTGAAGATCGTCTCGTCAAGCGTGCCTTCGCGCAGGCTGCCGGACGGGTAAGCCGCCCGTCACGCCACGAGCCCATGGCCGAGCGTTTCGTCACGCCCGACTATGTTCTGCCCCATACCCGCCCCGTTCTCGCCTCTGACGAGGAAATCGGACGCAACCCCCGCTCGCGCAGTGCCAAGCTGCGCAGCCTTCTCCGTACCGCACCATCAGCCTCTGTTAGGGGGTCTTCTTCATGATCCGGCCGTTTACGATTCTTTGCGCGCTTCTCGCTGGTGGTTCGGGAATGTTTCTCTATACGAAGAAGCACGAAACAACGGTCCTGGACCAGAACATCACATCGGTTGTCCAGAAGACCGAGCGCGTAAGACAGCAAACCGCCATGCTGCGCACGCAATGGGCCCTTCTGAACCAGCCGGATCGCCTGAGCGCCTTGTCATCGCGCTTTCTTGGACAGCTTCATCCGATGGCACCCACGCAATATGTGCGGCTTGCCAGCATGATCGAAACGCTGCCTGCGCCTTCCACACGTCCGGCCTTTCATGATCCGCGCGAAAGCCTGAGCATTGCGGTCTCGCAGGCGCCGGCGGCCCCCGTGGCTCGTGCCTCCGATCCCGCCCCTGCCCCCGCAGCGCCGGCACCCAAGGTCAGCAGCCCCAAGGCGCAGACCCCACGCGACACTGCGGCTCTCATAGCGAGTGCCGAGCCTGCTCATCATCACGCGCCGGTTGTAACACCCACTGTCGCACCCCCGGTGGTGGCACCACGCGTCATGGTCGCATCGGTAACGCCGCGCGTGGCTACAGCAGCACGTCCGGCACTTTCTGCGCCCCATACGGTTCGGACCCAGAACGTCTCCTCGCACCCAGCCATCGAACTCGCGCAGGAAACCCCGCGTACCCATGTCGTGTCTGACGAACTCGGCCAGACCGGCCGTCACAAGTCACGCTATGGTGCCGTGGTTCATGCGTCGCCACGCGATGCCGCTGCCCGTGACAATACAACCCAGTCAAGCGACGATTCAGACCTCGCCGTACGTCTGGCCAGCTTTCGTGGTAACCGCCCGCAGGCGACCCCGGCAACGTCATGGCACAGCGCGCGCGAGGCCGCCTCTCACAGCGCGCACACCAGTCATGACATTGCCATGCAGTCTCCAAAGCCGCATCATGTGCAAAGCGATTCCGGGTCTTCATCGGCGCTGGCAGGCTATGGTGATGCCTTGCCGCCCCCGACCCCACTCGCCAACTGAGCGGATATGAAAGCGGCTGAGCATGGCTGGCAGGACACCCCCACCCTCTAACAGGTCGGGCCATCGCAGCGGCGCATCGTCTCGCGCCGAGGGAAAGACCACTAAGAGGGTTCGGGCCTCGCTCGACCAGATGCATACGCGACTGATTGGCGTGGGGCTCGGCTTCATGCTGCTTTTCAGCCTTGTCGCGGCCAAACTCAGCCTTGCCACCGTGTTTATGCCCATGGCGCCCGAGAAGCGTCAGATTGCCTCCCAGGTTCCGGAAATCCCCAAAAGCGATCCAAAGGGTCAGGTTGCCGGTGACTTCTCGCTCCCCGACGTGCACCGCGCGAGCATTGTCGATCGCAACGGTCAGACGCTTGCCCTGTCCCTGCCTGTGGCGCAGGTCTATGCAAACCCCATGGAGCTGATCGACGCGGCCGATGCGGCAAAAAAGCTCAAGAGCGTGCTTCCGCAACTGGATGAAGCCGAAACCACACGTCGACTCTCGCTCAAAAAGCAGTTCGTCTATATCGCGCGTGACATCTCGCCGGTGCAGGAAATTGCGATCAACAATCTTGGCATCCCCGGCATCTATTTCGAGGCCAGTGAGCGGCGTCATTATCCGCTAGGGCGCACCGCTGCTCAGATTCTGGGCGGCGTGGATATTGACGATCATGGTGTGGCTGGCGTCGAACGCTACTTCAACGAGCGCCTCAACAAGGATCGTACCCCACTGCGCCTGTCGCTTGATGTGCGTATCCAGGCCGTGGCGCGTGAAGTGACCCAGGCGGCAATGGATGAGTTCCAGGCCATCGGTGCGGCTGCCATCGTCATGGATGTGAATACAGGCGAGATCATCTCCATGGTCAGCCTGCCTGATTATGATGCCAATGAATTCGGCCATGCGCCTGCCGATGCCCGTTTCAACCGCGCTGTTACGGGCATGTATGAGCCCGGCTCGACCTTCAAGCTGCAGACAGCGGCCATGGCCATCGAGTACGGTGTTGCCCATATCTGGGACCGCTTCTCGACCATTCCCATCCATATCGGCCGGTTCACCATCTCTGACATCAAGACCGATCATTTCGCCCCTTGGCTGGCGTTGCCTGATGTTCTCGCAAAATCCTCGAACCCGGCAGCTGCCCATATTGCGCTCGATGTCGGCGCGAAAAGGCAGCAGGAATGGCTGCGGACGATGGGTTTCTTCAACCGCGTGCCTATCGAGCTGCCCGAGGCCGGGCGTCCGATCGTGCCGTCCTCGAAGAACTGGGGCATATCGACCGTCATGACGGTCGGCTTCGGTCACGGCGTTGCCGAGCCACCGCTCTCGATCGTGCGCGGCACGGCGGCGACAGTGAATGGCGGCATCCTGATCAAGCCAACCCTCCTCGCCCGCGAGCAGGATGATGGCACCAACGCCGCGACGGACCAAATACCGGGAAATGCCTCACCTCCGCCCACAGGCGACGCCGCATCGCAGAATGGCGCGCTGAACACGGCCCCTGCCACCACGCAAGCCTCTCACGCGCCTGTCGTCCCGGCGGCCTTCAAGCCGGACGCCGACACCAGTAGCGATGCCCCTGCGCCGCCGCCTGCCCCGCAAGGCGAACGTGTCGTGTCAGAGGAAAATTCAAAACTTATCCGCAAGATGCTGCGTCTCGATGTGACACAGGGTACGGCACGTAGCGCCGAGGTGCCGGGCTACTTCGTGGGCGGCAAGACCGGCACGGCAGAAAAGGTCGGCCCCAATGGTCGTTACCTCAAGCACGTCAATATCTCGGCCTTCACCTCCATCTTCCCGATGAACGCGCCGCGTTATGCCGTGTACGTCATGCTCGACTCTCCGCATCCTACGCCCAAGACGCATGGCTTTGTGACCTCCGGCTGGAATGCGGCGCCAACCACCGGCAAGCTGATTGCGCGTATCGGCCCGATGCTCGGCCTGTTTCCGGACACCAAGAACGTTGCCCGTATCGACGCCGAGATGGCCATACCGCTTGAACCCGGCATTCCCGCCGGGCGTCGCGCTCTCGGGCCGGGTAATGATCCCGGCGACCCGCGTATTGCCGCGCAGAAGGAAGAAGCCGAGAAGAAAGCTGCCAAGGCTGCCGAGAAAGCGGCGAAGCTCGCCGCCAAAGCCGCCGATCGCGCCGCGCACCACATTCCCGAACGAGGCTGAGCCCATGCGTCTTTCCGAGATCCTGAAGCGGGCCGGACTAACGGTCCCGCCTCTTGTCGTTGACCCTGAAATTCATGGCATCACAGCGGATAGTCGTGCGGTGCGGCCGGGTATGATCTTCGCCGCCCTGCCCGGCGTTGCTGTCGATGGCGCGACGTTCATTCCGCAGGCGCTCGCACAAGGTGCCTCGGCCCTGCTGGCCTCAGACGCGGTGACCCCTGCTTTTTCCGTACCCTGCGTCTCGTCGTCCTCGCCTCGCCATGCGCTGGCGCTCATGGCCGCCCTCCTTGCCGGGCCCCAGCCAGCGCATATCGCTGCGGTAACAGGAACAAACGGCAAAAGCAGCACCGCAGATTTCCTGCGTCAGTTCTGGTCCATGAGCGGCAATCCCGCTGCCAGCATCGGCACGCTGGGACTGATCAGCGATATTCCCGTCGAGGCCCCGCCGCCACTTACGACGCCCGACGCCGTCTCGATGGCCCAGACACTGGCCCAGCTCAAAGCTGCTGGCATCAATCATGTCGCGCTGGAGGCCTCGTCTCACGGTCTTGATCAGCATCGTCTGGATGGCGTGCGTCTCGGCGCGGGCGGGTTCTGCAATCTGACACGCGACCATCTGGATTATCACGGGACGATGGACGCCTATCGCACCGCCAAGCTGCGCCTTTTTGCCGATCTGTTGCCCGACGGGGCCATTGCTGCCTTCAACGCGGACATGGATGCGCAAACTGTCACGGCCCTGCGCGATCTGGCGCAGGCACGACGCCTCAAGCCGCGCAGCGTGGGCGAACAGGGTGAGACGATCCGTCTGCTGAATGCCACCCCATTGCCGCATGGTCAGATTGTCTCCCTCGCCCTGTTCGGTGAGAAACTGCCCGACCTCACTATCGGGCTGACGGGCCGCTTTCAGGTTGATAACGTGCTTCTGGCGGCGTCGATGATCTGGGCGCAGGACGATCAGGCGCGGGGTACTCTCGACCTCATCCCCCATCTGCAAGGCGTGCGCGGTCGCGCAGAACTGGCCGTGACGCTGGATAATGGTGCCGGTGTCTATGTCGATTACGCCCACACCCCCGACGCGCTGGATCATCTGCTGCACAGCCTGCGCCCTCATGCTCAGAACCGCCTGATTGTCGTATTCGGTGCCGGTGGGGACCGTGACCGGGGCAAGCGTCCCCTCATGGGTGGCATCGCTGCGAAACTGGCCGATCTGGCGATTGTGACGGATGATAACCCGCGCAGCGAGGATCCCGCCTCAATCCGCGCCGCCATCCGTGCCGCCTGCCCTGATGCCCTGGAAATCGGGGACAGACGCGCGGCCATTGCCGCTGCCCTGTCCGAAGCCAGACTGGGTGATGTGGTGGTCGTGGCGGGCAAGGGCCATGAAAGTGGACAGACCGTGGCTGGTGTCACGACCCCGTTTGACGACCGTGCGGTGATCCGCGAACTGGCCGGGGTGCCGGCATGACACCGATCTGGACCAGCACCGAGCTTCGTGAGGCCACATCAGGCCAGCTCATTGCCGATGTCGCCGTCACTGGCATCTCCATCGATACCCGCACGCTGGAACCGGGAGACCTGTTCATCGCCCTCGTGGGCGATACCAGCGACGGCCATGCCCATATCGCGACGGCACTGGAGAAAGGCGCGGCCTGCGTTATGGTTCACAGTGCGTCAGGCAGCGACGACCCGCGATTGCTGCATGTGCAGGACACCATGCAGGGGCTACGCGCCCTGGCACAGGCCGCACGGGCGCGTTTCACCGGTGTGATGATCGGTGTGACGGGATCGGTCGGCAAGACCACGACCAAGAACATGCTGCATTGCGCCCTCTCGGCGCTCGGGCCGACCCATGCGGCAGTCGCCTCCTACAACAACCACTGGGGTGTCCCGCTGACGCTCGCCCGTATGCCGCGCGACGCCGCATTCTGCGTGGCCGAGATCGGCATGAACCATCGTGGTGAGATCGCTCCACTGGCCGGGATGGTGCGCCCCGATGCAGCGGTCATCACCACCATAGGCAGCTCGCATCTGGGCTATATGGGGAGCGTGGAGGCCATTGCAGAGGAAAAATCCGACCTGATCCGCGCCCTCAGTAACGCTGGAGTGGCGCTGGTTCCAGACGATACAGGCCTGGACGCCGTTTTCGAGGATGCTGCCGCACAGGCCGGGTGCCGCCTGGCCCGTGTCGGTCTGGGCGAGAACGCCGATTATCGTCTGAACGGGGTGCATACTGCGCCAGAAGGCTCACAATTCACGCTCGGTTGTCGTGACGGAATGAGTTATGCGGTGGCGCTTGCTGCACCGGGAGCCCATCTCGTTCGCAACGCAGGCATGGCCCTTGCGGCCCTTCAGGCGCTCGGCCTGCCTCTTGCCCACCCCATAGCGGCTCTGGCCGCGTGGCGCCCCGGCGCGGGGCGTGGCCAGGTTCAGCCTATCTTGGCCGGTCAGGCTGCCCTGCTGGATGAGAGCTACAACGCCTCGGTCCTTTCCATCCGTGCAGCGCTGGAGACGCTCTCTCTCGTGCCGGGCCAGCGAAAAATCGCCGTTCTGGGTGATATCCGCGAACTGGGTGACTTTGCCGAGTCAGAGCATCTCTCACTCGTGCCGGATGTCACAGCGAACGCCGATCTGGTTTTTTGCTGCTGCCCGCATATGCGCCATGTTTTTGACGCTCTTCCCGAAGAAAAGCGTGGCGTCTGGCAATCAGACGCGGCATCTCTCGCCCCCTTCGTCCAATCCAATCTGAAAGCCGGTGACGTGGTTCTCGTAAAAGGCAGTCTTGGCAGTCGCATGCGCGATATTGTCACCCCTCTTCTTGCAGGGGGCGTGCAGGCCTGATGCTGTATAATCTTATCGCCATCCACGACACGACTCATGGCGGCTTCTTCAATCTGTTCCATTACCTGACATTCCGCTCAGGCGGCGCATGCCTGACGGCTTTCGTCATTTCGCTGGTTTTCGGGCGTCCCTTTATTGCGCAGCTCAAGCGTATCCAGCGCGAGGGGCAGCCCATTCGCACACTCGGCCCGGAACGCCATATCCTCGAAAAAGCCGGCACCCCCACAATGGGCGGCATGCTCATCCTGATCGCGCTTTTTGCTTCCACCTTGCTCTGGGCCGATCTCACGAACGGCTTCGTCTGGGCCGTCATGTTCGTGACAGCCGCTTTCGGTGCGGTAGGGTTTGCGGATGACTATCTCAAGCTGTCGCGTCGCAACACGGCAGGCGTATCCAAGCGAGCCCGATTGGGGAGCGAATTCGCTGCCTCGCTGATTGCCGGCTACTGGATGGAAAGCCTGATGCCGCCCGAACTGCGCAATATGGTGGCCTTTCCGTTCGTGAAAGACTTCCTGCTGCCGCTCGGCTTTGCCTTTCCGCTTTTTGCCATGCTCACCATGACCGGGTTCGGCAATGCGGTGAACTTTACCGACGGCCTCGACGGGCTCGCCATCGTGCCTGTCGTGATCGCTTCGCTGGTGTTCGCGCTGATCGCCTATCTGGTCGGCAATCGCGTTTTCGCCGATTATCTGCAGCTCCACCTTGTCCCCGGCACCGGCGAGCTTGCGGTTTTCTGCGCGGCGCTTATCGGCGCAGGGCTCGGCTTTCTCTGGTTCAATGCGACCCCGGCCGATGTGTTCATGGGCGATACGGGCTCACTCTCGCTGGGTGGCGCTCTGGGCGCTGTCGCGGTAGCGGTCAAGCATGAGCTGGTGCTTTGCATCGTGGGCGGGCTTTTCGTGGTCGAGACGCTCTCCGTGGTCATTCAGGTGTTCTGGTACAAGCGCACAAAAAAGCGCGTCTTTCTGATGGCCCCGCTGCATCATCACTTCGAAAAGAAGGGGTGGCAGGAGCCCAAGATTGTCATCCGGTTCTGGATCGTGTCCATCCTGCTCGGCCTGGCTGGCCTTGCCACGCTGAAGCTGCGCTGAGATGACGGGTCGCCCCTTCCCCTCCGATCTGTTTGCCGGGTCGCGCTTTGCTGTGGTCGGCCTTGGCCGCAATGGCCATGCTGTCGTCAAGGCCCTGCTTGGCATGGGGGCAGAAGTTCAGGCCTGGGATGACAAATCACCCCCGGCCCCTGATGCTTATGGGGCGCAGGGCGAAAATAGCCGCTTTACCGCAGCCCCTCTGGAGGACCTGACGGGGTTCGAGGCGCTGATCCTCTCACCGGGCATTCCTCACAGGCTTCCGAGCCCTCACCCCGTCGCCGTCAAGGCACGTGACGCTGGCGTCCCCGTTCTGTCCGATGCCGAAATCCTATATCGTGCGGTGCGCAAGGCGGGCTCGAAGGCCCGTTTCGCCTCGATCACCGGGACGAACGGCAAATCCACGACGACTGCCCTGCTCGCCCACATGCTTGATAGAGCCGGAGTGCCCGTTCTGGCCGGGGGCAATCTCGGTACGGCCTCGCTTGCCCTGCCGCTCCTGCCGGATGACGGCGTGTATGTCATCGAGATGTCGTCCTATATGCTGGAGCGTCTGGACCAGTATCATGCTGCGACAGCCTGCCTGCTCAATCTGACGCCGGATCATCTGGACCGTCACGGGGATATGGCGGGCTATGCCGCAGCCAAACGCCACGTTTTCGATAACATGACCCCGGGTGATCTCGCTGTGGTGGGCATGGATGACACCTACACACGCGCCGAGGCATCAACGCTGATTGCCGAGGGTCTGAACGTCGTCACGATCTCGGTTCATGATGAAACGCTTATCGCGCCGGTTGCGAAAGCCCTTGAAGCAGCGCCCGCCCTGCCCGGCGCGCATAATCTGCAGAATGCTCTCGTGGCACGGGCGATGGCAAAGCATCTGGGGCTGGACGACCGCGCCATCGAAACCGGCCTGACCACCTATCCGGGCCTGCCGCATCGTCAGGCGTTGGCGGGCGTCGTTGATGGTATCCGTTTCATCAATGACAGCAAGGCGACCAACGCCGAAGCCGCCGAAAAGGCGCTGCTCTGCTATGACAAGGTCATCTGGATTGCGGGGGGTACGGCCAAATCGGGTGGGATCGAGGCACTGGCGCCATTATTCGATCGAATTGCCAAGGCTTTTCTGATCGGCCGCGACGCGCCCATCCTGCAGGCCACTCTGCTGGCCCACGGGGTTGCCACTGAAATCAGCCAGACTCTCGATGTTGCGACATCGGCGGCGCTGAAGACTGCTCGCGCGCTCGATGCCCCGGTTGTTCTGTTGTCGCCTGCCTGTGCAAGCTTTGACCAGTTTGCGAGTTTTGAAGCGCGCGGCGCGTCTTTTATCGATATCCTGACTCGTCTCAGCGATTCAGAAACGCCCTGATCCGAAGGGCCGAGGGGTTAGGGAAACATGGCAGGGCTTTCACGTGTCGATACGTCCCGCATAGGGCGCTGGTGGCGCAATGTGGATCGCATCACCTTGTGCTGCGTCGGGGTGCTGATTGCTTTTGGCTATGTCCTGATGCTGGCCGCCAGTCCTGCCGTCGCCGTGCGCATTGGCGCCTCACGCGAGATGTTCATCCTCAAACAGGTGATCTTTTTGCTTCTGGCGGGTGGGGTCGTGCTGCTTGTCTCCGGCCTGTCGCGTGAAGCGGTCAAACGCCTCGCGCTCATCGGCGGTGTCATTGCGTTGGCGGCTACTTTCATGACGCTCGTTCATGGCGTCGAGATCAAAGGGGCGCGGCGCTGGATTGCGCTGCCCATGATGTCGGTCCAGCCCTCCGAGTTCCTCAAGCCGTTCTTTGCAGTGGTGACGGGATGGCTGCTTGCCGAGCAAAGGCGGCGGGTCATTTTCGGCTCGGTGCGTTTCCCTGGCATGCTCATCGCCTTCGGTTGTTTCGGGCTTATCCTGCTGCTGCTCAAGTCACAGCCTGATATCGGCATGTTGTCGGTCATCACGATGGTCTTTTTCATCCAGCTTTTCGTGAATGGCCTGCCCATCATTTTTGTTGGTGCTGGCGTAGGAGCCATGATCGCGGCGTTTGCGGGCGCCTATGTCGCGTTTCCACATGTGCGCTCGCGCGTGGAGCGCTTCCTGCACCCCAATGTGGGCGACCATTATCAGATCGACACCGCGCTGCGTGCCTTTGGCAATGGCGGCATGATGGGGCGTGGCCCCGGTGAAGGCCGGGTGAAGGATCTGCTGCCAGACGCCCATGCCGATTTCGTCTTTGCTGTGGCGGGCGAGGAGTACGGGCTGTTCATCTGCCTCTTCATCATCCTGATCTTCACAGTCATTGTGGTGCGCACGCTGCTCAAGCTCATGCGCGAGAGCGACCCGTTCGTGATCACGGCCGCGTCGGGGCTGGTTGCCGGCTTCGGGCTGCAGGCCTTCATCAATATGGGCTCGACCTTGCATCTGATCCCCACCAAGGGCATGACGCTGCCCCTCATTTCCTATGGTGGCTCCTCGGCCATCTCCATCGCCCTCACCCTTGGCATGGTGCTGGCCCTGACACGCCATCAGGTTTCGGCCAGCCCCATCAGTTCGCACTATGCCGGTCAGGGGCACTGGACGTCGCTTCGTGAAGGATCCAATTCGTGAAAAGCCCCATCGTGATTGCTGCCGGTGGCACAGGCGGCCATTTCTTCCCCGCTGAGGCGCTCGCGACCGAACTTGCGGCACGCGGGCATGATCTGGTCCTGATGACCGACAAGCGAGCCGGTAAGAGAACGAGCGGTATGTTTCAGGACAGGCCGCAATATGTGCTTGATGGCACAGGTGTGGCTGGCAAGGGTATTGCTGCCAAGCTCCGCGGTGTGACTTCGCTTCTGCGTGGTGCCTGGGAGGCCCGCAGCCTGCATAAACAGATCGCGCCCGTCGCCGTGATCGGCTTTGGCGGCTATCCGTCGGTGCCCCCCATTCTGGGCAGTCGTCTTCTGACTGGCGGACGCAAGCCGATCGTGATCCTTCATGAAGGCAATGCCGTGCTCGGGCAGGCCAATGCCCTGCTGGCCCGCTTCGCCAGCGCCATCGCGACATCTTTCCCCACCGTCGCCCGTCTGCCGCTTGGGCTGCGCACGGCCCTGACCGGCATGCCGGTGCGGCCCGCCATCGAGGCGCTGCTCGATGAGCCCTATACTCCGCCCGAAGAGGCAATCAATCTCCTGATCTGGGGTGGGTCCCTGGGCGCCAGGGTGTTCTCGACCACCATGCCCGCCGCTCTGGCCCAGTTGCCCGCAGGGTTCCGTGCCCGTCTGCGCGTGACGCAGCAGGTGCATGCGAAGGACATTGCCGAAACACGCGCCGCCTACGAGGCCGCAGGAATAGAATGCACACTGGCGCCGTTTTTCAGTGATGTCGCCACATTGCTTCGGCAGGCGCATCTGGTGATCGGGCGCGCCGGAGGCTCCTCTGTGGCAGAGCTTACCATTGCGGGTCGTCCGTCCATTCTCGTCCCCCTGCCCATTGCTGCGTCAGACGAACAGGGCGCCAATGCCACACAGCTCGTCGATGCTGGCGGTGCCTGGATGTTTCGCCAGAAGGACTTCACCCCCGAGGCGATATCAGCCTTTCTTGGCACCTTGCTGAATGACCCCGAACGTCTGGCGATGGCGGCGAAGGCCGCACGCGGTTTTGCCCATCCCCACAGCGCCAAACTGCTGGCCGACCTTGTCGAAGCCCGCATTTCGGACTACCGCTCCCCTGTTTCGTGATGGGTAGCCTCTTCGCTCACATCCATCGCTAACCCGCCTCCGTTCTTCTGTCCTTAACCCGATCTTCCTGTTTTTTCGCAGTTACTCTGAAAGCCTGGTTCATGCGCGCACTCCCCCTTTCCATCGGAACCATCCATTTCGTCGGTATTGGCGGGATTGGCATGTCAGGAATTGCCGAGGTGCTGCATATGCTCGGCTACAAGGTTCAGGGGTCGGATATCAGCGAAAACGCCAATGTGCTGCGCCTGCGCAAGCTCGGTATTGTCGTCGCGATCGGCCATGACGAGGGTAATCTGGGCGCGGCTCAGGTTGTGGTCACCTCAACGGCCGTGAAGAAGGACAATCCCGAGGTTCTGGCGGCGCGCGCAAGGCTAATCCCCGTCGTGCGTCGTGCCGAAATGCTGGCCGAACTCATGCGCCTGCGCTGGGCGGTGGCGATTGGCGGCACCCATGGCAAGACAACCACCACAAGCCTCGTGGCCTGCGTGCTCGAACAGGCCAAACTCGACCCGACCGTGATTAATGGCGGCATCATCGAGGCTTACGGCACCAACACCCGCATGGGTTCGGGTGACTGGATGGTGGTCGAGGCCGATGAGAGCGATGGCTCCTTCCTGCGTCTGCCTGCGGTCATTGCCGTGGTCACCAATATGGACCCCGAACATCTGGACCATTGGGGCACGGCAGAAGCCATGCAGGCGGCCTATGACCAGTTCGTGTCCAACATTCCGTTCTATGGGTTTGCCGTGCTGTGCATCGATCATCCTGCCGTACAGCAGATGATCCCGCGCCTGTCAGACCATCGTATCGTGACCTATGGCTTCAGCCCGCAGGCCGATATCCGCGCTGACAAGCTGATTACCGACCGTCTGGGCGCCACATTCGAGGTGGTGATCACCAACCGCACGCGGAAAACCACGCGTCGCGCCGGGCCGTTCCGCCTGCCCATGCTGGGCCAGCACAACGTGCTCAACGCACTCGCTGCCATCGCCGTCGCCAGCGAGATGGATATCAGTGACGAGACCATTCGCCTTGCGCTCGCCGGGTTCCGCGGCGTCAAGCGTCGTTTCACGCGTTGCGGTGATTTCAATGGCATCACGGTTATTGACGACTACGGTCATCACCCGGTCGAGATTGCCGCCGTGCTGCGCGCCGCGCGTCAGGCTGGCGCACGCGATGTGATTGCCGTGGTGCAGCCGCATCGCTACTCGCGCCTTCAAGCCCTGTTCAGCGATTTCTGCACCTGCATGAACGACGCTGGAACGGTTATCGTGACAGATGTCTATGCTGCCGGTGAAGCGCCGATCGAGGGCGTCAGCCGCGACACACTAATCGAGGGACTGCGTGCGAGCGGCCATCGCTCCGTGGTGCCGTTGCCCGGCCCCGAACATCTGGCCGAGATGATCAACGCCATCGCCAAGCCGGGTGACTTCGTTGTGTGCCTCGGCGCGGGCACCATCACCAACTGGGCCCATGCACTGCCGGGCCAGCTTGCCGCACTCAATGGCAAGGCATCATGAGCACGAAGCTGAATCAGCTTTCGCCGCGTGGCCGGTTGAATTTCGACGCCCCGCTCAGCCCGCGCGCCTGGTTTCGCACGGGCGGTAATGCCGAAGCCCTTTTCGTGCCCAAGGATGTGCAGGACCTTGCCGACACTCTGGCGGCCCTCCCCGGAGGGGTTCCGGTCACGGTGCTTGGCGCCTGTTCGAATGTCATCATCCGCGATGGTGGGATCGAAGGACTTGTGGTGCGCATGGCGGGTGGTTTCGCCGATATCATCATCGAGCCCGATGGTCTCGTGGCCGGTGCTGCAGCGCTGGACATGATCGTGGCCGAGCAGGCTGCCGCAGCGGGTCTGACCGGGCTAGAATTTCTGGCTGGAATTCCTGGCTCCATTGGCGGGGCGGTGGTCATGAATGCCGGCGCTTATGGCTCTGACATCAATGCCGTGCTCGACTGGGCTGAAATCCTCCTGCCCGACGGGACGATCACGCGTCTGGGCAATGCCGAACTGGCCTTCAGCTATCGTCATGCCAGTCTGCCTGATGGGGCCATCGTGTTAAGGGCGCGGCTGCGAGCCCAACCGGACGACCGCGAACAGATCCGCACCCATATCGCGGGCATCAAGGCCGCCCGCGAGGCCTCGCAACCCGTCAAGGCCCGCACGGGCGGCTCGACCTTCCGCAATCCTGACGGCCACAAGGCCTGGCAGTTGATTGACGACGCCGGATGCCGTGGCCTCACCCGGGGTGGTGCGCAGGTGAGCGAAAAACACTGTAATTTCCTGCTCAATCTCGGCACTGCCACAAGCCGCGATCTGGAAGATCTGGGTGACGAAGTCCGTGCGCGCGTCCTTGCCCAGAGCGGTATCGCCCTGCATTGGGAAATCAAACGCCTCGGAAAACCGTCATCGGGAGAACAGCCATGAGTCTGAAGATTGCCGTCCTTCAGGGAGGCATTTCGAGCGAACGGCCTGTCAGCCTGCGTAGTGGCGCGGGCGTTGCACAGGCTCTCGTTGAAGCCGGCCATGATGTTGTCAGTGTCGATGCCGGCCCCGATCTGGCCGAAACGATCCGCGCCCTGCGCGCTGCGGCACCGGATGTCGTGTTCAATGCGCTGCATGGCCCGCTGGGTGAAGATGGTGCCATTCAGGGCGTTCTGGAATGGCTGGGCCTGACCTACACCCATTCCTCCATACGGGCTTCCTCGCTCGCCATGGACAAGGAGGCCTCGCGTCGCGTGTTTGCTGCGGCCGGTCTGCCCGTGGCCGAAGGGCGCGTCGTGACGATGGACGAACTTGCCGCAGCTGACCCTCTACCGACGCCCTATGTGGTCAAGCCCATCGCCGAAGGGTCATCATTCGGGGTCGAGATTGTCCGGACCGGCAGCAACCGCCGTCAGACCATTGCCTCGAACTGGGCCTTTGGCCGCGAGGCGCTGGTTGAGGAATATATCCCGGGTCGCGAACTCACCGTTGCCGTGCTGGGTGACCGGGCCCTGACCGTGACTGATATCGTGGCGGCGTCTCCCACAGGCGATTTCTACGATTTCGACGCGAAATACGCACCCGGTGGTTCCGTGCATCACGTGCCAGCGCAAGTGCCCGAGGCCATTTTCACCCAGGCCTTGCGCGTGGCCGAGAACGCCCATCGTGCGCTGGGCTGCTCGGGTGCCTCGCGAGCCGATTTCCGTTATGACGAGGAAACGTCCCGTCTGATCCTTCTGGAAGTCAATACGCAACCTGGCATGACCGCGACCTCTCTCCTGCCGGAACAGGCCGCCTATTGTGGCATTTCCTACCCGGAACTCTGCGACTGGATCGTGCGTGATGCTCTCACCACGCGAGGCAAACGGGCCAGATGAGAAATCGGCGGCCGGAAGCTCCTTATCGCGGACCAGTGCAGCAGGACAGACCAGCGCGTCTCGTACTGTTCATGCGCCGCCACAAGCGGGGCCTGCGCGTATTTCTGGCCTTCCTTTTTCTGCTGGCCGTAGCAGGGATTGCAGCGTCGTTTCTGCGCCTTTCGGCCTCCGAGGCGCGTTTTGCGCCCTATCGCGCAAAGCTCGTTCAGTACCTGCCATTCCAGATCAAGACGATCCGGGTCGAGGGGCGCAACCTCACGCCGGAAGACGATCTGATGCGGGCTCTCGGCACCTCGGTCGGCAAGCCGATTTTCGGATTCTCGGTCTCGGCGGCGCGTGATCGTATCGACACCCTGCCCTTTATCGATCATGCGACAGTCGAACGGCATATGCCCGACACAATTGTCATCAAGATCACCGAACGCAGCCCGGTGGCCGTCTGGCAGGACCATGGACAGTTCATCCTGATCAACCGCGCTGGCGAGCGCGTGCCGGACCAGGGGCTTGAAGGCAAGAATGGTCAGGCCTTCATCAAGCTGCCGCTGGTTGTTGGCGAGGGCGCAAACCTTGCGGCCTCCACGCTGGTTGACGCGCTGACGGCCAATCCATCGGTCAAGGAGTTCGTCGTCGCAGCCGTACGCGTCGGGCAGCGTCGCTGGAACCTGACCCTGCGTGATGGCGCAACCGTCCTCCTGCCGGAGGGACAGGAACAGGCGGCGCTTGCACGTCTTGCGCAGTATCAGGGTCAGTTCCGCCTGCTGGAGCGCCCGGTCGTTTCGATCGATATGCGCCTGCCGGATCGTATGGTCATTCACCAGCCCCCCGCGCCGGTTGCCGATCCGAATGCCCCGCAGGATTCGTCGGATACCAACCAGGTTAAACAACCCGGCACCGATGCCTCCAACACGGGTAATGGCGCGACCGTGAGGAGCGGCGGACAAGCCGGATCACCGCAGAAATCAGGACCGGGAACTGCCGGAAATCCGCCGCAATCAACGCACAAACCGGGCCATGCTGCCACTCAGCGCGGCCATGATAGCCAAGCCCCCTCCTCCGCAGATGGAGCCTCGACCGAAGAATGAACGACCTCGTGGCCACAGACCCGGACTCGCCGCGCAAGAAGCGCCGACGGACAGTGCGCAGCCGCGCGCTCCTGCCGGTCAGCACAGGGCAGAGACATCACGAACGCTCCGAAGATCATATTCTCGCCCTGCCCCCGGCAGATGAGCCTGCCATGCCCAGACACTGGCGCGTGGGCGTTTTTGGTGTGCTGGACATTGGATCGACCAAGATGACCTGCCTCATCGGACGCGGCGAGGCCGATGGTACGCTGCGCGTGCTTGGCTATGGCTGGCGCCGTTCGCGCGGAATACGCAACGGTAATATCGTCGACCTGAAAGAGGCTGAGCAGGCCATACGCGCCACTGTTGGTCAGGCTGAAGATGCGGCCGACCGTCGCCTTGACAATATCGCTGTCAACCTCTCCTGCGGTCACCCCGAGAGCCGTCTGTTCAATGCGCGTATGCCCATCGGCGGTCATGGGGTCAGCGAGAGCGATATGGCCCGTGTGGTAGCGGAGGGCCAGGCCCGCGCCTTCACCGAGGGCCGCACCGTCATCCACACCCTGCCCATCGGTTATGCGGTGGATGACACCTATGGCATTGTCGATCCCCGAGGCCAGGTCTGTGAACAGCTTACGGCACGGCTTCATGTTGTCGATGCAGCAACGACAGCAGTCCGCACGCTGGATTCGGTCCTCATGCGTTCCGAACTCAAGATGACAGGGCTTGTTTCTGCCTCTCTCGCTTCCGGCCTTTCGGTGCTGGATGCAGACGAGCGTGAACTCGGCGCTACGGTCATCGACATGGGCGGTGGCACCACCTCCATTGCCGTGTTCGGTGACGGCATGCTGCGCCATACGGCCTTCCTGCCCGTGGGCGGATTGCACGTCACCCGTGACCTTGCGGGCATGCTCTCGACCTCGCTGGACGAGGCCGAGCGCCTCAAGACCAAATACGGGGCAGCCGAACTCTCCGCCGAGGATAGCAGCGAGCTCATCACGCTCCAGAAAATCGGCGAGGCACCCGGTACGCTGACAACCGTCTCACGCGCGAGACTGGTTTCGGCCATCAGGCCGCGCATCGAGGAAACACTCGAGCTCGTGCGCGATCGTCTGGACGATGCCGGCTTCAGCCGGACCGGCCGCGAGCGCGTCGTCCTGACCGGAGGCGCCTCCTTGCTGGATGGCGTCGGGCCGATGGCCGCACGCATTTTGGACCGCCCGGTTCGTCTTGGCCGCCCGCTGGGCATTGTGGGATTGCCCGAAATCGGCGCGAACTCCGCGGGATTCTCCACGGCATCCGGCCTGCTGGCCTGGGTCGCGGGAGCGGACCGCAGTTTTCATGATGCCGATACGCCCGAACAAAGACCGGGGGGCATGTTAAAGCGCCTGGTTCATTTCATTAGGGGTCGCACGTGACTAAAAACTAACCTATTAAGGTTATACTTTTCAGTCATTCTCCCTGAATTCGGGACTGATACCAGCCCTATCCGGATTACGCCATGACGCTCAATCTCACTGCCCCGCAATACAACTACTCTGATTTCTCTCCGCGCATCACCGTTATCGGCGTTGGTGGCGGTGGCATGAATGCCGTCAACAACATGATCGAGATGCAGTTGCAGGGCGTCGAATTCGTTGTGGCCAATACGGATGCGCAGGCTTTAGCAGGTTCACGGGCAGAACGCCGTGTGCAGCTTGGCCCTCATCTTACACAGGGCCTCGGTGCAGGCGCCAAGCCGGAAATCGGCAAGGCCGCTGCCGAGGAAGCTGCAGAAGAAATCAGCCGCCATATCGATGGCGCACACATGGTTTTCGTTACAGCCGGCATGGGTGGCGGCACTGGAACAGGCGCGGCGCCTGTCATCGCCAAGATGGCGCGCGATCGCAAAATTCTCACAGTTGGCGTGGTCAGCACACCTTTCGGCTTCGAGGGTGCACGACGCAAGAAAGTGGCCGAGGCAGGCATTGCCGAGCTTCAGCAATATGTCGATACCCTGATCGTCATTCCGAACCAGAACCTGTTCCGCATGGCAACCATGCACACCACCCTGCGTGAAGCCTTCAAGATGGCTGACGAGGTGCTCTATATGGGCGTGCGCGGCGTGACCGATCTCATGCTGGCACCCGGACTGATCAATCTCGACTTTGCCGATATCCGCACCGTCATGGCGGAAATGGGCAAGGCCATGATGGGGACAGGTGAAGCCGAGGGTGAAGATCGCGCACTCGAAGCCGCCAATCGTGCCATTTCGAACCCGCTTCTCGACGATTCGTCCATGTCCGGCGCACGCGGCCTGCTGATCAACATCACCGGTGGTGACGACCTCACCCTCTATGAAGTCGACCAGGCCGCAGAGCGTATCCGACAGGAAGTGGCCGATGACGCCACGATCATCTGGGGTTCGGCCATCGATTCGTCACTTAACGGACGTATCCGCGTGTCGGTGGTCGCGACAGGTATTGATGGCAGCCGTGCCCCTGAGCCTGAAGAGATCCAGCCGCCGGTCGAGTCCGTGCAGGAAGCGCCTGTCGTCCCGGACGGTGCGGAAGTCACGACCAACGCCAACCAGCAGCCCTTCCAGCCGGCCTCGACTTATGCGCGCCAGCAACCGCATTATGGTCTTGAAACGCAGGCCCCCGCCAGCGCGGCCCCGTCACCCCATTCAGTGCCGCCCCAGGCAGCAAAGGCGACGCCGCAGCCTGCGCCTTCCCCGCGATCAGGCCTGTTTTCTGATCAGGGACAGCGTCCCGCGCCCGAACCCCAGTCTCAGCCACGCAGCCTGTTTGGCATCGTGACGGGGGCACTTCGCGGGCGTCCGGCCCAGTCGAGCTATACCGAGCATAACGAGGCACCGCGTAATGAACCCACCGTGGTCGAACGCGCCGAGCCTTCACGTCCTGTTTCGAGCCACGACAACAGCGAAGAAAACGGTCTCGACATTCCTGCTTTTCTCCGTCGCGATCAGGGTCGCTGATATCTGACACAAAGCCACGCTCTGAAACTGATTTTTACGTGCAGTTTCAGAGCCTTAGGCCGTAATGAATGGCAACAAACATTGACTGGTCTGCCTGCCCCTTTAACGGGTAGAGCTTTCTTCAGGACCGAAACATAACGTTTCGGTAATTTGGGAGAGCATTGCATCATGCAGATCACGGCCGAAACACCGTTCAAAGCATCGATCGTGCCTCCCTCAGTTTTCAAGAATTCAGCCGATTTTTTGAGCCCCTTCAGCACCAACGCGCAGACCGTGCTCCAATGCACGCTCAAGCAGCCCATCACCTGCGTCGGTATTGGGCTCCATAGTGGCCATCAGGTGCGCATGACCCTGCGCCCTGCCCCTGTGAACCACGGTATCGTTTTCCGCAGAAGCGATCTTCCCGATGCCCTGCCGATCCCAGCGCGCTACGACAATGTGGTGTGCACACGGCTCAGCACGGTGATCGCCCGTGCCGATGCGCCAGATATCCGCGTTGCAACAATCGAACATCTGATGGCCGCCCTGCACGCCAACGGTATCGACAATGCCCTGATCGATATCGATGGCCCGGAAACACCGGTACTTGATGGTTCAGCTGCCGAATTCGATTTCCTGATCCAGTGCGCGGGCAAGACCGAGCAGGATGTTGCACGCGTCGTGATCGAGGTTCTCCGCACCGTTCGTGTGGAAGACGATAACGGAGCCTTTGCCGAGCTTCGCCCCGCACGGGCTGGCTTCGTCCTCGCCATGTCGATCGATTTCACGGCCGGCGCGATCGGCCATCAGCGCCATGCCATGCCCTTCACCCTCGACCGCTTCCGCCAGGAAGTGGGGTATTGCCGTACGTTTGTTGAGCGTAAGGAAATCGAGACCCTTCAGAAGATGGGTCTCGCCCGTGGCGGCTCTCTGCATAATGCCATCGTTGTGGAAGGCGATACGGTGCTCAATCCTTGCGGGCTGCGTCATCCCAAGGAATTCGTGCGTCACAAGCTCATGGATGCCGTGGGCGATCTCTATCTGGCCGGGCATACGCTCAAGGCTGGTTTCATGGGCCATAAATCGGGCCATGGATTGAACAACCGTCTCTTGCGCTCCCTTTTTTCCTCCGGTGAAAACTGGCGTCTGGCAGGTCAGACCGCTCGAAACAGAAGCGAAATACACGCAGCAGCGTAAGAGAAACGATCTCGTGCGCCCAGGACTTCCGCGAATGGTCAGGCGTGATATAAGACCGTTCGTCAGTGGAAGAGTCGGCATGCACCAGAATACAGAACGTCACGTACCTCCTGCCTCGAAGCGTCAGCGCGTCGTTAGCGTCCTGACGGCCGGCAGCTTTGTGCTTTTGAGCGGCTGCTCGCTCTTTTCCAACAAGGAAGAGTTCAAGGCACCGAAGGTCGCCAGTGCCGAGACGCTGTATAATTACGGCATCGATGCCCTTCATTCGAAGCGCTACACGCTGGCCAGTGGCGAATTCGAACTCCTGCAGCAGAACTACCCCTATTCGGGCTATGTCGGTAATGCCGAGCTGATGGAAGGCTATGCCTATTACCTGCAGGGTGAGTATGCACTTTCAGTCCAGCAGCTTGAGCGCTACCTGCTCCTCCACCCCACCAGCCCTGACGCCGCTTATGCCTACTACCTGCGCGCTCTTTGCTACTACGAACAGATTGCCGAAGTGCAGCGTGACCAGCAGGGTACGATCGAAGCCCTGAACGCTCTTGAGGAGGTCGTGACACGCTTCCCACAGACGGCCTATGCCCGCGACGCCCAGCTGAAGATCGACCTTTGCCGCGACCATCTTGCCGGTAAGGAAATGCTCGTCGGCCGCTACTACCAGCAGCAGCACAACTACGAGGCGGCTCTTGGCCGCTACCAGCGCGTCGTGAACGACTTCCAGACGACCAATCACGTCGCTGAAGCGCTCGAACGCATCGTCGAGGTCAGCCTTGAACTGGGTCTGGTCGACGAGGCACGCAAATCGGCTTCGGTTCTGGGTTACAACTATCCTAACAGCCAATGGTATCGTTACAGCTACAACCTGCTGCGCAACCGCGATCTCTTGCCCGATCATAGCGTCGCGCCGGGTGGCAAGCAGCGCGGTCTCTTCGGCCGCATGTGGCACTCGGTTTTCTGATCCGGACGAGACAAGGACGCTGGCGCGATCTGCCGCCGCCAGCGATGTTTCCAGACTGACACATCAGGACCGCCTTGCATGCTGACTCACCTCTCGATACGCGATGTCGTTCTGATCGAGAGGCTCGATCTGCCTTTTCATCCGGGACTGACGGTCCTTACGGGTGAAACCGGGGCGGGCAAGTCCATCCTTCTCGACTCCCTTGGACTGGCTCTGGGAGACCGCGCCAGCGGCGGGCTGGTCCGTGCCGGGGCAGATCAGGCTGGCGTTTCCGCCTGTTTCGATATTCCCAATGGTCACCCTGTCCATCAGCTTCTTGCCGAACAGGGCATTGCCCTTGATGACCCGCATGAACCGCTTGTGCTCCGGCGCACGGTCACTGCGGATGCGCGGTCGCGGGCCTATGTGAACGATCAGCCCATTGGCGTTGGGCTGTTGCGTCGCATCGCGGCTCTTCTGGTCGAAATCCAGGGCCAGCACGACCAGATGGGTCTGGCGGATCAGGCAACCCATCTCGATCTGCTCGACGCTTTTGGCGTGGATCGCAGTGCTCGCGAGGCCGTGGCTCGCGCCTATCGTCGCTGGATCGAACTCACAGCAGCACTCGCCGCAGCGCAGTCTGAAATGGAAGCGACGCGGCGTGAGGAGGACTGGCTGAGACAGGCAGTTGATGATCTCAGCGTTCTTGCCCCGCAGGAAGATGAGGAAGAGCAACTGGCTGCGCTGCGTATCGGCCTGCAGCAAAACGAACGACGTGGCGAGGCCATTGCAGCGGCCCTGTCCGAGCTGACACCGCGTGACCGTCGCTCTGCCACCCCCGCCGCCGCCCTGCGCAATGCCAGCCGCACGCTGGCCCGCCTGCTACCCTCCCCCGGCGACGACCCCGTTGCCCATTCCGCGCAGCAGGCCCAGGCGCAGGAGGCACTCGAGGCTCTGGAAAAAGCCGAAGAGGCGCTTGCCGAAGCTGAAACCCTGCTTTCCCGTCTCGCCGCTGATGCAGACACCGACCCCCGCCTGCTTGAGGAAACCGAAGAACGTCTGTTTGCCCTGCGTGCAGCGGGTCGCAAGCATGGTGTGGCGGTCAATGAGCTGGCCGCTCTGCTGGCGAGCCTTCAGGCCCGCCTTGAAGCGCTGGATTCAGGCAATGCCCGTATTGATCAGCTGATGGCGGAAACGCAGGCCGCGCGCGAGGTGTTTGCCACAGAAGCAGAGAAACTCAGCCAGATACGCGAGCGCGCTGCGCGTCGGCTTGAGACCGCTGTCATGGCCGAACTCAAGCCGGTCAGGCTCGAGCGCGCCAAATTCATTGTTTCGCTCACGCCACTTGCGCCGGAGGCCTGGAACCTGCGTGGCAAGGAGCAGGCGTCCTTCCTGATCGCCGCCAATCCGGGCCAACCGCCTGGCCCACTGGCCAAGGTGGCCTCGGGCGGCGAACTATCGCGCCTCATGCTGGCTCTGAAGGTCGTGCTTGCCGAACGCTCGGCCATACCCACGCTGGTTTTCGACGAAGTGGATTCCGGCGTTGGCGGGGCTACGGCCTCGTCCATCGGTGACCGCCTGCACCGTGTGGCGCAGGATGTACAGGTCCTTGTCGTCACCCACAGCCCGCAGGTTGCGGCGCGTGGCGACCAGCATCTGCGCATCAGCAAGCGTATCCGAAAGGACAGGACAGAAACCCTTGCAGAAAAACTCTCAGCCGAGGAACGCCGCGAGGAGATCGCGCGTATGCTGGCTGGCGAGACCATAACGGATGCCGCGCGTACGGCCGCTGACAGCCTGCTGGAACAAGAGTGATGACTGATACCCCCGCCCGTGAGCACGCCAGATTAGCGGCGCTCATTGCGCGCTGGAACGACGCCTATTACCGCGACGACGCCCCTGAAGTGTCAGATGCGGAATATGACGAGACCAGAAGGGCGCTTATTGCCCTTGAAGAAGCCCACCCTGACCTCAGGACTGAGGGCGGCATTGCTGAACGCATTGGTGCGGCGCCGGATAACGCCTTTGGCAAGCAGCCTCACCGCGTACCCATGCTGTCGCTCGACAACGCTTTCAATACCGAGGAATTCGAGGCTTTTGTGGCGAAAGCCGCCCGCTTCCTCGGACTGGATGCCAAGGGGGCCGATCAGCTCACTTTCGTTGCCGAGCCCAAGATCGATGGCCTGTCGATCAACCTTACCTATCTAAACGGCGAATTGCTGCGCGGGACGACACGCGGTGACGGGCTGGTGGGCGAGGACGTCACCGCCAATCTGAGAACCATTGCTGACATTCCGCAAAAGCTCGAAGGAGAGTTCCCGCAGGAGATCGAGATACGCGGCGAGATCTTCATGGCAAAGGCCGATTTCCTGTCGCTCAACGAGACAATGCAGGCACAGGGACAGAAGGTTTTTGCGAACCCGCGCAACGCTGCCGCAGGGTCACTGCGCCAGCTTGACCCCAACGTGACTGCCAGACGCCCGCTATCGCTTTTTGCCTATGCGCAGGGCTTTTCGAGCCAACGCTGTGCCGCAACACACTGGGACTGGCTGGAGCAGTTGAAACGTTGGGGCTTCCCGGTCAATCCGCTCTCAACACGCATCCGCCATGCAAGCGAGATCGCCGGTTATATCGCCAATCTCGCCCGCGAACGCTCATCCCTGCCCTATGACATCGATGGTGTCGTCTTCAAGCTGGATGATATCGACCTCCAGACCCGCCTTGGCTTCGCAGGCCGTGCACCGCGCTGGGCCATTGCATGGAAATTCCCCTCCGAGCAGGCCATCACGCGACTGGAAAAAATCGAGATACAGGTGGGGCGTACAGGTGCGCTTACCCCCACGGCCCATCTGGAGCCGGTCAATGTCGGCGGTGTCATCGTGTCACGCGCAACGCTGCATAACGAAGACGAAATTGCGCGCAAGGATGTCCGCCCCGGCGATCTGGTACGTGTGCAGCGCGCAGGCGATGTCATTCCGCAAATTCTCGGCCCTGTCCCCGAGGACAAGCCGCGTGGCCCGGCTTTCATCTTCCCGGCGCATTGTCCCGTCTGTGGCGCCCTGACAGAGCGCCCCGAAGGCGAGGCTGTACGACGCTGCACGGGCGGCTTGACCTGTGAGGCGCAGGTTGTCGAGCGCCTGATTCATTTCGTCTCCCGGCCAGCATTCGATATCGACGGGCTGGGTGAGCGCTCCATACGCGAGTTCCACGAGATCGGCCTGATCGACCGGCCCGGCGATATTTTCCGCCTGCGCGACAAGGCCAACATCATCCGTGACCGTGAAGGCTGGGGCGAGGTGTCAACGCGCAATCTGCTCAATGCCATCGAGCAGCGCCGTACCATCCCCTTCAGCCGGTTTCTCTTCGGGCTTGGCATACGGCGTATCGGCGAGCGCAATGCCCAGCTTCTGGCGCGCCATTACCAGACCTATGAAGCCTGGTTCGACGCTATGCGCGCCGCAGCCATGATCGGTTCTGACGACCGCCTTGCCCTCGGCAGCATCATGGGTATCGGCCAGAGCATCGTAGCCGATCTCCTCGCTTTTTTTGCCGAGCCTCATAATGTGGAGGCGCTGGCTGATCTAAGGGCGCAACTCACAATCGAGCCGGAATCCCGCCCCGAGGAAGGCCCGCTTTCGGGCAAGACCATCGTATTTACCGGCACTCTGCACTACATGACCCGCCCTGAAGCGAAGGCGATTGCCGAGCGCCTGGGCGCGCAGGTGAGCGATTCCGTGTCGAAAAAAACCGGATTGGTGGTGCTGGGTGAAAAAGCCGGATCGAAAGCAAAGAAAGCTGCCGAGCTTGGGCTTGAGACCTGCGACGAGGCAGGCTGGCGCGCAATCGCCGGGTTGCCGCCAGCCGGTTAAGGGCGGATACTGCGCCATGAGCCAAGAAAAACATCAAAGCAGGCTCTTCCTTTTCCAGCCCATTCAGAATGAGGAGTCAGGCACATGATGCTGCTGCTTCTGGGCCTCGCGGCCATGGTGGCAGCGATTGCCGTCTCGATCCTGATATCACTCTCCGAGATCTCCTTTGCCGCAGCGCGTGACATTCGCCTGCGCGCGCTGGCCGATCAGGGTGACGCCCGTGCGGCGGCTTTCCTCAAGCTGCGGCGTAATAGCGGACAGGTCATCACCGTCCTGCAAATCTGCCTCAATGCCGTGGGCGTGCTTGGCGGTGTAATTTCCAGTGAGCTTCTTACACCGGCCTTCAGCACGGCCCTGATCGAGGCCGGGCTGACACCAGGTGTCGCCACCAAGACGGCGGCGACGCTGGCCTTTGTGATCGTGACGGGCCTGTTTGTCCTGTTTGCCGATCTGCTGCCAAAACGTATTGCCCTGAACAATCCGGACCGTGTGGCGCTGCGTGTCGGCTGGTTCCTTACCGGCGCCCTGAGAGTGCTCTACCCCGCCGTCTGGATTTTCTCGGTGATTTCAGACTGGCTGCTCACCCTGTTGCGCATCCCGGCAGCCTCTGCCGTTGAGCCCGTTACGCCTGAGGATCTGAACGCCATGCTGGCCGCAGGTACGGCATCCGGCGTATTGCAGGAGAAAGAGCATCAGCTGATCCAGAACGTTCTGGCGCTGCAGGATCGCTCTGTCACCTCGGCCATGACCCCACGAGACGAGATCGTTTTTCTCGACGTGCAGGAGAGCCTTGAATCCCAGCGCGACAAGGTGCGTATCCGCCCGTATTCGCGCTATCCGCTCTGCGATGGCGGTCTCGATCACGTGATTGGCTCGATCCGCGCCGAGGACGTTCTGGTAGCGGTCGTGGATGAGGTGCCGGCCTACACCGATCCGAGCCAGCCCATTACCAACCAGATTTTCCGGATGCGTCGTGACACACTTTCGCTGCCCGACACGCTGAATTTGTGGGACACACTGGCGCAGTTCGACTCGCATGGTGCAGGCTTTGCGCTGATTGTGAATGAATACGGTCTGGTAGTCGGTCTTATCACCTTCAAGGACATCATGGGCGCGCTTATGGACGGACTGGCAAGCCCGTTTGAAGAGCAGGCCATTGTGCGACGTGACGCAAATTCGTGGCTTATCGACGGCGCGGCGCCCATTGGAGACGTATTCCGTGAGCTCGATATCAACCTCGACGCCGAACGCGATCTGTTTCACACAATCGGTGGTTTCGTCATGCACCGACTGCGCCGCATGGCCCGCAAGGCCGACCGGGTCGAGGCTGCGGGATACCGCTTCGAGGTCGTCGATGTGGATGGTTTCCGCATCAACCAGCTTCTCGTATCCCGTATGGCACAGGGTGACGCGTAAGCACCCTTCTCACGCATAGCCACGCCAAGTGTCGGGGATACTCGTGATATCAGGAGACAATCCGAGACGGCGGCAATCGAACGTCTCCTGACGCTTCGAGAAAGCTGGAGCGTTTCCGGAGACCCGCCTCCGGGTGATCCCCTCAGATGGTCGCCGGCTTGTCCGCGTCACGGCGTCTATCCTGACATCGCCTGACGTCATGGCGGCCTTCGATCACAGGACAGCCTGTCGATATCCTCCCAAAAGCACAAACGGCCGCCCGCAACGGGGGCACCATTACAGACCCGTATCTGACAAAGGATTTCCCGGTCTGCATCAGGCCCCTGCGTGCTTGACCTTCTGAGCCTACGGGGCGTTCCTATTGCGCGCGTCAGATTTCGGGTTGGAGGCACATGTCAGAGGGGGTGGAAACACGCATACGCTGGTGGCCCGTCCCCGCCGATCTGCCCAACCCACCCTTCCCGCCCGGCTGGATCGGTTTTTCCCTGCGCAGCTGGGCGGCAGTCTGCCTCGCCCTTGCCACCGCCTTCTGGGCGCAGCTCGACTCTCCTGCTGGTGCCGCCGTCACCGTCATGATCATTACCCAGCCCCTGCGCGGACAGGCCCTCTCCAAGGCGCTCTACCGGCTGGTTGGCACGGCACTTGGCGTGGGTGCTTCCATCCTGCTCATCGCCTGTTTCAGCCAGGATCGCGGCATGATGCTGGGTGGATGCGCGCTGTGGCTGGCAGGCTGCACCTATATCGGGTCGCTGGAACGCCATTTCCGTTCCTATGGTGCGCTGCTCGCCGGTTACACGATCGCTCTGGTCGCCATCAACGTGATCGACACACCGCAGAATGTGTTTGACGTCGCCCTTTCCCGCGCAAGCTGTGTGGCGATTGGCATCGCCTCTGTGGCCTTCGTCAACATGCTTACCGGCTCGCCCAAGGCGTGGCAGAAACTGGCGGATAGTCTTGAGGCCAAGGCGGGTCAGATCCGGGCTTTCGGACGCGATGCCATGCGGGGCGATTCCGTGCCAGATGCGATGGAGACCACCGCTATCGCAGGCGAGATTCTCTCGCTTTCGGCCCAAATTACCTATGCCCGTACCGAGATCGACCGCTCAACGCGGCGTAGCGCCGGAGCGCGTCTTGCGATTATCGGTATGCTCACCGTCCTTGGGTCGGGACGCGCCATCGCCCATATCCTGCGTCACAAGAGTGTCTCGGCTCTCGCGCATCGTCACGTGCTGGCATGGCATGAGTTACGTGAGGACAATAGCGACCGTTACGAAACGGTTGGCTCCCTGATGGACACCATGCAGGCGGAAGCACCGGATTATCACCCCGACGCCCATGATGCGCATTTTCTGGAGCGCAGCGCCGTCATGCTGAGCAACCGGCTTCATATCGCGACGGGCATCGATACGCTGCAGCACGCCACCCCGGCAGGGAACGCTCTCAAACTGGCACAGCTCGGCCAGCATGCCGATCATGTCGCCGCTTTCATCAACGCGCTACGGGTCCTGCTGGGATTCTCGATCACCGCCGGGCTTTGCATCGCCAGCGATCAGCCTGCCTCCATGGCGGCTCTGTCACAGGCCGCGCTGATCTTGACTCTGGCGTCCACCGCGCTCGACACCTCCCAATTCGGCATGGGGGCAATACTCGGCCTCTCATTGGCCGTGGCTGTGGCCATCGTCATGAATTATTTCGTGCTTCCGCATATCGCTGCTTTCGGTGCACTGGCCCTGGTCTTTCTGCCCCACACGATCTTTGCCTGCGTCATGCTGATGAACGCCCGCACAAGTGCCATCGGGTTCAATTACGGGGCGTTTTTCCCCATCATCCTCGGTCTGAGCAATCATCAGGATTACGATCCGCTCGCCTTCATCTCGCGCAATATTTTCTATCTGATCTCGGGTGTCGTTGCCTTCGTCATTCTGGTCCTGCTGTTCTCTCCCACGCCCAAAAGCCGGCGTTTTCGTATTGCTGCCTCAATCGGTCAGGATCTCGAGGCCCAGCTGCATGGAAACGGGAAACCAGCCGGGGCGCGTTTGCTCAGCCTCAAATATGACAGGCTCTCGCAATTGCTGACCTGGACAAAACGCATGGACGCGCATCGCCGCGTCAACCGCCATGTCTTTAATCGCCTGGTCATGCTGGAAGATCTCGCCACCACGCTGGCGCGGGTGCGTCATTATCTGGATGAGGCTGCGGCCTCGCCGCGCCTGCGCCTTCTCGCCACTGAAGCACATGGGCTGATCAACACCGCTTCGTTTCCCACGCTTGGTCATGCTCTGCCACAAATCAGCAACCGCTTTCTCGATATCGCACGCACGGCGCGCGATCATGAGCGCAATCTGGCCGTGCTCTGCGCGGGCAGTCTTGAGGCAGTGCGGTCCACACTTGAGGATAATCGCTCGACCTTGCGCCATTTCGGCCTGGGGCGTCGGCGATGGTAGGCGGGATTTCCACACGCGACACGGGTGATGGATATGAGTGAAGTCATCGACCTCGAAGGCGTTCTCGTCTCGGCCTTTGTCGCCAATCTGTTTCTCGCTCTCCTCACGCTGGCCATTGTGCGCTGGTGCTTCGGCCGTCTCAATCTGTGGCGTTTTTTCTGGAATCCGCCACTCGCGCAATTCGGCCTGCTTGTCTGTCTGCTTGGCCTTTATACCTGGCTTTTGTGAAGGTAATCCGCTCGTGCTCGCTCGCGCCTCCCGCCTGATCCGGTGGTTCATCACCCTGTCGATCCTTGTGGTCGCCGGGATCGTTATCGTGATCCTGTGGGATTACTATACCGCAGCCCCCTGGACCCGTAACGGGCAGGTCCGCGCGCAGGTCGTGAACATGGCGCCGCGTGTTTCAGGCGAAATTATCGAGATTCGGGTGCAGGATAACGAATTCGTGCATCGGGGCGACGTGCTCTATGTCATCGATCCTTTCGACTTCAAGGTGCGTGTCGCCTCCGCCGAAGCCAATCTGGCCGAGCGCAAGGCCGATCTCGATTTCAGGAATTCGCAGTTCCAGCGGCGTCGGATCATCCCGGGGGTTGCTGTATCGGGCGAGGAAAAACAGCAATATGCCGCCGCCGCCGCTCAAGCCCGTGCCCAGTATGATGCCGCTCAGGCAGCCCTCAGACAGGCCCGCATCGATCTGGAGCGGACGATCGTGCACAGTTCGATCGATGGCTACGTGACAAACCTGCTCATGCGGCCCGGCGATTTTGCCACAGCCGGCCATGTGAATATTCAGATCATCGATTCCGCCTCCTACTGGGTCGACGGCTATTTCGAGGAGACCAAGGTCCATAATATCGAGATTGGCGACCCTGTCCGGATGGATCTTATGGGCGGCCATCATCCCGTGTTCGGCCACGTCGAGAGCATCACCCGCGGCATTTCAAGCATGAATGCCTCGACCGCAACACAGGGCCTGCCGTCGGTGGACCCGGTCTACACATGGGTAAGGCTCGCACAGCGTATTCCAGTGCGTATCCATATCGACAAACTCCCGCCTGATTTGCATCTGGCAGCGGGCATGACAGCCACCGTCACGATTGTCTCCGAAAACGGCCACAGGCGGCACATGTCCACGAAGGACGCGCTTCATCATTTCGGGGACGACATGCGTCATGTTATCGGCCATTAGGAAAGCGGAATGATGCGATGGCACGCAGGCGCCTAGCCTTCTGGAGAAACAGGGAGCCACCGGAGTGACCATGCAAAAAGCCCTCCTCCTGATTGACGTACAGAACGATTTTCTGCCTGGCGGTGCGCTCGCCGTGCCCAATGGCGATGCGATTTTCCCGGCAATCAACACGCTCCTGTCTCTTGATTGTGCAGCCGTTATCGCCAGCCGGGACTGGCACCCGCCTGAACACTGCTCTTTCACGCCCTATGGCGGTCCCTGGCCCGTTCACTGCGTAGCAGGCACAAGAGGGGCCGATTTTTCTCCCCGCCTGAACCAGAGCCGACTCAGCCATATCGTCCATAAGGGGCTGGATATTGCCTGTGATTCCTACTCGGCCTTCTTCGATAACGATCACGTCCACGCCATCGGGCTCGAAGGCCTCCTGCGCGGGCTCGATATCGGGCAGGTCACGCTTTGCGGCCTAGCGCTCGATTACTGTGTTGCTGCAACCGCCCGGGATGCGCGGCGGCTTGGCTTCGCAACTGATATCGCGCTCTCTGGCTGTCGCGGCATTGCCCCTGACCCTGCCGCCTGCCTGACGGAACTGCGCATGCTTGGCGTGAACCTCATCGAGGCCTGAGCAGGCGGCATCGATGCAGCGCCGCACGACACAGGCGTCTTGTCAGGGCAATCACGAGGCGGCAGGTAAAAGCCGTCTTTCTTCCGTTTTTATCCGGATCAACCATGCGCCCGCGCCTCCTTCATCATGACTGATCGCGCGAAGCCGTGGCGCAAAAAAGCCGTTCGAGCGGCGTTTCTGATTCATCGCTGGCTGGGTGTTGGCCTTGGCGCGCTGATGCTTCTCTGGTGCCTGTCCGGGATGGTCATGCTCTGGAAACCCTGGCCCCAGCCAGACGAGCAGCTTGCCAGACTGGCACATGAGCCTCTCCGGTTTGATCGCCCTCCTGTGCTTCCGGATCTGCATGGTTCCTATCGGCAGTTCCGGCTGGTTATGGCCGGCTCTGTCCCGGTTTTGCAGGTCATGGACGACAAGGCAGAAAGCCGGAATTACGACCTGCGCACAGGCCAGATTCTGGGCCCTAAGGATATTTATCCCGACCCTGCCGCTCTGGCGGAGGTAGCTGGCCGCTATGCTGCGCTGGAGGGCGAAACCGTCCCACCCGTTTTCAGAGGTCTACGCCGCGTAGATCAATGGATCCTGAATACCAAAGGCCATGATGCAGGGTTCTATCGCTTCGATTTCGACAGCCCGCGCCACACGATCCTCTATCTCTCTCCGCTGACGGGCGATGTCGTACAGGCCACCACCCGCAAGACACGGTTCTGGTCATGGCTTGGCGCTATCCCCCACTGGCTGTATTTTTCACAACTGCGCCGTCACCCGGTCATCTGGTCGGACACGCTCATTGTCCTGTCAGGCCTTGGCGTCACCCTGACCACGCTCGGGCTCTGGATCGGTCTGCGCCGCTTCCGGGTCGGGCGTCGTCTCTCACCCTATCGCGGCACGCATCTCATTCATCATGCTACCGGGTCGGTGTTCGGGCTCTTCCTCCTGTCATGGATCCTGACCGGGTTTCTCAGCATGAACCCGGCGGGGCTGATGGCTCACAAGCCCTCCCCCCTCTGGATGTCCCAATGGCGCGGTACACTGCCCGCCTCGGCAGTGGAAGAGACAGTTGCGGCACTTACCCGCGTACCCCATCAGTCGTTTCGCGACATTCTTGCCCTACCCGGCGTGCATGGAACGAGACTTTTGGTGACAGACGCAGAGGGCAACCCGCAGCGGCTGGATCTGACGCTCGCTCCCTCACCCCTCACCGCGTCGGAACTTGTCGATACAATGGCTCAGACGGGCACAGCGGCTGAGGTAACGCTCTTACAGAACGATGATGCCTATTATTTTTCGACGCATCACAAACGCCGCGTCTTCCCGGTTTTTCGTCTCATCGGAAAAGACAGGGCAAGACTCTATCTCGATGCCCGGTCAGGCGAGGCGCTGCTACGTATCGACACAGCAGAAAAAGGCTCACGCTGGGTCATCTATGGTCCCCATGATCTCGATTTCTTTTCTTGGCTGCGTGAGCCAGACGCACGGCTTTGGATCATTCTGCCTCTGCTCTGCGGTGTCAGCCTGATATGCCTGTCTGGACTGTGGATCGGCGTGCAGCGCTGCCGGCATCGACGCCACAGCCCGGCGAGGCTTGACCGTGCAACACGTAACAGATCAGGAAGAAAGCCACGCCGCCATGCAAGATCGTGATGCAAGAGAGCCAAGATGACACACCCTTCCGCCACACAGCCTGACCGACAAGCCTATCCCCTGGGTATTTTATGCGGTGCAGGCGCAGGGGCCCTGTGGGGACTGGTTTTTCTCGCCCCTGAGCTGGTGCGTCATTTCTCGCCGCTTTATCTCGCTGCCGGGCGCTACCTCGCCTATGGCGTTATTGCACTGGTCCTGATTGTCGCGCGATTGCCCGCGCTATGCCGGATTCTTGCCGCTCGTGACTGGAGCACATTGTTTCGTCTCTCGTTTCTGGGGAACAGTTTCTACTATATCATGTTGTCCATGGCCGTGCAGAAGGGCGGGATTGCCCTGACTTCCCTTGTCATAGGGTTTATGCCTGTGGCCGTAACGATCATCGGCAGTCGCGACAGCGATGCCCCGCCGCTGCTCAAACTCGCGCCATCGCTGTTCTTCTGCATGATCGGCGCTTTCTGCATCGGCTGGCAGGCCCTGTTTCAGGTAGATCTGTCGCCGGGAATTCCGGGGCACAACCCTGTTCTCGGCCTTACATGCGCCTGCGCTGCACTGGCCTCCTGGACCGGCTTTGCTGTCGGGAACAGTCGCGCCCTTGCGCGCCTCGATCATGTCTCAGCACATGACTGGAACCTACTTACGGGGATCATGACCGGCGCCCAAGCTCTTGTGCTCCTTCCTGCCGCCATCCTGAGCGACCCGGCGCAGCATAGCCATCATGACTGGCTTGTTTTCTGGGCAGTTTCGGCGGGAGTGGCCTTTATCGCTTCGGTCTGTGGCAATGCCTTGTGGAACCGCATGAGCCGGTTGCTACCGCTCACCCTCACCGGGCAAATGATCCTGTTCGAGACGCTTTTTGCGCTGATCTACGGGTTTGCGTGGGAGCAGCGCTTGCCACGCCCGCTGGAGATCGGCTCCTTCGTGTTTATCATCGCCAGCGTCTTGTCATGTGTCGCCGCGCATCGTCGTCCCGCCCCAGTGGCCGTAACTGAACAGGCGATGTAATGCCTGTCCGGCTGATCCGTCAGGAAAATCACGGCGTACACTTTTAGGCGAAGAGGGTCAGGGCTTCCTTCACGCGCTGCTCGTTCAGCGGTTTGGGTAGGAATCTGGCCCGTGCCGGAAAGGTCGCGAGCTGGGGTACGCCGCGACCACTTGTCACAATAATCTCGATGGGCGGCCAGCGATCACGGACGAGGGCAGCCAGACGTAATCCGTCCATGCTGCCAGGCATGTCCACATCGGCCAGAACGATACGGATGTCAGGTCGGGTTTCCAGAACAATCAGGGCCTGATCGGCATCCGAGGCCTCCGCCACAGCGTAACCGGCTTCCTCGACCATATCCATCAGACACATGCGCTGCAGCGGCTCGTCCTCCACAACCAGTACGGTAGGGAAACCTGACGTCTTGCCCGATATCGCGTGCGCCATCATGTCCTCATGATCTTTTCTGCATCGGCCCGGAAACTGGCCGACAGACCTTCAGGCTCATAGCGCAGCGCAACGCCGCCCGTTCCAATCAAACCAAAGGAAATAAGGCGTGAGCCAAATCCGCCACGTACTGGCTTGGCGGCAGGTGGACCGTAGCGCTCCCGCCAGTTCAATACGAGTTCGCCGCCCCCGGTCTGGCACTCGATCTCCCAGTCAATCTCGATCTCGCCTTCAGGCACTGAAAGCGCCCCGTGCTTGCAGGCATTGGTGGTCATTTCGTGGATCAGAAGCGCCGTAGACATCGCCGCACGCGAGCCCAGGCGGATGACAGGCCCCGACAGGCGGCATCGCTCATCCATACTGGCATCGCGCAGGATATTGGCGATCAGATCGCCAAGATGGGCGGCGCGCTGGTCATCACCATGCAGCAGGTCATGAGCGCGCCCCAGTGACTGCAGCCGTTCATAGAAGCGCGTGGCGTCCTCTTTTGAGAGCGCATCACGCAGGGTCATTCGGGCAACCGCCTGCACCATTGCCAGCGTATTGCGCAGACGATGGGCTATCTCGCCATTGACCACTGCCTGCATCTCGTCAGCACGACGCCGCGCTATGGCCACCTCCAGACGGTCTGCCGCGTTATGCAGCCAGTGAATCTCATCCGCACCCCACTCATGCGGGTGAGAGAAATGCACCAGCATGAGTGCCACGTTGCGACCGTCCTCACGCACCGGAATATTGATCACGCCGCGCGCGCGCAGGGCCAGCCAGCCAGCACTCTCATCAGCCGTGCGCGGATCGGTCAGGATATCGTCGATCACGAGCGCTTCGCCGGCGAGAAGCGTCTCGCGCAGTCTGCCGTAATCATCAAAGCGATAACGCCCCTTGATGGAGGGCATCCCCTCTACCGCCCATCCCTCACTGACAGTCAGGGTTTCGATTTCGTGGTCGAGCTCGCCATAAGTGGCCCGATCGGCGTCGAACGCCTCACCGACAACCGCCATGGCCCGGCATATCATAACCTCGACATCCCGTTCGTCCCGCAACACATCCCCAAGCGCAATGAGGCCGGTCTGTCGCTTTTCCGCCGCGACCTGAGCGGTAATTTCCCGAAAGGTGAGTGAAAAGAAGTCCTGCCCCACAGGGTAGAACGTGCCCTCGAACCAGCGACGCAAGGTGCGTACTTCCTGTACGAAGGACACAGGGCGGTTTTCATCGACTGCCTGCGCCGCGAGGGAAATCCAGCGTGGCTCAACCCCCGGGAAGATATCGCGGCATGTCTTGTTGATGGCATCGGTTGCCGCAATGCCAAGATGGCGCTCCCAGGCCGGGTTGACATCCTGATATCGCCAGTCAAACACCTGCCCTTCCTCATCACGCATGAGTTTTGCGAGAATATAGCCCTCGTTCATGGTCTGGATGAGGCTGCGCCAATGCATCTGTGCCCGATCATGGGCCATGCTCTGACGACGCAGTTCCAGCAGATCGACCACCAGACGCGCCAGCTTTTCGAGCGATGCTCGCTGCACATCGGACAGCCCCCCTGGCTTCGGCGCCGGGTCGAACACCGCGAGCGCCCCGATTGTGCCAAACGGGGTCCGCAGAGGTACGCCCGCGTAAAACCGCAGATAAGGCGCTTCGACCACGAGCGGGTTGCGATCAGTGCGGGGATCAAGCCGGAGATCCTCGATCTCGATGATTGAGTCCGTGGCGACCACCATGCCGCAAATGGCATGGTCAAGATCAGTCTGGCAGAGGCCGATGCCCTGACGGGCCTTGAACCACTGGCGATCCCTGTCGATCAGACTCACGACGCCGGAGCGGGTTTCGCAGATCTGGCTGGCGAGCGCGACCAGATCATCATAGCCACGCTCAGGTGGCGTATCGAGAATGTCATAGGCACGCAGCCCGTGCGGTGTCGCCATCTTATCGACCATACCCGGTTCCATGCACCTCAGGTCCGGAATGCCCGCAGGATCATTCCGGCTTACGGCTTCAAGCTTGTGCGACAACTGAACTAAGCGGAAGAATGCGACCATACGGTGTTACATGCCCGATGGACAACCATTGTTTGTTTACGTTTTGGCCCCACTCGCCTCCCATCCGTGATCAGCTATTGTGAATGCGATCGCGCCCCGCGTTCTTGGCTCCATAGAGCAGCAGATCAGCGCGTTTCATAAGCGTCTTGATCGTATCACCAGCTTCAAAGCGGGTCAGCCCTGCGCTGAAGGTAACCAACCCGGTAGACCGTGAGATTTCCCAATCGGTCTTTTCATGAAAAGCCTCACGTACACCGTCGAGACGGGCTATGGCCGTCTCCAATGTCTGTGCAGGCAGAAGAATCCCGAACTCCTCCCCCCCGATACGGGCCACCATGTCAGCTGGATGGGTATGGGTCTCGAGTACGTGGGCGACCTGCCGCAGAACCTGATCCCCCGTCTGGTGGGAATAGGTATCATTGATCGCCTTGAAATGATCGATATCGACAATCGCCAGACAGAAATCAGGACCACCAGCGTTGGCCCCTGTCAGCATTTTCTCCACCGCCTCATCGAAGGCGCGACGGTTGTAAGCCCCGGTCAGGGCATCTTCACGCGCCTGTCGGGCAGTCAGGTCGATCTGGATTTCCAGACGCGCCAACAAGGCATCTTTTTCCCTCGTCTGGGCCTCAAGATCGGTCGTGCGAGACCGGATGACGCGCGCCAGACGATTTGCCTCCGCCCGGTAGCTCCAGACAATGCCCCAGTAGGACAGCGCGATGACGATGCAGAGCGCTACCGCACAGGAGACCCAGAACTGGCGACGCTGCCACCATTTGGGATCGATTACGAAGCGCACCAACGTCACAGGTCTGGGCCAGACCTGCCCTGGATGCGCAGCCGAGGTGGTGAGAGTGTAAGCGCCGGGGGGGAGCGATGTCAGTTCGAGCGTGCGCGAACGCCCGGTTGTCGTCCAGGCACTCCCTGCCCCCGTGATCGTGGTACGGAAAAGGATTTCCTTGGGTGCGATATAGCTTGGTGCCGTGTAGCGTATGGTCAGGTTATGGCGCGACGGTACATGCAAAACGTCCCCCTTGCGCAGATCATGGATATCGCGCCCGTCCAGAGCCACGCCATCGAGTGCGACAGGGGGTGGGGGTGGTTTGACGAGAAATTTGTCGAAGCTGTTCGTGTCGGTTCTGGCGAGACCGATGGCCGTTGCGATCCAGAGCGTTCCATCACGTGCAAGCGCGGCACTGGGCTGCGCGCTTCCGCTGGCCTGACTGCTGCTGAGCCCGTTGGTTTCATCCAGCTGTATATAACTCAGGGCCTTTCGTCTGCCATCGGCCACGGCCTCCAGATCTGTCAGCGCGATGCGGAAGAGGCCCCGATTGCTGGTGAGCCAGAGATAACCCCTGTTATCCCGAATCAGGGTAAACACTGAGTCGACAGGCAGCCCGGCATCACGCCCGATATGGGTCATTCTCCCCTGACGATAGCGATAGAGCCCACGATCAGTGGTCAGCCAGAGATCGTCACCAATGGCAACGAAGCCGAAAATCGTGTGGGCCCCATCGACCCCGCTGAAGCGTATGGCACGCACCTTGCTGTCACGGATGACCCGCACACCATCGAGCGTTCCGATCCAGAGCGTATCACCCTTGGTGAAAATGGCAGTGATCAAGCCATTCAGTGCCTTGGATGCCGCGTATCGCTCTACTTTGTCACCCGGCATCAGTCGGAACAAGCCGCGCTGTGTCCCGACAATCAGGCTATGACTACCGTCAAAAGCCAGCGCGCGCACATTGCCTGCAGGCAGGCCGCTTGCGCTGTCCAGATGGCGTATGGTTCCATCCGGCGCTACGGCAAAAAGCCCGTCTGCATAGGTGCCGAGCCAGACCGTGCCGTCATTATCCTCGATACTCGACAGCACCTCAGGCTGATGCCCGGAACGCGTCGGCAGATACATGGTCTCGGGCGAATCACCGTTGATGATACGCGACACTCCACCATCCGTGCCGACCCATAATGCACCGGTATGATCCTCCATAACAGTGCGCACGAAATCACCCGACAACCCGTTATGTCGGCGCAGACTGCTGAAGGGTGTTTCCTGCAGCCGGAACAATCCGGCATTGGTGCCAACCCAGATCGACCCCTCTGTATCCTCGGCTAGATACAGGATACGTCCGCCCGTAGGGTCGAGCGTGTCAGGCATGACCTCCACCCTGTTCCCGCTGAGGCGCAGCAACCCGTGATCCTCGGTGCCTACCCAGAGCGAGCCATGCCGGTCCTGAAGCAGTGCGGTAACCCGTCCCTGATCCCTCAGATCATAGGCCAGACGAGGCTTGTTATCGGTGATGGAGAATATGCGGCTGTCCGAGACAATCCAGAATGTGCCATCTGGCGCGTGATAGGGCCATGACAACCCATGGGGCAGGCCCCATGACGCCGGAGGCTGGCGTACACGGCCATCCTTGTCGCGTATGATGATACCGCTATAGGTACCGAGCCACAGGGAATCCGAGGCATCGAACGCCATGTTGCGATAGATGCTTGAAAGCGGCTCGTTATGCCCCGGCGTCAGATAATGAAACCTGCCGGAATGGGACATGGTGCCCAGACCGTGATTTTCGTAAAGCATCCAGACATCATCGTGCCTGTCCACTTTCATCGACTGGACGATTGTCGAGGGCGCACTGGCCTCATGCGGCCAGAAATGCCAGCTGCCATCGCTGTCATGACGACCAACATCACCACGGGAGTCGCTGAACCACATATCGCCCACGGCATCGAGAGTCAGCGCGCCAATTCCGTTATCGGGCAGCGCGGGATCACTGCCGCGGTTCTGCACGTGAAAATCCAGCCCGTCATAGGAGACGAGACCCTCCCATGTCGCAAACCACATGCGGCCATCAGGTGTCTGAACGATGTCGCGTATGGAATTCTGCGGCAGTCCGTCCTGTGTGGTCCAATGCTTGATGGCGTAATTGCCCAGCGAGGAAACGTCGTCACTGGACGCTGCATGAGCCGAAAAGGCAGGCAAGGCGAGCATTGCCAGACTGCACAGCCCGGCCCGAATCTCGCTCACCCCGGAAACTCGATCGCGCCTGCGTGTAGGAGAGGCAGATTTGTACGGGACCTCAGCCAAGACATGAACACCCGCATGGGCCGGGCCATGAGGGCAATACCTTGCATCGGGTCGTTCGGTCTGTCTGATCGTCGGGCTTCGTCATCTGTCACGTTCATCATGCGGGCAGAGTACGATTCTTATAGCCCTGCCCCCGCCTGGGGAAAAGCACCGCAAGCATCCTGCACCCCGACGTTGCCTTTTCGCAACGCTGCTGCAGATGGGGTTGAGATGAGGCATCCGAACAGCATCTCATGGCAAGACCATCCCCATAGTCGGACCCGGAGATCTACTGGCCAGACGCGCCAGAAGCATTGCGGGTGGCCCTGCAAAAAGCTGATCTGATGGGGCAGCGCCGCGATTGCAGCAAGTTTCGACGATGTTTGCACAAGTCGACTGCTCTGTGGTCGAGACTGACATAATCTCCTGACCTGACGACAGAAGATGCAAGCTTTGAAACCTGAGAGAAGGACCACATACGGATAAAGGGGGGTGGCGCGCCCTGCTGGATTCGAACCAGCGACCCACAGCTTAGAAGAAGATGGGTTTTCCAATCTTTTCAATGGTGAAGTTTGAATAATGCGCGGGGTGGCGGAGCATTTATCCGCCACCAAATCAAACCAGTTTGCACTTCATGCCGACAGCGCAAGCCGGGCAATCATGCCTGATCGGGTCTCGTTTTCTTCCTTGGCGCGTCTGTCTAGGCGAGCAAGAATGCGACGCGGAAGAGTGATATTGATTCGCTCGGCCGACTCGTCGAAGAGCGCCGGATTAACCGTTGCAAAGCCCCATACCCACCCTGCCCCGGTCCATTCACTTCCGGCGCGCAGCTGATCAAGAGGGGATGGGCGCGGTACGCTCTGGCCGTTCTCGATGGCGTCCTCGATCCAGAGCGTGATGGCCTCAGCCGCACCGCTCACCGCCTGGTCAAACGTATCGCCCGCCGAGAAGCAGCCCGGCAAATCAGGCACAATCACGCCGAACGCCTGAGTTTCCGAGCCTGTCTCAATAACGATGGGGTAATTCACTGATGTTCTCCGTTGCCGGGCTATTAGAGCCCGGCTTGTTTTCTGATTGCGTGGACGAGGCCCTTGCCGAGATCCTTCTTAGGATGGGGGACCGTGATCGAATGCCCGTGGTCCTTGTGGCGGAAAATGTGATGTGAGCCTCTGCATCTTGTTTCTTCCCATCCTGCTTTTTTCAGCTCTCGGATCAGTTCGGCGCTGTTCATGAGTTCTTTATACACACGGTATGTATGAAATACAAGAATAAAGTGTGTATAGGATGTATGAAAATTAGCAGAAAAGCACCGGCGCTCATGGCTTGCTGATCAGTACCTCTCCGACCCTCCCACGTCCCTTGGCTGCGGCCGCGACCGAGTATGACGTTTCGACAGACTCGATTTTGAAGGCAGCAAACGTCTCCCTCACCTCCGGCCGGTCGTTCAATGACAAGATGAATCGGCCTTTGAGTCCTGCGAGTATCGTTGCCAGAGCTTCGAAATCGCTACGGGCGAAGGGCGCTCCGTAGTCGTGTTCGCACCCCCAATAGGGCGGGTCGAGGTAAAACAGCGTCTCAGGACGATCGTAACGTGTCAGTACCTCACGATAAGGAAGGCACTCAATCACGACGCGGCTAAGCCGCTGATGCACGTCCTCTAGCGTGCTGCCAAGAGTCTGAACGTCGAATCGCGCAGGCCCGAGCGAGACACCAAATCCTGGCCGCCTCACTTTCCCACCGAACGCGGTTTTTTGCAGGTATAGAAACCTAGCGGCGCGGTGCAGGTCTGTCAGACTATCAGGCGTCGCCCCCAGAAGGCGCTCGAACTGGTCCCGGCTGGTAAGCTGCCACCGCAGCATATCCATGAATGCCACATAGTGATGCTGCAAGATGCGGAACAGATTAGACACGTCGCGGTTAAGATCGTTGATCACTTCGCATTTTGCCGTGAATGGCCGTCTGAAAAAGACGCCGCCCATCCCCACAAAAGGCTCCACATAGTGATCATGCGGAACCGCGCGAATCCGCTCGATGATACGCGCAGCAAGGCGCGACTTGCCGCCTAGGTACGGGGCAACAGGTTTGACGGCCGGAGTCGGCCTCAGATTGGACTCCATAAGATACTTACTCGATAAAAGCCCCGCCGCTGCAGCGGTTGGCGGGGCAGGTTTTCCTGTGGGTGTTTCTGGCACCCGGCGAGGCTGTTAGCGCAGCCTAGCCCCCGTCGCTCAATGCCCCGTCGAGCCTGAGCAATCAGGGAAACCTTGCGTTCTTTTTTTTGATCCTGACCGGCCGCGCATGGGCGCAGGCGGGTCACAGGCCGCATGCGAGCGACAGACACGCTAATTTCATTGACTCCGCTTGCGTGTTCCTTCTTCGTTCACGTCATGACTTACGCGATTTCGCCTCACCCTGCGCTTGACCTGAAACTGTCCACGATGCCTGCGCGCCTCGCGGCGGATTGGGAATTGTGGTTGCACTCAAGCTGTGAGTGTGGGGCGTCCTCGGTGTCGGGCCTGCGGCTTCTGCTTGAGAAGCGGCCCGACATCGCGCATTGCCGCGTGAAAGACATAGCGGAGCGCCTGCGGTGCAAATCCTGCACCAAACCGTTCGAGGAAGTCGCGCTCTCTGACGGGGCGCGTACTGGTCCTTATGCGCCAAACTGGCAGTTATGGCTTATTAAAAAGCCAGAACGCGACTGGGTGCTGGCCGACCCACCCCCGAACAACGTCAGTCGCTTGTGACGTTACTGCTTGGGCTCCTTTGTGTCGTCGGCGTTGGCCGCGTGCTTGCTGTTCATGGCGATGCGGTTGATCAGCGCATAAAGCGCCAGCCATTTTGACCCATTGGCGGGCCGGGGCCAGAACCGCGCCACGATGGCACAAAGCGCGACCAGAAATGTCCCGATCATTGTCAGGTCGCTGGCAATCTCTGCCGGAATGAGCGGGAGCACCGATTCATAGAATTGCTGCCAATCGAGAATCATGGCCGTGTTTCCTTTTGTTTTGTGGGAATGGGTCGTGGTGGGCCGGTCAGGCCATGAAGGGCACGCCAGCAACGGGCCGACCGGAATAAAGGGCCAGTTCCAGCCCCCTGCGCCGTTGCAGGCCAGGCAACGGAACAAGACGACCCTTTACCGTCGCCTTGTCCCATCGCAGGAGTTGCTGCCCGGCTGCCGCGTAAAGCCCCCGGTTCAACAGCGAGACCAGCGTGGAACTACGCATGGCGGCGCTGCCGATGTTGAATTGCCAGGATAAAAGCGCCGCCTCTTGCCAGGGCGTTAGCGGGACCGTGACGGCCTCGCGCAGTGTCACGCGCAAGCCCGCAAGGGTTGCGCTTGCAAGCGACACGGCCACGGCCTCAGTGATGGGCTTTGTCCTGGCTGTGACCGCCGAGCCATCCGACAAAAAACGATTGCCAATGCCGATGGTCCAGTACCCGGACGGGCAGAGATAGGGCGCAAGGCGCAGCCCCTCGATATCTTCCCGGCGCAGGAACGCCAGGGCGATTTCCAGTGAGTTATTCATTAGCCATGTCTCCAGAACGAAAAAAGCCGCCCTAAGGGCGGCTTGAGTTGGGGATCGGAGTGGAGTTATCTGCGGATTTGCTCTTCTTTTCAGACGTTAGAGCGCGGTATGACCTCACTTGGGATGGACGTAGCAACGCACCGTGCGACGCTTGCGCTTTGCTGATCTCCGGGCGGTTCACACCAAGAACAGAGGATATTCATTCTGGTGATCATCACAGCTCGAAATTATAGGTTTTCGAGAACAGATTTGGTCATCTGTCGATTTTCAGCAACATGCAGTTTCCCCGCTCCATAGGAAACACCGCTATGAGCAAGGCTGGCAAGGTGCTTTGGGAACCGTTGCAGACGATCAGATCTTGCGATGATCAGACAGTTGAAAGCGTTTACCATTTGCGCGTCGAACGTAATTCTGACGTGGGAGGCAGTTAACTACGATATCGAGCCGACTTGCTACACTAAATGCGCTGTTGCCCGATTTACGACACTACGTGATAGAATTGCTCTCGCCGGGCATGATAGCGACTAGGAAGACACCCTTGGTTGCCTCTTTTTTCAAGGCAGGGTCATGGATACGTCGAACAAGGGCAATGAGCTCGAAGAAGCATTCTATCAGTATCTCCTCGACCAGCAGGCTAGGGGCGACTTGGTATATGGGATCCATTCTCCGAACAACTGTAGGATCTTCAAAAAGAAAAAATATTATTGTAAAGAGCGCGAGGCAGATGTTGAGTTCGACATAGTATTGGAGATCTACGGCAACGGACGCCCCTCTCCTCATCTTCGTGTCGTTTTCGAGTGTAAAAACTACTCTGACGCTGTGCCCGAGACGTGCGTCAACGACTTCTCAGCGAAACTAGGCCGTATATTTCCTCATTCAGCAAAAGGCGTGATGGTTGTGTCTTCGCGACTGCAATCCGGAGCTGAAAAAGTCGCGCGGAGAAGAGGATTCGGTATCGTAAAATACGACAGGGACGGTCTCGACATCATCGCGGACCGTAAGGTGCGACCATACATTGAAACTCGGTTTGTCGAATCCCAGCTCTTCCAGAGCCAATTGGCGCCAAAATCCCTGAAATTTTCTGCCTATGATGACGAAAAGTTTTTCAGCAGCATTGGTCGGTTTCTAAGTAGCCTTCACCCGGAACTTGCAGGCGACGTCGAGGAAAGCCCGTCGGCCATACCATTCTTGCCTCTGGCGGCCATAAAGAGTTCTGCCCAAGAAACACTGAAACTTGTCGATTACAGGGAGGGGCCGGTAGATTTGGGACATATCTGCTCGGCGCTCTCTATAGACCTTCAATATTCCAATCAGGAGTTTCACGACACGGATGGGAAGCTGATTCTCGGATCTGCCCATTTCCAGAGAAAGGTGATTTCTATCAACGACCACGGGAACAGGAGCCGTGAACGCTTTACGATAGCTCACGAGATAGGGCATTTCTGCCTGAAACATCATAGGTACTTCTATTCTGAAAACACCATCGAGCGTGATTTTTTCATAAATGAAGAAGAAAGAGGAGATTTTAATTTAGACCGATTGGAATGTCAGGCAAACATTTTTTCATCGGAACTCATTTTACCTGATTATTGTTTTAAAAATATGACTGAGCAATTTCGCAAACTTCTCGATATCCGAGATAGGGGGCATGGTTACATATTCGTCGACGACCAGCCTTGTAATTATATGCCTTATGAAAAACTCCTTGCGTATCTATCGGACTATTTCGCTGCATCGAAGCAGACAATTCAAATAAAGTTCAAGCAGCTGAACATGCTCAATGACCAACGCAAGTGGAACCAGTCAGGTCAGCTGCCAATGTGTTGGAGATTTTGACTCCGCCGATGGCGCAATTGATATAAGGTGAACGATGTCAGAGGAGCGGATTGTCAGTTTCCGGCCGCAGTAAGCGCGCTGATGGCGTTTACTGGCCCGAGCCGTTTGCTTGCGCAACAAGGTGCATATTCAGGGACAAGGTGCGGCTAATGCAGGATCTTATCAGTTACAGAAAATCTGGCGCAGATCGTTGGGTCCAAGCCATCTCGCAGGCCTTTGGTCCTTCCGTCAAGGAGACTACCTTCATCGATGGACTCGACCACGCCATTCATGTCCTGAAGCCGTTCGTCGGCGAGGGTATAAATCACGCATTCCTCCCAACAGGTGGGGGGCTCGATATTGACGGTGTTGAAAAAGCTAGCGAGCAAGGACTTCTTTACTTGTCGGGTGGCGGACTCGGGCAGGTATTGAAACCTGAAACGATCAAATTCGAGTATGTTTCAGATAGTCCTTTGGACTCATTCTTCTTGATAAGCCTGGAGCAGATCGCTCCGGTTGAGACAAATAGTAAGACGCCTGCGACCGAAATGAGCCAAGAATTACTGTTGCTGCCGGATGGATCTTACCACGACAGATGGCCTGTTGAGGTAGGTAACATTGGGCACGATGAGGCTGGTGACGAAATACCCGTTCCATCCGATTGGCGGCTTGTGAGTCGATGGAGCGCAGGGCAGATACTCATCGTGTCCAAATTTGGCGCTTGGAATGACGATCTGGCTACCTATGACGGCCGTCATAATCTCATGACGGCTAGCAAAATCCGATCAGCCTTACTGAGTTATCGGCGGTGAGGTCTGCGTTTTAAGGCGGTATGTCTTGCCTGGCGCTGGCTATATTTTAGGTATCTCTCTCGTGCCCGCGCCTAGCATTTTCCAATTGGTGATCTGGTCGAGGCATTCAGCGTTCTCGGGCAATGCGATGCCTGCCCGGCCCAGCGCCTCGCGCAAGATAGTGTTCTGCGCCCGTAATTCCTCGATCAGAGAGAGGTTTTCTTCCTCGCGTTCCTCCAGCTTGTCCACGCGGGCGTTCAGCCGGTCCAGATCCTGACGCTGCGATTCAATGGTGGCTTTCGCGCTCGATGCCCCGAAGCCGATCAACCACCGGATGGTGAAAAGCAGACCGCCGATGACCGCCACCCACCAGGGTTGCGGGGTAAGGTTGTCAGGCATTGTCCATCCTTCCCAGCGCCGCCCGGATATTGAGCAGGGCCAATGCGGCATAGGCGGCAATCGCCGGAACAAGCGCGGTATGGCCGATCAGGCCACAGGCGATGAACGCCCAGGCGGTAAACGCGGCGATGGCAGCGGCCCGCCGCAAGACCTGCCGATCACATATCGCCCCGATGATCTGTATCCCGCCCGTAAGCCATGCCGCGATGGCGTAAATCATTGCCGGGTCATCGGCGCGGGGCAGAATGGCGAGCAGTTGCCCAAGCCCCGGCCATCCCCGATCGACCGGCGGCAGGGCCAGAAGCAGACACGCCCATAAGGCAAGCCCGCACCCGAGGCAGATTTCCTGCGCTCTCATTTTCGCTTTCCTTGAAAGGGTCAGACTGACAGCCAGGTGATGGCGGCATCATGGAGCGTCATCGGCAGGGCTGTTGCGCCCTGGCTGCCCGTCAAAACCTGCACACTCACGCCGAGGCGCAGCGTCGAACCAGGCGTGAGGCCTGTCGCCATAGTGCGTGCCGTAATTGTCTGCGCGTAAAGGCGATCTATCCGGGTATTGGCACCCGCTGCGGCGATGGGCTGCACCGGGTTGCCCCCTTGTGCGTCCACCGTCCAGATATTGATAACCGTGCGGACGGCCTGCCATGAATCGGCGGGCGTGTATGCCGCCTGGACTTGTAGCGTTGCGGCGAAATCCGCCCGCAATGTCGTACCGCTCACGGTCACATCGACCGTGCCGAGGGTCTGCAGGCCATTGGTCCAGCTCAGGTCTGACACCACCTTGATGCCTTGCGTCACAGGTGGCGGCACGACCTCGGCAGGCCGCTCGGAATAGACATAGACCAGCCCCGTGAAATTCAGGCGATCGGCTCGATCGAGCGTTGTGCCAATCACGCGATCGCGCGAAATCGTGGCGGGCCGCCCGTGGGTCAGTCTGCCAATTCCCCATTCAGCCTGCGTGCCGTCATCGGCGAAGTAGTAAACCTCGCCATCCTCAAAAACCCCGCTCCAGCCGCGCCGACCGGGCGGCGCACCACTCAGGGCGAAAGCGCCCGTGCCTGGGTTGTTGGCAGTCTCAAGCACAAAAGAAGCAAATTTCGGCATCACAGGCGCTCTTTCATGGTCATTGTTGTGGCCCGTCGATCGGCTGCACCTGCCGGACAGCTGATATCGCCCGGCGTCAGGCGTCCGAAAATCATGGCGCTGTTTCGGTCGTCGGCTGACAGATCGGGCACGAACAGGATATTGCGCCCGGTCGCCGCCGTGCTTTCGATCGCCCGGATCTTGGGCAGTTCATCTGCGCCGAGGGATTGATGGTCGATGGACAGCACGCGCTGGCGATATCGCAGGGTTGGATATTCGACCCCCGAGAGGCTTGTGGTCTCGTCAATCGTCGCCTGTCGGCTTTCGTTTCCCTCCCAGCTCATATTGCGTTCCGGCTGCCAGAGGGGGCCGAGATAGGCGAGCGGGAATGACAGGAAGCCGTCAGGGTTGCCGGGATCGCTGATCGAGATATCCAGCCGGTCAATCGCGACCTCGTTCGGGAACACGACCAGGAATTGCCCGCCCACGGTGTCGGTTGTCTGGCCACCCGTCACCACCACCAGTGCCTCGCCCAGCCGTGCGACAAGCGAATAACGCGCCTGCGCCGTCAGGTTGGTGCGATGGAACGAGAAGCCCCGACATGTTGCCGGTCTGGGCAGACGGGCGATCAGATAGGCCTCAGTCCCGGCCACCCGCCATGCGGTCGAGGGTGCCCCCTGGTCGGTCTGCAGGTTGCTGATCGGCAGTCCGGGCACCTGGGCATTTCCCTGCAGGGTCGCGTCCATCAGCGCGTTCTGTGCGCCGAGCGCACAGCACCACGGGTCGGCCATAGCCGTTCCTTTCAATCTCTATGATGAGTGTGAAACAGCCCCGCGCTAGACCAGGATGGTCAGGGTCACGGTGGCTTCGGCCGATCGGAACTGTTCACCAATCACAAGCCCGGTTACGCCGCCGCGCAGTCCAGGCGCAGGCAGGTCCAGCCCGACAGCCTGCCCAAGGTCAAACCCTCTCGCGATGCTGCGCGGCAGCGTTACGGCCCATAGATGGCGCTCGCGCGCCCAAAGCGCCCCGTGATGGTCGGCAACGTCCTGGGCGTCCTGCTCATAAAGCAGAGCGGTCGGGATCACGGGCAGGTCGCCAGGCTGGCGGTATCGCAGCTTGATGGCGGGCAGATACCATGTCGCCACCCGATCCTCCTGCAGCGCAAAACTCTGGCGCTCGGCGGTTATGCGTGGATGCAACGCGCTGCCCGCCTGCTGCACTGTCTGATTGCGCGCATAGCCGATGCGCCAGCGGTAAGGTGGAGGCGCCAGACCGTCATCGAGGGCCAGCCCCGAAAGCGCCGTAACATGATCGCTCGTCAGGAGACGGTCAGGGCTGGTTGATGGCATCCCGAGGGCGATGGGCGACAGCGTGCCCTCATGGCCCGGCACCAGGCGGATACCCAGGCCGGATAACCAGGTATTGACCACCTGGCGGCCCGTCACGGCCTGGCTGCCATCCCAATACCACCCCGCCTGACGTGAATCGTCCCATGATCCGGCAAGCCATTGCGCAGGCATGGTCAGATCCTCGATCAGCATTTGCCGCAAGAGCGGCAGCACGGTGCGCGGGGCGACACCGGATGGGAAATCGCCCGCAGCATCGACCGTGATCGCATAGACGGGCTTTGTGCCCAGCCGGATGAACAGGCCACCCGAGCCGCTTTGCATATGCCAGCTGCCGGGCGATGGGGCGGCGGCATAAAGGTCATCCACCGCCCCGCCATAGGTGATGCCGCCAGCAAACCCGCCCTCGTAGAGGGCCGAAACCACGCCCGGCCCATCGCTGATCTGATAGACGAGATTGACGGCGTCGATCAGCACTGGCGTCAGGTTGAGCGCGGTACCACGCAAGCGAGGCAGGGAACGGCCCTTGACGTTGCTATCGCCCCCAAAGCGCCCGGACCCGGCATAGCTGCCAACGGGCATGAGTGTCGCATCCAGCCAGCCGGATACCTCGCGCAAGGCCATCTGCACATTCAGCCGATCAGGCTGCCAGGGGCTGCCCAGCCCGCTGAAAACGGCGGTCAGGGCAGCGCGGCCCGGATCAATGTCGATCTGTCGGGCTGCGTCGTGGCGCTTTTGCCCTGCCAGAATACGGATGGGCATACGATCCGCCACCCGATCGCGTATGAGGGCATCGAACATGCCCCCAGGATTGGCAATTGAGACAGCGCCCCAGCTTTCGCGTGATGATGGCGAGGCCGGGGATAAATCAAGCCTGCGATCAATGGCGAAGGCATCGGCCAGCAAGGGCGGATAAGACTGGCCGGAGTCATCCACATAGCCCGCATCGGACAGGCGCAGCGTGTCGATTTCGCTACGCCGGAACGAAAGCAGAGTGACACAGCCCGCCGGTTTGGTGCCGTATCCTCGGGAGAATACGACATCCACCGCACGCTCCATGTCGATTTCGACAAGATGGAACAGAACGCCGCTCATGCTGCCTTGCCTTGTGCCTGGTGGCGCTGCTCGGCCAGCTGCTTGTTTGCCGTATCAAGCAGACGCTGCAGCAATTCCGCCAGGGTCTGATTGTTGCTCGCCAACATGGCCTTGAGCGCCGATTCAGTGATCGTGTTCGGTCTGATGGTCCCGATCGACTGCAGCAACTGCTGCACGCGGGTATAGTCCGAGACGAAATCACGCCCTGACCCATTGTAGCTCTGGCTTTGCGCCAGAAAGGTCTCGGACGCGCTGCGCAGCGATTGCAGGGCCTCATAGTCGCCACGCTGGGCTTGCGCGGCGATACTGGTGAAGTTGTCATTCGCCGCACGATATTGCGCCTCCGCCGAGAGCGGCGAATAGCCCGAAAGGTTCAGCCCCTTGGCAAAGTCGAGCAGGTTGCTGATCACCGAGGCCGCCGAGCCTTCCGCCTGATCGCGTTGCTGCTTGGCCTGTTCAGCCGCCCGCTCGGCCTCCTGTTTGGCCTGGGCTGCGGCGGCGTCTGCGGCCTGTTTCGCCGCCTCTGCCGCCTTGTCGGCATATTGCTTCTGGATGGCCAGACGTTCAGCCCCCAGCGTCTTTTCCAGATCCGAAGCCTGTTGCAGATAGGTCTGGTTCGAACTGTAGGCATCCCCCAGGAAATCGCGCCAGCTATCGGCAAGCTGGCGTTTCTGTTGGGTTGCAGACAGATCGAAACTCATGAGCGCCGCGCCCTGGTCATCGCCGGTCGCGGTGAGATACCGCACCCGGAAGGCTTGGGCGCTTTCGGCCAGGCTTTGCATGTTCTTCGCATAGCCCTGCTCATAGAGCGTGCCGAATTTGTCATTCAGCGCGTTGCCGTCCAGCCCGTAGCTGCTCGCCTGTGTTGCGGCAGCCTCATAGGTTTTCTTGAGCGCCTCCATCTGCTCGACCCAGCTTTGCTGCCCGTTCACCGTGGCTTTCATGAGATTGGGCATGGTGTTCGTCACAAACTCGGTGATGGTCGCAACCTGCGATTGCAGATCGCTTGTCGCGAGTGTCTTGCCGTTGAGCATCGTATCCAGCGCCGTGCGCAGATCGCCCGTGGCCTCGGTAAAGCCCGAGACAGTCACGGTGCCGTCACTGTTGAATTTCGACACCGCCACGCCCAACGCATCCACCGTGTCGGCCATGTTTTTCAGCTGCGTTACCGCGTTTTGGAATGAAGCCACGCTATCGAAACTGGCGGGGATCCCCTGCGACAGCGCCTGGCTGAATGTGGCGCTGTCATCGCTGCGCAGCTGCAGCTTGCCCAGCAAATCGGTCAGGCTGACAGAACGTTGCGACGGGTCCTTGTTGTTCGGGTCATCGCGTACCGTGCCGAGATAGAGATTTTCAGCCTTCAGTCCGAGGCTTTTCATAGTGGCGTTGACGCTGGCCATATCGGCCTTGAGTTGCGCCGTGATAGTGTCGTTTTGTGCCTGGTTCCAGCTTTGCCCCATGCTCAGCTGGTCGCCTTCCATCACCACCTGGTCGATCGTGTAGGGGTTTTTCTTGTGCCCAAACAGGCCGCCCAAGAGGCCGCCGAGGCCGCCGCCGGCAATGCCGCCGATCAGCGTACCCACGCCGGGGATGATCGACCCAAGGCCTGCACCTAGAGCCGCGCCCACGCCCGAACCGATTGTGCCATACGTCCCGCCGCCGATATTGCCGAGCGCCGAGCCAATTCCAAACCCGCCCCCGACACCCGCCAGGGTGTTGCCTATCGTGGCTGTACCGAAAAGCTTGGTTTTCATGGCCCCCGAAAGCCAGCCGCTCGAACTCGCCACGCTCGATGCGGGCGAACCGGCCCCGGCAATCGAGACACTGGCCGCCTTGTTGCCGACCGAGCCGCCCATGGCCAGCGTGTCAGACAGACCCGTAATCGTATTGCGCGAGCCGCCATCCAGCGCGTTCAGGGCCGGGTTGATCAGCGCCATCTTGGCCACCAGCCCGACAATCTGCGTTTGCAGGCCGGACAGGACCGAGCCGAAATCGACCGCGCCTTTTCCGCTCTGCACAAAGGCCTGCGTGACGCTGTTCGTCAGCGTGTCGAACATGCCGCTCAGGCTCCCTGTCAGATCATCGAGCGCCGATTTCTGATGCTGATAAGCGTTGGTTGCCATCTGGATGGCCGCCACATTGTCGAGAGTGGCCTGGCTTGTTTTCGAGTTGATATCGCCGCCCGCTTCAAGAATGCGGTTGCGCTCTTTCATCACCGCAATCTGTACCGATACGGCATCGCTGTTCTGGCCGATCGCCGCCGTCTGCGCCTTGATGACTTCCAGATCCAGAGATTGCCCGTAGAGCTTGCCCGCATTGGCCATATCGACCTGCGAGGCCGTGGCCGATTTCATGGCACCCGTCAGGATATCGAGTTGGCGGGCCTGTTCGGCCGTGCCGTCGATCGAGGTGGCCCGCACTTTCTCGGCGGCCTCCATCGCCTGTTTGTACTGTGTCAGCGAGCCTTTCGAGGCATCATAGCCCGCCAGCATATCCTGCTCGGCCTGGGTGTGCTCGTTTATGGCCGCAACGGACTGATTGAATTGCCCCGTCAGAATGGCCTGCTGTCGTGCCTCGGCTTCTGCCAGCTGCGTGGCCGTTGCGTGCGCCTGGCCCATGCGCCGCGCCGCTTCTTCCACCTGTTGATGTACCTGCACCATTGCGGCCTCGGCGGCTGAATAGGTCTCGGCGCTTTGCGCTGCCAGCTTTTGCTGATGCGCGATGGTCTCGATCGGGTCGCGCAATTCGTTGAGCACGCCGCGCTGCACGTTGATCTTGTCTGTCAGCACGCCGGTCTGCGCGGCATAATCGGCATCCGACACCTTGCCTGCGGTGTGCAGGTCATTCAGTGCCTTTTGCGCCGTGGTCAGGGCCGTGATGGCCTGCTCATGCTCGCGTATCTGCGCCGCCATGCTGCCATCACTGACGCGCAGCTGATCATCAACCCGGCCCTGACGTGATGCGATTGCCTGGGCACCATACACCTCACCGCCCGTGGCCTTCTGGGCATAGGCCGCGACACTGGCAGGCGGGCTGGCAATCTTGCCCGACAGGTACCGATCGACGTTCCCTTCACCCCAGTTATAGGCCATAGCGACAAGCGCCTGATTGCCGTCATACTTGGCGTAGAGCCGCATGAGCAGCTGCACGCCTGCCGTGACGTTGCCCGTGGTCGTGCGCAGATCATTGCCATTGGCGCTGCCCGGCATGATCTGCATCGCGCCCAGCGCACCGGCAGAGGATTGCACGACTTTTCCGCTGGCATCGTACTGGCCCGTTACGCTTTCGATCGGCTGAATGCGATGGGCGAGTGCGAGCACGTCCGAGCTTGCGCCGAGACTGGCCCCCACCTTGTCGATGGTCTTGCCCACCCCTGCGACATCGGAGGCCGCGACTTCGCGTTGCTGCAGGTAATTGTGAACGGCCGGGATCTTGTCCAGCTGCGCCCACTCCCAGTCGCGCACCTCCTTGGCCTTGTCGAGCAGATACTGGATGCCATGCACGCCCTTGAGCGCACCGGCCATGATGCCATTGCCGATGCCGTCCACGAACTGCCCGAGCGGGGCGAGCCCCTCATGCAGGGACGTGCTCATGTCGTGCAGGGCGCGATGCAGCGGCGTCACGCCCTGATCGGCGGCGTTGGCCGTGGCCTTGCTGACCTGCCCCATGAGCAGGGACCAGGCTCCCATGCGATCGCCGCTGTTCTGCAAATCCCGTATGTGCTGCACCAGGCCTTCATGGACACCGAGCAGGCCTTTCTGCGCGAAATCCTCGGCGGCTTTTGCCGGATCATCGAAGGCAGCGGCCATGTCTTTCGCCGCGTCCGGCACGTCCTTGCCGAGCACGGTGGCGAGGTTACGTGCTGTCATGGCCAGCGCATCGAGGCTGCTGCCACTGGTGGACGGCATGGCGGCAAAGGTGGTGGTGACGGCGCGGCTATCGGTCAGTGACAAGCCGCTCTTGCCAGCGATGCGCCGTGCCGCGTCCTCGGCAGCGCCCGCCATGGCCGCGTAATCGCTGCGCGTGGCGCGAAGGGTCTGGCCGAGGGCGGCAAGGTGCGATTCCTCGGTATTGGCGGCGCTGCCCATCTTGTAGATGGCCGCACCGGCAGCGACGGCTGCGAGCGCCAGACCGGCAGGGCCCATGAGCAGGCCGGTCACGATCTGCGTGGCCTTGCCAAAGCCGCCCATGACCGTGACCATGTTCGGCACCTGGTAAAACGCGGCCTTCATGGCCCCGCCACCGGCCAGCACCTGGTCAGCGAATTTATGCGCTTCGCCCGCCAGGATGCCGATCTGGTAGCTGGATAATTTGGCGGCTTCTGCGCCCTCGGCCAGAGCAACAGTGTGTTGCTTGCTGGCTCCCGTCGCCGCGTCGAATTTCTCTTTCTGGGCTGCGGCTGATTTGGCGATACCAGCCAGCGACCCTGCATATTGTTCCTGCGTGATCTCGCCGGCAGCGAGCGACTTCTGCAGCGCCTCGATATTGGCCGTGCGCTGGCGGATTTCGCTGCTTAGCTTGGCCGACGCCCGCGTTGTTTCATCGAATTGCCGCGCTACCGAAGCGCCGTTACGGCCCACTCTGGTCAATCTGGTATCGACTACCTCTGCCGCATCCCCAATCGTGAGCAGGGAGGCAGCATCGTCCCGCGCCTTGGCCAGATTGCTTTCGAAAGCGATATACAGTTCCGAGAGGGTCGTGGTCATAACGGGTTCTCGCTATTTTTTGAGACGAATTTCCAGCGCCGGATAAGTCATGACCGTGCCAGCCCGTGTCCTGCGCTCGCCCGAGGCGCCGCGCAGGATGTAGGGGGCAGAGGGTGCGATGCCGCTGCCCAGGCGCACGAAAATCTTGCCGAAAATGAGTGTTGGAAAGCGCCGCATGAGGGTTTGGCGCACGCGCTCGATCTGATTGCGCCGTATTCGGGGCTCAAGCGCCCCCGTCTCGACCTTGCGGGCATAAGGCAGCGGATTGACGATCAGGATCGTGCTGTCAGCTGGCAGATCCTTGAGCGGCTGTTTCCAGGGCCTGTCATCGCAGATCAGCACCCAGGCATCGCGAAAGCGTCCGCTGCGCACGGGCGATGTCGACCGGCACAGAGCGAGCGCAGCCTCTGCCGCCTCGCCCGTGAGATTGAAGCGATAGAGAATGGCTCCATCCAGTCGCACGCTTGTTTCTGGCGCATCGGCTTTACCGTCCACATAGCGCCGCCAGCTGGGCGGAGCCTCGCCGCGTGCGATCACCGCGTCACGCGCTGCAATCGCCTGTCTTGCCATTTCAGCCCGAAGGGCATCGGGGGAAAGATTGCGATCGACAAAAAGGCGCAGCGACCGGCTGAAGGTTGCGGCTCTCGCCATAGTTCATCCCTTCATGAACTGTTCGATATCCTCGGTGATCCTGCGGTTTCGATACGCCATGAAGACGCTATCCATGGCGCGGATCTGGTCCTCGATCCATGGCCGGTCGTCTTCCGAAACCGCATTGGCCTCACACCACCGTGCCAGCGCCTGCCAGGAGATCCCGCCTGGGCGCGATACGCCCCGGATCTTGCCCATGGCAGCCCCGACCAGATCGGTGAGCCAGGCACGATCGTGTTGCAAATCATGCCAGCCACGCCATGGGCGTTCGAGTGAGGGTGGGAGGGCAGGCTTGCTGGCGAGTATGGCCTCGCGGATCTCTGGCACCTCGTCAGGCCCCGTGAATGGGCCGTATTCGAGTTCCCAAGCCAGCGCCGCTGTCAGTTTCCCACCGCGTCCCGATGATCTTCGGTGCGCTGTTCGCCCACCTTGGCTGCAGCCGATATGGCAAGGGCGATCAGCATCGGATGCTCACCGCTTGCGAGCAGCTGGCGGAAGGCATCGATTCCGATTTCGGAGCCGTCGTCATTCTGCAGGCCATCCACATCAAGCACGCAATGTTCGGCAATGGCCTGACCCTGTGCCCTGTCATCTTCGGTCGGCGGCAGGCTCTCGGCAGTGTAGCGCGTGGCACCGGGCTGCAATGCGCGGTTGAGACGGCTCGCCACCGTATTCTTGAGGATATAGAGCGCGTCGCGATAACGCGGCGTGAAGCCGCGTGTGGTGATGAGGAACGTGTTGCCGGGCGGCCCGACCTCGATCGTTTCGCCCTCCTGCACACGGCCAGCATCGCGGGAAAAGGCGGAGAGTTTTGCCATTGCGTCAGTCTTTCTGTTTTTTGAGATAGGTCGTTTCAGAGCGGGGGCACCGCCTGTGATGTTGCGAGCGAAGACCAGGCGATCAGGCCGGGAAAATGCTCAGGGCGAAGGTGCCGCCCCCCGGTTGCGGGTTGCCCTCGATGTCGAAGGTCGCAACGATCGTGCTGTTCTTCGATCCTGCATTGATCTGCGGGTTCTGCAGCGAGGCGTTATAGAAAGTCAGGCCGTAGCCATTACCCTTTTTGTCCTTGAGCAGAACCTGAACCGTTCCCTGCCAGTCGTCCTGGAATTTCTGGTATTCGGTGCTGTCACGGAAAAAGAGCTGGATCTGGCCCGACACCATGAAACTGCCGGGCCGCTGCCCGACAGCTGCCACGCTGCCCATGGCGAAATCCTGCCCTGCGCCGTCGCGCGTGATTGTCAGCTGAAACTGACGGATCGGCGCCGTGACCCGTTTGAGGTCCAGCCAGAGCGCCCCCCATCCCTTGACCGGGTCGAGGACGAAACTGTCGGTCGGCGGCAGAAGGTCACTCGCAGGCGATGACGTCACGCGCTGCTCGTCGCGAAAATCGAGATCGGCAGAGAACGTCGCAAACTGGCCCTGGGCAATCGAGATCTGGATCTGCTTTACAAATCCGCCCGTTCGCACCAGCGTCTCATCGCCCAGCTGCTCGATGAAGGTGAGGCTGTTGAACGTGGCACCGTTGACGATGCGTGGACATTGCACAGAGGCCCCGGCATCGAGCAGACCTCTGCCTGTGGTAAAAACCCCATCGGCAGGATCGAGGAAATCGCCGCGCGACTCATACGGGAAAATGGCATCGATCTTATCGACAGGCGAGCGCAGACGCACAAAACCGACCGACGGCAGCACGTTCCAGATCTGCTGCCCTGTGGTTGCGAGGACCACCCTGCCGCCCGTCCAGGAAAAGGCACTGAGATCCATCTTCACGCCCTCGGGGATGGAAACGGATTGATCGTTTTGCGTGCCCGAACACGCACAGGCCAAAAGCACATCATAAGAGCCACATGACAGGGCTCCGGACAATGTGCCGCCGACGGCCTGTTGCGTCGTGACGGCCTGGGAGGCCTCCCAGTTGGGATTGATTTCCTCGGGGCGCTGCCTCGTATTCTGTCTGCGGAAACTCTCACCGGTCAGGCGCAGGCGCTGATAGGGGCCACTCGGCGCTACCCCATATGTGACCTCGCGTGCGTAGGCGAGAATGGTGTCATTGGCCTGTACCCCGGCCTGAAATCCTGCTGTTGCACCTGAAAAGGCCATATCACGCTCCCTTCACGGCAGGCGTGGCAGAGGAACCGCCGGAGTTGACGGCACTGCCCGCGTTGGCCGATGCCCCTGAATTCGAACTGGAGCCCGCCGAGGTCACGGAGCTGGGGCCGGTCGATCCCGAAGCATTGTTGGTCGATGACGCCTTTTCGAGAGGTGTCGTCGCGTCCGGACGATCTTCAGGCTGATGACGCATGAGCGCGACGCGGCGGCCATAGCAAAGCTGCAGGGTGAGTGCGAGCGGGGCGGCATCACTGCTTTGACTTGTCAGATACTGCCCGTCAGACGCGAATGTGCCGGGCTCGTCCTCCTGTTCGACCAGAAGCTCGTAGCTTGCCCCTTCTTCAGCACGCGAGGGCGTGATGGGGGATGGAATGCCGCCCATAGCCCGATAGGGCGACACGGCCACACGCAGGCCGGTTGCGACATTGGCCGCCACCTTGTCGAGGGCGATCGACGCGCTGGATGCGTCAAAGACAGCACCGGTCAGCACGAAAAGACCGCTGTTGTCAGCGGTCTCCTTGAGGGGAAAGAATTTCATCGCAAACCTTTCGGAGAATAATCAGGGTGCGGCGAGGCAGTCCTGGTATCGGTAGCGGATCATCAGACTCATGCTGATCCAGTTTCCCGTTATGTCGGGATCGGGCGGATAAAGACTTTGCCCGTCGTAAAAGAGCCCATCAGGCCAAGGGGCATCCTCGCGCATTTGCGCGCGAAACATGGTGCTCATCGTCTTGCACAGGGTCAGCGCGTCAGGTGTCGAGATCCTGCCCACACGCATGGTCAGATGCAGCGCGATCTCGCCTTCTTCTTCCATGGCACACTCGCCCAGACCGAGCCTGTCGGATCGGCTGGTTTGTGTTTCCATGCGCCAGTGGATATCGGGCCGCTCCTCCGCGGACTGCATCAGTACGTCGACCAGCGGCAGAGACTGCTGATCCGCCACCCGTGAGGCGCGGGCATAGGCATCGTTCCAGACGGTATCGGACAGCATCACGAACCTCCCGAGGCGATCAGGGTCCAGCCGCACAGCGTACCCCGATCGTAAACCGGGCTGGCATCGGTCAGGGTGTAGGTTTTCGGCCCATCGCGCAGGGTGTCTCGCAAGCGGGGCCTATAACCACTGCGCGAGGTTTCATCGGCGGTGATCTGGGCGATGAACGGTGCTTTGCCAGCCCCTTCGGCGAGCTGCGCGGCCTGAGGTGGCGGGGCGTAACCCAGAACAGTCAGGCTCTCACTCAGATCGGCCCGGCTCAGCACCATGCAACGCCCGGCACGCAGGATTTGCCGCCTGCGTCGGCTGGCGCCCACGCTCATGACAGACCCGCCTGCGCATAGCGGGCGAGGATGGACGCCGCATCGGGCGGCAGGCCGCCAAGGCTTGCATCGGGCGTGGCCCAGCTGCTTGCGCCCACGCCTTGCTCGCTCTCGGAACGCAGGAGCGGGTCGCCGCGCTGGGCGGTGAAGAACAGGGCCCGAGCGGTCGAGAGTGTGGCAGCACGGATATCGGCGGGCACGGTCGGGGCCAGGGGCTCGCCCTGGTCGTCTTTCATGCCCGGCACAATCCAGCCGCCCCGATAGGTCACGCGGTAGCACCCAGGCCACCACCATGCACCCTGCAGGTGAGAGGGATAGAGCAGGCCGGACCATGCGCCGCACTCCCAGCCCTCGGGGCCGGGGTCGAGGGTGAAACCGTCCTGCGTGACAGTGACGATCTCGACCACAGGCGAGGCGGTCAAAGCGAGCGAGAGCCTGCGCTCGCCATCCCCGACGCGCAGGGTCTGGCGATACAGACCCGCCAGAACCGGGCGGCCCAGCGTGGCCTGTACGAGCGCCGTGGCCTGGGCCAGATACTCGTTCAGGGCCGGGTCATTGTTCTGCCCGCCTGGCTCGCCCGCCAGCTGATCGCGCAGGGCGTCGAGCGCGACCAGGGCGAGCCCCTGGGCGGGGCTTTCGAGGATGGTGAGCGTCATGGTGCCCCCGATCAGCCGCCAGCGGCGGAGGTGGCAAACGTGCCCTTGATCAGCGCTTGCGGGCGATAGACGGCAAGCGCCATGCGTTCCTCGGCCAGGATCGTGACCATGTTCTTCACGAAATTGTCGCGATCCTCGGTCGAGATCGTGACCGTCGCATCTTCACGGTCGAAAATCTGCGCGGCATAGGCAAAAGCACCGGTCAGGAAGTTGCCCGCCTTCATGCTCAGGCTTTCAGCCACCGGCAGGCCCCAAAGCACTGGCCCGGCAAGCCCGGTCGGGTTGGCGAAGATATAGCGGCCCTGCGCGTCCTTGGTCATCTCGATGGATGTCCAGTCGGTCGGGTGCAGCACATGGCCCGTTGCGGGGAACTCGGCCAGCGTCGCCTGCAGCATGGCGAGACGCAGGCGGTCAATCATGGTCTCGGTCTTGGCGTTCACGCCTGCGGGCTGGGCATAAGCCGTCGCCTGGTTCATCAGCCCGTTGAGGTTCTGGCCCGTGCCGTCACCATTGAGCAGCTGATCTTCCTCCTTGAGGGCCAGACCGTAGCGCAGGCGGCCATCCACATAACTGGCCAGCATGGGCGCATCGGCCAGGATCTGGCGCGAGGCCATGACGAAGTGAGCGATGGTTTTGACGCCGAGCGTCACCAGATCGAATTTGAGTTCTGATTGCGGCTTGTTGGCGCTGGGGTTTTCAGCCACCGGGGCCGCGTTATTGGTGAACAGGGTTTCACGCACATAGTCGATTGCGCCCGATTGCGTGGTGCCGGGCATGAGCAGCCCGCGAATGGTCATGCGGCGATCCGGCGTGGCCTGCACGATGCCCGGCTGACGGTCGGCCACGACAAGCCCGGTCGTCCCGGAACTGCCGGTAGAACTGCCCGAGGTGATGGCCCGCATTTCCACCGTAAGACGGCCCTTGAAGCGGTCGCCCGCGCCGATCGCAGCCTTGACCTCATCATTCTCGATGAAACGCTGGCCGAGCGAGCGCGTCTCGCGTGCGCCTTCCTGACCTGCACGGGCGGCTTTCTGCTCGATATCAGCCAGACGGGCAGAAAGCCCGTTCATCTCGGCCAAGGCCTTGTCTGCGCTGGCCTTGGTTTCTTCCGTCACCTTCCCAAGGTTGCGCAGTTCCGTGGTCGAGGCCTCGGCAAAACGCTTGACCTCATCGGTTGCGGTCTTGAGTTCGCGGATTGCCTGTTCGTAATCGGACATGGGGTTTTCCTCATGAAAAAGGGCGCTCGAAGCGCCCTGCGTTGTGTTCGGAATGGTTTGCGGGGGCGGAGGTCGATCAGCCCGCCCGGCTGGCCCCGCGTGGATCGGGCAGGCTGAAGCCGGGGCGTAAGGCGTCCGTCAGCGCCCGGCTGGCGGCGCGCAGTTCTGCCGTCAGATCGGGCAGCTGCGGCCCCACCGGGTAAAAGCGCCTGCGCATTTCGGTCACGCGGGCGAGCGCGTTTGACGGGTCATCCACCAGGCTGACCTCATGCAGGTTCACGGCCCTGATCTGGCGGCGCGGGCCTTTCGGATCGGTGCCGGGGGTTGCGCCGTCCTTGCGCACGGAAAAGCCGATGGAGAGGCCACCGAGTGCCCCGTCTTTCACCAGGCCGTAAAGCCTGCGCCCGTAATCGGTATCCATGCCAGACAGACGCCCACGCAGATGCAGACCGTGGCTGTCCTCGCTGGCATCGTCCCACACGCCGACCGGCAGGCCGTCACCGCCAAGGATGCCGTGCATGACGTGCATCGGAATGTTGCGCCCCTGCGCCTTGCGCTCGGCCAGGGTCTCGGCAAAGGCACCGGGCAGGACGATATCGCCGTGCGCGTCCTGATGGCCGAACACGCTGCCATAGCCCTCGAAGCTGCCTTCGGGCGCATCGGGGGCAAACTTCCACTCGAAGGCAGCAGCCAGATAGTTACTCATTGTCGTCTCCCGTGATGCTGGATTGCGTGCCGTGCGGTCGGTTACTGGCAGGCGGGTCTTGCCCGCCTGTACCGGTCAGGTTGCGGGGCTTGCCGATATCGGCAAGCGGGATCATCTGGGCCTGCACCATGAGCACATCGCCGCCCGGCATGGGGGGCAGGTTGTCATTGGCGCGGGCCTCGTTGACGGTCATCCAGCCCGAGCGCAGCGCGGTTTGCATGTAGCCCGCCCGCGCCGTGCTATCGCCGCGCAGGAGGGCATCGACGTTGAACCGGGCGAAATACCGGTCGCGCTCGACAGGCAAGAGCAGGCAGCGCGAAACGGCCTGCTCGATGCGTTGCAGCCAGGGCATGAGACCGTATTGCAGGAACCAGAGATTCATCTGTTCCAGCCCGGTGCCCCAGGCGGTGGATTTCTCCATCGCCCCGATCATGACAGGCTGCACCCCGAACCACCGGCAAAGCGTGGCGACGCCCAGCTGACGGGTTTGCAGGAGTTGCAGATCCTCGGCCCTGAGCCCGATGCTCTCGACCTTCCATCCGCCCTCGAGCAGGGGCGTCTTGCCCGCGTTCATCGCGCCCGAGTAATCGGCGAGGATTGCCTTCGCCTGTTCCTTTTGCGCTGCGCTCAGATAGGTCGGAGCGGAAATATAGGTCTGCGAGAGCAGGCCGTTGCGGAACATGCGCCCCGCCGTTTCCTCGGCGCCCAAGGCGGCCCCGATGGACTGCCGCCCCGCCGTGATGGGCGAGATGCCCATGAGCCCATCAAAGCAGAAACCCTTGATTTGGAAAACGTCGCCCTCATCAAGGACAAGCGTCTTGCCCTGATAGCTGTAGCGATAGACCACCGCCCCGGTGCTGGGATCGCGCTGCACGGTCATGCGGTCGGGGCGTAACGGATTGAGTGCCACGATCTGACCGTCACCACGCCGCATGATCTGGGCGAAGCCATTGCCCCAGGCGAGGCAGCAAGCCGCCATGCACGACCAGAACTCGATCGGCGTCATATCGGCGTTGGGCGCGCGGGCCAGCACCCGGTAAAGCGGGTGATCGCGGGCCAGGGACGATTGCCCGTCACCTTGCTGCTCATGCAGCTTGAGCGGCATGGAGCCGATTGTTTCGGACAGGAGCCGGATACAGGCCCAGACCGTGTCGAGTTGGAGCGCGGTATCGACCGAGACGCGCTGGCCGGAAATGCTTGGCCCGCCCGCCATGAAAGCGCCGAGGCGCAGATCGGTGAGGGATACGCCCGTGACGGACTGGAAAGCCGCGCTTGCGGCCTTCCAGGCCATGCCGCGCAGTCTCGTGGCGATGCTCATACGGCAATGATCCCGGTTGAGAGAAAATCATCCATCCGGCCGCCACCGGGCGGCTCGGGGTTGCGGCTCATCAGCGTGACGGCATTGAGCAGCGCCATCAGCGGGTCGATCTTGAGATAGCCCGCCGCCTGTTTGGTGATGATGATGGCATTGCCCCTAGGCTCGACCTTCGCGTTCGAGACGGCCCAGCCCATGATGGGCCGCGCACCGTGGCAGAGCGTGCCATCCGCCAGCTTGCGCTCGGCGGTCTTGATGGCGCCCGAGAGCGTCCAGCCCTGAGAGATGCCCACCACACGCTCATGGGCGATGCCGATCTGGGCCAGCGCATCGACAATGGCGCCCACGCCCATCGGGTCGAGCCCGACGATCGCGAGCTTGTTGCTATGGTCGATCGTGCCGAGGACCGCCACCAGCTGCTCGATATCGGTGCCGGGCTCGGCGGTGATGACCAGATCGCCCTGCGTCTCGAAGTCGCGCAGCTGGCTGGCCTCACGCTTGCGAAGCGCCAGCACGCCCTCGAACACCCAGCTTTTCTGCCAGTGCAGCCATTGGCCCGTGATGGTGTCGCGCCCAAGCACTGCCAGCGAAAGCAGATCGTCGAGCCCACCGCCGTCGATGCCCGCCACGATGACCTCGCAGCGTTCGATCAGGGCCTCGAGTGTCAGCGTGTCATCGCCTGCGCCCTGCCAGTAATCGGCACCGACCCAGCGATCGGAGCGCAGGGCGAGGCCGATTTCGACATTGAGATGCTGCGACGCCCAGCTGGCCAGCTCGCCCACGCCTTTCTCGCGGGCGTCCGCATATTCGCGCTTCAGACGGTCCAGCGTGATCGACCGGCCGAGATTAGGCAGGACCATCGGCCAGTAGGCGGGATCTTCCCAGGGCGCGGCCTCGCCAGGCAGTTTGGAGGGCTGCTGGATATCGGGCGGCAATTCGTACAGCACCGGCAGAACCGGCTGGAAGCGTTTGCCGTCGCGTATCTCGCGGGCGCGGATCAGATCCTGCGCGAACACGCCCCGAGGCGGCCCGTCGCTCTGGGTGGTGATGATGGCGAGGAACGCCTCGGGCTGCGAGATCATGCCACCGCGTATCTGGCGCATGACGCTGCCCGCATCGTTGCGCATGGCGATGACGTGCTGCTCATCCACCAGTACGCCTGCGGGCTTTACGCCGGTCATGACGTCAGGGCTGAAGGCCTTGACCTGCAGGGTTGCGCCTGTCGCGTGAAACCTGAGGCGCTTGAGATGCTGCTGCACCTGAAAGCACCGCATCAGCGTGCGGTCGTTCTGCACCATGCCGAGCGCTTGGCTAAAGGCGAGATCGGCAATTTCCTTGGTCGGCGCGACGATCAGGAACTCGGCGTTCGGGCGCTCATTGACGATTACGGCCGTCAGCATCAGCCCAGCGCCGTTCGTGGTCTTGCTGTTCTTTTTCGGTACCAGGAGGAAAAGCTCCTGGATTGCGCGCACGCCCGTTTCGGGATCGAGCGCGCCGAACAGGGCCGAGACGATCTCGCGAAACCAGTCGCCGCAGGCGTCCGCCATGGCGGGCGTGCCGGGCACATCGGGAATGCGCAGCCGGTCGAAGCAGCGCACGGCCCGCGCCGCGAGATCGGGATTGATGGGCTCCAGATCCGGCAGGAGGGACCGACCGGCACGCAAACGCGCCTCCCAGTCCTTCCGGCTCAGATCCAGCATGTCAATTCCTTCTGTTCATCGGGGGCAGATCGTCGCCCCAGCCGCTATCGAGGCCGGGCAGAGCGGGCTGATCCTCGCGCGGGGCCGCGAGACGGGCATGAGCGTAAGGCAGCGCGGCCTTGGCGGCGTCGGCGCGTATGGCGGCGGCCAGGCCGCGATTGCGGTAGATATGCGTGAGGAAAGCGAGCGGCGAACAGGTCGCGAGATCCTGCGGGCTCATGCCGCTCAGGGCATCGAGGCCGGGCGCAAGTGCGGAGGGATCGACCACGAGCGGGCCGTTCCAGTCCACCTGCTTCTTATTCCGGCTGCCCTTTTTCCGTCCGGCGCCAGGACGTGCGCCACCGTGAGCCATTTCTGCTCCCTTTCCTTGATAACTTGATTTCCTTGATAGACCGGAAAATCTGCCGCTGAGCCTTGGGCGGTTGCGGGGGTAGGATCCGGTCAGACTTTCGACCCGCCCCCTCGGGGTCGGCGGGGCGGGGTTTCGCGGGTGCGGATGGCCCGGACGCGGGCCGTCTTGGCGCTATGACAGGAGCCACAGAGCAACCGGACATTGCTCGGATCGAGCGGCCCACCGCCGTCTTTCAGTTCATGGATATGATCGCCGAAGATCCGGCAACCGGTACGGCCGCAGGCCTCGCAGCGTCGGCCACGCTGCACGAGAAGGCGCGACATCAGGCCGCGCCATTCAGCTGAAAGATAGAGTCCTCCCGTGGTTTTTGGGAGCATCCGAACTACAGATGACGGAACGGAGTGTAACTTTTGCGGCAACGCCTTGAGTCGCGGCCTATTTTTGATTGCAGACTCAAATGGGACACCTGACACTTCCGCGCTCCTGTCTGTCCTTATTGGAATTGTCTTATGAAATATCCGATATTTCTTCTCATCTGCCTTTTCGTTTCCGGATGCACCACCGCTTCCACTATCCCCAAGCCGGGCGGTGGCGCATATCACGTCATTGCCTGCGGGACCGCAGCACCTGTGCGTATCTGCTATGAGCGAGCCAATAAGGAATGCCCGACCGGCTACAAAGTCGTCACCCAAGACAACGACGGCGTGCGCAAAGAGCTGACGATCGACTGCGATCACTGAAAGGTTGTAACCAATAAAAAAGACGCTTGGCGATTTGGCCAAGCGTCTCGCGAGAATGACATTTGAAATACTGCAAAAACCAACAAAAGCAACATCAAAATTCAACGGGTCATGATTTTTTTTCCAATGGCTTCACAACCTAACCGATACCATCTCTTCGCGGTTGGTTCGGAAATACCCATTTTCGTTGCGATCTTCTCCCAGCCCCAGCGGTTTCGGCCCGAAACCGGGTGAACAATCAACCGCATATTGATGACCCGGCGCAGCCTGATCTGCGAGGCATCAATCAGGGAAAGCCAGCCTAGCGCGATATCCATGCGCCTGATCTGCTCGGCAGTCGGCGGCGGCATGAACGCTTCGAGTTCGCGGAACCAGTCCAGATCTTCCGGGTCGAACACGACGTCGGGCCATTTGACGCAATGCGTGCTCGGCCTAGTGCCCGTGGCAGGAAGGGCTGCGAGCGTGTCCGCTGCCTCGGCAAGCCACTCCGCAACCTGATCGGCAATATCGCGGGAGTGATCGAACAGGACGTATTCCGGGGTCATTTCATCCTCTTGCGGGCCGCTGGAGCCCATTGGCTACCGGTCTGGCTACCGGGCTACGGGATTGGCTACAGGATTATATATATTTATCAGTAGGTTATAGTAGTGGTAGCCATGGTAGCCACGGTAGCCAGTATTCAGGACACAAGAGACACGTCTCCCTTTGTGGGGAATGCGTCTATACAGGTGCAGGGAGTGGCTACGGCGGCTACGGGAGCTACGGCGTTGTTTTTATTGCTCTTTTATGGCTACCGGCTGGCTACCATTGGCTACGGGATTATGTAGCATTCTCAATGAGTTAGGCATCTTCACCTACTCCGAAGCCCAGTTCGGCCGCCGTAACCCACACGCAGCGGGCGGGAGTCATCGAGCCGATCTTGACCTTGCGCTTGGGGCTGCGGGCCGATTCAAGACGTCGCAGCTCATAGAGCCAGCGTTGACCGGCGAACGGTGTATCATCGAATAGCCGGGTCAGCATGGCATTCCCTTGGGAAAACCAGAGCCCGGCACCATCGGCCTCGCGAGGATATGCCACGCCGTTGCGCGCCTTGATCTCGTTTGGCCTGATAACCCTGATCCCGTATTGCCCGAGCACTTCGTCCGCAACAGAGCGCGAGAGCGGATCGAGATCCGGCCTCTGTCCACTGTCATTTTCGAGAAGGCGCTCGATAAGGTCAGCTATAGATTTCCTCTCGGTCGATCTCTGCACCATGACAAGCTGCGTCAACAGGTGATTGATCATGCGGGTTGGGGCATCTTGCGTCGTAACGTCCTCGGCGTCACGCACAAATTCTGATAAAGCGCCAATTCCTATTTGCGCGCCACGTTCATCGGGGATTGTATCCTCTGTCATGACCCACCACCCGGCAAGAATAGTGCCTAGCTGGTCCATTTCACGGGGCTGACAGCCGCTTTCGAGAAGCGCCGCCCGGAAGATTGCCAGCGCGGCGCGATGGCGCTCCCATCCGGCAAGGGCTCGGCCCCAAAGCGCCGCCCCGTGCTCGCGTGCCCAGGTGGCGAGGTCGCGATGCTCGGTCGAATGGTCGGCCCCTTCCTCGGCCTTGGCCAGGTCGATGATCGTGAAACGGCCAAGATGCTGTGCCTGCATGTCTGGCGGGTTGATCGAGGCCATGATGATCGAGCCGACAACCTCGATACTCCGGGCCACGCCATCCTTGCCGCCGCGCACGCCTTTCGTGCCTTCGCCGCCCGTCGATGAGAGCACGAGATCCAGCAGCGCACGCGCACCGCGCTGATCCTCGCGATCGGACGCCTCATCAATGAACGCGGGCATGGCGCGCCCATCAAGCCTCTGCTCTAGCCCAGCTTTCGATGTATCGTTCACGAACACATGTAGGGGCGACGCCGCCTGCAACACGCGCAACAGTGACGATTTGCCTGACCCGGCCCCGCCGATCAGAAACCCGGCAGGCCGCCACGGGATGGATGCCCCGTAATAGGCGCAGGCCAGCAACCCGAGCACTGCAATCTCACCGCCCGGCGTGCGAAAATTCCAGAGCCTGCGGATCTGCTCAAGCAAATAGCGACCTTCCTCCGGGCCGCAAGGGCGTGCAGGCCGGGGCGACGGGGGCGCGGCGGCCCATACCTGATTCCCGGTGCGCGTTCCTGCTTTTTCCAGCCGGTCGCCTATCATCACGCTGTCGCCGCAATGGACCACCGGCAAGCCATTTTCGGCAGGCCAGACGCCCGGCTTGCGGATCATGATATGTGACCCGAAAAGCCCGGCCTGAGCGCACTCAGCCTGTAAATAGCTGGCCACCGAATTGATGCGGAAATCCACCACCTTTTCCTCGGTGACTTCCTGCCCGTCCTGGTCCTTGCTTTTGCACTGCGCTTTCTTCGGAAAATTGGCCCGCAGCCACCCGTCATTCCCGGCAAACAGGCCGAGCAGATCATGGCGCGACCCGACCTGCCTTGCGGTCAGCACGCGCAGCTGGCCCACGCGGTCGAGAAAGAAATAGGAGCCATCAAGATGGCCCAGCGCCGTAACGGGACAAGGCTCGTTTTCTTCTGGCGCGGCTGGCGGCTCGCCGCCGCCCTTGCGCTCGCCATCCGGGCGGCCCCCGTCGATGACCTGGAACGCCCGATCGGCGCGCAGCACCGCATCGCGGATATCATTGGATTGCATCGTTGAAATCCTTCCCGCGAGGGGGTTTTGCGACCCGCACCTCGCGACCTTTGGAAAGGTGAAAGTCGATCGCCCGATCGAGGCCGCGCTTCGCGGCTTCGTGTTCATCCCGATCGGCAAGAAGCGTGACCTTGCGCACCTGGTCCGGCAGCCAGATGGCCGCCATGTTGCTCAGGCTACCGGCTGCGAGCACGCGAAATTCGGGGCAGCACACGGCCACCGAAAGACAGGTCTCGATGCCTTCGCCGATCAGCACGGTTTCATCCGGGCTGGCCTTGGCCAGCGTCTCGCCGGTATCGCCCTTGCGCAGGCGAATGGCAGCGCCCGCATAGGCCCCGCGAATTTTCTTGGCGACATCGAGCCGCGCCTTGACCCACCGGCCCTCGCTATCCTGGGTAAGCCATGTCTGATGCGTGGCGACATGCGCGCCCGTGGCATCGGTGAAGGCGGCCAGCATGGCAGGCAGTTTGCGCTGCACCTCGTTACAGTAATGGGCGGGGGCAAAGCGTATCGAGCGCGTGAAACGCCCGAGAGGGGCGACGTCGATGCCGCGATTGCGGATATAGGCGAGCACCGGCGAACCCTCGGTGACGGGCTCGGCATTGAGCCACATGGCCAGCGCCTTTTTACGCCCGTCCTGCTCGTCCTTTACCGCGTCACGTTGGATCTTTTCGGCTGCCAGATGCGCCTGGCGAATAGCGACGGGGCCGAGATCACCCAGCCCGAGCCAGCCATGCGCCCAGCGATAGGCCTCTTTCGTACTCCCGCCCGTCAGGCACGCCGCGACCAGATCGAGCGCGTCGCCGAACTCACCCGATCGGTGATCGACCCAGCCGCCCGGATTTTTGCCGGTCAGATGCACGGTAAACGCGGTGCCCTTGCCACCCGACAGGGAGTCGCATCGCCAGTCTGCGCCCATGCGCTGCCCGAATGGCAGTAGCTCGCGCACGAGTTGGTCGATACGCTGGGTCAGCAGGGTTGAGAGTTCGGCCGCGCCGATCTGCATGGTCATGTCATGCCGCCTTTCTCTCAGGCGATGGCACGGCCAGACGGCGAAGCGCATAGCGCACCGTGCGTTCCGATATGCCCAGCGCGCGAGCGATGCGCGATGCGCTTGCACCACGCTGGCGCAGCGCCGCTATGGCGGGGTCGATGCGACCCCGATCGAGCGCGGGCCGGGCCATCAGCAGCGCTCCCGGCAGGGCTGGCACAGGCGCAGCCAGCGCCCATCGGCCACAAACCGGGTACCACAGCAAAGGCGCTGGCGACGCACCCGCTCAACCGCGTGTTTCCTGGGCGATGGTACGATTTTATTTGAGGGCAGCCGGTTGCCAAAGGCAGCGTTAAACCGCCTGAAATGGCAAGCCGGGACGGTCTCCCAGCTCCTGACCGTTTGCAACTTGAGGGCAAGGGCCTCGGCGATCTTTTCCGCCCCGCCACGCTGCGCCCTCATACGGCGCATTAAGAGACTGGCCGATTCAATTTCGCTCTGCACAACGATTTGCCGGGGCATGACTTAACCCTCCCGGCCTGCGCCGAACGCGAGCGCCTGCATCTTCTGGAGGGCGTCGGTCGAAATGCGGATCAGATGTGACAGGCGCAGCGACAAGTCTTGCGCCTCGGGGCGATCTATTTCGCCATCAGCCAGAGCCCGCAAGGCTGCGGTCAGCGTTCCGCTGGCCGAGGCCGCGACATCCCCCATCGCCGTCGCCGCGCATCCTTCGCCGAAGGTTAGCGGTAGCAGCGCGTAGCCCTCGATTGCCGCCATAGAGGCAAGAATAAGCGGCTCCTGCGCGTACAGATCGAGCGCAACCGCCACATCGACGGGGGCAACATGAGACGAATTGCGGTTCTGATATTCGGATATCTGCGTTTTGCCGACGCGCGTGCATGAGGCCGCCGCCTCGACCCCGCCTAGGTGACGAATAGCGGCCTGGGTTGCGGTTTTCAGGCAGGCAACCTGAGAGGCGTGCATTTCAGCCATTGGCTGCACCCTCCGTCATAAAGAGCGCGGGCGCGTTGTGTGGTATTTTGGGGAGCATCTGCGGGTGTCTCTCTGTGTCAGGGACGCGAGAAATCTTGTGTTTTGGTGATTTAGCGGAACGTTTCCGCAAGCGCGCTAGCGGCCCAGCGGCTAGGTTTGCAGGGGCGGCAGATCTCGCGCCGCCCCACGCGACTCAGACGCGGGGAAAACGTCCGGCCTGATCAGATGAGGCGGCAGACCGCTTAGCTGAGCCACGACGACCACGTGACATGGAGGAATCTTTTGCCAGCCAGCAACCGTGTTATGTTTACGGCTAACAGCGACGGCGACTTTGTTCGTCCCACCTGCACGGCGGATAATATCTTTGATGTCCATGCCGTTATGTCGCCTATACCGACATTTCAAGTCAAGAGAAATGTCGCTTTATGCGACCCAAAGTTTCGACATATGCGTCATTGTGCGACCATGATCACTGATGGAAAAATGGGCGCTCGCATCCGGGAGCTACGCAAAGCGCGCAAGCAGTCGCAGGTAGATGTAGCGGCGGCGCTCGATATCAGCCGGTCACACCTGGCAGAAATCGAGGGCGGAAAGCATCCTGGATTTGCGACCTTTGTGGAAATTGCACATTATTTCTCAGTATCACTCGACTATCTTTATTCTGGAGCGCCTTCGGCAAGCCAGAATATCGCTAGTGCGCCGATAGAAGACGCCGAAAAGACCCTGCTCGAATTTTGGCGCGGCCTCGATAACAACGAGCGCGAGATGCTTCTCAACCTTCTTGTTCGTGACAAAAAGGCGCAAATCGTCTGAATTGTCAGTGGTTTTCTTGAGCACTACCAACTCCTGTTTTCTTTTAGAACGTATCGAGTACAGACCCCTTAGTACAGTTTCCTAGTGGAAATGTTGACAACAAATTAACGCTAGTCATCATCCGCTTAGTATTTGCCTGAATGCGGAGGCCGAAATGATCTCAAACACCCATTACAGGTAGCTCCCGAGCCACGCGCTGAGGGCTGATCCTTTCGATCGGACGCCAATCGCCGCGCCGCCAGAGATGATTGTGATCTAGAGCTATTCCGCACCAATAAAACTATGTCGCTATATACGACATTATTGCTTGCGAGAAATGTCGGTGTATGCGACATAATGAGCATCAACAAAGGAGATGCTCATTATGTCAAACACCGCGCAAAAGCGCCGCTCCATTCAAGCCGAGGCTCTCTCCGCTGCAAAATCACAGGTCGGCGATGTGACGAGCTTCTATCAGCTCACCACTCAGGAACGTCTCGACCTTATTGCCACCCTCGCGGCTCAGTTTGCCGTCGATCAGGTCGATCGCACCCCCGGCTGGGAAAGCCGGGCTGTAAGCGTCCTCTCCGCCCTGCAAAACTCCGCTTCTGAACAGATTCAGCGGCTGATCAAAGGCGCCGGTTGATCGGGGGCGGACCTGAACCGGGGCCATTCCAAAGGCCCCGGCAGTGCCCTGATTCGCCCCTACTTGCCTTGCCTTGTGTCCGTAAAGAGCCCCAACGAAGGAGGCGTAAAATATGACACTTCCCACCCGCCATCTTGCCGCCATGACCGAGCGGGCCTTCTGGATCTCCCTGGCCGCCATACCCGAAGCCGACCAGCTGCACGCCCTCGATCTGTTCCGCCGCTGGCGCTATGCCGCCACCCGCGCCGCCGATGGCCGCCCCTTGCAGTGCGCTGCACCGTGGAAGCGCACCGCCGCCGCGCTCGCCGCCGAATTGCAAGGGCATCTGGCCCGCCACGCTCACACCCTCACGCCGCCGCCTTACGCTGCGCAGGTGAACGCCCTGCGCGCCCTGGCCATTACCGCGTATCATCGGGGGACGATCCAATGATCAGCCGAGCAGAAGTCAAACGCCGCGCCTATGCGGCCGCCTCGGCCGAGATCGCCGCCACCTGTGAACGGCTCGGCCTAACCGAGGGCGAAAGCCTCGACCTTCTTTCCGCCCTATGCGCGAGCGCGGCTTATGCCGTGGCGCAAACCCAGGGCGGCGGCATAGCTCACGGGCTCATGCACCTGAACGCCGTTGCGAACTGCGCCGCGCAGCGCCTTCACGCCATGCAACAAGAGGCGGCGTCATGACGGATCAGCCCTTTACCATCCGCAACACGAAAGGCCGATCAATTAAGCGTTTCCCGACCTATCGCGAGGCCGAGAGCGCCGCCGTCGCTCGGTGCCGCGATAAGGCTCATTCTGTGCCGATCTATCGCCTGCGCACTCACCTGGCGACAGTGACACCCGGCGCGAATGCCCGGCCCGCGATCGACCTGACCCTGAAAGGGAGCCTGATCGTATGATGCGCCCTAACGCAGCCCCGCGCTCAGAGCGGGCTTATGCCATGCGCGAGATCCGCTATCGCGAAAGCCAGCGCGCTATCGAGTTGCCCGTGATCACCACACGAGCGCCGGTGCCCGATCGTCTCGACCCGCGCCTTTTGACGCTGCTGCCACACCGCCCGAAGCTCTGGCGCGAATTTGTGGAAGCCATACCAGCCGAACTGGTCGAATTTTGGATTGCCCGCGAGCCCCGGCATTGCCTCCTGGCCGAGTTTGCCTCGACTTCCGGCCAGTGGCGCTGCCTCTGGCACTCCGGCGATATCGAGACCTACCCCCAGCAAGGCATCCGCCACCGCGTGCTACTCATGAATCGCGAAGAAACAGACCGGATCAAAGCCGCGCACCCGCTGGTCGATATCAGCCTGAACGATCAAACCACGCGCTTGCGCTTCCGCAGGCCGGGGGAACGGACGCAATGAGTAAAGCCAGCTTTGCCGATTGGCCGCGCTACATGACGCGGGAAGTCGCTGCGCGTTATCTCGGCGTGAGCGTCGATGTGTTCGATTACGAACGTTCGGCAGGGTGGTGGCCCCCGCCGCGCATCAGGGGCCAGAGAGGCGGGAGATTGACCTGGGATCGTAAATTGCTCGATTCCTACGCTGACCGCGACTCTGCACTTGTGGTGGGGGCACCGATGGCCGTCGATGCCCCCGTTTCTGCCGAGTCCGGCCCATCCCCTCTCGCGGAGAAAATGAATGCCACCCTCGCACAGAACCGGCCTCAACGTGGCGCGCAAGCGTCGCAAAGACGGCACCACCATTGAGTATTTCTATGACCGCGCATCGGGAAAATTCCTGGGGCACGATCGCGCCGCCGCCGAGGAAGCCCGCCAGCGTCTTTCCCTGACACCGATGCAAGCGGCGGGCATCCAGCCCGGCAGCATCAACGCCCTGATTCTCGATTACCTGCAATCCGAGGCGTTTCGCTCGCTTCGGGGCACGACTCAAAAACTCTATCGCGGCTATCTCGATCGAATGCGGGAGGATTGGGGCGATATCCCTGCCCGTGCGATCACCCGCCAGGACGTTCTCGCCATACGCGAGCGATTGAGCGCCACCCCGCGCAAGGCAAATCAGGTTCTCTCCCTGCTTCAGATCCTGCTCGGCCGGGCACGCGAAACCGGGATCGTTCAGGAAAACGTCGCGGAACGATTTGGACGGCTTCACATCGCCAGTCGGACCGAAATCTGGTCTTACCAGATGGAAGATGCGTTTCTTGAGCGTGCCCGCCCTGCCCTGCAGCTGGCCTATATGCTTCTGCTCTATACGCTTCAGCGGCCCTCCGACATGCTGGCGATGGGGGCCGGACGGATTTCCACTCGCGATGGCCGCATGTTCATTGCGCTGCGCCAAGCTAAAACAGGCGCACTGCTCGACGTGCCCGTGCATACGCGCCTTGCGCCGCACATCGCCCGCCGCCTGGACGAACTGAACGCGGACGAAGCAAGCGTCGCTCAAATCATCACCGCCCGCATCGGCCTCGGTCCCGAGCGCCTGCTTGTTCCGAGCCCAACGGGCAAGCCCTGGGCGCACCGCAATTTCGCCCGCGCATGGGACCAGGTGATTTCCCGCATGGCTCATGCGCAGGCCCGGAGGCTGTTCGCCGCTGGTCGAACGAAAGAGGAAGTCAGGGCCGAACTGGAGAACCAGCACCGGCAACGCCGCGACCTCCGCAGAACTGGCATCGTGCGACTTGCCGAGGCTGGCGCAACCACGCCGCAGATTGCCGCAATATCTGGTCACGGGATCGACTACTGCCAACGCATCATCGACACCTACTTGCCGAGACGTACCGAGGTTGCTCTCGCGGGGATGGAAGTATGGGAAAAGCATCAGGTTCGCGAGACGACAAAAATCGTCTCGATCGCGGCTTCGCGTGGGCGGCTGATGTGAACGTTTTAGCAAGTTACCCATAGTGCGGGCAAACCATGTGCAAACCATCTGCAAACTTTGCAAACCAGAGCGCGCTAAAACCCATGGAAAATGGCGCGCCCTGCTGGATTCGAACCAGCGACCCACAGCTTAGAAGGCTGTTGCTCTATCCAACTGAGCTAAGGGCGCGTATCGCCATACCCTTGGTGGTGGTGGTCGGGGCGCCCGGACTCGAACCGGGGGCCTCTTGTACCCAAAACAAGCGCGCTACCAGGCTGCGCCACGCCCCGAACGCGCGGACCCTACCGCAACTCGCGGCAGGGTGAAAGGTGCACTCTCGAAAAAACTGAAGAATTATCCGAGGTTACGCCCAGAAGTTGCGCGCCCAAGTTAGGTGCCCAGTTCAGGCGCCTAGGTTGCGGGCCAGCGGCGGTACGAAAAGCGGCGCCGTGTCCCACGGGAAGAGCACCCAGGTATCTTGTGCCACTTCCATCACATACTGATCGGTATGGGGCTTGCCGTTGGGTTTGGCGTAAAGGCAGGCAAAATGCGCTTTGGGGAGCACATCGCGCACGACCTTGGCCGTCTCACCGGAATCGACCAGATCATCGATTACCAGAAAGCCCTCGCCGTCACCGGCAGCAATCGGGGCTTTCACCACGCGGGGTTCCTTCTGGTCTTGCGCGCTTTCGCCCGAATAGCTGATGACCGAGATGGATTCGACAAGACGGCAATCGAGCTCACGCGCGATAATAGCCGCCGGAATGAGCCCGCCCCTGGTGACGGCCACGATGCCCTTGAATTCGCCGCGCGCCATCAGGGCCGAGGCAAGGGTGCGGGCATCGCGGTGCAGCTGGTCCCAGGTGACGGTTGCGTAGTTGGTAGCCATCAGAACAGTTTTCCTCCATCTGGCACCCGGTGGTCCGGGCAGATCAGCACCATGTCGCCGGAGCGATCAGGCATGCCGAGCGCCAGCACTTGATTGACGGTCGTGTTTTGCAGTTGCGGGTTAACCACAGCGCAAACCTGCCTGCCAACCAGCTGCGGTGCCTTGTAGTTTCTTGCCAGGGTCATTGTGGCACGACGGACACCCAGATGGGCGCCAAAATCGATCCAGAGCAGCGTCCTGCCCCCCTCTTCCTGCGCCGAGGCGATGGTCCCGACACGGATATCGGGCTGAACGGCCCCAACGGGCACAGGAGCCGGGGACGATTCGGGGGCAATGTCGCTGTCTGAAGTCATGCGGCGGAACCTGCCTGCGCGACCCGCGAAATGCAATCGCGCAATCGCCATGCTGCGCGGGCATTCTGACGCATGCTGTGGGGCAAAAACCTGCGCGGAGGCGTGCTGCTGATTTTCATACACAACATTGCTGGATTGCGGGCGCTGTCTATAGTGATTGCGCCATGCCAGAGCCCCTTTCTCCCGACGCTTCGCCCCCTCCTCCCTCCGACGCGCTGCGCGATATCATCGGGCTAAGGCCCTTTCTCGCAGGTCGCACGCTCTCTGCCCTGTCTGCACAGGTGCTTGCCGTGGCGGTTGCCTGGCAAACCTATGCCCTGACCCATAGCGTCACGGCGCTTGGCCTTATCGGGCTCGCCCAGTTCCTGCCCATGCTTGCGCTGGTATTCATCTCGGGCCATGTGGCTGATCGCTATAATCGCAAACGTATCGTGCAGATCTGTCAGGCGATCGAGGTGTGCGGTGCACTTCTCATGGCCTTCGCCACCATGACCGGCCAGCTGGCGCCTTGGGCGCTCTATGCGCTCGTCGCGTGTTTTGGAGCGCTGCGGTCCTTCGAGGGGCCCTGCCAGCAGACCTTTCTGCCCTCGATCGCCACTCCGGCACAGTTCCCTCGGGCGGCGGCGCTGTCATCGTCCCTGTTCCAGACAGCCTCGATCATTGGCCCGTCTCTGGGTGGGCTGCTCTACGGCATGGGCGCGGATTTCTGCTACCTAACCTGCGCCTGTGGTTTTGCTGTTGCTCTGGTCTCGACCTCGTTGCTCAGGCTGAAGCCCTATGTGGGCAATCGTTCGCCCATGAGCCTTGAATCGCTGTTTGGCGGTATTGCCTTCCTCAAGCGTCGCCGCGACCTGCTGGGGGCAATCTCGCTCGATCTGTTCGCGGTGCTGCTGGGTGGGGCAACAGCCATGTTGCCTGTCTATGCCGATGATATCCTGCACCTTGGCCCCATAGGGCTGGGCATACTCAGGGCCTCACCGGCTGTGGGGGCGCTCATGGGCTCGCTGGTGCTCGCCCGCTACCCGCTCAAATCTCATGCCGGCCCCATCATGTTTGCCTCTGTCGGCATTTTTGGCATCGCCACCATTGTGTTTGGCATCTCGCATTCCCTCACCCTCTCTGTCCTTTCCCTGGCCGTGCTGGGCGCTGCCGATGTGGTGAGTGTGGTGGTTCGAGGTGCCCTCACACAGCTTGCTACGCCCGATGGCATGCGCGGCCGTGTTTCTGCCGTGAACATGCTGTTTATCGGCTCAAGCAATCAGCTGGGTGAATTCGAGAGCGGTATGCTGGCGACAGCCATCGGCACCGAAGCCGCAGTCGTGGCAGGCGGCATTGGCACGCTTGTCGTCGCGGGGCTCTGGATCAGGATGTTCCCGCGCCTGTGGGCGCTGGATCGCCTTGATACGATCACACCGGATGAAATATGAATTTTGAAGGAAAAATGCCTGGCTCCCGAAGTAGGACTCGAACCTACGACCCAGCGATTAACAGTCGCTTGCTCTACCAACTGAGCTATTCGGGACCGGCGAGGCACTATCTAGCGAAAGCTTTTCATGGGGTAAACCCCCCTTTGTCATTTTTTTTGCATATGGAGTTTTTCTTCTGATGGCAGCGCCCTCCCGCCGACTTGTTCTCATGGGTGCAGGCGGCATCATTCTCGCTACAGTCCTGCAATCACGGCATGTTTTCCATCATCGCACCCGCATCGCGACAGATGGAAAGCCGAGACGCGTACGCCTCGCCTGGCCCGAATCCGATTATGATCCCCTGCTCTGGCTGTGCCAGCAGGGGCTTTTCGGGCGCTACAATCTGCAGGTCGATATCGTCGAGGTGGGCGGCGGAAACAGTGCGATCGATGCTGTGCAGAACGGTCGCGCCGATGCCGCGCTCAGCCCCCTGCTCGACTGGCTGCCTGCGCTCTATCAGGATGACGCCGAAGATCTGCCGGCGAAACTGGCCTGCGGCGTCAGAGGCGGGAGCTACCGGCTTCTGGTGCGGCGCGACCTGAAGCTGCACAAGGTGGCTGACCTCGCTGGGAAGAAGATTGGTGTCATGAGCCTTGAGGGAGCCGACCGCCGATTCGTCAGCATCCAGCTTCGTCGGCGTGGGTTGCATCCAACCGATTCGGTCCATTGGGTCGCGATTCCTGCAGACGATATGGCCGATGCCCTGCGCGCAGGGGAGCTGGATGCCGTCGCCGTGCATGACCCGATGGGATGGCGAATCCTGCAACAGACCAAAGGGATCAGCTGGAACATGCTCGACAGCATGACGGGGGCCGAGCGCGAAAGAATCGATCTTACGCTCGGTATCGCAACCAGGGCTCTGGCTCAGGACCCCGGCCTCGCTGCTGCCCTCACCGCCGCGCTCAGCGATGCCCAGCACGAGTTCCCCGCGCATCGCGACGAACTGGCGTTGCTATGGGACAAGGACAAGGACGCACCGGACGATGCGAAGGGCATGCTGGATCGCGAAATCACCAGCCATCCGGTCACAGGGCATCCGCTTCGTGTGCAGGTCGAGCAATATGTGGACGAACTCAAGCTGCTCGGCCTGATGCAGGACGCCGATAACGCGACCGACATCGCCCATCGTATCTGCCTGCCCGTCTGATGCGGAGTTTCTGGAAGGCTTGGATGCGCGGGGTAACGCCCCGCTATGCCCGACAGCGTTGTGACCCGGCGAAAGCCCGAGACATCGGGCGGTTGCTTGTCTGAACGGGACTAGAAAGAGAGATTTAACAGGGATCTGTGTCGGCCAGCGATGGCCGGGGCCATCAGCCCCGCTCGATGGCCTCGCGCCCTGCTGTGGCAAGCTGGTCCACGCGTTCGTTATTGACGTTGCCGCTATGACCGCGCACCCAGAGCCACTTCACATGGTGGCGCTTTTCCGCTTCCAGGATACGCTGCCACAGATCCATGTTCTTGACCGGATCACCTGCTGCATTGCGCCAGTTGCGCCTTACCCAGCCGGTATGCCAGCGCGTGATGCCATTACGCAGATACTCGCTGTCGGTATGGAGCGTCACATGACAGGGGCGGTTGAGCGCCTCAAGCGCCTCGGCCGCTGCCGTGAGTTCCATGCGGTTATTGGTGGTCTCGGGTTCACCACCCGAAAGCTCACGCTCATGCCCGTTGGCACAGAGCAATGCGCCCCAGCCTCCCGGTCCCGGATTGGGGCGGCAGCCCCCATCGGTCCAGATCTCGACGTGCGGCGCGCCCTCGGGGAGCGGTGGCTTGGCTGCCTCAGACATGGAGCAACCCCTTCGCATTCTCGCGCCAGGCTCGAAGCCTGTGATGATAGGCCAGCGGGTCCTTGCGTGTGACGATTGCATCCGCTGGCGTGTTGATCCAGTCAAAGAGCCGGGTCAGCAGGAAACGGATCGCAGCCCCCTGAACGAGCGCTGGCATGGCCACCTTTTCCTCAGCCGCGAGCGGCCGCACGGATTGATAGCCCCCCATCATCCCGGCAATGAGCGCAGGCGAGGCCGTCTGCTCGTCAGGAAAGCACCAGGCATTGAGGCAGATCGCCAGATCATAGGCATAGAGATCGGTGCAGGCGAAATAGAAATCGATCAGCCCCGAGACGTTCCCGCCCTCAAAAAACACGTTGTCCGGGAAGAGATCCGCATGGATCTGCCCCTGCGGGAGGGCACCGTCCTGCGGCCAAGCTTTCAGCACATCGGCAATGGCAAGCTGAAGCTCTTCAGTCAGGCCCGGATACAGGCTGTCCCCTGCCCCGCGGCAGGAATCGAGCAATGGCTGCCAGGCCTGCGGGCCAAGACTGTTTTCACGACGCGCCCGAAAGCCGTCTCCCAGCAGGTGCAACCGCGCTAGCGCCTGCCCCAGCGAGAAGCACGCTCCCGCCGTAATCGTGGCGATCGGACGGCCAGTGAGAAAGGTCGTGATGGCTGCCGGACGATCCATGAGGCGCCGCAGGGCAACGCCGTCACGCGCAATTACCGGGGTCGGGCATTTGAGACCACGACGGGCAAGGTGCTGCATCAGGCCAAGAAACCAGGGCAGTTCGGCCTCATTCACCCGCTTTTCATACAGGGTGAGGATCGCACGTCCGGCTTCGGTCTCGATCAGATAATTGGTGTTCTCGACACCCTCGGCGATCCCATCCACGCTCTTGAGCGCACCGAGATGGTATTCCGCCAGAAACGCCTCAAGCGTCTCCGGCGGGATGGTTGTATACACCGCCATCGATTCAGGCGGACAGAAAAGCGTTCATGCGTGTTCCGCCAGATCTCAGACGGGTTCGCCAAGCGGGCTGGGCAGACGGAACGCCACGTTTTCCTTCTTCACGATACGCTCCTCGATATCGAGCTTGTAGCGCGTCGAGAGAGCATCGACCATTTCCTGAACCAGCGATTCAGGTGCCGAGGCCCCTGCCGTGATCCCGACCGTGGAAACACCTTCAAGCACGCTCCAGTCGAGCGCCGCCAGCTTGGGCACAAGAAGCGCACGCTTGGCGCCCGAACGCTCGGCCACTTCGCGCAGGCGCTGCGAATTCGACGAGTTGGGCGAGCCAATCACGATCACCAGGTCGCTCTCTGGCGCAATGGCCTTCACGGCTTCTTGACGGTTGGTGGTGGCGTAGCAGATATCTTCCTTCTTCGGCCCTTCGATGAGCGGGAAACGCTCACGCAGGATCGCGACGATCTCTGATGTATCATCCACCGAAAGCGTCGTCTGGGTGATGAAGGCAAGACGCGTCGGGTCGGCGGGCTGGACGGTACGGGCTTCTTCCGCATCGTTGATGAGCGTCACTGCACCGTTGGGCAGCTGGCCCATCGTGCCGACCACTTCAGGATGGCCTGCATGGCCGATCATGAGGATATGACGGGCATCGGGACCACCACCGGCAAAATGGCGCTCGGCTTCACGATGCACTTTCGAGACCAGTGGGCAGGTCGCATCTAGGTAAAGCAGGTTGCGACGCTGTGCCTCGGCCGGCACAGATTTCGGCACGCCATGCGCCGAAAACACGACATGGCCATCCGCAGGGACCTCGTCGAGCTCTTCAACGAAGATCGCGCCCTGTTCCTCGAGATTCTCGACGACAGTACGGTTATGCACGATCTCGTGGCGGACATAGACAGGAGCGCCATAACGGCGGATGGCTTCTTCCACCACGCGGATGGCCCGGTCCACGCCAGCACAGAAGCCACGCGGCCCGGCCAGAAGAACGCGAAGCGTTTGTGCCCCGGACGCCTGCTCCGAGGTCTCTTGCGGGCGTGAAGTGGTCAAGGTGTCGGGCATGGTGTTCCCCAATCTCACGGCAGGCGGTATATGCGAACAAGCCCCATGGCAGCACGCATGTCAGATGATGCAACGCTTCGCGATATGGGCTCGCATATGGGAGCTACGCAACCCGTTGCCAGTATGCAAGCCCATGATTGATGTGAGGCCATGATTGCATGATCATTTGGCGTTGTGTCGCTACCATACCATACCGGGCTCGGTTTCCGCACCGGTGAATAGACGAGAGCCTTGTTCATGACCAGATATGCCCGCCAGTTCCTCCCTCTCCTCGCCATACTCGGCACGGGCACAGCCCTCACAGCGTGCGATCAGGATGATCAGAGCGCCTTTGCCCCTGTCTGCCCTCCGGTCGAAATCCTGAGTTCGGCAGCCGATTATTATCAGTATGACGGCCACGGACTGGATGCAGGCAGCCTTGTGACCCATGCGGCCATGAGCGGTCTGACCGGCAATTGTGAAGGCGCACCCAAGAAAACCGTTCGCTCACGCCTCAGCTTGGGCATCACGGTTGAGCGCGGCCCGGCCTCTGATGGCAAGGATATCGTCCTGCCGTATTTCGTGGCTGTGATGCGCGACGGCAAGATTATCGACAAGAAGGAATTCGAGGTTCCTGTCTCGTTTGCCGGCAACCAGTCCACCGTCTCACTGCGCACGCCGGTACGCATCATCGATGTGCCTGCTTCGCCTGATCTGCAGCTGACCAACTACTCTCTGAAGATTGGTTTCCAGCTCAGCCGCGAGCAGCTTGACTACAATCAGACTCATCTGCGCCCAGCAAAATTCACTGCCCACACGAATTAAATCACATATATTATGAGTGTTTTTATAGAAACACTTTGTATTCTCGTTTTATGCTGATACGCTGGGGAACCATCTTTCTCCGGAACGTTTCGTCATGCGCCCTTATCCCGCCTTGCCTGCCCTGCTCCTGCTTGCAGGCATGCTTCCCTGCGCCGCGCATGGCGAAACCATCAATCAGGTTGATACAGACAGGACCGCAACGACCGCGCCACCGGCCTCACGCCAGAGACAGCGGGTTGATCCCACGGCGGCTGAGGAGCAGGTGACGGTAAGCGGCACCAGCCGACCCGAAATCCAGAACTTTCCCCATGCAGGGCCGGTGGGGCAGCCGCGACGCGTGACTCCGCTTCAAAACCGTCCCCCGCACGGGACGCAGGGCGATTGGGGCGTTTTCACGCGGGGAAACGGTGAATCTGCCGGGTTCGGCCCGATAGGCCGCTACGGTGTCGCCCCCTGGGCGGAAGACTGGTCTTTCCTGCGCGACAGGAAGCGCCATGATGATCTGTTCGATGCCATCAAATATATCCCGCTCAGTGCCAGCGGCCGTTGGTGGCTCAGCTTTTCCGGCGAAACCCGCCTGCGCAACTGGTCCGAGGAGACGCCGTTTCTCGGGACACGTGGCCCGGCAGGCTCAGGGCGATTTGCCGTGCGCAACCTCTACGGTGCCGATCTTCATCTGGGCGAGCACGTGCGGTTCTTCGGCCAACTCGTGAATGGCGATGCGGCTGGCTGGGGCGGGTTTGGCTATAACACCACCTATCGCAAGCGCCTCGACCTGCAACAAGGGTTTGTGGAACTGCGCTCCAGGCTTGCTGGCGCAAAGGCCGGGGTGATTGTGGGGCGCCAGCAGTTTCTCGATGCACCGTCCTATATTCTCTACAACCGTGAGACGCCCAACGTTCCCCTCTCCTGGAACGGTGTGCGCGGCTATGCCATCTGGCCGCGCCTGCGCGCAGATGTTTACGATTTCGTCGGCACGAATGTGACGTTCAACAAGATGTTCCATGACCGCGTCGACTGGAGCACGCGTCTGCACGGTATCGACTTAACCTGGGCACCGCCTTCCTTCTCTCTTGGGGCAGAGCGTGTGTCCTCCTTTCTGGACCTCTTCCTGATTGCCTTTCGCCTGGGCGGCAGTTCGGCGGCCCTCGCCTATAACCGGTCGACGCTCAATGGGACGACGGCGCGTCAGGATTACGGATTTCGCTGGTATGGCGGCGCGCCATCCTTCGAATTCTCGGTAGGAGGGCTCTATCAGGGGGGCAGTTTCGAACTGAGCCGTACCGGACAGAACCGCGCTGTCTCGGCCTACGCCTTCAACGCCATCGCAGGCTACCGCCATACGCCCTCGCCGCTGCATCCCTTCATCGGTGTTCAGGCCGATTTGTATTCTGGCGGTTCCTCAAGGAGCAATAACGGCACCATCGGCACCTACATCGCCCCGTTCAACCCGCAGACGAACTATCTCGATACCACGACCTATATTGCGCCAAGCAACCTCGTGAGCCTGTCGCCAGTCCTGCGCATCACGCCACGCAATTGGCTGAGCCTGCAATTCAAAAGCCCCCTCTTCTGGCGTGAATCGACGGATGATGCTGTTTACGGTCCCTCGGGCGCTTACACTTTCAATAACCTGCATGGCGGGTTTATCGGTATCGTGCCGCAGGCCTCGCTGACGCTGCAGCTCAATCGTCACCTCACATGGACCCAATATGGGGCGCGCTTCATCGGCTCGGACGGGCTGCGCGCGGCTGGTGGCAAGAGCGGAAGTTACTACCAGTCCAACTTCGTCTTTCGTTTCTGATCGCTTCGTCGTAGGACCAGTTCCTTACGACATCGACACAGAGAGACAGCATGAGCAAGGCGACGCGGGAATTAACCATAAGAGGACTCATTCTCGGCGCTCTGATCACGGTCATCTTCACCGCGTCCAATGTCTATCTTGGCCTCAAGATCGGCCTGACCTTTGCCTCATCCATTCCGGCGACCGTCATATCGATGGCCGTTCTGCGGGCCCTCGGTGGCAGTACGATTCTGGAAAACAATCTGGTCCAGACACAGGCTTCGGCTGCGGGAACGCTAAGCTGCGTGTTTGCCACCATTCCTGGTCTGGTCATGATCGGGTTTTGGGGCGGCTTTCCGTTCTGGCAGAGCTTCTTCATCACGCTACTCGGTGGCGCAACAGGCGTCCTGTTCACAATCCCCCTGCGCCGCGCACTGGTCACCCATAGCGCCCTACCCTACCCCGAGGGCGTTGCCTGCGCCGAGATCCTGCGCGTCGCGTCTCCGGAGGGGAACCAGCAGGCGCTCAGATCCCTGATCCGCGGCAGCGTGCTTGCTGCTGTTGTGACATTCATGAGCACCGGCTTGCGCTTGATGCAGGATGGCTGGAGCCTGACGCTCAGTCTCGGTCAGTCCATCTTCCGCCTGCAGGGGGCGTACTCCTTTGCGCTCATCGGTACGGGCTATCTGGTCGGGCTGACAGGCGGGCTCGCCATGCTGGGCGGCGTTGTGCTGGGCTGGGGAATTGCCGTGCCCTGGCTCACGGCTATTCTGCCCCACCCGGCTGGCGTTTCAGCGACCGATTTTGCGACAGGGATATGGGTGCACAAGGTGCGGTTCATGGGCGCTGGCACAATCGCCATCGCGGCACTCTGGACCGTTGGTTCTCTGCTTGGTCCCGTCGCGCGTGGCCTAAGGGAAGCGTTTTCTGGCACGCATCGCCAGACGCTGGACGAGACGGACCGCGACCTGCCCCCCGCCATCATGAACATCCTGCTCGCAGCGCTCGTTCTCGGATTGGGCGCTTTGTTCACGCTCTTCCTGTGGCCCGTCACACCGCATGATTTCCTGCTGGTGGTCATGCTGGCTCTGGGCCTCGCTGCCTGTCTGTTCATCGGGTTTCTTGTAGCAAGCGCCTGCGGCTACATGGCCGGGATTATCGGGTCTTCCTCCTCTCCCATTTCTGGCATCTCGATCATCAGTGTCGTGGCGCTCTGCATGGCCCTGATGGGGCTCGAGGCCCTTCATCTGGTGCCGGACGCACTCTCGGCCCATGACCAGCACATCGCCATCGCCTATATCCTGTTCGTACTTACGGCCCTCACGGGCTCGGCCGCGATTTCGAACGATAATCTGCAGGATTTGAAAACCGGCCAGCTTGTCGGTGCCTCTCCCTGGAAGCAGGAAGTCGTGCTGCTGGTCGGCTGCGTCGTGGGCGCCCTGATCATCCCGCCCGTATTGAACGTGCTGTATCAGGCCTATGGTTTTGTCGGCACCATGCCTCGTCCGGACATGGATCCAACACGCGCCCTCGCCGCACCGCAGCCCGCCCTTATGGTCGATCTGGCGCGCGGCATTCTGCTGCGTAACCTTGACTGGACCATGATCCTGATCGGCGCTGCGATTGGCGCGGCCCTGATCGTGATCGACCGCCTGTTCAGGCTACGTAACCTTGCCCTGCCGCCTTTGGCTGTCGGCATGGGCATCTATCTTCCTGCCGATGTATCGGTCACCATCGCCATCGGCGCCGTTATCGGTCGGCTATTCGACAAGGCCCATCGTAACGACGTGCATGACGATGACAGTGCCGGCACGATGATTGCCTCGGGCTTCATCGTTGGCGAAAGCCTAATCGGTGTCGTGGTTGCCGTGCTGAGCGGCATGAGCGGCCACGGCGATCTCCTCGCGTTGCCGGTCGGCGCAGGCACGGCACAAATCATCGGCCTCGTCGTGTTTGCAGCAAGCCTGGTCTGGTTTGCGCGTCAGCTGGCGCAGTCCCGCAAGCCCGGATAACGGACGGGCCTGCTACAGGCCTGAGGCGCAAGCAAGGCCTGGTCCGAGCATCGTGCATCTCGTTGCCCGAACCCCATAGCCCATAGCCCATAGCCCATAGCCCATAGCCCTGAAACAAATCAGCCGGGCTTGTCGCCCGGCCAATTCGAACATCCTGCCCGGCAGATGCGGTGCGTGCTGCCTCAGTCTTTCCACCACTGAACCGGCTCAGGCTCATTGGAAGGATCAACGGACGGCCGGACCTTGGGCGGACGACCAGGCCCGCGGGTCTTCCTGACCACTTCCGCGCCCGGAGGTGCAACGCGTTCAACGGCCATCTTGGGTGCCGGTGCCTGCTCGCGCAAACGCTCTACCATGACCTGAGAGTCGAGCAGCGCCTGCTCGATATCGGCACAGCGCGTCTTGAGCTCCTTGACATGCAGTTTTTCGTGCACGAGATGCGTCTCGAGCGTACGCAGCTGTACCTGAGCGTCGCTCAGTTCCCTCTGGGCATCTTCTGCCCGACGCTGTTCAAGTTTGACGAGGTTGCGCAGGCGATTGATCTCATCACTCTGGTCATCGCTCGTCGCAGGCGCGGCACGCTGTGTCGTGCGTGACACCTGATGGTGCTCGACGACAACCTGCCCTTCCTGCACGAAACGACGGCGGCGCGGCTCGGGAGATGATTTGGTATGAGTGACATGACCGGGGCGCTTGCGATTATTGGCCCCCAAGCGTTCGAGAGCGAGGCGGAGAGAATCCTCGCTGATTTCGTTTTCTGTACGGTCGTCTTTACTTGATAAATCCGGGTTCATATCCACTTTATTTCGTCCGGTAGAAAGATATTACTTCTGCCATTACCTTGAAGTCATAATCCTGACGCAGGAGACAACTAGTCTCCTTGATAATTGCTGAGGCGATCATATTTGCCTCTGCTCCTAGACCAATTATTTCCTTGTGTCACCACACGGAAAGTAAACCGACCTCGTTATTCGCGATTGCGTAACAAATACGACTTTATGAAATACTTGGGCGCAAAACAGAAATGACGGGCTTTTATTACATCCCACAAGATGATTTTGCCTGCCGCCACATAGTTCGTCATAATAACGGATGCGATGACGGGAATTCACATTCCCCCGTAACCGAGGGCTTATGGCGTAACGGGACGACGCATATCACAGTTATTTGTTCCATCATACCATTTGTTCATCGCACGCGCTCAAATTCATCGGCGGGTCAATGGCAGGATGAGGGACTATTCACCCCACCCCGTCTGGGAGCAACGCGAGTGCACCGGGGCCCGCTGCGCGGAGAATCTCACAGAACGCGCAGAAGCTGGAACCGTTACACAATTCACATAGGATCGCGCTGCCAGAGAACATCGTTGCGCCCATCGTCATTGAGATGACGGGCGAGAACGAAGAAATAGTCTGAAAGCCTGTTCAGAAACGCCGCTGCGCCAGCCAGTCGCGTCTGATCAAGCGAGACGATCCGCCGCTCGGCCCGTCGGGTGATCGTTCGGGCCAGATGCGCCCAACTCGATCCGGCACTCCCACCGGGCAGCACGAAACTCCTTAGTGGTTCCTGCCTTGCACGCAGCACCTCGATCTCTCGCTCCAGCCATTCAATCTGATCCGCCGCGAGCGCTTGCGGCATGTCGCGCCCTGGCATGCACAGAACGGCTCCGATATCGAACAGAATATTCTGCACCCGTGCGAGCTGTTCCTGACACGCACCAGCGAGGCGCACCAGACCGACAGTTGCGTTGAGTTCGTCGAGGCAGCCCATGGCCTCGATCAAAGGATCATCCTTGCGCACGCGCTCGCCATCGCCGAGGGATGTCATCCCGCCATCACCACCGCGCGTCACAATTCGATCGAGGCGTACACTCATCGATGAGTACCGGACCGGTGCTTGCGCGTTGCCAGTTGCGGCAGCCAGCTGAAGGCTGAGGAGATATAGCGCTGATCGAGCTTCTGCAGATCGGTCGCAGCTGCTTTCACATCACTGTCCTTGGTGGTGGTAAACACCGTCCCGATGGAAGCCTGATTGGCCTGCGCATCGTCGCGTATCGCCTTCATATAGGCGCGATCGAATGCGGGGCCGTGCAGCTTCGAGAGCCGGTCTGTTTTCTCCTGATCGGCGGCCAGCACGGTGGTTGTAAGGGCAAGGTCATGCTTGCCTGCCAGCGTCGAGAGCGTCTTGCGGTGGGCCTCGTAATCCTTCAGCGCGTCCTGACCCAGCGTCTTCACGTCGTTTGATCGCGCATGGTCGACTGTCAGCTTTGCCAGCGCGATCTGTGTCAGGTCATGCTCGTTCGCCTGCTGCAGGAAGGCGGCATCGGCCGTCGTGAAAGGCGGGGCGTTGTCTGGAAGAGGGGGCAGCTTCGGATAGGCCGGCGTACAGGCACAAAGCGGCAAAAGCGCAAGACCGACACGCAGCTCTGGTCTTAATCCGAATTTCATGGGCGTTCCCTCTTTCTCGTTATCCTGGCGGTGCAACGCGCGTGGTAAAGGTTTGTTTTCCCGGTTGAACCGCGCAGTGATGAAGAGTGTGCTTCCCATGATGAGATGGCAACGTTTGATTCTGACCCTGGCCGGGCTGTCCGGCTGCGCCGGCGTCATGCTGGCTGCGCTCGATGCCCATCTGCCGGATACGCATTTCGTCACCGGCGGCAGAGCCATGCTGGCACGAGGGGTCGAGATGCTCATGTGGCACGCCATCGCGCTTTTGGGCATTGCCTTGAGCGGCTGGAATGACCTGCGCTGGGCGGCCTACCTCATGGCGCTCGGCATGGTCCTTTTTGTTGCCCCGGTGGTGATGCTGGCCCTGAACGGCCCAGCCCTCGGTTTCATTGCGCCCTGGGGCGGCACGCTCACGATGCTCTCCTGGCTGCTGCTCGCCGTGTCAGCCTGGCTCTCTCAGCGCCGGAAACGCGACCACGCGTAAACCAGACCGGTCTGCACAGCCAAAGCCACAATGAAGCAGGCCATCATGATCCCGATCAGGATAAGCTGCTCACGCCCAAGGCTCGTATCGATACCCAGCAATGTATAGAGCTTCTGCCAGATTTGCGTTCCTGCAATGAACTGAACGCCGTGAGAGAGAAAGGGCACGAAACGGATCAGGCAGGCGAGGACGAGCGTCAGACCGACAAGTCCGATGGTGCGCAGCAGGGTTGTGGTGATCGAGACCTCTGTGACCGGGTCGCCCACTGGCTGACGCTGTTTCATGATGCGTTCCTCGCTCTCTTGTATTCCCACGGGACAGGGAACATTTCATACTCTGTCAGACTTTCAACCCCCCGCCATCGGACAGGCGATTTTATCTCCGGGCCTCTGGTCCAGCTGTCCTGCCCGAATGCCTCTGCCATCCGAAAGGCCCGCCTCGTGTTCCATCGCAAATTCGGTGTTTTGACGTCCCTTGCCCTCGGTCTCTCGACGCTTTCTGTGGCGGCCCCTGCCCTCACCAGCAACGTGGCTTATGCAGAGGACGGGCCACCCGCGCCGCCGGTGCTCGACAAGGATGTGCAGATCACCCCGGCGAAGGATGTCTATCCGGATATCGCACTGGCCAAAAAGCAGGTTGAGGAAGCCTTCGCCACTGCGGCCCGCACCAAGCGCAAGGTTCTGATCGATTTTGGCGGCAACTGGTGCCCTGACTGCCGCATGCTTGCTGGCATCTTCGAGCAGCCCGAAGTGGCACAGTGGCTCGAATCGCAATTCGTTGTCGTGCCGGTCAATGTCGGTCGCATCGACAAGAATCTCGATATCGCCAAGCAATACGGCGTGACCATTCACGAAGTACCCACAGTCCTGATCGTCACGCCGGGGCGCAAACTGCTCAATGCCGATGGGGCGAACACACTGGGCAATGCCCGTGCCATGTCCACACAGGCCGTGCTCGACCTGCTGGACAAATGGAATCGCCGCGGCTGACGCGCCCGATCGCGCCGACCTGCCCCGAACCACGGATGCTGGGGGGCTGGGTCGGCGCGATACCTGATCCGGCCGCGCCGGATCATCCTACCATCGTCACATCATGAGCATCTGCTCGGCCTCATGCACAATCTCGGCCAAGGCATCGTCCTCGAACGGCACAGTCAGCCCGGCCTGACGCACGATGGTACAGAAAGCCTCGCTCCCGCCGACCTCGCAGAGGCCGCGATAAAGATCGAGCGCACGTGGTGCATCGACCTGGGCAATCAGCCAGATCTGCAACGCGACGCATAGCGCGAGCGTGTAATCGATATAATAGAACGGCGAATTATAAATGTGGCGCTGGGCCTGCCAGCGGCCACCCTTGGCCGGATAGGTCAGATCGCCCCAGTCCCGCCAGGGCATATACTGCTGTTCCAGACGCCGCCATGTTGCGTGACGTTCCTGCGGCGTCATATCCGGGTGGGCGTAAATCTCGTGCTGGAAATGATCGACACAGGCGCCATAAGGCAGGAAGCACAGGCTTTCGATCAGATGCAGTCGGCGATAACGTTCGCCTGCCCCATCTTCCACCAACAAGTCGATCTCTGGCCAGGTCAGGAACTCCAACCCCATCGAATGGATCTCGGCTGCCTCCATGGTGGGCCAGAGCATGTCAATTGCCGGTTGTGAGCGACTTTTCCAGTTCTGATAGGCGTGCCCCATCTCATGGGTGAACACGCCGATATCGCCATGTGTTCCGTTAAAATTGGCAAAGATGAATGGCGTACCCTGCGTGGAAAACGACGTACAGAAGCCACCCCCGGCTTTCCCGCCACGGTTTTTGAGATCGACATAATGGCGCTCGACCATTTCAGCGAAGAAAGCGGCCATTTCACCGCTCTCATCGAGGCGCGAGAACATCTCGCGGGCACGGGTGATCATCAGATCATAATCGCCGGCCGGGGCCGGATTTCCCCTTGGATCGACTAGCGCCTCATCCCAGGCCCTCAGACTATCCCACCCCATTTCAAGCTGACGACGCTGCAGCAGGGCCTGAACCAGCGGTGTTACATGGGTGGCAATACGCTCACGGAAACGGGCCACATCTGCCGCCGTATAATCCGTACGCCGCATGCGGCGGTAACCTAGCTCGACATAGGAGTCGAAACCGAGCGTCTGGGCCATGGCGACACGTACGCGCACCAGATCGTCGAAGATCCGGTCCAGCGTCTCACCATTTGCTTCGTAAAAGCCCCAGCGCACCGCTTCAGCCTCATGACGCGTGGCGCGATCCGACTCCTGCTGGAATGGCTCGATGCCGGAGAGGTTGTGCGTCTCGCCACGAAACGGAATCTCGGCCGCCGCGAGAAGCGCCGTGTACTCTGCACAAAGACGGGCCTCTTCGGCCAGCATACTCTCGATACGCTCATCGAAGGTGGTGATATCGGCCTCCCACAAGGAAAGCACATGGGCGGAGAGATGCTTCGCGGTCTCTTCTCGCGACGCGAGGAGGCGCTTCTTGATATCGGTCTCAAGCCCGGTCGCGTAAGGCGTCAGCGTATCGGCATAGTCGCGAGCCGCCACATAATCGGCATTACGCGTATCCTGAGCGAAACGCAGTTCGACCAGCGCGGACCAGGATTCATAGGCGCGGCGCTGTGTATCGAACAGGGTGATGGCCGATGCGATATCACCGGACTCGAGTGTCTCGCCAATAACCGCGTAAGCCTGATCGAGGCTCTCACGGCTCGGGGTGGGAAAATCAAGCGTATTGAATTCTGGAAAGGGTGTGATCATGCCTCATGGTCGCATCCCCCGGAGCTCACGTCCAGACGGCGCCCTATTAGCCGGAGCGGGTCTGACCCGCACCCGGTTTGACAACCCCCAGGGCGATACTGCCCCCATAAAAATGGTCAGCCCAGCGCATCTAGAAAATGCGAAAGGCGCTGACAGGCTTCGCGCAGCATATCATCCGAGGCGGCGACGGAGAGACGGATGTGACCGGGCTGACCGAAGGCACTGCCCGGCACCACACTCACATGCGCCTCTTCCAGAAGCGCCTCGGCAAACGCGACATCATCGGTCAGAACACGCCCCTTGGCTGTGGTCTTGCCCAGCGCCGCACCAATGCCCGGAAACGCATAGAAAGCACCCTCCGGCATGGCGCAGGAGACATGCTTCATGGCGCGCAAGGCCGTGACAACAATGTCGCGCCGCTGCTGATACACATCGCGCATGGCATCGCGTCGCGCTGCCGGTGTGGACAGTGCGGCCACCGCCCCCGCCTGCGCCAGCGTGCAGATGCCTGACGTCGCGTTGCTCTGGATGCTCGTCATGGCCTTGATCAAGGGCTGAGACCCACCACAAAACCCGACGCGCCATCCGGTCATGGCATAGGCCTTGGCCATGCCATTGATCGTCAGGATACGGTCTTTCAGATCCGGCGCGACAGAAGCGAGAGACACATGACGGCGTCCGTCGAAAGTCAGATGCTCATAGATCTCATCAGCCATGACCAGAACATGCGGTGCGTCACGCAGCACGGCGGCGATCGCCTCCAGATCATCGCGTTCGAGAATGGCCCCGCTGGGATTGTTCGGGAAATTGAGAACCAGCCAGCGTGTGCGCGGTGTGATCGCAGTGCGCAAAGCCTCGGCACGCAGTCGAAACCGATCACTCTCGAGGCAGGGTATCGGCACCGCAACGCCACCCATCATCTGCGCAATGATCGGATAACTCACCCAATAGGGCACAGGGACAATCACCTCGTCGCCCGGGTCGATGGTTGCGGCAAACGCATTATAGATGAGCTGCTTGCCGCCATTGCCGATCAGGATTTCTCCCGGCGCGTAGCTCAGCCCGTTTTCGTCGAGGAATTTCTTCGCAACGGCTGCCTTGAGCGCGGCCTGCCCGCCAACAGGCGGATATTTCGTATCGCCACGCAGCCCCGCCTGATAGGCCGCCTCCACCGCCTCAGGCGGTGAAGGAAAATCGGGCTCGCCCAATGCGAGAGAAATCACATCTACACCCGCCGCACGCAGGGCGCGCGCCTTGGCGGACATGGCTATGGTGGCAGGCTGCGGCAGGCCGTGCAGGCGCTGCGCAAGACGAAAACTCACTGCTTCAGCTCAGAGAGGCGCAGAAGCGCTGGATACGGGTGCAAGCCTCGCGCAGGCTCTCGGTATCGGTCGCGTAAGAGATACGGAAATACCCAGGCGTCAGGAAGGCGCTGCCATGAACAGCGGCGACACCCGTCTCCTCAAGCAGTTCAGTGACAAAGACCTCGTCATTCTCAATGACCTTGCCGGACGTTGTCTTCTTGCCGATCAGCCCCGCGATGGAGGGGAACACATAGAATGCGCCCTCTGGTCTTGTGCAGGTCAGACCCGGTGCCTGAGCCAGCATGGACAGAACCAGATCACGTCGGCCCTGATAGACAGATACCATCTCACCAATGAAATCCTGCGGCCCTGTCACGGCCTCAAGCGCTGCGGCCTGAGCGATAGAGCAAGGATTGCTCGTGCTCTGTCCCTGAAGCTTGATGAGCGCCTTGGTCAGTTCGACGGGCGCAGCCGAGAAACCGATGCGCCAGCCCGTCATGGCATAGGCCTTGGACACACCATTCATGGTCACCACGCGCTCGCGCAGCTTCGGCTCGACCTGCACCAGTGTCTTGCTCACGTGGCCGTCATAGACCAGCTTGGCATAAATATCGTCGGTCAGCACCCAAATGCGCGGGTGATCGAGCAGCACGTCGCACAGCGCACGCAGATCGGCTTCAGAGTAGACCGCGCCGGTCGGGTTGCAGGGCGAGTTGAGCACCAGCCACTTGGTCCTGGGCGTGATCGCTGCGCGAAGAGCTTCGGCGTCGAGCCGGAAGCCGTTCTCGGGCTTCGTCTGCACGATGACAGGCGTGCCATCGGCCAGCGCCACAATATCGGGATAGGAGACCCAGGCCGGTGCCGGGATGATTACCTCGTCCCCAGCATCGAGCGTGGCCGTGAAGACGTCATAGATGACCTGCTTGCCGCCCGTGGAGACGACAATCTCCTCGGCCTTGTAATCGAGGCCGAAATCACGGTTCAGCCAGGCAGCAACCGCCTTGCGCAGCGGGGCCGTTCCAGCAACGTCCGTATAGCGCGTCTCACCACGGGCGATGGCGTCGCAGGCGGCCTGCTTGACGTTTTGCGGCGTATCGAAATCTGGCTCACCGGCAGAGAGGCTGATAATGTCCCGCCCTGCTTCTTTCAGGGCCCGCGCTTTCTGCGTGATGGCGATCGTCTGGCTGGGGGAGATCCGGTTGAGCCGGGCAGCGATCAGGGACATATCTTCCTCCGGCTGGCTCTCAAGCCAGCTTCTGCATTTCCTGAAGAACAGCGGCGCCCATTTCCTCGGTGCCGACGCGGTTCATACCATCGGACATGATATCGGCCGTGCGCAAGCCACTGGCGAGCACATTTGATACCGCCTTTTCGATCAGGCTGGCCTCGTCTTCACGCTGAAGCGAATAACGCAGCAGCATGGCGAAGGAGAGGATCTGCGCCAGCGGGTTTGCAATACCCTGCCCTGCAATATCCGGTGCCGAACCATGAATGGGCTCGTACAGCGCATGGCGCTTGCCGCTCTCCTGCACCGGGCCCAGCGTGGCCGAGGGCAGCATGCCCAGCGAGCCGGTCAGCATGGAGGCCAGATCGGAAAGAAGGTCACCGAACAGATTGCCGGTCACGATCACGTCGAACTGCTTCGGGTTGCGAACCAGCTGCATGGCGCAGTTATCGGCCAGCATGTGGCTGAGCGTGACATCGCTGTACTCACGCGCGTGCAGCGCGGTCACAACCTGCTTCCACAGCAGGCCACTTTCCATCACGTTGCACTTCTCGACCGAGCAGACGCGATTATCGCGCAGACGGGCCAGTTCGAAGGCAACACGGGCCACGCGCTCGATTTCCGAGGTCGTATAGACCTCGGTATTGATTCCACGCTGTGAGCCATCGGCCAGCGTTTCAATGCCACGAGGTTCGCCAAAATAGATGCCACCCACCGTCTCGCGCACGATCATGATGTCGAGACCGGCCACGAGCTCCGGCTTCAGCGAGGAGGCATTGACCAGAGGCGGAAAGACCTGAGCCGGGCGCAGATTGGCGAAAAGCTCGAGTTCCTGACGCAGGCCCAGAATAGCTGCCTCGGGACGCTTGTCGAACGAGACCTCGCTCCATTTCGGATCGCCTACCGAGCCAAACAGCACGGCATCGGCTTCCTTGGCCAGCGCTACGACTTCGGGGCGCAATGGCACGCCGTGAACAGCCAGCGAAGCCCCCCCGACGAGTTCTTCCGTCATTTCCAGCTTGAGGCCCTTGGCCTCGTCCAGCCAGCGCGCAATCTTGACGACTTCGCGCATGACCTCGGGGCCAATCCCGTCACCGGGAAGAACGAGTAGCTTATGGGCCTGGCTCACGAAACCGTCTCCATCACAATGGTGGGGCGCCAGGATTCGTCTCTCTGACGCTTCTGCTCGAAGGACGCGATGGCGCTGTCGTGCTGCAGGGTCTGCCCGATATCATCGAGCCCCTCGATCAGCATGTGCTTGCGAAACGCATCAACCTCAAACGCAATGGTGCTGCCATCGGGGCGCTGTACGATCTGCTTCTCCAGATCGACAGTGATGCGGGCATTAGCCCCCATCTGCGCATCTTCCATGAGGCTCTCACAGATTTCGCGCGGCAGACGGATCGGCAGGATGCCGTTCTTGAAGCAGTTATTGAAGAAGATATCTGCAAAGCTCGGCGCAATCACGCAGCGGATACCGAAATCCAGCAGCGCCCAAGGTGCATGTTCACGCGAGGACCCGCAGCCGAAATTGTCCAGCGTGACCAGAATCTCGGCCTGGCGGTAGGGCTCGCGATTCAGCACGAATTCCGGCTTTTCCGATCCATCCTCGTTATAGCGCTGCGCGGCAAAGGCGTTCTTGCCAAGGCCGCTGCGCTGGATGGTCTTGAGAAAACGTGCCGGGATAATCTGGTCCGTGTCGATGTTCTCGACCGGCATCGGAGCCGCAATGGCGGTGAGTGTGGTGAACTTGTCCATCATGCCATCTCCCGCACATCGACAAAGCAGCCTGTGACCGCCGCAGCCGCCGCCATCGCAGGCGAGCAGAGATGCGTCCGGCCACCCGGCCCCTGACGCCCTTCGAAATTACGGTTCGAGGTCGAGGCACAACGCTGGCCAGCGGTCAGCTTGTCCGGGTTCATGCCCAGACACATCGAGCACCCGGCCTCGCGCCATTCAAATCCGGCGTCGCGGAAAATCTGGTCCAGCCCCTCGGCCTCGGCAGCGGCCTTTACGTGGCCCGAACCCGGCACGACCATGGCGCGTACGCCCGGTGCCACATGGCGGCCCTTGGCAATGGCGGCTGCTGAGCGCAGATCCTCGATGCGGCTATTGGTGCAGGAGCCGATGAACGCTACGTCGATCTTGGTCCCGGCGATCTTCTGACCGGCTTCGAGACCCATATAATCGAGCATACGCTGTACCTGACGCGCACGGGCCGGATCGTTGCAGCTTGCCGGATCGGGCACGACACCATCAATGGCAATCACGTCCTCGGGGCTGGTGCCCCAGGTCAGATTGGGCTGGATGGAGGCGGCATCGAGCGTCACCTCAGTGTCGAACATGGCGCCCTCATCGGTGGCCAGCGTACGCCAATAGGCGCAGGCCTTCTCGAAATCTTCGCCTTTGGGGGCAAAGCGGCGGCCTTCGACATAGGCAAAGGTCGTCTCGTCCGGCGCAATTAACCCGGCGCGGGCACCTGCTTCGATCGACATGTTGCACAGCGTCATGCGCCCGGCCATGTCGAGCGCACGGATGGCGTCGCCTGCGAACTCCATCACATGACCCGTTCCGCCAGCGGTCCCGATCTTGCCGATGATCGCCAGCATGATGTCCTTGGCCGTCACGCCGGGGCCAACCTGGCCTGCCACCGTGATGCGCATGTTCTTGGCCGGCTTCTGCAGCAATGTCTGCGTGGCCATGACGTGCTCGACCTCGGAGGTGCCGATACCGAAGGCCAGAGCCCCCATCGCACCATGGGTCGAGGTATGGCTGTCACCGCAGACGATGGTCATGCCAGGCAGGGAGATGCCCTGTTCGGGCCCCACCACATGCACGATCCCCTGGTCTTTCGAGCGCAGCTTGAAATAGGGAACGCCGAATTCGGCCACGTTCTTTTCGAGCGTTTCGATCTGGAGCCGGGATTCCGGCTCCTCGATCGGCAGCGAGCGGTCGGAGGTCGGCACATTGTGATCAACCACGGCCACCGTCGCATCCGGACGGCGCAGGCGCCGCCCAGACATCCGCAGGCCTTCGAAAGCCTGCGGGCTTGTCACCTCATGGAGAAGGTGCCGGTCTATGTATAGGATGCAGGTGCCGTCCGGGAGGCGTTCGACCACATGGTCATCCCAGATTTTATCGAACAATGTTCGCGCCACCGTACTCTCCTTTGTCATGAACCGGTTTCGACTATCCTGATTTAGGAAGCCGTCTTGGCAACGTCACGGGGACGCTCGGCAATACGAGCCGACTTGCCGCTACGCTCACGCAGATAATACAGCTTTGCACGACGCACCTTGCCGCGACGGACAACAGCGATCTCGGCGATGGAAGGGGAGTAGAGCGGGAAGATACGCTCAACGCCCTCACCGTTCGAAATCTTGCGAACCGTGAAGTTGCTGTTCAGGCCCTTGTTGGAACGGGCAATCACAACGCCTTCATAGGCCTGTACGCGCTCACGCGTACCTTCTACGACGCGCACGCCAACGCGCACGGTGTCACCGGCCTGGAATTCGGGAACCGGACGGGCGGCGGTCAGACGCTCGATTTCGCGCGCCTCATACTGCTGGACAATGTTCATGGTACTTCTCCGAGAAAACGAAAATTTATCTGTTGGTCTTGGCTTCAGCATAGGCCGCCCAGAGGTCGGGGCGTCTGGCCTGTGTCACAAGGCAGGCCTGCTCGTGACGCCAGGCCGCAATCGCAGCATGATGTCCTGAAAGCAGGATGTCCGGCACATCCATGCCATCCCATGAGGCTGGCTTGGTGTAATGCGGGTATTCAAGCAGACCGTCACCGAAGCTTTCTTCGGCATCGCTCAACTCGGACCCCATCACACCAGGCAGAAGGCGCACGCAGGAATCGAGCAGTGCATAGGCAGGGATTTCCCCGCCCGACAGCACGAAATCGCCAAGCGAAATCTGCACGACATTGCGTCGCTCCAGAACACGCTCGTCAACGCCCTCGAAGCGCCCGCACAGCACCACAACCCCGTCACCCGACGCGAACTCGCGCGACTGCGCCTGTGTCAGGCGTGCGCCACGCGGCGTCGGGTAGATGACCGGTCGGCCATCGGCCTCGATCGAGTCCAGCGCTTCGGCAACCACATCGGCCCGAAGCACCATGCCCGCGCCACCGCCGAATGGCGTGTCATCCACGGCACGATGACGCCCCCGCCCGAAGTCACGCAGATCATGCACACCCAAAGACCAGACGCCTTCTTCAAGCGCCCGCCCCGCCAGGGAGAACCCCAGCGGCCCCGGAAACATATCCGGGAAAAGGGTGAGAATGTCAGCGCGCCAGGTCATGAACGCACCGCCACATCGGCCTCGCCCGACAGATCACCCTCGACTTCCACCTCATGCGGCGGCTCGACAATGATCCGGCCCTGATCGAACAGGATTTCGGGCACACAGGCATGGGTGAAAGGCACGATCAGGTCCTGACCCTTGCCATCCTGCCCTGTGGCCGTGATTTCGAGGCTGACACCCGCGCCGTAATCATGAATGACCGCAACCGTGCCCAGCACCGTGCCCTCGCGGGTTTCGGCGCGCAGCCCGATCAGATCGGCATGATAGAACTCGTCCTCATCCGTATCGGGCAGGCAGTCCCGGCCGACATAGAGCTTGAGGTTCACGAGACGCGACGCTTCATCGCGGTCAGTAACGGGGCGACCCGACGCGTCGAACAGACGCGCAATGCCATGACCCTGCCATTCCGCCCGCCATACGCGCCCCTTCTCGTCGTGCAATGCCCCGATATCCTCGACCGAAGCCGGGTCATCCGTTGCCGCGAAAAGATGCACGAGCCCCTTCACGCCATGGGGCCTGCCCACGGTCGCGACCAGAATATCTTTCGATACATCCGAAGGGGCGCTGACGGTCGTCATGGATTACTGAAGCCTATCCCTGGTCTATGGCTCAGGCTGCGGCCTTGGCGGCTGCACGCTCCTGGGCGCGCTTCTTCGGCGCGGACTGCTTGGGCTGCTCGTTGTAAACGGGCTTCTCGATCAGGCCGGCATTGCCAAGGAAGCGGGCAACGCGATCGGTCGCCTGTGCGCCGTTTGACAGCCAGTGCTTGATGCGCTCGTCGTTCAGACGGATGCGGTCAGCATGGTCGGAAGGCAGCATCGGGTTGTAGGCGCCAACCTTCTCGATGAAGCGGCCATCGCGGGGGCTACGGCTGTCAGCAATCACGATGTGGTAGTACGGACGCTTCTTGGCACCAGCGCGCGAAAGGCGGATCTTAACGCTCATATTTTTACTCCAGGGTATCGAAAACTATGTGAAAATCATGCCGGTTGGGGTTAGCGACGCGGGCCGCCAAAGCCACCGCCGGGCCGCCCGCCGGGAGCACCGCCCGACATGAGACCGGAAAGCATCTGCTTCATGCCACCGAGGCCCATCTTGCTGATGCGCTTCATGATGGTGGACATGTCGTCAAACTGCTTGAGCAACTTGTTGACCTCCTGAACCGTCGTGCCGGAACCGGCAGCAATACGCTTCTTGCGGGAGGCCTTGATGATCGAGGGCGTCTTGCGCTCGTCCTTGGTCATCGAGGAAATAATGGCCTGATGGCGCCGGAAGATCGAGGTATCGAGATCCTGATCGCCAAGCTTGTCTTTCAGCTTGCCCATGCCGGGCAGCATGCCGATGATACCGGAGATGGAGCCCATCTTGCCGATCTGACGCAGCTGCGAGGCATAATCGTCGAGGTCGAACTTGCCCGCCATCATCTTCTTGGCGACGCGTTCGCTCTCTTCATGGTCGAGCGTCTCGCTGGCTTTCTCGACCAGCCCGGCGATATCGCCAAGGCCGAGAATACGTCCGGCCACACGCTCGGGATAGAAATCGTCCAGCGCCTCGAGCTTCTCGCCTAGACCCACCAGCTTGATGGGCGCGCCGGTGATGGCACGCATTGACAGCGCCGCACCACCGCGTGCATCGCCGTCCATACGGGTCATGACGACACCGGTGATGCCGACCGCCTCGTTGAAGCGCTGCGCGGTGTTCACCGCGTCCTGACCCGTCATGGCATCGACCACAAGCAGCGTCTCGACCGGACTGGTCGCGTCGCGTACGTCGCGCACTTCCTGCATCAGGGCTTCGTCGATCGACAGACGACCTGCCGTATCGAGAATGACGACGTCATAGCCTTCGCGACGCCCCGTCTCGAGAGCGCGCTTCGCAATCTCGACAGGCTGCTGGCCAGCGATGATGGGCAGCGAGCCCACGCCGACGCGCTCGGCCAGCTGCTGAAGCTGAAGCTGCGCGGCAGGACGCTGCACGTCGAGCGAGGCCAGCAGGACGCGCTTGCGCTCACGGGTCAGAAGGCGCAGGGCAATCTTGCCCGATGTCGTGGTCTTGCCCGAGCCCTGAAGACCGACCATCAGGACGGGCACCGGAGCCGCAGCAGCAAGGTTCAGCGGCACATTGCCCGCACCGCCTAGCGCCTCGATCAGGGCATCATTGACGATCTTGGCAACGGCCTGACCGGGAGAAATGCTTTCCAGCACCTCCGTCCCGACGGCCTTTTCCTTCACCTTGTTGACGAAGTCACGCACGACGGGGAGCGCCACGTCGGCATCCAGCATAGCCAGACGCACTTCACGCATCGCTTCGGCAACATCCGCCTCGGACAGCCTGCCGCGCTTGGACAGACCCTCAAATACACCGGAAAGCTTGCCAGAAAGCGTGTCGAACACGTTGAACCCTTATAAGCAACAGAAAGACGCCACTGCGCGAGTCTTCGCGGGGTGGCGTTTCAAATCTGGACAGGGAGCTAAAGCGGTGGGGCGGCAAAGTCAAGGCAAAACCTGCCCTGCGCCCGCCTGCCCTCGTTTCAGCATCACGATGACAGAAAAAGGGGCAGGCGGGACAGCGATCTGCCCCACCTGCCCCTCTTCTTCCCGAGCACACATCAATCAGACCGCCCGACCCACACAGGCTGAGCAGCAGTGATCGTCATGGAGCCGACCTTCAGGGGCGGCTACCCGCCCCCTCGGCAGCACCTCGCGGCGTTGCCGGATCAGGGTGCGTCGTCGTCATCCTTGTCGGCGGCGCCCTTTACATGGGGAGGACGCAGCAGATCACGGATCTGGCCTTCAAGCGCATCAAGCTTGTCCTGCGTGACGCGGGCCTTGTCGAGCTGCTCGGGTGTCAGAACATCGTGGATAGCCACGGCATCGGCAGCCATCGCCTCCTCATCCTTGGCGTTCAGAGCCTCCTTCTGCTTGATCAGCCCATCGAGTTTCGCCTTGTCGACAGGCCCCTTGGCAAGAAGCAGGGCGCCAATCTGGGTATCCAGATCACGACGCTGGTGCATCGCCTCGCGACGATCCTGACGATGGGCATGCATGAGAGCATGGATCTTGTCGCGCTGCTCCTTCGTCAGATCAACGCCGCGCAGCATGCCCATCAGCGGCGGCATCATCATGCCCATATGGCCCGGCGGCGGGGGAACGGGACCAACAGGACCGGGAACCGGAGGATGTGCATAGGCAAGAGCTGCAAGAGAAGGCGCGGCAGCGAGTGCCAACATGCAGAAAGTTTTCTTCGAGATCATGCTCGTCATCTTCCTATATTTGTGAAGACACCAAGAACGATGTCCTTGACCTCCGTATTAGCAAGAAGAATGCGGAGAACTAGGGCGAAAGCACTACAGATTGTATGAATTGTTACAGAGCCTCTACCGTTCGCGCCGCAAGGTGCGTCCCGCCAATGCCTGCCCGCCCCACAAGGCTCGGACACGCATAACACATTCATGTTACAGGCTTGTCATCTTCTTGTTAATTCACCGAAAGGATGACAGCGTGTGCCGACGCGTTTCCTCGAGGAATGGGACGCAGGAACCCGAACGCCAAGAGTTACGTGATCCATGCTCAGGCATCATACCGACCCCGCTGCCAACGGCCCTGATATCACCCTGCCCTGTTCGCCGTGCCCTGAGCGCCTGGCGACAGGGAATGGCTGTTACATTTAAGCCGCTCCCTCGCGGAACATGGCTCCGCCTGTCCCGCATGGCAGACCCCTCTGCCGCCAGCCCGAACCCACCCTGGCGCCTTACCTCACCAGAGTTTTTCCAAGGACAGCCCACATGAAGAAATCCCTGCTTCTGGCCAGCGCCGCCCTCGGGCTGGGACTTGGCGCCCAGGCCAAGGCCGATACGACCCTGACGATCGCGACTGTCAACAATGTGCAGATGATCGAGATGCGCAAGCTGTCGAGCGTGTTCGAGAAAGCGCATCCAGATATCCATCTCAACTGGGTCACGCTTGAGGAAAACGTGCTGCGCCAGCGCGTGACGACCGATATTGCCACCCATGCCGGTCAGTTCGATATCCTCACCATCGGCAATTACGAGGTTCCGCTCTGGGCGAAGCAGGGCTGGCTCTACAAATTCGATAATCTGTCTGCTGCCTATGACCTGCCGGACATCATCGCGCCTGTGCGTGAGAGCGTGAGCTACGAAGGCAAGGTCTATGCCCTGCCCTTCTATGCCGAGAGCGTCATGACGCTTTATCGCAAGGATCTCTTCGCCAAGGCCGGGATCACGATGCCCGAAACGCCAAGCTGGGACCAGATCCGCGACTTCGCGGCCAAGACGACCGACAAATCGACCGATACCTATGGCATCTGCCTGCGCGGCAAACCGGGCTGGGGCGAAAACATGACGGTGGTCACCACCATGGTCACGAGCTTTGGCGGCCAGTGGTTCGATATGAGCTGGAAGCCGACGCTCAATACCCCAGCCTGGCATAACGCCATCACCTATTACAGCTCCATTCTCAAGCAATTCGGCCCGCCGGGTGCCAGTGCAAACGGGTTCAATGAGAACCTGTCCCTCTTCGCCACCGGGCATTGCGCCATCTGGGTCGATGCCACCAGTGCAGCGGGCACGGTGTTCGACCCCAAACAGAGTTCTGTGGCTGACAAGGTCGGTTTTGCCTCCCTGCCCACCGGCAGCTTCAAGGGTGGCCCGACCTGGCTCTGGTCGTGGAACCTTGCCATTCCGGCATCGTCCACCCACGCCGAGGCCGCCAGCACGTTCATCCAGTGGGCGACCTCCAAGGAATATATCCAGCTTGTGGCCAAGACGGATGGCTGGGTGAATATCCCCCCCGGCACGCGCAGCTCGTCCTATCAGTCTGCTGAATACCAGAAGGTCGCACCGTTCTCATCCTTCGTGCTGAAGGCCATCGAAAGCTCGAACCCCTCAGGCCAGACGGCCCAGCCGCGCCCCTATGTCGGTGCGCAGTTTGTCGATATCACCCCGTTCCAGGGCATCGGCACGCAGGTTGGCCAGACAATCGCCTCCGTTCTGGCAGGCTCAACCACCGTTGACGCTGGCCTCTCAGCCGCCAATGCCGCCACCAATCGCGTCATCCGTCAGGCGGGATATCAGAAGTAAGTCGTCCTTGCCTTTTACCCGGCGGCAATTGATCTGGAATCTGCGATCCATCCATCCTGCGGGGTGGGTGGATCGGTGCAATTTAGTGTGACTAAGCCAACCCGGCTGCCGGCCAGATGTTTCCCGAGACTAATCTCATGGAAAACAATGCGATGTCTCAGAACGGTTCAAATCCTGTCTGGTGGAAAGACGCGGTTATCTACCAGGTCTATCCACGCTCATTTGCAGACTCCAATGGTGATGGCATTGGCGATCTACCGGGCATCATCAGCTATTTGCCCTATCTCGAGCATCTCGGGATTGATGCCTTGTGGATCTCGCCCTGCTTCCAGTCCCCGCAGGGGGACGCGGGTTACGACATTTCCGATTATCGAAAGATCGACCCGATTTTCGGTACGGTCGATGACTACGAAGCCCTGATCAAGCAGGCGCATGATCACGGCCTGCGCGTCATTGCCGACATGGTGCCCAACCATACCTCGGATCAGCATGTCTGGTTCAAGGAAGCGATGGCTTCCAAACCCGGCAGTGTTGCCCGTGCGCGATATCTGTTTCGTGACGGCAAGGGAGAGAATGGCGATGAGCCACCCAATAACTGGCAGAGCGTCTTTGGCGGGATAGCCTGGACACGTGAACCTGAGCGCAAGGACGGCAAACCCCGGCAATGGTATCTGCATCTGTTCGATAGCTGTCAGCCCGACCTGAACTGGGACAATCCCGAGGTCCGGACAGAATTCGAGTCCGTCCTGCGCTTCTGGCTGGATCGCGGCGTCGACGGCTTCCGCATCGACGTGGCTCACGGTCTGATCAAGGAAAAAGGCCTGCCGCCCTATACCGAGCGCGCCACGATGGTGGGTGAGGACGACGACAAGACCCCGAGCGACGCCCCCATGTGGGACCGCGACGGCGTGCATGAAATCTATCGCAGCTGGCACAGGCTTCTGGCCAGCTACCCCGGTGACCGGATGCTGGTTGCCGAGGCCTGGGTCAAGCCGCTCTCACGCCTTGCACGCTACGTCCGGCCTGACGAGATGCAGCAGACGTTCAACTTCGACTATCTGCTCTGTCGCTGGAACGCTGCCAAGTATCGGGAAATCATCACCGACTCCCTTGAGGCCATGCACAAGGTTGGCGCCATAACAGCATGGGTCATGTCCAACCATGACACCGTACGCCATGCCTCGCGGCTGGGACTGAAGGACGCCGGCGCACGCCCGCAGGGAATCGATGCGGCCCATGAGCAACCTGACGAGGCGCTGGGCCTGCGCAGGGCACGGGCCGTGATCTTCATGACGCTTGCCCTGCCTGGTTCAGCCACGTTGTATCAGGGAGAGGAGCTTGGCCTGCCGGATCAAACCACGCTGGACCGGAAGTACCGGCAGGATCCCGCCTTTTTCCGCACCGAAGGCAAGGAGATCGGTCGCGATGGCTGCCGTATCCCCCTGCCGTGGAGCGACAAGGGGCCATCGCTCGGCTTCAATGAAACAGGCAAACTCTGGCTGCCCCAGCCCGAACACTACAAGAACTATGCGGTCTCGGTAGAGGAAAAGGACCCTGACTCAACACTCGCGCTCTATCGCGCACTGCTTGCCGAACGCAAGGCCGCCGGGCTCGGTCATGGTGCGCTCAGTTGGGCAGAGGAACGCCGTAACGTGGTCGAATTCACGAATGGCCCGATCCGCGTCGTGCTAAACTGTGGCAGCGATCCTGTCTCCCTCCCAAAGGGCGACATCATTCTGGCCAGCCACCCTATCGACAAGCCGGGCTTCCTGCCGGGTAATGCGGCAGTCTGGATGCGCGAGACACAGGGAAGCTGAAGCGTACCGGGGCGTTGAGGTCGCGGCGTCAACACGCGGGAGAGGATGAGGAGCGCGACGACAGCCTTCGCGCTCCTCGAGTTTCGATAGGAGCCTGCTGCAATGCGCTGGCTACGTCGCTGCCTGCTGCGCACGGAGCCAGTCGCGTGCGACGCCGAGTTCCTGCTCGAACCGGGCTTCCTCCTCCTGCGCCCGCTGCGGGTCCGGGAGGCGAAGCAGATAGGACGGGTGGATGGTAGCGAGGCTCGGGGGGCGTAGGCCATTGGCGCCGCGCACATGCCCCCGGCTTGCACCCAGCCTCGCACTCTTCCCCTCAAGCGACTGCAGGGCGGTCGCGCCCAGCGTGACGATGAGCTTTGGCTGGACCAGGGCAATCTCCTGACGGAGCCAGTCCGAACAGGCGACGATCTCGGTTCTGTCCGGCGTCTGGTGAATTCGCCGGCGGCCTTTCGAGACAAATTTGAAGTGCTTGACCGCATTGGTCATCCAGACATTCTCACGCTCGATGCCAACAGCTGCAAGAACACGGTCAAGAACCTGTCCGGCCGGGCCGACGAAGGGCTTGCCCTGCAAATCCTCCTGATCGCCCGGCTGTTCACCGATCATCATGAGGGATGCGTTCTCGGGCCCGATACCGGGCACCACCTGTGTCGCATGGCGGCACAATGAGCAGCGCTGGCAGCGCTCCAGAGCCGTCGCCAGCGCCGGCAGTCCCGTCAGGCCAGCCTCTGCTTCCCTGACCTCCTCCGCCTTGCGCTGCCATTCTGCCTGATGGCGCTCATGAAAGCCGGGGGCTGTTCCATCATTCTGCAAGGCAACCATGGCTGCCACACGGTTTTCGGCATTGGCAAGCATTGATGGAATCAGCCGCGTCTCGGGGAGGTTCTTCCAGTATTTGGTCGGCATTTCCGAACGCATCGCCTTTGTCTTGATGCGCGCAGGGTTGAAGATCGATTGGTAATAGCGATGCCACAATGTCTCGACATCATCTTTCAGGTCCGGCGGCTCGCACGGCGTTCTTTCAATGGCTACCTTGCCGTTCTCGAAAAGGATCGACCCGATTGGCGTCAGAATGAGCCAGTCCATGTCTGAAAAGCGTTCGGCAAAGAACGGGGCCACCGTCTCAAGAATATAGTGCTCAGGCTCGAACCAGGCGATAAAACGCCTGCGCGTGCCCTCTTCTGCGTTATCCTCTCGAAACCGCAGGAACGCCTTCATCTTGTGCGCGTCGCGACGGATCTGATGGTCCATGCGTGCGGCCTCACGCACATCCGGATCTGTAGCGATTGCGGGAAGCGCGGGCTCTGTCTGAAGCCGCCAAAGCAGGCGATAGGCAAGCGCGAAACGCTTCGGATCGCGGTACCGCAGGATCGAACGAAGCATGGCAAGCCCTGTCTTGCTGACATGCGCGCCAGAAAGAGTCGGGCCGTCAGCGGTCGGCTCGAAAGCAGGAACCGGCTCAGCAGCTCCAAACAGCTCCGGCTGGTCTGCGTCAGGGATGACCCATTCGATATCGTCTGGCTTCAACCCCTGTAATAGCGCAGCCCTCGCCGTGCCACGCCACTGTTCAAACCCGGCATCTGCCGGAAGAGAAATCGACTTCACAGCAAGCTCAATTGCTGCGGCTGCGGGCGGAACGATGCGGCGAGATTCTCCTTGTCAATCAGACGGCCGGGCGACCAATCCGCTGTCACCACAAAGGGTTTGATCTTGCGCAGGGACACGTTCAGACGCTCCACATCTTCCAGCCTGATGATCCGATGACGGCGCGCCGAAAGCAGGGCACCGACACTTCGCGGACCAAGGCCGGGTACGCGCAACAACATCTCACGGCTGGCACGGTTCAGATCGAGTGGAAACTGGGCGCGATTTTGCAGAGCCCAGGCAAGCTTTGGATCAAGCTCCAGATCGAGCATGCCATCCTGCCGTTCAGCAACGATCTCCTCGAAGGAGAACCCATAGAACCGAACCATCCAGTCTGCCTGATACAGGCGATGCTCCCGCAGGAGCGGGGGAGACTGGGCAGGCAAGGCCAGCGAGGCATCGGGGATGGGGCTGAAAGCCGAATAATAGACGCGACGCAGCGCATAACCGGAATAGAGCGAGGCACTGCTGCGCAGGATATCGCGATCGGTCGATTTATCGGCTCCGATGATCATCTGTGTGCTCTGGCCACCCGGCGCAAACCGTCTTGGCTTACGGCCGCTCAGCGTCTTGTCGCCTGACTCCTGAATACGCAGGCGCAGCGCGCCCATGCTCTGTCGGATATGACCCGCATCCTTTTCAGGCGCATAAGCCGCCAATCCGGCATCGGTCGGCATTTCCACGTTGATGGAAAGGCGATCTGCATAGAGACCGGCTTCCTCAATGAGATGCGGTGCTGCATCGGGGATTGTCTTGAGGTGGATATAGCCGTGAAAATGGTGGACCAGACGCAGTTCGCGCGCCACGCGGACCATTTCCTCCATCGTATAGTCGGAGGAGCGGATGACGCCCGAAGAGAGGAACAGACCCTCGATATAATTACGCCTGTAGAACTCAAGCGTGATCCAGATAATTTCCTCGACTGTGAACCGCGTGCGCTCGATTTTCGACGATGAGCGATTGATGCAGTAAGCGCAGTCATAGATGCAGAAATTGGTCATCAGGATCTTGAGCAGCGAGATACAACGCCCGTCAGGCGTGTAGGCATGGCAGATCCCGTTCGGCGCCTTCGAGCCCAGCCCTTCCTCGCCCGGTTTCTTCTTCGAACGCGCGCCACTGGATGCGCAGGACGCATCGTATTTGGCGGCATCGGAGAGGATTTCCAGACGTGCGGCGAGGGTCTTTTTCATACACCCGAAATGGGTATCGCGCAGGAACAAGTCAAGAACGTCAGAGAGCGGTAGACGTCGTTAATCTTATTTAGAAAAGGCCGCAGTAACTCGCCTTAGGCGTCCCCTCCCTCAGGGAAAACACGGAGCAATTCCTGTACGGCGTTCTTGATTGAGTAGGGCTTACGCAGAACGGGAACATCCCTGAATTCAGCCGGAATCATCGTCCGGTCGGCATAGCCTGTTGCAAAGATGAACGGCACGTTCTTCTTGCGCAGAAGCGTCGCCACTTCGTGGGAGTTTTCCTTGCCTAGATTGAAATCGAGCAGCGCGATATCCGGGCAGCGGTCCTTGATGGCCTGCAATGCCTCATAGACCGACGAGACTGTACGGATATGATGCACTCCATAGGTGCTGAGAGCCTGCTCCGTTTCCATCGCAATCAAAAGCTGGTCCTCGACCAGGAGCAAATTGGCCGCATGCAGACGCTCCGTCTGGGCGGTATCGGCCATAATCGGCCCTTCGGTTTCGGGCACGGTCGCTGTCTCGGCCACCAGTACAGCATGACGGGCCGGGAAAGTCAGGCGGATGAACAAGCCTTCCGGCCTGAACTCCCGCTTCGCCGTTCCGCCCAGTTCATGCGGAATGGCACGTTCGAGCAAAATGGAGCCAAACCCGTTGCCTTTGGGCGGATTGACGTGGGGGCCTCCTGTCTCGGTCCATTCAAGCACCCAGCAGCCTTCAGCCTCGTCAATAAACCAGCGGATATGCAGGTTGCCGCTCGGCACCGACAGTGCGCCATATTTCGCGGCGTTGGTTGCCAGTTCGTGCAATGTCAGGGCGGCAACCGACAGGGCAGGCCCGGAAAGCCACAGATTGGGGCCATCAAGAATGACGGCGGTGGGCTGATGCCGGTAGGGTTCGAGTTCGGCCTCCAGCAGGGTACGCAGCAATCCACCGCCATCGGTGCGCGCAACCTGATCATGCGCACTCGCAAGCGCCTTGATACGCCCACGCAGGATCTCGACATATTCCTCAATGGTGCGCTCTTTGGCCACAGGGCGACCAATGAGAGACTGAACAACCGCCAGAATATTCTTCACGCGGTGGTTGAGTTCCTCATTGAGCATGCGCTGGCGCAAATCGGCGTCAGCCCGCTCGGAAAGCTGCTGCTGATGATAGACGCCCATCACCTCGATCAGGGCCGAGCGCAGCTGTGCCGCGGCCTCGATGTCGAAGCTGGACCAGGGAAGGCAGCGCTCATGCACCTGCTCTTTCCAGATCGCGAAACTCTGGCGCGGCGTCAGGCGCGGGCCGTGTGGCCCATGCTGATAAGTCTTCTGCGGATCCCCACCCCAGTTGATGGTCTGCACGATTTCACGGCGAAACAGGAAAACATAGTTTTCCGGCTGGGGTGAGATCGGAATGATCAACACACCAGCGACATGCGCTGTATGCGCCGCGATCCAGGGGTGATCCTTGACCAGATGATCCGACTGCCAGATCTGTGTTCCAGCCTTCGTGCGGGCCAGCTCCACGAAGCGATCCTGCACCTCCCGAGGCGCTGCAATCCCGTGTCCCGTCCATTCATTATCGATCCAGATGGCAATACCATCGGACTGGATGAGCGGTGCCAGACGACTGATCTGCCCGCGCAGATAGGCGGGCATATCGGACACAGAGGCGGCATTGCGCAGGACGCTCTCAATCAGCCCGTGCGTTCGCTCCGCAACCTGAAGGCGCGTGGTCTTGAGGATGACGATAACCTGAAGCGCAAAGAACTCCGCAAACATCTGTACGACGGCGCGCTCGGCAATCGGGAGCACGCGGGGCGCGTAATGGTGACACGCAATCATGCCCCACAGGGCGCCATCGATGACAATCGAGATCGACATGGAGGCGCGAACCCCCATATTGGTCAGATATTCGCAGTGGATCGGTGAAACGCTGCGAAGCTGCCCCAGGGACATATCGAGCGGCGAGAGCCCCTCCCCCTCGACCAGCGGCACCGGGACAAACTTTACGTCCCCGATCATGCGAATGGGCGAACGGCGATAGAGTTCGCGCGCCTGGGCCGGGATATCGGCGCTCGGAAAATGCTGCCCCAGAAAGCTTTCCAGCGAAAGCGCCCGCGCTTCCGAGACGACCTTGCCAGACCAGTCATCGGCAAAGCGATAGACCATCACACGGTCATATTCGAGCAGGCCGCGCATGAGCATGGTCACGACATCGAAAAGGCGCGTGATATCGGTCGTCTTGCGTACACGGTCCATCATGCCGTGAAGCTGGGTGAGAAACTTGGTGGCACGGTGCGTCGGCGCGGCGGGCTCACATTCGAGCACCACCTCTCCGTTGACGATATGCACCGCCAGATCGAAAAACAGATCGGGTCCCAGCGCCTGATTGAGCAGGAAAACCGGGCGACGCTGCGTTACGCTCAGGGTCAGGCCATTACGGATGTCGTGAATGACATCCGCACCAAAAAGCGCGATCAGGTCAGACCCGATCTCCAGCCCCTCATGATGCAGCATTGCCGGTGCATTAGCCGAGTGCCGCAGAACAACAAAATCGCTGATCGTGCAGGTGATCAGACAGCCATGAGGCTGGATGCTTCCTGGAATGTGGATCGGCTCGCGATCACAACTCGTCAGATCGACCTGACCAAATTCAGCCATCGACTTTTTCCTCGGCGCGATCGGCCAGCTTCACAGCATCTCGCGCATGACGGAACAGAGTGGCTGCAGCGCGCCCTGCTTCATCCGCATCAAATTCGGGAGCATTTTCCAGAAGGTCCAGGAAGCTGCGCCAGTTTTCCGGCTTCGCCGTCTGTTCGGCCAGATGACTGGCTCCATAGGTCGCATCGAAGCCAAGGGCCGCAGCGCGCCGCGCAATCACCCGCCCGCCCAGCGCCGATCCCTCGAGCGTATAAAGCATACCCAAAAGTGCTGAATCCGTTGCAGGCGCGGCGATCGCCTTGAGCTCGGGCGGAACGATCCCGAGACACCGCAGATCCTCACTCAGGCTGCGCTGCATGCTGACAGGTCGCCAGCCCTCAAACCATGTGGGGTAGATTTGCCCATGAAGGGCATTTTCGGCAGCGAGGCGGAAACCGGCAATACCGGCAACATAGCGCCGATAGCCCCCCACTGACGCGAGATCTCCGATAAGGTGATCGAGTTGCTCGTGCGCCTCATGCACATGCGCGCGCAACGCAGCACGACGGGAGCTTTCGGCGTTCAGCACGACAATCCCGGGAAACTCACCCTATCAGACATGATCTCGAAGTTCCGTTCCGCCAACGTGAATGACTTTCCATTTAAATCACTCTGTAGCGCAATGTAAACTCGAAGTTTTCCCGCCCGGACCATGAAATCGTTTTTAGGCAATATTTGTAAGTATAAAGTTAACGAGAAACGAAGTTCGTAAATAAATCGTTGCACACAATAAATCGCAGCCCTGTGCCGGGCATCGTCCTATTCGACCTGATGGGGATTAAGGCCGAGATGTAGTTCGGCTTGGTGACCATGTGACAAATCGCGTCCCACGGGGAGGTCCTGACACCGTATCGGAGAGGTTTTCCCAATACACTCTACTTTGCAATATGTGCCCCTTATGTTCCAGACACCACGTTACGGCGCCCTTGCCCTTTTTGAACCTTACAACGAACAGCTCTTACGGCGCCCGTAAGAGCTGTGAAAAGGACAGGGCTTCCAGGATCATTTCTTTTCAAGAGGCGACGGGCCGAGCTCCCGCAGCAGTTCCGCCATCTTAGCATAGGCCTTGTTCCGGTAGGCCACGAGCGCTGCCGCCTCCTCCGGTGTATATTGCCCGTAATATCCCGCGCCGTTCTTGACCCCGTATTTGCCCTCCGCAACAAGCTTCTTCACCGTGTCCGGGCATGAAAGACGCTCGCCAAACGCATTCTCGGCCGTCACGAAACCATTCACATACACTTCCAGACCCGCCATATCGGCAATCGCAAAAGGCCCGAAGAAAGGCAAGCGGAAGCCGAAGGTGGAGCGTACGATCGTGTCTACATCCTGCGGCGTGGCAATCCCCTCCTCCACAATGGTGTTCGCTTCCTTGAAAAGCACATATTGCAGGCGGTTCAGCACGAAGGTCGGTCGGTCTGCCACCTCGGCTGACTGACGGTTGACACGGCCCAGCATCTCCTTGACCGTTGCCACGACCTCCTTCGTCGTCTCCACACCCGATACAAGTTCGACACCCGGAATAAACGGGGCCGGATTGCTGAAATGTACGGTAAGAAAACGGGCCTGCCCTGTCACAAACGGGGCGAGCACGTGCACCGGAATGGTGGAGGTGTTGGTTCCGATAATGGCATCCGGCCGCGCGGCTGCGCTGATGCGCCCCAGGACCTCTTTCTTGACGTCTTCACGCTCGAAAACGGCCTCTTCGATGAAATCGACGTCGCGCACGGCATCCTCAATCGAGGCAGCCGTGGTGAGGTTGGTCATGATACGATCATAGCTGCCCGGCAGGATGAGCCCCTGATCCTCAAAGGCGCGCGCCTCGCCCAGCAGGCGTTCATGCGCACGCTGTGTGGCCTCGGGCGAAATATCGGCCAGCGTGACGCGCATGCCGGCCGCCGCCATGCTTTGCGCAATACCGCCGCCCATATAGCCCGCACCGATGACAGCAGCACTTCTGATTGTCTGAACGGCCATGATATTTCCTCACGATCATTTTGATGGACGCTGGAAACGGGATGTTCCAGCGATGTCGTGGACGTAGAAATATTCACCCGGAACGGGGAGCGTCCAATATTCGTATCGATACGATCCATACCTATTTTAATATGAAACTTGCCATGTCACATTCCCATCTTGGCCCGTTCTGGTTCATCGCGTCGCGCCTCAAGCTTCGGCATCTGCAACTTCTCGCGGCTTTTTCGCGCCACTCGACGCTGTTGGCCGCGGCCGAGAGCCTTGGCATGGCCCAGCCTGCCGCTTCAAAACTCATCGGCGATCTCGAGGAGTTGATGAAAATCCGGCTGTTCCGGCTGGAGGGGCGACGGATGATCCCCACCTTTGCAGGCGAGGTCCTGACCCGCCATGCGCTTGTCATGCTTGATGAACTCGAACGTACGCGCGTTGAACTGAACGCCCTTGTCGATGGCAGGATTGGCCATGTCTCGATTGGCGCCATCGATGGTCCTGTGGTGCAGTCACTCGCCGACATGCTGCGCATCGCACAGGATGATTATCCTGAAATCGAGCTCGAAATACGCAGTGGCCCGAGCGACAGTCTTTTTCAGATGCTCATTGATGGACAGATCGACATCATGCTGGGCCGGCGTCCCGTCATTCCGTCGGCTCATCCTGTAAGCTACGAGGAGATTGCATCAGAGCAACTCGTTGTCGCAGCAGCTCCAGACCATCCGCTCGCAGCTTCAGGGCCGCACACGCTCGAAGCCCTGTCTGAATTCCCCTGGATTCTCCAACGTCGCGGCAGCCGGTCGCGCCAGCGCCTCGAGGAACTATTTCTCGAGCGCGAACTGCCCCTGCCAACCCGCATCGTCTCATCAGATTCCTGGATGATGACACTCGCCTACATCACGCGCAGTCAGGCGCTCACCCTGCTTTCGGCCCCGGCCGCCGCCCTGCAATCGGATTTCGGTCAGATCGCCATTCTGCCGATCGATTTTTCCTTTAATGTCGCCCCGTGGGGGATCATGACCGTGCGTGAACGCGCTCCAACTCCAGCAGCCCTTACTGTCATGACACTCCTGCGCCAGTGCATCCCTCAGATGTCGTCGAGCCCGCAGGACTAGGTGCGCCTGTATCATGACATCAGGCGTGAAGCCCCGGCAGTTGCGCGCGACACAGCATATGATTCAGCAATCGTCATGGCGCGAGAGCGCATCTGAAGCCCCATGCGCGCCCCGAAGCCCCAGCGGCTGTCCACTCGATATGTGACGCGGATAACCATCTCATGACCGCCCATTCTCTCATCAACCGTCTCAAGCTGCGTCACCTCCGGCTCATTCTGGAACTTGAAGCGACCAATAACCTGCACCGCGCTGCCGAGCGGATGAATCTCTCCCAGCCTTCGGTGTCCAAGCTGCTGCAGGAAGTCGAACACGCGCTGAACACGCGTCTTTTCGAGCGCTCGTCACAGGGGGTATTTCCCACCCCAAGCGGCGTTTTGGCCGCGCGTCATGCCCGCCTGATGCTCAATGATATCGACCGTCTTCAGCTCGATATGAACGCAATGCAGGAAGGGACCTATGGCACGGTGCGTGTGGGCTCGATTGTCGCCGCCCTGCCCGACATCATTTCGCCCGTCTTTGCCCGCATCGCTCAGACGCAACCCGGCATCAGTCTCTCACTGACCATCGACACGAGCGATGCGCTTTTGCTGGGTATGGAAACGGGTCGCCTCGATTTTGTCATTGGGCGCGCACTCGGCTTGCACGGCCCGATGGCGCTCGATTGCCGTGAGCTCGCCCAGGAGCCGCTATGCGTCGTGACCAGCATCCATAACCCGATGCCCGACCCCGGCACCCTGACACTGCAGGACGTCGCGAACGAAAAATGGATTCTCCAGACGGCACCAAGCCCCATGAGACGGGCGATCGAAGCCGCATTCACCACGGCACTTCTGCCCTTGCCTGCTCATCCCATCGAAGCGTCTTCGATGTTCGCGACCATCGACCTGTTGCTTCATTCCTGCCTGCTGGCGGTCATCCCCTGCAGCGTGAGCCAACATTACGAAAAAGCCGGGCTCATACGCCGTCTTTCAGTTGTCATGCCCGATTTCCTCGGGCCCTTCTCGCTCATCAGCCAGCCGGGACGACCGCTTTCCCCCGCGGCACAGCTGGTTTTCAGCTCCATTGAACAGGAGTCGATCAGAATTCCTGATCGGTCGGTTCAATCTTGCTTCTAGCGCGCCATTAACTTTCGGATAGGTTTCGTTCATCTCCATTCGGCCCAGTCCGAACGAAAAGGTGACACAGATGCATATCCTCGTCATTGGCGCCGCAGGCATGATCGGGCGCAAATTCACTGAAAGCCTGGTCGCAAATCCCCTCCCCGGCACAGACGGCCCCGAAATCCTGACGCTCGCGGATGTGGTCGCACCTTCAGCGCCAGCCGGGTTCTCGGGACGATGCGAAACCATGACATGCGACCTCACCCAGCCAGGCGCCGCCGACCGGCTATTGAGCGGTCGCCCGGACATCATTTTCCATCTCGCTGCCATTGTGTCTGGAGAGGCCGAGGCCGATTTCGAAAAGGGTTATAGCGTCAATCTCGATGGGACACGGGCGCTGTTTGAGGCCATTCGCCATCATGGCGCACGTGAGGGCTGGAAACCCCGCGTTGTCTTTGCCTCATCCAACGCCGTATTCGGCGGTGATTTCCCTGATGTCATTCCCGATGACTACATCCTGACACCGCAAACCAGCTACGGCACGCAAAAGGCCATGGGCGAATTGCTGCTGGCCGATTACCGCCGCAGGGGGATATTCGATGGTATCGGCCTGCGTCTGCCGACCATTTGCGTCCGCCCCGGCAAACCGAACCGCGCGGCCTCCGGGTTCTTTTCCGGTATCATACGCGAGCCGCTGGTCGGGCTTGAGGCAACTCTGCCCGTGCCTGACACCACACGCCACTGGATGACGAGCCCTCGTTCGGCTGTGCAATTCCTGCGTCATGCCGCAGTGCTCGATCTGAACCGTCTGGGCGAGCGACCCAATCTCTCCCTGCCCGCCCTGTCGATCACGGTGGGAGAACAGATTGCCGCCCTGCGTCGCGTTGCCGGAGAAAAAGCTGTCGCGCTCATCCGCCGGGAGCCCGACGAGGCCATAGCCCGCATCGTGGCCGGATGGGCCAGAGGATTTGACCCGAGCCGCGCCCTTTCCCTGGGTTTCACGACAGAGCAGAGCTTCGATGAGATCATCCGGGCTCACATCGAGGACGAACTCGCAGGGCGGATCGCCTGACCCTCTCTTCCGCCCGGCCAGCATCGCGCCAGTCTCACAAGACCAGCGCGAGCGAGGAGCACATGCACCATGAGCCCCGATCAGAAAACAAGTCCGCGCGCCGAAACGCCTTCGCAAGACACGCTGCGCGCCCGAGCAACCGGCAAGGCCTTTGCAAAGCTGCTGCCCTTCCTCATCCTCATGTATATCGTGGCCTTTCTTGACCGGTCGAATATCTCATCGGCCAAGCAGGCGCTACAAACCGATGTCGGCGTTTCGGATGCCATGTTTGCCTTCGGTGCAGGCATCTTCTTCGTCGGTTATGCCTTGTTCGAAATCCCGAGCAATCTCATTCTCTATCGCGTCGGGGCCAGACGCTGGATGGCTCGCATCATGGTGACATGGGGGCTTGTCTCGGCCGCCATGATGTTCACCCAGGGCAATCTGTCCTTTGTGCTGCTGCGTACGCTGCTGGGCGTCACAGAAGCCGGCTTCTTTCCCGGCATCATGCTCTATCTGACATTCTGGTTTCCTGAAAAAGAGCGCACCCGCGTCCTGGGCGTGTTCTATTTCGGCTATCCGCTCGCGATGACCTTCGGCAATCCGCTCTCGGGTGCGCTGTTTGGTCTTGATGGCGCCTTCGGTCTTGCCGGATGGCAGTGGATGTTCCTGCTCGAGGGCGGACTGGCCGTAGCGATGGGGATCGCCACCTATTTCGTGCTGCCCGACAGGCCGCAGGACGTCAAATGGCTGACGACAGAAGAGAAAGCGACGCTCTCAACCGTCCTCGAGCGCGAGGCCGCCAGTAAGGCTGGGGCGAGGGGCCACAGTGTCAGACTGGGTGCCCTGCTTCATTCCACCAAGCTGCTCCAGTTTCTGGCGCTTTATATGGTGATGCAGATTGCCAGCTATGGCGTGGTCTTTTACCTGCCCGAGCAGGTCTCGACCATCCTGCATGAGAAAATCGGCCTGCGTGTCGGGCTGGTCAGCGCCATTCCCTGGGCCTGCGCCATTCTCTCCACCTATGTTGTCACGAAACTCGTCCAGAAGCACGATGCCCCGCGCTTCGGGCTGTTGGGCTGTCTCGCGGCGGCGGCAATCGGGCTCGTAATATCAGGCTCTGGCTACGGACCTGTCGCTCTGATCGGTCTGTGCATTGCCGCAGCGGGCGTTGTCACGGTGCAGGCCGTGTTCTGGAATTTCCCGCTTGCCCATTTCACCGGGGTTCAGGCCGCCGGCGCGATCGCGCTCATCAATGCGCTGGGTAATCTCGGCGGGTTCGCCGCCCCGAACATCCGCAGCTTTGCCACCGGGTTCTGGCATACCCCCATAGCCGGACTTTACGCCGTCGCCCTCTCCGGCGTGATCGGCCTTGTCATCGCAGCGTTCCTGCCGCGCACCAACAACCCCGAGCATTCGCCCCCTCATCACCCCCGGCATCGCCCCGTGCATTGAGCGCACGCGCACGCGCCTTGCCCGATATCAGGGCCTCTCGCCCTCCATCATCATGAAGGAACCGACCATGTCGACCACCTATGATCGCACCAACTGGCCCATCGCCGCCGCCATGATCCAGTATGCCAATATCCTGCCAGATGGATCGAGCGTGCAGGACCAGACGCCGGAGCAATGGGCCGCCACGCTGTCTGAAGTGACTGATGCAGGTTTCACGGAAATCGACCCCACGGACTCCTGGATACGCCTCGCTGATCTGCCGGAAGCCCGCCTGAAAATCTTCGCCGATCTCGTCCGGGAAGCGGGCCTGACCATGCCGGGCCTTTCCACCGCACGGCGCTCGGTCATCGATCCCGAGGCTGGCGACGAGAATCTGGCTTATAGCCACAGGGTGATCGACACAGCGGCCAGACTTGGCATTGCCGAAGTCTCTTTCGGCCTATTTTATCCCCTTACGCCCCCGCAAAAGGCGGCGCTCTGGTTCTGGACCGCGCAGGGCAGCGTCAATCCCGATGACCCGTCCGTATGGAAGAAAGCGGTCGATCGCATCCGCGAACTTGCACGTCATGCCCAGGAAGTCGGGGTCGGTCTGTCGCTGGAGATGTATGAGGATACCTATCTGGGCACGGCAGACAGCGCGGTACGCTTCGTACAGGATGTCGATCACCCTGCAGTGGGCATCAATGCCGATCTGGGCAATCTGGTCCGGCTGCATCGCCCTGTCGAGCACTGGGCCTCGATGATGCAGAAAGTCGCACCGTTTGCCCGCTACTGGCACGTCAAGAATTACTACCGCACGGAAGACGCGACCACTGGCATGGTCGTCACGGCCCCGGCACCCCTCGAATTCGGGGTGATCAGCTATCGCGCGGCCATCAAGATGGCCCTCGCCCATGGTTTCAAAAGCGCCTTTCTGGTCGAGCACTACGGCGGTGACGGCCTGAGCGTCAGCGCTACCAATCGCGAGTATCTGCGTCGGGTTCTACCCCGCAAGGCCTGAACCCTCCCCTTCTCTGCGGGCCCCACCGTTTTGGGCCTGCAGAGAACTGGGCGGTCAGCCGGCCCAGCCTGTCTGCCACACTGACACTCCTTCCCTCGCTCATGATCGGAGAGAGATCATGCCCCGACTTCGCTGGCTAATGATCATCCTCTGCTTCGCAGCCACCACCATCAATTATATCGACAGGGCGACAATCGCGATTGCCGCCCCGTTCATGGCGCGCGAACTGCATATCGATCCGGCTGTCCTCGGTGTTATCCTGGGTGGGTTCTTCTGGACCTACGCATTCATGCAACTGCCATTCGGCATGATCGTGGATCGGGTGGGGGTGCGCTCTGCCTATGCTTTTGCCGTGATCTGGTGGTCCGTCTGCACGGCTCTGACGGCGCTTGTTCGCGGCCCCTTGAGCATATTGGGGCTCAGACTGGCGCTTGGCGTCGGTGAGGCTGGTAGCTATCCCTCCAATGCCAAGGTGGCATCGCTCTGGTTCCCCAAGGCGGAGCGGGGCCTTGCAGCCGGCATATTCGATAGCGGCTCCCGCGCTGGCGCGGCTCTCTCGATGCCTGTCGTGGCGCTGCTCATCGCATGGCTGGGATGGCGTCTCGCCTTTGTGGCGGCAGGAGCACTTGGGCTTGTCTGGGTCGCAGTATGGTTTGGTCTCTATCACGACCCGGATGCCCATCCGAGGGTCAGCGCAGACGAGCTTGCGCGCCTGCAAGCCGCCCAGCCACCAGCCCTGAAAGCCCCTCCCGGTAGCTGGAAAGCCCTACTGAAACATCGCTCCGTCTGGGGTATGATGCTCGGCTTTTTCTGCGCCAATTTCGTCTTCTATTTCTTCGCTACCTGGTTTCCGAGCTACCTCGTTACAGCCCACGGGTTTTCGCTCAAGGATCTTGGGCTGATCGGCATGATCCCGGGTGTCATCGCCATTCCGGCTGCCTGGCTCGGAGGATGGTCATCCGATCGCCTCCACCACCATGGGTGGAGCCTTACTGCCGCACGCAAAACCTGCCTCGTTGGCGGATTGCTTCTCTCGTCGGTCATTGCCCTGACCGCCTTCGTGACCGAGACATGGCTTTGCATCACGCTCCTTTCACTTTCCTTCGGGGGCATTGCTTTTACTGGTGCGAATATCTGGTCGCTGCCGGCCGACCTCGCCCCCAGCCCGGACCTTGTTGCGACACTTGGTGGGATGCAGAACAGCGCGGCCAATATCGCCGGTATCGTGATTGCGAGCTTCACGGGGCTAATGGTCAGTCTGACCCACGGTTCATTCCTTGTCCCGCTTTGCGCGACCGGGTTCTTTGGCCTGCTCGGGGCACTATCCTATCTCTTCATTGTCGGCCCCATTGCCCCTCTCCCGCTGGACAAAAGATCCGAGGACACAAGAGCGCAACAGCCTATCAACGTGAGACATGAGCCATGCTGAAATCTGCCTCGTCTATCCTGAACCTCAACGATTTCGAGCATCTTGCAAAACGGCATCTGCCACGCGCGATTTTCGGCTATGTCGCTGGCGGAGCTGATGACGGCACTACGGTCCGGCATAACCTCGCGGCGCTGGCTCAGATCAAAACAATCCCGCGTGTCCTGCGCGACGTGTCCTCATGTAGTCAGAAAATCACGCTGTTCGGCCAGGAGTACGCCAGCCCGTTCATGATCGCACCGATGGGCGCCTCAGCCGTCGTTGGCTATGATGCGGACAATGCCATGGCCCGCGCGGCCAGGGCGGCACGCATACCCTACGCTCTGAGCGCAAACGCCATTACGCCCATGGAAGAAATCGGACGATCCTATCCGGGATGCTGGTTTGCCGGGTATCAAAAGCCTGACGAAGACAACATTCAGCGTATGGCCGCGCGTGTCGCCGATGCGGGCTTTTCGGCCTATATGCTCACAGCCGATGTCGTTGTCGGGTCGAACCGGGAGAATAACAAGCGCAACGGCTATACGATGCCCTTCAGACCGACCGCACGCCTTGTAGCGGATATGATCGGTCATCCATCCTGGCTTTACAAAACGGGATGGCGCACGCTGCGACAGCGCGGAATTCCCGCAATCAGCAATATTGATCCGGTTGCCAGACCCTCGATTTTTTCACGCGATATCAATGCTGTAACGGGTTATCCGAGCTTCAGCTGGAAGCATGTCGAGATGTTGAGACGCCACTGGAAAGGCGCACTCATCATAAAGGGTATTCTCTCCCCCCATGATGCGCGGCTAGCCAGGGAGCTCGGCGCCGATGGTATTGTCGTATCCAATCATGGCGGGCGACAGCTCGACTGTGCGGTCTCCCCGATTGATGTGCTCAGCGCGGTAAAGGTCGAAAGCGCGGATATGACCGTGCTGGTTGATAGTGGCTTTCGACGTGGCACGGATGTGATCAAGGCCCTGTTGCGTGGCGCTTCAGCGGTGCTTGTAGGCCGCCCCTTCCTCTATGCTGCCTGCTTGGGCGGCGAGGCGTCGATCCGTCATGCGATCGGTCTTTTGCAGCGTGAAGTGCACACCGACATGTCGCTGATGGGCGTGAGTTCGTGCGAGGCATTGCGTGAGGAGATGTGCATCTGATCGGGGCGTTAGGAGGAGAATATTGTACGTCTAGGCTCAGGCTTTTCCTCCGATCTGTGTTGCGGCCAGACCAAAGCCCGCACGAAATCAGGTGACGTTCAAGGCGACGGTCTATAGGCGGACATAGGTTTTGTCCCAGACCATCATGTTTGCCGACGAGGCCAGCCAGACGCCGGTGACTGACGCTTGGTCCCCGCCTTTATCAAAATGATTTCGGATGGCCCAAGCGACGGGCTGATGAGTAAGACGATCATAAGAACGGATGAGCACTTGGATCACCTTTCTCGTCTGGATCTACCTCTCTGCTCTCCCCCGCCCCTATCGAGGCCGTTACCGCGAAGCTGTCGACTTAAAAGACCAGTCTGCCCCATGACTGGCTCTGCGCGTGTCGGGTGGCGCACGCACAGATGTATTTTGTTGGAGAGACTGCAAAGTGTGTTGCACGAGAGCACGAGAGCACGAGAGCACGAGAGCACGAGAGCACGAGAGCACGAGAGCACGAGAGCACGAGAGCACGAGAGCACGAGAGCACGAGAGCACGAGAGCACGAGAGCACGAGAGCACGAGAGCACGAGAGCACGAGAGCACGATGAGGGGGCAGATTGATTGCGCTGTCAAACGCGGGCTTTGGGTGTGAAACCGGGAACGCCAAAAACGCCTCGTACTGTGAAGCTGAGGCGTTGCGTAGGGATTTGTATGTGTAGGATTTTGGTTGCGGGGGCAGGATTTGAACCTGCGGCCTTCAGGTTATGAGCCTGACGAGCTACCGGGCTGCTCCACCCCGCGGGGGTGGTGGTGTGTTTTGTGGGGTGGATCAGGGGACCTGGCGGCGACCGACTTTTCCGCATCTTGAGATGCAGTATCATAGGCGCTGGGGCGTTTCACGGCCGAGTTCGGGATGGGATCGGGTGGAAGTCTCCCGCCATAGCCACCAGGTCTTCTGATCCACCCGACAACTGTGTGTCGGTGTGGAGGTTGGTGTTTTGTGTATGATGAGTGTGATTGCGTGGATGATTGCTATGCATGTGTATGCTCTCTTGTGAGAGCGTTGTGTGAGCGATATGGGCGATTAGGACCGGTTAGCTTCACGTGTTACCACGCTTCCACACCCGGCCTATTGACGTGATGGTCTTTCACGGCCCTGTGAGACCTAGTTTTGAGGTGGGTTTCCCGCTTAGATGCTTTCAGCGGTTATCCCGTCCATACTTAGCTACCCGGCTGTGCCGCTGGCGCGACAACCGGTACACCAGAGGTATGTTCATCCCGGTCCTCTCGTACTAGGGACAAATCCTCTCAAGTCTCATACACCCACGGCAGATAGGGACCGAACTGTCTCACGACGTTCTAAACCCAGCTCACGTACCACTTTAATCGGCGAACAGCCGAACCCTTGGGACCTGCTCCAGCCCCAGGATGTGATGAGCCGACATCGAGGTGCCAAACCTCCCCGTCGATGTGGACTCTTGGGGGAGATCAGCCTGTTATCCCTAGAGTACCTTTTATCCGTTGAGCGATGGCCCGTCCACGTGGGACCACCGGATCACTATGGCCGACTTTCGTCTCTGTTCGAGCTGTCACTCTCACAGTCAGGCGGGCTTATGCCATTGCACTCGACAGTCGGTTTCCGACCGACCTGAGCCCACCATCGCGCGCCTCCGTTACACTTTGGGAGGCGACCGCCCCAGTCAAACTGCCCACCATGCAGGGTCCCGGACCAGGCTAGACTGGTCTCGGTTAGACATCAGAAAAATTCAGGGTGGTATTTCAAGGACGGCTCCACCGGTACTGGCGTCCCGGGTTCGTAGCCTCCCACCTATCCTACACAGGATGTCTCTGATGCCACTGCAAAGCTGCAGTAAAGGTTCATAGGGTCTTTCCGTCTGACCGCGGGTACCCCGCATCTTCACGGGGAATTCAATTTCGCTGAGTCGATGCTGGAGACAGTGGGGAAGTCGTTACGCCATTCGTGCAGGTCGGAACTTACCCGACAAGGAATTTCGCTACCTTAGGACCGTTATAGTTACGGCCGCCGTTTACCGGGGCTTCAATTCAATGCTTGCACATCTCCTCTTAACCTTCCGGCACCGGGCAGGCGTCAGGCCGTATACGTCGTCTCTCGACTTCGCACAGCCCTGTGTTTTTACTAAACAGTCGCTACCCCCTGGTCTGTGCCACCCGCCTGTGGTTGCCCACGGACGGGTCTCGCTTATCCCGAAGTTACACGAGCAATTTGCCTAGTTCCTTCAGCATCGTTCTCTCAAGCGCCTTGGTATTCTCTACCAGTCCACCTGTGTCGGTTTCGGGTACGGTCTATACGCCAGAGCTATTTCCTGGAATGCTCCAAAAGCCTGGTCAATCCAATAAGACCAGACAACATATCGCATTCGTCACTTCTGGCAGGCCCAGTAATATTCAACTGGTTCCCATCGACTACGGCTTTCGCCCTCGCCTTAGGGGCCGGCTCACCCTGCGTGGATTAACCTTGCGCAGGAACCCTTGGACTTTCGGCGACAGTGTTTCTCGCACTGTTTGTCGCTACTCATGTCAGCATTCGCACTTCCGATATCTCCAGAGAGGGTCACCCCGTCTCCTTCGCAGACCTACGGAACGCTCCGCTACCGCGCATATCAAAGATATGCACCCACAGCTTCGGCACGTGGCTTGAGCCCCGTTACATTTTCGGCGCAGGGTTTCTATTAGACCAGTGAGCTATTACGCTTTCTTTAAAGGATGGCTGCTTCTAAGCCAACCTCCTGGTTGTTTTGGAATCCCCACATCCTTTCCCACTTAGCCACGATTTGGGGGCCTTAGCTGGTGGTCTGGGCTGTTTCCCTCTCGACAATGGACCTTAGCACCCACTGTCTGTCTGCCACGCTCATACTCCTCGGTATTCGGAGTTTGGTTAGGTTTGGTAAGACTTTGGGTCCCCCTAGCCCAT
>NZ_JARPML010000002.1:2070000-2542500 GCF_030263835.1 Asaia sp. HumB | reverse complement strand
ACGGCGATTTTCCGACGTTCAGCGCTGCCCTGGATTATGCGGCGCAGGGAACGGCGGGGTTCAACATCTATAATGGTCGCGGCCAGCTCATCGAGGCCCTGCCCTACCGCGTCCTGCGTGATCAGGCGATTGACACAGCCCATCGCCTGATCGGCACCGGGCTCAAAACCGGCGACCGCGTTGCCATCGTTGCGGAGAGTGACGGTGATTTCGCACGCATCTTCTTCGGTTGTCAGTACGCAGGCCTTGTGCCGGCGCCCCTCCCCCTTCCCATCGCCTTTGGTGGTCGCGAAGCCTATATTGGCACGTTGCGGGGCATGGTGAGCGCCTCTGGCGCACGCGCCGTTGTTGTGCCGGAACTGATCGGTTCCTGGACGCAGGATATCATCGAAGGGCTCGATCTGGCCTTCGGCGGTTCTCCAGCCGAATTGCTGCAAAGACCGGCTGCAAGCGAGCCGCTGCCGGTTATCGATACGAATGACCTGTCCTATCTTCAGTTTTCTTCGGGCAGCACGCGCTTTCCGATGGGTGTTGCCGTTACCCAGTCGGCCGGGATGGCCAATGCCCGGGCTATCGCCCGTGACGGCCTGCAAGTAACCGAGACAGGTGATCGCTGCGTATCGTGGTTGCCGCTCTATCATGATATGGGGCTCGTCGGGTTCTTCCTGACGCCCATGACATGTCAGCTCACTGTCGATCTGCTGCCCACGCGTGAGTTTGCTCGTCGCCCGCATGTCTGGCTCGATCTGATCAGCCGCAATCGCGGGACGATCGCCTATAGCCCATCCTTTGGCTATGAGCTTTGCGCGCGTCGTCCGGTCTCCGGCGATCTCGATCTTTCCTGCTGGCGTATCGCCGGCATCGGCGGAGATATGATTCGCCATCATATCCTGGAGACGTTCTCCGAACGCTTCGCCGCATATGGGTTTGACGGTCGCGCCTTCGTTGCCAGCTATGGCATGGCTGAAGCCACCCTCGCCATCAGCTTCGCGCCTCTCAACACAGGCATCGCAACCGATACGATCGACTTGCGCACGCTGGAGACCGAAGGCGTAGCGCGCGCATCCAACGATCCTTCCCATGCTCTTCGCACTTTTGTGCTTTGCGGCGTCGCCCTGCCAGAACACGATGTTCAGGTGCGCAATGCCAAGGGCGACCTGCTGGAGGAACGCCACGTTGGTATGGTCTATGTTCGTGGTCCCAGTCTGATGCGCGGCTATTTTGGCCGTGATACCGAAACGGCTGAAGTGCTTGATGACAAGGGATGGCTCAACACGGGTGACCTTGGCTACATGCTCAACGGGCAGGTGGTCATTACAGGCCGCGCCAAGGACCTGATCATCATCAATGGTCGCAATATATGGCCGCAGGACCTTGAGTGGTCGGCTGAGCACGAAATCACGTCCCTGCGGTCACGCGATGTCGCTGTGTTTGCCGTTGAAGAGGAAGCTGGCGAACGCGTTGTGGCACTCGTGCAGTGCCGTGCGACCAATGACGACGACCGCGCTCGCCTGCGCGAGGAGACGATGGGCCTTTTCCGTCGCCAGCACGGCGTTGATGTAGACGTCATTCTCGTGCCGCCTCATACCCTGCCCCAGACATCGTCTGGCAAGCTGACGCGAGCCCGGGCAAAGGCCATGCTTCTCGCTGGTCAGTTCGAGACCATGACCAGCAGCACCGCAGCCTGACAAACATGCCGGAGCCTCATCCAAGGTTCCGGCACCTCGTTCAGGGCTTCGGAGAAACTGCCCCCTCTGGCCTTCCTTTCAAGCCTGACGCATAAGACGCTTCATCTGGGGTGCTTGTCACCCAACCGCCAAAAGCCGGAGAATTTTGATGACCGATACGGTCGCCTCCATCACTGCGATGATCATCGACAAGCTTCTCGCCAATCCGAAGGTGCCACGCGACATCAACGGTGACAGCAAGATTGTCGAAGATCTCGCTTTCGACTCACTGGCCGTCATGAATTTTGTCATGGAAATCGAGGATGAACTCGATGTTTCCGTGCCGCTAGACAAGCTCGCCGACATCCGAACGATCCACGATCTTGCCGTGTGCCTCTCAAGCCTGAAATCGGGTGGTTGATCCTCGTGACCGATATTTTTGCCAAATATGCAGGCCTCAAAGCCGCCGCCGCTGGTCTGACCGCCAAGTCGCCGCGCAACCCGTTCGGTGTCGTCATCGATCACCCTGTCTCGGCGACGGTCGGCCTGATCGAAGGGCGCGAGACACTGCTGTTTGGGACAAACAACTATCTCGGCCTGAGTCAGTCCCGTGCCGCGGCAGAAGCCGCAATTGAGACGGTCAGGCGCGAGGGCGTTGGCACGACAGGTTCACGCATTGCCAACGGCACCTATGCCCTGCACCGCAAGCTGGAAGCCCGTCTGGCTGAAGTGTTCCGCCGCCGTCACTGCATGATTTTCTCGACGGGATATCAGGCCAATCTCGGCGCGATCTCTGCTCTGGCAGGCAAGGACGACATCCTGCTGCTCGATGCGGACAGCCATGCTAGCATCTATGATGCGAGCCGCCTCGGTTACGCCCAGGTCATACGCTTCCGCCACAACGACCCGGCTGATCTCGACAAGCGCCTGTCGCGCCTGAAAGACCACCAGGGCGCAAAACTCGTTGTGGTCGAGGGCATCTACTCCATGACCGGCAACGTCGCGCCCATGCGCGAATTTGCCGAGGTCAAGAAGAAGCACGGCGCCTATCTCCTGGCAGATGAAGCCCATTCCTTTGGTGTGCTTGGCGAGAACGGACGCGGCGTGGCTGAGCGCGATGGCTGCGAAGACGATGTGGATTTCGTGGTTGGCACGTTCTCCAAGTCGCTTGGCACCGTGGGCGGTTACTGTGTTTCGAATCTCGAAGGGCTGGAGCTTATCCGTCTCTGCTCACGTCCCTATATGTTCACGGCGTCGCTTCCGCCAGAAATCATCGCCTCCACACTCGCCGCGCTGGATGAGATGCAGGCCCGCCCCGAACTGCGCAAGCAGCTCTATGCCAATGCCGAGCAGCTTAATCATGGCCTGCACAAGCTGGGTTTAAAGACCAGCCCGCATGTCAGCCCGGTCGTTGCCGTAACACTGGAGACGGTGGAGCAGGCCCTTGCTTTCTGGAACCGCCTGCTCGAACTGGGCGTCTATGTAAATCTTTCACTGCCGCCCGCGACGCCGGACGAGCATCCGCTGCTGCGTTGTTCTGTCATGGCTGTTCATACGGCTCAGGAAATCGATAAGGCACTTGCCGCCTTCGCTCAGGCCAAGGCAGAGATTCTGGGCTGAAGATCGTTCACCACGGCGTTAAAAAGGGAGGCCAGTCTGTCACTGGCCTCCCTTTTTTTATCTCAGCGAGCCTTTGGCGTCAGCCCTTCATCCCCTTGAGGAAGATCCCTCTGGCCCGCCACAACAGGCTAGGCAGGCAGATGAGCGGGTGACGCGCCTCGAAGGGCGAGAGTGCAAGACGAAAACCGCTATGTCGCTCGATTTTCCACGCGAGATAGGTCGCCCCATCGCGGAAAGTGAAGGCCGCCTTTACCAGACGAGCGATATTACGCCATCGTCCGCGTCGCGCCATGCGGGCCCAACGTTTGCCGGCACGGATCCGGGCAAGTCTAGTCAATCGCGGCCTCAACTGGCCTTCCCGCTCGTCGAATTTCAGCTGGCCTAGCGTCCATGCATCGCGTGTGAGAGCTGCATACCGGCTTTCGAGCCCCTGCATGATGGTTGAACCACGGCTCTCATGCTCGACCCGCAATTCGGCGCGATAGGTCCGACTGAAGAGAATGCGCCACCACTCGGCGGGCGCATGCGTACCCTCACCCAGACGTGCGGCCCAGCCAGAAGCGGTCACAACGGCACGGCGCAGCACATCGAGAAGTGCCTCGGCGGAATCCGCATCGCGCACCCAGACAAGCCGTACAGGCTGGCAGAAGCGCGCCCAGAGCGTTGTATCCTGAGAACGTGGCGAAACACGGGAACGGAATTGCGCCAAGGTAATCAGCGCGACCTTGGCCCGCAAAATCTGACCCTCAACCTCATGCTCGGCATAAAACACATTCGGTGGAAGCAATGCGTTGCCGAGCAAGGCCAATGGAGGAGCTGGCCAGTCTGACAGGCGCTCGAGCACGATATAAAAGTCAAAAAGCCCGTCAGGATCGAACTGGCGCAGCCCCGAACCGTAGAACAGGACCCCGAGCGGGCGCGTGGTCCCGAGTATATGAGCCACCAGCTGGTGGATACGCGGGTCAACCAGGGTTGTCAGTTCGCCAATCAGCGTCCGGTCAAGCAGGGTCTCGGTCTCGACCGGACGTGCCGCATGGTCAGTCATGCACAAAGCCGAACTGGGGCCCTTCGGAAAGAAGGATACGATGTTCTGCTCCGGGCGCAAAGCGCTCACCATCGAGCACGAAATCCCCCGCGCAGGTCAGGACCATTTGGCTGGCGCGTCCGCTCATGTAGTCTCCGCTCTGGCGCAGCCACGAAGGAGCGCGCCCCCGCAGCAGCGACCAGGTCGCCTGAAGCAGGCGGCGGGGATGATCGGCCACATGCAGATAGTGCAGCCCTTCGGACCTCGCCTTGCCGCTGTTCCAGAATGGCCAGATGCCCAGATCCAGCTTTTGCAGCGCGGTCGAGAGAAACAGGAAGCTCTGACCGTCAGCGAGGGTTTCGCCATCGCCCTCGAGCGCGAAGCGATCTCCCGTCAGCCAGGTCTCACGCTGCCGGCGCCAGAGCAGGCTGCCGAACGCGCCCACCAGCGTAACGGCCACAGCGAGATTATGCGGCGCGTAACGCAGCACATGCGGGGAATGGGCTATTGCAATGGCACGCGCATAGCCGGAACTGCCCTGAAACATGCCAAGGCGCGCTTCATGCTCGTTTTCCGGCCATGAAATCTTGAGCGGGCGTCGATTGGTGCGTGGAAGCACGTCGCCATGGTTCCAGAGCTGGCGCAGGGCGGCGATCCCGCGATGCGTGAACCCGACGTCACGGGCAATCAGATTGGTGTTGCCGGACGGAAAGATGGCGAGATCAGGCAACGCGCCTTCCGGATAGGCGCGCATGACGGCCGTCATGACGTCGCTGACTGTTCCATCACCGCCATTGATCGCAATCAGCCGGACATTGCGTCGCGCGAGATCCTCGACCATCTCGGTCATCTCGTCATGGGAAGCCGGGACAAGAAACCCCTCCCCCAGAAGCTGATGCGCCTGTCTGGCAAATTTCCTGCCATCGCGCCTGTTCTTGCGACTGCGTGGATTATGGATCAGGGCTAGGCGCACGGCAGTATCATTTATGTTACGGTCAATCCTCTGGCCCGACGCAACTTCGGGCGTCCGCCTTGCGCGGCGCCATAGCATGACTTACGCAGCGGGACCAGAAACCGATTGGTCATTTTTGGATTTTGCCGGTATCGGCCTTTGACCTGTGGTGACGAGGAGAGAGGCAGATGACCGGAAACAGCGATACGTCACCAGTGGTTCTGGCCCATCTGTCGGATGTTCACCTCCCCCCGCCTGCCCCCCTGCCGTCATGGCGTGCTTTCACGAACAAACGCGCCCTGAGCGTCGCTTCCTGGAAGCGCCACAGGGTGCATCGCCACCGACCCGAGCTTGCGACTATCGTGCGCGAGGATATCGTCGCCGCCGCTCCGGATCTCGTTCTCAATACGGGCGATCTGACCAATTTCGGACTGCCGGAGGAATGCGCCGCAGCGGCTGACTGGCTCGCCTCCATGCCGGCCCGGACGCTGGTGGTGCCCGGCAACCATGATGCAATGGTCCGCTCGAATTGGCCGGACCATGCCGGGTTATGGTCAAAGTGGATGGAAGACACCGACGAGACCAGCTTTCCGTATTGCCACATCCACGGCAATGTGGCGGTCATCGGGCTGAATTCCGCAATCCCGACACCACCCTTCATGGCTTGTGGGCGCATCGGCAAGACGCAGCGCGAGAAGCTGGCTCAACTTCTGGACGAGACAAAGATTCTTTGCCGCGTGGTCATGATCCATCATCCGCCACGGGCCGGGCTTGTTCCGTGGCGCAAATCCCTGCTCGATCACAAGGCCGTTGCTACAGTCATCGCCCAGCACGGAGCCTCGATTGTCCTTCACGGACATTCGCATGACGCTACGCTTGCAACGGTCCCGGGCAGCGAAATTCCTCTAGTTGGCGTTCCATCAGCATCCCTGCTGTCCTCACGCCCCTGGCGCCAGAGCGGCTGGAACAGAATCGCCATTACTCCCACGCAGGAAGGCTGGACCATCGACCTGCAAACCAGACAGTTCACGAGTGATACCGGCTGGCGGTGCAGCCGCCATCGGCGCTGGCAGCAACATCCGGAACAGCATGGTCAGATCATGAAGGCGAATGAGCCAAGATAATGCGCCTCCCCCATTTTCCCACGCTTGATCGCTATCTGCTGGCCCAGCTCGTTCCCCCCTTCGTGGTGTCGCTGGCGGCGGTCCTCGCCGCACTGCTTCTGGAGCGGCTTCTCGTCCTGTTCGATGACCTCGCCGCGGAAGGCAGTTCCCTGGCGACCTTCGTGGCCCTGCTGACAGATCTGCTGCCGCATTATCTGGGCCTCGCCCTGCCTGCTGCCCTGTGTGTGAGCGTCTTCCTGATCATCCGGCGCATGAGCGACAACAACGAGATTGACGCCCTGATGGCGAGCGGCGTTTCGCTTTTACGTATCGCTCGCCCCTATATGTGGACCGGCGTTGCGGTCGGCTGCGGCAGTATTCTGCTCTACGGCTATATCCAGCCAGTTGCTCGCTACGATTTCCGCTCAGGTTTCTATTACGCGGCTCATTCGGGTTGGGCCCCCCACCTGCAGGCTGGCATGTTCGCGACAACAGCGGATGATTCCATGCTCACCGCCGATCGCGTGACCCGTAACGGTACCGTCCTGCATGAGGTGTTCATTCGCCAGAGAGAGCCTGATGGCGCCGTCAGAATCATCACCGCCCATCGCGGGCTGATCACCGCCGTGCCTTCCCTCAAACAGACACGCCTTGACCTGTGGGATGGGCTGATTGTCTACGACCCGCGTGATGGCAGCAACAAGGCCACACAGACCCGCTTCGACCACAGCATGAAGGTGTTCGACCAGAGTCATGATACGGCGGTCTTCCGCTCGCGCGGCATTGATGAGCGTGAACTGACCCTCGTGGAGCTGGCAACCCGGCTCGAGGCGTCCCATCAATCCGACAACCAGAACGGAAATGGTGGCATCACCCGCTCGAGCCTGCGTGCGGAGCTCGATTTCCGTCTTGCGCGTGCGCTTGCCATACCGTTCATCCCGCCGCTCGCTGTAGCGCTGGCGATTGGTGCCAAAAGACGGCGCCCGATCATCGGGCTGATCGCCCTTGCCCTCGTACTGGTCGGGTTCGACCATACGCTGCAATTTGGTCACGGTATGGTGGCAACGGGCAGAATGCGCGGCTTCTACGCCATATGGCTGCCCGAGATCGCCTTCTGTACGATCTGCCTCGCCTCAATTTTCAGACGCTCGCGTGGATCGTGGCGACGCCGCAAGGCCATTCCGCTCGGCCCGGCAAAGGCCACATCATGATCCCGCTCAATCCATCGCGCTCCGTGCTTCTGATGCATCTGACCAGAAGCTTCATCGGGCGCACACTGATCTGCGGGGCCATACTCGTCTCGATGATGGAGATCCTCGGACTCCTTGAGATGACGACGCCCATACTGGAGCGCCATCTTGGTGCCCTTGGGCTGGTCCGTTATGCCCTGCTGAAATTACCGGCCCTGACCGTACAGACCCTGCCACTCAGCACCCTCATCGGCGCGTTGTTCATGCTTATGCAGATGACGCTTGCAAGCGAGATGGCCAGTCTGCGCGCCGCCGGTCTGTCGACCACAAGGCTGCTGACACTCCTATTGCCCTCCATAGGCATCATCAGTGTCGCGGGGATTCTCACACAGGAAATCATCGCGCCACGCACCGAGCTTTCTCTCGCGAAATGGTGGAACCAGACCGATCCGAAAGCTGCCGGAAGCGGTCATGGTTTCTGGTTTCACGCCTCGGGCAATGTCATTCACATCGACAGCTTCACAGAAGGCGGTCGCCGTATCCAGAAAATCGCGGTCTACCACCGCGCCAATGGGGGTGATCTGACCGCTACGGATACCGCACCGGAGATGGTTTACGACACCTTCACTGGCTGGCGCGCTGCCTCGGTGCGCAGCCTCGTCCTGAAAAGCAACCGCGTGGAGACCACCTTGCGGCAGGACGTGTCGCTGCTGCCAGCCCGCGTGACACCGGATACGCTGATCCAGCTCTCGCAGTCCTATCCGGTTCTTTCCTGCTGGTCGCTATGGACCATACTGCATCGTGGCGGTGCCTCCAGCCTGCCTAAGGCCACCTATCGCATGGCGCTTTTTGCGCCTTTCACCCTGCCGGTTTCGCTTTGCGCCATGCTGTTTCTGGCGCTGCCTGTCATCTATATTCCCCCCCGCACAGGCACCCGTAGCCTCCTGCCCATTGCGGCGCTGGCTGCGGGTTTTGGTTTCATCGTGTTGCAAGGCCTGATACAGGCTCTTGGCAATGCGGGGACCTTGCCTGCGTTAATTGCCGTCACGGCGCCTCCCGCCCTGGCATTCCTCCTTGGAGGGGCATGGATAGTGAAGATGGAAGAGAAATGAGTACGTTCAATTCTGAACACTCGGAAGGCTTCTGGCGCGCCTTCTGGAACGCCCGGAAAAACCAGGGCTCACTCCGCACGGGACGAAGCTTCGATCTGGGAAAGATGAGTCTGCCCCATCTCTGGATGGCCTATCTCACCTACCCCACCATTCTGCTCTATTTCGCGCTCATTCTGACTTCAGCTGCCGCCGCGCTCTGGTTTGGTCCGAAGGCTGCACCGACGCTGATCACCATCGTTCTGGTGGTGGGCATCTACCCGTTTGCCTGGTACGCCATCCATCGCTTCATCCTCCACGGACGCTGGCTGTATCGCAATCCGCTGACTGCCTCGCTGTGGAAGCGCGTCCATTTCGACCATCATCAGGACCCCCATCTCCTTGATGTGCTATTTGGCTCACCGCTCAACACGATCCCGACCATCGCCATCATTGTCATGCCTATCGGCTGGGCCATCGGCGGTATCAGCACGGCATTTGCCGCGCTCTTCACGGGCCTGGTCATGACCTGCATCTATGAGTTCTTTCACTGCATCCAGCATCTGGCCTACAAGCCGCGCTGGAACTGGGTTGCGAAAATCAAGCAGCTGCATGTCCTGCATCACTTCCATGATGAGGACGGCAATTACGGCATCACGAACTATGCTGCCGATCGCCTGTTCGGAAGCTTCTACAAGGACGCCCGCGCCCGCCCCCGCAGTGCTCATGTATTCGACCTCGGCTATGACCTTGAGGAGGCACAGCGCTATCCCTGGGTGATGAAGCACACGGGCGCCCCGCCCAAGCAGCGCCCCGACGGCGCCCGGCGTGGCAGCGCCGCCTCGTGACACTACCCGCGCTGGTTCTTGCAGGCTCACGCGACGGGGCACAGGACCCGCTCGCCCGGCTTGGAAAGGTCGGGCACAAGGCCCTGCTGCCGGTCGGCGGTCGCCCCATGATCGACCGCGTGCTGAGCACCCTCGAACAGACAGACGGGATCGGCCCTGTTTCCGTCAGCATCGAGGATCACGCAGCCCTACGGACACTCGAACGTCCTTTCACCTGCCTGCCCACTGCAAGCGGCCCAAGCGGCAGTGTCGCGCTGGCACTCGAGGCGCTCGGCACACCGCTCCTGATCACGACGGCAGATCATCCGCTGCTGCGCCCCGCATGGATCACCGCCTTTGTGCGGGAGGCCAATCAAAGCGATTGTGATCTGGCTGTTGGCGTCGCCCTGAAGGCGACGATCGAGCGCGATGTCCCCCATACCAGACGCACCTATATACGTTTGCGTGACATGAGGTTCTCAGGCTGCAATCTGTTCCTGATGCGCACGCCAAAGGCGCGTGCCGTCGTCACATTGTGGCAAAGCCTGGAACGCGACCGCAAACGCCCGCTCAGAATGGCGCGCACACTGGGCTATGGCATCCTCCTGCGAGCATTATTGGGCCGCCTGTCCAGCGCGGCCCTCGTGGCCCGCATTAGCCAACTGACCGGTGCAAAGGTCGCGCTGATCCCAATCGATGACGGTCGTGCCGCTGTCGATGTAGACAAGCCGCAGGATCTCGAACTGGTCGAAATGCTCCTGGCCCGATCCGCTTGAGCATGGCCCCATGAAAATTGCCTATGTCATCAATTCGGTCGAGGGGGGCGGCGCCGCCCTGCCGGTTCCGGCCATCACGCAGGTCATGCGCGATCAGGGTCACGAGGTTATCGTGCTTGCCCTCACCCGCCGCGATGGCCGCGCCATCAGGCCCATGATTCAGGCTGGACTGACCGTGCATGTCCGTGAAGGCGGCAGGAAGGACCATCTGGCCGCCCTTGCCTGGCTTGATCGCGAGATTGGCGAGCAGCGACCCGACCTCATCTGGACCTCCCTTACACGCGCAACCCTCCTCGGGCAGCTCGTCGGGTTAAGGCGTCGTATCCGGGTGGCCAGTTGGCAGCACTCCGCGCGGCTCAAACCCGCCAATGCACGGCTTTTGCGGCTCATGCGCGGGCTATCCCGTCTGTGGATTGCCGATTCCACCTGCGTCGAACTCGAAACCGAAAAGAAGCTGGGGCTTGGCGCCGATCGACTCACCTGCTGGCCTATCTTTCGGGCAAGCAGCGACTTCCCACGCGCCGTACCGTGGTCGGAAGCCGGCCCCATACGGATCGGCTCGCTTGGGCGGCTCCATCCGGTCAAGGGCTATGACGTGCTCTGTGCGGCCGTGAAGCTGCTCGGCAAGATCGAAGGTCTGCCGGAATACGAAGTTCATATCGCGGGCGAGGGCGAGGAGCGTGACCGCCTTGCGGCCCTCATCGCTCGTGACAGGCTGCCGATCGTTTTGGACGGCTATAACGCTGACCCAAGGCAGTTTCTGGCAACCCTGCACCTCTATGTGCAGCCCTCACAATGGGAGGGGCTGTGCCTTGCGGCGCATGAGGCGCTGCTTTGCGGCGTGCCGGTCATCGCCTCCGAGGCCGGTGAATTGCCGCATACCATCACGCAATCCTGTGGCCGGATCATTCCCCCGAACGACCCGGAGGCGCTGGCGCTGGCGCTGGCCGGGTTGCTGCGTGAACCCGGCCAGTTGGCTGCGATGGGCGAAACCGGTCGGGCCCGTGTTCTCTCGCGTTTCGATGCGGCGTCGTTCGATCGACGGGGTGCCGAGATTCTAGCGCGACTCGAAAGCACTCTGTGACCGCGTCTGGGTCAGATGCCCGGAGAGGCGGAAATCCATCTGGGCAAAGACCACAGAAGCAACTAGCAGCAGGATCCACACCATGCGTGGCGCAGCCTGACGCTCAAAAAACGTCGCTGCCCCAAAGGCAATGAGCGCCAGTAGATCGAGCGCAAAGTGCATCCGCTCATCAAGATGGCCGCAGAAATACCCCAGCAGGAACAGGAAAACGCCAAGACCTGCTGCACTCAGCGCTTTCTCCCGGCGCATAAAGGCAACGAGCGGCATAACCCCGTCCGACATCTCGCGTTTATCAGACAAATCTTTCTCCAGAAGGACGTGAGTGCGTAGCTGATGATGAGTAACGGCAAGTGAGCGATACGCAAAGTCCTGCGCTCGATGATCAGGCGCCCCCGCTCGATACCCAATCAGCCCTCACCCTGCCTGAAACGCAATTTGCCATACGGCGCGCCATGCTCGGGCTATGCCGCACCATGCGCTGGGCCTGCATCAACGAGTTTTCGTTGCCGGCAGCAGGTCGGCGGGCCGACATCATGGCGCTGACGCAGGACGGGATGCTGCATTGCATCGAGATCAAATCCGGACCTCGCGATTTTCTGACTGACCGCAAATGGCATGAGTATCGTGACTGGTGCGACCGGCTCTATTTCGCAGTGGATCAGGCCTTTCCGCGTGATCTGATCCCGCAGGATGTCGGGCTGTTCGTGGCCCATCTGCCCGAAAGCCCCTCAACCATCCTGCCGGAATGTGCCATGATCCGGGAAAGCCCGCTCTCGAAGCTGGCGACCGCCCGCAGGAAGACCCTGATGCAGCTGTTCGGCCATGGCGCCGCGCTGCGCCTCATGGCGCTTGAAGACCCTGCCATGACGGCATCCCTTCGTGCGGCCCGACGTGTCGAATAAGGAGTATCTGCATGACCACCCCAGCGATGAGCGTTACCCATTCGAGTGATTCTGGTACGAATCTCGAGCGCATGATTGCGCAGCGTCTGGAAGTCGCTCGTGCGGTTATTGCCGATGCCGCCGCCCTTGCCATGGCCATGCGCCCCCCACCGGGCGGCCCGACCGGCACCACCAAGGGTATGCAGGATTACGTGACCGAGGCCGATATGGCGGTAGAGGCACTGGTCTCCCGTCGTCTGGAAACGCTCTTCCCCGAAGACGGCTTCATGGGTGAGGAAGGCGGTCGACACAGACAGGGCGGCCTGACCTGGGTGATCGACCCGATTGACGGCACTTCGAATTATGCGCGTGGCCGTGAGCGCTGGTGCGTTTCTCTCGGCCTGATGCACGGCGATCTGCCCGTAGCCGGGGTAATCAACGCTCCGGCTCTGGGCGAAATCTATACAGCCCAGCGCGGCGTGGGCGCCTGGATGAACGGCCGCAAACTTGTCGCCTCACCTGTAACAGACCCGAAAAGCGCCATGATCGAAATGGGCTGGAGCGCCAAGGTTTCGCCGGAAACCTATGCCCGTCATGCACAGGCTTTTCTTGAGCTGGGCATCGCTCCACGCACTGGTGCCTGCGGCGCTCTGGCCCTCGCCGATGTCGCCTCGGGCCGCTGCGATGGCTATCTGGAAATCGCCATCAATCTGTGGGACGTCGCGGCAGCGCTGGTCCTGCTTGCAGAGAGCGGCGCGCGCGTCTCGCCCTTCCTGCGCGATGGCGGCCTGACCGGGGCAAGACCCATTCTGGCCACAGCTCCGGGCGTGGCTGAGGCCATTGCAGAAGCAGCCGGGATGGAACTGCTCTGATCGTCTCTTGCCGTCATCGCATGATCTGAACCATTCTCACGCCATAATTGCCGCTCAGGAAATACGGTCTGTCGTACCCGGGTCGAGGTACGCGGATCCTGTTTTACTGATCGGGTGTTCCCGGCCTGGGCTCGCCCTGCCGGCTCCAGATATGAGGCCCCTACCCCATGGTTTCTTTTCCCTGCCGACTCGTCGCCTCGACGGTACTTCTGGCATCAGGCCTGAGCGCCCTGCCTGCCATGGCCGCATCGAAGCAGCAGGCGCTGGTCGATCGGGCAACGCTGGCTGTTCAGGACATTTTTCAGGGGACTAACCCCAATTCGCGGGCGCAGCGTTATCTGGCCAAGGCCCGCGCTGTGATGGTCTGCCCATCGGTCTTTCGCATGTCGATCGTATTTGGCGGCGCAGGTGGCGGCTGCCTTCTGCTCTCGCGCGATGCGCGTGGCTCATGGTCCGATCCTGCTTTCTACACCCTGAGTTCGGCCTCGATGGGTATTCAGCTTGGGGTGGAGAGCTCGGAACTGATGTTCTTCGTCATGTCTGATCGCGGCTTGCAGGCCCTGCTCGACAGCCAGTTCAAGTTCAGCGCAGGGGCCTCGGCCTCATTTGCCAATATGGGCAGTGGCATCGAGAGTGGCTCGGCAGGCGCTTCGAACACCGATATCCTCGCCTTGCAGAAATCCTCCGGGCTGTTTGCCGGGGCCTCGCTGGGGGGCTCGAAACTGACAATCGACAGTAGCTCGAACCGCGCCTTCTATAACCAGCCAGTCGGCCCTGAAGACATCGTCATCTCAATGCGGGTGAACAATACGGGGGCCGATCCCCTGCGCCGCGTTCTGATGCAGGTGGTCCAGCAGCAAGGCAGCACCCCCGCCACCGGTAGCGCCGCAGCAACGAGCTCGGCAACCACCAGCAGCGCTGGCAGCAGCCCCTACCCGGCCAACTATGACAGCCACAAATCCTATGCCAGCCAGTCACATGGCGCGATCAAGAGCGAGTCTCTCGCTGCACCGAAATAATCACCGTACTTGGGTGGCCAGGATTTCCACTGCGGGGCTCGCTCCTTAACGGAAACCCGCCCCCCGCGAGAGAGGGTATTGTGGGCAGTGCTTTCCGGCACCTGCCCCTCACCTCAATGCCGATGTTGAGAAGGCCCCTCCGCACCGCGGCCATCGGGCTGTGTTGTTGCAGCTTGGGTTGAGGGCATTCTGGCGGTTCCGCGCAGGGTTTTGAGCGTCTCAACACGCTGGTTATGCTCGTGCAGGTCACGCGAAAAGCCGTGGCCGCCTGTGCCATCTGCGACGAAGTAGAGCATATCTCCGCTCGCCGGATGGGCGACCGCATCGAGCGCAGCGAGACCCGGTGAACATATTGGACCGGGAGGCAGACCGTCAATGACGTAGGTATTATGCGGTCCCGCTCGATGAAGCTCATCATGGGTCAGGCCGTGGTCAAGCGTGCCCAGCCCCTCGCTCAGATCGTAAATGGCAGTAGGGTCGGATTGCAGTTTCATCCCCTGCGCCAGGCGATTGAGAAATACGCGGGCCACCTTGGGTCGCTCAGCCGCAATGCCCGTCTCGCGCTCGACAATCGAGGCCAGGATGAGAAGCTGTTCAGGCGATGTCAGACCGATGGATGGATTACGCCCTGCCCATACACGGCCAAGCGTCTCACTCATGAGCGTTTCCAGACGGCTGACAAGACGGGCGCGTGATGTGTCGCGTTCGTAGGCAACCGTCTGAGGCAGGATTGCGCCTTCACGCAGCGGCGGAACGTCTCCCGTCAGGAATGGGGCCTGTTGAAGAATTATCGCGATCTGCCGCGCTGTACGCCCCTCCGGGATGGTCAGAAAATGCCGGACTGGCTGCCCATGACGTAACACATAGAGCACGTCGAGCATTGAGGCTTGCGCCGGGAAATGCAGTTCAGCGGCATGCAAGGCCCCATGAGACGCCGTTGCCCGGGCAGCAAGACGGAAACTCAGTTCGGACAGCGTACCGGGCGAGATAATCCCTGCCTGCGCCAGATCATGGGTGATGTGGGCTGTTGCGCCATGTGGGACGACATGATCCGTGGCGGCCTGCAAGGGACCGGGCTGCGTAACCTGATGCCAGATCAGTGCGGCCCCTCCTGCCGTGGAAAGGAGCAGAAGCAGGACGAGGGAGAGAATGACACGCTTCATGTTCACTCCCGAAAGAACGGATGCCGGTCATCCGGCATCCGGTGCTGGATATCCCTGACGTGGGACCGTTTCAGGCCAAACCCCGGAGTCAGCTCCCGTCACACTGCACCACGACGAGCGCCGAGACGGGCCAGGCCTTACTCACGGGGTCAGAATCACCAAATCAGACGCCCTTGACGATCAGGCTGGCATTGGTCCCGCCAAAACCGAAGCTGTTGGACAGGGCAATGTTGATCTTGCGCTGCTGGGCCTCGTGCGCCACGCGGTCGATGACGCTCTCACGCGCGGGGTTGTCGAGATTCAGCGTCGGGGGGGCCACGTTGTCACGGATGGCCAGCATGGAGAACATGGCCTCTACCGAGCCGGCAGCGCCGAGCAGGTGCCCGGTGGCGGATTTGGTGGAGGACATCGCAACATGCTTTGCGTCATCGCCGAACATGCGCTCAACCGCATCAAGCTCGAGGTCATCGGCCATGGTCGATGTTCCGTGGGCGTTGACGTAGTCGATATCGGCCGGGGTAATCCCCGCAGAACGCAGTGCAGCCTTCATGGCACGGAAAGCGCCTTCATGCCCTTCCGCCGGTGCCGTGATGTGATGAGCATCGCCGGACAGGCCGTAGCCGATGATCTCACCATAGATCTTTGCGCCGCGTGCCTTGGCATGCTCGTATTCCTCAAGCACGACAATGCCCGAGCCCTCGCCCATGACAAAACCGTCGCGGTCACGATCCCAGGGGCGCGATGCCTTCTCGGGCGTATCATTAAACCCGGTGGACAGCGCGCGGGCAGAAGAGAACCCGGCAATACCAAGCGGGCAGACAGCGGCTTCAGCACCACCGGCAATCATCACATCGGCATCACCCAGCATGATGAGGCGTGTGGCATCGCCAATGGCATGCACACCGGTCGCACAGGCGGTAACGGCCGAATGGTTCGGGCCCTTGAAGCCATAACGAATCGAGACATGGCCCGAGATCAGATTGATCAGCGCCGAGGGGATGAAGAAGGGCGACAGGCGACGGGCCTTGCCGCTTGCAACAGTCAGGGAGGCGTCATAGATGGTCTGCAGACCACCGATGCCCGAGCCGATCATCACGCCCGTGGCGCAGCGATCTTCCTCGGTTTCCGGCTTCCAGCCTGAATCCTCAACGGCCTGAATGGCAGCCGCCATACCAAGATGGATGAAGCGATCCATCTTTTTCTGGTCCTTCGTCGGGACCCAGTCCGAGAGCGTCAGACCGCCTTCTGCCGTTGGGCCCTCGGGCACTTCGCCAGCCACATGGGCAGGAAGATCGCTCGGGTCGAAGCAGGTGATACGGCCAATGCCGGTCTGTCCGGCGATAAGACGCTGCCAGGTCTGTTCCACGCCCACTGCCAGAGGCGTAACGAGCCCCATACCGGTGACGACAACGCGTCTTTCTCTCATTGCCGACAGGTTTGCCATCATGGGCGGACGAAGCTCCAGTCATAAACGCCAGCTCCCGGCGGCTGCCAAGGGGGAGCGGCTGTCAATCTCGTCGTATGTCCCGGCTCCGCACAGATCGGGAGCCGGAGAAGATCATTGCATCGGGCATTGCGGCCCGATGCAGCCAGATCAGGCGGCCTTCTGCTTTTCGATATAGTCGATGGCGTCCTTGACGGTCGCAATCTTCTCGGCTGCATCTTCCGGAATCTCAACGCTGAAAGCTTCTTCAAACGCCATGACCAGCTCAACCGTGTCGAGGCTGTCAGCGCCGAGGTCGTCGATGAAGGAAGCGTCAGGGGTTACCTTGCTCTCTTCAACGCCGAGATGCTCAACAACGATTTTCTTAACCTTATCGGCGATTTCGCTCATCTGTTCTGGCTTCCTGTGTGCCCGGCAATTCGGGCGGTTCGAAACTGTTTACCATCCGTCTGGTTACCCAGTCGGTCCCCGTCTTTACTCCAGAGACGGCATGATCTGCCAGTACTCCGGATCGCGGACCGAAGATCGGGCCCCGGCGGGCCGAGACGCCCACGCTTCGGACGAAGCAGCGGGCGCTTAGCATGGTTTACCCTCGCACGCCAAGCTTTGCGTGCGAGCAGGGCCGATGCCCTTATGGCATCGCCATGCCACCATTGACATTCATGGTCATGCCGGTCACCCAGCCGGCCTCTTCCGAAGCCAGATACACAGCGGCAGCCGCAATGTCTTCCGGCTTGCCCATACGACCGAGCGGGATCGAACCGAGCAGCTTGTCGCGCTGTGCTTCAGGCAGAACCGCCGTCATGGCTGTCTCGACAAAGCCCGGTGCAATGACGTTGACCGTGACCCCGCGCGAGCCGGCCTCCTGCGCGAGTGACTTGGTCATGCCGATCATACCTGCCTTGGCAGCCGAGTAATTAGCCTGACCGCCATTACCGGTCACACCGACGATGGAGGCGATGTTGATGATGCGACCCGCGCGCCGGCGGAGCATCCCCTTCAGCGCAGCACGGCACAGACGGAACGGAGATTCGAGATCGACCGTGAGCACCTGCGACCAGTCCTCGTCCTTCATGCGAATGATCAGGCCATCGCGCGTCAGACCGGCATTGTTCACCAGGATATCGAGCGGCTTGCCGAGCAGCTCTTCCGCCTTGCCCACCAGGGCATCGGCCTCGGCACCGACGGAGAGGTTGGCCGCACAGACATGCACCCGCTCGCCAAGGCTGGCTGCGACCTCGGCCAGTGCTGCCTCACGCGTGCCGGACAGCACGACTTCGGCGCCCTGCGCGTGAAGCGCGCGGGCGATAGCAGCGCCAAGGCCGCCAGAAGCACCGGTGACGAGGGCCGTTTTGCCTTCAAGACTGAACATCGTTTTCTTCTCCACGCTTTCAGAGGTCACGCAGCAGCGCCTCGATTTCTTCAGGGGTTCCGGCATTACGGGCCGTCATGTCGGGCGCAATGCGCCGCACCAGACCGGTCAGCACTTTGCCCGCGCCCAACTCGACCTGCGAAGTGACGCCCATAGCCGCCATGGCCAGCACGCTTTCACGCCACCGCACAGAGCCCGTCACCTGCTGCACCAGCAGGGAAGCAACGCGCGACGCATCGGTATTCTTTGCCGCCGTAACGTTGGTGATGACGGGAATGGCCGGGGTCGCAATCTCGGCACGTTCCAGAGCCTCGGCCATACGTTCGGCCGCCGGCCCCATGAGGGATGAATGGAACGGCGCGGAAACGGGCAGCATCACGGCGCGCTTCACCCCCTTGGCCTTGGCCACCGTAATGGCGCGCTCGACCGCCGACAGCCGGCCAGACACGACAATCTGGCCACCGCCATTGTCATTGGCCAGTTCGATCGTCTCGTGACGATCGGCCTCACCCTCAACCATCAGACGGGCAGCCTCGGCGCAAATCTCCTGCGCCAGTTCAGCCTCGACGCCGAGCAGGGCAGCCATGCCACCCTCGCCTGCAGGCACGGCTTCCTGCATGGCCAGTCCACGCAGGCGCAACAGCTTTGCAGTCTGGGCGATACCCAGCGCACCTGCGGCGGCAAGGGCGGAATACTCACCCAGCGAATGGCCGGCCACGACGGTCGCCTTGTCTGCGAGCCTGAAGCCACCTTCACTTTCAAGCACCCGCACCGTAGCCATAGAGACGGCCATCAATGCTGGCTGCGCATTCTCGGTTCGGGTCAGGTCGGCAGCTTCGCCGGTGAAGATCAGTTTGGACAGATGCTCACCAAGCGCATCGTCAACCTCCTGAAAAACCTCTCTCGCCGCCGGAAAAGCCTCGTAGAGGCCCTGTCCCATCCCGATGGACTGGCTGCCCTGACCGGGAAACACGAACGCATGAACTGACATGACCGTACCTTCATTCACGCCTTGGCACCTGTGCCGCGGCCCTCCTGCCCCGGCACAAGGGCCAGGGACTATTCTGACCCGCGTGATGGCGGAGGCAACGGCTTCCTGTCAAATCGTTACTTTGCTGTCAGATCGCCGCGCAGGGCGAAAGGAAGGGTCATCACGACCCGACTGAGCGGTCTGGTTGCGCTGAACTCGGCATCCTTCCTGAAGTCCTGAGGGCGAAAGACGTAGGGATAAGGCGTACTGCCCTGATTATCGACCAGCAGCCGCTCCACACCGCCCTGCCGCACGATAAAACGGCTACCGGGCGCGACATCGACACCCAGCCTGTGCGTATCGGGCAGCAACAAGGCCACGAGAAATCCCCCTTCATCCTCAACACAGCCGTCAAGCTGCGCCAGCCAATTCAAGGCCTGCTGCCGGGTGAAATGCTGCCTGTCCGCAGGCGCCACCGTGAAGAAGAAGCCGACATTCAGACGTTCACCGGGCTTGAGCCGTGCGTAGATTGCTGGATCGGCCTCCCAGAGTGCTGCCTCATGAGGCACGACGATTTCGTCATCCGTGCCAAGCGGCGGACCGGGAAACAGGTGAATGACCCGCTCTCCCAGCTTCATCATCATACCCGTTGTCCGTGCGGCTCGGTCTCCGGGCTGGAGCACAGCCTGCAGATGCAGCGTCAACCCTGCGCGATCCGCCTCAGGGAAGGAGTTGAACCGACGAAAAATGCGCTCCAGTCGCCGGTATCGTTTTGACAGGGGCACCATGCCTTGCGCCGCGACCCTGATCGTCTCGACAGACTGCCCAGTCGCCTCACGCCCTTCGCCCGGCGGCCGATTTATGGCTGCCGGAGAGCCTGTTCCCGGCGTCAAGGATGTCATGTCCAATTCTGGCAGAGCGCCACCATCAGTAGCCCCCTGCCCGAGACAGGCATTTGGCGTCAGGAGATACAAGGCCGCTGCGATGACGGGCCAAAAAGCCACCCGACCCGAACTGCTGGCAATGGCGCGACGCAGAATGACGCGTAGCACAGACGACAGGGATTTGACGTTCATGGCGCTCTGTTCTTTTGCAGGACGATGAACACCTGCGGTACCCGCGCCGGATCGTCAAGGAACTCGATGATACGGAACAGATGCCCCCATTTCTGGATGATGTAGGCGCGCGGGATGATCGCCTCACCATAATGGGCCGCCGGATGAGGACGCCTGACTGGCGATGCATGAAGAAACCGGCCAGCGTCGTAACGCGCATGAGCCCGTGCCTCATCCGTAAAGCTGTCGGCGCAGGCCTCGTGCCAGCCATGCTCCAACCTGATGCCGGATGCCCGCTTGAGGCGTTGCTCCGCGCAAAAATCGATAAACCGGCGGCTTTGCGTGGTGATGATCGCAAGGCCACCTGGCGCAAGGAGGCGATGGAACTCGGCAATCCACTGCCCGGCCAGATACTCATCGAGGTGTGAAAAGACCGAAAAAGAAACGATCAGATCAAAATAGCCGTCGACAAACGGGACAGGCGGGGCCATGCCGCAGCTCATGAAATTAAGCGCTGGATTACAGCGGCGCGCCTCCATCAGGAACCGCGTTGTCGAGTCAATTCCATAAAGGTTTTCCGGGCGTATATCCTTCATGAAGAGGCGCAGGATACGCCCCCAGCCGCACCCGAAATCCAGCACCTTCATTCCGGCTGACAGGGGTCGGTCAGTGAAATGGCCAAAAGCCTTGATCTCACGAAAGAACATATAGGCCTCATGCAACGAGACCTCTCCCGAATGACCATGAATTTCCCGCTGCAAGGCTTCTGCAGGAAAAGCCGGCATACGGACATGGTCGATCTCCGGCATATGGATCGACGCAACGAGTAATTTCAGCCAGTCCTCATCGCTGCACAACCTGAATCGCTCATGGAGTTCAGCTGCATCTGGATAAGAGGACATAGTTTACTGCGCCTGTATTGTTCGCAGACAGTCCTATAATAGATGAATGCCTAAGGGCAAATCGCTCAGTTTATTACTCAAACAGAAACAATACACCCAATATTCAGGTTCTGATCGTCTTGGGTTATCACGCCTTCACGGGGCAGGTCACCCTACCCCATGACAAGAACTGACAATCGGCGCGCGGCGCCGAACTGTCTCTAGCGTGCGACGAGACGACCGCGTTGCCAGGCCTCGGCAGCTTCTTCCGGGTCCATGCCATCGATCTGAATGGCGTAATCGAGCGCACTCATGACCTTGTTGCCCAATGTCATTTCAGACAACTCGTCGAGCATGTCCTGATCGGCACAGGCCGCCACGGCCTCACGCACCAGCAAAGACGCCTCCATTTCCTCGGACAGGCGCGGATCCTGCACAGGCTGAAATGCCTCATGATTGAACAGCGCATGGGGCTGAGCCAGGAAAACCAGAACCCGACGTCCCTCCTCATGCGCCGTGTGTACGAAAGCGTGGAGCCCTGCATCATCGCAAATCTCTACCGACACGCCGTCGAGGCCGGGCGTCTGGGCCAACAGCGCGTTCATGCGTTCGGCGTCCGAGCGGCCCGCCACCACAAGGTCAACATCCTGAGCGTTGAGAGCCGCGATCGGGGAAAGGCCGTTGAAGCTCGCCCAGCAGTAATACGGGCGATAGAGCGTTCCCAGAACGCGCATCCCGTGTTGCAGCAGCGCAGCGTCGCGCGGCAACCAAGCCGAAACCAGAAGATCGATCGCCCCTTCCTCTAGCATGGACGGAAGTTCGCGCTCGTCGGCGTCCACGAAATCAACCTCCACCTCATGCGCATCGAGCACGCGAGCAACCGCGCTGGCGCAACCAGCATGGAGCGCGGTACCCAGATAGCCGAGGGAGATCGTGGTCATGAGAAGTCCTTTTGGCCGCACGTTACGACCGGGAAGAGGTTGAGGCATCAGGCCTGTGTTCGATCACTTCATAACATGAATGGCAAGAGCCGGGCGCTCCTTTGCTGAAATGATTGGCGTGATCGGTCAGGCCGTATTGGGAACTGGCATGTGCACCGCTCCAGCAGAACATGCCCCCCCCCCCCTGCGACGATGAATCAGTTCTCCTGCGCCTGACGCAGCGGCACTGAGAATTCGGCATCACAGCCCGTTGGCAGATAGCGCAAGGTCGCACGTCCCTGATGACCAAAACCGGCCTGCAACAAGCGTGACCCGAAACCTGAGGTTGAAGGAGGCGTGACAGAGGGCCCCCCTTCTTCCTGCCAATGCAGGGTCAGGGTGTCACGACCCGACTCATGCGTGATGTGCCACGCAAGACTGACTTTTCCACCCTCGACGCTGAGCGCGCCGTATTTGGCGGCATTCGTCCCGAGTTCGTGCAGCATGAGACCAAGTGTAGTGGCCGTATTGGGGCCGATCGATACCGTATCGCCAGCAAGGTGAAAGCGGTCGATCGGGGCGATGCGTGAGAGCACTTCCCGGGCCAACAAGGCAAGATCGCCACGCTGCCACGATTGCCGCATAAGCAGATCATGCGCAGAACCGAGGGCAACCAGCCTTTTCTCGAAAGCCTTCACCGCTGACCTGTTTTCGACACCACGCAAACTCTGGTTAGCGAGCGCCTGAACCAGAGCGAGCGTGTTCTTGAGTCGATGCGCCAGTTCCTGATGCAGGGTAAGCTGATGGGCTCTGGCCTCAAGCGACGCCGCAGCTGCCTGCGCACGGTCAGACACAGCGCGCATGAAAGCAAGCTCCTGATCCGACCAGTCACGCGCTGTGCAGCTTTGCACGAACAGGCAATGCGTCATTCTGCCCTGTGCCATGATCGGCATGAGCAACTGAGCCCGGACCTGATCGCTCTCGCCGCAATGCGGCATGATGCAGGGTATCCAGACATTCTCGCGAGCATCGCGCACCGCCAGCAACAAACCCTGGTCGAGCACGCCAAGGGCTGCCGGAAAGGCATCCCGGCGGTAGCGACCGCTGGCGCTCGGCACAGAGGCGGTGTGCCAGTCCTGCGGCACACTGAAAAATCCTCCCTCGCCCGGCTCCACGACGGCACATCCGGCGCGATCGGTACCCAGAGCATCACCCAGCGCACTCGCCGCGGCAAGATAGGCGTCGTCCGGCGTGTCCACCTTTCGCAGGGCATCGCCCAGCATGACCATCGCAGCCAGTCGGTTGGTCGCGATACGATCGCGCGTGATATCCTCGATCGTGCCAATCAGACGCCAGGGTTTACCGCGAGCATCTGCTTCTATCTCGGCGCGTCGTCTGACCCAGCTCTGCGTGTGATCGGTCAGGTTCCTGACAGCGTAATCGGTCTCCGGCAAGACGACCTCATCACTGACCCCCTCCCCGAAATGAAGCAGATCCGTATCGGGGACGGGCATGCATTGTACGAACACCTCCAGCGGGCATTGCGTGCCAGTCGGAACGCCCGTCATACGCAACAACTCCGCCGAAAGCGTGATCATGTTGCTGCCGTGGCGTATCTCGAACGTGCCGATCCCCGGCATATCTTCGATGGAAGGAAGCCGCCCCGGCATACGAGTGACCGGGAGACGGCTGATGCCCGAGGGCTGCGCCTCACCCGTGGCACCTTCATCTACCCCTGGGGCGGGACGCCCCAGAACCTGAACAATCTGCCTGACAAGCGCATCCAGCCCCTCCCGAAAGGAGGTCGCCTCGGTGTCCAGCAGGTGACGTGTGAGGAAACACAGGACACCCTCGCCCTGCCCGTCGGGCAACAGGAACGGGAGGGCAATTTGGAACGCATAGTGCCAAGGTGCGCGCGCCAGCTCAGCCAGGGGGGACAAGACCTCCTGCGTGAAGCTGCGCTGAGGCGGATCGCGAGCGTCGAGCATCAAGGGTAGCGCCCCGTAGGTTGCCCCGATGACATGCCCGCCATTTTCGGGCAGGGCGATATAAGCCGCTGGTGCACGGGCTACGGCGGCGGCCACCGTAAGCAAATCGTGCAAATCGTGCTGGCGCCTCATGAGACGCCAGACTTCCGGATTGTGAACGGATCGGTCGTCTCTTCTGTCGGAGACTGTTCCCTCGCCGCTCGCATGACAAACATTATGCCTGCTTCACCTTTCAGGAATGGCACGCTCGCCATCGCATCGCACAGATACGGTGACAAGCCTGCCGGTTAACGATGATGATTCAGTAATCACCATATTTTAACGCGATCCTCCGGCGCGAGATAGAGCTTGTCGCCCTTCTTCACGCCAAAGGCATCATACCAGGCATCAATGTTGTGCATGGGCAGATTGACGCGCGCTTCAGGCGCCGAGTGAGGATCGGTAACGGCGCGATTGCGGATCGAGTCAGGACGGAGCTTCTGGCGCCATACCTGTGCCCAACCAAGGAACACGCGCTGATCACCTGTCAGGCCATGCATCACCGGTGCGGGCTTGCCATGCAGCGACGCGTGGTAGGCGTCGAGCGCCAGGGTGAGACCGCCGAGATCGGCAATGTTCTCGCCCATCGTCAGCTTGCCGTTCAGATGTACGCCCGGAAGTACTTCAAACGCGTCATACTGCTTGCCAAAACGCTCGGCCAGCGCCTGGAAGCGCTTGACGTCATCAGGGGTCCACCACTGGTGCAAACGGCCATGCTCGTCGTACTGACGCCCTTCATCGTCGAAGGAATGGGTCATTTCGTGACCGATTACCCCGCCGATAGCGCCATAATTGACCGCGGCATCCCCCTTGGGATCAAAGAAGGGCGGCTGCAGAATGGCTGCCGGAAAGACGATCTCGACCTGGTTCGGATCGTTATAGGCATTCACCGTCTGCGGCGTCATGAACCACTCGTTGCGGTCCACCTTCTTGTCGAGATGGCCAAGGTTGTATTGCCACTCGAAGGCCACCGCACGTGCGCCGTTACCATACAGGTCGCCCGGCTTGACCGTCAGACCGTCATAGTTGCGCCACGTGTTCGGATAACCGACCTGGATTTCGAAATTCTGCAGCTTGCGCCCTGCCGCTTCACGCGTCGCAGGGGCCATCCAGGCATTATGTGCCAGACGGTTTGCAAAGGCGTTTTTCACGTCATGAGTGAGTTCGGTGATACGTGCCTTGGCAGCCGGCGGGAAGTACCGGTCGACATAGACCTTGCCGATCGCCCAGCCCATGGCATCTTCCGTGTGCTCCACGGCCTGCTTCCAACGAGCCGGAAGCTGCGGCGACCCTTCGAGTTCGTGATCATAGAAATCGAACGATGACTGCACGAAGTCGTGGCTCAGATAAGGCGAGGCATTGACCGCCAGATGGAAAGCAAGCCAGGCCCGCAATGTGCCATAATCAGCCCCGGCAAGGGTTTTGGCCATACCGGCCAGTGCAGTCGGCTCGCCAATGATGATGCGGCGCGCACCAAGCTTGTCCGCCGGTATACCGGCACCCGTCAGGAAGGCTGTCCAGTCGACACCCGGCGCTTTCTTTGCCAGTTCATCGACAGTCATCGGGTTATACACATTGACCGGATCACGCAGTTCGGTACGCGACCATTCCGACTGCGCGAGCGTGGTTTCGAGCGCGACGATCTTCGCGGCCGTCTGCTCGGCATCCGGCCATGAAATCATGCCAAGGGTTTTGGCAATATAGGCCTGATAGGCCTTCTTCTTCGCGGCAAAATCCGGCTTCAGGTAATAATCCCGGTCCGGCAGACCAAGATGCCCCTGATGCAATGACAATGCATATTGCTCGGGATTATTGTCATCAGCGTTGATCATCAGACCGAACGGTGAATACTGGAAGTTGGAAGCTGCCTGACCAAACAGTCGGGCCAGGCTCGACGGATCCTTCACAGCCTGGATGGTGGCGAGATCAGCCTTGAGCGGCTCCGCCCCCAGCTTGTCTGCCTTGGCCGTGTCAAGGAAGGTCGCGTAAAACGCCCCGAGCTTTTCCTCGGTCGTCTTCGGCTCGGCAGCGGGGTGCCTGCCTGCATCGGTCAGGATCGATTGCACACGCTCATGCGCTGTCTCGGCCAGGATGACAAACGGACCAAAGGACGAGCGATCGGCCGGTATCACGACATTCTTCAGGTAGGTGCCGTTGGCATACTGAAAGAAATTGTCCCCGGGGCGAACGGCCTTGTCCATGCCGGACATGTTGAAACCCCAGCTCGGGTCATAGGGCTTCACCGACGCGTCGGCCTTTGCAGGAGCGGCACCGGCCGCATGTGCCGCAGGGAGGACCTGATGAGTCAGGGCGATGACACTGACAGCTCCGAGCCAGAGCGAGGTGGTACGTTTGAATTTTCCGGTCACAAGCCATCACTTTCAGCAGGTTCAACACCATCCCGCCCATTTCTGGCGCGGGACACATCATGCAACGTTATGACAGATTTTGTTTAACGGCGAGTCCGTGTGTTTGCCTTGCGCGAAGTTGGTTCCAGGGTCGCAGAAGCCAGCACGTTGAAGTCGAAAACCACCACCTTTTCGAGTGACGGGCCTGCAAATTCCTTGAATGCCTCATGCGCAGGATCAAACCACGCCGGATCCATCACGACAGGCTTGCCAACATAGTAATTGCGATCGCCTTCTGAAGCGAAAGTCACAATGAAGGCCTGCTGCAAACCTGCATCCACGCCTTCCCCGCTGTTTTGCACACCCATCTCGATCGACCGCACGGGGTGAGACCCGTCGGGACGGCGTGAATCCTGCACAAGCCTCAGGAAACGCGAGGTGATTTCAGCGCGCATGGCATTGGTGGTGCCCGGCTTGTAGCGGAACATCACGACGTGCCGCAAAAGCCCCGGCCGCCAGCTGGACGCCGTGAACTGGGGGAGACCCACCTGCGCTGCGAGCTGACGGGCGGCAATCGTGCCATCATCAGCAACCGGGGGCAGACTTACCGGACCTGACGACGCGATCGGCAGGGAATAGGGATCAGCCATTGCCGATGTCACACAGAAGCTGGCGGCCACGGGGAGGAGCGCAGTGAGTGCTGCCCCCATAAGGCGAAGGCGTGTGAAAGTGAGCGACAAGGGTAGCCCTCCAATTGAGTCGGTTCCGTTCGTCTGACATTAGACCACGAAACCCGCTCGGGAGGGCTTAATTCTCGGTAGGAGAGAAAACGCTTTCGTTACGAGGCTGCGATAGCCTTGCGGAAGCGCTTCGCCTTGAACTGGATCAGCTGATACATCGCCCTGGCAATCAGCACCTGCACTTTCGAGTGCGGCGTGAAGCCGATGGTCTTGAAGATCATGCTGGTCACACGATTGATGTGCTTGGGCTGATAATAGCCCATCGCCCGCGCCATGTACGCCGCGATACATTTCTTGTGATCATAGGGCGTGTTGGCAGGCATGTTGGTGGTGTAATAGGCGGTCGCGAGCTCGTCATCCTCGCTTTCCGTCACACGCCCCAGCGCAATCTTTGTCCGCTGCCACACGCTGAGCTTCTCGCGCTTGAGATAACGGTGCATGTGGTCATAGAACAGCTTGAAATGACGGTATTCGTCAGCCGCAATCTGCTTGCAGATGGCCTTGAGCACCGGCTCATCCGTTGCATCTGCCATAGCAGTATAGAATGACGAGGTGCCGGTTTCGACCATGCAGCGCGCAATAAGCTCGCCCGTGCGCGACCCGCGGATCGACGCGTCGACATCCTGCTCGATATGATAGGTCGCCCGGTAACGCTCAAACGCCTTCATATAGTCCCAGCTCGGATCGGCCAGCATAGCCCATTTGCCCAGCGCATCCCCATGCTGGACTTCCTCGACCGCCCAGTTGTCGGCGGCCTGCCGGAAATCAGGGTCACCGACAAAGACATTACCGAGGTACACGGCGTAATCGAGCCCGTTCCGCTCGACCACCGCCGCAGCCTTGATGACCGGAATCAGATCCGGGTCCACGCGGGATGCATCAAAGGCATCCCAGTCCATCTGATCGATGCGCCAATGTTTCATGACGCCTAGATGACATGTCCCGGCCATTTTGGGTAGAGTTCTCGCGCAGGCGCGTGACAAGCGCCCCCTTGCTGTGGCATCGCTGCCTGAGCTTTTCCTTTTCAAATGTTTTGGAGCCATGCCCCGCATGTCCCTCGATACCCTGACACGCGACCCGGTCCTCCCTCGTGAAATACGCGCCCACGGGCACGACATCCAGGCCGGCTGGAAACCCGAGATCAGGCATGACTGGACTCGCGATGAAGTTGCGGCACTGATCGACCTGCCCTTCCCCGAACTGATCTTCCGCGCCCAGATGGCCCATCGTGCCTATTTCGATCCCACCCGCGTGCAGATCTCGACGCTCCTCTCCATCAAGACAGGCGGCTGCCCCGAGGATTGCGCCTATTGTCCCCAGAGCGCCCTGCACGAAAAGAGCGTGAAGGCCGAACGCCTCATGGCCGTCGAAAAAGTGCTGACCGAAGCGCGGGCCGCCAAGGCTGCCGGTGCCGGACGTTTCTGCATGGGGGCAGCCTGGCGCTCCCCCAAGGAGCGTGACCTCGACACCGTGTGCGCCATGATCGAAGGCGTGAAGTCACTCGGGCTCGAAACCTGCGTGACGCTCGGCATGCTCGATGGCGAGCAGTCGCGCCGCCTTAAAGAGGCCGGCCTCGACTACTACAACCACAACCTCGACACCTCGCCTGAATATTACGACAAGATCATCACCACACGCACCTATCAGGACCGCCTCGACACACTCTCGAACGTGCGCGATGCCGGCATCAATGTCTGCTGCGGCGGTATCGTCGGCATGGGTGAGGATGAGAGCGACCGCGCAGGCCTGATCGCAACCCTCGCCTCCCTGCCCCAACACCCTGAAAGCGTGCCGATCAATCTGCTCGTACGCGTCGAGGGCACACCACTCGCTGAAGCCGAGGCTGTTGATCCCATCACCTTCGCCCGCGTCGTGGCCGCTGCGCGCATCACCATGCCTGCCAGCCATGTACGCCTTGCCGCAGGCCGCGAACTGATGAGCGACGAAGCGCATGCCCTGGTTTTCCTCGCCGGCGCCAACTCGATCTTCTGCGGCGACAAGCTGCTGACTACCCCCAACCCCGCCGAGCATCGCGACCGCAAGCTTCTGGCGAGCCTCGGCATGAAACCGATGACCGAAGGGCACTGAACCGGTCTGGTTCGGTACGGCTTGGAGGGGCCGGTTCCTGCAAAGGGATCGGCCTTTTCTGTATGCGACGGCGCAGGGGCTCTGCCCCGCACCCCGGGAAGGGGCGTGGGCCCCTTTCATCCCTGATGTTTATCCGGGACTTTGGCGAGAGCTGGCCTGTGATAAATGATATGAGCGCGATGGCCTGCGGCGCTGCTCAGTGAGCGGCAGATCAGGGGCTTGTGTCTGCTGAAGATTTCAAATCGCCGAGCAGGTACCGTCTGGGTGAGTCGCGCATCTCCGCTTAGAGCGCACACCCGATCTGACTGACAACGAGGCTCCATGAAAAAAGCCAGCCCGAAGGCTGGCTCTGGAACAATCGTCATTCGGCCATCCCGGATGGCCGGGGGCGAGGCTCAGCTTGCCCCGTGACCCGCTCAGAAATCGGCGGTGACAGAGAACTTGAACGTACGCGGCAGGCCCTGAAGCAGATAACCACCGAATGCGCTTTCCCAATAACGCGTATTGGCAAGGTTATCGACACCCAGACGGGTCGTGATGGCCTTGTGCTCCACAACAAAGCTGTAGCGTGCGCCCACATCGAAACGCGTCCAGTTTGGCACACGCATCTTGTTGAGATTATCGGCATATTGATGGCCGGTCTGGATCACACGCCCCGTAAGCGTCGCGCCACGAATGAACGGCAAATCATATTCAAGATTACCGTTGATCGTGTAACCCGGCACGCCGATCACACGGTTGCCATTGTACAGCCCGCCCGACGTGCGACGCTGATCCGCGTCGATGATCGAGGTACCACCGTTGAAGCGCAGACCCTTGAAGATTTCACCATTGACGGTGAACTCGATACCACGATTACGCTGCAACCCATCGACCGAGAAAATGCTGGTGCTCGTGCCGGGAATAGCAACGCTGTAGGCGTTGGGCTTGTCGATCTGGAAAATCGAAACCGCCGTCGAGAAACGGCCGATATCGTATTTCGCCCCAAGCTCGTACTGGACCGTCTGGTAAGGTGGGAAAATCTGCCCCAGATTGACAACTTGGCCGCTGGCCTGAGGGCCGGGTGCCAGTCCCTCGATGCGATTGAAATAGATCGACGTCTGGCGTGTAGGATGCACAACAAGCCCCACAACGGGCGTGAATGCTCCCTGATCGTAAGAGGTTGTGCCGTTGCCGTAATTATAGGCGACTGTCTTGATCGACTGATAGCGAAAGCCTGCCGTCAGCGCGACGCGGTCATGAAATGCCGAGACGGTATCAGAGAAGAAAAGGCTCCACAGACGCGTGGTGTTGTTCTTCTGCGGATTTTCGATATTTCCGCCAATATACGTTTCGGGCTGCGACGCATTATAAAGCGTCGGATTATAGATGTTCGTGGCCTGCCTCGTCAGAGCGAGAGCGTAGGCGGAAGCATTTTCCTCCCACAGGCCAGACCCACCGGCATTGATTTCGTGCTTGATGCCACCCGTGTTGAAGTGCGAGCGCAGCCCGGCCTGTGTGCTTTCATTGGTCTGCACATAGGGCACATACATGGCCCCGTTATAACCCGCCCCGGTCTGGCTGTTGGTGACATAGGTGCTACCGTAATTGCCCTTCTCGTTGCCCCCCAGACCGCCGAACTGCGCATAAGCCGTCAGATATTTGCTGAAATCATGCTCCACCTTCAGCTTGCCATAGATGTAGTTCAGCTCCGTGTAGGTCCAGGGCTGACCGTAATTCGATCCTGCGCCCGGCACTTTCGGTACTGAGGTCGCGCCGCTCAGGAACACGCCACCGCGCCCGCCATTCACGCCCTGGTTCTCATAGGCCATGTCCACGGTAACACGCGTGCGTTCTGCCCGGTCATGCCAGTCGAAACCGCCACCTACTGCAACCTGATGGCGCTTCTCCCGGTCGATGGCCGCAACACCGCTACGACCTGCAACGTTGATCCGCACCCCGAACTGCTTGTCCTGGCCAAAGCGTCGACCCACATCGACAGCGCCTCCGCCCATCGAGGAGCTGGTGTAGTCGCCCGTAACACGCGTCAGGGGGGTATCGCCGGCATGCTTGAATTCGAGATTGATATTGCCGCCCTGTGCCGTACCACCCGGTGCGGCACCGTTGAGGAACGCCGAGGCGCCGTTGAGCACCTGCACCTGTTCGTAAAGCTGGGGCGAGACGAGCTGGCGCGGCGTGATGCCGTAAAGCCCGTCAATCGCCACGTCATCGCCATAGACGGGGAAGCCGCGGATCACGAACTGTTCGGAGAAATTGCCGTAACCGAGCGTTGTACGCACGGTCGGGTCATTCATCAGCACCTCGCCCAGCGTCTGGGACTGCTGGTTGAGAATCAGCGCCGAAGTGTAGCTGCGCACGTTGAAGGGCACATCCAGCCCCTTCTTGTTGCCCAGCGCACCCAGATTACCGCCTGACTTCACTTCCATACGGTTCTGACGCTGCGCCTTGACCTCGATCTGCTCATCGCTGGTCAGAGCCTGGCGACGCGCCTTGTTAACCTCTCTCGCGCTTTTCTGACTGTCTTTCACCGCCCCCGATTGCGATTGTGCCTGCGCGGGTGTCTGATCCTGTGCGAAAGCTTGGCACGGCAGGGTTGCAGACAGCATGAGCAGGGCAGAAAGTGCCAGACGTCGTGGACGCGGCATTCCGGGGTTCAGGGCGGACAAGGTGAGCAGGCTCAAGAGGCTAATCTCATTGACAAGGGATAAATGACGCGGCCAAATAGACGCGAATAAGAAACGCTCGCAACTAAACTTTGTCCTGACCTGCGATAATCGCGTCGCGAAGCTAGGCGCTGTTGCACAGGAAGCACATGCGAAAGAGTCTCAGTTACAAACAGGGCTGGAAACACATTCGTTCATGGGTCCGGCGCCTCGTCCTTGGTATGATCGTAGGGTACGCTGCTAGCCTGGGCGTTATGGCCATGTTCAGGCATTATGGGGGCGAACCGCTCATGATCGTCGGCTTCCTGACCGTCTTCGCGCTCCTTCCTGTCACGGTGCTGGTGGCATTCAGCCTGCCCCCGCGGCGGGTGACAACGCTTCCTGCACGTCAGATGCCTCTCACGACGTGGCTGCTGCCCCTCGTCACTCTTGTTTCACAGTTCGGAACGCACTGATGCGCGATACTCTACGCATCAGAATGGGCTGGCTTCATGAATGGGTCGGCTTCATCGGCGGCGTCATTCTGGTGGTGATCTTCACGGGCGGAAGCCTTGCCCTGTTCGACACCGAGCTGACGCGCTGGATGCAGCCTGAATTATCCCATTATGTCGCTCAGCCAATGAGTGATGAGGCGCTCAATCAGGTTGGAACCATTGCTGCAGAGTTGCGCGACGAGGGTCAGAATGCCTTCATCACGCTGCCCACCCCACGCGATCCGATCATACGGATCCAGCATTATGATGGTCATGCCTTTATCGGGTCTGCATACCGTCCTCAGGATGCGTTTCCGGTGGCGACGCGTCAGACGGGAGGCGGTCAGCTTTTCTTCGATCTGCACCATTCGCTGTATTACGGCCCCTTCTGGGGCAATATGCTGACCGAAATCGCCGCTATCGGCCTGCTGGTGGCGGTGGGCTCGGGTATCGTAATCCATTTCAGGTCGATTTTCAGCGATCTTCTGCTTTTCAGACCTTTTGCCTCGAAAAACCGCGCCTTCATGGACGCCCATATCCTTGCAGGCCTGCTTTTCCTGCCCTTTATGGTCATGATGGCCTATACGGGCGCCGTCATCCATGCCCCCCGTCTTTTCCCCATGTTCAGCACGGGCCATCATGGCCGCCCGCAGGCTGGCGCTGGGTCGCATGGCCGCGCCAGGGCAGAAGGGCTATCGCATCGCACAGCCGAACGGCCTGCACCCGAAGGGCCCCACCCTGCCTCAACCATGCCCCTCTCGCCAGACGCAAACGAAGCTGAGACGGTCACCGCGCCGCTAGCCCCCATGTTCCATAGGGCGGAGGACGTGTTTGGCAGTGGTTCAATAGGGCTTGTCCTGTTCGATCACGGTAAGGTCTCGATGACAAAGGCGGATTCAGCTTCCTTCGCCCTGACACGAGATCATCTGGAATTCTCCGAGAAAGACGGCACGTTGCTCAAGACGGTCCGGGCACCGGATACGCTTCATCGCCTCGGCGGCATATTGCGTGGGCTGCATTTCATACGCTGGGCGCCACTGCCCCTGCGGTGGCTTTATTTCATCAGCGGTGTAATCGGTAGCGCCATGATGTCGGGGGGGCTCGTGATTTTCCTGATGAAGCACCGGCCCAAAAAGGCGAGGACCTTCGGCTTTCGTCTGGCAGAGTCTCTGACCATTGCTGTGACGACAGGGCTTCCCCTGGCCGCTCTGGCGTATCTCTGGGCCAATCGCCTTCTCTGGGCCGATCTCCCCGACCGTAGTCATCTGGAAATCCGCACCTTCTTCGTCGTCTGGGCGCTTGCCCTGCTTCACGGGGTTTTCCGCAGTTTCACCAATAGGGCACGGTACGGCTGGAACGAGCAGTTCTTCCTGTTCGCGGCGTTCTCGGCGGCACTGCTGCCGCTCGATCTGCTGACCCGCAACACCGCCAATTTCCTGACCTGCCTCGATGTCTACAAGGCTGTCGATCTGACAGTGCTGGGTTTCGGACTGATCGCTTTCCTCATCCATCGCAGGCTCGTCACCCCATGATCTTATCCTCTGCGATCCTGCTCTGGATTGTCGCCCTCGCCGCACATGGGTTCCTGCAACCCAAGATGTGCCGTATCCTGGCCCTGCCAGCCCTGCCCCGCGTCATGCTCCATCCCTGCAGGCTATTCCTGCCCCTGCTGGCCCTTTATCTATGCTGCAAGGGTGGAACCCTCTATGGCGTGATGATGTGGTTTGGCACAGCCTCGGTCGCCGGGGTGCTGGCCTGTCTGATCCTCACGGCCATTTCCCTGCGCCAGACGGATGGCAAGGGCCTGACGAACCAGCCCGCCGCAATACTGTGATGCCGTCTCTTCCCTACTGAGACAGTCGCGATGTGCTCAGCTCTTGTCACTGACCTGAGCACGGCTTTCGGCAGCACGCTGGTGGTATGCTGCTGCCTGCCCGCTCCTGCCGGCAGCCTGAGCTGCACGCGCTGCACCATCGAGCGCTCGGGCCATGCCGCGATAATCCTGCATGTCGCGACGCAGATCGATCGCCTTGATCGCCTCAGACTCAGCCTGGTCATAATGCCCCTGACGCAGTGCGAGACGTGACGTCAGCTCGGCTCTGTCCGCCTGTTCCAGCCTCGGCGGTCTGGGTGACACTGGCAGGACATTCAGCGAGGTCGCCAGAAGGCCCGTATCCCCCACTCCGTCAGCAGCAATACCCATCAGGAATGCGCGTCTCTCCATAAGTGCCGGGTCGTCAGTGCTGATCCTGTGCGCCAGATCGATTGCCTGAGCATTTTGTCCAAGCCGGCAATAGGCCGCTACGGCAACGAGATCGAGCGCCGGGCTGGGGGCGTCGCCGCGCAGCGTCATGTCACCATGAACCCGGCCCACGGTATCGAGCGTTGCTTTCGCATCGCCCATCGCAAGGTTTGCAACAGCCAGATTATAACCGGCATCACGTATGGCGAGGACATCATCGCGAAGCAGGGCTCTGCTATACGCATTCTCGAATTGTGTTTTAGCCTGATCTGCATGGGTCAGGCCGAATGAGTCGCGCCCGACCTCCATAGCATTCAGATAATCCTGATCGGGACGTGCCGCATCCTTGCTGCCAACACCGCCGCAGCCCGTCAGGGCCGTTACCCCCATCAATGTCCGGAGGAACAGGAAACGCGACCTCTTCATGGCTTGATATCTCCGGCGGGGAGCCTGCGCGCGGGGGCCTTGCCTGAGCTGCCGCCCAGGATCCAGAGACCACGCAGCTGGTCGGTCAGCCGCTTGAGGCTGATGGTCGTGGCCTGTGCCTGTGTCAGCAGTGCCGGAAGCTGGGCACTTGCGTCATTCAGATGCGCCATCGTGTCCTTGAGCTGCGGCGTGGCTTTCTTCACGTCATTGCTGCTTGAACGCAGGTTATCCATCGTGCCCTGTGTCTGCTTCAGAACGCCTGATATCTGAGCCTCGATCGGCTTGAGTTGCGCTATGGAGGCCTGAAGTGTTCTGATCACCTCATCCGCATGTTTAAGCAGCGTGTCATCCATCATCAGCCCACCGACTGTACCTTTACCGTTGCGGATGGATGTCGTCACGGCAGCGAGGTCAGCCATGATCTTGTCGGCATTGTGCAGGCTCGGCATCATGCCCGCACGAATATCGCTGATGGTCTTGGTAATCATATCAGCCGGGTTGGGTTCGACCGTGGCTTCAAGCTCGGCAAACTCCCAGTCCATCGCCGGGCCTTTGCTGCGCTCAAGCTCGATATAGCTTGCTCCGGCCACGACAAAGCGATGACGGATGATGGCGCGGCTGTCCTTGCGGATATAGGGCTCGAATTGCGGGTCGATATCCGCAATGGCGTACATATTACCATGCGGGTTGATCTTCACCGCGCGGATCGAGCCGATACGGATCCCCATAAGCTCGATGTCATTTCCCACAGCCAGGCCCGCGATACCGCTCTCAGGCAGGTTGAAATGCAGCTTGCCTGAGGGCGTCAGCCAATCTCGCAGGACACCGGCCTCAATGATTGCGAATATGAACAGGCCGAACGTCGCGACGACCAGCATACCGACCCATTCATCGGCATAGCGGATGCGCAACAAAGGACGGGTGCGGCTGTCAGTGTTGGCGTTTGAACGGACACGAAACATCAGACCACCTGCTTCATTGGTAACAGACCCTCATCCAGCAACCTGTATCGCTGCGTTCCCTCAGCATGATAGCCACGCCACAGATCCGGTTCGCGGGAAAACCAGATCACGCCACAGCCTCGCTCACGTGCCGCTGTCAGCTCGGCAAGGAAGGCAGTCATCATATCAGCAGTCTCCAGCTCCACCGGATCTTCCAGCAAGAGCAGCTTTGGCTCTCCCAGAAAGGCTCTCACACAGGCCGCCTTGGCCCGATCAGCCACGCTCAGCCGTCCCGGGGTCAATGTCGGCAGACCCGGCAGGCCAAATCGTCTGGAAAGCGCAATTGCCTCATCGATCAGTTCCTCGGTCGGCGTACGCGTATGATGCAGCTGTTGCAGAAGAATATTGAGATCGGTGCCAAACAGGTCGATCCAGGCTCCCTGCTGCATCACACGGCCGATACGCCCTCGCAGTGCCCAGGCCCGGGGCTCGGCCAGCGCTTCCCAATCAAGCCCCTGGCACAGCACCTGTCCCGAGACGAGCGGCGCCATGCCCGCGCAAAGATCCGCAAAACGCGTGGTGCGTTCGGAATCACGACAGGCAATCAGCATGCAGTCGCCCGGCATCAGGCGCAACGAATAGGGAATAGAAGTCAGACCGCTTTCTTCGAAAACCGGGCGGGCTTCGCGCAATTCCAGTACGGCGGAAAGGTCGTCGGTCATGCGACTGTCACCCCGAGCACGACATTGACGACCATGATCACGAGAATACCGCGAGCAAAACCACGCGGCAGAAGGGTCGCAATCGTATCCGAGCGCGTGGCATCGAGGCCGGTCAGCTGCGTGGCAAGGCTCAGCAGAAATCCGCTGATCGTGAGCTTGAGGGGGATCCCGAGATAATCGATCGGCTTCATCGCCCCGACGATATCGTAGAGGAACGTCCAGAGCGGCATGGTGATGACGGAATGAACGCGGCAGACGCCGTATCCTACCGACAGCGAGATGATGCTGAACACCATACCCAGCGTGAAGGAGCTCAGCATCATCGCCAGCGCACGTGGCATGACCAGTGTCATGAACGGATCGATCCCCTGAGCCTGAAGCGCTCGCAATTCACCGCCCAGCGTCAGCTGTCCAAGCTGCGTCAGGCTCAGCATGGCGCTCCGGCCCAGCAGGATGATGCCCACGAGAACCGGGGCGATTTCACGCACGAGCACGGTAGCCAGCAGAGAGTCCGTGCTATCGGCCATGCCGGCAATGCCCAGCCAGTAGATCGCCTGCGCCACAATGCCGAACCCCGTCAGCGCCGCCGTGAAAAGCGTACTGAACAGCCCACCGCCCGCGGCCTGCCGCAGCGTGTTCTTGAACTCATGCAGTACCGTACGGCGCCACGAAGTCGGGCGCAGCGCCTCACGTACCACGCCCCAGCTCGCCCCGACGAGCATGAGCGAGAACCGCATCTGTCGCCTTGTCAGCGCACCCAGACGGCGCAGCAGGCGCCTATAGAGGGGAATTTCGTCACTCAACGCTTAGCTGCCAGAACATAGGTGTTGGTGATGCCAAGGCCCGGCAGGTAGAACATGCCGCGTGGCCGGAACAGATAGTAGTCGCGCAGCAACGCATGGGCGGCCTCCGACACCTGGATTGTCCCTGAGTCAGGTGCACTGATGGCCAGCAGCTCCGATGTCTGAGGTGCCTCGCCCCAGATATTGAACACGCCCGGATCCTGACCCAGCGTCGCCCCGAAGGCCTGCCCGACATCGAGACCAATACGGAAGCTCGGGGTAAGTTCGGCGTCGGACAGTGTCACAAGCGCCAGTTCACGCAACGCCAGCAGTGCATCGGCAACACGCCGTGCCGCATCGGGATCAGGGTCCTGTGAACACCCGCCAATCAGCACGAGCCTGCCACCCAGAACCTGAGCCGAAAACAGCCCGGCATGCTGGATGACGTCCTGAAACCGCTCCACCAGCGTCTGGACGATCGGGATCAGATCGACAGTTGCTTCCGACTTCGAGTCCTGGAACAGGACTGTCGCCACCGGGACCATTGCATATTGCCCCGCCTTGAGACCGCCAGCGCTGCTCTCGCCGGGTGCGGCAATGAAGCCTTCATTCAGTCGCGTGGTGATGGCACCATAATCCTCGCGTTGCGTCTGCTCCGGCTTTCCGGCTGACGCCTCATCGGCCCTCATGCTTGCAAAACGGACGGCCGCAATCTCGGCAACAATCGCAATGATGTGCGAGACTGCATGGGGACGGGCAGCGTCTTCCAGCACCACCATGCCGATAACCGTACCTCTGGCCAGAATGGGCTGGATATAGACCGATTTCGAGCCGATCTGGCTCATGACCATGCGCTGGAAGGTGCGCAGCCCCTCCTGTGCCGAGGCGTGATCGCTCTCGATCACCTCACCCGACATCAACATGGCAAAAAAGTTCTTGAGATCGCTATGGGCCAGTTCCATGCCCGCACTATGGGCATCAGTCGTCCGGTCATAGGAGTCTTCACACAAAAGGCGCTCCTCCTCACCAACCGAACGCCAGAGGCTCACACGCCTTGCCCGGGCCAGTTCGGCCAGGCGTTGTGTCAGAAGCGGGGCGTCGTGTCCGGGGTCGAGGAGATGAGGCGTCCCCGCCATGGCATTGAGCGCGTTGCTCTCGGCCTTGACCTGGGCGCGTTCATACCGGATCTGGCGACGCAGACTTTCGGTCCGGCGGTTCTGACGAACCAGAAACCCTGCCAGCAGCCCGGCCAGCACGACAATCACCATCGAGAAAAGGAAGCCCTGCCGCCCTGCCGCGGCAGCGAAGGCCGCAAAATCGTCCTCTGGCGCGTTCAGCAGCAACACCCATCCTGGCCTGATCTTGTGCAGCGAGGCCATGATGGCGACGTATTGCGTGTCATGTGCCTTGATGAGGTGCACGCCCGCCCCGTAAATGTGGAACAGCGAGAGCGCGCGTGTGAAAACCGGCTGCGTAGCGGGGTTGAGCTGCATCTTGTCGAACTGCCAGTTCGCCTTTCGCGCCACATCCAGCAGATGACTGCCTGCAATCAGACGCCCCTCCTTGTCCACCACGACCGCCTGCCCGCTTTTGCCAATCTTGATGGCTGCGAGGAAATCCGTCAGGCGGTTGAGCGAGATATTGATGGCAAAGACGGCCTGATGCCCATCGGATGTATGCAGGACGCTGGCCGCAGTGACGATCAACTGCTCTGTGGCAACGGTGGGATAGGGGTCGGACCAGTTCAGGTCCGGGTGCTCGAAGGCACCCTTGTACCAGGGGCGCTGACGCGGATCATAATTCTTGCCCGGCGTGTCACTCGTGCGGACAAGCACATTGTTCCTGTCATAATACCAGTGCCGGAAAACATTCTTGTCCCGCAGCAGATGCACCCATTCCATGCCATCGGCGATATCCTTTGGCGCACGATCGATAAACCAGAACGAGCCACGATCATCGGCAAGATAGAAGCTCTCCACCTGCTCGACATTGCGCAGCATGGATGCGCCATAATTCAGAAAGACCTGGGGTGGCTCATCCGTCACCGGATCGGTCAGCAGGTCACGCGCCACCGTTGCAGTCGCCGGAGCGGGGGCCAGATAGTCTGAAACCTGCTGCGTCAGGTTTTTCTGTTCCTCGCGCAACAGATCGCGGGTGAGCGCAATCACCCCGTCGCGCGTCTTGTGATAGGAATGAAGCGTGACAACAACAATGACCACAATGACAAGAACAACGCCAAAGATCGGGCCGACAAGTTCAATCAGGCGGCGTCTTCTCGTTTCGGCTTCGGGATCTGCCGGGTCAATGATCTCGGAAACTGGCAAAAGTCACGCCTCCCAGGATATCCCCTCCTGAGGGGAATGACTTGCGTTGATGAGCCAACGCACGAATAACGCATGCGTCGCTTTCACATTTTCTCTCTTGTTTCAGCGGGCTGCAACCCGCATCTCCATTCAATACTGTCCGAATTGGAGAATGAAAATGGCAAGAGCATGGCTCACGGATCGCGTTATTCTCTCCCTCAGTGGCCGGGACAGGGTGAGCTTTCTTCAGGGACTGGTGTCGAACGACGTCAATGCTGCCTCAGATGAGGCTCTGATATGGACAGGCTATCTCACGCCTCAGGGCCGCTACCTTTCGGATTTCCTTTTATGGCATGAGAACGAGCGCCTTCTGCTCGACGTACCCGCCGATCATGCCGATTTCCTGATCAGCCGGTTGATGCGGTTCCGCCTGAGGGCTGACGTGGCGCTGGAACGGACCGCTCTTTCCGTGGAAGCCCTCTGGGATGACACCCCCCACGAGGGCGCACGTCGTGACCCGAGACATCCCGATGCAGGATGGCGCCGTGTCACTGAGGGATCTGACACTGCCGATCAGGCCGATCTCACCGCCTATCATGCCCACCGCCTCTCGCTGGGCCTGCCCGATGCGCAGGATTGCGAGAGCGAGAAGACCTTGCTGATCGAGGCGAATTTCGACTGGCTGCACGGCATCTCCTTTACCAAGGGGTGCTATATGGGGCAGGAACTCACCGCCCGTACCCATTACCGTGGGCTGGTGAAAAAGCGTCTGCTGCCCGTGCAGGGTGATGGTCCCCTCCCCCCCTGCGGTACCATCCTGATGGCTGAGGGGCGCGAGATCGGTCAGATGCGCAGCAGTATCGGGCGGCGTGGCCTTGCCTTTTTGCGTCGCGAGGTCTGGACAACGCCCGTGCATCATGAGGGAGTGACCCTCACACCCATCATTCCCGACTGGTTTCAGGACGAAGCATCATGAGCTACCTCCCCCCCGATCAGCAGACGATCGACACCCTGCTCGATACGGTGCGTTTCAATGAGGACGGGCTGATTACGGCCCTCGCCCAGGCGGCAGAGGCGCCGCATGATGTTCTGATGCTGGCCTGGATGAACCGCGAGGCACTGGCCGAGACGCTCGCAACCGGTCAGGTCTGCTACTATTCACGCAGCCGCAACAGGCTGTGGCGCAAGGGCGAGAGCTCTGGGCAGCGCCAGACCCTTGTTTCGGCCCGGCTGGATTGCGATCGCGATGCGGTGCTGCTGCTCGTGAACCAGACAGGCGTGGCTTGCCACACTGGCCGTCGCAGCTGCTTCTATCATGAAGTCGTCCCTGAGGGGCTGCGGGATACGACCGCGCCGGAAGTTACGCCCGAACAGCTTTATGGCAGCGCGCACTGAGCCCTGCCTCTATTACTGCCCCTTTATCCCCGTCTGATGAAAAGGCTGGCGCTTGCCGAGGGGTTTATTGGCGGCGCGAACGGGGCCTTCCCCTCACGGAACCACAGCCCCCACCGCGGTACGCTGAGGCCGCTGAACCCACCGCAGGCGCGTCCTGAGAGGTCTCAGGGCGCGTTGAGCTCAGTTGTCGCGACACTCCCCAAAGCTGTCACCGGACGGCGTTCGTTCAGGATACGCAGAACCGCTTCTGCCGCCGCGTCTGACGGGGTACCGTTATGGCTCGACGATGCCGGAGGCCGCAGCTGCGCCATGACCGCATCGAAGGCTTCGCGCTGCGCCGCCCCCAGCGCCGGGTCGGTCAACAGGGCATAGGACGCATCCGCCAGATCCTCTGGCGTACAACGCTCCTGAAGAAGCTCGGGCACGACCTCCCGCCCTGCCAGCAGATTGACCATCGCCACATATTTCACCTTGATCAGGCGACGCGCCATGAACGCCGTGACCGGATTGACGCGATAAGCCACAGCCATCGGTACATGCGCCAGAGCCAGTTCGAGCGTTGACGTGCCCGATTTGGTCAGGGCTGCGCCTGCTGCGGCGAAAGCATCATGCTTGTCATGCAGCTCGGTCACGATGATCGGCTTGACCGGCCAGCGTGCCACGGCAGCGCGTACCGTCTGGGCAACAAGCGGCGAAAGCGGCAGGACCGGCACGATACCCGGCAGACGGTGTTTCAACAGGGCGAGCATCTTACCGTAAACCGGCAAAAGACGCGGCACCTCGGAGCGACGGCTGCCCGGCATCAGGATCAGCACGGGTGCCTCATCGGCAATGCCATGGCGCAGCCGAAAGCGCTTTGCGTCCCCCTGATCGGCCCCTGACTGAAGCACCGGATGACCGACGAAATCGACCGCTACGCCGCGCTCACCGAACCACTCCACCTCGAACGGCAGGAGGCAAAGCAGCCGGTCCCAGAGTTCGGGAAAACTATGGACGCGCTTCTCGTGCCACGCCCAGACCTGCGGGCCGACATAATGGATTTTCGGTACAGTCACATGACGCAGGCGCTTAAGAAAGCGCAGTGCAAACCCGGGAGAGTCGATCGTGACAATCAGATCGGGCTGACGCAGCACCACGTCATTGACCGCCTCGTTCAGGCGTTGGGAAAGCTGTCGGATACGCGGCAGCACCTCCACCAGCCCCATCACCGCCAGATCCCGCATGGGGAACAGGCTGGCAAGGCCCAGAGCCTCCATGCGCGGACCACCGATTCCAACGAAAATCAGATGCGGGTCGCGCGCGTGAAGTGCCTGCATGAGGTGGGCGCCCAGCACATCACCACTGGCCTCACCTGCCAGAAGCCAGATGACGCGAGGGGTGATGGCAGAATTGGGCATGGGGCCTCAGCGTCTCAGCGTTGCGCCGGTTGCCTTGGCAACGGCTGCAATGATCTTTTCGGAAACAGCCTCGATTTCCTCATCGGTCAGGCTCGCCTTGACGGGCTGAAGCGTGACCTCGATGCCCAATGACCGATGGCCCGCCTCAAGCGACCCGCCCTCATACACATCGAAAAGGCTCACATCGCTGATCAGCGCCCGTTCGGCACCACGGGCGGCCTTGAGAACGGCCTGAGCTTCCACACCTGGTGCCACGATGAAGGCAAAATCGCGACTGACAGGCTGGAACGCCGAGAGCGCAGGCGGCTGGCGACGCTTGACCTTGGGCAGCGGCACGGCATCGAGGAAGATCTCGAACACAACGAGGGTCGAGTCGATGCCCATGGCGCGTGTTACGCGGGGATGCAGTTCGCCAAAGCAGCCCAGAACCGTCTTTGGACCCTGACGCACAACACCCGAGCGGCCAGGATGGTAATGACCGGGCGCATCGGCCGTCACGCTCAGCGCCTCGGCAGGAAGCTTGAGTGCCTCGAGCGCCGCCATGAGATCCGCCTTGGCGTCCCACAACGTCATGGGTTGCGCCCGCATGCCGGGGCGCCTTGGCGTCTCACCACCACGCAGCCCGGCCAGCACGAGTTTCTGCCCATCTGCATGGAAGCAGGGGCCCAGCTCAAACAGGGCAGCATCACTCAGCCCACGCGCCGCGTTGCGCTGCCAAGCCCGGGCAAGATTGATCAGCGGCGTGGGGCGCATCTGGTTGAGGTCGGAGGCGATCGGGTTGAGCAGACGCAGCCCCTCAGGCGCTCCACCGAACAGCAGGGCATCTTCATGCGAGACGAAGGAGAAGCCAACGGTCTCCACCAGCCCACGCAACGCGCAGAGTCGACGCAGATCGCCCAGACGGGCCTGTGCCGGCGTCAGGGCGGGAGCGGCAATCGCGGTCTTGAGCGGCAATGGCAGCGGGGGAACCGAGTCCAGCCCGTAGATACGCAGCACTTCCTCGATCAGGTCGTTTTCTGCCTCGATGGCATGAACCGAGGCCGCAGCGTTCCGGGCCTGGGCAGGGTCGAGATGCGGTGCCTGATCGAGCGTGACACCTGTCGCCACGTCATTGCGCCATGATGGCACCGCAAAACAGGCGCGTGTCTCATCCTGCTCACGCACGGCAAAGCCGAGATGCTCAAGGATGCGTGTGGCTTCCCCAGAAGGGATTTCGACACCACCCAGCGTTTCGAGGCGATCGAAACGCAGCCATGCCTCACGCTGCCAGGCGGGAACTGCGCCAGCGCTGGTGATTTCACTGGCCTCACCGCCGCAGAGCGACAGAATGAGCTGCGTGGCAGCCTCCAGGCCAGGCAGAACGAGTGCCGGATCGATCCCACGCTCGAAACGCTGGCGGGCATCGGTATGGATGCCGAGCCTGCGCCCCGTCAGGGCGATACGCACCGCGTCAAACAGAGCGGCCTCGATGAACACATCCGTCGTTTCGTCAGAGACGCCCGTCGCCTCGCCGCCGATCAGGCCCGCCAGGGACTGCACGCCAGCGCTATCGACAATGACAAGGTCATCCGTGCCGAGAACGAGGTCGCGCCCATCCAGTGCGCGGAACGTCTCACGTGCTGCACGGGTGAGAGACAGGGTATTGCCGCTGATCTTGCCCGCATCGAACACATGGAGCGGACGCCCCAGATCAAAGGTAAGATAATTGGTGATGTCGACCAGCGCGCTGATTGGCTTGAGCCCGATCGATTCGAGGCGCTGACGCAGCCAGTCGGGGCTCGGGCGGTTTTTCACGCCACGCACCAGACGCCCGGCAATGTAAGGGCATGCCGTATCGTACTGGATGTCCCAGTTGATCGATGAGGCAAACTGCCCCTCGACCGTTTCAACCAGCCACGGCTTGAGATGCCCCAGCCCGGCAGCAGCCAGATCGCGGGCAATGCCGCGCACGCTGAGAGCATCGCCACGATTGGGCGTGATCGAGATATCGATCACCGGGTCATCGAGCTTCGCATAGTCTGCATAGGGCTGACCCAGCACGACATTCTCGGGCAGTTCGGCAATGCCGTCACTTTCCGCCCCGAGACCAAGCTCGCGAAGCGAACACAGCATGCCCCCGCTTTCCTGCCCGCGAATCTTGCCTGCCTTGATGGTGATATCACTGCCAGGAATATAGGTCCCCGGCGGGGCAAAGATCACATGGAGTCCGGCGCGGGCATTGGGCGCACCGCAGACGACCTGCACCTTCTCGTAATCCCCACCAGCGGCCACCACACAGACCTGCAACCGGTCGGCATCGGGATGACGATGGGCCTCGAGAATCTTGGCGACACGAAAGCCACGCAGCGAGTCGGCGGGATTTTCAACGCTCTCGACCTCGAGGCCTATGGCATTGAGCTTGCTGACGATCTCATCCAGCGAGACCGTGAAATCGAGATGCTCGCGCAGCCAGGACAGAGTGAATTTCATGGTCTCAGACTCCTTCTGCGAGGCTGACGGAGGATAGGGCGGAGAAGCCGTAATGACGCAGCCATCTCAGATCGCTCTCATAGAAGGAGCGCAGATCGGGAATACCGTTCTTGAGCATGGTCAGACGCTCGATGCCCATGCCGAAAGCAAAACCCTGCCAGATGGCGGGATCGAGGCCGCAATTGGCCAGTACACGCGGATGAACCATGCCCGAGCCCAGAACCTCGAGCCAGTCGGTCCCACCGCCAATCTCACCCGTCTGGCGCGACCAGCCGATATCAACCTCCATCGAGGGCTCGGTGAACGGAAAATAGGAGGCGCGGAAACGGACAGGGAGGTTCGGCTTGTCGAAGAAGATACGCAAAAATTCGATCAGACAGCCCTTGAGATGACCGAGCGTGATGCCCTGGTCGATGACAAGTCCTTCACATTGATGAAACATCGGTGAGTGGGTGGCGTCATGATCGGCGCGATAGGTGCGCCCCGGCGCGATGACGCGGATCGGCGGGGGCTCGGTCAGCATGGTGCGGATCTGCACGCCCGATGTCTGGGTACGCAGCACACGCGGCGGCGACTCCTCATGGGATGCAGGCAGGTAGAATGTGTCGTGCTCGGTCCGCGCAGGATGATGGTCGGGCGTATTGAGCGCCGAGAAATTATGCCATTGCGATTCGATGTCCGGCCCCTCGGCGACCGAGAACCCCATGGCACCGAAAATCGCGGTCATCTCCTCGATCGTTCGGTTGATCGGATGGAGCAGCCCGAGCGGAGTCGAGACAGCAGGCATCGACACATCGACCTGCTCGGATTTCAGCCGGGCCTCCAGCGCCGCCTCGGCAATGGCCTGACCACGCTCTTCAACAGCCGTATTGAGCGCATCGCGCAGTCGGTTCAGTGCCTGACCACGCTCCTTGCGCATCTCGGGCGTCATCTTGCCCAGTTCCTTGAGCAGGACAGTAAGGCGGCCCGATTTGCCGAGCACCCCAACGCGAATGGCGTCCCAGCTGGCGTGATCCTGCGCCTGCGCCAGAGATTCGAGAGTTTCGCTTTTCAGCGCTTCGAGATCATCGCCCATCATTCGCCTGTCCCATCGGTCAACTGGTATCGTCAAAAAAGAAAACGGGCCGTCCTGATACAGGACGACACGTTTTCTATCAAATCCGGAAATCTGCCGAAGCCGAAATCCGGAGGCTAGAGCCTTTGATCAGGCCTGCGCCGTCTGTTCCTGAGCGGACTGCTCAAGAGCCATCTGCGCCAGCTTCACGATCTCGGCGAAGGTTGCTGCGTCGTCGAATGCGATGGCGGCCAGAACCTTACGGTCGATTTCGATGCCAGCCTTTGCCAGTCCATTGATGAACTTACTGTAGGTCAGGCCCTGCTCGCGAACGGCAGCGTTGATACGCTGGATCCACAGAGCGCGGAAATCGCGCTTCTTGTTGCGACGGTCGCGATAGGCATAACGAAGAGCCTTCTCGACGCGCTCGAGAGCGATACGATAGTTGGTGGAAGACCGGCCGCGGTAACCCTTGGCGAGATCCAGAACCTTCTTGTGACGGGCGTGCGTCGTTACGCCGCGCTTAACACGTGCCATTTATCTGCTCCTCAAGCCAGTCCGTAGGGGGCCCACTGCTTCACGGTCTTCGCATCCATGTCCGTCATGGTCTGCGGGCCGCGATTGGTGCGCTTCATTTTCTGCGGACGGTTGATGAGGCCGTGGCGCTTGTTGCCGGGACCGCACATCACCTTGCCGGTCGCGGTGATCTTGAACCGCTTCTTGACCGACGACTTGGTCTTCATCTTGGGCATTTCATTCTCCTCTCGACATATCAGGCAACCTCCCGCAATTGCTTGCGGGCGTTACCAAGCGGCCAGGCATGCCCTACCATCGCCTGGACGCGCGTTCGAAAGGGGGCACCTAAAGGATATCTCTGCCCTGCACAACCCATTTTAACGCGCTAAAACATTTACTTTGGGTTAGACAGAACCTTAACCACAATATGGGACGTTCTTGACGTAGATCAACATTTGGGCCTTTTACGACGCGGTCTCTTTTCGCAACGTTTCCGAACACGAAACCACACATAGGACGACGCATGAACACGGTTTCCCGGCCGCGGTTCTGGGCAGCCCTCACCGCCGTGATATTTGCCCTTTGTGGCATTTATCTGACACTCGGCGGTGTCTGGCTCCTGAGCTATGGCGACACCCCTTATTACGCAGTCTGCGGTATTGCCCTTCTGGCGACCGCCTATCTCGTCTGGACGGGGCGCCCAGCCGCGTTCTGGCTCTATACCCTGATCATCCTCGGCTCGCTCATCTGGGCGATCAGCGAAATCGGCATCGATTTCTGGTCGCTCGTGCCGCGTGGCGACGTGATCACCATTCTCGGCATCTGGCTGCTTCTGCCGTTTGTCAGCCGCCAGATCACCACAAGCCGCCTCGCCACCCTGCCCCTGCTCGGCAGCGTCGTCCTCGCACTGATTGTCGTGGTCGTGGCCTTCGTGCAGGATCCGGGTGACAAGGCGGGCAATCTGCCCACCGAAAAGATCGCCGCCGCTGGCAGTGATGCCGCCCAGGTGCCCGATGGCGACTGGCAGGCCTATGGGCGCACCCAGTATGGCGATCGCTTCTCCCCGCTCACCCAGATCAACGCTGACAATGTCAGCAAGCTCAAGGTGGCCTGGACGATGCGCACGGGCGACCTCAAGGGCCCGAACGACCCCGGTGAAGCCACCAATGAGGCGACACCGCTCGCCGTCAATGGCACGCTGTATTTCTGCTCGCTGCATCAGAAGCTGTGGGCCGTCGATGGCGCAACCGGCAAGACGAAGTGGGTGTTCGACCCCCATCTCTATGTCAATCCGGGCTTCCAGCATCTGACCTGCCGTGGCGTGACCTACCACAAATCCGATGCCAGCGCCGTCACGTCAGATGGCACGCCGGCCCCTGATGAGTGCCATGAGCGCCTGTTCCTGCCCGTCAATGACGGTCGCATGTTCGCTGTCGATGCCCAGACTGGCAAGGCCTGCCCGAGCTTCGGCAACAATGGCGAGATCGACCTGCGTACGCCTTACATGCCGTATGACCATGTTGGCGGCTACGAGCCGACCTCACCGCCTGTCGTAACAGACAAGGTCGTGATCGTTTCCGGCGCCGTGACCGACAACAACTCCACCAAGGAGCCCTCGGGCGTCACGCGTGCTTTCGACCTGTTCACAGGCAAGCTCGTCTGGGTGTTCGACCCCTCGAACCCCGACCCGAACGAAATGCCGAGCGGTGACCACAAATACGTCGCCAACTCGCCCAACTCGTGGATCACCGCGTCCTATGACGCCAATCTGGGCCTGGTCTATATCCCGACCGGCGTTCAGACCCCTGACCAGTGGGGTGGCAACCGCACCCCCGATGCCGAACGCTATGCGTCGTCCGTGCTCGCCCTGCACGCCGATACCGGCAAGCTGGCCTGGAGCTACCAGACCGTGCACCACGATCTGTGGGACATGGATCTTCCGGCCCAGATGAGCCTTGTGGACATCACCCAGAAGGACGGCACCGTCATTCCGGCCATCTACGCACCGGCCAAGACGGGCAACATCTTCGTTCTCGACCGTCGCGACGGCAAGCTGATCGTGCCTGCACCCGAGCTTCCCGTGCCGCAGGAAGTGGTTAAGAGCGATCACGTTGCTCCCACACAGCCCTTCTCTGACCTGACCCTGCGTCCCAAGGCCCTGCTGACGGGCAAGGACATGTGGGGTGGCACCGTGTTCGATCAGCTGATCTGCCGCGTGGCGTTCCATCAGCTCGACTACAAGGGCACGTTCACGGCACCGTCCGAGCGTGGCTCGCTGATCTTCCCGGGCAATCTGGGTATCTTCGAGTGGGGTGGTCTTGCTGTTGATCCGCAGCGTCAGATCGCCATCTCCAACCCGATCGCCCTGCCTTTCGTGTCGCGTCTGGTTCCCCGCGGTCCGGGTAATCCGCTCTGGCCCGAAAAGGACGCCAAGGGTTCGGGCGGCGAGACCGGCCTGCAGCACAACTATGGCGCACCCTATGCCATCATGCTGAGCCCGTTCCTGAACCCGATCACCACACGCATCGGTCTGCCGATCCCCTGCAAGCGTCCGCCGTGGGGCTACATGGCTGGTATCGATCTGCGCACCAACAAGGTGGTCTGGCAGCATCGCAATGGCACGCTGCGTGACAGTCTGTACAACAGCGCCCTGCCCATCCAGCTGCCGCCGCTCAAGGTTGGCGTTCCCAGCCTCGGTGGCCCGCTCACCACGGCCGGCAACGTCGCCTTCCTGACGTCCACGCTGGATTTCTACATCCGTGCATACAACGTCACGACGGGTGAAACCTTGTGGCAGGACCGTCTGCCCGCCGGTGGCCAGTCCACCCCGATGAGCTACTCTGCCAATGGCAAGCAGTACATCGTGACCTATGCCGGTGGTCATGGCTCTTTCGGCACGAAGATGGGCGATTACGTCATCGCCTACGCTCTGCCGAACTGATCCTTCCCGGTTTCGGAAACAGGAAAACCCGCCTTCTGGCGGGTTTTTTTGTGTCTGGCTTCAAAGGGCCTGTACGGCTCTTGCGCAGCGACAAATAATGTCAGAGTGTTGCTGAAACCTCAGCCAAGGATTTCATCATGCTCCGTGGATTTCTCGCTCTGACCGTGCTGCTCGGCACAGCCGCAGCCCCTGTCGCCTACGCCAAGCCCTGCCGCGATGCGACCTCGGGCAAGTTCGTGAAATGCGAAAAGCCGAAGGCCGAGAAATGCCGCGATGCCAAGGGCAAGTTCACCAAGTGCAAGGCTGATGCCGCCTCCAAGGACGATAGCAAGGCGACCGCACCCGCGACCCCCGCTGATGGGGCCCCCGGCAAGAACTGATTTAGGGGGCGGTCTCCGCCTCTCGCAGTTCGGGTTGTTCCATGTAAAAAAGGCCCGGTCTCCCGGGCCTTTTTTCTTGATTGCCGTTCTACCCTGTCGAAATCAGGCCCGGGCTCGGGCCCGTATGGCCTGGGCCATTGCCTCGACTCCATTGCCACGGTTGGTCGAGAGCGCCTTCACCAGTCCCAGATCATGCAGGAATGTCGGGTCCGTTGCCTCGATCTCCGCCCGGTCACGCCCGGAATAGACGCGCAGCAGCAAAGCTACCAACCCATTCACAATGGCCGCATCGGACGCACCAGCGAAGAACAGGCGGCCACCTGACTCATGCGCCTCAAGCCAGACCTGGCTTTGGCAGCCGGGCACACGATGACCATCATTCTGCCACGCAGCGGGAAAGGGCGGGAGGTTGCGCCCCATCTCGATGATGTATTCGTAGCGATCCATCCAGTCATCGAACAAGGCAAGTTCGTCGCTGATCGATGCAATGGCCTCCGCCGCCGTGCCATCCACGGGCTGGACGAAGGGGAGATCCGTTACCGCGCCGCTCACAGGATGAACCTGCTCAGATCGCCCTTGCGGGCCAGAGGCGCAACGCGCTCCTGCACATCCTGCGCGGTAATCACAACAGTATCCCCGCTCCGGTCAGACGCCCTGAAGGAAACATCTTCCAGCAGACGCTCCATGACCGTCGCAAGACGACGGGCACCGATATTCTCGACACGCTCATTGATGTCCGTCGCCAGTTCAGCGAGCGCATCCACCGCGCCATCCTCGAAGGAGAGCGTCAGATTCTCGGTGCCGAGAAGTGAGACATATTGCTTGAGCAGGGAGTGTTCGGGCTCGAGCAGAATGCGCTTGAGGTCCTCACGTGTCAGACCAGCTAGCTCGACGCGAATGGGCAGACGCCCCTGCAACTCAGGCAGCAGGTCCGAGGGCTTCGCCAGGTGAAAAGCCCCGGATGCGATGAACAGGATATGGTCGGTTTTCACCGGCCCGTATTTGGTGGTGACCGTCGTTCCCTCGATCAGCGGCAGAAGATCGCGCTGCACACCCTCACGCGAGATATCGCCACCCCGTCCACCGCCTTCACCCGAACGGGCGCAGACCTTGTCGATCTCATCGAGAAAGACGATGCCGTGATCCTGCGCATGACGCACTGCGTCCTGGGTCAGTGCGTCATTATCCACCAGCCGGTCGGCCTCCTCGCGGATCAGAAGCTGACGCGCGGCTGCGATCGTCAGGCGACGCTTCTGGGGCGAGCGGTTCATGAGGTTCTTCATGAGGTCGCCAAAGGCAGCGGCATTCATGACCGTGCCACCTGCCATGTCGGGCATCTCACCCGCGCCCGGCTCACGTCCCACCTGAATCTCGATTTCCTTGTCCTCGAGTTCGCCATTACGCAGCATCTGGCGGAACTTGGTCTTGGTGTCCGCCGTGGCCCCCTCACCGACCAGCGCATCGACAAGGCGGGATTCTGCAGCAAGCTCGGCCTTGGCATTCACGTCCTTGCGTCGGGCCTCACGCAGCATGGTGAGTGACACCTCGACCAGATCGCGCACGATGGATTCCACATCACGCCCGACATAGCCGACCTCGGTGAACTTGGTGGCCTCGACCTTCAGGAAAGGCGATTGTGCCAGACGCGCCAGACGGCGGGCGATCTCGGTCTTGCCGCAGCCGGTTGGCCCGATCATGAGGATATTCTTGGGCACGACCTCTTCACGCAACCCTTCGGGCAGTTGCGCACGGCGCCAGCGGTTACGCATGGCAATAGCGACAGCCCGCTTGGCCTCGTTCTGACCGATAATGAAGCGGTCGAGCTCGGAGACAATCTCACGCGGCGAGTAATTCGGAATTTCCATCACAGCGACTCTCCGCCCAGCAGTTCCACCCGGACCGAATGATTGGTGTAGACGCAGATATCGCCAGCAATCTTCATCGCACGGCGGGCCACATCCTCGGCACTCAGCCCCTCGATATCGATGAGCGCACGCGCGGCCGAAAGCGCGTAATTGCCGCCGGAGCCGATCGCGATGATTCCGTCCTCAGGCTCAAGCACGTCACCATTGCCGGTCAGTGTGAAGGAGCGATGGGCATCGGCCACCGCCATCATGGCCTCCAGCCGACGCAGATAGCGATCCGTGCGCCAGTCTTTCGCCAGATCGACACAGGCCCGTTCAAGCTGATCAGGATAGCGCTCCAGCTTGGCTTCGAGGCGCTCGAGCAGGGTGAAGGCATCGGCTGTTGCCCCGGCGAACCCGGCGAGAATCGAGTTCTTGGGCCCTATGCGCCGTACCTTGCGGGCATTGCCCTTGATGACCGTCTGGCCAAGCGTAACCTGCCCGTCACCCGCCATGGCAACCTGTCCATCGCGACGAACGCAAAGGATGGTGGTGCCATGCCAGCCAACAGGGTCGTGGGGGGAAGGGGAATGAGTGTGCATGCCTCTTCACATAAGCCCTGCGCGCAGAGAGACAAGCCCGCCCTATGCCCAGTTACGCAGCGTGGTGGCGATTGCCTGCCGTAACTCCACCGGGGTGAAGGGTTTGCCCAGCACGAAAGCATCGGCTGGGAGGTTTTCGGGGTCGGCATAACCACTGACGTAAAGCACCGGCAGAGCAGGATATGTCTCCGCCAGGATGGCGCCGCATTCGCGGCCGCCCATGCCTGGCATCAGCAGATCGAGCACAACCAGATCGAAATGTTCACCCGCAGCCAGGCAGGCAATCACATCCTTGCCATCCGCAACGCTGATCACCTCATGACCGTCCTGCGAGAGGAATTGCGCCGTAACGAGCCGCACACCGGGTTCATCATCAGCCAGCAACACACGCAGCTTGCGCGGCCCCGAAACAGCCTCGACCGCCTCCTGCTGCGCCCCTGCCGTAGCCTCATGGCTAACAGGCAGAAGCATGATCATGCGTGTGCCTTCGCCCGGCGTGCTTTCGACGCGGATATCCCCCCCGCTGCGCTGCAGGAACCCGTAGATGGTCGAAAGTCCCAGACCCGTGCCGCTTCCAAGGCCCTTCGTCGTGAAAAAAGGTTCGAAGATACGGCGCACGATCTCCGGCGGCATGCCGCAGCCCTGATCATCGACCGAGAGCACGACGCGCTCACCTTCAGGGGCATGAGCCTCATGGCTGAGCGCGACGCTGATGACACCGCCATCCGGCATGGCATCGCGGGCATTGATACAGAGGTTAAGCAGGGCCATTTCAAGCTGACCGGAGTCACTCATCACGGGGGGCATGACCAGATCACGCGGCACGGCAGAGAGATCGATCGTACAGCGCCCCGTTTCGCCGCGCAGATCGCTTGCCCGGCTCAGGCTCTGCACGATCAGGTCGTGCATGCTCCAGATCATCTCGACCAGATTGACCGGACGCAGCGCCATGGGTTTCGGTCGACCGAATTCGAGCAGACGGCGGGTAAGGACCGTGCCGCGGCGGGCCGATTCAAGGGCATTGTCGAAAAGCTTGGTCACGGTCGGGTTTACCGCAGGCGTCATGTCCTGCAGCAATTCGAGTGAGCCCAGCATGGCGGTCAGCAGGTTGTTGAAATCATGCGCAATCCCCCCGGCAAGTGTGCCAAGAGCATGCATCTTGTCATCCTGGCGCAGGCGCTCCTCCATGGCGAGGCGCTCTGTCACGTCGCGGTCGAGCATCATCTGCCAGCGCTGCGCGCTCGGGAAAGGGACACCCAGCGCATTGCGCGGCCAGGGCAGGGTCTGGCGCGTGATCTCGTGCCACCTCACCCCGTCAGCCGTCTGCTCCGACACCAGCCGCGAGACCTCGCCCTCGCTTCGGGTTTCCTCACGCATGGCGGCGATATCGGGCCGAAGGGCATCGTTGAACAGGGAGTCCTCAGCGATATCGCCCCTGCTATCCGGCGTGACCTCGACCTCGATGTTATGGCGCAGTACCGTGCCATCGGCCTCGGAAAACACGACATCCATCGGCACTGATTCCAGTGCACCATGCAAAAGCACGCGCTCCATCATCAATGCCCGCTCGAGGCGATGATGGGCTGCAACCTCACGTACCATCGCGCGCAGTGAGTCGGATTCCCACGGCTTGTGGGCATAGAACTGGATCCTGCCCTGATTGAGAGCGGCAACCACGGCGGCCAGATCAGCATAACCGGTCAGGAGAATTCCACGCGCATCGGAATAGTCCCGCGCCTTGCTCAGCATCACATCGCCCGTCATGTTGGGCATACGCTGATCGGAGACAATCACCGCGATATCGGGTGACTTGCGCAGGAATTCGAGCGCCTCGAGCGGGTCTGTACTGGAGAGAATATCGAATTCATCTTCCAGCAGATCGGTCAGCGCGACCAGAATTTCGGCTTCATCATCCACCAGGAGGATACGGCTCCTCCCGAATGGTACGCTCATTTCGGTCCGTTTCATGCGCTGCGTCCTATCGTCACCGGTCCCGTAGGGGTAAGGCGCACCGGAACGGAGAGCGTGAAACAGGCCCCCACATCGCGTCCACCCTCGAGATTCGCGTCCTCTATATCAATCGTGCCGCCATGCGCCTCGATCACGCCATAGGCAATCGCCAGCCCCAGCCCCGTTCCCATACCGACAGGCTTGGTCGTGAAGAACGGCTCGAACACACGGGCGCGCAGGGCGGCGGGCACACCCGGTCCGTCATCTGCCACGCTGATCACGTAATTTGCATCCGATCCCTCCTGCTTCAGAACGGTCCGGATCACGATTTTGCCGCTGGGCGCCCCGGCCTCAAGCCCTTCGGCCTCGGCGCGCGAGCGTATGGCATCGGCTGCGTTGCTGACGATATTCATGACCACCTGATGCAGAAGGGCCGGCTGGCAGACCAGCATGCGTGGGGCCGACAGATGGCGCTCCACCGTAATCTCGCGGCCGAATTTATGCGCCAGAAGGGCGAGCGCGGTATCGATTGCCTCAACCACGTCGGTATCCTGAAAAGCGCTCTCATCGAGCCGTGAGAAACGCCTCAGGCTCAGCACCAGATTCTGGATGCGCTGCAGCCCCAGCCGCATCGCGCCGATACGGCTCGAACATTTCTCGAGCAGCGCGAGCTGTGCTGGCAGAAGAGGCCCCTCGGACTCCGTAAGCCGCTGCAGGGCGCGTGCGATGGTTTCCTCATGCGCCAGGGTGAAGGCGAGCGGGTTGTTGATCTCGTGGGCGATGCCTGCCACGAGCTCGCCGAGCGAGGCCATCTTGGCTGTCTGCACCAGCTTGGCCTGTGTCTCGATCAGTCGCGCATTGGCATCGGCCAGTTCTGAATTGGCGTGGGCCAGCGCCTCGGCCATAGCGGCCTTGGCAGCGATGGCGCGGGCCTCGCTTTGCGCTGTCTGAAGCGCCACTTCGCGCACCTGACGCTTGATTTCCTGCTGCCTGATCTCGTCCTGCGCCAGCTTGCGACGCACCAGCACCCGGATGCGCAGCGCCAGAACATCGGGGGCGATGTCGCTGGGCACCAGGTCATCCAGCCCCGCATCGAACAGATCTGCCGCAGAGTGACGCCTGAACCGGTCAGCATCGACAATGCCGAGGATCCGGAAGGAAGTTCCTCCGGCCTCGAGCACATCCTGACGGCGCGCATCGAGACGGCGGCAGAAATTCACGCCATCGAGCAGGCGCGACGTAAGGTCGAGCACCAGACAATCCGGCCCCTCCTCGCCCCCGAGCCAGCCCCCATGAATCAGCTCGCCCGAGGCGGTAACCGTGGTGACCGTATGGCCATCGCGCCAGAGCAACTCCCCCAGAGACGCACCGGAGGAATCGCGCTCCCAATTGGCATTGTCGCTCGGCTCGTCCTCGAAATCCTCTGTATTTGGGCTCGTGACGATAACGATACGCGCCCGGCGGAAACGTCCCGCCTCTTCGGCCTGAAGAAAGTCCGAGCCCTCTCGCAGCAACGCACGGATACGTAGCACCAGCAGGTCAGGATGGGCCGATTTGGAGATATAGGCATCCGCGCCGCTTTCGAGCCCTTCACGCTCCAGTCCGGGGCCGACATCCTCGGTCAGCATCAGGATGGGGATCGAGCGCGTCTGGGCGTTCATGCGGAACTGACGCGCCATCTGCCCGCCATTCATGCCAGGTAGGTGGTAGTCAGCCACCACCAGATCCGGCAGGCCGTCATCAAGGCAGGTCAGGGCTTCTTCACCGCTGGCCACGCGCCGGACGACAAACCCTGCTTCTTCAAGCAGAAGCGTCAGGGCTTGCGCCTGTATATCCGACTCCTCAACGAGAAGGATTGCGGGGCGGGGCACATCTTGCAGGGTCATGAATGCACTGGTCTCATGAGTTTGCGGGGGTGATCAAGTTCGCCAGCGCCCTCAGGACGAAAAGAGTTCCTCTATCGTCTGGTGGTTGCAGGAATGGCGACATGTCGAAGGCTCATGCCATCCGGCCTGCTATGGGGTCCCTCACAACGCGGCATGTGCAGGTCTTGATGTTCATATGGAAGCAAGGCCGCATCTCAGGCTGATCATTGCATTTCGCCGCGCTGGCAGCTACCTCAGGATCAGACAATGTGGCCAGCCCTGACTGGACGCCACTTCATTCGTGCCCACCACGACAAGCTGGAAGCGCCCCATGGAAGTTTCGCCCCGCCCGTCCCTGTCACGCCTAGGCCAGCCGAGCGACGACCGCGAGCCCCGTGGCACAAACGGGCTTGGCATAGGCGGACGCAGCAGCAGCGGGCTTGCCGTCCTGCGTACGGCTTTCTGGGCTGTCTGCTACTTCGCCTTTTATTTCGCGCAGCAGGTGGCCGAGGTTCTGGCACCGCTTTGCCTCGTGCTTGGCATTGGCTGGATGGCCCTGCCCAAGGCTCTTTCGGCTATCACCACTGGCACCGCCTCGACCGACCCTCAGGCACAGGATGTCATGAATCACGTGGTCGGGAGCATTCCCGATCATCTTGCCATCGGCAGCCATGTGATGACGGCAAGCGGCCTTGTCTTCGATGGTTTCATGCTGATGGCCATCGCCGCCCTCGGTGCGACGGTTTCGGCCGTCGCCGCACGCAACATGTAACGACGCGACCGGGGCTTTCATGATCCGGTTTTACAACGTCAGCTATCGCCATGCCCTCCGTCGCCGTCTGGCCGGGCAACGCCAGATGGCGCGCCCGGTCCTTGAGGGACTCGATTTTACCATCCAGCAAGGCAGCTTCTACTGGCTGACCGGCCCCTCCGGCGCGGGCAAGTCCAGCCTGCTTCGCCTCGCCCATGCAGAGACTCTGCCAGAAAGCGGTACAGTCGAAATTCTCGGGGTCGCAACGGACCGGGCCAGCCGCCGCCAGTTGGCGCAGCTCAGGCAGCGCATCGGGTTCATCCCTCAGGATCTGCGCCTGCTTGGCGAACTGAACGTTTATGACAACATCGCCCTTCCTTTACGTCTGGCCGGTCAACCCGACAGCGCGATAAGGGGTGAGATCGGATCTATCCTCGACTGGCTCGATCTGGGGGCCAAATCGGACAGTCTGCCGGATGAGCTTTCAGGGGGAGAGCGACAGCGCGTTGCCATCGCCCGTGCTCTTGTAACCCGCCCGGCCCTGCTACTGGCGGACGAACCGACCAATGCCCTTGCTGAGTCGCAAAGCTGGCAACTCATCGAGGCATTGCGGGCTCTGAGCCGCGCAGGCACGACGGTCATCGTCGCCACGCATAACGAGTCGCTGCTGCGGGCCATGCCGCTGCCCTGTATCAGCCTGCGTAACGGCCGCCTCGAAAAAGCTGTCCCGCCCCCGGTGATGCATCCCCCGGACACGCACCCCACCGGCTTTCAACCCATGCCCCCGGGCGGCGATGTCAGCAACCATTCCGATGGCTCTGCCGCCTCATTCTCCCTCTCTGCCCCACACTCCCTGCGGGAGAGGGATCGATGAGCCGCAAGCTTCCTGATGGGCTGCATCTGGGCCGGCGCGACCAGGGGCTGATACCCCTGATCGCTGCTGTGGCGGCAATCGCAGCCCTTGCACTGGGCGGCTGGAATGCGGCGCGCGTTCTCTCTCGCGAATGGGACCACGGCGCCACGCGACAGGTCACGATCGAAATTCCGGATCTCACGGGCGATGCCGCAGACACAGCGCGCAAGCTGATTACCGTATTGAAGAGCGATCCCGGCATCGCCAGTGTTGAAATTCTGCCCGAGGCAAGGCTGCGCGATATCCTTCGCCCCTGGCTTGGCACGATGCAGGCCAGCCTGTCAGACCTGCCCGTCGTGCTCTCGATCACGCGACGCAGCGATGGCCCCGTCACCGATCTGCCAGTCATACTGGATACGATCGCGCCCTCAGCCATCATCGAGGAAAATGCCCGCTGGGGCGAGCGCCTGATGCTTCTTGGCCAGACTTTGCAGGCCTGTGCGTGGCTTGCCGTGTTGCTGGCCGGGTTTGCCACTGCTGGCGTGACCACACTTTCCGTGCGCATGACGCTGATTGCACGACGGCGCACTATTGAAATCCTTCATGGCCTCGGCGCCCGTGACGGGCTGATCGCACGACGCATCGCCTGGCGCAGTGCCCTGCTCGGGCTAAGCGGTGGGGTAATCGGCACGGCGCTCGGCGGGCTAATACTGGCCATACTCTATCACCTGTTGCTGCCCTTCATGGACCAGGTAGACGCCGGTGCAACAACGTGGCCCCAGAGCTATGAACAATGGCTTGCCTTGTCGGCAGCCATACCTCCAGCTCTGCTCCAGTCCCTCGCCTGTGTGCCGGTGCTCGTTGCTGCCCTAAGCTTCGTTGTGGCTCAGGGTACGGTGCGTCTGTGGTTGCGCCGGCTGCCATGAGATTCTGGCTGGCCGTTCCGTTTCTGGTGTTCGTTCTGGCCCTCGTCTGGTGCGCGGGGTTCGCCTGGTTTTGCGTCGATGCGCTCCACCCCGTATCCAATCCGGTACATTGTGACGGCATCGTTGCCCTGACCGGGGGGCGTGACCGTATCGAGGCCTCGCTTCAGCTGCTGGACAAGGGGGTTGGGCGCAAGCTTTTGATCTCCGGGGTTGGGCCCCATGCCACACTCAGCCAGCTCAGCGAACATGCACCGATATCGCTGACACCCGAACTGGCGTCGCGCATCACACTGGGCAGGCGTGCGGTGTCTACCATCGGCAACGGGTCGGAGACGGCTCAATGGGCCACGCAGAACCATATCCGCTCACTACTGGTCGTTACGGCGGGCTACCATATCCGACGGGCTATGGTTGAAATCCATCGCGCCGCACCGGAGGTCACGCTCCACCCCTACCCTGTCCGCTCACCGGCGCTGAGACGCAGCCCCAATCGCGCAACATTCAGCTTACTGCTGCACGAATACACCAAATGGATTGGCTCTCATCTGGGCCTCTCGCGGGGAATCAATCTCACTCCGCAGTCATGAACCCATCCGGGTGAAAACCGATTCCGGCCCCGAATCCCGCGCGGTGCCGTTTCCCTCCTGCCTCGTGATGCTCTAGTGAACATCGGATTCTCGAGACGCTACTGGGGGAGTGCATGATCCGGATACGCGCCTGGCTTTTCATGAGCTATTTCATCATCCTCACCCTGATCATGGGTGTGATCGCCATGCCCATACGCGCCCTACGACGCCAAAAGCTGGCCCTGCGCTATGCCCAGCTCTGGTCATCGCTCACCTTGCGCGGTCTGAGCCTGATCTGTCGCATACGCATCACCGTCATCGGCCGCGAGAACCTGCCTTCCGGGGCGTGCCTTGTCGCCTCGCAGCATCAGTCTTTCTTCGATGGCTTCATCTGGATGACCATTGCCGAACAGCCGGCCTATGTCATCAAGCAGGAGCTCATCCGCATACCGTTCATCGGTCCCATGCTGATCCTGTCCGGCATGGTGCCTGTCGAGCGCGCAGCGGGCGCAAAGGCACTCCGCGCCCTCATGAAGGCGACGCAGGAGCATTTTGATGAAGGCCGACAGATCATCATCTTCCCGGAAGGGACAAGAACCGTCCCTGGCGAGCGTGTTCCCCTTCAGCCCGGCGTAGTCGCGTTGGCCAAGCAGGCCGCTGTACCCGTCATCCCTGTCGCGACCAATTCCGGGCTGCACTGGCCGCGCCGTGGCTGGTTGATGACTCCGGGCGAAATCATCATTGCCATAGGAGAGGCCCTGCCTGCGAATGCCGGGAGGCACTCTCTGATCGACTCGATCTATAGGTCCTGGGACAAGCTTTGTGCGGCACACGATATGCCACACCCTGTGGATAACTCTGTGGACCTGGGACGCTGATCAGGGGGAATCCTGTGCGGAACACCGTGCATAACCCACATTGAACCGGTACGATCCTGAAAGGATCCAGCCGGGGCGGGCAAGAAAGCGAATCAAGAGACAATCGCCGCAAAAGCTAGGTTTTTCGTGCCTTGTGGCGCAAAGAACGGTGCGGAGGGGGCATCTAACACAGCCCCTTCCGCTTTCATAGCCCCGCGGAACAGACTCTTTTTTTTTCCTCATTCCATCCGTTCTCAGCTTTGGGGATAAAATGTGCAGTTTCTCGCGACAACTGTGAAACCTGACTACAGAACCTTCCAATTGCGCAGTATTCATCGGACCAATCCGAGATGAGGAAAGGGCTCTTCTTCACCATAATCGGTGTTACGTCCCTGTTACTCTCGATACAGGTTCTGGACGCCTATCGAATCAGTCAGATCGACCGACAGATCGTGAAGCTGTCCGCGACGGCGCGGGCAGAGGGTTGGCAATTTGAGTGGCAGGAGAAAGCACGCCAATGGCGCCCGTGGGGGTCACGCATCGTGCTGACTGCCCCCCTGATAGGCCGTGCTTCCGGAGAGGGCTGGACCGGGCGATCCCTTACGATCACACCCGGCTGGAGGCATCCGTTAGCAGCGTCATTCACGAATGAGGGTGCACAAATCCTGCGCCCCGGTGGCGATGTCGTGCTCAGTGCTGGTGGTGGATCGGGCTGGTTCGACCCGTCGCGGCAGGTGATCATCTATCGCACGGCAGGTGTGACGGCATCGGGGCTACCGATATCGGGAATCGACACGCTCACGCTACGCGATATCACCGCGCGGTTCCTGCCCGGCGGGCGGAGCGCCGACCCCTCTCTGGCATGGAGCCTGGACCTGCGCGCAGACAGGGTAGAACCTAAGCTGAGCGCCACGCGGGGCAGCGGCAGCCTGACGCCCAGCCTGCTGGACCTCCGCGCTGCACTGCCTGAAGCGCGGTATTTCCACCTCGTTCTCGCCGCACTGCACCGGACGAGTGATGGACACGATCTGAGCGACCGTCCTGCCGGTTTGAACCAATATGTGGGTTATGAACGCTTTTTAATTCAGGAGGCATCTTTCACGCTCGGCCCCCTCTCTGTTGTTGCCCGCGGAACCCTTTCAGATGCCGGACAAGGCACGGTATGGGCCCATCTCACCGGCTTGCAGGGCTTCGCCCGTTACTGGGTCGCTCATACACCGCAAGCCCTGCGGAATAACCCGGACTACGCGCGCCTTCTGGCGGGGCTTGATGAACAAACCGCAAGGATACCGGACCATCTGGACCTTCCCATTCCGCTCGGTCCCGATGACATTTTATTGCAAAATCACATTTCCGCGATAATAACAGGGCATTATTGATGAACCGGAGGGGAAGCTGACGCCTTATGGGCGGTGGCAGTTAACCATTCCCCTTCACGACTGGCCTTGATGGCCGCGGATCCCTGCAATGCCTGACATGAGTGCTCTCTTCCTCGCACGATTGCAATTCGCGTTTACCGTCGGATTCCATATCGTCTTTCCCGCCTTCTCCATTGGCCTGGCCGCGTTTCTGGCTGTGCTCGAGGGGCTCTGGCTCAAGACGGACAAACCCGTCTATCTCGACCTCTTCAAATACTGGCTGCGCGTCTTTTCCGTGGTGTTTGCCATGGGTGTCGTTTCCGGCCTCGTCATGTCCTATGAGTTCGGCACCAACTGGTCGCAATTCTCGCAAAAGGCCGGACCGATCCTTGGCCCGATGCTGGCTTATGAGGTCATGACGGCCTTCTTTCTTGAGGCCGGGTTCCTTGGCGTCATGATGTTCGGCCTCAACCGCGTGGGCAAGCGGCTGCATTTCGCTGCAACCTGCATGGTCTCGATCGGCACATTGATCTCCATGAGCTGGATCCTGGCTTCCAATTCCTGGATGCAGACACCGCAGGGCTACAAGATTGATGCCGCAACAGGCCGCTTCCTGCCGGCCGACTGGTTCGCCATCGTCTTCAACCCCTCCTTCCCGTTCCGCCTCGTCCATATGGCGCTCGCCGCGTTCCTTTGCGTGGCGTTCATCGTGGGTGGCGTCGGCGCGTGGCATCTTCTCAAGGCCAAGCGTCAGAAGCGCCAGCCGACCGATGCCGTTAAGGTCATGTTCTCCATGGCGATGTGGATGGCTGCCATCGTGGCACCGCTCCAGATCCTGGCGGGTGACGCCCACGGCCTGAACACGCTGAAATACCAGCCCGCCAAGATCGCGGCGATGGAAGGCGACTGGGAGAGCGAGAGCCGTGCGCCCGAATTGCTGTTCGGCGTGCCGGATATGGAACATGAGGTGACACGCTACAAGATCGGTATCCCGCTGGTGGGCTCACTGATCCTGACGCACAGCCTCGACGGCAAGGTACCGGGTCTCAAGGATTTCCCGAAAGACCAGCGCGCGCCGATGTATGTGGTGTTCTACACCTTCCGCGTGATGGTGGCTCTTGGCAGCCTGATGGCCCTACTTGGGTTCTTCTCGCTGTTCCTGCGCTGGAAGGGCGGGTTCTATACCAACCCGATCCTGCTGCGCGGCGCCTTGCTCATGACGCCTGCCGGGTTCATCGCCCTGCTGTGCGGCTGGGTCACGACCGAAGTGGGCCGCCAGCCCTTCACAATCTACGGGCTGCTGCGCACCGTCGACAGCGTCTCACCCGTGACACTGCCGAACATGGAAATGTCCATGGTGGCCTTCGTCATCGTCTATTTCATCGTCTTTACCGCCGGTATCGGCATCCTGCTGCGCGATTTTGCCAAGGAACCCAGCTCGAACGAGCCTGAGCCCCCGCGCGATCAGCCGCATCGTGCCGCTGGTATCACCCAAGTCTCTCACCACCCGGCGGAGTAAGCGTTTACCATGAATACCCTCGCCTATTGGTTGCCCATCATCTGGGCAACCCTCGCGGCTCTGGCCATCTTCATCTATGTCTGTCTCGACGGGTTCGATCTGGGCATTGGCATCCTGTTCCTCGGCGAGCATCGCAAGGAACATCGCGATGTCATGGTCAACACCATCGCCCCGGTCTGGGACGGTAACGAAACCTGGATGATCTTCGGAGGTGCTACGCTTTATGGCGTGTTCCCCGTCGCCTATGGCACGATCCTCCCCGCGCTTTACCTGCCGATCCTGTTCATGCTGCTCGCGCTGATCCTGCGTGGCGTGGCGTTTGAATTCCGTGTGAAGGCAAGCGGCATTTTCGGCATGGGGTTCTGGGATCGCTCCTTTTGCTTCGGCTCACTTGTTGCCTCTGTCATGCAGGGCATCATTCTGGGTGAGCTCATCATGGGCGTGAAGGTCGAGAACAACACCTTCGTCGGCAGTGCGTGGGACTGGGTTGCCCCCTTCCCGCTCTTCTGCGGCTTTGCCGTGGCGGTTGGCTACACCCTGCTTGGTGCAACCTGGCTGGTCTGGCGCACGGAAACCGATCTGAAGGCGGTCATGCAGCGCCTCTCCGCGCCGCTGGGCCTCGGCATGCTGGTGCTGATCGCCATCGTGTCGGTCTGGACGCCCTATCTGCACGCCAATTACATGCATCGCTGGACCGATTTCCCTGAAATCGTCTGGGTTGCGCCCGTACCCGTCGCGGTGATCGTGCTCGCTGCACTGTTCTTCCTGTCGCTGCGCAAGCAGGCAACGCGCCTCACGCCGTTCCTCTGCGCGCTGGGCTGGTTCTTTCTGTGCTTCTCGGGTCTGGGCATCAATGTCTGGCCCTATATCGTGCCGCCCACGGTCACGATCTGGTCGGCTTCCTCGCCGCCGGAAAGCCAGCTTTTCCTGCTGGTCGGCGCATCGATCCTGCTGCCAATCATCCTGGCCTATACGATCTATTCCTACTGGGTGTTCCGCGGCACGGTGACCGCCGATCATCATTACCACTGACGCCGGGCCGGGCCTGACTCAATGTCACCCTCATGAGATCAACCCGGTCCTGAACGGGCATGGATCTCATGAGGGGCCTGCCCCCCGGGCTTTTCATCGCCCGGGCTCAGATGTTCTAAACATCGGTCAGGCTATTTCTGGTCAGCCTGCCACTTCGCCAGAGGAGTTATGACAATGCCTGCTTCTCCAGCCCCTTCCTCCTCCTTCCTTGCCCGTCTCGGCTGGTTTGTCGGGCTCTGGGCAGGCGGGGTCGTGACACTGGCTATTGTCGCAACCCTGCTCAGGATCATCATTTTTCATCAATGGTAAGATGAGGCCGCACGTCGACAGCCCTCATCCCGGCATTATGGGCAGCCTCAAGCCCTTCCTCCGTGTCCTCGAAAACGAGACAGCGTGAGGGGGTGACACCGAGCTTGCTGGCGGCCAGCAGATAGAGATCAGGGGCCGGTTTGGGATGGGTCACATCCTCCACCGTCACCACGCAATCGAACAGTTCCAGCAAATCGAGCGTACGCAGTGTCGCGGTCACGATCGATTTGAGCCCGGCCGAGGCCACGGCCATCGGAACGTGGCCGAAATGGCTGCGGGCTATCTCGGCTGTGAAACTGTGCTCACGCAGCACATCAAGATGGGCTTCGTAGAGCACACGGCAACGGGCAAGCAGCGCCGCCCGGTCGAGTGTCACACCAAACGCCTTCTCATACGCGTCGAACAGCTTGCTGCTCGAAAGCCCGGTGCGGGCGTAGTACCACTCTGACGTGAGAACCTGCCCCTGCTCCGCCAGCGCTTCCTTAAACGTCAGGAAGTGGACGGGGAGCGTGTCCGCGATTGTCCCATCGCAATCGAAGATGATGGCGTCAAAATCGTAATCGTTCAGATTGAAAGTCGTCACCTGATCTGCCTTTCGCCAGCGTACCAGCGGTCTGTTGTCTGACTCGACCTCCCCATAAGGAAGCCGTCTCTTAGAAGTGGTCCTTCGCCTGGCGCAGCCTGCCCAGTTCACTGCTGTCAGGGGCACGCAGGAAAGGATTGGTCTCGCGCTCAAGCCCAAGCCGCACCGGCAGGCTGGGGCGTCCCTCGGCACGAAGCGCCTCGACTTCAGCAGCACGCTGCCGCAGCGCCTCGTTTGTCGGGTCGATACTCAGCGCAAAAGCAGCATTGCTCTGCGTGTATTCATGACCGCAATACACGAGCGTGTCATCCGGCAGGGGGTCGAAGCGGTGAAGGCTGGTGAACATCTCTTCCGCCGTCCCCTCCAGAAGGCGACCGCACCCGAGGCTGAACAACGTGTCACCACAGAACAGCGCGGGGACAGAGCGGAAATAGAAGGAGATATGCCCACGCGCATGACCGGGGGTGGCAATGACCTTCCCCAAATCATGACCCACAGCAATACGGTCCTCGTCATGCAACAACAGATCGAGTGGTGGCAAGCGGGCCTGATCTGCCTCCGCGCCGGCGATACGGGCACCGTATTTCTGGCGCAAGGCCTCGGCGCCTCCAATATGATCGGCGTGATGATGGGTAAGAAGAATGAGGTCGAGACGACCGTCACCAATCACTTCCGCGACCGGATCGGACTCGCCGGGGTCAACGACGGCAACGATTCCTGTCTGCGGGTCGGTCAGAAGCCAGGCATAATTATCGCGTGCGAAAGGTACGGCTTTGATCTGTAGGCTCATGGTGCAGCTTTCCTGTTCCTGCAGTGTGTTCCGGCGTTAGCTAAGAGAGATATTACGCCTCGCTGATCGAGAACGCATCATCAGCCCCTCTGGCCCAATAGGGAGGTTCGGTCTAGCGTGTCCCCATGCCCAAGCGCCCACCCCAGTTCGTCCCTCCCGATGCTGCCGGCTTTTATGCCAGCCGGCGCGGCGATCAGGTCAATGCTCTGCTCATGGCGCAACTGGCAGGCCTGCTGCCCGACCCGACCGGGCTACGCGTTCTGGGTCTTGGCTATGCGCAGCCTCTCCTGTCCCAATGGCGTGGGCTCGGACGGGCACGATGGGTGGCGTCGGCCCAGCTGGACACGCCGCTGACCCGGCGCGCGCCGCTGGACAATCATGGCGGCTTTGCCGTGCCTTCATGCCTTGTGGCGTCCGATGCCCTGCCCTTCGATGATCTGGGTATCGATCTGGTAGTGATGGTGCATGGGCTCGAACTGGCCAACCCCCATCCCCTGCTGCGCATGGTCTGGAAGGTCCTTGCCGATCATGGCCGGCTGATTCTTGTTGTCCCGAACCGGACAGGTCTTGCCGCCAAGGACGATACGTCGCCTTTCGGTCATGGCAGCCCGTTTTCGGCCAGCCAGCTCGATCGCGCCCTGCAACGCGCCCTGTTTCGCGCCGAAAGCACGGCCACCGCGCTCAGCGCCCCTCTGGCGCTGCTGAAGCTGGGTGAGCAGGCGGCTCTCATGGCCGATCGGGCGACGGGATTGCTGGGGCGCAGGCTGGGGGGCGTGCATCTGGTGAATGCGTGCAAGGATCTCTATTCCGGCATGCCGGTTGAGGCTGAACGCGCCAAGCTCGCTTTTGGCAGGCGCGTCACCACATTGGCGAGCTCTGCCAGCAGCTGTGACAGCCTGAGTGAAAAACCGGGCAGCTAGGGCCGAAAACAGGCAAAGCTTGACCCAAAACTAAGGTGTCGTAAGACTGCGCCCATGTCCCTGATTCAATCGATCAAATCCGTTCTGGCGCCGCCTCACCGCGCTGCCTTCCCCTTTCTCGCACTGACGGGAGGGTTGACCCTGCTCGGCCGCGCAACGCCCTGGCGCGCCACGCGCCTGATTGGCAATGTGGCTCTGGGCGGGTTCGGATTCTGCCTTTACTTCTTCCGCGATCCAAAGCGTTTTCCGCCGGCGCGCACCGATCTGGCCCTGGCCCCCGCAGATGGTCGCGTGGTATCGGTCGAACTCGCGACGCCACCCGCAGCGCTGGGTATGGGCAGTGAGCCTGTGTGGCGCGTGGCAACCTTCCTTTCGGTGCTGAACGTGCATATCAATCGTATGCCCGCAGCCGGCACGGTCACGAAAATTGCCTATCACGCCGGGCAGTTCCTCAATGCCAGCCTCGACAAGGCCTCTGACCTCAATGAACGCAACGAAGTTCGCCTGACGCTCGAGGATGGCCGTCACATGGCCATCGTGCAGATCGCCGGGCTGATTGCACGTCGTATCGTCTGCTATGTGGACGAGGGCAGCGCTGTGGAACCGGGTGATCGCTTTGGCCTGATCCGCTTTGGTTCGCGCACCGATCTCTATCTGCCGCCGGGCGTGACGCCGCTTGTCAGCACCGGACAAACCATGGTCGGTGGCGAAACCGTCATCGCCCATCTCTGAGCCTGTAAGCCCCGTGTCAGACACGCTCCCCGGTCCTGTTGAAACGACAGGTCACGCTCAGGCCAACACGGCGCAGGAGACTGCGTCTGCAGACGCGCAGGCCGGCCTGCCTCCCCGGCGCAGGAAGCGTCGGCTGAGGCGTATCCGGCCGCGCCGCGTGCGCGTCCGCGGCCCGTCTTTCAACAGGCTCATCCCGAACCTGCTGACCATGCTGGGTCTGTGCGCCGGGCTGAGCGGGATGCGGTACGGGCTGGAGCAGCAATTCGCCTATGCTGCTGCGGCACTCGTGATTGCGGCCTGTATCGATGGGCTCGACGGACGTATCGCCCGTCTGCTGCATGGCACATCGCGCTTCGGGGCCGAGTTCGACTCGCTCTCCGATTTCGTCTGCTTTGGCGTGGCGCCGCCTTTCCTGCTCTATCTCTGGACATTGCAGGCCAATGGCGGGCGCTACGCTTTTGTGCCCTGCATTCTGTTCACTGTGTGCATGGCGCTGCGTCTCGCGCGCTTCAATGCAAGCCTCGATGACGAGGAGAAGCCGGAATACTCCTACAGCTTCTTCACGGGGGTACCCGCACCTGCCGGCGCGGGTGTCGTGCTGTTTCCCATCTTTCTCGGGCTGGAAGCCGACAGGATGCACTGGCCAGTTCTTGAATCCCTTGCCCGCTCCCCCCTGCTGGCAGCCGGTTTCTTGATCCTGACAGCTGCCCTGCTGGTTTCGACACTGCCGGTCTGGTCGTTCAAGAACTTCAAGATCCCGTCGCCCTTCGTGCTGCCGCTCATGCTCGGCACGTTGCTCTATGCGGCAATCCTTCTGGCCGACCCCTGGCTTGCTCTGGCAGCGGCTGGCATCATCTATCTGCTGATGCTCCCGTTCAGCCGCCGCAGCTTCCATCGCCTCAAGGAACAGGCCGAGGCCATGTCGGAAGACGTGCCCTAGGCCTGTTTTCCCCGATCGGGTTTTCCTTCGAGTTGGTTTTTCCTGTGGGGCGGTTTTTCCGGGCCAGCGTTGCCGTGTAGCCCCCTACTCTCAGGCCTGCATTCCCTTCCCTGCCTCCGCGCTTTCGCAGGCATATGGCGAAGGAGCAGGCGAGAGCATTTTCGCCCATCACATCGGTCGGGATTGTTCCAATTCCCCCCAGACGCCGCATCTTGCCTATCTGTAAGGCCGGTAAGACCTTGCAGACCAAGGTGCGAGGCATCCCCGGCCCTGGGCCTCAAATCCTCAGCACCATTAGCGCCGGTGGCACCCGCTCTCAGAACGCCAGATCGACCTGGCCGCCGAACTGGCGCGCTTCGTTGAAGTAACCCTGCAAGCCCGTCGTCACGCCCAGTGTCTTGAAGTAGACATGCTGCTCGGCAAACAGATTGCGTGCCCAGAGCGAGAACGTGGCCTTCGCACCCGTATTACCGAGCCGCACATTGGACACAGCGACACGCCCGTTGACGATCAGCCCGCTATCACCTTTAGGCTGATAAACGTTCTTGGGGTTTCCGATCCCCGCGTAGACTGGGTCGGTCGTGCCGGCATAATAACCGCTGTCGATATTGCCATCGAGATGGCCAAGCAGCGTGAAACCCTGGAACGGCCGCACATAATCCGCCTGGAAGCTGCCCGAATGAGCCGGGGTATAGCTCTGGTAGATTGGCACGAGCATGGAGCTGACCACACCCACCGAGTTGGGATAGGGATTGGCCGTGGGCGGGATGTGAACATAGTTATAGGCATAGGACAGGCCAAGCGTCAGGTAGCGTATGGGCGACACGCTCAGCTCGGCTTCGACGCCACTCAGATCACCGCGACCAGGCGCATTGATCGTCGAGGTGGTGGTACGCGTCGTCAGCTGATTGCCAATCTGGTAGGGCTTGCTGAAATCGACCTGGATATCCTTGTAGTCGCCCCAATATCCCGCAACGTTGAAACGTACACGCTGATCGAGAAACTCGGTCTTGGTGCCGACCTCGAACATCGAGACCGATTCAGGCCCGAAAGCCTCATAATTCTGCGCTCGTGAATTGGCTCCGCCCGGTTTGTAACCCGTGCTCCACTTCCCGTAGAGCAGCACATGACGGGCAAGATCACCGCTGATTTCCAGAAGCGGATCCACGCGTGACCATCCCGCATCAAAATCAATCGGGCCAGAGACACCCGCCGTATTGATCGGCGCCTGGTTGTTCACCGTTGTCAGCGTGCCCTGCTTGCCATCGTGAGACCAGCGCAGCCCCGCCGTCAGATGCAGCGCGTCATGAAGCACGGGTGGGGTATAGACAGCATTGCCGTAAACGCCCCAGCTTTTTGACGTGACATGGCTGGCGCGATCAATGGGCTGAAGGCTCCAGTCATCATAGGCCGGGCCGGTCAGCAGCCGGTATTCACTGCCAGCAGCATTGGTGAACTGGTTTGTATAGAAGGCCTGCGCGTTATCGGCGGCATGCTCGCGGTAATAGATGAAGCCACCCTGATATTTCAGGCGCTTCGTATGGCCGAAGGCCTGTATCTCCTGACTGATCTGGTTCTGCCAGAATCCTGCCAGCGAGTTACGTGCAAAGCTCATTCCGGTGAAATTGCCTGTGGTGTTGGAAAGGCTCCCGGAGGCCATCCCGTTGTCAAACTGGCTCTGGCTCAGTTCGCGATACGCCGTGATGGATCTGAAAGAGAGATATTGCGGTATCGCCTTGTAATCGAGCGTCATGCGATGCCCGCTGTTCTTGCCGATACTGGGCTCTTCGGGAACGCCGACAAACGCTCTTTTGGCGCGGGTCGTCTGCAACGTCGCAAGCTGCGCGAGCTTGTTCGTTCCTCCCTTGAGCAACTGCATCCACAGCGTGGTCGTGCTGTCATAGGAATTATCATAGGCATAGTCAGCGGTGAAGTTATCACCCGGATGATACATTGCCTCTACATGCACGCCGTGCTTGTCATACTGATTGAACCCATCAGTATCCGGCATCGGGTTATCGACAAGTGGTCCGCGATGCGCTGTCACAGCGTCAATCTTGATCGCCAGATCGTGGTAAGCTGGCAGATCGAGGTGCAACTCGCCCTTGTTGCTGTTGTAATTGCCAAACCCGCCAACCAGACGCATGCCGAATTTTCCTGTGGGGCGACGCGTCACGATGCTCAGGGCGCCAGCCTCGGTATTCCGGCCAAACAGCGTTCCTTGCGGCCCCTTGAGCACCTCCATGCTCTCGACATCGAAAAGTGCCGTGCCAAGTGCCTGCGGTCTGGAGACATACACACCGTCGATATAGACACCCACACCCTGGTCACGTGCGGGCTGGTTACTGTCACCCAGCACGCCGACACCGCGGATATTGACCACCAGGGCCGAATTGCGGCCTGAAAACTGGGCGATACGCAAGGAGGGCACGGAGCCGTCACCGAGATCAACCAGTGAGACGACGTGACGGTTGGCAAGCTGTCGGGCGCTGAGGACCGACACGGATGCCGGGTCCTTCTGGTAGTTTTTGCTGTGGGCCTGCCCTGTCACGCTGATGCTCTCCGGCGTAACGTGATGGGCAACATGACGGGCGGACGATGCCCGAGCCGACGCCGGCGCTGCGGCGACTTCGCTGGCTCCAGCCTCGCCTGCATGCCGGGCAGGCTTTCCTGCGCCGCCTATTTTGTGCCGCGTTGTTCCCGGTTTACCTGCAGGCGCTGCCCTGGCTGTAGTCGGGGTATTCTGATGGGCATCATCCGATAGAGGCGTTGCGTAAGCGGCCCCCGAGCAGCAAAGGAAAGTGAACACCAGGCACAGTCTCTGACCTCTCAACACAAAACTCTCTCCTGCGCCGGATGCGCCGCATCTGGTCGTCCGGCTCTTCTGCAATCGACCCTGTTTCCGGCAAGTGCGCCCATCTGGCACTTCGGACTGGCTTCAATTAGATCGAAACAGAAATAGTTTTGTGTCGAATCAAGTATAGATCGTGAAGTAATTATTGCATTGACTTATTATTGAAACATTTAATCAATAATAAAGTCATATGCTTTGCTTAAACACAGGAAATTCCAAACAACCGCAGCGCCAAAGCGCGGTCCCATCATCGCGCGACACGGTGGCCCCATACGTGCCCACCGAACGCCCACTGGTCTCACTCAACCTCACTAGTGGATATGAAATCGGCGCGCGGTCAGGATACGACCAGCGCTTGATGCGCGCTTTCGGAGGCCTCCTCTGCCCCCTGAAGCGTCAGAGGTCCGAGGGAAGAGGTACGGAAAGTAACAGCCTCGAAAACAGGCGTTCAGCCGCGCATGGGGTAAAGAAAGAGGACTGTGTGGGAAGGCCCATGGCCTCTTCACGCGGCGGCTTCGGCTTCCTGTTCGATGTCGTGAAGCCGTCTGTAATCCACGCGGTAATTGCCCGACGCGTCCTGCACGACCATATCCACGAAACGCATCCCCTTGATCATCTTTGCATGATCGTAACCGTGCTGGAGCAACACGGCCTGACCGGTTGCTTCATCCGTGCCACGTACGGTGACCAGAATTTCCGCATAGGTCGCGTCAAGCTGCTCGACGCTCAAAATAGCAAGAGGGCTAGCGCTATCGATGGGGTGCACCAGGGTTTCGGTGAACCGCAATTCTGGCACCTGCGATTGCAGAAGGGCAAGCCGTGTGAAGATACGGGTGGGGTATCCCCCCTCACCAATCACGAATTGGGAGAGTGAAAGTTCCGCCTCCATCGCCAGCACCGCGCTCTTGCGCGAATTGGCGAGCCTGATGCACAGGGCGGCAGGTGAAGCGCGCTGGCTGATTACCCCGATATGACTGAAAAGAATTTGCGCCCGTGGGCGCGAGAAGCGGGCAAAGACCACGCCAGTGGAAAGGGCATTGATCATCATGCCCAGAAGCGCCTCAACGGATACAAGCGCATTGGCCATGTGCCCGGTTGGGGCCATGACTCCATAGCCAACTGTTGAGAAGGTCTGCACGCTGAAGAAGAACAGGGAGAGCAGGTCGAGATCGGCAGCATTGTTGATATGGGCGTTGCATAGCCGATACAGCAGCGCAAAACCCAGGTTGATTGCGACATAGGCAATCGTGGACCACCCCAGAAACCGTGGCCATGAGGTGGTCAGGGCGTGATGATAGAGATCCGTCCAGAAATTGCTGCCAATGCCGACCCGTATGACCGACGTGCGTTGACGCCCCGTGCCAATCTCATCGCTTTCCTGCCCGGTTCCATCGTCAGCACCCTGCAGGGGCAGCCCGGACTGCACCCTGAAAAACTGCCGCCATCGGGACCTGTCGCGCTTCATGGCCCTTGCGCGTGGGTGAGCCCTCGCACCCTACCCTATAGCCGCTTCCTGCAGGCGACGCAGAACCAGATCACGCCCCATCAGCGGCAGAAGGGCATGCAACTCGGGCCCGGCCTCCTCGCCCGTCAGGGCAAGACGCAGCGGATGGAAAAGAGCCTTGCCCTTGCGGCCAGAGACGTCTTTCAGCGTTGCGATCCACTGCTTCCACGTTTCGCCATCCCACGGGGCGTCAGGCAGGGTCTGCTGCGCCTGCTCCAGGAATCCGGCCTCGTCACGTAGGGAGGGCGGCGCGATGTCGCCCTGCACCACTTCCCACCAGAAACCGATTTCGCCGGTCAGATCGACATTGCCACGTATGGCATTCCAGAAAGCCTCGCTTGCCCTCTCAGGCAGGCGGGTGCGGACATCCTCGAAGGACAGGGTATGCAGCAGGCGGCGGTTGAGCCCCAGCAGATGCTGCATGTCGAAACGCGCTGCCGAACGCGAAATGTGTGACAGATCGAAACTCGCGATAGATTCTTCCAGTGTCATGGGCACCGGGTCGTCCGAACTGCCGATTCTGGACAGGTAGGACACAACCGATTGCGGCTCCATGCCGTCATGACGCAGCGCACGCAGCGACAACGCATCGAAGCGCTTGGACAACTTGCCGCCACCCTCATCCAGCAACAGGGGCAGATGGGCGAAGGTGAAACGAGCAGCCTTGCCACCCAGCGCCTCGATGATATCGAGCTGAACACCGGTGTTGGTAATATGATCCTCACCACGGATGATATGGGTAACATCCAGCTCCATGTCGTCCACAACCGAGGCCAGCGTGTAAAGCACCGTTCCATCGGCCCGCACGAGGACAGGGTCGGAAATGGCTGTCAGCTTGACCGACAGATCACCCATCACGAGATCGCGCCAGCTCTTGTGACCGTCTGAGAGGCGAAAGCGCCAGTAAGGCGTCTTGCCATTGGCTTCGGCACGCTCACGCTGCTCAGGCGTCATGCGCAGCATGGCACGGTCATAGATGGGGGGCTTGCGCGCCTTGAGGCGCAATTCGCGCTTGGCGGCCAGTTCCTGCTCGCTCTCGAAACAGGGATAGAGCCGCCCCGAAGCCTTGAGGGCCTCGATCGCCTTGGCATAGCGGTCAAGCCGCTCGGACTGATGGGCCATCTCGTCCCAGTCGAGACCGAGCCATTCGAGATCCGTCTTGATCCCCTGCTCGTATTCCGCCTTGGAGCGCTCCAGATCCGTATCGTCGATGCGCAGCAGGAATTGTGCGCCATGCTTGCGGGCATACAGGGCGTTGGCGATGGCAAGGCGAGCATTGCCAACATGGAGATAGCCGGTCGGGCTGGGGGCGAAGCGCAGTTTCATGCTGCTTCTATGCCAAGGGCGCGGGCAATTTTCCATAGCCCGCGCACGGTATCGCCATCAGAAATATGCGTGAGTCCAAAAACCGGCGCGTTCAGAAAACCCGGGAGAACCCCGCCCGCTGCAATTCGGCGAGTGCGCCAAGTGCGCTCGGGGTCACGATAGCACGCGGATCGAGATGGTTCGTCAGCGTCGCCGCAAGCTGTCCCTGTCCTGGATTACCGGCTACGGCACCCAAAGCGAGCAGACGCCCGGCATGGGCCCATACAGCATTATGGCAGGCGAGGAACACAACGCCCCGGGCCTGCAAGGCCGGGATACTGCGTCCAGCCGCCCCGTAAACGCCCTGCTCATCCTGATGATGGCGCGAATACCCTGTGGCGACCTGCCTGAGCGGCGGTACCGACTGGCCCGACGACGTCAGACGTGACAGGCCATAACGCGACCAGGCCTCGTCATCGTAAAGGGCCAGCTGCGCCTCACTCCATAATGCCATGACAAGCAGGGCCTCGGGATGACCGAAGGAGAAAATCTCGCTGTTCAGCAGGTTCTGCGCCTCAACAGGCCAGTTGCCCGAAAGCGACGTCCCGGTGCCGATCATGCGCTCTTCGCTGCGATAGGCCCGAAGGGCTTCGAAAGCGACATCGTCCCACAGATCGGGATGATCCAGCAGGCGCGGCAGCGTCGTGAACTGACGCCGGCGCGGTACGGCCTGAAGCTGACGGCTCAGCGCAGGCAGGCTGGTCTGGGGCGATGGCGGCTGAGGAACGACCGCTGAACTCGTCCCCCGTGCCACTGCGGCGCGTGAAAGAGCCACAAGCATAGAACCAGCCGCGCCAGCTGACAGGCCGGCCAGAATCTGACGCCGGTTTATCGGCATCAGATCTCGATCTCCTCGTCATCCTCCACGAGACGGCGCGGATCGAGGGTGCGCCAGTCGCGCTCCATCGGCGTGGCAGGGTTGGCAGCGAAATCCTCAAGTTCCGATGCAGACTTCCAACCATCATCTCCGGCCTCGACGACAATGGCGTCCTCACCGAACGAGAACCAGGCTTCGAGCACTTCGCGCCCCGCGGCCCCGCCAACGCGGCAGCGCTCGACGCTGTCGCGCACATAGGCGCGAGCATAGGCATTGGCGTGGGCGAGGTCCTGAAAGTCTTTCACCTCCTCCACGATGCCTTCTTCCGCACCGCCCGAATTATCGAGAATACGGACAAACCAGCCGCGATCGGGTTCTGCTTCAGAGCTGCTCATGCTTCGCTCTCCTTCTCTCTGGACCGGATTTTCTGCAGGAGGAACTCGCGTCCGACTTTCACCCGCTTTTCACCGTCATAAGCCACGATATCGGCCGTGGCGTAGGTTTCGTTCCATTTGACCGGAATGAACGAGCCTGTTCCGACCACATCGAGCGGTGCATGGGAATCACGCATGGTCATGCATTTCTGCAGGCCAAAGCCCGACGAGACGATAATCCGCACCTCGGGGAAACCTGCGGCATTGAGCTGCTCGCGCATCCACCAGATGGCGGCGGCCGACACACCCGTGCCGACCAGATCCTTCAACTCGTTATCGGAACGGTAGCGCCGTATCGTACCGGGCGTATGACGCTCCAGCACGGCGTAGGACGATTGGGGGTCGAGCCCTTCGATGAAGCGCCCGCCATGCGTATCGAGACGCACGCTGATTCGCCCCTGCGCCGCCAGCTCGGGGAAGCGACGGCACACTGCGAGCGCATCGGTGATTTCCTGCCCGAAATAATCGACCAGCACCACGAGAGGGTCGTCAGGGTAGACCTCGCGATACATTTCTGCGGCACGCAGCGTCGAGCCCGCATAACCGATCAGGGCATGAGGCATGGTGCCCAGTCCATGATCCTGGCCGAAGAAAGCCGCCGTAACATCATTGGCGCAGCCGACAAACCCCTTCGCGCCCTCGCGTCGGGCAGCACGTGAGCCGATCGAGGCGGCATAGCCCATCATTTCCTGCATCTCGAATCCGGCGCAGTGACGGGCTTCCATGGCCATGAACGCTGCATCCGGCAGGGCCAGCGCCATCTGATAGGCATTATGGGCCGCGACGCAGGCTGAGCCGAGCTTTTGCAGCAAAAGAGTTTCGAGGGGGGCCATGCGGGTAAAGGGCCCGGTCAGATAAAGTAGCGGCTCGCCCGCGCCAACCCAGCTTCCCTCAGGGTAGATCGTCTCGATCTCGACCGAAAAACCCTGCTCACATGCGACATTCTCGAGCCATGCAACCATCAACCCATGCGCCGCAATGACGGGTCGGCGAATGAACAGCGCGTAGGTGACCTGACACTCGCCAAAATGCGAGACGATCTTCTGCGTCCGGTTGAAATAGGCGTCTGTCCGCCCGGCAATCTCGCCGGGTGTCAGAGCGAGTTTCGGGCTTAGCGCTGCATCAAGTGCAGCGCGTCCCTCATCGGCCTTGGGGGGCGTCATTCCCGCAACGCCCCGTGATCGCGGAAGTGACCCGTGAGTTCCTCGGCCAGCAGGAACGCCATCTCAAGCGACTGCTCGGCATTGAGGCGCGGATCACAGAACGTCTCGTAACGCCCAGCAAGGTCAGCTTCCGTCAGACGATGGGCACCGCCTACACACTCGGTGACATCCTGCCCGGTCATCTCGATATGGATGCCGCCGGGGCGCAGCCCAGCCTGCTGGAATACCGAGAAGAAACCCTTCACCTCGCCCAGAATCGAGTCGAAGGAGCGGGTCTTGATCTTGTCTGCCGTGGCGATGGTATTGCCATGCATCGGGTCGCACAGCCATGTCACAGTGCGACCGGAGCCACGCACCTTGTCGAGCAGCGGCGGCAGGAAATCACCCACCTTGCTGGCGCCCATGCGGGAAATGAGCGTAATGCGACCGGCCTCGTCCTTCGGGTTGAGGATATCGAGCAGCTTCTCGAGATCTTCCAGCGTGGTAGTGGGGCCGACCTTGATGCCAATCGGATTGCCCACGCCGCGCAGGAACTCCACATGCGCCCCATCGGGCTGGCGTGTCCGATCACCAATCCACAGGAAATGGGCCGAGCAATCGTACCAGTTCTCGCTCAGGCTATCGATGCGCGTCAGAGCCTGCTCGTAAGGCAGCAAAAGCGCCTCATGCGAGGTGTAGAACTCGGTCTCGTTGATCTGCGGCGCGCTCTGGTTGAAGCCACATGCCCCCATGAAGGACAGGGTCTCATCAATGCGCTGGGCAAGGTCCTGATAGCGTTCGGCCAGTGGCGAGCGCTTGACGAAGCCAAGATTCCAGCGATGCACCTGATGCAGGTTGGCGTAACCACCCGATGCAAAGGCACGCAGCAGGTTCATCACGCCAACAGACTGGAAATATCCCGTTTCCATACGCGCCGGATCGGGGATACGCGCCGCCTCGGTGAATTCCGGGCCGTTGATGATGTCACCGCGGTAACAGGGCAAGGTAACGCCGTTCTGCGTCTCGGTGTCGGAGGAACGCGGCTTGGCATACTGCCCGGCCATACGCCCGATCTTGATCACCGGCACCTTGGCACCGAAGGTCAGCACGACGGCCATTTGCAGCAGCACACGAAACGTATCGCGCACGATATCAGCGGTGAACTCATTGAAGCTCTCGGCACATGCCCCGCCCTGAAGCACAAAGGCCTCGCCACGCGCTGCCTTGGCAAGCTGGCTCTTCAGGCGCCGCGTCTCGCCCGCAAACACCAGGGGCGGATATCGCCGCAGACGGGCTTCGACAGAGTCGAGCGCGGCTGCATCCAGATAATGCGGAGCCTGACGAATGGGGTGCGACCGCCAGCTCGACGGCGTCCAGCCGGCGTGCACAGCGGATTCGCGGTTCGGGTGCATGAGAGTATTTTCCTTGAGCCGAAAAAAAGGGTTCTCACTATGAAACGGAATGGCCGATCCGGCTAGGGGCTAGCACGCCCGCACCCGGCGAAACGTCAGATTCCAGCGCCGGTCTCCCGTCAATTCATGGTGGCCCGGCTTCAGCGGGGCGATCCCGTGATAGAACAGACGCGACGGGCCACCCCATACCACGACATCTCCGCTCAGGAGCGAGAGCTTGCGTGTCGGGGCCGTGCGCTCCAGCCCTCCAAAGAGAAATTGTGCGGCCACACCGAGCGAGACCGATACGATCGGGCTTTCCAGCGCCGTCTCGTCGCGGTCCTGATGAAGCCCCATGCGTGCACCGGGCGCATAACAGTTAATCAGACAAGTCTGGGGCACAAAGCCCGGATAACCGGCCTGCTCCGCCATGATCCGGGCCAGTTCGAGCCAGTTATCCGGCATCTCCGGCCAGGCCGCACCACTCAGGGGGTCTCGGGACTCGTAACGATATCCAGCCTTGTCGGAATGCCAGCCCAGCGCGCCACAATTTGTCATCTCGACCGAGAAACGCCGACCACCCGGCGTCTCAAGGCGGCGCAGGGGTGCTTGCGCCATGATTTCGTGCAGCTGTTGCATCAGCCTGGCCTGCATGGCCCGCGCGGCGCCCGGCAGGAACAGGGCGCCGGGTGCCAGAAGCGCAGGCTGTCTGGCTGCCGAGAAGAGATCGTCCATCATAATAGGCTCTTGCCGCCTCTGGTCTCACGAACTACTTGAAAACAGTATCTGCGCCAGAGATCGGGCCAAATTCCGAAATGGCAACCACCACTCCTGTGCGGCCACCGCAGCGGGACGAAACTGCAAGGGAAAGCTTTCATGGCAAAGCTCCGTCGCGGCGCCTTTCTGGCCGCCACTCTGTTTGTTCTGCCTGCCGGAACCGCCTTTGCGCAGTTTACCGGACAAAATGCCCCCAACGAGGCTCATGCGCCGCAGAACAACAGCAACGACACCGGTGTAGAATATCACGGCAAGGGCGAACATCTGACCGCCAAGGGGCGCCACTCCCTGCCCCCCGGCTATCAGGAAACACCGAGCACCGAATTCAAGCACGGCCCGGACCCTGACCACGCCGATAACGTGCAGCGTGACGCCGTCACCGGTGCCGATCTGAGCAAGTTCGGCTCGGCCTATTCCAATTCCAGCCCGGTCCAGAGCGGCCAGCTTGGCGATGCCAGCGGCAATGGCTGGGTAGCCCCGCGCTAGGCTTTGCCAGACCTGCCTCATGACGGGACGCTTTCGCACGTCCCGTCATGACACACGGCTCTGCCCTCTCGTTCTGAGATGCGAGAGCGCTCAGAATGACAGGGTAAACTGCCCCTGCAATGTTAGGGCATCGGCATAGAGCCGGGACACGACAGGATGCGTCGTGTAACTTGTCGTTCCCACAAAATAGATCCCACGATGAAGATGTGCCGCATAGGCAACGGACGACGTCGTGCTGTGATCGAATCTGCGCGGCGCAAATTGCTGCAGGTTCTGTTGCGCTGCCGACCCGATCTTGTTGTACGTGAACCCAATGGACAGCATGTCTTTCTCACGGCCCCGGAAAGGCCCCAGTGCATAGATCGTCGCTGCATAGTCATCGGTAAACACGTTGCTCGTCCGGTCTGCATGATCGGTCTTCAGATCGATATACCAGCCCAGATAAGGAATTGCCGGATTGGTCTGCACAAGCTGCTGGTCGAAAACGACATAAAATGCCGAATTGGAATGACCAAAGGCGCGTTTGCGGTAATCGTAATAGGACGAGCTGTTATAGATCCCTCCGGCACGAAGCCACGTCATGAGTTTGCCCTTGCTGGGGCGTTGCCTGAAACCGATCTCGTCCACATAGATCGGCCTTGCGCCGTTGACGCGAAAATTCACGCCTGACGGGTTGGCACGTGAATCCGCGCCAAACCCGTCAGGGCTCTGGCTGCGAGCAAAGCCGAAATGGTTATAAAACCGCCGGTCATGCGCATACATGCGGATATCGAGACCCGGCGTCGGCATATACATGGACATACCCACCTGGTTCGGGATGATACTGGTCGGCCCAAGCGCGGTCGAGGCTGTGCTTGTCCCCAGAAACAGCCCGTAAAACTGCCCCAGAAGCCCGTAATAGCCGTATTGCGCGGTAATGCGTCCATTGAAGAATGTCTGGAAGATGGTGGCCTGGCTGAGCGCCGTGCCCCTGATCCCGGCGCCGGGATAGGCTGTCTGCCAGTTATTCATCGACAGGGTGAGCTGAGACCCCTTGTTCAGCCCCACGCGCTCCATGTCATACGTCATGTTGAGCCAGAGATTACCCGAGAAATTGGGGCTCTGCCCGTTATAGGCCTGAGGTTTTCCCTGATGGCCGAGAACATCATAGATCTCGCCGAACGAGTAATAGCCCTCGACCAGAAAACCCTTGCTTGCCAGCTTGTCACGCAGACCGAACTGGTCCGGAAAAAGCGTGTCGCAGGTCGTGATGATGGGAGACTCGGAGCCTTTCGTGATCATGCGATCATAAGCGTGGCAGGTGTCGTCTTTCCTGACCGCCGCTCTTTGCGCCTCAAGCGATGGAAGATTGGTGTAATTCGTCTCCTGCGCCTTCAGAGGGCTGATGCTGGCACAGGCGATAACAGCCAGCACGCCGGAATGCAGGGTCAACCGCCATGCGACGGTTGACCCCCTGCTCCTGAGAGAGGGTGATAGGGGCATGGTGCCTCACCCCCTTACTGCGCGTTGATCTGGAGACTGGCCGAAGGGCCTGTCTCATCGGCGGCGTTCCGTGCAAAGACCAGACGATACGTGCCCGGAGCCTGTTTCCACGCCTTCTGGGCTGCGTCGTAGCGCGCCGTCGCATAGCGCGAGAGCGGCACATCAACGACGCGTGTCTCACCGGGCGACAGCGTCACACGGGCATAACCAGCAAGGCGCAATGGCGTGCCGTCGGGCGCATGGGCGTAGATCTGGATAATGTCATCGCCCGCGCGCTGGCCGCTATTGGTTACTTTGGCATGTGCGACCGCTGTGCCACCCGCCATCGAGAGGCTCAGCCCGTCATGCGAAAACCGCGTATAGCTCAGACCGAACCCGAAAGGAAAAGCCGGTGCGCGATGATGCGCGGCAAACCAGCGATAGCCGACATTGGCGCCCTCAACATTCAGGTCGTAATTCTTGAGATAGGCGACATCGGATTTCTCGAAGGGGAACGCACCGGCATGATGCCCGGCACCCGGTAATTCAGGCCGGGGAAGATCGGCCAATGATTGCGGCCAGGTTGTTGTCAGGCGACCCGAAGGCGCGACCTTGCCGCTGAGCAGATTGGCGATTGCCTCACCCCCTGCCGATCCGGGATACCAGGCGGCAAGTACGGCCCCGACCTTGTCGAACCAGGGCATGGCGACAGGGTTGCCGGTCTCAAGCACCACAACACTTTTCCTGTTGGCGCGAGCAACGGCCTCGATCAGCGCATTATCCGAAGGCTGAAGATCGAGATCAGGGGCATCAAGCGTCTCGCCCTGCCATTTGCTCACGAAGACGACCACCGCATCGGCCTTGCCCGCCAGTTCAGCAACCTGCCCCATATCGGCCCCGTCATTGAACACGATCCTGGCACCCGGCATTGCCGCACGCAGCGCGTCGACCGGGGCATTGGGTTCATAGATAATCGGGTGAGGCATTGTCTCGAGACTGGCCTGCACGGGGTCGACCACGGCACTCCCGCCACGCGGCAGCACAGCCGAGCTGCCCCCTCCGGCGATTACACCCTTATCCGCATGACCGCCCACGACAAGGATCATTCCCTTCGGGGCCAGGGGCAGTGTTGCGCGCTCGTTGCGCATGAGAACGGCGCCTTCCTCCTCGATACGGCGGCTGACGGCCATATGGGCGGCAATTTCGGCTTCACCTTCCGCAGGGCGCGCCTGGTCATCGAGCACCCCGTTGGCAACCATGGCCGTCAGGATATGGCGCACCTTGGTGTCGAGAATTTTCTGGCCCTCGGCGCCTTTCGCCATTTTGCGCATCGCGTCGATAAAGCGCGGCCCACGATCGAGCGTCGGGGCGGAATCCTGGTCCAGCCCCGCTGTCACGGCGGCTCCACCATCGGAAAGCGCACCCCAGTCGCTCATGACGAACCCGTCATAGCCCCACTCACCCCGAAGCACGTCAGTCAGCAGATACGGATTCTGACAGGCATAGACCCCGTTCACCTTGTTGTAGGAGCACATGATGCTGCCGGGCTTGCCCTCTTCCACAGCAATACGAAAGGCCAGCAGATCGGATTCCTGCAAGGCAGGAATGCCCAGATCGAGACTGCTCATCATCCGTCCCGTCTCGTAGGAGTTCACCGCGTAATGCTTGACCGTTGAGATCACATGCTGGCTCTGCACGCCCTGCACCTCGGCAGCGGCGACCTGCCCGGCCAGGATGGGATCCTCTCCCATATACTCAAAATTCCGACCGCCGCGCGGATCACGCACCAGATCCATACCGCCCGCGAGCAGCACATTGAAACCACGATGCTTCGCTTCAGCGCCAATCATCGCGCCCCCTTCACGAGCAAGCGCGAGATCGAACGTGCCCGATATAGCCTGCCCCGCGGGAAGGGCTGTCGCGCCATCGCCCGGGCGCACGGCCATCGGGTTGGTGACACCAAGCCCGGCATCACTGATCTGCAAGGCAGGCAGGCCCAGACGGTCTATTGCGGCCACATAGGCCGCCGACCCGATGGCGCCCGCAGGCTTCTTGAAATTGCCGAACTCCATGGCAAGCTGGCTTTCGACCAGCGAGAGCTTCTCGGCTTTGGTCATGCTGTGCATGAGCGCCGCCACCCTGTCCTGAGTCGAGGCGGACTGGTCCTGCCACGGAGCCGGGGCGGCTATGGCGCGGGAACCGGCCAGAAGCGCGGCCATACCCACGGCAAGAGCAAGATATTTTTTGCGCGCAATACTTGATGATGTCATTGTCTTATCCTCTATTCAAATAATCGAAATTGTCCCGATCAGTCCTGAGCGGGAAACCTATCGCCCGATTTCACGCAGCCTGACGCCGCTATTGAGCTTTTGCTCTATGGCCTCGAGCGAGATCCCGCGCGTCTCGGGGACGAAACACAGGGTGAAGGCGATGAACACGACGTTGAGTCCGGCATAGAGCCAGAAAGTATGCGAGGCACCGAGGCTACCCAGCAGGGTCAGGAAGGTTGCCCCGACCGCCATGTTTGCAATCCAGTTCGTGAAGGTGGAGCAGGCGACACCGAAGTCACGCCCTTCAAGCGGCTGCACCTCGGCACACAGGATCCAGATCAGCGGGCCAGCCGAAAACGCAAAGCCGGTGATGAACAGCAACAGGACCGCAACGGACAGGTAATGCGTCAGAACACCGGTCTCGCTGCCGAGGGAGAGCAGGATGGCCAGAGCCCCCATGCCCAGCGCCATGATCGCAAATCCCGAGACAAGCATGGGCCTGCGCCCCCAGCGATCGACGAAGCTGATCGCGATGAAGGTCGCCAGCATGTTCACGAGCCCGACAATCGCCGTGCCCCACATCTGGCCGTCCTGACCGAAGCCAGCCACCTCAAAAATACGCGGCGCGTAATACATGACCACGTTGATGCCTGTGAGTTGCTGCACAATCTGCAGCCCGATCCCGAGACAGACGGAGCGACGGAAATTCGGATTTTCCAGAAACATCGCAAAACCGCGCTGCTTCTGCTTCAGCCTGCCCTGAATTTCCTGAATTTCGACTTCAGCCGCTGCACGTGAAGGCCGCAGGCTGGCGAGTGTCTCGAGCGCCTCGTCATGGCGACCGCGCAGCATGAGCCAGCGCGGGCTATCGGGAAGAAAGAAGGAGCCGATCATGAAGATCGCCCCCGGCACCGCCACGATTCCGAGCATCCAGCGCCAGGCGCCGTAATAGGCAAAAACCGCATCCGACACGAAAGCGAGCAGGATCCCGATCGTGATCATGAGTTGATAGACAGAGATCAGACTGCCGCGATGCCCCTCATCTGCCACCTCGGAAATATAGAGCGGCGCAACGAAGCTCGCGATGCCAATGGCCAGCCCAAGCAGGGCTCGCGCCACAATAAGCAGGACAATACCCTGTGCCACGACACAGAGCAGAGCACCGAGCATAAAAAGAAAGGCGCTCAGGATGAGCGCCTTTTTGCGACCGAACCGGTAGGAAAGCTGTCCCGCACAAACGGCGCCAATCGCGGCGCCGACCATCATGGAGGAAACAATCCACTCCTGGGCAACATCCCCGGCATGGAACTCCTTGGCAATAAAGCCAAGCGCGCCGGAAATAACACCGATATCAAGACCGAACATCAGCCCGGCAACAGCAGCAAGTATAGCTGCCAGCAACATTCTACCGACCAGTGGCACCTTCTGCTTTCGCGGGCTTTCACACGACGTATATTTCATAGAACTCCCCGAACCCTCATCACTAAACACCCGTAACCGAAGTGTTGTGATATGTATCTTTTGTAATGAGATAGTCCACTATGTGGGTGATGAGAGTCACATGATCGCGACTGGAACGACACTCATCGAGGCCAATGAAAAATCCTGATATTTTTCAGTGATATATAATAGAAGATTTGTGAAATATATTTTTTGATCAATTCGCGACTGGAGAACAAATAACGAGTCCTTGGGATTACGGTACCGAGACATTTCTTTTTTGGATATCTCTGCCGATTATGCGGATAATGAGAGATATAACGACCAATCGATATCGTTCGCTCGGAATTTCATCGTTATTTTTTGCAATCTCGATTTGTTTTCCGAATCGTCCCCTGACGGGCCGCGCACCCTCTTCCCGGCACAGCCTCCGAGATTCGGAAGCGTGCCGACATCAAGCCGGAATGTTGGTTCATCACTCACTCCCATGCAGGGACTGGTCGCGCCAGACTATCGGACCCGATACCGCGTCAAGAGGCCGAAATCGAGGTGATCAGAGGGCGGCGGAAAGCGGAGCGATATCATTAATGATCACGCTCTCGTCGGGTCGGGAACTCCCGCGATTGTGGTCTGTTTTCGTTCGTTATATTCTGCCCTCTCGAAAAGGACGCGACCATGCCATCCCTCAAATTGTGCGACGGCAATAGCCTTCATTACAAGGATATGGGCAAGGGCCGGCCCGTATTGCTGGTGCATGGCTGGCCTCTGACAGGCGATATGTGGGAGTATCAGACCCTTGCCCTGCTGGAAGCCGGATACAGGGTTATCACCTATGACCGCCGGGGCTTTGGCCAGTCCAGCCATCCTTTTGGCGGCTATGACTACGACACTCTCACCGGTGATCTTGCCGAACTGATCGATCATCTCGATCTGCGCGATCTCACGCTCGTCGGGTTCTCAATGGGTGGTGGCGAAGTGGCGCGTTACCTGAGCAGCTATGGCCCCTCGCGCCTGGCTGGCGTTGCGCTCATTTCTTCGGTCGTGCCCTACCTGCTGCAGGACCAGAGCAACCCGGATGGGGTGCCGGTCGATGTCTTTGCCGATTTCAAGGTCCAGATCCGACGGGACCGTTTCCATTTTCTGGCAGAGTTCCTCAAGGGCTTCTACGGGGTCAGCATGATCCGCAAGCCGGTCAGTCAGGCGCTTATCGACTGGAGCTTCACGCTCGGCATCATGGCGAGCCCCAATGCCACTCTCGACTGCATCGACTCATTCAGCCGAACCGATTTCCGCCCTGATCTCGCGGCCTTTACGGTGCCGACGCTGGTGGTTCACGGCACTGGCGACAAGACAGTGCCCTACGAACTGACGGGCAAACGCGTGAGCGAAGCACTCCCCCATGCGCGCTATGTCGAATATGACAGCGCCCCTCATGGCCTGTTTGCCACTGATGCCGATGCGCTCAACCGCGACCTTCTGGCCTTTCTGACCAGCACCGGCATCTGACATCACTCCCCTCTCCGGTTTCCCCGGAGAGGGCCCGACGCGTCATCCCTTGCGGGCAACCTGACGCGTCGGGCTGCGCATGGTCACGAACTCTTCCGCCGTGGTGGGGTGGATACCGATCGTGCGGTCGAAATCGATCTTCTTCAGCCCGGCTGTGATGGCAATCGCAATGCCCTGCATCATTTCCGCAGAGGCATCGCCCATCATATGCGCGCCGACCACCTTCTGGCTTTCACGCTCGACAACCAGCTTCATGAAGGCCTTGCGCTCGCGGCCGATCAGTGTCTGGCGCAGCGGACGGAAAGACGCTGTAAATACCTCGATATCCGCCTTTTCCGCTGCCTCCTCCTCGGTCAGGCCGACACTTGCGAGTGGCTCCGAAAAGAAAACCGCCTTGGGGGTGGTCTCGAACGACCAGCTTCTGGCGTGACCGGTATAGAGCGTCTCCGCCAGAATATGCCCCTCGGCGATAGCGACTGGGGTCAGATTGATCCGGTCCGTGACATCGCCAATGGCGTAGATGTTTTCCACATTCGTGGCGGATTGATCGTCCACGGCAATGGCGCCATCCTTGACCGCCACCCCAACACCGTCCAGACCCAGCCCGTCGATATTGGGTGTGCGTCCGGTGGCGAAAAACACGCAATCGGTCTCGATCGTCTCGCCATTGCCGAGGCTGACGCGATAATGCCCCTCGCCCAGCTTCTCGATCCGTTCGGGGCTCTGGCCTGCATGAACAGCGATACCATGATGAGGCAACGCCTCATGCAGCTTCTCGCGCAATTCGCGGTCGAAGCCGCGCAGGGGCAGATCCTGCCTGAACACGAGATCGACTTTCGAGCCGAGCCCCGCGAAGATGCCGGCGAATTCGATACCGATATACCCGCCCCCGATGATGCAGATGCGCTCCGGGCGGGCCTTGAGGTGAAAGGCCTCATCAGAAATGATGGCGTGCTCGGCACCATCGATCGGCGGGCGTGTGGGGCGGCCACCTGTAGCGATCACGATGCGCTTTGCCGTCACCCGTCGCGGCTCGGCCTGCTCGTCCAGAGGACCGGGCCCGATCTCGATCGTGTTGGCGTCGATCAGTCTGGCGCGCCCGACAAACAGCTCGACCCCGGCCTTGCCCAGCATCGACTTATAGATGCCATCGAGCCTTTCGATTTCCTTGTCCTTGGCCGCGATGAACCGTGACCAGTCATGGGCACCCAGCTGCACGTCCCAGCCATAAGCCCGCGCATCCTCAGCGGCTTCGGCCCCTTCCGACGCATAGACCATGAGCTTCTTGGGCACGCAGCCCAGATTCACACAGGTCCCGCCCCAGTGGCGGCTTTCGGCAATCGCCACCTTCGCGCCGTTCTGGGCCGCGATACGGGCAAAGCGTACCCCACCCGAGCCTGCACCAATCACGAAAACATCGAAATCCGGCATCAAGCCTCTCCCCAAAATCAAACGCGGCCGGAAAATCTCCCGGCCGCGCATGGTATGTTCAGTATTCTGTTCTGCGCCCCTTCAGAACGGGGCCGGAGGGCTTAGCGTTCCGCAAAAGCCTTCTCGACGACATAGGAGCCCTGATTGCTCATGTTGCCTTCGTCAAAGCCCATGGACAGCAGCAGCTTTTCCGTATCGGCCAGCATTTCCGGCGAGCCGCAGATCATCACGCGGTCATGCTCGGGATCGAGCCTGGGCAGGCCCAGATCCTCGAAGATCTTGCCGTTTTCGATCAGCGTGGTGATGCGATCGGTCACAGCGAAGTCTTCACGGGTAACGGCCGGATAGTATTTCAGCTGCTTGGACACATACTCGCCAAGGAATTCGTGGTTCGGCAGGTCATGGCGGATGTGGTTCATGTAGGCCAGTTCGCCCGAAACACGAACGGTATGGCTCAGCACGACATTCTCGTAACGCTCATAGCATTCCGGGTCTTCGATCAGGCTCATGAACGGGGCAAGACCCGTACCCGTCGAGAGGAAATAAAGGTTACGGCCCGGACGCAGATTATCGAGCAGCAAGGTGCCCACCGGCTTGCGACCGACGAGCACGGTGTCACCCACCTTCACATGGCGCAAACGCGAGGTCAGCGGGCCATCTTCCACCGCAATGGACAGGAATTCCAGCTCTTCCTCGTAATTGGCCGAAGCGATGGAGTAGGCGCGTAGCAGCGGCTTGCCCTCGACCTCGATGCCGATCATCGTGAACTGGCCATTCTCGAAGCGCAGACCCGGATCGCGCGTGCAGGTGAAGGTGAAAAGACGGTCGGTCCAGTGATGGACGCTCAGCACTTCGCATGCCTGGAGATGCCCGTATTCCTTGCTGGGGGGCGCCAGACGATACTGGCCCGGATGCCCCTCAACGGGCAGTAGCCCGGACAGGGGCTCGGCAATGGTAGGCATAGGCAGGGAGACAGGCGCGTTCATCAGGCACTCTTTCGCATGCTTGCAGGGGGCGGGCGGTCTGACACCGCCCAAAGTGGCGAAATTTCTAGATCATCCTTCCGCCGTTTGGAAACCCCACAGCCGCGCCTGTTCTAAATTATTACGACGATTTCGGATGCGTCCTTGCAATAAACTGCGAAACGTTATCGTGCATTTCCTTCAACGCGGGCAGATGGGCATAGACCATATGACCCGACGCATATTGCTTGATCTCAATATTTTTCGCGAGCGCGCGCGGGATCGGCAGATGGCGCATTTCATACACACCCTCGAAATAGGGCGTGCCGAGATCGTAATAACCCTGGTTGAGCATGACCTGTAGCGAGGGGTTGGTTTTCATCGCCATCGCCAGATCCGGCAGCACATTGGGCTCGCCACGGGCCGGACCGCGCTGGTCGGGCTGCTTGTGGGTGAAGCTCCACTTGCCGATACTATGGGCGCTTACGCGATATTCCATATACCCATCGCCAAAGGACGGATCGGCCCCGTAATGCAGCGTCTTGCGCGCATAATCGTTGAACGCCGCCACATAGGCCGATTCCATGGCCGCCGATTGCGGATCATAGGCCGGGCGCTGGGCCAGCGGGTCGAGGCTCGGGCCCGAAAAGCGGCTATCGAGGCGACCCGTATCCTGCCCCTCATCACCCAGTAGCGTCTTGGCAAACTCGCCGCCATTCACGCGCAGATCGGCCTTGATCAGATAATCGACCGGCAGGCCCGTATAGCGATGCAGCTTTTCGGCCGTGGCCTTGAGTTTTTCATCGCTGATGCCGGTGCCATCCTGCAGGGCGGAGGTGTAGTCAGTCAGCGCAAAATGCTCGACCTCGGCCAGAAACGCCTTCAGATCGGCAGGCTGGTCGGGCAGCTTGTGATGATACCAGGCTGTCGCGGCAAAGCTCGGCAGGCCCAGCACATAAGGCTGGTCATTGCTCGGATTACCCTGCGCACGATCGATAGAATTGCCGTAATTCAGGATCTGGGAAAGCAGGATCACACCATTGAGGTCGATCCCTTTCTCATTGGCCAGGGCATTGGCGATGATGGCGGAACGCGTCGTGCCATAGCTTTCGCCAAACAGGTATTTGGGTGAGTTGTAACGCCCGTGACGCGCCAGAAACTGCGCGATGAAATCGGTGAACGCAGCAGCATCGGGGTCAGTGCCGTAAAAGGCCTTGTCACGATCCTTGCCGATCACGCGGCCAAAACCCGTGCCCGGTGCATCGATAAAGACGAGATCTGTCGAATCCAGAAGTGAGTCGTCGTTATCCACGAGCTTGTAAGGCGCAGCAGGGGTGTGGACATCGTCCGATGTCACAACACGCTTGGGGCCGAGCGCCCCCATATGCAGCCAGACCGTCGCAGAACCCGGCCCACCATTATAGACAAATGTGATGGGACGGTTTTCCGCATGCGCGCCTTTCTTGAAATAGGCGACGTAGAAAATGGAGGCGACAGCCTGCGGGGCCTTCGGATCGGGATTGGCATCGTCCCAGCCCTCGGGATGAACGATGAGCGTGCCGGACTCTGCCTGATAGGGAACAGCCTGCCCGCGAATGGTCACGCTGCCATCGCTCAGAACATGCTGTGGCTTCATCAGAAAGGCAGGACCATGCACCTCGCCAGGGCCACCATCGGGGCCGGGCGGCGGGGGTGGCGGGCCCATATGCGGCGGCGGCATGTCCGACGCTGCGAGGGCCGTGCCGCCCATCAAAGCCGTCAGAGCGAAAAGGGCAGAAATCTTCGGAGCTTGCTTGAACCGCACCGGGTTCTCCTTGTGTCACGTCTCAAAAAAATACGCCGCGGCGTATCGTTCCGGTTGCGTATAGGAAAGCGAAACGCCCATGGCCGCAAGTCTCCCGTTGCAGCAAACCGTGTCATAACGCACAAACGGATTCATGGACTCAGCACTCTCCCCCGCCGATCACGCGCTCTCTGTTGCGATCGAGGAAACCGGCCTCTCGCCCTCCCCCAAGGAAGAGCCGCGCCTGCTCAAACTGATCGCACGAAGCCTCGTGCCGGGGACGAACACCATCCTCGCCTCCGAATATGAGCGCCTGATATGCGATGTGCGCCGCAAGGACTGGGCAGCACAGCTGATGAACCTCACCCGCCGCGCGGGTGAACTCTGGATCAGCAAGGCTGACATGCTCGATGCGGTTAGTCGCGTGCACGACCCGCGGGCCACGCCAGAGCTGCTCCGTGCCACGCTGGCAGACACGCTGGCCGCACGTTTTCGCGATATGGGGCATACGCCGCGCGACGTGCTTGAAGCGGTGCAGGCCGATCTGACCGATGCGGGCACTTTCCTTTCGGGCGGACAGATCGATCGGCTGGCCCAGATCATCGCCTCGGCTTTCGGGGTGGAGGATACCGGCTTCGAGGCCGAGCTGATCGCGAGCGAAAAGGCGCGACGCGAAGAGGAAGAGCGGATCGAGGCGCGCGCCGAGGCACGGCGCAAGCGGGAAAACGAGCGCCTCAAGGCATGGGAAGAAAGCCTCGTCGGGTTCGATCAGGTGCCCGCCATCCTGCATTGCACCCCGCGCGAGGCGCTGCGCTGGATTGCCGAAAACCGCCTGCCCGTCACACGCCGTACCCCGCAGCCCGACGGCACTGAAAAATTCGAGTTCGATCCCGAAATCCTCAAGCGCCTGCGTTCGCAGCTGGCGGAATGGCGCGGTGGCGAAAAAGGCACGCCAGCGCTTGCCGGGCGCAAGGTCGGCAATGCTGTCATCGCCCGTGTGGCCGCGCTCGATCGCTATGTCGCGCATTTTCGCACGGCACGCTCGCTCAAGCGCCGTATCACGCTGGTGACCGGCCCGACCAATTCAGGCAAATCCTACACCGCGCTCAATGCGCTGGCCAATGCCGAGAGCGGCCTCGCGCTCGCCCCCCTGCGCCTTCTGGCCCATGAGTTTCGCGAGTCCCTGTTGTCCCGCGGAGTTCCGGCTTCGCTCGCCACGGGTGAAGAGCGCATCGATTTCCCCGGCGCCCGCCATCTGGCAGCGACGGTCGAGATGTGCCCCTTTCACAACCCGGTCGATGTCGCGCTGATCGATGAAGCGCAAATGCTGATGGACCCCGATCGCGGCGCGGCCTGGACGGCTGCCATCATGGGTGTACCGGCGCGTCATCTGTATATTCTGGGCGCCCCCGATTGCATCCCGCTCATCAGGCGTATTGCCGAGCTTTGCGATGATCCGCTGGATGAAATCAGCCTTGAGCGCAAATCGCCACTCCGCGCCGCCAGCGCACCCTTGCGCCTGCGCGATCTGGAGGCGGGCGATGCGCTTATTGCCTTCTCACGACGCGAGGTGCTGGATCTGCGCGCCGAGCTTCTGACGCTCGGCAAGCGTGTGGCCGTAGTCTATGGCGCGCTCAGCCCTGAGGTGCGCCGTGCCGAAGCCGCGCGCTTCAATAATGGCGAGGCCGAAATCCTTGTCGCGACCGATGCCATTGGCATGGGGCTCAACCTATCCATCAAGCGCGTGGTGTTCAGTGCGCTGCGCAAATATGACGGCAAGCAGACGCGAGACCTGACCACGCAGGAAATCAAGCAGATTGGCGGGCGCGCCGGGCGCTACGGCCATCATGAAAACGGCGTCGTCGCCGTGCTGGGCGAGGCCGGCACACCAGCCCATATCCGCAAGATGCTGGCCGCACCGCCCGAGCCCATCACGGAACTGCGCCCTCTGGTGCAGCCGGATGCCGATATCGTGCGCGCGGTGGCTGAGGAAATCGAGACCGACAGCCTTTACGGTGTGCTGGTGCGCATCAAGCGCGCCGTGTTGCGCGCCGACGACCCGAATTACCGTCTGGCCGATATGGATCAGGCCTTCGAGATTGCCTCAGCCCTGGAAGGTGTGGAGGGGCTCTCCCTCACCCAGCGCTGGGTCTATGCCATGTGCCCCATCGACGAGCGCGATAATGGCATTTCGCGACTGGTCGGCTGGGCCAGCGATCATGCAGCGGGTCGGCGGGTACCACCGCCCGGCACCGGGCGTCTGGTCCAGCCTTCACAGGCCGGGCGCGAAGAACTCGAGCGCGCCGAGAAACGGCATAAGCGCCTTGTGGCGTGGCGCTGGCTCTCGCTGCGCTTTGCCGATGCCTACACCGACAAGCAGGCCGCCGAGGACAACACGACGGCGCTGAATGACTGGATCGAGGCGGTGCTTCGCCAGCAAAGCCGCGAGCGCGAACACCAGAAACGCGCCATGCCCGGCAGGCGCGGCGGCGGGAAAGGATTGGGTGACCGGTCCGGCGGAGGCTATTCCGGCCCCGGCCGCCCCCCGTCATCCCGAGGTGATGCGCGTCGTGACGGCGCCGGGCGCGATGGCGGCAGAAGCGAATCGGGTGAGCGCTCCCCCGGTGGGTCGCCCTCCGGCAAGCGTTTCAAGGGAGCGGGCGGCCCGCGCAAGGGCGGCAAGGGTGGCCGCGGCCGCGGCTGACACGCCGCAATCGCTTTTTATCCCGCGTCGTCTCGCTGCGCTTCGGCAGGGTGGCAGAACATACCTGGAATAAGGGGCATGGGAGAGTGGCTGCGCAAGATCGCGCGTGCGCGTCCCCTCCCTGTCGCTGGTGCCTACATCGCTGCCGAGCTGGCGTCAGCACCATGCGAAACGGCTGGGCGGGCGCTGTAATGAGCCGAATTTGACGAGTCGCCTAGCTTTGTTATGAGAAAAAAAATACAGATAAAACAAAGACTTATCCAGATAGATAACTCGGTTCGCGGTGCGACACATGAATTTTTTCGCGTGGTCGACGCAAAAAGTTCTTCCATTCTTCACAAAAACCGCGCTAGCGTTTCTTTGCGGCAACCGAGGTTGCTTCAAGTAATTCTCCGGAAATTACTCCGGTTGATTGAAGTAAAGCTCGGCCAACGCGAAATAGTGCGCATCGTGCGCCATGTGAAGAAGGAATACAGATATGTCGTCTGGTTTTTCCGTAAGCACATTTTCGTCGAAAACTATGATCTCAGTCAGGGTTTTCTCTGCAGATGCCAAATATAAAGGGGTTGGCCCACCGTAAAGGTGCGCCTCGGCCCTACGCCACCTTGCTTTGACAGGTCTTGCGCAGGGCCACCCGTTCTACTCTCCTCAGATACTTTCTGCTTTCCAGTTTCGCTTCTTTGTCGACCTTCCAATACCGGGATTGAGACAGTTACAAGGGTCCAGATCCCGGTAATGGGCAAACAGGGCATCATCGCCCTCATAGAGATGACCGAGATTATGCTCCGCTGGATAGCGGGCCCCTCTCTGGTCCAGCAGCCTGAGCATTTCATGCTCGGTCGCTTCCGCTGATTCCCCCGGCTTTAGAACGTAATCCTGATGCATCACGTGGCAGAGAAAATGCCCGTAATAGAGCTTCTCCAAAATACGGGCGTCGAGGGCTGCGGGCAAGGTTTCGGACCATTCCCTGTCGTTGCGTCGCAGCGCAACATCAAGGGCAACAATTTCCCCCACCTCATGATCATGCACCGCGCGATAACGCAGTGCCGCACCGGCTGCCGCAAACCGATGCAGAAAGGCACGCTTGCCCTCATCGGGCGTGCAGGCAAACCAGTCTGTTCCTTCTGTCGCGAACGTATCGCGCAAATGCGCCTCGACCCTGGGGGCCAGATCTGCCGAAACGCGCAGCATGAGATGGTGCTCGAACCGCGCCTCGAAGGCGAGCATACGCTCTGGAATCTGCTGGGGTAACAGACGCCCCAGCTTCTGCATGACCTTGTCGGTCAGGTGCGCAGGCAGCCATTTCCACTGACCAAGCCAGTCATCGAGCCAGGCCTTGGCCGCAAAGAGACGCGGGATATTTCTGGTGCCCGCGTAGCGTATGAGGGCCACCGTATCGCGCCCATAGGACTCGGCGATACGAAAGGCGTTGCGGTGCATGTATTCACCGGCGATCGGCAGCGTGTCATAGGCCGTCAGCAGATGGCGACGCAGATCCTCAAGCTTGTCGGTGCAGTTCGTGCCTATATAGAACACGCGGGAATCGAGCTCGGCCGGAAAGCTGTCAACGCGCACGGCAAAGACGATCAGCTTGCCTGCGCAGCCGGATGCCTCGAACAGACGGCGCTCATCCTGATTGAATCGCGCAGGTGTCTCGGCCTCAACATCGCGCACATGCGCGACATAACCGTGGTCATGCCCTTTCCGGCCGGTCCGTTCGATCTCGTCACGTGTGAACGCGCCACTCTCCAGACGGGCCAACGCCTTGAGGGGATCAGCATCCAGTTTCACGCCCAGATGGTTGACGAGTTCGAGTCGCCCCTCTGCCGTGACGCGACCATACAGGGCCATCTCGGTGTAAGCCGGGCCGCGCTGCACCAGCGCGCCCCCTGAGTTATTGCTGATCCCCCCCAGTACCGAGGCCCCGATGCAGGATGAGCCAATAACCGAATGGGGCTCACGCCCATGACGCGCGAGGCTGGTTTCGAGCTTGTGCAGGGTTGTGCCGGGCAAGCAGATCACCTGTCGGCCACCATCAAGCAGATGCATGCCGCGCAGACGACGGGTGTTGATCAGGATGACGGGGCGATCATACGCGTCGCCGTCTGGCGTCGAGCCCCCGGTCAGCCCGGTATTGGCCGCCTGCACGATCATGATCTGGTCAGCCGCTACGCAAAGCTCGGCCACACGCCAGAATTCCACCAGCGTTCGTGGCCGGATGACCGCCCTCACCTTGCCCGATCCGAACCGGAACCCCTTGGTATAGGGCGCTGTCGCATGAGGCGCGACAAGCACATGCGGCGTGCCGACGATCTGACGCAACAGCACAAGAAGCCTGTCGGCATGAAGGGTCGGTTCGGTCAGACGCATGAGGGTCTTCCTTCTCGCAATGTCAGTCACGACGCCCTTTTTAGGGGCGTGTCAGGCAGGCGCTCACCCGCACGGCCTCGATGCGACCTTATCCGACAGACTGGCTTTGCCGAGCCATCGGATACGCGTCCCATTGAGGGTAATCATCAGCCGATGCGGGTCAGGCCGCCCATATAGGGGTGCAGCACCTCGGGGATCTCAATCGCCCCATCGGCCGTCTGGCCGTTTTCCATGACGGCAATCAACGTGCGCCCCACTGCCAGACCAGACCCGTTGAGGGTGTTCACGAAAGCCGGACCGTTCTCGGTGCGGTAGCGCGCATTCATGCGGCGTGCCTGAAAATCGCGCGTATTGGAGCAGGAAGAGATTTCGCGCCAAGCCTTCTGGCCGGGCAGCCAGCCTTCGAGATCGAACGTCTTGGCAGCACCGAACCCGGTATCTCCGGCGCAGAGCAGCATACGGCGATAGGGGATATTCAGCCGCTCCAGAATGGTTTCTGCACAGCGCGTCATGCGCTCATGTTCATCCGCGCTGGCCTCAGGCGTCGTAACGGACACCAGCTCGACCTTGCTGAACTGGTGCTGCCGCAACATGCCACGCACGTCACGCCCGGCCGACCCGGCCTCGGAACGGAAACAGCTTGAAAGCGCCGCCATACGCAATGGCAACGCCTTCGCCTCAAGAATCTCGCCTGCGACACTGGCCGTGAGGGGCACCTCTGCGGTCGGGATCAGCCAGCGGCCATCCGTGGTCTGAAAGGAATCCTCGGCGAATTTGGGCAGCTTGTCAGTGCCGTACATGGCCGCATCATTGACCAGAAGCGGCACGATGGTCTCGCCATAGCCAAATTCCTGCGTGTGGGTATCGAGCATGTACTGCCCGAGCGCGCGCTCCAGCCGCGCCAGCGCCCCGCGTAGCACCGTGAAACGGGCCCCTGAAAGCTTGGCGGCCGTCGGGAAATCCATCAGCCCCAGCTGTTCGCCAAGTTCGAAATGCTGCTTGGGCTCGAAATCAAAGACAGGCACCTCACCCCATTGGTGAACAACCTGATTGGCCTCTTCATCGCGCCCTTCCGGCACGGTTTCATCGAGACGGTTGGGCAGACCGGCCAGCGTGGCGCTGATCTCGCTCTCGATTGTCGAGGCGCTGGCTTCGAGCGCCGCGATATGATCGCGCAGTTCGACAGCCTTCTGCTCAAGGGCGCTGGTATCCTGTCCGGCTTTCTTGCCCTGACCGATTTCCCTGGCCAGCACCTTGCGCTGTGCCTGCTGCTCCTGGAGGACCTGAAGGGCCGCACGACGCTCCTCATCGCGCCGCACCAGATCACCGGCGACGGGCGACAGGCCGCGACGGGCCAGAGCCGCATCAAAACCAGCCGGGTCGGCGCGAAGGGCGCGCAAGTCATGCATGTCAGTAAAGTCCTGTCAGGTTTCAGTCGATCGTCGCAGGGCGCGGCTCAACGAGACGTGCCGTAAAGATCGAGATTTCATACAGAAAGATCAGCGGCACGGCGAGGCCCACCTGGGTAATCACATCGGGCGGGGCCAGTATGGCGGCAATGACCGTTGCACCGACAATGGCATAGCGACGGAATTTCTTCAGGCCCTTGGAGGTTACTATGCCCACACGTGCCAGCAGCGTCAGCACGACGGGCAGTTCGAAAGCAGCACCGAAAGCCAGGATCAGCTTCATGACCAGAGAAAGATAATCCGAGACCCTTGCCTGCAATTCGATATGCAGCCCCTGCGAGCCTGCAGGGGCCGTCTGGAACGACAGGAAGAAGCGCCATGCTATGGGAAAGATGAAGTAATACGCCATGGTCGCGCCAAGCAGGAACATCAGCGGCGTGGCAATCAGGAATGGCGCAAAGGCCCGCTTCTCGTTGCGATACAGGCCCGGTGCGATAAAGATCCAGGCCTGCATGGCGATAATCGGAAATGACAGGAACACGGCCCCGAACACCGCCACGCGCACATAGGTAAAAAAGGCTTCTGACAGCGCCGTATAGATCAGATGCGGCTGCTCGCCCTGCTGCCGCATGATCCTCGCCAGAGGCTCGGCAAGAAACAGATAGATCTGCTCCGAGAAATGATAGCAGAGCAGGAAGGCGACGATAAACGCGACCAGAGACCAGATAAGCCGCCTGCGCAGCTCGATCAGGTGATCGAGCAGCGGCATGGCCTTGTCATCGAGGGAGTCGTTATTCGTCATGGCGCTGTCGGACATTCAGGCAGGATCACCCCCGGCGCAGGAGCCGGGGCCGTTGAGACCTCTGGGGTCATGGCAGGATAGGGCGCTTGGGCAAGATCGGGGGTCGCAGCAGCGGGATGATCGCTCATTGCGGCGTCAGGCTTTAACGATGCAGGAGGCACCGACGCAGGCGCAGCAGGTGGCGGATCGAGCGCGACACGACGCCCGTTATGAATGACCCGCAAGGGCGGAATGACGGCCGGGGCATGCCACAGCGTCTCTTCATGCCGGAGGCGACGCGCCGTTGCCGGGGGCAGGATCGCCGGACCAAAGGTCTCGGCCGGCCTGGCCGGGCTGTGGGCCTCAACCTCACCGGCCCCGTAGGCATGGGTATTGGCCGTTTCTGTCACACCAGGCCCCGTAACCGGGATCGCGTTGTCCGTTCCATGGGCCGGAGAGGAAAGCGACGGAGGAGGCGTGAAATCCAGGCTCTTGCTGATCGTCTTGTCGGAGTCGATCGTGCGCGCAATACGGTCCCGGAAGTCGAAGCGCTTCAGGTCGCGCAGATGGTCACGTGCTTCCCCCAGATCGGCCTCGCGGATCATCTCATCCACATGGCCCTGAAACTCGGACGCCATGCGACGCACGGCCTTGATACCCCGACTGACGGCGCGAATGGCGGTCGGCATGTCCTTGGGGCCGATGAAAACCAGCGCCACGACAACGATCAGCGCAATTTCCGACCAGCTAAAATCGAACATCTTCCCCACTCATCTCAGAAACCCGGCTCCGGTCTTGCACGACGCCCGGCCTAGCCCGTGCCCTTCTGGGTCACGATACGATCATTACGCCCCGAAGCATCGGGATCGAGCAGCAATTCCTCACGCCGCGGCAGAGCCCCGAGATCACTCAGCCCGAAACTGCTCAGAAAATGCGTCGAGGTCCCCCATAAAATGGGGCGACCCGGTACTTCCTTGCGCCCTTTGGGCATGATCAGTCCATCCTCGATCAGGGTATCAAGCACGGTCTGGCTCAGCGAGACGCCGCGTATGCCTTCAATATCGGCACGGGTGCAGGGCTGATGATAGGCGATGATCGCCAATGTTTCCATCGCGGAACGGCTCAGCCGGCGCGGTTTCTCCACCACCCGTGTCAGTGCCGGGGCAATTTCCGGACGTGTCCGGAACTGCCAGCCTCTTGCAACCGACACCAACTCCACTGCGTGATCCTCATATCTTGCCACGACGCAGGCCAGAACCGGCCCCAGCAGCGACTCATCGGCCCCCTGCGAGACCATGAACTGCTTCAGCGCCGTTTCGGTAACAGGCTCGGCACTGGCAAAAATCAGTCCCTCAACCAGACGGGAGAGCGCGTTCACGGCCTCGATTGCGTGGTCGCGATGCGTAGCTGCCTGATGCGCGTCAGTGACCGCATCCGAATGAGCGGTGAGACCGACCGTTGGTGAGGCGACCGACATATCTTCGGCCTGTTCCACTGCATCCGCAGAGGAAGTTGACAAGCCAGGCATGGGGAGTTCTGACATCAGCTTTCTGTCACTTCCTGAAAGTCACCCTGAGGGGCCCGAAGCATGATCTCGGCAAACACGCTCTCCTGCCGCAATTCCACCGTGCCGCTCTTGGCCATTTCCAGCCCTGCCACGAGGGCGCTGGCCATGGCGGCGGCCCGTGCCCGTGGCGATGCAGCGGATTGCGCTGGCAAAAGCGAAGTCAGTTTCTGCCAGCCCGCCACCTCACTCGTATTCAACAGGCGATGCAGGGCTGATACGGCTTCGGTCACGGTCCAGTAGCGCGGGCGTGGTGGCGCGTAGATACGTTTGCGTCCACGACGGCGGGTCATGGCCAGATAGGCGCCGATCAGCCCCATCAGATCCACCCGCAGCCCCGAGCGATCGATACGGGTCATGTCCTCGCCATAGCCACGGGCGAAGACATGTTCACCCAGTCTGGGCCGGTCATCGAGCCATACGGCCAGCGCCCTGATGGATTCCAGCTCCTGCAATAGGCCCTGAAGCAGACCGGCGGCATCTTCAGCCTCTGCATCCGGCTCGTTCTCGGCAGGGAGCAGAAGGCGCGATTTGAGCCATGTCAGCCAGGCTGCCATGACCAGCCAGTCTGCGGCCAGTTCGAGTCTGATCTGCCGCGCGCCCTCAACGAAAGCCAGATACTGCTCAACCAGTTGCAATATCGAGATCTGTGCCAGATCGACCTTCTGGGCACGAGCGAGATCGAGCAACAGGTCGAGCGGCCCCTCAAATCCGGTCAGGGAGAGATGCGGTGCCGATTCAGGATCCGCGCCACCCGGTACCATGGCCGACGAAAAGGCGGTGCTCCCCTCCCCCATACCGATCAGAAAACAGCCGGTGTGCAGGCAATCGAGCGTGCATGCAGGCGCACGCAGAACGACTTGGCGGCCTGGGTAGTGTCAAACCCGCCGACGCGCAGACGATAGAACACATGACCATTGATGGTCTTTTGCTCGATCATCGGCGTACGGTCGCTCAACAGATCACTGGCCTGCTTCGAAAGCTTGCTCCACGTCGCCTTGGCGTCGGCTTCGCTGCCAAGGGCTGCAAGCTGGACCATATGCCCGCCCGTTGCCGTATTGGCGGCTGCGGTCTTGCTGGCAGAGTCAGTGGTTGCGGAAGACGATGCCGCAGGAGGGGCCGATGCTGCCTTGGCCGGTTTCTCCGACGGTGCACGCTCAGGCACAGCTTTCTCAGGCACAGCTTTCTCAGGCACAGCTTTCTCAGGCACAGCTTTTTCGGGCATCGCCTTTTCGGGAGCTGGATTTTCCGGTGCCGCCGATGCGGCAGACCCGCCCTGATCGGCTTCACCGGGCGCTCCGGCACCTTCCGGCAGCTTCTGAACGGACGTATCGGGCAGGCCGCCAGAGGCGCTCTGCCCCGAAGCACCGGCACTGTCGGCTCCTGCATCCTGCCCCGCACCCGCGCTTGGTGCTCCAGCAGGCGCCGTTGCTCCGGCAGGGGGCGTCTCGGGGGCTGTGCGCGCCGCCAGCGCCTCGGGGCGTGGCTGCTCCGGTTCAGGGGCCAGATGGGCCTCACCCTTGCCTGTCACGTCAAGATCCGTGCCATCGCCCATGATCTGCATCCCGCCCGGATCGGCCGGGCGGTCGCGTACAGGACCGGGAGGTGGGCCAATGACGGGAATACCCCCTGAATGGCCGCCCAGCAGTGACCAGCCACCCACGCCAACCACAAGCAGCGCACCCAGACCCGCAGCCCCGTAAACGAGGCGACGTGTCATGATGTCAGAGCCCAGCAGCGACGCCAGCCCCCCCCCTGCCCCGGCGCTGCGGCGCCTGAAGACAGGTTCGTCATCGTAATCGGCGCTCAGGCGCTCACGTGGCGAAGATGTTTGTGACGATGCGCCTCGGGAGGCACGTGGTCCATCGTCATAGCTCCCGCCGCCCGTGGCGTCCGAGGGATACGAAGGTGGACGCGTATCGGTAAAGCGCGGGTCATTGGCGCGCCGGTCCGGGCCGCGGCCTGTTTCCTGGCGGGAGCGATCATAGCCCCCGTCGCCACCCGGCTGATCGTCGCGCCAGTCTGGCGTATCGTCGTTCATCGCATCTCCTCAACCGGCTCGACACCGAGAATGGCCAGGCCACAGCGCAACACGCTGGCAACCGACGCCACGAGAGCGAGCTTGGCCAGACTCGCCGGGCGGTCCTGCTCATGTAGGAAGCGCAGCGTCGTATCCTCACGGCCCTTGTTCCACAAGGCATGGAAATCAGCGGCGAGCTCACCGCAATAATAGGCAATGCGATGCGGCTCACGCGTCTGGGCAGCCCCCTCGACCACACGCGGGAAGGTCGAGAGACGACGCAGCACCGCGAGTTCCACATCGGCATCGAGGCGCGACAGATCGGCACCGAGCAAGGAGGCATCGCTCGTGCTGTCAGCACCGAACATGGTTTCGGCACTGCGCATGACAGAGCGGCAGCGCGCATGGGCGTATTGAACATAGAAAACCGGGTTGTCGCGCGTCTGGGCCACGACCGCATCGAGGTCAAAATCCATCTGCGCATCGGCCTTGCGGGTCAGCATGGTAAAGCGTACGGCGTCGCGTCCCACCTCGTCCAGCAGGTCGCGCAGGGTCACGAAGGTACCGGCACGCTTGGACATGCGCACGGGTTCGCCACTCTTCATGATGCGCACGATCTGGCACATCACGACCTCGAACTCGGTCTTGCCATCGGTTAGTGCGCTGACAGCAGCCCTCATACGCGAGACATAGCCGCCATGATCGGCGCCCAGCACATCGATCAGCACATCGGCTGCTTCGGCCTTCTTGGCGTGATAGCCGATATCATTGGCGAAATAGGTGTTGCTGCCATCGGATTTGCGCAGGGCACGATCCACATCGTCACCAAACTGGGTGGAGCGGAACAGCGTCTGGGGGCGTGGCTCCCAGTCTTCCGGCGTCTTGCCCTTGGGGGGTTCAAGCACACCCTCATAAAGCAGCCCTTTGGCGTCCAGCGCGTTGATCGCCTCATCCACCTGACCGCTGGCGAGCGTCGCGGCTTCCGAGGCGAAAACCTCGTGATGAATACCCAGAGCCGCAAGATCGGTGCGGATCTCTTCCATCATCGCCTTAAGCGTGACAGAACGCACGATCTCGAACCATACGGAAGGCTCGGCGGCCTGCCCGGCCTCGTTCGCCAGCGCCTTGCCATGCGCAGCCGCAAGAGCCTCACCGATGGGGATGAGGTAGTCGCCCTGATATTGCAGACCAGTTGGTGTCAGCGCGGCAAAAGCCTCGGTATCGACCTGCGTGCCAATGGCCTGAAGGTAGCGCCAATATGCCGCCCAGGTCAGCGCAATGACCTGCGCCCCGGCATCGTTGATGTAATATTCCTTGGTGACATCATGCCCGGTCTTGGCCAGAAGATTGGCAAGGGCATCGCCCACCACGGCGCCACGGCAATGGCCCACATGCATCGGGCCCGTCGGGTTGGCCGAGACATATTCCACATTCACGCGCTTGCCCGCCCCCAGACGCGACTCACCGAAACGCGGCCCGGCCTCGATCACGCTGCGCGCCACCGATTGCAGCACGTCAGGGCTGAGCGTGATATTCACAAAGCCCGGCCCGGCAGCTTCTGCCTTGGCGACACCCGGCAGCGCCACAAGCAACGGCACCAGATCGGCTGCGATATCGGCAGGACGACGACGGGCGAATTTCGAGGCCAGCAGGGCGGCATTGGTTGCCATGTCACCATGAGACGGGTCGCGCGTCGGCGTTACCTCGACACGGGCCGCAATCTCGTCAGGCAGATCGGCCACCACCGAACGCAATGCCTCACGCACCTGGTTCTGGTAACGGGCGAAAAGGCAGTCTGTGGTGAGCGTTGGTGTATCGGACATGAAGAGCCTTGCGTTCCTGACGTGTATTCTGCTGCCTGTATCAACCCAGCATCGAGAGTTCCGTCAACCGTCGATGTTCATCCATCGCAAATCGATCGGTCATTCCTGCGATGTAATCGGCCACGACACGTCTGCGCCCGTTCTCATCGCCCTGCTGTGCCTTTTCGCGCCAGCCATCGGGCAGCAGGCTTGGGTCTTCTGCCAATATCCCGAAAATCTCGCCCAGCGCCAAGCGGGCCTTGCGGGTCATGCGCTTCACCTTCCAGTGACGATACATGCGCGCATAAAGAAACTTGCGGATTTCCTTGTTCTCCAGCGCCACCTGCTCGCTGAAGGCAACCACGGGCCCTGGGGCCTGGCGGATGTCGTCTGACGATTCCGGCCGAAGCGCCTCGATATTGGCCCTTGTCTGCATTGTGAGATCGGTCACCAGCACATTGATGACCTGCCTTATGGTCTCATGGCGTATCCGGCGTTCGCGATCATAGCGCTCGGTCGCCCTTGCACCGCTCATCGCCCGCTCAAGCGCTGGCCCCACAATTGGCAGACCTGCGATATCCTCAAAGCGAAGCAGCCCTGCGCGCAACCCGTCATCGAGGTCATGGCCATGATAGGCGATATCATCGGCCAGCGCCGCCACCTGAGCCTCGGCAGAGGCATAGCTGGCGAAATCGAGGTGATGCTGGGCATCGTATTCCAGCAGATAGGGCGTGGGGCGTTTGACCGGGCCATTATGCTTGGCCAGCCCCTCGAGCGTCTCCCAGGTGAGGTTGAGGCCGTCAAAGGCGTGATAGCGCCCCTCAAGCAGGGTCACGAGACGCAGGGACTGGGTATTGTGGTCGAAGCCGCCATGATCCTGCATGCAGGCTTTCAGCGCATCCTCCCCCGCATGGCCAAAAGGCGTATGGCCGAGATCATGCGCCAGAGCGAGTGCCTCGGTCAGATCCTCGTCCAGGCGAAGCTGGCGGGCAATCGAGCGGGCAATCTGCGCCACCTCAAGCGAATGGGTCAGGCGTGTGCGAAAAAAATCACCCTCGTGATTGATGAAAACCTGCGTCTTGTATTGCAGCGTGCGAAACCCTGCAGAATGAATGACGCGATCGCGGTCACGCTGCCAGGGCGAGCGCGTGGGCGCATCCTCCTCGGGGTGCAGGCGGCCTCGCGCTGTCTCGCGACGCACGGCATAGGGGGCGACATCCTGACTGATCATCCACACTCTCCACTTTGCCCGCTTTAAGAGCATGGCCGGGCGCATTATATGGGAAAACATGAGCCAGACCACGCCCCCTTCCGACGCGGCCCTTGCGGGCAGCTTTTCGGTCTCGCCCGGTGCCGCTGCCCGGATTGTCGAGATCATCTCCCAGCAGGACGAGCCCGCGGGGCTGGCCCTGCGTGTGGCCGTGCTGGCAGGGGGCTGTAACGGCTTCCAGTATCAGTTCAAGCTCGACACTGACCGGGCAGATGATGATGTGGTGATCGAGCAGGACGGCGCAACGGTTCTGGTCGATCCGGTTAGCCTGGACCTGCTGGGTGGGGCCCAGCTGCAATTCGTGGACAAGTTGATGGGGGCGCATTTCACGGTCGCCAATCCCAATGCAGCCTCGTCCTGCGGGTGCGGCACGAGCTTCTCCCTCGCATGAGCTTTACCTTCGCAAGCTGGAACGTCAATTCCATCCGCCAGCGTGAGAAACACGTGCTCAACTGGCTCGACCGCGTCAAACCGGATCTGCTCTGCCTGCAGGAACTGAAATGCGAGACGCATCTATTTCCGGCAAGCTTTGCAGAGGCCGGATATCATCCGGTTGTGGTAGGGCAGAAAGCCTATAATGGCGTTGCCATGCTGGCGCGCACGCCTGTCGAGGTGGTTCATGAGCGCCTGCCCGGCTTCGCCAATGAAGCCGCCCGCTATGTCGAGATCCGCATGGCGGGCATGACGATCGGCAATCTTTATCTACCCAACGGAAATTCGGGCGGGGCAGAAGGCTTTGCGACCAAGCTCGACTTTTTCGCCGCACTCGCCGAGCGGGCCAGAACCCTGCGCGATAAGGAAGCCGATTTCCTGTTCACGGGTGATTTCAATGTCTGCCCCACAGATGAGGATTTCGCCCCCGGCGCCCTGAGCCCGGGCGATGCTCTGCTTCGCCCCGAGAGCCGCGCAGGCTGGCATCGTCTGCTCTGGCTCGGGCTGACTGATGCATTGCGCGCGCTCAAACCCTCGGGACGACACTACACATTCTTCGATTATCAGAACGCTGCCTTCCAGCGAAACGCCGGTCTGCGCATCGACCATGCCCTTCTATCGCCAGGACTGGCCGAACGTCTTGTATCGGTCACGCCCGACCGTGATGAGCGGGCGAAAGATCAGCCATCGGATCACATCCCGCTGATTGTGACACTGGCCTAGGCATTGGTTTTTGTTGGCCGTCGCTTGCGAAGGGCGCTACGGCCTTTACAGGTCCCCCTCATCCGGCTGTCGCGGCACTGGCCACACCCGCGCGCGACTAAGAGCCGACACGCTCTTGTCGGGTGTCGGCATGGCCGTCAATCGAAAGCGGAGGGTTCGTGTCAGGGGCAGTGCGGGTTTGGCAAGGTTGTCAGGCTCTCGATCTGGCCTGACAGAACATAATCACCAAAATCGATCAGCAACCTGTCCTCGACGCCGTTCGTCCAGAGGCGGTCGCTATAGGTCGAATCAGGTAAAAACGCCGCGTTGCCGACGCCAAAGCTCGCTACCGAGACCGGCACGGCGCTGAGCCCGTCAAAGAGCGCCCTGGGATTATCAGGCTTCACCTGCGCCAGTCGCCCCAGCGTAGCATAGCTTGGTGTCGCGCCATCGGTGGAAGCCCCGTCGAACAGATCGCGCTCCAGATGCAGAACACCCTTATGCGCGCCATCGAGCAATTGTAGGGTGAACTGCGTCGGAAAGACGACCCGTGCCGGCAAGGTCATGACCTTGGCCTCTGGCTTGGTAAAGCGCACCACCACATTGCCATTGCGCTGGCGTCTGGCCTCTCCGGCAGTCTCGCTGGTGGTTTCGTTATCCTGGCTCTGGACCGTGCGGAAAATGAAGGACCGGCCCTTCTTGTCCTCGAGCGTTGCCGATTGATAGCTCAGTGCCGAGACCGTGCCATCGGCACCGGTCACCTGCACATCAAGTTTCTGGCTGACCGACCAGGCGTCGCACAGATCATGAATCTGGTAAGTGGCCTGACCGCCCGCCGTTGCCAGCGACCCCGCCTTGAGACGGGCGAGATCGAGCGTGTAGGTCACCTTATGGGCAAGCAAGGCAGGTGCAGCCTTCGGGGCTGACGCCGCATGCGCCGGGGAAGCCAGACCACCACACAGGGCCAGCAAGAGACCCGACAGCGTACCGGCACCTGCTGAGGCCACAGCCCGAAAGCGGAGCATCGCAGGCGATGCTCCTTTTACCCGGCTCAACCGCATTGTTCTGCTCCGAGGGGTTCTCAGGCAGCCCCATCCTTCTGGCCAGCTTCTTTCTGTCCCCCGTCCTTGACGACCGCAGCCTTGGGCTTGGGCGGCAGGATGGCGAGCGAAAGCTCCTTCAGGCGCGCGGGCTCAACCGGTGCCGGGGCTTCCATCATGAGGTCTTCACCGCTTTGGTTGAGCGGGAACAGGATGACCTCACGAATGTTCGGCTCATCGGCCAGTAGCATCACGATGCGGTCCACACCCGGTGCCGAGCCACCATGCGGCGGGGCGCCATAACGGAAAGCGTTGAGCATGCCGCCAAAGCGCGCCTCGACCACGTCTTCACCATAGCCGGCAATGGCAAAGGCACGGATCATGACTTCCGGCAGATGGTTACGGATGGCACCCGAGGAGAGCTCGATGCCGTTGCAGACGATATCGTACTGATAAGCCTTGATGGTCAGCGGGTCCTGCGAGTTCAGCGCCTCAAGCCCGCCCTGCGGCATGGAGAACGGGTTGTGCGAGAAGTCGATCTGACCCGTCTCCTCATTGCGCTCGAACATCGGGAAGTCGACAATCCAGCAGAAACGGAACGCGTCCTGCTCGATCAGATCGAGCTCCTGCGCGATGCGCGTGCGCACCTGACCCGAGAACTTGGCCACGGCATCGCCTTCGCCTGCGGCAAAGAACACGGCATCGCCCGCCTTTAGGCCACAGGCTTCACGAATGGCCTCAACGCGATCGGCTTCCAGATTCTTGGCAATCGGGCCCTTGCCGCCATCTTCCTCGAAAATGATGTAGCCGAGACCGCCCGCACCGGCGTCACGCGCCCAGCTATTGAGCTTGTCGAAGAAGCCACGCGGACGCGTACCAGCACCGGGGGCCGGAATGGCGCGTACCTCGCCGCCATTGGCCGCAATACGGGCAAACAGGCCAAAACCGGAATTGGCGAAGGCTTCTGTCACCGTGCTGATCAGAAGCGGGTTTCGCAGGTCCGGCTTGTCGGAGCCATAAAGACGCATTGCCTCGTCATAGGGGATACGGCGGAAAGGCGCTGTATCGACCTTGCGGCCCTTGCCGAACTCGGCAAACAGGCCGCTCAGCACGTCTTCCAGAACGGCAAACACGTCTTCCTGCGTGGCGAACGCCATCTCGAAATCGAGCTGGTAGAACTCGCCGGGGCTGCGATCAGCGCGTGAGGCTTCATCGCGGAAGCAGGGGGCGATCTGGAAATAGCGGTCGAAACCCGCGACCATGGCCAGCTGCTTGAACTGCTGCGGTGCCTGCGGCAGCGCATAGAACTTGCCCGGATGCAGGCGCGCAGGCACGAGGAAGTCGCGTGCACCCTCAGGCGAGGATGCGGTCAGGATGGGCGTCTGGAACTCAGTGAATCCGTGGCCGATCATGCGCGAGCGCATGGAAGCTATGACTGCCGAACGCAGGCGGATATTGGCCGCCATCTTTTCACGACGCAGGTCGAGGTATCGATATTTGAGACGCAGATCCTCGGGGTAGTTCTCGTTGCCCGCCACCTGGAAAGGCAGCACGGCGGCATGGGAGCGAACCTCGATCTCGCGGGCGCGCAGTTCAATGGCGCCTGTGGGGAGATGCGGGTTGCGCTGGCCGTCTTCACGCGCCACGACTTCGCCCGTAACGGTAATCACGCTTTCGACGCGCAGACGCTCTACTGTCTCCAGCAGATCCGTCCCCGAAGGAATGACAATCTGGGTGACGCCGGTCTGGTCGCGCAGGTCGATGAAGAGAAGACCACCATGATCGCGCTTGCTGTGAACCCAGCCCGACAGACGGACGGTCTGGCCGGCGTCGCTTTCGCGCAGGGCGCTACAGCTATGCGTGCGATAAAGGTGCATGGGCGTCTTCCTGATTCGTAACCACGGGGTTGCGGGGGTGTTCCCCCCGCGAATGAAGCGCAGGAAGCCGCTCCACCCCTTGTCTGTCAAGCATCGTCGAAGGTGACGGCTTCCTTCGCCGTCTCTTTTGGACGTCCCGCCATGGCGAGACCCACAATTTTATCACCCTTCAGATAACGTGCGGTGAAATCGAAACGATCCGTCTCGCCGTCGATCTCGACCCTGTCGAAGCTCTGGGGCCAGCCGAGATATTCGATCTTGCGGTCATATTGCTGCGTCCAGAACCACGGCACCGGCAATGTCCCGCCGGGCAGGCCCAGCATCGTGCGTGCCGCGATACGCGCCTGACACTGTGCCGTGCGCCAGTGCTCGATGCGGTAACGCTGACCGTCATGCGCCATGCTGGCGATATCGCCCACCGCATAGACATGAGGGGCAACCCGCATGGACTCATCCACATCGAGCCCGCCTTGGTTGTTAATGGCGTAATCAGGCAGGTAATCCAGCACCGGGCTGGCACCGATACCGGCCAGAACCAGATTGGCGCTGATGGTGCTTCCGTCATCCAGCGTCACAGCGCTGACTGCCTTATCTCCCTCAATGGACTTCACCTTGCGCGAGGCGATAAAGGCAACACCTTTCTCCTCATGCAGGCTGCGCATGGCACTTGCCACGCTGTCGCCAAGCTGCTTCTGGAATGGCAATTCGCTTTGCGAGACCACCGTCACGCCAGCCCCACGCTTGCGCAAGGCCGCCGCCGCCTCCATGCCAATAAAGCCGGAACCGATCACGACAACACTCGTATTCTTGTCCACCGCCGCGATGATCTGCTGGGCGTCCTGCGCGGAGCGAAGCCCATGCACCCCTTCCAGCTTGGCGCCGGGCACATCCAGCTTGCGGGCGCGAGAGCCGGAGGCAAGCAGGATATGATCCGGAGTGAACGGATTGCCCTTCTCCAGCGTGATCAGGCGGGTTTCAAGATCGACCTTGACCGCCCGATCAATCAGCCGCTCGATCTTGTGCGCGTCATACCATTCCGCCGGGCGCAAAGCCGGAGGAGGTGCCCCCTCCTCACCCGAGCCAAGCACCATCTTGCTGAGCGCTGTGCGGTCGTAGGGCAGGTCGGGCTCTGGGCTGACCAGTACCACGCGTCCGGCAAAGCCTTCCTCGCGCAGGGTCACCGCTGCAGCAATCGCCGCCGCCCCGGCCCCGATGATTGCAACGAATTCGTGCTCGCGCATGGGCGCTGGCGCTGTCTTGCTCATGGGCTGTTTGCCCACGAGCACGCGGTCATCATGAACCTCAACCGGGTAGCGATTGAGCGGATCGAGAGCGGGCGGCTCGATCAGGCGACCACTCTCAGCCGAGAAACTCGCCTTGTGCCAGGGGCAGACAAGCTGCACATCGCCCTGCAGTGAGCGGCAGGCTACGCCCTGCTCCATCGGGGCCCCCTTATGCGGGCATTTTCCGTCGAATGCCCGTATCTGATCGCCTGAGCGATAGAGAACCAGCGCCTTGTCGCCGATGGTAAAGGGCGTGATGACCTCCTCCGGAAGGTCATTCAGGGCCATAACATCGGTCCAGTCCAGCAGATCTTGGCTCATGTCGTTTCCAGTGCAATCGGATGAATCAGTGTTGGATACCGATTGCAACGCCGGGAAACGGATCCGGTTGGGGCCTCTGGCTTGCGTCATCCCCCCGAAAGCAGCGCGTGACGTCAGCAAGCCCGGATCGGGTCATGACGCGATACGGTAGCGACCAGTGCGAGACCTTCGCCTCCCCTCCCCCGATCTGACCGAGCAGAGGAGGCCGCTCGACGCCTAGCGGGGCCTTGTCATCAGCCAGTCATGGACCGCGCGGTTTGTCCGCCCGAAGGAAAGCGGCGTCACGCTCAAATGTTTCTCGGCGATGGCACGGGTTTCCGTACCGGGTGCGTCGCTTTCATGATCGCGCTTGAGATGCAGCCAGTGATAGGCCGCACGGCGCATATCCTCGCGCGCCACAACCTCGACATCGCGCAGCAGCCCGCGGCCCTGCGTCGTTACCACGGCCTCCTTTGCCTCGCTGGCGGGACAGGCAGGAAAATTGATGTTCAGGCAGGCGGGCTCCGGCAGCGCGAGGGGCGCGAAGGCGGCAATGACATCGGGTGCCAGTTTTCGGGCTGTTTCCCACGGCACATTATTGCCGTCGCTGAAAGCCTGACTGAGCGCAAATGCAGGCAGGCCGAGAAGCATGGCTGTCATGGCCGCCCCCACCGTACCTGAAAACACCGTCTCGACGCCCAGATTTGCCCCACGATTGACCCCGGACAGGACAAGGCTCGGGGCCGCATCGCCCAGGATATGCCGTGCCGCGATGGCCACGCAATCACCCGGCGTGCCGGTCACGGAAAAGCGCCTTGGCCCATGCTGATGCACTCGCAACGGGTCATGCAGGCTCAGTGCATGTGAGATTCCGCTCTGATCCCGCGACGGGGCAACCACCCATACATCATCCGACAGCTGCGCCGCCACGTCCTGAAGGACAGCGAGACCGGGTGCGTCAATGCCGTCATCGTTGGTCAGAAGGATACGGCGGAAAACAGGATGGCTCATTAGGGAGTTTTTCCTCACGGATGGCGGGACGGACAAAACTCATGCCTCGATGCCGGACATGGACAAGCGACCCTGTCACGATCTGTCGGCGGGCAAAAGAAAACCCGGCGTGAGGGCCGGGTTTTCCAGAAATCAGTCGCGGGTCTGAGGCTTTTGCGTCAACGATATTGAGGCCGCACAGCCCGGAGATCCGCTCGGATCAGACCATAATGAAGGGCTCAGAAGGAATCGTCGCCCCAGCCGCCACCGCTGTCACCACCCCAGTCTCCACCGCTATCGCCGCCATTATTGCCCCAGTCATTGGCATCGTAATTCTGCCCGGCATCCTGACCGCTTCCGGCAAAGGGATCGTTGCCCGCACCGCCGTAATTGTTGTTGATGATGGTTTCACCACCACCGAAACCCCCGGCAGCATCGGCGCCATGATGGCCCGAAAACAGGCTTTCAATGGCGTTGGCCGCCAGCATACCGCCTGCAACACCCGTGGCCGTGGTCAGTGCCGAGCCGAGAAAGCCCGACCCGCGCTGCTGGAACATGCCGGTCGAGTAGCCCGGGGGTAGATTGGCCTGCGGCGGCGGAGCGTAGCCCTGTTGGCCATAACCCTGCTGACCGTAGCCTTGCTGGGGCTGACCACCCCAGCCCGGAGGCGGTGCCGATGACTGCTGGCGGTTACCGCCGCCAAACAGACCACCAAACAGGCCGCCACCGCCCTGCGGGCGCTGCTGCTGTGCCTGTTGCAACTGGGACTGCGCCTGCTGCAACTGGAACTCGAGCTGGCGGATGCGGTTCTGCGCTTCGGCCAGCGCCACTTCCTGCACCACAGCCATCTGGGTCACGCGGTAGCGGGCTTCAGGGTATTTCTGGAAGTTATCCGCAATCCAGCGATCCGCCTCGGGATCGACCGGAGGCAGATTGGCCGGGGCCTGAGAGCCGCCAAACCCGCTATTCGGCGCTCCGCCGACGCGGGCAACGAACTGCGAAATAAGATCACGCTCTTGCTGGTTCATGGGGATGACTCTCCATCCGGTCAAAATGATAACGGCATATAATGTGGTTTGGGTCGGAAAGAGTTGCAAGTGCCCGGCTCAACGGCCCGGCCTATTGAATGCCGCGCCTGCGATTGGCTTGTTTGGGCTGTCGGGGTAGAACAGGGCAAGTGAACAAGACCGGAGCCTCGATCCTTGACCCCCTTGCCCGAAAACGGCGGACGCCCCCTTTCCTTTCAGGATCTGATCCTGCGCCTGCACCAGTTCTGGTCGGCACAGGGCTGCGCCCTGCTCCAGCCCTATGACACAGAGCTTGGCGCGGGCACGCTCTCGCCGCACACCACCTTGCGGGCATTGGGGCGCAAGCCGTGGAAGGCCGCCTATGTGCAGCCCTGCCGCCGTCCCTCAGATGGCCGCTATGGCGAAAACCCGAACCGTCTTCAGCATTATTACCAGTATCAGGTGCTGCTCAAGCCAACACCCGAGGACAGCCAGCGCCTGCTGCTCGACAGCTACCGTGCCATCGGGATTGATCCGGAAAAGCACGATATCCGCTTTGTGGAAGATGACTGGGAAAACCCGACCATCGGCGCCTGGGGTCTGGGCTGGGAAGTCTGGTGCGATGGCATGGAAGTCACGCAGTTCACCTATTTCCAGCAGGTTGGCGGCATCCCGACCGTCGTACCCTCAACCGAGTTGACCTACGGGCTCGAGCGTCTGGCCATGTATGTGCAGGGCGTCGAAAACGTCTATGACCTCGACTTCAACGGTCAGGGCCTGAAATACGGCGATGTCTTCCTGCGCGCCGAGCAGGATTACTCGCGTCACAATTTCGAGCTGGCCGATACCGAAATGCTCATGCGTCACTTCCGTGATGCCGAGGCGGAGTCTGTCCGTCTGGCAGAAGCCGGTGTCGCCCAGCCTGCCTATGACCAGTGCGTCAAGGCCAGCCATCTGTTCAACCTGCTCGACTCACGCGGTGTGATCTCGGTCTCGGAGCGTGCCTCTTACATTGGTCGCGTGCGCAATCTTGCGAAGCTCTGCTGCGAAACCTGGCTTGCTTGCGACGAGGAGTCGAAATAATGGCCGAATTCCTTCTCGTTCTCGATTGCGAGGAAATTCCTGCCCGGATGCAGGAAACGGCGGGGCAGGATCTGGCCCGTCTGGTCAGTGAAGCCCTGTCGCCCCTGTCACCGGTAAACGTCACGGCTTTCTGGGGCGCGCGTCGTATCGGCGTCTCGCTTGAGATCAACGATCAGATTGCCGAAACGACGCAGTCCGAGCGCGGCCCACGCGAGAGCGCGCCCGAACAGGCGCTCGCCGGCTTTCTTCGCAAGCACGGTGCCGAGCGCGATGCGCTCGTGCTCGAAAACGGTTTCTGGGTGCTCAATCGCACACTGCCAGCCATCACCGCTTCCCAGCAGATTGCTGCGACCATTCCCGGCCTGCTCTGGCGCTTTCCCTGGCCCAAATCGATGCGCTGGGGACAGGGCAGCGCTTTCACCTGGGTACGCCCCCTGCGCCGCGTGATCTGCCTGCTTGACGGCAAGCTTGTGCCTTTCAGCCTCGCTACCGACAACGATGATGCCCACGGGCTCGTGGCCGGCACGCAGACCGAAGGCCATCGTTTCATGGCACCGGAAGCGTTCGAGGTGACGTCCTTCGAGCAGCTCAGGAGCGAGCTGTTTGCCCGCAAGGTCGTGCTCGACCCGGCGCAACGCCTGTCGATCATTCGCGACGGGTTGCAGGCTCAGGCAGAGAAGGCCAGCCTGACCCTAGTGCAGGATGACAAGCTGGTCGAGGAAGTTTCTGGTCTGGCCGAATGGCCCGTTGCCCTGCTCGGGCGTATCGACGACGCCTATATGGACCTGCCGCCTGAGGTGATGCAGGTCTCGATGCGCATCAACCAGCGCTATTTTGCGCTGCGCACGGCAGACGGCAAGGCAGCACCGCATTTCGCATTCATCGCGAATATGGACTTTGCCGATGGTGGCGCCCTGACCATTGCAGGCAATGAGCGCGTGCTGCGGGCACGCTTTGCCGACGCCCGCCATTTCTGGGATCTCGACCGCAAGACGACGCTGGCCGATCGTGTTGCGGCGCTCGATGCCGTGACCTTCCATGCCCGCCTTGGCAGTCAGGGCGCGCGCGTCCAGCGCATCGTGACGCTGGCCGGTACCGTGGCGCGGGCAATGGGGCTGGATGACACCGCACAGAACCACGCAAAACGGGCCGCCCTGCTGGCCAAGGCTGATCTCACCACCGGCGTGGTTGGCGAGTTCCCCGAACTTCAGGGGATCATGGGTGGCTACTACGCCCGTCATGACCACGAAGGCGATGCGGTTGCGGATGCGGTGGCAGAGCATTACATGCCGCGCGGCCTGAATGACGACACACCGCGCGCGCCTGTCTCGGTCGCCGTGGCTCTGGCAGACCGTCTGGATCTGCTGACGGCCTTTTTCGCCATGGGCGAGACACCGAGCGGCTCCGGCGACCCCTATGCGCTGCGTCGCGCGGCGCTAGGGATCATCCGCATCATCCGTGACAACCAGTTGCGCCTCGATCTGACAGCCCTGATCGCACAGGCTGCGCAGAACCTGCCCGAAGGCCTGCGCGAAGGCGGCGAGCTTGCCGCCCTGCCCGGCTTCCTGGCCGAGCGCCTGCGCGTACAGCTTCGCACCGAGGGCGAGCGCCATGATGTGCTCGCCGCCACACTGGCAGGTGGACTGGATGGCGACCTCGTACGCCTTCTGGCCCGTACCTCGGCATTGGCCGAGATGGTGGACACGGATGACGGACGCAACCTGCTGGCTGCCAGCAAGCGCGCCGCCAATATCCTGCGTATCGAGAACCGCAAGGACGGCCCGCATCAGGGTGAACCCGATGCGGCACTCTATGTGCAGGATGAGGAGCGCGCTCTGGGCCACGCTCTTGCGGACGCCCGCAAGGATATCCATGACGCCCTGATAGCGGAGCGCTTTGCCGATGCCATGCGTGTGGCAGCAGGGCTGCGCCCGAGCCTCGATCAGTTCTTTGCCGAGGTGACGGTCAATGATCCCGAGCCCGCTCGACGCCTCAACCGCCTGCGCCTTCTGGCCCAGATTGGTGAGACACTGACCGAGATTGCCGAGTTCGGCCAGATCGAAGGCTGATATTGATACCTGCCCCTGTCTTTAGCGCCTGAGGCGCTGGAGACAGGAGGCTCCAGCCTCCGCCGAGGCAGCACCGCCGACAACGCTTGCATAGCCAGCCTGCGGATAATGCGGCCGCAAGCTGTACCCGGCGGTTTTGTCAGCCACAGTCTATCTTCCTATCAGACAAAAGCGCCCATCTGTGCTTGGGAAATGCATCGTCGCGGGTGTTGCTTGATATCAAAGCCCTGCAAACGACTTGCGGCGTGATCCCGCGGAAGTGCTCCCACACGTTCCCGGTTCCGGCTCATGAACGGTGACGCCTCAAGCTTCCCAGACCCCAGATAGAGTCACGCAGGGTTCCTCGCGCCTGCGCTCCGTCCATGATGCGTACTGACCGCACGAAGAAGCGGCCCGCGTCAGGCTTCCAGTTAGTGCCCTATTGTCTCGCCCGGCGGGGCGCGTCCGTGGCCGACCAGACTGGCATCCTGATAGGCCGGTCCAAACGCACCGATCGATGTGCCTGTTGTCGGATCGTGCCCCGGCGCTCCATTCCCTACAGGGAGAAACTGCCGCCCGAAATCCACGATTCTGCCAATCGTGGTACGCCGTAAAGGCGGTGCCGCCATTGGGCGAGGCATTGGCGCAGGCTCCCAGCGTCCCGATCCCGCCAAAGGGTCATTTGAGGGCGGAACCATATTGCTGGCAGGCATATCGAACCGGAGCGGCAGGACGGTCGAGAACCCTTTCGCGCGGGCCGGATAAGGCCATGAGGCAGCCACCCAGGCCACAACGATCATCATCCGCACACGGTCTTGGATCATCTCGAACCTTCCCGAAGAGTCAGTGAGGCGATCTTCAAGTCTCGATCCGGAGTCGCGCAACAGTTTTACGGGTCGGGCGCTGGTTCCTGTCCCTAGCCCCCATATTTCCTAGGCGATTGTTCAATACCTAAGCAGGAACCCCAAGGATATGATGCCTGCGACAAACTGCCGCCGCACGACGGATACTGTTCATGAAAATCGATTGGTTCGATCCATAATATCAATTGGATCGATTGACCCGCGCCCCTGATACTCCCTGAGACGCGAGGGAGTAGGAAACCATGGACAGGCTATATGAGATTGTCATCATCGGCGGGGGAGCCAGCGCAACCCTGCTCGCCCATGTGCTGAAAAGACGGCACGCACGGAATTGTCTGATCATCGATCCCAACGCCAACCCGGCTCTCGGGGTGGCCTATGGCACGCGGTGCATCGGCCACCTGCTCAACGTTCCAGCCTGCGGCATGAGCGGGCTGGCGGGCGAGCCGGATCATTTCGTGCACTGGCTGCATCGGCACATCGATCCGGGCATCGCACCCGATGCCTTCATCCCCCGCGCGATTTACGGCCTCTACCTCCAGCACCTGTTTGACGAAAGCGGCGTCATCTCCATGCAGGGCAAGGTGGTGGCATGCGATGTTGTCGCTAGGGGTTTCCGGCTTGTTCTGGCCTCCGGAGAAATCGTCATGGCGCAGCAGGTTGTTCTGGCTCTCGGCAATTTCCCGCCTGCCATGCTGCGTGGCGCACCCCCTGAAATCATGCACGACCCGCGTTATCGTCATAATGTCTGGGATAGCGGAGCCGGTTACCGCAATGCCGCTGCCGAAGATATGGCCACGAAGGGCCGCCTCACCCCGTTTGCCCCTGAGGCAACATTACTGATGATCGGTAGTGGCCTCACCGCCATCGACATGGTCATGAAGGCGCGCCTCGCCGGACATGCGGGACCGATCCATCTCCTGTCAGGCCATGCAAGCCTGCCGAAGTCTCATAAACCCGGCCAGAAATCCGTCGCGCCTGTTATCAGCGTCGAAAAAGGCGCCGATCAGAAAGGCGCCCGTCTCAGCCGGTATGTCCGCGAGTTTCATGCAGCGCTGAGGCAGGGACTGGACTGGCGCAGTGCGATCGACAGCCTGCGTCCCATCACCAATACCTTATGGGTGGCGCTTTCGCAGACTGAACAGGCGCGGTTCAATCGTCATCTCCGGCGTCGATGGGATGTAGCGCGTCACCGCATCGCACCACAGATCGCCGCTTTCCTGCACGATGCCCTGCAGGAGGGCACGCTCGAACTTCATGCCGGCCGCGTCACGCATATCGAGGCGCAGCCTGAAGGCCTGATCGTGACAGCTAGCCATGCCGGGGGCCAGACGCGCTTTCGCGCTGATCATGTGCTGAATTGCACAGGTCCCGATCTCGACTACACGCGTGTCGGATCGGCCCTGCTTGAGCAGTTATTTGCTTCGGGGCTCGCCTCGCAAGGCCACCGGGGCGCCGGGCTGGAGACGGGCAATGATGGCAGGCTGATCGACGTCAGTGGCGGAAGCCCTCATGCCCTTTACACGCTGGGACCCGCCCGACTGGGAACACTATTCGAATCCATCGCCATTCCGGAAATCCGCCAGCAGGCCTATGATCTCGCCACACGCATCGCCAGCCCTTCAGCCATTCAGACACCAAAGGGCGCGTCTGCTTCCCCCGTCATGAAAGCCGTTCCTGATGATTGCCCGCTATACCGACCACGCCGCCAATGAACGCACTTTTCTGGCCTGGGTGCGTACGGCGCTGGCGATGGTCGCCATCGGGTGCATGCTGGCAAAATTCAACATCTTTCTGCGCCTTATCAGCAGCGAGCATCATGCTGCCATGCCGGTTCTGCCGGGGTCCTCAGCCTGGATCGGGGTCGCCACCATCTGTGCCGGGCTTGCGCTTCTGCCTGCCAGCTGGTGGCGGTTTCGCAAGGTAAAGGAAGCCCTCTCGGCAGAGGAACCCCGTGAGATAACGCTCAGTGGACTGGAGGGTATTTTCTGTCTGCTCCTCTGCGCCCTGATCGGCGCCATTCTGCTCTCGCTGCTCGGCGTTCTGCCTTCATGACCCTTGACCAGCTGCGCATCTTTGTGGCGGTCGCGGAACGCGAGCATATGACCCGTGCAGCCGAGGCGCTCTGCCTGACCCAGTCAGCCGTCAGCCATGCCATCATGACGCTGGAACAGACATTCGACCTCGTCTTTTTCGACCGTATCGGTCGGCGCATACGCCTGACACAAGCAGGCGGGCTCTTTCTGGAGGAAGCCCGTGCAGTTCTCAAACGCGCTGGTGCGGCCCAGCGGCGCATGCGCGCCCTGACGACGCTTGATGAGGGGTCGCTGCATCTCTGGGCCAGCCAGACTATCGCCAGCTACTGGCTGCCCGCCCGTATCAACCGCTTTCATGAACAGCATCCGGCTATCACGCTGGAAGTCACCATCAGCAACACGGAGGATATCTGTCAGCATCTGCTGGACGATACGCTGGCCATGGGGCTGATTGAGGGCGTTGTGACGGACCCCACCCTGACAGCCACATCGATCGCAACCGATCAGCTTTTGCTCGTGGTCACTCCCGAACACGAATGGGCCCGCCATCCGCCCTGCCCCCAGGACCTTGCCGGTTCAGACTGGATCCTGCGCGAAAAAGGCTCAGGCACCCGTGCCAGCTTCGAGAAAGCGGTGGCAGACTGGGGCGTTGACCGCGCTGCCCTGCCCATCGTGATGGAGCTGACATCCAACGAGGCAATCGCCAATGCTGTCGCGACCGGCAATGCAGCCACGGTGCTTTCGGCCAGTGTGGTCGCTGGCTTGATCGAGAACGGGCTGCTGCATCATGTCGGCATCCGCTTTCCCGAACGTCATTTCTCGCTTGTGCGCAACGCCAGAGCGCTTTCCCCCGCAGAGAACGCGTTTATCGCCTTGCTTTGAACGTTTCGGTTGGCCCAAGGCGGTCGCATAGCCACACCAACCGGGCCTTTTGTCCCCTTCGTGCGATGACGAGGGCATTCTGACCGAATTGCCGGCCCAGTACACGGGCTCTGTCAGGCGCGAGCGGTACTGCGAAAAACGGCTCCTGCCACTGCCCCAGCACACCCTCACCGCCGAGCACCGCTGGCGTGAGCTCTGAGCCAGACAAACGCAATGCTCGGTCGAGTATCGCATGCAAAGCCGTCATGGCGCGCTGATTGTACCGATCAGGCATACGCCTGCCGCCAGGATTACAGGCCCCGATCAGCACAAGCGCCGGAACAGAAAAAGGCCACGGCCTGAGTGTCTGCCCGATACGCAGGGTAAAGGGCGCGATCCGATACGCCGTGTCATGATAGGCACGCAGCATCGCCGGGCTCGGCGGTCTGATCCTTCTCACAGATCCGGATTGCGCTCGACAACATCGCGCTCGTTGCGATGAACCCAGGAAGAAAGCAGCAGGCCAAAGCCGAACATCATGGTGAGCATGGCCGAACCGCCATAGGAGATGAGGGGCAGCGGCACGCCACCCACCGGAATGACCCCCATGACCATCGACAGATTGACCGCGCAGTAGAGGAAGAAATCGACCGAGATGCCCAGAGCCAGAAGCCGCCCGAACTGGTTGCGGCTGCGCATGGACATGAGCATCCCCCCCACCACAAGCGTGGCCAGAAGACCAATGACCGACACCGCACCGACATAGCCCCATTCCTCACCAATCATGGTGAAAATGAAATCGGTCTGTTTTTCCGGCAGGAAGTTCAGCTGCCCCTGCGTCCCGCGCAGATAACCCTCGCCCCACATCCCGCCCGAGCCAAGGGCGATCTTGGACTGGATGATGTTATAGCCAGCGCCAAGCGGGTCATGCTCAGGGTGCAGAAAGGTGTCGATGCGGGCCTTCTGGTAGTCATGCAGATGCGCATAGACGAACTTGCCGAGAAACGGCACCGGCGCCACCAGCAACACGATCTGCCAAAGGCGCATGCCCGCAGCAAAAAACATGGTCGCGCCGATGAGACCGATGATGACAGCCGTACCCAGATTGGGCTCCTTGAGCACCAGAACCACTGGCAGGAGCGTCAGCAAGGCGGGCGGGATCAATCGGAGCGGATTGCCCATGCGCTTGATGTCGATGCGATGAAACCAGCTTGCCAGAGCCAGGACCAGAGCAATCTTGGCGAATTCCGAGGGCTGAAACTGGATACCGGCCAGGTTGATCCAGCGCTCTGCGCCCTTGCCCACATGGCCCATGCGCAGCACGAGGGTCAGCAGGGTGATGGCCATGAGGTAAATCGGAATGGAGAGCAGACGCAGCACTCTGGGGCTGGTAAGCGCAACCACGATCATCATCACCAGACCGAAGCCGAACCGAACCATCTGCGGGCGTGCGAAAGGCTTGGCCGTGCCGCCTCCGGCTGAATAGAGCGCGAGATAGCCAACCCCGGCCAGAGCGCAGATGAGAAGCACGTAGAGCCAGTTGATCTGGAGAAGCTTGCCCAGAAGCCTAAAACTGGGCTCGGGACGCCACAGGCGTTTCTGCCAGTTCATTACTCGGCGTCCGCGACGGCCTGACCGGGGGCATGGTCATGATTGACCGGGTCGCGCGTGAGCGTGTCGGTCATGATATCACGCGCCAGAGGCGCCGCGGCATCGGCACCGCCATTGCCATGCTCGATCACAACGGCAATCGCGTAGCGTGGCGCGTCATAAGGAGCGAAACAGATGAACAGCGCGTGGGGGCGCTCTTCCCAGGGCAGGTTCATCGAATTGAAGTGACCACTCTCACGCAGGGCGCGTGAAACGCGTCGTACCTGCGCGGAGCCGGTCTTGCCTGCCATGGCCACATCGGGAATGTTCAGCCGGGCCTTGGGCGCAGTGCCTCGTGGTGCATTGACCACATCGAACATCCCCTGCCGGATAACTGCAAGATGCGTATCGGGAATATCGAGCACAGGCGCAGCATCAAGCGGCGTGTGCTCGGAATCCTTGTCATTCACCTTGCGCACCAGATGCGGCGTGACATTCTGGCCAGAGGCGATGCGCGAGACATAGGTTGCAAGCTCGAGCGGCGTCACCTGCACGAAGCCCTGCCCGATACCGGCATTGACCGTGTCGCCACCATTCCAGTGGAAGCCGTGCTTCTGCCGCCATTCCGGCGTGGGGATCACACCCGCACGTGTATGGGGCAATTCGATATCGAGCTTGGTGCCAAGACCAAACCCGTTGGCCATCGCCTTGATCGGCTCCATGCCAATCTTGCGCGCTGCGAGATAGAAATAGACGTCGCAGCTATACATGAGCGCCTGCTGCATGGTGATGCTGCCATGCCCCCAGCGCGACCAGCAATGGAAGCGAACGCCGCCCATATCGTAATAACCAGGGCAGGTGAACCGGTCCTGAGGGCTGATCTGCCCTGACTGCAACGCGGCGAGCGCCACGGCGGGTTTGAATGTCGAGCCCGGTGGGTAGACACCCGCCACGGTCTTGTTGATGAGCGGTGTCCGGACGTTGTTCGTCCACTCGATCCATTGCGCATGGCTCACGCCGGAATCGAAAAGCGACGGGTCGAATGACGGGGTGCTGACCATGGCCAGAACTTCGCCGTTGCGGCAATCCATCACCACAACGCTCGCTGCCTGATCACCAATGCGGTTGAGCACCATCTGCTGCAAGCCGGCGTCGATGGTCAGGACAATTTCATCGCCCTGCTGACCGTCCAGGCGGTCCATCTCGCCCATGACACGACCCTTGGAGTTGACCTCCATCTCAACCGAGCCCGGCTCGCCACGCAGCAGCAGATCCTGTGTCTGCTCGATGCCTGCGCGACCTGCGCGCATACCGGGCAGCGCCATCATGGGACTTGAGGCCACATCGCGCTCGTTAGGCGGGGCAACGTAACCGACGATATGGGCGAGCTGCGGTCCATAGGGATAAAGGCGCGTCGTTCCCACATCGATCAGCACGCCAGGCAGGCTAGGCGCGTTCAGTTCGATACGCGCCATATCGTCCCAGCTCAGGAAGTCCTTGAGCGCAACAGGCACATATTTGCGGATATGACGAAGGTCGCGCTCGATACGGGCCTGGTCGCGCTCGTCCAGCGCGATGATCTGACCGAAACGGGCGATCGTTGCGTGCAGATCGGTCGTCTCCTCGGGCATGAGAAGCGCCCGCCAGTTGACCTTGTTGCCAGCAAGCTGGATGCCGAAGCGATCGACAATCTGGCCACGCGCGGGGGCCAGCAATCGTTTGCTTGTGCGATTGCGCGCCGCCAGATCGCGCAGGTGGTCCCCTTCATGCACCTGAAGATCGTAAAGCTTCTTGCCAAGCACGCTGAGCACGCCGGCCTGCGTTGCGAGAACAAGAAGCGCCCTGCGCGTAAAGACACCACGCGAGGGGGTGATCTCCTCGCGTTTGGCACGTGCCCGGGAAGGTGGAGTCCGCCTGTTCTTTCTCATCACGCGGCAAGGATCCCGGGCCTGAGACAGGTCACAACATCGCCTTCGCCGGTCGGACGTTCAACACAAGGCACTGCGCTGTAACGGGACGTAAGGGTCAAGTCGCGGCCTTCAGGCTTGCTCGGGGTTGGCCACTGTACGACGCGCCCAGGCAAACAGCGCGCTCAGTGTCGGATAGATACCAATCGTCACCGCTGCCTGAAAGAGACTCGGCCCCGGAGACAGCAATGTCAACGACCCGATACACGCGATGATCCATCCAAACAACGACAAAACAAGGGCAAGAGCCCCTAACAGCGCCCAGCCGAACAGAAAGCTGATCCGGCTCAGACCATAGCGCCACAGATGCGCAACGCCATGAAACACAAGCATCGAGAAAAGAAACACACCCGGCGGCCCGAAGCTCAGCGCCTCGCAGATCACCCCCACACAGAACGTCATGAAAGGCGTCATGGATTGGGGGCGATGCGAGGACCAGAAAAACACGGTACTCGCCGCGATGCCGAAACAGAGTTCACTCTGGCCCGGCAGACCAAGCCCTGCCGAGAGAATGAGTGCGCAGACGACCACGAAAAGCGACGGCATGAGAGCGCGTACAAGACCGTCGATACGCCGACGCAGGGTTTGTCGGGGAGCAATGCCGGGATGGATCTCAGGGGGCAGACGATGGGAAACCATGGTCTCAGCCCTGCCCGCGCACGGGCTTCTGGAACGGGACGAAGGGCAGTTCCGGCGAAACCGGCATGGGCGGGGTGAGATGGACGCGCCCCGGGGCATCGGGACCGTTATGGTCAGCGATCATGTAATTGAACACACGAACGATATCAGGGTGATCCAGCGCTGCCTCCGGCACGACGACCGGTGAACCGGGACGCAGGTAATGCACAGTGCCGACCACCAGCCCACCCGGCATGCCCGCAAAAGCCCCGTGATCACGTCCTTCTGGTGCGGGCTGTTCGCCTGTAACCACGCGCTCACCCTCTACCGGGCGGTTATCCTGCGCATAATAGATCAAACGCGGATAAAGCGAGCCATCGCCGGCCATGATGGCGTTGCCGCGTGACGCCGTGAGCATGACCGGGATACGGCTCGCCTCGTCATTGATCATCAGGATACGCACTGTATGCGACCCGGTTTCGGTTACGCGACCCAGAAGGCCTGAGGCATCGAGCGCGACGTCACCCGGCACGATTCCATGATCGTCACCCACTGCCAGCAGAATGGAACGGCCATACAACCCGCCCGCATCGCGAAGGGCATGACCGCTGACGAAGTTGGGCGCGTTGTCAGGAATCCAGTGCAGGCTGGCCTTGAGCTGCGCATTCTCATCCGCGAGGGCTACAGCAACATCATACCAACGGCGCAGTTTCTGGTTTTCGGCCCGTAGCCGAGCATTTTCGCCGGCGATATCGGTCAGCCCGACAAGAGACTGGCGGAGGTGCCCTAAACCTGTACCTGGGGCCGCCATCAGGCGATAAGCCGGAGAGAGCCCGTCGGCGAGCTTCATGCGCAGGGAATCAACCGCCGGACGTCGGGTCAGACCAAGCATGATCAACCCGACCGCCAGAATAAAGAAAAACGGCAGCATCAGCTTCGCGAGTGCATGTCGTCCCTGTATCGACAGCATCGACGGGATGCTCCCTGGCTATCAGTACATCGAGATCAGGACATTCCGCAGGCGACGCATCTCCTCAAGCGCGCGCCCGGTACCGAGCGCAACACAGGAGAGCGGCGATTCACCCACTGTCACCGGCAGACCTGTCGCATTGCGCAGGACATCATCCAGACGATAGAGCAGTGCGCCGCCGCCTGTCAGCACAATACCCTTGTCCACGATGTCCGCAGCCAGTTCAGGGGGCGTGTTCTCGAGCGCCGTTGTGACGGCATCAACAATCTGCATGACGGGTTCAGAGAGACTCTCGGCCACTTGTGCCTGACTCACCAGAACCTCACGCGGCACGCCGTTGATGAGGTCGCGCCCCTTGACTTCCTTTACCGGCCCCGGGTCGCGCGGGTCATCGGGAAGGCAGGCCGAACCGATATCAATCTTCAGACGCTCAGCCGAGCTCTCGCCAATGAGCAGATTGAAGGTCTTGCGGATGTAGGAAATGATCGCGTCATCCATCTTGTCGCCGCCGACGCGCACCGAACGCGCATAGACGATGCCACCAAGAGAGATCACAGCCACTTCCGTCGTACCACCGCCGATATCGACGATCATGCTGCCTGAAGGCTCCGTCACCGGCAGGCCTGCACCGATGGCAGCAGCCATGGGCTCCTCGATCAGCATGACCTTGCGTGCACCGGCGCTTTCGGCGCTTTCCTGAATGGCGCGACGCTCGACCGCAGTCGAACCCGAGGGCACGCAGACGATGATCTGCGGACTGGCAAAGGCGCGACGGTTGTGCACCTTGCGGATGAAATGCTTGATCATTTCTTCCGCGACTTCGAAATCGGCAATCACGCCATCACGCAGCGGGCGAATGGCCGTGATATTGCCCGGCGTGCGACCGACCATCAGCTTGGCTTCTTCACCAACTGCAAGAACCTGCTTCTTGCCGCGCACCTCGGCGATGGCGACGACAGAAGGTTCATCCAGGACGATACCCCGTCCCTTGACATAAACGAGCGTGTTGGCGGTGCCGAGGTCGATAGCCATGTCTGCCGACATGAGACCCAGCAGACGTGAGAACATTCAAGCCTCCTGGCTGAAAGGTTTTGCGCGCGCGGGTCGCGCCCTGCCTCCATCTTGCCTGCACGATCCCCTTGGGGGCTACGCAAGCCCCTGGCGGGCTGAAGTCATGGCGCGAGATATTCTGGCGGGTGGCTTACCGGGGCCCCGTGTGGGGGGCAAGGGGTGATTGGGGAAAATTGCAGTTTAATGACCACAAACACCGCCGTAGCCATGCTTTATCGCATCAGTTACCTTGCGTTACAAATCGTCCCAGCTTGGCCATGATGCGAACATGCTCCCAACCCGAGTCATCGGCTTATTTGTTCATAACCTGTTCACGACTCAGTGGCTTGAGGAAACTCACCAAAAACCACTCCGTTCTGACAGTGTTGGACAAATGACCTAGGATACAAGAACTATGACCAAGCGTGTTTCCTTCCGTAGCTCGCGCAAGCTGTTGGCCGCTTCGGCCTGTCTCGGCATGCTGGGCCTGAGCGCTTGCGGCAATCCTTATGACCCCGGCGCACGCGCTGGTTCCGGTGCCCTGATCGGTGCTGGTGGTGGCGCTGCCATTGGTGCGCTGGCCGGTGGTGGCCGTGGCGCCGCCATTGGCGCTCTTGCTGGCGGCGCTCTGGGCGCTGCTGGTGGTGCCGCAACCACGCCCAATCGCCCGCGTTCCGGTTACTGATCTCTTACCCGCTGAAAGCGTGTCATGATACTTGCTTCCTCGCCCCGCCCCTCACGCCGCAAATGGCCACTGGCTATTCTGGGTACGGTGGGTCTGTGTACCCTGCTCAGCGCCTGCGGCAGCCCCTATGACCCAGGCTCGCGCGCCGGTTCGGGTGCCCTGATCGGTGGCGGTGCAGGTGCGGCGATCGGCGCCCTTGCGGGTGGCGGACGTGGAGCAGCGATCGGCGCGCTGGCAGGCGGACTGGTCGGCGCGGCTGGTGGTGCGGCCACCACGCCGAACCGGCCTGGAGGGGGTTACGCTCAAAGCGGGTATTACAACCAGGGTGGTTACTACAACCAGGCCCCGCCCCAACAGGGCTATCAGCAGCCCTATTACAATAATGGCCAGAACGGCTACGCCGCTCCGGCCTATCCCGCGCAGCCCCAGGCTGCGTATCCGGCCCAGCAAGGTTATCCAGCCTATAACCAGGGTTACGGATACTAGTCACAACGGCTTCGCCGTATTGAACACCACACGGAAGACGCCCCGCAGCGATGCCGCTTCGGGGCGTCTTCTTTTATCCCGGGCCGTTACTGCTTCCATAAGCGGGCGCAAGTTCATGGCAGCCTCATGGTGCCATGAAAAACCCCGGCAGCCTGAGGCCGCCGGGGCTTGAAAACATCGATCCGCCTTCTGATCAGGCGTTAAGCGCCTCGGGCTCGCTGCGGGCACGCTTGACCAGCAGCTTGTTCAGCGCATGAACATAGGCACGTACTGCGGAAACGATCGTGTCGGCATCAGCGCCCTGACCATCCACCATCTTGCCACCCTCTTGCAGGCGGACAGTCGTCTTGGCCTGGGCATCCGTGCCCTCGGTCACGGCGCCGACAGAGAACAGCGCCAGCTCGGCCTCATGCGGGAAGATCTCGCCAATTGCTTTGAAGGCAGCATCGACAGGACCGTTGCCGCTGACCTTTGCCGTGCGCACAACACCATCCACGAGCAATTCAAGCGCTGCTTCGGCCGGACGCTTCGAGCCAGCCGTCAACTCCAGCGCGACAAAGCGGATACGGTCGTGATCACGGGTTTCGTCATCGACCAGGGCGCGGATATCGTCGTCGAATACGGTCTTTTTCTGATCCGCCAGAACCTTGAAGCGCTCGAACGCATCCTGGATCTTCTCATCCGGCAGGTCATAGCCCAGCGCCTTGAGCTTGTCGCGGAAGGCAGCGCGCCCCGAATGCTTGCCCAGAACGAGCGATGTCTTGCTCCAGCCCACACTCTCCGGCGTCATGATCTCGTAAGTCGCTGCGTTCTTCAGGATGCCATCCTGATGGATCCCGCTCTCATGAGCAAAGGCATTGCGCCCGACAATCGCCTTGTTGGGCTGCACGTCAAAGCCGGTGATATTGGCCAGCAGGCGCGAGATACCCAGCAGACGTGGCGTTTCGATGCGGTTCTGGAAGGGAATCTTGTCACGGCGCGTGCGGATCGCCATGACGATTTCTTCGAGCGCCGCGTTGCCAGCACGCTCACCAATACCGTTGATCGTGCACTCGATCTGGCGGGCACCACCGGCGACTGCTGCCAGCGTATTGGCAACACCCAGACCCAGATCGTTGTGGTTATGGGTCGAGAAGATGACCTTTTCCGCACCCGGCACGCGCTCACGCAGCATGGTGAAGATAGCCTGCAATTCATCCGGCGTGGTGAAGCCAACCGTATCAGGAATATTGATGGTCGTCGCGCCATGACGGATCGCCATTTCCACGCAACGGCACAGGAAATCCGGCTCGGTGCGTGAACCATCCTCAGCCGACCACTGCACGTCATCCGTGAAGTGGCGCGATGCCTTGTTGCCCTCGGCAATCAGCTCCAGAACCGTCTCAGGCTCCATGCGCAGCTTGTACTTCATGTGCAGCGGGGAGGTGGAGATGAAGTTGTGAATTCGACGACGCGGCGCCCTGGCGATAGCCTCGCCTGCGGCCTCGATGTCCCGCTTGCCACCGCTTCGGGCCAGACCACACACCACGGCCTCGCGGACCGTCTCGGCAATCTTCTGCACGCTCTCAAAATCGCCGGGCGACGCAACCGGGAACCCGGCCTCGATCACATCGACACCCAGCTCTTCAAGAGCCTTCGCCATACGGATCTTCTCTTCCAGATTCATCGAGAAGCCGGGCGATTGCTCGCCATCACGCAGGGTGGTGTCAAAAATGATGACGCGGTCGTCAGCAACCGTGCCAAAAGAAGGATGGATGATGGTCATGGCTTTGTCTTTTCGTGGCTTTGAACAACAGGATCGTAACCCCTGAACGCGCCGGTCGAACCGGCCGCAAAATGCGCTCAGGGGCAGATAAGTCGAAGCGTACGAAGAAGGAGGCCCGGGCACAGATCGGCGCGTGCTGCTGCACGGGATCCTATGCTCGAAAGGGGCGCCAGAATGTTCATGACGCCCTTCCTACTGTAAAAGACCAGCTCTTGCCTAGCGCAGTCGCATCATTTTCTAGCCCGAATGCGCAATATTCATGCCAGATCCGGCGAAATAGCGATCGATTGCCGCGCTCATGGCGATCGCCACCTGCTTGCGATAGCCTCCCTGCCTCAGGGCCGCCTCGTCATGCCGGTTGGACATGAAACCCATTTCGACCAGCACAGAGGGAATATCCGCCGATTTGAGCACGACAAAGGCTGCATGGCGCGCGGGATGGCGCAGCAGGCCGATACGCGGCTGGAAAGCTGATACGACACTGGCGGCCATATGCGCCGACCCCCGCCTCGTCTCCTCGTTCACCAGACTGGCGAGGATGGCCTGCACCTCGGAGGACATGCCGTGAAACGCCGGGCCAGCAAACCGGTCGGCGCTGTTCTCGGTCTGGGCGAGTGAGGCAGTCTGCGCGTCTGATGCACCGTTGGAAAGCGTATAAACGCTGGCGCCCCTCACCTCCGGGTCATGAAGGGCATCAGCATGCATGGAAATGAAAAGCTGCGCCTTGTGGCGGTGCGCAAGATCCACGCGCCCCTCGAGCGGAATGAAATGATCGTCCGCTCGCGTCATCACGACATCATAGCGTCCGGCACTTCTAATCTGATGATAGAGTTCCTGCGCTGCGGCCGCGGCAATGTGTTTCTCATAGGTGCCGCTCACACCGATCGCCCCTGGGTCTTTGCCTCCATGACCGGGGTCGAGCATGATCACAGGGCGCGGTGGTGCGGCCTTGCCTACCAGCGCAGGCGCCTTGCCGCTGGCGTGCGGCGTCAGATGATGGCTGCCCGCCCCCTGCGCTGCGTGATGGGCTGCCCGGTGGCCTTCCGCACGCGCAGCGCGCACACCGAGCAGCGTACCTGTGGCCAGCGAGCCCCCCAGAAGTCGCGTCACCTTGCGGCGGGTCGGATCGAAAACAGGCATAGGCGGCCCCGGTGAAGAGAGATGACAGCGCATCTTCTGATCAAAAAATAAGGTGTCAACAAGGCGATGGCCGCCATCTTGCATAGCACGGCATTTTCCGTCATCCTGTGGGAGAAGGATCACGATACGGTCGATCCGGCGCTAGGACAGAGCCCCGTCTAGAGGGGCATTCTCCACGCGCCGCTCCCGTTTTCTGGCATGCTTCGCGCGTCATCATGGTTTGCAAGAGCCCCCTCCCTCCCGCAGGCACAGCCGCGGGACGACAAGAGAGGTCAGTCTTCCAAGCCTGGGCGCAGATGACAACTCGCAGGGGCCGCATGAAATCTGCCAGTCTCGTTATGTGGAAAACTACCGGAGCAGGCATCGACCTGTGTCCGACGCTGTTCCGCGAGCGCTGGTCTGATGGCTCTTTCTCACAAACCACGCCTCGACATTCTGCCGCGCGCGCCGGAAACGCCACTGTGTCTGCACAGGGTTCGATACCGGCCGTGACAAGGGCTGACCGGAGTCTCCTTATTTATGAACAAGCGTATGCTGATCGACACCACACACGCGGAAGAAACCCGCGTTGTGGTCATGGATGGTGATCGTCTCGAAGATTATGATATCGAAACATCATCAAAAAAGCAGATCAAGGGCAACATCTACCTCGCCAAGGTCATTCGCGTAGAGCCCAGCCTTCAGGCTGCTTTTGTCGATTACGGCGGCAACCGTCACGGCTTCCTTGCCTTCAGCGAAATCCATCCGGATTATTTCCAGATCCCGGTTGCCGACCGCGAAAAGCTTCTCGCCCTTCAGGACGAAGATCTCCGCGCCGATGAGCGCGTCGAGACCGAGAACGAAGGCGCCGAGACCACTGCGGATGCGGAACAGGCCGAGCCTGCAGAGCAGCCCGATTTCGAAGCCCGCCCCGAGACCGTTGGTGGTGAGCATGACACGGGTGACGAGGGTGCAGCCGCCCGTCGCACGGCACGCTTCCTGCGTAACTACAAGATCCAGGAAGTCATTCGCCGTCGCCAGATCCTGCTCGTTCAGGTCGTCAAGGAAGAGCGCGGCAACAAGGGTGCGGCTCTGACTACCTATGTGTCTCTGGCGGGACGTTATTGCGTGCTGATGCCCAATGCCCTGCGCGGCGGCGGCGTATCGCGCAAGATCACATCCGACAGCGATCGCAAGCGCCTGCGCGACATCATTGCCGAGCTCGACCTGCCGCGCGGCATGGCCATGATCGTGCGCACGGCTGGTGCGCAGCGTCCGGGGCCCGAAATCACGCGTGACTGCGAATATCTGCTTCAGCTCTGGGACGATATCCGTAACCATACGCTGTCATCGGTCGCCCCGACACTGATTTATGAAGAAGCCAATCTGATCAAGCGCGCCATTCGCGACCTGTTCAGCAAGGACATCGAAGAAATCATCATCGATGGTGAGCCGGCCTGGAAGAATGCGCGTGAGTTCATGCGTCTTCTGATGCCGCATAACGCCAACAAGGTGAAACTCTGGCGTGACCAGAGCCAGAGCCTGTTCGGCCGCTACCACGTTGAAGGCCATCTGGACGCGATCTTCTCGCCCACGGCCCAGCTGAAATCGGGTGGCTATCTGGTGATCAACCAGACCGAAGCCCTCGTCTCGATCGACGTGAACTCCGGCCGTTCAACCGGTCAGCGCAATATCGAGGATACGGCAGTCCGCACGAACCTCGAAGCCGCTGAGGAAGTCGCCCGTCAGCTTCGTTTGCGCGACCTTGCCGGGCTTGTCGTGATCGACTTCATCGACATGGAAAGCCGCAAGCATAATGCGATGGTCGAGAAGCGCCTGAAGGATGCCCTGCGTTCTGACCGCGCACGCATCCAGATTGGCCAGATCTCGCATTTCGGCCTGCTGGAAATGTCCCGCCAGCGACTGCGCCCGTCGATCTCGGAAGCCGTTCTGGTTCCCTGCCCCCATTGTCAGGGCACAGGCCATGTGCGTGGCATTGAAAGCGCCGCCCTGCATGTGCTGCGCGCCCTGGACGAGGAAGGGCTGAAGCAGAAAGCCGCCGAGATCAGTGTCCACATCACGTCGGGCATCGCGCTCTACATCCTCAACAACAAGCGCGACTGGCTGGGCGAGATCGAACAGCGCCACCGTATGCGCGTGTCGTTCCAGCCGGATGACAGCCTGACACCGGCCGATCTGCGTATCGAACGCCTGCGCCCGCAGGTTCCTGCCGAGCAGCGCGCGCCGCAGCCCGAGCGTCATGAGCCTGAAGCGACTTCTGCCGCACCTGCCTCCATCGTTGTGGAAGAGGAGTCCGATCTGGGCGCGGTTTCGGCCGAAGAAAGCCGTGACGAAGCACCGCGCGAGGAAAGCAGCCGTGAAGATGGCGGTCGCCGTCGCCGTCGCCGTCGTCGTCGCAATGGCCGACGCTCGGATGAGTCGCGCGACATGCCGCAGGCAGCCGGGGCCGATGTCTCTGATGAAGCAGAGGACGAAGAAGGCACGGCACCTGAGCAGGACGTTGCGGCATCGCACGACGATCAGGCAACTGGCGACAGCAAAGCCCTGATCGTTCCCGGTCGTCGTCGCATGCGGACGCGTCGTGTCTCCCGTGAGGAACGCGGCCAGACCGAAGCACCGCGCGAAGCCCGTGCCCAAGAGCCCCGCAAGGCTGAGACGCGTGATAACGCGGATCGCAACGGTGAGCGCAATGGCGCCAAGCGTGGCAACGAGGATCGTCGTCGCAACCAGCCGGAAAACCGCTGGAATGGCCCCACCCCGGCCGATCCCTTCGGTGGGGCCTCGTTCGACATCTTCGATATGATCGAACAGGCAGAATCCCGTCTGGGCGCACCATCTGCGCGCAATGACGAGCCGAAGCCCACTCTGGCAGGTAGCGCGGCCGACATTGGCGCGGAATCTGCAAGGGCTGAAAGCGCTGCTTCGGCCGTCAACCTCTCGGCGGAAGCGCCCGCCGAAACGGCTGCAAGCCGCGTTCGCGAGGGTGATGAGGCTGGTGCCCGCAAGGGGCGTGGCCGTCCGCGTCGTCGTCCGGTGGCTGCTGAGCAGGCCGAACCCGCGCCGACTGCGCCGGTGGAATCGGACTCAGCCTCCGTGGCTGAGCCGGTCGCTGTGGCAGAGGCCGATCAGGACAAGCCCGCAGCCCGTCGTCGCGGCCGCCCTCGCAAGGCACCTGCTGCAGCTGCCCTGCCTGAAGGTGATGCTGTTGACGCGGAACCCGCAGCAGCAACCGCCGATGCACCCAAGCCACGCCGTGGCCGCACGCCGCGCAAGGCAGCCGCGAGCGACGTTGAGACTGACAGCGCGGTGAAGGCAGAGGAACAGGCTGCGAAGGCGCCCGCCAAGACCTCGGCCCGCCGTGGCAAGGCCAAGGCCGACGATGCAGCACCGGTCGTGCAGCCCATCAATGTCGATGAGGTTGCACCCGCCAAGCCCCGTACGGGCTGGTGGAAGCGGTAACCGCATCAGACTTCATTGTTGAAGCAGGAAAACGGGGCGGCTCACACCGCCCCGTTTTTTTTGGTTTGGGAGAACGGATGGCGAGGCCCGGTATCGCAAGCAGCCGCGAAAAGACATCCCGAGAGAGGCAGTTTCCTGAAGCCGGAATAGGCACGGAGTGACCGCGCAATCTCCGCTATAAATCTAGGTTGATACGCCCAACGGCCACAGTGACGCGCAGGCAGAACTGTATTCACCTTGGCAGTCAAGGGCTGCGCTCGCCTCGGCCTCGACCCCATACCGTGCGAAACAGTGCGCCAATCGAGCACGCTCGACAGTCGCCCGTGGGTTATACGCGCATCAAGCGAGTGCCACCCCGTCTCAACGAAGGGAGCTCGCTCCCTGACCGTATCGCACTATCAACTGAATACAGCCTCCAGTCGGGAAACCGGGGAAGATACCCGCCTCAACTCAGCGGCAAACGCTCGGTGCCCCGGTCGCTGCGATATACGTGCCTGTCAGCGGGTTAAAGCAGGCGTTTTGCGGGCAGGTGCTGCCTGAGGCCAGACCGTCGCTGAACACCTGCCCACCCATACGGTTGGTCTCCTGCTGCACGGCGCCGCAAAGGGGGGTGTTGACCGGGGCCGAAGGATCATTGGTCAGTTGCGCCTCATTGGCGGGCAGCGGTGTTTCGCCGGTCAGGCCCGGTGCGAAGTCCTGCGGCGGGATACGCGCCTGGGTCTGGGCTTGAGCTGGCTGGGGCGCAGGCGTGTCGGCACACCCGGCCAGAAGCGAAACCCCAAGCAGACCGGCATGCGCCAGTGTGAGTGCAAAGCGCGTTTTCATAGTCCTAAATCCCCCTGTTCTTTCTTTTGCGTTCCCAGAGGGTCGAGCCGTCCCTGGCGCGTGCCATCTGCAAAACGAAGCGTAATGGCACCGCCGCGTGGCCGCTCGGAAGCGGTTGTTACCGGCTTGCCCTGTGCATCCTGCACCAGTGCGTAACCGCGGGCCAGAACCGCCTCGGGCGACACGGCCTCAAGCCTGCCCACCATACCGGACAATTTCGCCCGATCGAGACCAAGACGAGCGCTGACCGTTTCGGTTCCAAGACGCGCATGCGTAAATGACGCGCGCTCCTGCTGCATGCGAAAACGGATGCCCGAAGCCAGAGCGGCGCTGGCCAGGCCAAGACGCGCCTGCTTCTGGCCCATGAAATGAGCGGCCGAGGGCATGCGCCCCTCAAGCGTCATCAGACGTTGCCGGGCTTTTGACGCCACCATGGGCAGGGCAAGCTCAAGACGCTGTCCGCGCTCGTCTAGCCTGAAACGCGCTGTTTCCAGCAATCCCGGCAGATCGGGCAGGCGCGCAACGATCTGGTCATATCGCGCCCGGGCCATTTGCAGCTGCCGCGACAGGGCACCAGCAAGGCGTGCGCCGCGATGAGCCAGATCGGCCACCATCTCCGAACGAAGGGGAACGGCCATTTCAGCCGCCGCCGTGGGGGTGGGGGCGCGCTGATCCGACACGAAATCGATCAGGGTGGTATCGGTTTCGTGCCCGACCGCAGAGATCAGCGGAATGGGACAGGCCGCCACGGCGCGGAGAACCGACTCATCATTGAAGGCCATGAGGTCCTCCAGCGAACCGCCACCGCGCGCCACGATCATCAGATCGGGTCGGAACGCTTCAGGCAGGGTCGGGCTCGAAAACCCTTCGATGGCCGCCGCTATCTGGGCCGCAGCGCCCTCACCCTGCACAGCCACGGGCCAGACCAGAACCGGGCGTGGAAAGCGGCGTGACAATGTGGTGAGAATATCGTGCAGCACTGCCCCGCGGCTCGAAGTCACGAGCCCGATCAGCCGTGGCAGGAAGGGCAGCGGCTTCTTGCGCTCGCTGTCGAACAACCCTTCAGCCAGAAGCTTCTGGCGCAGCTTCTCGATCTTGGCGAGAAGCGCGCCCTCACCCGCAAAACTCATCTGGTCGATGACAAGCTGATAGCTCGACCTGTCGCCATAGGCCGAAACGCGGCCGATTGCGATCACCTCGACCCCGTTCTCGGGCACCATGCCAAGGCGTGAGACCGAGCCGCGCCAGATCACGCCCGATATCTTGCCTCCCTGGTCTTTCAGGGAGAGATAGATGTGGCCCGAGGGATAGCGCTTGAGTTCGGTAATCTCGCCGCGCACACGCACGCGGCCGAAGCTGCCTTCGAGCGTACGCTTGATGGCGCCGGAAATTTCACTGACCGAATATTCGGGGACATTCCCGCTCGCGCTGTGATCGTTTTCGCTCATGAGCACAGTCTATGCTACGGAACGCGGGCTACGACCAGTCAGAACAGGAAGAATGACAATGCGGGTGTTACTTGTCGGATCAGGCGGACGCGAACATGCTCTAGCAGCCTGCCTCTCCCGCTCTCCGGAGCTGGAAACGCTCTTCATTGCACCGGGAAATCCGGGCATGCAGACGCTTGGTACGCTGGTCCCTCTTGCCGCCGACGATGTCACGGCCCTCGTGAATTTCGCCCGTGAACAGCGAATCGATCTCGTCGTTCCCGGCCCGGAAGCGCCGCTTGTCGCCGGTCTCGCCGATCTCTGCGCCGAAGCCGGCATTGCCTGCGCTGGGCCGAGCCAGGCCGCCAGTGCGCTTGAGGGCAGCAAGAGCTTTACCAAGGATGTGGCCGACGCTGCCGGTATTCCCACTGCGCGATGGGAACGTTTTGAGGAAGCAGAACCTGCCCTCGCCTTCGTGCGTCGCCGCGGTGCCCCCATTGTCATTAAGGCCGATGGTCTGGCCGCCGGCAAGGGCGTGATCGTGGCCCTGACGCTCGAAGAGGCCGAGGCCGCCATCATCGACATCCTGACCGATCGCAGTTTCGGTGCCGCCGGCGCCAGCATCGTGATCGAGGAATGTCTTGTCGGGCAGGAAGTCTCGCTGTTCGCCTTCTGCTCTGACGGCGAGGCTGTGCTGATTGGTGCCGCGCGCGACCACAAGCGCATTGGTGAAGGGGATACAGGGCCCAATACCGGAGGCATGGGTGCCGTGTCGCCGCCGCCCCATTTCGATCGTGATGCGCAGGAAAAGGCGCTCGATATCATGGTGCGCCCGATGCTGGCCGAGATGGTCCGGCGTGGGACGCCCTTCAGGGGGATCATCTTTGCAGGGCTGATGCTGACCGAGGAAGGCCCCAAGCTGATCGAATACAATGTGCGTTTCGGCGACCCAGAGGCACAGGCCCTGCTGATCCGCCTGCAATCGGATCTGCTGCCCGTGCTCAAGGCCCTGGCTGAGGGACGGCTTGATGACGCCGCCATCAGCTTCACGGATGAGGCCTCGATTTCGGTCGTGCTGGCGGCGCGTGGCTATCCGGGCACTCCTGCCAAAGGCGGGGTGATACGAGGCATCGAACGGGCCGATGCTGTGCCGGGCGTACAGGTGTTTCAGGCCGGCACAGCCATGCAGGACGGCAAGCTCGTCGCTTCCGGCGGCCGCGTCCTGACCGTGTGCGCTACAGGTGCAACGCCGGACGAGGCAAGGGCACGGGCCTATCAGGGTGTCTCGGCTGTAAACTGGGATGACGGGATCTACCGTCGCGATATCGGTCTCTGAATCCAGCCTGTCCCTTCTGCGAATGCGTCGGGTCCATTCGCAAGGCATCGACTTGGTCTTGGCGCCGGTCCAGGCGAGGTAATCTCGCCTCGAACGCGCGAGAGCCCTAATCAGCGTCAGATCATACTGGCCGCGTCAGACTCGGATCTGAACCGTGGCCGCATCTGCCTGACGGACCGCATGTAAATTTGAGCCATAGGGCACAACGCGTAGCGGCAGGCGTACTCATACCCTTCGCCGGGATGGTAGCCGCCTTGAAGTGAGCCTCTCCCCGGCCCGGCAATCAGACCGGACCGGGAGGGCTTTGAGGCCCTAGTGGTATTCTGTCATTTCGACAGGGGCCGTGGGCTCAAGGAACGACGGGTCCATTTGGCTTTCCTGCGTAAGCGACGTGGTCTCATGATGTTGTCCTTCTTCCGAGCCCTTTACATCCAGCGGGGCATGGTCATTGAGGATTTTTTTGATCTTGGCTTCGTTCAGCGTAGATGACGCGACGGCAACCAGCACAGGCTCGTTCCGCGCGCGGCTCTCATGATAGAGCGCCACCTGATGCGCCTTGTCTGAAGCCGGGGATGGATGATCATTGATCAGCCACGTCCACACGCCCGGTGGACGATGAAGCTCGTTGCCCGTTCGCATGGCCTCCGCAGGGGCATCGCCTGCATGTAGGGGATATTGGTGGATTGTCTCTGATGGAATGTCACAAACCAGAAGGTCATCAACAGCGATCTGGGCATGACGGGCGGTATCGAATACCGCCATGATCGTATGCTGCATCATCGTGTTCTCCATGACGCCGTGACAACACGACGACATCTTCACGATAGCGAAAATAACGTTATGAGTCCCATATCTCGCGTTATGTTGAAGTTATAGATAACAGTTCTCCTTTGTCGCCGCGCCAGAGAATTTGCTGACGCGACGAGGATGGGCCGGGCTCGCGTCGCATCAGCCATCATGGTGCCATGATGGGATGTCAGGTCCCAGCGTCATCATCCCTGCGGAGCTTTGCCACATCATGAGCGCGCCTCCGCGTCCCCTGTCCCCTTCCGCCATGCCTCTCTCTTGCGCCGCCCAAGAAGCGCAGGACGGGATCAACCCGCGTCGCAATGCAGGGATCGATTGCCTGCGCGGGATAGCCATTCTGCTGGTGGTCATTCATCATCTGGCGCTGCGCTTTCCCCTTACGGAAACCGGTCTTGCGAGCGTCATGCCTTATCGCGTGCTGAGGATGCTAAACTGGGGCGGCATCAAGGGGGTGACGATGTTCTTCGTCATTTCCGGCTTCCTGATCACGGATCACATGATCAGACGCTACGGCCGTCCTGCCGCGCTCGACTGGCGTGCCTTCTCGGGCCGACGTGCTGCACGTATCCTGCCCTGCCTTCTTGCCCTCATCGCCATCTGCTGCACACTTGGTGCGCTGCATGTGCCAAGCTTCGTGCCGGACCATCCGGGACAAAGCCTCGGTGGGGCAGCCTTTTCCGCCCTTTTCATGCATCTGAATGTCTATGAGGGCCGCACAGGATATCTGCCGGCTTATTGGGATGTGCTCTGGTCACTCTCGGTCGAGGAAGTTTTCTACCTTGCCTTCCCGCTGATCTGCCTGAGCCTCGGTCGTTCGAGCACAACCCTGCTGATCTGTGCAGCACTCCTCGCGCTCGCCGCGCCGTATTTCGAGTGGCAACTGCGTGATGCCACTGAGATATGGCAGGAAAAGGCCTATGGCCCCGGTATGAGCGCCATCGCCACGGGCGTGTTCGCGGCTCTGGTCGCAAGGCTGGCTCTGCATCGGCGTTATCGACTGGCTGTCACGATGGCCGGTTCAGCAGGCCTTGCCAGTATGGCGCTTTATCTTTTGCAGGGGGGCTGGTGCTGGTCCCTTTTCGGGCTCGCGACACCATTGTTTTTCAATACGGCCATAGGCCTGTGTGTCTGGGCTTTCGCCCGGGGATGGGGGGCCGCATACACGGGGCGACATACACTCTGGCTGCGTCGCTGGGGACAAGACAGCTATGAAATCTATCTCAGCCATATGTTCATCGTCATGCCTGTCGTCGGGCTCACCCGGTTATCAGGTCTCGATACCGGCTGGGCATGGCTGATCTACCCCCCGGCCCTGCTTGCTGTATTCGGCCTTGGCCGCGTGATCAGCCTCGGTTTTTCACAGCCGCTCGACAAGCGGTTGCGTGGCTGGCTAAGCGCCACTCCATGAAAGCAGCGATCGTTTGGACGAGAGCATGACAGCATCTGAGCGCTCTCTTCAGACGGTGCTTGAACGACCACGCCCTTTGAGGAACCGGAGTGCGGGATGCGCGAGTCTATTGCACCCAGACCTGCGAAATCAGCATGTGGTTGAGCAATGAGTAGTGATAATTCCCCAGACGTTTCGAGACGAAATCCACATAGCGCATCTGAATAAGCGGTATGACGGCGCTCTGCTCCATTGCCAATGTGCCTGCCTGTTCCCACAATGCGCGAGCCTGTCCTGCATCGAGGCTGTGCTCGGCCTGCGTCATGAGCGTCTGAAGCCCGGGATGACAAAACCCGCTCGCATTTGTTGCGCTGTCAGAGTGAGGGCGTGCGTTGTCGCACCCCAGCAAGGAATCGAGAAAAGTCGAAGGTGACGGGTAATCCGCATACCAGTAAGCTAGGCTGATCTGCACGTGATTGTCTGAATTGCGGGCATAGCCTTCCGCCGTGGCGGGTGTCATGGGGCGCACACTGGCCTGAAATCCTAGGGATTGCAGCATGTTCCGCAGATAGACCCCCATCGCCAGACCAACAGCCTGATTAGGCACGACAAGCGTCACGCTTTGCCCCGCATGGCCACTCTGGCGGATAAGTGCCCGGGCGCGATCGATATCGGGCCCCCGCCATTGCCCAGCCTCGGATAGCCGCCCGAACCGGCATGGAATATCGGCCCCGGCAATACCATGCGGCACAATCTGGCAGAGCGGCTCGGCAATGGCCGAACCGCCGTAGAGAATGGTCATCGCATGGCGGTCGATCGCATGATTGATGGCCTGCCTAACGGCAAGCGAGTCAAAAGGCGGCTCATGCACATTCAGGGCCAGATAATATAGGCCAAGAAGCGGCTGCAGATGCACCTGATCGGTAAACCGGCTGCCCAGCTCACCCAGCCGGTCCTGCGGCTTGGCATCGAGCATCGAGTCATACTGCCCCTGCTCGATGGCGGTCACCTCGGCCTCATCCGACAGGCCGAAATCATAATCGATCCGATCAACATAGCCTTCGCTCTGCGCGGCCGGATTCCAGACCCGAAAATAGGGATTACGCCCGATCTCCATCCGGCGCGACGGATCATAATGCGTGATCCGATACGGCCCTGTGCCCGGCAGGGGCGTCAGCGCCGATTCCGTCGCCGGGGTATCCCTGGGCAGGATCACAGCATGAGGAAAAGCGAGCTTCTGAAGAAATTCGCCGTCAGGGGCATCGAGCCGGATGGTAATACGTCGCGTCGCCGGATCGGTCGTCACCCCCTCGAGGCGGCAATGGGCGGGATCGGCAAGGCAGGCCTTGGCTCCGGTAATATTGCCATAGAAGGACAAGGCGGTGGGGCTACCCACCTTGTAGATGCGGCGCAGCGATGCCGCTACATCCTCGACCGTTACCGGCGCGCCATTGGAAAAGCGTATCCCCTCACGCAGACGAAACGCCCACACCAGACCATCCGCGCTCACCTCGGGCAGCGCCTCCGCCAGATCCGGCACGACCTCGAGCCCGCGTGTCCCATCAGCCTGACGATAGGTCACGAGCCCGTCATACATGTTCACGAAAAGCTGGATATATTCGCTGGTGTAATTGATTTGCGGGTCCAGTGTACCGCCCGGCGCATCGGCGGTCAGGCGCAACCCACCACCGCGATGAGGACTGCCTCGCGTGATGCCATCTGACATCGCGGGCGATGCTTCCTCTGCCCCGGGGGGCGCCGCCTGTGCTCCCTGGCCGTGAAGGGAGGGCGCCAGAAGAACAGCGCCCAGCCCGGCAAGGATGAGACCGTAACGCCCTCTCACGCTGCGCTACTCTTCAGCCGCGATGAGCAAGCTGATGGATGCGTGTCACCAGCGCCTCGGTCCCTGCTGTTGAATCGACCGTGCCGGCATAACGCCCTTGCGGGTCCATGATCACAATGCGCGGGGCCGGGAGATGATAGGCTGTACCATCTTCGGCATGGACCATCTCGTTGGGTGCGTGAAATTCCTTCGCCACCCGGTCGATCATGCTGGGTGAGCCCGTAAGCGGCACGACGTGATCGCCCAGAGGCAGGGCATATTTCTTGAGGTCGTCTGATTCATCATGAAGCGGGTCGAGCGTGATGGCCAGCGGGGCAACCTTCACCCCCTCGCGCGCAAGAGCCAGCTTGGTATCGCTCATGGTTTTCAGCACCGGACCACAGAGTCCCTTGGGACAATGCGTGTCGAAGAACCAGACCAGTACCCAGTTCCCCTTGAAATCACCCTCGGTGACATTGCCCTCGCCCAGTGCGACCAAACGATAACTCCCGCCAATCTCGTTACCCTGGGTCGAAACCGTGCTGCCGTATTTCTCGGAAAGGCGATACGCGCTCCAGCTGAGCGCCAGAGCGAGAATGAGGACGACAATGGAAAGACGCGGAGCGGTCCAGGTCTTGCGGGGTGTACGGTTCTTGTTCATTGCTTAATGTGCTTCCGCCCAGTTCTTGCCAATACCTGTCTCGACAACCAGCGGCACACTCAGTGTCGCGGCCTGCTCCATCTCGATACGAACGAATTCTGCCAGAGCCTCGGCTTGGTCAGCCCGGACCTCGAACAGCAGTTCGTCATGCACCTGAAGCAACATTCTGGCGTCCAGCCCGCTTTGTGGCAAGCGCCGCCCCAGACGCACCATGGCGCGCTTGATGATATCGGCAGCTCCTCCCTGCAGGGGGGCGTTGATCGCCTGACGCTCGGCATAAGCGCGTCTGGCCCCGTTCTTTTCGCCAATTCCCGGCACGTAGCACCGACGCCCCAGCGGCGTGGTGACGTAACCATCACGCTTGGCATCATCTTTGGTACGATCCATGTAATCGCGAATACCTGGATAGCGGGCAAAATACGCATCGATATAACGACGCGCCTCACCCGCAGCTATGCCAAGCTGACGCGCCAGACCGAAAGCCGAAATCCCGTAGATGATGCCGAAATTGATGGCCTTGGCCCGCCGACGCGTCAGCGGGTCCATATTCTCGAGCGGCAGATTGAACACCTCGGCAGCCGTGCGGGCATGGATATCCTGCCCCAGCGTGAAGGCTTCCTTCAATGGGCCGATATCGGCCACCTCGGCCAGAAGGCGCAGTTCGATCTGGGAATAATCCGCCGAAACCAGCACATAACCCTCTTCGGCAATGAAGGCACGGCGGATGCGCCCGCCTTCCTCGGTGCGGATGGGTATATTCTGCAGGTTGGGATCGTTGGATGACAGGCGGCCTGTGGTGGTGATGGCCATCTGGAACGAGGTGTGTACGCGATGGGTGCGCGCATCCATCTGCTGTACCAGAGCATCCGCATAGGTCGATTTCAGCTTGGCGAGCTGACGCCACGCCAGAATACGCGAGGGGAGTTCGTGCCCGGCATCGGCCAGTTCCTGCAACACCGATGAATCCGTGCCCCACGCGCCAGCCTTGGTGCGTTTCCCACCGGGCAGGTTCATTTCATCGAACAGGATTTCGCCAAGCTGCTTGGGCGACCCCAGGTTGAAACTGCGCCCCGCCAGAGCATGGATCTCGATTTCCATCTCCGCCATGCGCGAGCCGAAATCGGCCGACATGCGGCGCAGTTCCGCTGCATCGAGCTTGACCCCCGCCTGCTCCATATCCCTGAGGATGGCAACCAGAGGGCGTTCCATCTCCTCATAGAGCGCCAGCGCATGACGCTCGCGCAGGGCAGGCTTGAGAGCGAGCCACAGACGCAGCGTCACATCGGCATCCTCGGCCGCATACTCCGTTGCGCGGGCTATAGGGACCTGCGCGAAAGGCACCCTGCTGCGCCCTGTTCCCGTAACGGAATCATAGGAAATTGGCTCATGGCCCAGATGCAGGCGCGACAGTTCATCCATGCCCTGACCATGCTCACCCGCCGACTGGGCGTAGGAAATGAGCATCGTGTCGTCAATCGGTGCCACATTATCGATACCCGCGTGAGAGAGCACGAGCAGGTCGTATTTGGCGTTCTGGAAAATCTTCAGCACCGACTCATCCGCCAGAAGCGGGCGCAGGGTTTCGAGCACCTCTGCCACATCCAGCTGGCCGCCCGCGGGGTGCTCCAGCGTGCCCTCATGACGCAGCGGCACATAGGCCGCCTCGCCCGGTGCCACGGCCAATGACAGGCCAATCAGCGTCGCCTGACGGGCATTGAGCGAATCCGTCTCGGTATCGAAGGCGAAATACCCACGGCGCTGTGCGCGGGCAATCCAGTCCTTGAGTGTGTCGATGGACTGGATGGTTTCATACGGGCCAAAGGGCTTGTCGCCCCTGGTCGTCTCCTCGGTAGTTTCATCAGTCGTCGGCTCAACCTTGCCGGCGCCGCGTTTGCCCGCCAGCGCCCCCAGCCCCATGCGCTGGATGACCGAGTGGAACCCCATCTTTTCCAGAAAATCACGCAGGACGGGCGCGTCGGGCTCACGGCAGCCAAGGGCCTCGACGGGTTCAGGCAAGGGTACATCGCGTGCCAGCGTCACCAGCCGTAGCGAGATCCGGGCAGCCTCGGCATGGTCGATCAGCGATTGCTGCCGTTTGGACTTCTTCATGTCGGGAGCGGCCGCAAGGATCGCCTCCAGCGTGCCGAATTCCTGCACCAGCTGAGCTGCGCCCTTGGGCCCGATCCCCGGCACACCCGGCACGTTATCGGTCGGATCACCCATCAGGGCCTGCACATCAATCACGCGCTCGGGTGGTACGCCAAACTTGGCCTCGACCTCGGCCAGTTTGATCGGCTTTTGCTTGATCGGATCGAGCAGGGCCACGCGATCGCTTACAAGCTGCATCAGATCCTTGTCTGACGAGACGATCGTGCACTGACCGCCCTCTCGCTCGATGATTTCGGCGTAGGACGCGATGATGTCATCCGCCTCGAACCCGGCCAGCTCGATCATGGGCGCATTGAAGGCCCGCGTCGCATCGCGAATGAGCGGGAATTGCGGGCGCAGATCTTCTGGCGCTTCGGGACGATGCGCCTTGTACTGGGGGTAGATGTCGTTGCGAAAGGTCTGGCGCCCGGCATCGAAAACAACGGCCAGATGCGTGCCGACATGATCGCGCAACAGACGTTGCAGCATATTGGTAAAGCCATACACCGCATTGACCGGCACCCCTTCGGGGCTGCTCATGGGCGGCAGCGCATGAAAGGCACGGAAAATGAAGCCCGAACCATCAACCAGAACCAGATGTTTCCCGGCGCTCATGCGGCAACCTGTATGATCGAGAAAGACAAGCTGCGCATCTCCTACTGCGGGTACACCATCGTACGGCGTCCCGGCGGGGCGGATTTGCGCCCCTACTGGCCAGCGCGCCCCGAGGACGCAATACTCTCCCGATGATACGAGAGTTCCGCCCACATTCAAACTACCGTCGCAGGACAAGGGCGATCGATGCCCGCCCCGAGAGAGGCAAGGGCGCGCCCGTTTCGCCACGGGCATGGCTCGCGCGCCTCGTTCCTGTTGTGATCTGCGGCCTGATCCTGTCGGGGTGCACCCCCGCCCCACCCCGCCGTGCTCCGCAACTACGCGGGCAGGAAGCCGCGCTTGTTCCTGCCTCAATGCATATCACCCTGTCTGACGGTGCCGTTGCGCCGCTGCGTGTATGGCCTGCCAAAGCGCCGATGCGTGCCATCATTCTGGCGCTTCACGGCTTTGGTGACAGTCGCGACGCCTGGGAGTTCTCTGCACCACAGCTCGCCGCCTCAGGCATCGAAACCATAGCGCCCGATGCCCGCGGCTTTGGCGAAACAGCCAGTCGCGGCCGCTGGAGCAGCACCGCAAGGCTGGTTCAGGATGCGCGCGAAGAGGCCCGCTTCATCCATGCCCGCAACCCGACCCTGCCGCTTTTCATCATGGGGGAGAGCATGGGGGGCGCGGTTGCGACCATTCTGGCGGCCGATCCGCAGGCAGCCCGCGAAGGCGCGGGGTTGAGCGGCGTCATTCTCGTCTCTCCCGCCATATGGCGCTTCGACCCCTTCTCACGCCTTGTTCTGCAAGGGCTCGACGCAATCGCCCCGGACTGGGTCTTTACCGGCGCGCATGTGCCGGGGGAGCATATCGCCACCAACAACATTGCTGCCCTTCGCCGACTCTATTTCGATCCTCTCACCCTGCATGAATATCGTCTGGACACATTGCACGGGCTGGTCGAACTGATGGCCGATGGCCAGGGCCAGGCACGTAATGTCCAACTTCCCATGCTCGTCCTGTACGGCGATCATGACCAGATGATCCCGGCCCCGCCCATGGCCTCGTTTTGGCACCACCTGCCTGCGAGCGTGCGCAAGGACCTCATTCCCGGGGGGCACCATCTGCTGCTGCGCGACCGCAATGGGCGCAATGCGACGGGCGACATCGCTTCATGGATTTTGCACCCGGACCAGCCTCTCCCCTCTGGTGGCGATGCCGCCGCGGCAGCATGGATGGCGGGTGATCCGGGCCATTTTGCTCCCTGAGTCTTGCCCTGCAAGACGCCCAACGCAAGAGGTGTTGAGAGAGCGCCTGCTCGTAAAACAGCGATCACACGTCTGATCGACACCCGAAAATTGGGACTGGCGTGCTCTGGAAAATCTGGTTATGAAGCGAGCCAGCGGGACCCGTAGCTCAGCTGGATAGAGCGTCGCCCTCCGAAGGCGAAGGTCGAAGGTTCGAATCCTTTCGGGTCCGCCATTTCTCTGAAAATTACATCAGCTTCAACGGCCCTGTAGCGCGCCATGTTCTCTACGCGCTTTTCAGCCGAGGCAGAGTGCCCCTACAGGCCAGCCCCCAACGATGCGACGCGCTGGCTGGGGGCCGCAGAAGACCAACTCAGCTTATGCCGAAGGCCTTGATTGTCACCTCGGCCAGACGGGCATCGGTCTCACCCTCCCCGCCGCTCAGTCCCAGCGCCCCGATGACCGCTCCATTGACCATGATGGGTGCACCGCCGCCTGCAGGCAGAACATTGGGCAGAGCAGCAATCATGGTCTTGCCCGCATGCAGGGCCTTTTCCATATCCTCGGTCGGACGCAGGAAAAGGGCTGAGGTACGTGCCTTGGACAGGGCGAGTTCGATGCTTCCCAGCTGCGTCCCGTCATCCTTCTTGAAAGCCACCAGATGGCCACCGGCATCCACGACGGCAACCGCAACCTTCACGCCGCGCTCGCGGGCAATCTGCAAGGCACGGTCGATATAGTCCAGGGCGGTAGCGAGCTGCATCGGAATTCTCTTTCTAAGTAGGTCTGAAATCCGACTATAGGGACAAAAAATCCGGACGTCCGATCACGCAACGGCGAAGATTGTTACGACAGCGATTCGCTCGCCTGCCCCCAGGCGCAGGACAGCCCCGACGCCCCGCGCCATGTCGTGTGACAGTGGCAAGTTCGGAAGAGGCTCGGCCTGCCCCCTGAAAATGCTGCTGCACATGAAGCGTTCAGTGATGGATGAAACCCATGCCGGTCTGCAGGGCCGTGCGGGTCATTTCAGTCCATAGACCACCCATATGGGATCCCCCTCCATGTGATCCATGCGCGCCATCGCTCCGTTGCGCCTGATCATCAGCACCCTCGCTGTCATCCATGTCTGGCTGCGTATGCGATGCACACCCGGTAAGGCTTAGAACAAGGCAGAAACCAAGTGTCCGGGCTTTATATGCCAACGCTATGGAGCGTCCGGGCGCCTGCTCGCCATCACGAGATCGCCCCCCGGCATGCCTCCTCGCGCCGTTGTCTTCAGGGGCGATCAGCACGTCACACAGGATAGGCGGGATCATCGCCCATATCCTTCCCCATCGGGAGGGGGCGGCGGGGGCGGACATCCATGCGGGGGATGGTGCCAGCGCTGCCCGTCTCCTGGTGGCGGCCCACGATCATCATCCGGCGGCGGAGGCGGATGTCCGTCATCTCCCCCCGGAGGTCCCCTTCCGTCCCGTGGTGGGGGCGGGGGACGTTTGCAACGCTGTTCCTGCCCGTCCTCCGGCCCGGCGGATGAGGTGGAGCCATAACCGGGCGAGGCCGTATAGACCTGCCCGTTATAGACCGTATTGCTCTGCGCAAGCGCCGCAGAAACCGACCCGGCTGAAACGAGCACAAGCAATGCGGATGTCGTGATCCGGAGTATCATGAAAGGGCGTGATCCGTCTGGCGATTGTCCTGCTCATTCTATGGCAGGGTGCTTCATACCGGACGAGGAACGAAGCGAAAGGGAATGTAACCGCCCCACGTTTGCTCGCAGTCCATCAGGGGACGGGATGCGCGATGACCTGAACGATCTTTGCGAGCTTGCACGGGTGGAACGCGATTAACCCTGACCAGCACCACCCTTCGCTACTCACGACCCGGTCAAAAGGCTAAGGCGTCAGGAGCCGCTTCTTACGTGGCCCATTTCATCAGAAGCAGGCCAGCGAGAATGAGAAGGGCCGCAACGCAGCGCAGAGGACTGCCAGCCTCTCCGAAAAGCATGATCCCGATGATGAATGCCCCGATCGCACCAATACCGGTCCAGATCATATAGGCAGTACCCAAAGGCAGGCTCTTCATCGCCCAGCCGAGGAGCCCGACACTCACCACCATGCCAATGATTGCAGCAAGGCTTGGCCAGAGACGCGTGAAGCCCTCGGACTGCTTCATGGCCGCAGCCCAGAAAATTTCGCACATACCAGCAAGAAAGAGCGCGATCCACGCCATGACGGACCTCCTGAAACGGGTTTCGCCGGGCCGTCCCGGTCTTGAAGCTCGCATGGAGGCAGGAACGTCGTCGCTGCTGAGGTCATCATAATCTGGCTGGAGACAGAGTTCAAATCGGCACGACGGGACAACTCGCGTCGTGCCATGGCGATAAACTCACCGAGACAATCGGCGGCCTATCGAGACTTCGGACGCTTCGCCGTATGCCGGAACCGGAAAACAGATCGAACACCTAACGGGAGGAAATTCTCATGGCAGCACGCATCACGCAGGCGGCACTGGTCGGATATGGTTACGTGAGCCGTGTTTTCCATGCGCCTTTCATCGACTCCCTGCCCGAATGGAACCTGCATGGCATCGTGTCGAGCCGGGCCGATGAGGTCCGGACGGACCACCCTGATTGCCGCGTCTATGATGATCCGCAGGCCGCTTTTGCCGATCCGGCGATTGATCTGGTGGTGATCGCCACCCCCAATGACACGCATTTCCCGCTTGCCTGTGCTGCCTTGGCTGCGGGCAAACACGTCCTGCTGGAAAAGCCCTTCGCCCTGTCGCTCGATGAGGCGCGTCAGATCATCGCAACGGCAGAACATCATGGGCGCGAACTCTGCGTCTTTCACAACCGCCGGTGGGACAGTGATTTCCTGACAATCCGTGCCGCATTGGCGCAGGGTGTCATTGGGCAGGTCCGTCATTTTGAATCGACCATCGATCGGTACCGCCCTCAAGTGAGGGATCGCTGGCGCGAGGGGAAAGGCGCTGGTGCGGGTGTCCTGTTCGATATCGGTCCGCATCTTGTTGACCAGGCACTTCAGATTTTCGGTCTGCCCGAGCAGGTTCAGGCCTCCATTGCCCTCCAGCGTGACGGCGCACTCAGTGATGACTGGGCTCATATCATTCTGGAATATGGCCCGACGCGGGTCATCCTCCATACGGGTTCACTGGCGGCCGGCGGGGCCGTCCGCTTTCGTGTGCATGGGACGGGCGGCACCCTGATCAAGACACTTGGCGACCCACAGGAAGGGCAGCTTCGTGCGGGGATGACGCCGGGCGAGAAAGACTGGGGACAGGACCCGGATCGCCTGCAGATCCATACCGATGAAACGAGCTTTCATGAAACCGACGCCCTGGCGGGTGACCAGCGCGAATTATATCGCCGCCTTGCAAAGGCCCTGTCAGGCGAGGGCGCAAACCCGATCAGGCCAGTCGAAGCGCTCGCCGTCATGGCGGTGATCGAGGCAGCAGCCCAGTCGGCTCGGGAGAAACGGGCTGTTCCCCTCCCCCTGACGGAGGAGGAGAAGGCAGCTTACTGACCGCTCAGGGGCGTTCTGTGGAAGCAGGGGGTGGCAAGACTACCCCCTGCGGGACTTCAGAGCGTCGCTCGGCACATCGTCTTGTCGAGTGTGTGAATCTCGAGCGTCTCGATCGTGAACCCTGTCCCCTCGGTTACAAGACGCAGGCGGTCAAGCGGTCTGGCCGGGTAAACGAGCGCCGTCGCCGTTTCCAGATACTCATTGGCGTAGAGTTCAAAGGCGCAGCCATCGAGAAACAGATGCAGGTCAACACTGCGGGCATCGGGGTAATAGGCCGTATTGACTGGCGCGGCGAAACGCCCCGTGAAGAACGGATGATCGAACCCGCGCAGCTTGCTGCGATCCAGCCAGATCTGCGTTGATGGCACGTCATAACCAATCGACAGCTTTTCGCCGTCTTCATTGGCGAAAGCCAGTTCGAAGCGATTGATCACAGGGCCATTCTGACCCGGTTCAGTCTGGCGATATTCATCGGCAGTCAGGCGAATGACAATCTCGATGGCCTTGCCCACCGGGAGAGGAATTTCCCGACGCGTTGACACGGCAAGATAACGGTTCGCCTCGCTCAGAAGCGGAAGACGAAGTTTTTCCACGCCGCGTGGTTTCTGCACAAGGCGCGGATAGCCGTTGGTGTCCTGTATGATGGTCATGCTGCGCGGCAATGACATCGCGCCACGCCAATCCTGCGTCGGGAGTTCCTGACAGTACTGCCAGTTCCCCATCCAGGCGATATTGACCGCCTCGGAATCCGGCATGTCGCTCCACACCTGCAGGGCATAGGCATCCTTGGCGAAATCGGTCAGGCGGAGGATCGCATCGCAGGGTGTAAACACCGCACCATCGAAATCACCGATAAAGTACTGCGTGACACTGCCCCCCATCGGGCTGCCCGGATTGATCGAGACAAACAGCACCCAGCGCATGGCGCCGGTCTCGTCCCTCACCTGGATGAGGTTGGGACATTCATAATTGACGGTCGGCAGTCCCGCAGGGCCAAAATGGCTGAGATGCGTCCAGTGGATCAGATCATTCGAGGCATAGAAGCCGATGCGATGATGATCGACCTCGGCAATGACCATCACCCATTTCTGCGTGGGCTCGTGAAAGATCACCTGGGGGTCGCGAAAATTTGGACTGCCGATGTCGAGAACGGGATTACCCGCATATTCCTCAAAGCTCTGGCCGTTATTGTCACTGATTGCGAGATACTGGCTCTGTCGCGTCGACAGGGAGCGCGTGTAGAGCGCTGCGATGTTGGTGCCATGGGCATTGGCGAACAGGCCCGACCGATTGTCACGATCGAGCACGGCACAACCCGTATAGGCTTGGCCGTCAACCGTATCAGGCACGGCGATTGGCTGATCTTTCCAGCTCAGCAGATCCGTGCTTGTGGCATGGCCCCAGCAGATATTGGCTGAATACGCGGCGTCAGGGTTATGCTGGTAATAAAGATGATATTGCGTGCCATCGAAAACGAGTCCGTTCGGATCGTTCATGAAGCCCGTGGGAGGCGTGAAATGAACTGAGGGTCGATACAGCTTGCCCGCCAGAGCGACGGAACATTCGGTTTTCCGGTCAGTCATGTTTTTCCAAGATCTTGTTGAAGATTATTTATGAAAACAGCCCCTTTTCGATCAGGGACAAAACATAAATAATGGCAAAATGCCAATATGTCAATAATTCATGAATTATCCGAACCTTGTTACCAGGCCAGCCAACGGGGCGGGGCGGTGTTTCCGCCCCTCTCAATCTGCCTCTGGCCGACGGTTGACGGGCTCCTATGCGCTTCTGCCTCGTCCCGTACGTCGCTTAGTGCCCTGCCCCGCACCCCGGCTCTTTTTCCGGTCTTTCGTTTCACCAGTTACGCTAAGCCTGCCTGCATCGATCGCCGCGTTGAAGTCTTCCCAGTCCTTGCGCGTCTGACCGGCGTAAGCCTCGGCGAAATCGGCTATCGCGCCTGCAAAGCTGTCGCTGCTGCCCAGATAACCCGCAATCTTCGCCACATCGCCAGAACGCGCATGAGCACGTGCCAGCGCCCTGCCGCACAGGGCGGCATAATCATCCAGCCCTTCCTGCGCCACATCTGCACCGATAGCGGCAAGACGACTATCCTTGAGGCGCCGGACATAGAACTGCCTGTTCGAGCCATCAGGCGCATGATTCAAGCGCTTGGTGTTCGTTGTATGGGTCCAGCCAAGAAACCTGTCTGAAGAAGCCTGCATCAGGCGCTGGCCCTCCACCACGCGTTGCCCGTGATTATCGTAGTGAGGCCCTCCGCAATAAGCTGCGAGCACTGATTCCTGCGCCTCCTTGATCTGCAGCAGCAGGGTTTCGCCATCGGCCGTGGCAAACAACCCGATCGCGCAATAAGTGCCGACACTCCCCACCCCAACAACCTTGAACAGCACATCCTTCAGCCGGTAGCGCGACAGCAGCACCGCGCGTTCGGGGGGCTGGGTGGCGATGTAACGTACGAAGGCCTGGTGGATGGTCTCGTCCTCGTCGGGCAGACGCACCACCAGCGGCGGTTTGACACGCAGGCTGGGTGTGTTCTTGTCGAATGAGACCAGACCGAAATGGTTACGCGCGCTTTCCAGCCGTGCCTTCAGACGCTCACGCACGCCCTTGCGTGTATGCTTGTCGGAGAAATCGGCTATGGCGGCTGCAAGATCGATCCGGTCGGACCAGATTTCCAGCGGGCTCATTGGCGCAAGACGGGTCATCTCATCCTGATAGGTCCGCACCGCCAGAAAGGCGTTATGCCGCGCCTGTCTGTCAGCCGCCCCTGCCTCGCCGCTTGCAAGAACCAGCGACGTTGCAAGACGCTTGATGTCCCATTCGAACGGGGCAGGACAGGTCTCGTCAAAATCGTTGATGTCAAAAACGGCTATACCATCAGCCGAGGCATAGGCTCCGAAATTGGCCATATGGCAGTCACCACAGCTTTGCACATACGGCCCGCTGGCGACGGTATGGGCCAGATCGGCGGCCATGACGATGGCGCTCCCTCGCATGAAGGCAAACGGAGACGCACGCATACGCTCATAACGGATCGGCAGCAGGTTCTGGATACGGCTCTCACCCTGCCTGACAAGCAGATCGACCGGGTCGACCCGATCCGAAGGCGGCTCCCATGCGGCGTGGGCGCTGCGGGGCACGGTTTTTCGCAGGCCCTGCCCCGCCTCATGGCGGGCATCGCGTGTCTCGAAAACGGATGTGGCGATGGAAGCGGGCGGTTGCGGAAGTTCAGCCATGCGAAAAGCAGCCTCGTATCGGTCAGGAAGCCCCCAGTCTTCCAGATGACATCCAATGATACAATCCGCCTCTCACGCTATCGGGGGCGAAACATTCGCGCTCAGATCATCAGAACAAGCAAAGCGGCAATCAGGGCGGGTACGGTCAGCGCCATGCCAAAGCGCATGAAGCGCCCATAGCTCATTTCAAGATCGTGCTTGCGCAGGATAATCAACCAGAGCACCGTTGCCAGAGAGCCGCTCAGCGTCATGTTCGGCCCTAGATCCACACCAATCAACAACGCATCCTGAAAGGCGCTCCCATGGGATGAGAGCATCGGGGCAAGCTGGGCGGCCATCAGGCCCGAGGGCAGGTTGTTGATGATATTGCTCAGAATGGCCATGCCAAAGCCCGTCACCATGACGGCCTCGGTCCCGTGACCACAGGCGAGAATAAGCCGGACGAGCAAGGCGATAACACCACTCTGCTCAACGGCTGCAACGAGCACGAAGAGACTGGCAACCAGCGGAAAAACCGACCAGGAGATTTCGCTGAGCCCGGGCAGAGGAGACTGGCGTCGGCGCAGCGTTATCACGGCATACAGCGCCACCCCTCCCGCAGCTGTTGCCCAGCCCAGCGAACCATGCATGAACGAAACGAGGGTCAGCAGCAGCGTGATGACAAACAGGGCCAGCGCACTGAAACGCGCCGTCGCATCCAGCTCCGGCAACGGCTCCGACTGGTCGAACTCCACCTTGATCCTTTGTCGCATCATCCAGAAAAGCATCACAAAGCTGATCCCGATCGCCATACAGGATGGCACGAGGAAACGCCCCAGCCAGGGCACGAGGCCGGGGGGTGCTCCTCCGTAAAGCACGAGATTGGCCGGATTGCTGATCGGCAGCAGAAAGCTCGCCGCATTGGCGACAACGGCGCAGGCCAAGAGCGAGGGATAAGGATCGATCCTGGCCTTGCTGGCGACCGCAATGACGGGCGGTGTCAGCAGGATGATCGTGGCATCATTGGAGAGAAAGGCCGTTGTGACGATTGCGACAGCAAAAATGATCAGGAACAGCCTTTGCCCGGAACTGCGCGCCCGGCTCAGCGCAAAGGCCGCCAGCCAGTCGAACAGCTTTTCCTGCCGTGCCACTTCGCTCAGCAGCATCATGCCCAGCAGGAACAGATACACTTCCTTGCCCGAGGCGATTGCCCGGCCAACATCTGGCCAGGCAATAACCCCTGCAAGCGGCAGGGTTATGGCGGCGAGTGACGTCCAGAGCGCCTCGGGCAATTGCCACGGCCGCAGCAGTAATCCCGCTACAGCGAAAAGACAGGCCCCCCACAGGATAAGCGCCTCCATGGCGGTTGTTCCTCAGGCTGCCACGGCAGCAGGGACGCCCTGCTCATCCGGGTCACGTGTTTCGGGCATGAGCGTCAGGAAAAATACCAGCGCCATTACAGCAATGACCGTGAGGGAGAGAAAGCCGGCGTGATAACCTTCGAGCTGCACGATGTATCCGCCAATCAGATTGCTCAGCCCACCACCGATGCCGACGCTCAGCGCCACCATGCCCTGGAGGAAGTTGAACCGCCCCGTTCCATGCGTCAGATCAGCCGCGATGATGATGGCGATCACGCCGAAGATACCGGCCGCGATACCATCCAGCACCTGAATGGCAATGATGGCCCCCGGCGCGTCGAACCACGTGAACAGCAAGCCGCGTATCGGCAGGATGGCATAAGCGAGCAGGAAGATGGGCTTACGCCCGATGCCTCGCGCCATTGCGCGCCCGACCCCCCAGGCCACGAGCATCATCACGAACTGAGCGACGATCACGCAGGCGCTCAACGTAACGGTTTCGGAACCCGGATGGCTTTTGGCCATGACCTGACCGGCAAAAGGCAGCATGGCGGCATTGCCCAGGTGAAACAGCACGATGGAGCAAAGAAACACCCAGACGGGACGTTGGCTTACGAGAGAGCCGATGGAGACAGGCGGTTCATTCGAGTCATCCTCACTGCCACGCGCAACCTTCTGGTCAATCTCACCCGGTCGTATGAGTAAGAGCGCCAGAGCACTGGCCAGAGCAGAGCCGCAAACCAGATAGAAAATCCAGTTAAGTCCCCAGTATTGCCCGCAGAGCCCGGCCAGCGCCGCTGAGGCGAAGGAACCGAAATGGTTGATACCCTGGTTGCGACTGATACGACCGGGCAAGCGGCGACGCCCCACAAGCCCCAGTGAAATGGCAGCAAGCGCTGGCGGTATGACCGCGGCAGCCGCTCCCATCATGATCTGCGCTGCCAGAACAGGGGCCATGCCGGGTACCGCGATGATCAGGATGCAGCTCAGGGCCGTGATCACCGCAGAAATTGCCACAAGGGCACGTTTGTAGCGGATCGAGTCCACCATCAACCCCGCAGGGATCTGGCAAAGCGCCGTGGCGAGCCCTGTCATGGCCATGGCAACGCCAATCGGCCCCGCCTGCCAGTGTCGCGCACTGGCGAGATAGACGGTCAGGTACGGACCGACGCCGTCCTGAACGTCGGCCAGGAAAAAATTGGTTGCATCCAGCCCGGCCCGGCTGCTGGCCGAAGGACCCCGCATCGACCCGGTCTCTGCCGGCGCCCTGTCCGCCTGTGCCTCTTTCACGTCTTCACTACCACCATAATTATATTAATAAATGAATTGATCGATCAATTATTGTTGCCGGCCATTAGATTATCGCCCTTGACCTGCCAAGTGCTTGAGAAAAACAGTCATGGTCGTTCACGCGACATTGCCTTTCTCCAGCGGTTTGATCGGCAGTACCGGGTGATCTCTTCATGGCTGCCAGATTATCGCGATGAAGAAACATCTTGCGTGAACGGTCGCCCCTGCGAGATGTTCCGAACATCCGCTGGCAAGTTTCCCGACCGCTGCTGACACCCCGGATAGAACGCATGAAGGGAGGAGAAAATCGTGCAATCTACCATCGCGAGATCGCGCCCCGATCTGCACGCAACACGGCTGCTCTCCTGGTTGATGTGCCTTGCCTTTATGTCGGTTGGGCTGATGCGCTGCTTCTGGCCCTCGCATGTCGGATTATTCGTCTTCCCCGATCATCACTGGGCATTCGGCATCGTGCGCGATATCGCAGGGGGACACGAATATGGCGGCGCGTCGGTCACCCCTGTGTGCCTTGGCATCGCTGCTCTGCTGTTTCTGGCACTGGACCGGTCGGGGAAATACTGTCGATAGCGGTTGGGGGGTATAAGACACTCAACTGTAGACGCGCTCCAGCGTTCCAAAGCCCCTCGGTAAACCCGTCACGGATCTGCCGAGCGCTCAGGTAACGGCTCCCTCAGACCACGCCGTAACGTTCAGCCCAGCGCGGAGAGATCCAGCGCGCGGCAAGGAACAGGCAGAGGGCGAAAATCATCACCGAGCATGCCACGCTGGCCAGAGCAGCCCCTGTCACACCGATGACTGACATGAGGCCCGCCAGCACGACAAAATAGAGCACCATGACGGCGAGCCGATATTTCAGGATAATCGCAAGCCGCCCCATAACGGTCAGCAATGTCTCAAGCGGGATGATGCACACCTCAAGCAGGGCGCTGCATACCATGAGAAGAATGATGAGGCGCTCATGGGCAAAATTGTCATGCAGCATCAGATGCAGGATCGCCTTGCCCCCGAACAGCGCCACAAGCACTGCCAGTATCGAAAACCCGATAATTACCAGTGCCAGGCGTCGTGTGACATGGCGCAAGGCCTGCCAGTTCTGGCTGTCGCGAAACCGCACGAATTCCGGATACAGGCTCGGGATCATCATCTGGGCCGGCTTGGCAAGACCATCGCATATCTGCTTGGTCACGCGATAAATCGCGACATCACGCGCACCGAGCACGGCACCGATGATAAGCGTCCCACCCTGTCTGAAGACAGCATCCAGGATCTGATTGACGCTGACCCTGATGGTGAACCCCCAGATACCGACAATATCGGCGGCACAGAAAAGGCAGGAGAAGAACCCGATATCCCGCCCCATATGACGGCGCAGAAGGATAAACCCACCAAGGCTCGTCACGGCGAACAAAGCTGCCTGATGCAGGAACCAGACGAACAGGAAGAACTCCAGCGAGGCATGAAGCAGATAGCCGATCAGATAACCGATCGTACGAACACAGGTCGAAACGAAATCGAACAGGGCTGCCAGCCCGAAACGGTTGCTCAGCCGGATCAGCCCCGTGGACCACCCCGTATTCATGAAGGCGACCGTGAGCATCATCCATGAGGCATCACGCTTGACCGCGTCCGACCAGCCCAGAAAATGCGTGCCCGCGACGGCAATCACAATCAGACCGCCAACCAGCCCCGCCAGACCGCTAAGCATGTCCGAGCGCATGCAATAGCCCAGTATGGGCATGAAACGCCTGCGATCCCGTGCCTCATATGACGCAGCGCCATAATGCAGCAGCGTTTGCCATGACTGGAGATGCGTCATGTCTGAAACGAGCATGACGAAGGTGGTGATCAGAAGCAGCACACCAAAGGTTTTCAGACCCAGCGTGTGCGCAGCCCATGCCACATAGGCAAAACTACACAGCGCATTGATGATGCGACTGGAAACCAGAAAGCCAGTATTGCTGAAGATGCGGTGCAGCGCCGAGCGTTGTTCAGAACCCATGATCAGGCAACAGATTACGCGCGGGCCGTTTTGTCAAAGCCCTGCCCTGCCAGCCCCGGAGTGATCGTCTGTCGCGGCTGCATGAGCGTGAGGAAAAGCCGCCCCCCATGCGAGACATGAAAGCGATCCACCAGAGGGGTCAGGTCCGCGGGCAGGGTCGGTGCCTCGTCCAGCACATCGGCCAGAGCATTGGCCAGCGCCACTTCGTCACGCGTGGGTACGATCCGCCCCGCAGAACGGCTCGTGATGAATGTGCCCACCGCGGGTGAGCAGTCTGTCGCGACAACCTGACGTCCGGCAGCCAGAGCCTCGATCAGCACCGCGCCAAAGCTCTCGCAATGAGACGTCAGGGCGAAAACCCGCGATTCCGTAAGGACTTCCCGTATGGAGGGCACATAGCCGCAAAGCGACACCCGGCCTGACAGGTCAAGTTGCTCAATGAGGGTTTCCAGCTCGGCGCGCGCTTCACCCTCGCCGCAGATCACGAGATTTGCCTGGGGGTGGCGCACCAGCACGAGGCGAAAAGCCCGTATCAGGCCGTCAAATCCCTTGATGGCAGTAAGACGCCCGGCGGCCAGAATGGTCTTGCTGTCCGTCGGTACCGGTGACGGGGGGGCCTCATCCCACAGCGCCGGAAGCGGGACCACATCGACCGGTGTTCCTCTCAGGATTTCACGCGTCTGCTGCGCCAGATCATGACTGAGCGTTGTGACCCGATCAGCGTGGCGTAACAGAGTACGCATGCGACGGTCGTAGCGCGACTGCGCCGCAGGAGAGCGGCCTTCGCGACAGACAGGTGAACTGACCTGCGCAAGAATGAACGGACGCTTTTCGCGCGTCAGTGTGGCCAAAAGGGGCACGACCGGCCAATGGCTGTTCCCCGGTATGTAGACAGCGTCGAAGGCAAAGCCGGCCGCACGATGCCGGGCCCGCCATGCGAGCATCCAGACCAGAGCCGTATCACTCAGCCGTGCGGTAATGGCGAAATCCACGATCGCCACGCCCCTCGCAACGAGTGCGCGCAACGGTCCGGTCCCCCGCCCGGCCATGATGATAACCTCCAGGCCGCAGGAGGCCCAGAAATTGGCAAGGCCGATGGCCACGCGCTCACTACCGCCGAGACGGAAGTCACGCAGGACAATGCCGATGCGCGAAAGAGGCTGCTGTGCCGCAGGGGGGCGAATAGGCAGTGTGACAGACATGACGGGCGTGCTGATCCGCGAAACTGGGATATTGAGGCCTGATTGTCATAGTTTGACACAAGATACAATGCGTTACTTTAAAGTTACCGATTAATTAGCGTTTGTCGCCTGATGTTCGAGATGTGCCCACAAAAAACCCCGGCAGCGCATCAGGAGATGATGCCTTGCCGGGGTCTCGGATTCAGTGGTGTTCAGGCTCTCCGTCCGGGACGTCATACTCCTCAGCGGGACGAGCCTTCGCGTACCGGTCGACGCATCGATTGATGACGCGCAATCGATGAAAGGACGACCTTGATGGCAGGGAGACTCTCATCGACCGGGTTCGCTGGAGGCGGCTTCAGTTCTTCGGCGGCGGGGCGTCAGACGGGGCAGATTTTCCCGGCTGTGTCGAGTGTTCGACATCGTAAGCCGTGGCCTTTTCCTCGTAGCTGCCCTTGGCGCCCGGATGCTCCTTGTCATAAGCCGCTGCCTTTTCCTTGGCCTCCTTACGGTATTCATGACGGCGATACATTCCCGTTGCGCATCCGCCCACAGCACCCAGCACGCCGTGATTGACCAGATGGCCGCCTACAGCACCCGCCGCGCCATATTTCAGGCAGCCACCCGGCTCAGCCATGGCCTGCGGGAGCGTGATGATGAGGCTTGCCGCCATGAGCGTGCAGCCGAAGAGATGACGCATGGTATGATTCCTTCCAGTCTGGCCCCGTCGCATTACTGACATCGGGGCGAGGTGAGCGTAACGCCCTTCATCACTGAAGGGTCGCAAACATGTCAGGTCAGATCTCGACCTGATGGCCAATCTCGATCAGTCGTTCGCGCGGCAGGGTGAAGCGATCAGAGGCCCGCACAGCGTTGCGATAGAGAAAGCCAAAAAGGATACGACGCGGCGAGACCATTTTGGGTGTCTTGAGGTCAGGCACCACATCATCATCGCCCGCAAAGAAAACGACCGTTTCGAGATCGAGATCACAGCCCGCCTCCTTCGCCTGACCCAGCACATAATAGAGGTTCGGTATCTCCACAAAACCAAAGCTGACATTCACGGTCCAGATACCGTGGCCGACCTCCTTGACCGACATGCGCTCATCGGCTGGCACACGGGGCACCGTATCGAATTTCACATTCAGGATGACGACGTGTTCGGGCAGGCAATGGAAATCGGCAACGTGGCGCATTACGATGGGTGGCAGAGCCGTCTCATAGCGCGAGAGGAACACCGCAGCGCCGGGTGTGCGGATCAGTTCTCCGTCGCGCAGCTTCTGCAGCACCTTGTCCGAACGCTCACCCAAGGGAGCAAGGCCAGCGCGCAGCAGGGTGATACCGCGACGCCAGGTGGTCATGATCACATAGATGAACAGGCCGATCAGCAGAGGCACATAGCCGCCCTTGTCGATCTTGATCAGATTGGCAACGAAGAACGCAACGTCGACCACCGAGAAGCAAAGCGCGATCGGCAGGGCCTTCCAGAGTGGCCATGACCAGCGTTCACGCATGACATCGAAAATGAGCAGGGTCGTCATGAGCATGGTGGTGGACACCGCCGTGCCATAGGCACCGGACAGGGCATCTGAACTCTTGAAGCTGAGCGCGATGAGCAGTGTGACGATCATCAGCGCCCAGTTCACTACAGACACGTAGATCTGCCCGTATTCCTCATCCGAGGTCTGGCGGATGTTGAGGCTCGGGAACCAGCCAAGCTGCATGGCCTGACGCGTGAGCGTGAAGGCGCCGGTGATGATGGCCTGGCTGGCAATGATCGTGGCGAAGGTCGCCAGAATGACCATGGGCAGCACAAGACCATGCGGCATGGAAGCAAAGAACGGATTATCCTTCACCTGCGGATGGCTGACCAGAAAAGCCGTCTGCCCGGCATAGCTCAGCACCAACATAGGCAGCACGATCACCGCAAGGGCAAGGCGTACGCTGGGCCGGCCCACATGGCTCATATCGGCATAGAGCGCTTCAGCACCCGTTACCGAGAGAAAAACCGCCCCCAGGATGATCAGGCTGTTCGCGCCGTGCTCATAAAGGAACCGCAAACCGTAAAGGGGATTGAGGCCCACCAGCACGTAAGGATCATGCAGCAGGGAGAAGAGACCAATCCCACCAAGGGCCAGAAACCAGACCAGCATGATCGGGCCAAACACGGCACTGATACGCGCCGTACCCAGTGGCTGTATGGCGAAGATGCCAAAAAGGATGACGGTGGCGATGGGCAGGATGTAAGGCTGGAGCGACTTCGTGACAATGCCAATGCCCTCTATGGCGCTGAGCACCGAAATGGCCGGGGTAATGGCGCCGTCACCGTAAAGCAGCGCCGCGCCGAACAGCCCGGCTGCGGCGAGCAACGTGCCGCGTGCATACCAGTGTTTGCCGAACGAGCCGCCAACAAGGGAGAACAGGGCAAGGATACCGCCCTCCCCCCGGTTATCTGCCCGCATGACCACGGTCGCGTATTTCACCGCAACCACCATGATCATCGTCCAGACAAGCAGAGAGAACCCACCAAGCAAGGTCACCCGGTCGGTCGAGCCTGTGTCGTTTAGGACGGTCTGGAGGGTGTAGAGTGGACTGGTGCCGATATCACCAAAAACGATGCCAAGGGCTGCCAGTGCGCCTGGCAGCACCTTTCTGTGTTCTTCGGCCATACGGCTCCCCGTGCAAGAGACCCCGCGATCACTCGTGGCGAGGCGCGTCGGAGTCCAGAAGTTTGACGTCGATGATCATCGCACCCGAGAAATACATGGGCTTGACGAGATGCTTGATGATGTAGTGCCCGTCGCCCCCCTGGATATGCACCGGCACGGTGATGTCGTAGCCGGAGAGACGGGCATCGTAGGTTGCATCCGCACCATTAAGGGCTACGAGGGCGATCAGTTCATCGTTTGTCATAATTTTATCCAGAACCTTTCAAGGCCAGTTACAAATCGGGTTCCCTGATCAAACGATACCGTCCACCGCACGGTTGCAGCCCGCGGCTGCTGAGGTGGAATACGATTTTGTCATCCGACGCGGGACGCTCCGCTCGTCTCGTAACATTGGCATCCCGCACCCGGTGGGGCGGTGTCCGGCTGTTACGCCTTCAGCCGGTCTGCCAGCCATGCCCGATGAAAGCGACGCGCCGGCCCACTGGCATGTCCTGCACCACGATGATCTGGCGTTCCTCCAGATAGGCAAGCTGCCGACGCGCCCTGCCGAGCGAATGCGTGCCATAGGCCTCGGCTATGGCCTCATCACCGGGGCACGGCGCTCCGTCCAGGGCGGCACGTGCCAGAAGCAGCACGACACCCTGCACATCTTCAGGCACGGCCCGGGCTATATCGAGCGCCTGCTGCCAACTCTCCTCCTGCGCCTGCTCGAAGCTCGCCCCCGAGCGCACACTCGCAAGCAGCAGGCGGAACGCGCCGAGATCCAGCACATTGCGGTTGAGCCGCTCGATGCGGGCGCGCAGCTGGAAATCCTGATAGAGCGTGGCCAGCGGGCGATAGGCCGAATCCGTCTCGGCAATCACCGCCTCGACCAGACGCCAGAGCAGTTCCGGCGCAGCATCGATTTCCGGCGCGACCTCCTCGACCGGCGCTGCGGCCGAATAAGCGTCGAGCTGCGCCAGCAGATCGGGCGCGGGCGTACGCCGCTCACGCGGGCGGGGCGTCGCTTCCACAACAGGTTCGAGAATGAGGCTGTAATTATCCTCGGCGGGACGTGCCTCGAACGGGGTCAGGACCGGCCCCGTCGCGTGGCTGGCCGTCTCGACCGTGCCGATCGTGACCATGAGCGGCCTGCGGCTCAGCGCGGGGCCGAGCGCCATGAACTGGCCGCGCGCCAGATCACGAAACCCCTCTGCCGTGCGGCGCTCCATCCCCAGGAGATCGGCCGCGCGAAGCATGTCGATATCGAGGAAGGTACGGCCCATCAGGAAATTGGAGGCCTCGGCCGCCACGTTCTTGGCGAGCTTCGCCAGACGCTGCGTCGCGATCACCCCGGCCAGACCACGCTTTCGCCCACGACACATGAGGTTGGTCATTGCCCCAAGGGACAGACGCCGCGCCTCATCGGAGGTATCACCACTCGCGACAGGGGCGAAAAGCTGCGCCTCATCCACGACCACCAGCACCGGAAACCAGTGCGCGCGCGGTGCCTCGAACATGCCGTTGAGGAACGACCCTGCCGCCCGAAGCTGCATTTCTGCCTCAACCGATTCCAGATTGAGCACCACCGATGCCCTATGGGCACGCGCGCGCTCACCGGCAGCGCGGAGTGTGGCCTCTGTCTGTTCCGATGCATCAATCACGAGGTGGCCGTATTTATCGGCCAGTGTCACGAAATCACCCTCGGGATCGACGATAACCTGCTGGACAAGCGTTGCCGTCTGTTCAAGCAGACGACGCAGCAGATGCGACTTTCCCGAACCCGAATTGCCCTGCACCAGCAGGCGGGTTGCGAGAAGTTCTGTCAGGTCCAGCTGGACATCCGCACCGTCGCGGCCACGACCCATGGTAATCGATACGCTCATGGGGGTCTCCCTAGCGCAACTCGCCTCTAAAGTCAGCCATTCGCCAAGGCATGAGAGCGGGTTTTAGAGAGCGCCGCGGTACCACGAATTCGCACTGACCCGGGTTCGGGACTCAACGATCGAGGGAAGAGGATCTGACTCACGCTCTGCGAAGAGGCGCGAGTTGGATGAACTGGCATGGCTGACAGATGAGTGGAGCGTGCGCCTTGAACCGCTTGTGCCAAGAAGCCACCGAGTGCTGCACATCAATGATCGGTACACGCTGAGCAGGATGACTCTTATCGATCGCAACACGCGCTGCGATAACGCTTTTCCGCAGGCTTATGGGCCGACCAAGGCGCCCGACAAGCGCTGGAAGCGTTACGGTGCTACGAGGTTCTTTGCCCGGATAAGAAGCGGCCTGTCCACTCTGGGGTTGGATCATCAGATGATCATGCTCGAGGAAGGGTGTTTCAAGCTATGGAGTGCGGCATCGTGCCTGCCGATCAGGCGGGTTCGGGACGCCTGATCGGGCAGATCAGAAAGGGCGTGCATACCGGTCAACACGCAGTAACGGATCGAAACAGCCGTCTGATCAGGTTCTGCACGATGGCAGGCAAGATCAGCCGTCGTGCATGCGCTGCGACTCTGCCAGATGATCTGGCGTGCAGCAAAATGGCTTATGGCCACGCAACGCCTCACTGACTGAGCAGGGAACGGGCTAGAGGGAGAAAAGATCAAGCCCTGCGCCACGGCGGCGCAATCGTATCAGAATCGTGTTCGCTCGGCTCAGGAGCTAATGGCGAAGCCAGCCCGCTCAAGCACATGCCCGACCGTCTTCCTTCACCATCTGCCACATCGCGCCCGTCATGTGCCGGCCGGAAGCAAGACCTCCATCAGCTATAGTGGTCCTTGCGTAAAGCCTGTACCGTTCAGGCGTAATTCGGCTGGCAACGATCCAGAGCCTGCACGGCCACTTCGCCGAATTCGAGATCGTTCAGATTGATCGAGGCGTGAAAGACCTTGCCGAAATTCTCATTGGTCCCCCAGGCGGAATGATGCGCGCCACTGCCGCGGGAAGAAAGCATTTCGACCTCATCATCCTTATCCTCAGGCCAGTCTACAAAAACCATTGCCGATTTTGACATGGCACTCAGAAGGTCCTTGAAGCCGAACTCCTGCTGGATACGTAGCCAGAACTCATTAAATTGGGCTCCCGATTCCGGCTCCATGGAATCAAAGGGTTCATCCGGGATAGGCCTAGGTAAGCGAGCCCCGAAATCTTCACTGCTATACAGCGCCTTCTTGAGATTGGCCCCGATCCATTCCGTCGTGACCTGTTTGCGGGGAATGAAGGTGGACCAGCCAGAGCGTGAGAAGTAACTCCCCCCCCAGCGTTCCATGCAGATTACGGCTACATATTTTCTGGTGCGGATGAGCCGGGCACGACGGGTGGGGATCTGCCAGGAGGGAATGATGGTGCTCATGCGATGTCAGCAATCCTGAAGTCGATGGTTCTACTGCCCACAGAGTCAGCGGCAACGCGGATCTTCGCGCGTTTCAGGGCCTGACATATCGCCCTCCACTGATTGTCAGTTGGCTCGGAAGGCACCCCGATATCCAGCACATAATTCTGGATATCAGCCTTGTTGAAATCCAAGTTTGGGTTAGCGGGAGGGTTTGGATAACGATAGATTCCTCCATCGTTTTTATAGCGGATCATGGCCTCGACATTGGCCATAATTCGCCCCTGAAGCCGGGTCATGTTCTGATAGGTCTTGCCGTTCAGATCCATGGTCTTGTCACTGACTGCGGTTGCTGTTTTCTTATTCCACTCATCGAAGGCTTTCCAGTTGCTGCGGTTCGTTTGGTAATCCGCCAGCCATTCATAGCCTTCTTTCTTGAGCCGCTGAGCGTCCCAGACCTCGAACGGATTGCCCTGCGCCTTGATACCATTGCCTTGTGATGTCCATTGCACGCCACTCGACCATTGCGCGGTCGACACTCCAGCCATCTGGCGTCCCGGTACTGCATTGGCCGCGCCGATCTCGCTGTTACTGACCGTCAAACTGCCATTCTCCCCGAGGATGGCATGCGCAGGTTTGAAAATCACCGGATCGCAAGGATCGGGCTCCTTCTGCTTCTGGATCGTGTCGATATTGTTCAGCACATCCATCTGATCGATCACGGTTTCAAAAAGCAGAGTACCCCCCATCGAGATCACGCGTCTGAACTCCGCGGCGGACGCTGCCTCGTTCATCATGGGGGTGGTCAGGGCACTTGCCAGAAGTGCCGAAGCCTGATCGGGCGAATAAGACACGTTCTCGACCAGCTGGGCATATGAGGCCGTGCCGTCGATCGCGTGATAGGTGGCGGCTTCTGCAGCAAGCTGGTCAGCGCTCTGATTCTGAACCTGGTTCCACGCGATATTCAGATGATACATGGCGGTTGCCATGCTCTTTAACTGGATATCGGTCGGCAAACCCTGCCCCCAGTCCTGATAGATTGACTGAAGCGTTTGCACGCCCGCAGGAGTAAGCTGCGCGCTGACAAGGGTGCTTTCATAGGTTGCCTGACCCGAACCAATGGCATCTTGCTGCGTCGCGAGCCATGCCGATGTGGTGATCGTCTGGCCTTCCCCGAACAAGAAAATCCCGGCATTTTTGAGGCTGTCCGCCTCGGCAGCGCTATGGGCAATTGCGTAACGGAGATCGGTCAGACTTGCGCCTGCGACCTGTCGTGCCTGATGGTCGCTGAGATCCTGCGCGGAAGGCTGCTGGGCGGTGCAATCGACACAGAGTTGCGTCAGCCGGGCAACGCCTTCGGTCGAGTGAACCAGAGTGTAGCGGAAATCGGCAAGGGTCTTGCCGTTCGTAAGCTCCGTCTGTTGGTTGGCGAGTTCCTCAGAACTAAGCGTCCGCCCCAGCACCTTGAGGGCGATATCTTTCAGCGCAACGCTGCCTTCATTATGCGCGATGGTTCCGCGCATGTCGGTGTAGCTGGTGCCCTGTGCGAGCCCGTTCACCCATGACCGTATCTGTTCGTCGTTCGGTGTGATGCCTCCTGCCTCGGTATAGGCCTTTCTGACGGCGCTCTCTCCCTCCCAGGCGCGAGCGATGCCACCCGTGATATCTGAGGTGGAAGAGCCCGTCGCTAGAGCACGTTGATACCAATCATACTGACTTTGCGTAGGATTCTGGATGCCTGCAGTGCGTGCGAAGGCTTTTTGTACAGCGTCATGTCCTTCCCAGGAATAGGCTAGCTTACGCGTAATATCCGCGACGCTCGCGCCGTTTGCGAGTTCTCGCTGATAAACATCATACTGGACTTGCGTGGGGTTCTGGATACCGGCCGTTCGGGCATAGACGTTGCGGACAGCGTCATGTCCTTCCCAGGAATAAGCTAGCTTACGCGTAATATCCGCGACGCTCGCGCCGTTTGCGAGTTCTCGCTGATAAACATCATACTGGACTTGCGTGGGGTTCTGGATACCGGCCGTTCGGGCATAGACGTTGCGGACAGCGTCATGTCCTTCCCAGGAATATGCTAGCTTGCGCGTAATATCCGCGACGCTCGCGCCGTTTGCGAGTTCTCGCTGATAAACATCATACTGGACTTGCGTGGGGTTCTGAATACCGGCCGTCTGGGCATAGACGTTGCGGACAGCATCATGTCCCCAGTCGGACCACGCCAGATTCTGACGCAAGGTGACGTAATTGCTGCCGTTGGCGACAGCATTCTGGAGCCACTGCACATCTCCGTCACCAGGGTCTTTGCCCGCGACGTTGCGGAACATGACCCGATAGTCCTGCGCTGCGGAAACGCTATGAGCCTCGTTCCAGCGATAGTCGGCTACAGACCAGCCGTTACCGATTTGTGTTGCTGCGTAATTGCGGTCTCCTGCTCCGGGGGCTCTGCCATGAACGGCTTGGAAGGTGGCATCGTACCCCCCGTTATCAGCAGTCCAACGCGCTATAGACTGACGAATCTGCGCCGGGGTCTGGTTTCCATTGCCGAGTTCATCCTGCCGGGCTCTTACCCATGCTGCATCACCGTCCTGATAGGACCTGCCCTGCGTTGTCGAGACGATCTCTCTCAACTGGTTGGCTACGGCATCACTATGGGCCTCGTCCCAGCGATATTGCTGCAGGGAAGCGCCATTGCCAATCTTCTGCTGGGCATACTGGATATCTGCGGATGATGGTTCGCGCCCGTGAACCTGGCGAAAGACGTTGCCAAACTCCTGCGATGTCTGCCCGTTATGGGCCTCGTCCCAGCGGTATTGCTGCAGGGAAGCGCCATTGCCAATTTTCTGCTGGGCATACTGGATATCTGCGGATGATGGTTCGCGCCCGTGAACCTGGCGAAAGACGTTGCCAAACTCCTGCGATGTCTGCCCGTTATGGGCTTCATCCCATATATATTGCTGCAGGGATGTGCCATTACCGATCTTGTCCTGTGCAAAGCGGATATCTGCTTCGGAGGGCGGATGACCGTGAACATCCTGGTATTTTTGGGCGTAAAGCGCCGCTGCCCGTGAAGAATGAGCAAGACTCTGGCGCTCGGTGGAAAGCGTCGCATGCCCTATCGAGATTTGCGTGACGGCATCAGATAGTTCAGATGACGTGATTGCGACCCCGAGAACCGTATGCCAGATATTATTGAGCTGGGTCGTGGTCTGATTGTCTTGCGTTGCCAGCATATGCAGGACGTTCGAGATCGTCTCCTGATTCCCCATATGATGCTGTTTGATTTCACCGTGCAACCAGTCACGCAGCGCGATATAGCGATCGTGTGGTATCGGAGTTCCAATAACGTTGTAGCCGATCGTATCCGCATTACCCTCAAACCACGTCTGCACGGTATCAGCGCGCGCGCCAGAGTCACTTGTCGCGTAAGCGTGCATAGAGGGTTGAACCCAAGCCGCATCGCGCCGGTCGCCAATGTCATCATAAGAGGTATTAACGACGACGCCTGGATAGGCGCGATTGAAATTATCGGCCAGGCTTAGCTGGTTTGCCCAGCTATTGATTACGCCATTAACAACGACAACACCACTTGCCTCGTAACTGTAAGATGGTGCGTCTCCATAGGATGATAATACAACAGCATTGCTGCGTAACATCATGCTCGGTTGGGCGGCTGCCGTGTTTACACTCGAGGATTTCGTATTGACTGCTATAGTGTTGATTTGACTGTCTTGGATTATACCTGAAGACATCCGATCCTGAACTGTTTCAGTTGGCGATAAAAAAGAGGCTTGCCCAACTGCGCCGGTTACTGTTTTTGGCTCTACTACCGACGTAACGGAAGGGGCAGCCGCTACAAACGCCGTTTTATCGCTGGATGTATTAGCCGTTTTCCCGTCATCGACGACGGCAGGCGTTTTGATTGCGGTTGTATCGCTCAAGAATTGTAATTTGGGCAAACCCGTAGAAGGGTCTGTTGGCTGGGACAGCGCCTTGTTACTTGATGACAGTAGATCAGACGCCGCGTTTCCGGCGGCGCTCGCAACTTCACCTAAGTTATTGCCTAAACGTGTGGAAGAAGAAATCTCAGGCGCGAGGTCCTGTGTGCTCTGGCCTGAGCGATTCAAGTCCAGAGAAATGCTCTTTGCCTGCAAGGCGGCAAGTTGATCACTGACACTGCCTGAGGCTCCGCCCGCGCTGACAGTTATGTCGTGTGGCTGGCCGATAGGCGATGTCATCGCTGTTGTGACGAGCATAGTGGGCGCCGTGCCGGCCATACTGCCCGCCGGTTGAACCAGAGCATCCATCCCGTGTTCGGGGGGAAGCAGCAGCGTTTGTATGTCCGACATGGGTAGCCTTTTGCTCGTTTGTTACTGATGTAACGGAAAGCAAAACTTTGTCGTTATAAAGCCGTCAATCGATGACAAAATATTTCAAACTCTGTAAATTCAAGTATTAGATGGAATTGCACTGCCATCGCGCAGTAAAAAAAAACCGTCATGTTGCGTGCGCGCAACACAAAAGAACATATCCAAAAACGAGTCTTGTCTTGTCGCCGCCGTCATTTTCCGATGCGGATCAATGAGTCTTACCTCTTAGGCCCCGCCTCCAGCCACGACAGCACCCCTTCACCTGCCGCCCGACCGGTGGCGAAACAGGCCTGGAGCAGATAGCCGCCGGTTGGCGCTTCCCAGTCCAGCATTTCACCCGCCACGAACACGCCAGGCCGCGCCTTGAGCATCAGCGCCTGGTTCACGGCATCGCGCCGCACACCGCCCGATGTGGAAATGGCCCGGTCAAGGGCATCTGTGCCGCTCAGCCCTAGCGGGCAGGATTTGATGAGCGCGGCTAGCCCGTCAGACGTTCCTTGGCCAAGATTTTCGACGCAGGACCCTGCGGGTTGCACCCTCCCCTCAAACGCCTCGCGCAGCAGCCACCGGGCGGGTGCGGAAAGGCCAAGGCGACGCAGCCTGTTCGCCTGACTCTCCCGCGCGCGGAATTTGTCCAGACGCTGGGTGAGTGCGTCGCGGGTCAAGCCGGGGCGGAAATCGATCCTGATGTCGAGCAGCGCCCTCTCCGCCAGCACGTCGCGCCATGCCGCCGACACGCGATAGACGGGTGCCCCTTCGATGCCGCGCTGCGTGATGGTCACGTCACCCCGTGCCTGCACGCCTGCCCCGCTGATGACGACCGAATGGAGCACCTCACCGTGGAAGCGCTCGTGAAAGGCCGCAGGACAGCACGTCTGAAAGCCGCAATTGGCTGGCTGGAGCGGGGCGACGCTCTCGGGGGGCAGATACTCAACCCATCCGCCATCACTCCCCAGACGAGACCATGATGCACCACCCAGGGCCAGAACGACAGCGTCCGGGCAAGCGCTGGCCACGCCCTCTGGCGTGGAAAATTGCAACCGTCCCTGTGCGTCCCATCCGGTCCAGCGGTGGCGCAAAGCAAGCCGCACGTTTTGCGCTGCCAGACGCCCGAGCCACGCCCGCAAAAGCGGTGAGGCCTTCATGGCATGAGGAAAGACGCGACCGCTGCTGCCCGTAAAACAGCTCTGCCCCAGCCCGTCGGCCCAGTCACGCAGCGCCTGCGGAGGAAAACGCTCGATGAACGGCGTCAGCCATGCCTCTGCTGCACCATAGCGCGTCCGGAACAGGGAGAGATCTTCGGCATGAGTGAGGTTCAGCCCGCTGCGCCCGGCCATCAGGAATTTACGGGCCGGGCTTGGCATATGGTCATAGACCACTACATCGTGCCCGGCCGCCGAAATCCGCTCGGCGGCGGCAAGTCCGGCCGGGCCCGCGCCAATTACGGCAATCGTTTTCCTGTTCGTCATCGGGGCGGTGTAATCCTCCTCACCAAATAGTGCCATAGACAGTCCGTTTTATCGCTTGAGGGATATCAGGGAACCGCCACATCATCCGGCGCGCTGCACTACAGATTGCGTGGCTGAACGAGGCCATGCCCGGACTGTTCCGGCATTTTCCCATCCGGGGCAGGACGACCCCAACGCCATTGTTGTGATCGCGAAAGATCACACTCAGGATAGCTCATGATTGCTCTTTCCACAGCAACTCTCCCGGCCCTCCCCTCCAGTGTCGAGACATTCTCCTATGACCGCGACGCCCTGACAGCCGGGATCGTGCATCTGAGCGTGGGCAATTTCCACCGCGCTCATCAGCTTTGGTACATGGACAAGCTTCTGCACGAACCGGGTAACAGCCATTGGGCCTTCTGCGGCGTCGGGCTGATTGATGACGCTACCGAACGCCTCAAGCTGGAGGCCTTTCCGGCGCAGAACGACCTGTACACGCTGACCCGCTACGCCCCTGACGGAAAGACCCGCCATCAGGTGATCGGCAGCATGATCGCCTATCTTTTCGCCCCGGCCGACCCTGAGGCCGTTCTGACCCGCATTGCTGCTCCCGCGACGCGCATCGTCTCCATGACCATCACGGAAGGCGGCTATAATCAGGATCACGCCACAGGTGCCTACCGTCTGGAAGCCCCTCTGACCCAGCGTGAGCTGGCCGATCCGGCCCGACCGGAATCGGCTTTTGGCTTCATTGTCGAAGGGCTGCGCCGTCGCCGTGAGGCGGGCATTGCGCCCTTCACCGTGCTGTCCTGCGACAACCTGCGCGATAATGGCGTGGTGACGCGCCGTTCCGTTCTGGCCCACGCCGAAGCGCTCGATCCCGATCTGGCAGCCTGGATCGCCCAGGAGGTCTCATTTCCGAGTTCGATGGTCGATCGCATCACGCCAGCCGTGCTCAAGGAAGACGCCGAGCGGGTCAATGCGGAATGTGGGGTGATCGACCAGTTGCCCGTAATCTCGGAAGAATTCGCGCAATGGGTCATTGAGGATCATTTCGTCAACGGGCGCCCCGAACTCGAAAAGGTCGGCGCGCAGCTCGTCCCTGACGTGCATCCCTACGAGCTTGCCAAGGTGCGTATGCTCAATGCCTCCCACTCCATGCTGGCCTATCCCGGCCAGCTTGCCGGGCTCGACACCGTGCGCGATGCGATCACCGATCCGGGCATCCATGCTCTTGTCGATCGCTTCATGACGCTGGACGTCATCCCGCATCTTACCGCGCCCGCCGGTATGTCCCTGCCCGATTATCGCGACCTGATCGTGGCCCGTTTCAGCAATCCGGCCGTGGGCGACAGGCTGGCCCGTATCACGGGTGACGGCGGCAGCAAATTGCCCGTCTTTCTCGCGCCCACATGGAACGTACTGATTGAAAAAGGGGCTGACATACAGCGCATCGCCTTCGTGCTGGCCTGCTTTATTCGCTACCTGCACGGCCGCACCGATGCCGGCGCACGCTTTGAGCCGTTCGAACCCGCCATGAGCGACACCCAGCGCGAGCGGGCCCTGTCATGGGAGAGCGTTTTCAGCATGACAGTGTTCGAAAGCTTCACCCTGAGCGAAGCGCATCGCAGCCTGATACGTGAAATGGCAGAGAGAATGGAACAGAAAGGAACCCCCGCCGTTCTCGCTGAACTTCTCGCAGCGACGGGTTCCGGCGACTGACATGACAGGCCCCGGAAGCACGTTGCCCCTGCCCGAAAAGGCCCGTTCATGGCTCAGCGCGCTTCCGGTTCTTTCCAGCCTCTCTCAACCCAGCCTGCCATTTCGCGGCCCAGCACAGCCGGGTTCCGGTTCGGGTCGGGCCTACCAACGATTCCCCACCTTGGAGAAATGCGTCTCGCCCTGGGTGGCCTGTGCCTCGCCCTGGCGTTTGGGTGGGGTATTACAGGGGCAAAAGCGGCCCCGCTCGACTCACTGAGTGGCGCCAGCAACTGGCTGAACTCTGCGCCGCTCACGGCGCAGGCGCTCAAGGGCAAGGTGGTTCTGGTCGATTTCTGGACCTATTCCTGCATCAACTGCCTGCGTGAAATGCCTTATGTCGAGGCCTGGGCCAATAAGTACAAACCTTACGGGCTTGTCGTGATTGGCGTCCATGCGCCCGAATTTGCCTTCGAGAAAAACCTCGAAAACATCGAGAAAGCGGTCGCGCGCTTCCACATCACCTTCCCGGTAGCCGTCGACAACGACCGCGCCATCTGGAACGGCTTCAACAACGAATACTGGCCTGCCGCCTATTTCGTTGAAGGAGATGGCAAGATACAGGCCCATCATTTCGGAGAAGGTGATTACGACCGCTCCGAACATCAGATTCAGGCCATGCTGCGCGATAATGGCGCGAAGAACGTGCCAGATGACCTCGTTCATCCTGTGGGAACGGGCGAGCAATCCGAAGCCGATCTCTCTGCTATCGGCTCTCCCGAAACCTATATCGGCTATGAACGGGCCAGTCATTTCATCTCGACCGGAGGGGCCGTCCAAGACTCTCCTAATGATTATGTCATCGAAAACAGCCCCGCCCTCAATGAATGGGGTCTGAGCGGGAACTGGACGATCGGGCCTGAAGCCGCCCACCTTAACAAGCCGGGTGGTTCAATTACCTTTCGCTTCCATGCGCGTGACCTGCACCTCGTGCTTGGTCCAGCGAAAGACGGCAAACCCGTCAGGTTTCGTGTCACCCTTGATGGCCAGCCTCCGGGTGCCGTGCACGGAACAGATTGCGATGCTGACGGCATGGGAACAGTGAGCGGCCAGCGTCTCTATCAGCTCATTCGCCAGAGTGAGAACAATGTAGGCGACCATCTGTTTCGCATCGAGTTCCTGTCACCCGGTGTCGAGGCATTCTCCTTCACCTTCGGCTGACCTGCAAAAAACGCCCCGCGCTTCAGCCGGGGCGTTTTTGATGGTTTTGTCTTGAGCAAGCTTCATTCAGAAGCTGGTGGAGACCGTTCCCGTCATGGTGAAGCGCGCGGCCGTCATGAAGGAATTGCCGTAGCCGGTATAGGGCGCAAGGCTGCCGCTATAGACTGTGCTCGGATCCTTCGCGCTATAGATCGCACCCATGGCCCCCGTTCGCACAATCGAGCCCGTCACATTGGCGAAGTTCAGCTTGATGGTTGGCGACTGGGCGATGCCGACTGGCTTGAAGCGATAGCCCAGTGAAATCGTGTTCGTGACGAAGCCGGGCATGCGCTGATCGCCTGCGACACTGACCGATTGCGGGCCCGTGTAATGGAGGCTCGCATTGCCGAAGAACCCGGCATATTTGTAGGTCAGACCGAAATTCGCGAGCACACGCGGCGCCATGATGGCCTGCGTACCCTTCGAGTTCAGCATGACATTTGTATAGGGGTCGAACACATTGCTGTCCTGAACAGCATGGAGATATTCGACCGAGGCATAGGGGCTGAATCCATGTATCGGGCGGCCCGAGATCATGAAATCAAAACCACGCATATGCTGGTTACCGATCGAGAATGGCTTGAACTGGTTCATGCCCAGATACTGGTTCACGATACGGTTGGTGACATTGTAGTTGAAGAATGACGCATCAACGATGATGTGCTGATCATGATAGCGATAGCCCAGCTCTTCCTTGATGGAATACTGGTTTTTCGGGATCGGTACGCTGGTATAGAGCCATCCCAGATCCACGGCGCTCGGCTGACGGTAATCTCCTTCTGCATTCAGGTAGATCTGGCTGTGCTCGTCGATGGTATAGCCGACAGAAAGCTGCGGCAAAGGGGCGGTCCGGTTATTGGACATGCGCCCGTACAGATCCTTGTTCCAGGTATTGGACATGACGAATTTGAACCCGGCCTGGATATCGAGCTTGTCGTTCAGATATTTGGCATGATCCTCGACAAACAGGCTGTGGATTTCCGTACCGGCATTCTGCTGATCGCCCGCATCGATCCGATAGGCTGCCCAGTTGGGGCTGGGGGCAGCACCGTTATCCTGCGTGTAGCTGGTCGGGTAGGATTGCTGGGTATAGTTGTTTTCGTACCAGTAGCCGAAAGACACATGGTTGTGGCGATCCACATCGATACCAAGCTTTGCAGTCGCCCCGCGGCGCTCGGTCGCTCCCTGCAGGAAGTAATTGGTCACGTTACGGGTGGTGCCGTCATTCTGTGTCACGGTGCCACCCGGTGACGCATCCCAGCCCCGTCCAAGGTTGTAATAAGGCTGAAGATCGAAGGCGATGCGGCGCGTCAGGACAATATGGATCGGAGCGGAAAGATAGACCTGATTCCAGTAATCCGTATTGTTTTTCCAGTAATTTATGTTGTTCGAATTTGCCGAGCGGCCGTATCCTTCACCCGTATGCTTGTATTTATAGAATTCCTGCTGGGTCGGATAATTGTCGATCGTGAAGTCTTCCCAGTTCCACGAGACAAAGGCCTTGGCGAACGATCCATTCTTCCACTGCTTGTTCAGGCCGAAATCAACATGACGGCGGTCATTGATACCCGCCCCCATCCAGCTGCGTGTGTGGGTGTTTGAAAACGAGACATAGCCGCGCACGCCACTATGGCCGATTTCGCCGGTTTCCAGCCGGATGAATTCGCGCGACAGGTTGTTCGTGCCATAGGAAAAATCGACCAGACCGCCAAACTTCCTGTCAGGCGTATGGGTGGTCTCATTCATCGTTCCGCTGGCCGCCGACATGACGGGCAACGCGGTCTCGGAACTGCCGGGCGTCAGCGAGACGGATTCGACGTTCTCGGTATCCACATTCTCCGTGATGTATTTGGCGGCCGCAGCGGGCGCGCCATCGACCAGAAGCGCCATGTCGAGATCGGTCAGGCCGCGTGTCTGGATCTGACCGCCCTGCATACCGTAGGGGTCGGGCGTGCTGATGCTGACGCTGGGAAGGTTCTGGATCAGATCGAGCGCCGTGCTCGATGGGTTGCGCATGGAGATATATTCATGATCGACGGTCTGCACATTGCGCGGCGCGTGCTCGATGCGCATCATGCCACCACCGCCATTGAGGGCCTGACGTGAAGTCGTGACCGATATCTGCTCCTCGCCCTTGGCCTCGACAGCCTTCTTGCGACCCGCGTGCTGCACAGGTGCCGTTGCTGTCTGGCCAGGCCGGGCCACCGTATGTTTCGGGCTACCATGACGCGCGGTCCCGGCTGAAGCCGGCGCACTGGAGGCCGCATGGGCGAAATTCTGCGACAGACAGGTGGCCGAGGCTAGACAGATTGCCAGCCCGATTTTCAGTTTCGCACGACCAAACACATACGCCATCGAGACCCTCTTCCCAATTTCCGAAAGTTTTCGAGTTTATTACTTGTGAGACATAAAGTTACATCTCACAAGTCCCGCTTGCAGTTTTATATCTTCGTGCACACAAGCAGGTATACAAGTCGAAATCAAGTCGTAATGTGTCGTATATGGAACGTTTCTGTTCGGGTCTGATGCATAGGGGCCACCCGGCCCTGCCTGGAAGCTTGATGAATTTATGCGTTCCAAGACTTGGCTTGTCTGACCTGCGCCCACTCAGAACGCGCTGAGAAGGCCCTCCCTCCCGGAAGGCCGACGATCTCTCGCCTTCAATCGACCGTGCTGGCATGCGCAGGCCGAACAGACCAGAACGCAAACCGTTCTATGCCGGATAGCGCTCGCTCATGTGCAGCACCGATGAATCACTGGGGTGCGGTCCTGCTTCCCCCCTGCCCGGAATGAGGGTGGAAGCAGGAGAAGGCGAGATCGTTACAGATCGATATCAAGCCCGATATCCAGAGCCTTGACGCTGTGGGTCAACCAGCCGAGGGAGAGCACATCCACCCCTGAAGCCGCGATGGCTGGCGCGGTATCAGGCGTGATGCCACCGGAGGCTTCTGTCAGGGCGCGGCCCTTCACCATCTCCACGGCGCGCCGAAGCATGTCGGGACCCATATTGTCGAGCAGATAGACATTTGCCCCGCCCGTCGAGAGGGCCGTTTCAAGCTGATCGAGCGTATCCACCTCAAGCGCGATCGCCATCAGATGCCCTGCGCGCTGCCTTGCCGATTTGAGCGCCGAAGCCACCCCTCCGCACAAGGCAATATGATTATCCTTGATCAGGATCGCATCATCGAGACGATAGCGGTGATTGCTCCCGCCTCCCGCCTTGACGGCATATTTCTGAATGGCTCTCAGCCCCGGCAAGGTCTTGCGCGTGCAGCATACACGGGCTTTCGTACCGTGTATGGCGTCCACAACCTGACGCGTTGCGGTTGCGATGCCGCTCAGATGGGAGAGCAGATTGAGCGCTGTGCGTTCTCCCCCCAGAACGATCTCCGCAGGCCCCTCGATCTCGGCAAGAATGTCACGCGGCAGAATGCGGCATCCATCCTCCTTGAGCGCTGTGAAATTCGCATTCGGGTCAAGCAGGGAAAATGCCAGCCTGACACCCGCCATTCCAGCCACAACGCCCTCATGACGGGCACGGAACACCGCGCGCAGGCGTTGGCCGGGCCGGACAATGGCCTGTGACGTGGCGTCACCCCCGGTGCCAAAATCCTCGGCCAGACCGGCCCGTATGACAGGTTCCCACAACAGATCGGGCAAGGGAGGAATGAAAATTGTCATGCGTGCACGTAGCTCCTCTGCGCATGGATCATGGGGGCTGAACCCGACGCGGCGATATCGCCCTGTCCAAGGCCGATTTCGGCAAGGGTAAACTGGAAACGCCCGGTCTGAGGCGCTTCGTCTCCATCGAGACGCCAGTGGCTTCCACGGCTCTCCTTGCGGCGCAGGGCAGCTTTGGCGATGGCAGCACCAACCAGAGCATGGTCATCGCGCGCGGCAAGCGGGGCAAGAAAGGCCGACAGACCCTCCAGCCCGTCATGATCCCGCAGGATCCCTGCCCCCTTGTCCATGCGCGGCCCAAAACTCGCCGCACCAAAGCGCACAGGCTCTGTGGGATTCTGGCAGGAATGGCGCTCGCGCGTGGCATTGTTCACATCCCACGCCACGGCCCGCCCCATCACGAACGCCTCAAGCAGTGAGTTGCTGGCCAGTCTGTTCGCGCCGTGCAACCCGGTGCAGGCGACCTCGCCGCATGCCCACAGCCCCGCGAGGCTGGCCCGGCCATGCAGATCTGTCGCCACACCGCCCATGTGGTAATGAACCGCTGGCCTTACCGGAATGGGCTCACGATCGGGATCGATACCGTGCTGGGCACAGATGCGCGCAATACCCGGAAACTGGCGTGAAAAGACCTGCCGCAAGCCTGTCGCCTGCCCGGCACCCTGCCGGTTGCCTCGCGCATGAGGCCCATTGTAGCGCGCATCGAGAAACACGCGATGCCCCAGTGCCCGATGGCGCGCAATCGCGCGTGATACACGATCACGGGACTGCAGCTCGTCCGTAAAGCGGTTGCCGGTTTGATCCACGAGCACCGCTCCCGCCCCCCGCACAGCTTCGCTGATCAGAGGCGAACGTCCTCCCCCTGTCTCGACATCGAGGGCAGTTGGATGAAACTGAACGAATTCCATATCGGCCAGCCGGGCCCCGGCCCGGGCGGCGGCTGCCAGACCCCGCCCCGTATTGCTGGCGGGGCTCGTTGCACCGACATAGAGCGCCCCTGCCCCGCCACAGGCCAAAATACAGTGATTGGTTGGAATGAACTGACCCGTGTTGAGCCACACGCCGCGCACACGTCCGTCCAGCACATGGAGGTGGTCCAGTGTCACCCCATCGAGCACCACAATGCGCTGGGAGGCTTTTACCCGCGCTATGAGCGCCTCCATAATTCCCGCACCGCTGCCATCACCACTCACATGCGCAATGCGCGCGCGTGAATGGGCCGCCTCCAGATGCAGGTCCAGATCGCTGCCGCCGGTACGGGTGAACGCCACCCCCCAGTCAAGCAGTGTCGCTATCGCTGAGGGACCAGCCCCGATAATGGCCTCGACCGCACGGGGGTCACACAGCCCGTCACCGGCATCGAGCGTGTCGCGCATATGAAGCGCCACGTCATCATCATGACCGATAGCCGCTGCGAGGCCGCCCTGCGCCAGCATGCTGGCCGCTTCCGTCCCCAGAGGTGACGGGCTGAGCACCACACAGGGCCGATCGAGATGCAGGGCCGCCGAGAGCCCTGCAAGACCCGCACCCGCAATGACGGGCCAGCCTGCGAAACGGGTGAGTGTCATCATGGCTCAGGCCCTCAGACCGCAAGCATCCGCTCGACCGCGCGCCTGGCCTGCGGGAAGAGCGCATCGGGAATGGTCACTTCCTCCTGCATGGTCTCCAGCGCACGACGAATGGCGGGCAGCGTGATGCGTTTCATATGTGGGCAGAGATTGCACGGGCGAACGAACTCGACCGCAGGGTTGAGCGCGGCAAGGTTGTCGCTCATGGAACATTCCGTGACCAGCAGCACCTTGGCGGGCTGCTTGACCGCCACAAATTCCATCATCCCCGCCGTCGAGCCTGCATAATCGGCTTCCGCTACAACTTCGGGCGGACACTCCGGATGGGCCAGCACCACGACACCGGGATGCATACGCCGGTACTGCCTGATCTCGAGGGGCGTGAACCGCTCATGAACCTCGCAATGGCCAGGCCAGGTGAGCATCTCGATGCCGGTCTCGTTCTGGATGTTCTTCGCCAGAAACTCGTCAGGAATCATGATGACGCGCGGCACACCCAGGCTCTCAACCACTTTTTTGGCATTGCCGGACGTGCAGCAGATATCGGTCTCCGCTTTGACGGCAACCGAACTGTTCACATAGGTCACGACCGGAACACCGGGATAAGCCGCCTTGAGAGCCCGGACATTCTCAGCCGTGATGGATTCCGCGAGCGAGCAACCTGCCATCGAGTCCGGTATGAGCACCGTTTTCTCCGGATTCATCAGCTTGGCTGTTTCAGCCATGAAGTGAACGCCGGCCATCACGATCACCTGCTCCTCACAGCGCTGGGCCTCGCGGGCGAGCGCAAGACTGTCACCGCGGATATCGGAGATGCAGTGGAAGATTTCCGGGGTCTGATAATTATGCGCAAGAATGACCGCATTGCGTTCGCGCTTCAGCCGCAGGATCGCCCGGATATCATCCTCGAAATTGCGCTCCCAGTCCTCGCGCGTCATCAGACGTGAAACGGGTTCGTACAGGGCATCGCCACGATCTCTGACGAGGGTCATCTGATCCATCGGATCCTCTCCGCTTAGTTATGCTCTATATGAGCATAATAGGGACAAAACTGTTGAGACCCATACATTGGGTGCCTCCCTGATGTTTTCAAAGCCACAAAGCCGTGATTGTCGAAAAAGCACGGCCAGGAACCATTCAAGATCACACTGACCGGGCAATCGGTAATTTGGAACCCATGAGCTGTCGCGCACCGATCACCTCGCGCCTGAAGCGATAGAGCCGTGCGGGGCGTCCCTGGGGCTGGTTTTCCGCCTCGCCCGTCTCTTCCACGAGGTCCTGGGCCAGGATCAGCCGCCTGAAATTCTGCTTGTGCAGCGGTCTTCCCGCAATGGCCTCGACCGTGCGCTGCAACTGCCAGAGGGTGAAGGTCTCGGGCATGAGTTCGAACACCACGGGGCGATAGCGTATCTTGGCCCGCAGACGCGCCAGAGCAGTCGCGAGGATGCGCCGACGGTCCGACGGCATGGCACGGCCAGGTACCACCCAGGCGCCGGGCCTGCGCGATTCAGGCAGAAGATCGGCCTCCCACAGCAGTTCATAGCGGTGCAGGACCAGCTCGTCATTCCAGGGCTGCCCTTCAAGCCCGAACGTCTCGGCGCAGCGCCATTGCCGTGCCGGATCGCGCCCGGCCCAGTTTTGCAGCGCCCGGCCGATTTCGCTCTCGATCAGTTCCGCGCCGCTGCCCCGCAAATTCTCCCACGGGAAATATTCGTACAGCCCGCGCCAGCCTTCCTGTGCATCCTCCAGACGTGTCAGCCCCATATAGGAAATGCGTATGAGACGCGGCGCGTCTGCGCTGGCCTGCCCTGCATCCGCCGATCCTGCTTCACCGCCCGACGCCTCAGCAAAGGTATAAAGCTGCTCGATATGGCCGAGGTGACATTGCGTCTGCTGCTCGACCCAAAGGCGCATGCCACGCTGCAAGGAGCGATGCGCCGTTTCAAGCGGCCCAGAAGGCAGGTTGCGCCCCTGGTCGAGTGTCAGCACGAGAGGCTGCTCATCCTGCACCGCAAGCAGCACCGCCACCAGTTCGGTCTCGATATTACTCATGCATTCACGACCCGTCCGGTCGTCAGCAAAAGCAGGGCGCGCAGGATTTCTGCCGGGCTGGGTGGGCAGCCACGCAGGGCCACATCGCATTGCCGCACACCGGCCAGACCCGCCTCCATGATACCGCCCAGCACGGCGTAATTCACCCCGAACGGCCCCATACCGAGCGCACAATCACCGATCGCCACAATGCCCTTTGGCCCCGGCATGGCCTCCCAGCGGGCCTGAAGCCCGGGCAGCATGGCGCGCGTCACAACGCCGGTGACAAACAAAAGCTCGGCATCATGGGGTGTCTCGACAAAACGGATGTCGTGACGGGTCAGATCATAGGCCGCGCCCTGAAGGGCCTGTGCCTCGATACGACAGCCATCGCAGCCACCACCTGCCACGATATGAAGCGTGAGTGGCCGCGGCGCGGGTGGCAGGGAATCACGGGGCCGCCATCTATTGGCGTCCAGCAGGGCGCGCAGAAAAATCATGGACAGTTCCGGTCATCTGGTTCGTTGTGAGTAAAACCATAAACCGGCTCAAGGAAAAACCCCGCATGGTTCTGGCCTTTGCGTCTCATATTCCACAAGACTGGCATGACGCCATTGCCAACGCACCCCATGTGCGTCGCTGGATTGAAGGCGTGGAATGCGAATTCGAGGTTTCCTCTCTCACGATCCGTGATGCCGTGAAGTTCGGAAGCCGGATCGGCTTTGTCTTCGCCGAGGCGCAGGCCCGTCATGAGGGGGTTTCCGTACCCCGCTATGCCTTCCTGCGCGGAAACTCCGTCGGGATCCTCGTGGTGCTGCGTCATCCCGATCACCCGCCAAGAACCGTGCTTACCTGCGAGCCGCGCCTCCCGATAGCCACCGCAGAGTCCCTCTCCCTGCCCGCCGGAATGGTCGATGACGGCACAGTACAGAGCACCGCGCTGCGCGAATTTGCCGAGGAGACGGGCATCTCACTGGCGCTTGCGGAACAAGACCTGATCTCGCTCGGCACCGTCACGCTTTCACCCGGTGGTTGCGACGAACATCTCACGCTGTATGCGCTGGAAATCGATCTGGATCCGTCGGTGCTGGCCAGTCTCGACAATCGCGCAACGGGGCTGGAGAGCGAGCACGAGCATATCAGACTTCGCGTGTTGCCCCTTGCTGCCATACCGACCCTTCCGCAGCAGGACGCCAAGCTTCTTCTGGCCTTCCACCTTTATGGCGCCCGCACGCGTGACTGACGCAGAGCCACCAAGGACATGGTCAGGCAAAATCCAGGCCGGATAATAGCGACGTGCAAAACAACGCGTCAGTGCCTCTTTTTGCTCATGACGATATCCTGAACTTCGGGTAAGCCGGATCCATGACCCAGACCGAAGCCCTTCCCCCTGATGCTGAAGCCCTGCTTGCCCTAGCCGCTCGCCTGGCCGATGAGGCCGCCACACTTATCAACGAAATTCGCGACCGGGGCTTCGAGACGATCATCAAGGCGGATAAATCGCCGGTAACCGAAGCGGATCAGGCGGCTGAGCGTCATATTCTGGCAGGGCTGCGTGCCGCTCGCCCTGATATACCGGCTATTGGCGAGGAGGAAATCGCCAGTGGTGCCTTTGCGGAGCCAGGTGAAATCTACTGGCTTGTCGACCCGCTTGATGGCACGCGCGAATTCGCCGCAGGACGTGACGACTTCACGGTCAATATCGGGCTGATCTATCGTAACCGGGCTGTTCTCGGCGCGATGGCCCTTCCCGCTTACGGGCAACTCTATACCGGCCTCGTGGGCCAGGGTGCCTGGCGTCGTGACAGCAACGGGACGACCCCCATTGCTACGGTCGTGCCGCCCGAGAACGGGCTGCGTATCCTGGCTTCGCGTCACTACGCCGATGACCCGCGCCTCAAGGAATGGCTTGCCGGGCGAAAAATCGGAACGCTAGGCAATATCGGCTCGGCCGCCAAATTCGCGCGTGTCGCAGAGGGTGAAGCCGATTTTTATCCCCGCCTTGGCCCGACCATGGAATGGGACACGGCCGCCCCGCAGGCCATTGTCGAAGCCGCAGGCGGCCATGTGCTCGATGAAAAAGGCGCCCCCCTGCGCTACGGCAAGCCGGGCTGGTTCAATCCGCCCTTTCTCTGCACCGGACGCCACGCCACAGAAGGGCAGGACGCATGACAGAAATTCTCAAGGCCGATCCTGACGCCATCCAGCGCGCCGCGACACTTTTGCTTGAGGGCAAGCTCGTGGCTTTCGGGACCGAGACGGTTTACGGCCTGGGCGCGCTGGCCACGTCCAACGCTGCCGTTGCTCATATCTTTGCCGCCAAGAACCGGCCGCGGTTCAACCCGCTCATCAGTCATTTCGCCAGCGCGGAAGCCGCATTCGAGCATGTCGAGGCCAATGACATGGCCCGCCGTCTGGCCGAGATCTTCTGGCCGGGCCCCCTCACCATGATCCTGCCGCGCAAGAGCGGCTCAACCATCTGCGATCTGGCGACGGCCGGCCTGCCAACCATCGCGGTGCGCGTTCCACGCGGCAAGACCGCTCTGGCGCTGCTTCAGGCTGTTGGCCAGCCGGTAGCAGCGCCCTCGGCCAACCCGTCGGGGCGTGTCAGCCCCTCCGATGCCTTTCATGTGCTGCGCAACATGCATGGTCGCATCGACGCCATTCTCGATTCCGGCCCCTGCTCGGTCGGGCTTGAAAGCACCGTCATCGACCTCTCTCGCGAGGTGCCTTTCCTGCTGCGTCCGGGCGGCATCACGCTGGAACAGCTTGAAGCCGTATGCGGCACGATCCGCAATCCGGACGATTACGCCACCAAGCTTCCCTCCTCCCCCGGCATGCTTGCCTCGCACTACGCGCCCGGCCTTCCGGTCCGTCTGAGCGCCGAAAGCGTGGATGAGCACGAGGCGCTTCTGGCCTTTGGCCCGGCCCTGAGCGGCGCGGGACTGGTTTACAACCTCAGCGAGCGCAGCGACCTTGAGGAGGCCGCTTCGCGCCTCTTTGCCGGGTTGCGCTTTCTGGATGGCGAGGGGCAAAGGCGTGGCCTCAAGACCATCGCCGCCATGCCGGTGCCCCGCCAGGGCCTTGGCCTCGCTATCATGGACCGGTTGCGCCGCGCAGCCAGCCCACGGCCGACAGCGTCGGGTGATGACGATGATGATCTGGAGAGCATGATCGGCTGATGTCCGGCTCGTTCGACCCTAAGGAACTCAAGGTTCTCTCGGATATCCTCGCTCTGGTTCTTGAAGAACAGGAAGGGCAGTCCATCGCCGCGCTCAATGCGCTGCGCTCGCGTGCGCGCAAGAGCGGCACGACAGGCGGTGCCCTCAAGAACCTCTTTGTCGCCATTGCCCCCAACCCGCCACCACGCGCCAAGCCCAGACCACGGACCACCAAGTCGGAGAGCGGCCCTGACGTGCTGGCGGCCAGACAGCAGATTGTGACGCTCACCAACAATCTGCGTCAGATGGACCTTGAGTTACGCAATTCACGTGCCCGTCTCGAATCCGTGCGGTCAGAACTGTATCAAACCCAGCAATCGCGCGCTGAAATCCAGTCCAAACTACTGGCCCGCGATGCGCGCAAGCCTTTCTCCAGTACCTTGATCTGGTGTGGCTTCGCTGTCGGCATCCTTATCGGGATCGCCAGCACGCAGTTCATCCATTCCATAGTGGATGTCCCCCGCGTCGATCGCTCGGTCTTCCTGCGCTAGGCTCTTCACGCGGCGTAATCGGAAGCAAGAGAGCCGCGCGTTGCGGGGCGTCTCGGTCCAGTGCACGCATAGCTGCTACGCGCCTCACCAGATTTGTGCATGTTATGGAGCGCCGGCCTCAGCCTTCAGCGGCACACATGCGAGAGGGAACACTCTGCCACTCGCATCTCGTGCTCGAAATGACCCTCCTGATCGGCATCCTTGTGAATTCTCGCGGGCGTTCCACATTCCAGGCAGGCATAGATATAGCCCTTTTTCCCGGTCCTCTCTCGATAAGCGATGGCATCCGCAGCGCTTATCGGCTTCCCGTCTAGCTTAGCCATTTTCATTATTCGGATCTCCAGACTTATTAATGGAGAAACTCTACCTTATACTGAGTCATATTTTCATAGCAAGTGAGATCAACATTTCGTTGTCTTGATTTACCTGAACAGTTCATCCGCTCAGTTGACGCTGACTGCATACTGATCGCAACGCGTCCAAGCATCACTCTTGATCGCGATCAAATCCCAGGATCCAGTACATCAAATGCGGTGCGTCAGTGACTCAACCGCACTGTGCAGGCACGAATTTGCTTAATCCTGCCCCTAATCCTGCAAACCGCCCATGATGGGGGTCAGATGGGCGCGGCTCTTGCTCGTGCGGCGCACCGGAGGGCGTGGCTGGCAGGAGACGAAATAGAGCCCGATTACAAAAATCAGGTTGGTGATGTTGATGAACAGATCGACCAGCATGATCAGGCCGCTGCCCGACACGCCATTCCACAGGGATACCCCAAGCCAGACGATACCGAGCGGCCTCATGCCCAGCAGGAAGCTGCGCAGCGGGTTGGCCTGACCGGCGCGCACCAGCGGGCGCATACGCTGGATCGCCATGTAGAAGCAGACGAACAGCACCCAGTTGAGGATGTTGAACATCGACCCGCTTAGAGATGTGGCACCCGTGAAGATGAGTATGGCAATGGCTGCCAGAAAGAACAGGATCGCACCAAGCTGGAGGCTCATCCCCAGTTCGGCAGCAGAAAGCCGCTCAGGCAACCTGTCCGATACAGGCTGGAAGATCTTATCGAGCAGCCAGAGATCGGCCTGATTGACGCGTTCGACGAAGGACATGACGCTGACTTACCGCGCCGCTCCGGCGGACGCATCTGTTTTCTGCGCCTCACCGTGCGAGGGCTACCCCCCAAAGAAGAAAAGCCCCCTTCCACGCTCCACAAGCGCCCCGTGTCGCAGCCTGGAACAGCCCGGGCCGCAAAGCAGACCCGCGCAGACAGAGGCTCACGCCGGTGCGCGTTGTGATCGCAATTGAGTAGAATGCGCTCATTCGTCCGGTACAGATCATCAGCCAGACAACAAGTTGAGGGCGTGGCCCGCCTGGATATAAGCGCACAAGAAATGAGCCTCTGCCCGAAAGTCGAGAGGTTCAGCCCGTGCACAGGAAGCATGATTTCCAATAAATCGGCCCGACAGACTCCGTTTATCGGTTTTCTAACGGAACAATATGGAACATGATCGCAGTCAATCGACGCTATACAGGGTGGCCAGATAGTCATGTTTCCAGTTGGGATAGAGAGCCTTTCCAAAAACTACGGCACAAAGCGCGTGCTGGATCAGGTCTCTCTCAATCTGGAACCGGGAAGTATTACAGCTCTGCTTGGCCCCAACGGAGCAGGCAAGACCACCCTGATTGGTTGCCTGCTTGGCTTGCTGCAACCGGATTCCGGTTCGATCAAGGTCTGGAGCCAGTCAGCGGATTCCCTTACTTCATCACTCCGTGAGCGAATTGGTTTTGTTCCGCAGACGATGACCGGGCTCACCTGGTTTCGCGTTCAGGAACTGCTCGATTATCTCGCGGCCTTCCATGACAGCCAAGAACGAAAGGACGCAGGTAGCGCCACCCGGTCACGCGAAGATAAAAGCTGGTCGCAATGGGCCAGCCTTGATCCGAAATCGCGTATCTCGGCTCTCTCAGGGGGCGAGAGACAGCGTCTGGCCATCGTGCTGGCCTTGCGCTTTTCACCCGATCTTATCGTGCTGGATGAACCCGTTGCCAGCCTCGATCCTCTCGCCCGTCACGATTTCATCGCCCTGCTGGCAGAAACCGTGAAGCAGCGCGGCGCGACAGTGCTGCTCTCATCGCATATCATCTCCGATCTCGAGCGGATCTGCGATCGCTTTGTGACGCTCAACAAGGGCCAGATCATCAGTACGGTCGATGCCAGCCAATTCAACAGCCATATCCGCCATCTCGCCCAATGGCCCGACGCGCATCACGGACTTCGCGTTCTTGTCGATCTTCCTGACGGAAGTGTCTGGGTTGAAGGCTGGACACCCGCCCATGAGGCCCTTGGCCTGCCCATGCTACCCGGCGATCTGGAAGCCTTCTTTCTGGCGCTGACGCGATGAGGGATACCTTGCGCGCCATGAGGCTCTACGCCTCACCGATTTTCCTGCGCGAAAATCCCATGGTTCTGCTCGGACTGCTTTATGCCGTCATATGCTATGGTATAGCGGTTTGGCTCCGTCTGGCACCACCGCATGTCGATGGCCTGCCCATGCTAGTCAACCTTGTCATGTCCGCATGGTGGGTCTTGCTGCTGAGTGCGTTCAGTTCCGTCAACACCCATTACTGGCGTCAGATACGCTCACCCGTCACGTTCATGCTGCCTCGCCTGCAACACGGTGAATACTGCGCAGTCCACGCGATTATCGCCATCGCCTTCACCGTTCTCTGCGCCCCGCCCCTTTTGATGGGGGCCCCTCTTCTCAACACGCTTTCCGTTGAGGCATTGGCTCTGGCCCTGTGGTCGGGCGCGGATCAAACAGGCCCCAAATCGATGCGGCGCGCCACGCGCATCATGCGGCGTATCGTCTCGCGTATCGGGTTCATTCTGCTACTGGTCCCAAAAATCCAGCTTCTGGTCTTTACGGCCCCCTGGCCCGTAGCGCTCGGGTTGCTCCTGGCTGGTCTGGGCATTGCCCTGTACGAATACCGGTTTCGCGATTACCGCCTGGACCCACTGCCGGAAACCGTCTTAGTCGGCAGAGATCATTTCCCAAGGCTGCTGCAACCTGTCATTTCCTGCCTCATGTGGCGGCCAAGCTTTCTGCCGCATATTCCGCTGCAGGATCAGTTCCTGACAACACGACCTGTGATCGTCGCCCTTGTCCAGATTGGCGGCACCCTGATTTTCGCCGCGCTGAGCGCCATTATGCTTTTAGTCATGGACGGCCATCTTCCGACAATTGATGCGTTCCGCCACAGCCTGCCCGGCTATGCCCGACAGGCCACGCTCCTCGTGGCCCTTGGTCTTTGCCAGAAATTCCAGAAGCGCACGGACTGGCCCTTTCTCGTTGCGCTTTGCCCCTTTGGCGACAAGGCAGCCTTTACCCGCAAGCTGCTTCAGCTTCACCTCATGACGGCCGTCTTTGCCGGAGGCGTGTCCGGCCTGTGGCTTGGGCTGGTGAGCTGGTATGGCAAAAACCTTCCCCTCTTCCATTGCCTGACATGGGGACTTGCCGCGGGTATTCTTCTGGTTGGGACCGTATGCGTGCCATGTCTTGGCCTGCTCTCCGCCCGCCTTAACCGGCCTGCCGTCAATATGGTTCTCACGATCAGCGGCGTTGTCATCGTGCTTCAGGCCTGCACAGCTCTAATGATCGAGAGTGCTTTCTGGTGGCGTGGGTTGCTGCCCCTGGGCGCCATCGTTGTCGTGGCCCTGCTCTACATCATAACGCCGCATGCACTGGCTCGACAGGACTGGCCACTGGAACCGCCGCGCTGACCGGGCAGCCCGCCAGACGCCCATCACTGGGCGGCACCACACAGGCACACGGCATGGACAGATCATGCCAAGCTGTTACGCTGCGTCCGTTACATAGTATCATTCCATGTCGACCCGCCTGACTGAACGAGACCCCAAGGGAGTTATGAATGTCCGTGCTGCCCCCACTGCGTAAGGCGCTACTGGCGTCCAGCCTGCTCGTTGCACCAACGCTGTTTGTCCCGGTTTCAGCACCCTCGAAGGCTGCCGAAGCGACGGTCCAGCAGGGCGCTGCTACCGGCACCTCCCCGAGCGGGACATCTGCGAGCCACACCGGGGGGACACCAACCCCGCATGGCGCGACGGCAATGGACAGCGCAGTGCGCGAGACCCTCTCCAATGGGCTGCGGGTTGTCATCGTGCCCGACCGTCTGGCCCCTGTCGTTCAGACACAGGTGATCTATCTCGCGGGCTCCGCTTCTGCCCCGGCAGGCTTCCCCGGTACCGCTCATGCGCTTGAGCACATGATGTTCAACGGATCAAAAGGGCTGAGTCGTGACCAGCTTTCAACGGTCAGCGCCCGTATCGGCAATGTGAGCAACGCCTTCACCACCGAGGATACAACTCAGTATTACTTCCAGGCCCCGTCTCATTATCTGGATGTGCTGCTCAAGATCGAAGCCGATCGTATGCGCAACGTCCTGCTGAGCGACGCTGACTGGTCGCATGAGCGCGGTGCCATCGAGCAGGAAGTCGCGCGTGATGTATCGATGCCGTTCGAGCGCTTTACCATTCAGCAAAACCTCGCCCTGTTTGCTGGCACGCCCTACGAGCATGACGCCCTTGGCACACGCGAGTCTTTCGACAAGACCGATGCCAAACTGCTGCGCGGCTTCTATGACAGCTGGTACCAGCCCAATAACGCGATCCTGCTGATCGTGGGGGATGTCGATCCAAAAACCACGCTCGAGAAGGTAAAAGCCCAGTTCGGTGCCATTCCAGCAGGCGAGCTGCCTGCACGTCCGGTCATCACCCCGGCCCCGGTCAAGCCCCGTACCATCACGCTCGATAGCGATTATGCCACGGGCATATTGAGCATCGGCTTTCGTATGCCCGGTGCCGGCAGCCCCGATGCGGCGACGGCCCAGATCCTGGCCGATGTGCTTGGCAGCCAGCGCGGCGCGCTTTTTGCGCTTGTGCCGCAGGGCAAGGCGCTGGCGACCGAATTCTCCTATAATGCCCGCAAGCAGGCAGGGGTCGGCAATGCGCTTGCCGCTTTCCCCAAGGGGCAGAACCCCGAGGCCCTTCTGGGCGAGATACGCGCGATCCTCTCAACCCTGCGCAGCAAGGGTGTGCCTGCCGAACTCGTCGAGGCCGCCAAGCGCAAGGAAATCGCCGCGCTCGAATACAACGCCAACAGCGTCACCGATCTGACCCAGAGCTGGGCCAGCGCTCTTGCCTATAATGGCCTGGAATCCCCTGCCGAGCTGGTGAAAGCCTATAACGCCGTAACACCCCAGATGGTAAATGCGCTTGGGGCAACCATCCTCGATCCCGACCATGCCGTAACTGGTATCCTGACCCCGTCGGGAGGGAGATCGCCGAATATCAGCAGCAACAAGGGGCCCGAATCCCTCCTGCCGCCACCGGGCAAGAACATTGCCCTGCCCGACTGGGCCGCGACAGCACTGGCCGATCTGCCAGCCCCTAAGCCGCTTGCCCAGCCTACACGATACACGCTCAGCAACGGCATCACCCTGCTGGTCCAGCCCGAGCATGTCAGCCATACCATCGTGCTCTATGGCAGCATCCGCCATAACAACGACCTGCAACAGCCCAAAGGTAAGGACGGTGTGGCCGGTTTGACGGGCGATCTGTTCCTTTATGGCAGCAAGACCCATGATCGCCTTGCCATGGCAGCGGCGCTGGACGATCTGGCTTCCGATGCCGATGGGGGCACCTCCTTCTCTCTCAGCACGCTCACACCCAATTTCGAGAAGACACTGTCGCTTCTTGCCGAGATGGAACTTCATCCGGCTTTTCCGGCGCAGGCCTTTGCCATTCTCAAGCAGCAGGCGGTAGCGTCGCAGGCCGGGGTGATTCAATCGCCCGGCTATCGCTTCCAGCGCGCCCTGACCAGAGCCCTTGCACCGGCAAACGATCCGTCATTGCGCGAAACCACCCCACAGACGCTGTCCTCCATCACGCTTGCTGACGTGCAAAGTTTCTACAAGGCGGCCTATCGTCCCGATCTGACGAGTATCTTCGTCATTGGTGACATCACCCCCGAAAAGGCGCGCGATGCGGTCGAGAAGGCCTTTGCAGGATGGAAGGCAACCGGCCCCAAACCCGCCGTAGAACTGCCCGACCGCCCGCTGAACAAGCCGTCTCAGGCCGTCATTGATGATCCGGGCCGTGTGCAGGATTCTGTCTATCTCGCCCAGACCGTTCCCGGCGGCATCCACAACCCGGACCGCTACGCGCTTGAGGTCGGCAACGAGATTCTCGGCTCCGGCTTCTCCTCGCGTCTCATGCAGGATCTGCGTGTGCGCACCGGTATGGTCTATACAACCGGGAGTGATTTCGGCTGGTCGGTCAATCGCGGCGCGTTCGTGATCACCTACGGTTCCGATCCTGACAAGACCCTCAGGGCACGCGATGCTGCCCTGCGTAACGTCCGCGATATGCAGACCCATCCCGTGACCGATGATGAGTTGCTGAACGCCAAGGCCTCGATCCTGCGGGCCATTCCGATGGAACGGGCCAGCTTCGGGGGCATTGCCGGGCAGTATCTCTCACTGATCGGTCTGGATCTGTCGCTGGACGAGCCCGATAAGCGCGCTCAGGCCGTTTATGGCATGAAGCCCGCACAGGTTCAGGACGCCTTCCATCGTTGGGCCAGACCGCAGGATATGGTGCAAATGATCCGTGGCCCCGCACCGATAAAGAGCACAGGGAAATAACATCCAGTTTCTCTTACCCTCTCCCTCCGCTCTTCACCGGTGGGAGAGGACCATCAAGTTCGCTCTACCTGTGTACGGCGGGGCAGAAGACAAAAAAAACCTGCCCGGATCGGGCAGGTTCAGGAACTCACCACAAAGGTGCTGTCAAAAGCCTTCGGGCGCTTCATCTGATGCTTCGGCAATCGCTTCGGCTTCTTCCTGAAGATAGGTCTCCAGATCACCATCGGCCGCGTCGTTCAGATCACGCGGGCTGATGCCGCTTTTTTCGGCATCGGCCAGACAGGCCGCGACGGCCTGCGAGGGCTCCCCCCAGTTTTGGTGGTGGGCTTCGATCCAGCTATCGAGCCATTCATCGATATCTTCGCCCGTCATGCTCAGCGTGTTCCGAAAAGACGATCGCCTGCATCACCGAGCCCCGGGCGGATATACCCTTTTTCATCCAGCCCACGATCGACAGCGCAGGTCACGATACGCACATCGGGGTGGCGTTCATTCAGGCAGATCACCCCCTCGGGTGCAGCCAGAAGGCAGACGAAGATGATCTTGCGCACACCGCTGGCCTTGATGCGATCGATGGCTGCTGCGGCGCTATGGCCCGTCGCCAGCATCGGATCGACCACGATACATTCACGATCGGCCACGTCCTCGGGCAGCTTCATGTAATATTCGACGGCTTCGAGCGTGTCGTGGTCGCGATAAAGCCCGACATGGCCAACGCGGGCTGCCGGGATCAGGTCAAGCATACCGTCGAGGATGCCATTGCCTGCGCGCAGGATGGACACGAAGCAAAGCTTCTTGCCGGAAAGCTGACGGCCTTCCATGCGCTCCAAGGGCGTCTCGATCTCGACCGGTTCGGTGCTGAGGTCGCGCGTCGCCTCGTAGCACATCAGAAGGCTGAGCTCGCGCGTCAGCCGCCTGAAGCCTGCAGTCGAGGTCGACGCCTGACGCAGGCGCGTCAGCTTGTGTTGAACGAGCGGGTGGTCAAGCACGACCAGGGAAGAAGGAAGGGCAGTCATGAGGCGTTCCTTAGCGTGAATTCGTTGCGCTGTCAGCTTGGTTCAAAGCGCAACGCCACACCATTCATGCAAAAGCGCAGCCCCGTCGGCTTTGGCCCGTCTGGAAACACGTGGCCAAGATGCCCCTTGCACTTGGCGCAATGCACCTCGATGCGCGTCATGCCGTGCGTTTTGTCGACCGTCGTTTCAGTCATGCCATCGCGCGGTTTGAAAAAGGACGGCCACCCGCTGCCGCTCTCATATTTGGTATCTGAGTCGAACAGCGCCTCGCCGCAGCCTGCACAGTAATAGACACCCTCACGCTTCTCATCATTCAGCGGGCTTGAGCCCGGGCGTTCGGTGCCATGCTCACGCAGGACGCGATGTTGCTCGGCGGTCAGGGGCAGGCCACAGCTGGGCATTGCGCCGCTCTCTCGGGTGTCGTCGGTCATGGGAACGCTTCCTTCGCAAATCATCGGCCATGCGGGAGAAATCCCGCTCGGGCCCACAGGATATGGCGTCTCAACGCGCCGCTTCCAGAGTGTTTCATCCATCCTGCCAGTTGCTTCAATGACCGCCCTCCCGGCTCAAGGCTGCAGGGCGGGTGCGCTGGAGGATGCGCGGGTCATTTGCCAGCATGTCTTGATGCCGCCGTGGAACGGGATCCTCATTCACCATCCTCCGGGCCCACACATGCGCGTCTCGGCGACGATACAGAAATCTGTCCCTGTCCATTGGCTAAGAAGCGGGGGACACAAACGGTGATCGCGCAAACGCGTCTTGGCGGGCACGGCATGCAGGGTTTCAATGGTGCCATCAGCAAGGAGCAGGCATCATGAGCCGCAACAATCCGCACTCTCTCACGGGCAACGCCGAGGAAACCGGGGCTGACCCGCTCGATGCCTACGACGTGCTCTACACGCTGGAAACCGATCCGCCCCAGATCACGGCGCTTCTCACGGAGACGGGTGTTGTCGTCTCACGGTGCGATGCGCGCTGGGGCACACCTGATGGTATCTGGCTCGACCGGACACATATCTACTGGACCAATATGGGCGCCGATTACAATGTCGCCGATGGCACCATAGAACGCGCCCGTCATGATGGCAGCGCTCATGAAGTTCTGGTCGGACACGGGCTTGTCGTCACGCCCAAACAGCTCGCGGCAGATCCGCAGGCAGGTTGGCTCTACTGGTGCGATCGCGAGGGCATGCGCATCATGCGCAGCCGTTTCGATGGTGCCGATTTGCAGGTTCTGCTTCAGAACGGGACCTACCCCAGAGATACACGCGATATCACACGCCACTGCGTGGGCATTACGCTCGACCCTGAGCGCCAACACCTCTACTGGACCCAGAAGGGGCCACCCAAGGGAGGCAAGGGCCGTATCTTCCGCATGGCACTCACCCTGCCCGAAGGGGCCGATCCTGCTTCACGTGACGATGTGACCCTTCTGACCGATCACCTGCCTGAACCTATCGACCTGCATTTCTGCCCGGCTTCGAACCATCTCTACTGGACGGATCGTGGCGCGCCCCCAGACGGGAACAGTCTCAACGTGGCCGAGGTGACTGCCGATGGCCTGTGCAATCACAGGGTCATCTTCCGTGGGCTGGATGAAGGAATCGGACTGGACATCGATCCGCAGGAGAAAACGGCTTTTGTCAGTGATCTGGGCGGCAACATACGTCGTATTGACATCGCGAGCGGGGAAGCGGTGATCCTGCGCCATCAATCCCCCACAACCGGTGTCTTTCTGGTTCCCCGGCGCTGACGGAACGCGCCTCATGACGAGCCACCCTGCCCTGATGCATCAGCATGCGAATACCGACAGGGTGGCCACCATTCGCTACTCACAGCATTCTTAGCCAGAAAATGGCGTGAACCCGCCGGGGGAGAGTTCGCAGAGCACGCAAAATGCGGCATCATGGGCGCAAAATTGCAGGAGACTACTCATGTCCGCATCCCCATCCAGCGTGCCGCGCCCGGTCATGCTCGTCATCCTCGACGGTTTCGGCGATAGCGCCACCCGCGAGGACAACGCCGTAGCTCTGGCCAATACGCCGAATTTCGACCGTCTCTGGGCAGGCTCCCCTCATGCCTATCTGAAGGCGTGCGGCGAGGATGTCGGTCTGCCAGAAGGGCAGATGGGCAATTCGGAAGTCGGTCACCTCAATATCGGTGCTGGTCGCGTCGTCATGCAGAACCTGCCACGCATCAGCCGCGCCGCGCGCGATGGGTCGCTGGCCAGCAACCCTGCCCTGTGTGCCTTGATCGACGCGCTCAAGGTCAGCAAAGGCACCTGCCATCTGATGGGGCTGGTTTCCACGGGCGGCGTCCATGCCCATATGGACCACGTCATTGCGCTCGCCCAAATCGTGGCGCAGGCCGGTATTCCCGTGGCCGTGCATGTGTTCTCCGATGGGCGCGACACTGCACCCGATTCCGGCGACGGCTTCATCCGCACTCTTGCTGCTGCCCTCCCGGCTGGCGCAAGCATCGCCACGATCAGCGGGCGCTATTATGCCATGGATCGCGACAATCGCTGGGAACGCGTCAGCCGCGTCTATGATGCGATCGTCTCCGCAACCGGCAATCACGCGGATGACGCGCTGAGCGTTCTGCCCGCCAGCCAGGCCCAGGGCGTGACAGACGAGTTCGTCGAGCCGACCGTGATCGGGTCCTACGCCAGTATGAAGGATGGCGATGGCATCCTGTCCGCGAATTTCCGTGCCGACCGCATCCGCGAATTGCTCGATGCGATGGTTTTCCCCGATTTCGATGGCTTTGCGCGCTCGAAAACCATCAAATTTGCCGCTGTATGCGGCATGACCGCCTATAGCTCGGCTCTGGCACCGTTCATGAGCGTCATGTTCCCCAAGGAATCGATGGAGCACCTGCTGGGCGATGTCGTTTCACAGGCTGGACGCACACAGCTGCGCATGGCCGAGACCGAGAAATATCCGCACGTCACCTACTTCCTCAATGGTGGCCGCGAGGCTGTTCTGCCCGGTGAAGAACGTATTCTGGTCCCCTCCCCCAAAGTGGCCACCTATGACCTGCAACCGGAAATGTCTGCCCCGGAGCTGACCGACAAGGCCGTGGCTGCCATCGAAAGCGGCAAGTTCGACCTTATCGTTCTGAACTTCGCCAATCCCGACATGGTGGGCCATACCGGCGTGCTGGCAGCCGCCATCAAGGCGTGCGAAACCGTGGATACCGGGCTCGGCCGTATTGTCGATGCCATCGACAAGATGGGCGGCGCGCTGATCGTCACAGCCGATCACGGCAATTGCGAGACCATGCGCGACCCGGTTACCGGTGGCGCTCATACGGCCCACACCCTCAACCGGGTGCCGGTGCTGCTTCACGGTGCGAAGGGCGTCACTGCCATCCATGACGGACGTCTGGCTGATCTGGCTCCCACGCTGCTCACCCTGATGAACCTGACCAAGCCTGCCGAGATGACCGGCAAGTGCCTGATCAACGGCTGAATCCACCATGCCGGTCGCGAGCCTCTTCCTGACCGGCTGTTCAGCCTTCGTTAAAATGCGCTTCACGGGCGGGCGGGCTCAACCTGCCCGTCTGAGAGTACGTCGGGGAGAAAAACCCCGCGAAAAAACAAGGCAAAGCGGGAGCTCCCCTCAGGACGCCCTTTATTCGCCGTACGTTCCGATTTCCTCCTGCTGGCGCTGCACCATCGCCCTCCTCGCGCCTCTGCACCCCATATGGCGTGATACGTCACCAGATGACGCGTCTCTTTCTACCAATACCCGTCATGTCGCTGCCGTGCCTGAAGCTGCGCCATTCGGCGCAACATGTTTCACAAGGGCGTTTCGCCTTGGCAGTGTAACGCTGGGCTTTGGGTTCGCGCTGGCCGCGTTATCGCCAGCATCGGGGGCGACACCCCATACGAAACAGGGCAACGCCAACCAGAAGGCGCTCGACAAGGCCATTGCAGACAAGAAGGCCCTGATGGCCCGTCAGGCCAATGAGGCGGCCCTTATCGAGACCCGCCGCAAGGATCAGGCGCGTGCCGCTCAGGAAGCGGCGTTGCAGGCCCAGAAGGCCCGACGTTACTCTGCCCTGACCAACCAGGCCGAGAACGAACTGGACGCAACGCAAAAGCAGATTGACGCCCTGACAGCCGATATCGCGTCACTCACGGCAAGACAGAACGAGCAGCGCCTGGCGCTTGCCCGACGCCGCGCCGCCCTCCAGACCATTCTGCCTGTCGCCCTGCGCCTTGCCCGCTATCCCGGCACGTCTGTCGTTGCCCTCTCGGGGCAGGCCGATGATGCGGTTCAGGGCCTGAGCGTGATTGCGGGGCTGACACGACTGACCACCCGGCAGGCGGAGGATTTGCGCAGCCAGAAAACACTCCTCGATCAGACAGCTCACGAACTTGCAGACCGCAACACGGCGCTCGGAAATGCGAGACGCAAACTGGCCGCTCTACGCGATCTCAACGCCAGCCGGATGGAAACCGCCACCCACCAGCAGGCCGAGGCCGAAGCACGAGCCCGTCAGGCTCATGATGAAATCGCCGCCGCAACGGCAAAGGCCGCGACGCTCGAGGATGCGCTGACAGCCATCGACAAGGCGCAGGCCAGCATCAAGGCACGAATGGAAGCCGAGGCCAGAGAACTGGAAAGGCAGAACCAGCAGGCAAAGGCGCGTGCGCTCAGCACACAGGCCCGCGCCCTGAGCAGTTCGGGCAATGGCGTGACACGGGGTGGCGGACATGGCCCCGTATCCGGTCGTGTGCTGACTGCGTGGCACCAGACCACCGAGAGCGGCCCGGCCAGTGGCATCACCTATCAGGCAAGCGCCGGGAGTTCGGTCAGCGCGCCCTGTGCAGGACAGATCGACTTTGCCGGCCCGTTCCGGTCATTCGGCAACATGATCATTCTCGATTGCGGGCATCATTTCCGTTTCGTGCTCTCAGGATTGGGAGGGCTTTCCGTCTCGACGGGGCAGACTATCAGCCGCCATGCTGCGCTCGGCACCATGGGCGGTGGCGGCGGGGCACTCTTCGTGCAACTGCGCTCGGGAAGTAAAATCATTGATCCCGGCCCCTATCTCTGAAGGGCAACCTTACAGGACGCCATAACCCCTCTTGGCGATTCTGTGTTGTTTCGACAGACTGCGTTAATATCGCTATAGATTTCAGATCTTAGTGCGGTGGAGGCTCTGGTGTTCAGGCTCCGCTGAAAGACAGACGCTAACAGGATCGGCACCGGACCTCAGGCTCCGTACCGGATTCAAGGGATGAATTGCATGAAGCTCCGCACTGGTCTGCTGCTCGGAACGGCATTCCTGGCCGGAATCACCGCCGGTCCGGCGTTGGAAGCCGCCATGGCCCCGAGCCTTGGGCAGATGATCAGCAGCAAGGCCTTCGCCAAGGAAGTCGCGGCCGACCCCGACAACCACAGCGAAACCCTGCGTCTGCTCACCTTGTTCGGAACCGTGCTCGACCTCGTTCGGGCCGAATATGTCGAGCCTGTCAGCGACAAGGATCTGATCAACAACGCCCTCGATGGCATGGTGGGCGGTCTCGATCCCCACAGCTCCTACATGAACGAGAAGCAGTTCAAGGAGATGCAGATCCAGATCAGCGGCAAGTTCGGCGGTCTCGGCGTACAGGTTCAGCAGCAGAACGGCCATATCCGCGTGGTCTCGCCCATCGATGGCACCCCTGCCTCGCGCGCAGGGCTCAAGCCGGGCGATTACATTACCGAAGTCGATGGCAAGTCGCTTGAGGGTCTGACCCTCGATCAGGCCGTGACCAAGATGCGCGGCGATCCGGGCACCAAGATCACCCTGACCATCATTCGCGCGAAAGAGCCCAAGCCGCTCAAGGTCACCATGACCCGCGAGGTCGTGCATGTGCAGGTCGTGCGCTCGTCGCTTTATGGCAATATCGGCTATATCCGCATTTCCGAATTCGACGACGACACCGAGACCGCACTGCATGAGGCCTATGACAAGCTGAAGGCAAAGTCGGGCAACAAGCTGCAGGGTCTTGTGCTCGATCTGCGCCTGAACCCCGGCGGCAAGCTCGATCAGGCCATTGCTGTCAGCGATGATTTTATCCCCGAAGGCGAGATTGTCTCGATCCGCGGGCGTCACGCCGAAAACAACCGTCGCTGGGATGCCAAAGGCACCGATATCACAGGCAAGCTGCCGATTGTCGTGCTGATCGATGGCGGATCGGCCTCGGCCTCCGAGATCGTAGCCGGTGCGCTTCAGGACCATCGCCGCGCCGTGCTGGTGGGCGAGAAATCTTTCGGCAAGGGTTCCGTGCAGTCGCTCATCCCCGTGCCGGGCCATGGCGCCGTGCGTCTGACAACGGCGCGTTACTACACGCCATCGGGCCGCTCCATCCAGGCTTTGGGCATCGCGCCCGATATCGTGGTCAAGGAAAGCAAGGACGACGATGGCTACGGCTATCGTGAAGCCGATCTGGCCCACATCATTACCAATACGGGCGGTAACAAGAACAAAGCCCCGACACGGACCGACCTGCCTTCCATCTCGGCCAGCATCCCCCACGCGCCTGCGGATAACTGGCCCCGTTTCGACCCGGCCAAGCCGGCGACGGACTTCCAGCTGCAACAGGGGCTGCGTGTGGTCCGCGCCATGGCATCCCTGCCTGATGAAGCGCTTCCGCTGGGGCAACCGGCCGCTGACAAGGCTGCAGCAAAAACCGCCGATGCGAAGCCCCCGGAAAAGGCGACTGACGACAAGGCCGCCGGGGAAAAAGCGGCGGGCAAGGATCAGAAGCCCCCTGCTCCGGCTTCTTCTTCCACGCAGCACTGATCCTTTCTGGCACCGGCCCCTTTCGAGGGGCCGGTTTCATATCTTCCGCTTGACGCTTCAACTCCATCCGAGCCCTACGCCATGATCGATCCGGCCACGCTTCCCTATCGCCCCAATGTGGGCATCATGCTGTTCAACCGCGAGGGGGCCCTCTTCCTCGCCAGACGGACCGATCTGCGTGATGTCTGGCAATGCCCTCAGGGCGGGATTGACGAGAACGAATCTCCGGAAGAAGCGGCCCATCGTGAGTTGCGTGAGGAGACCGGGCTTCGTCACGCCACCCTGCTGGGCAGCTATCCCGGCTGGCTGCCCTATGACCTGCCCCCCCATCTGATCGGCAAGGCACTTGGGGGACGATATCGCGGTCAGACGCAACGCTGGTTTGCCATGCGCATGGCCGAGCCCGACAGCGCCATCAATCTGGCAGGAGATGGCACGGAACCTGCCGAATTCGATCGCTGGGAGTGGGTCCGCCCTCAGGACGTGACGACCTATAATCTTGGCTTCAAGCGTCCGCTTTACGAGCAGATCCTGCCCGCCCTGGCGGCATTGGCCCCTCCTGTGGTTCAGGAAATCTGATCATCCTCAGCAGAAGCTTCTCGCCGTAAGCCCTGAGTCTGGGCCACCTCTCCCCTCAAGACCATCAATCCTGATCATGCATGCCTCAGGCATTCAGCAGGGGGCGTGCTGGCGAACCCCGGCGCGCTCCCGGTGTCTCAAGGGGCGTCGATGATCTCGAGCGTGGCGGCTTCCAGCACAACCTCCGGTGCGGCCTCAACCAGATCGAGCGACTGGTTACGCACGAGGCGGGCATAGAGTCCCCCCTGCGCCTGCAACTCGGCATGGGTACCCATTTCAACGGCCGCGCCTTCGCTCATGACGATAATCAGGTCTGCACTTTTAACCGTCGACAGACGATGCGCCACAATGATGGTGGTACGGTCACGGCGCAGATCGGCCAATGTGGCCTGAACCTTGGCCTCGCTCTCTGAATCCAGTGCGCTTGTCGCCTCATCCAGCAGCAGCAGACGCGGATCACGCAGCAGGGCGCGCGCCAACGCCACACGTTGCCTTTGCCCACCCGAAAGACGCTGACCACCCGGGCCAACCCGTGTATCGAGCCCCTGCGGCAGGGTGTCGGCAAAATCGACTGCCGCCGCAAGGGCAGCCGCCTCGACTTCTGCACGGCTGGCCGTGGGGCGACCGATGCGAATGTTCTCAAGCACGGACATGTCGAAAAGCGTGGTGTCCTGGCTGACATAGGCAATGGCGTCGCGCAACTCGGACAGCTTCAGATCACGCAGATCCACCCCGTCGAGCAAAATCTGCCCCGCGCTGACATCGTGAAGTCTCGGGATGAGCGACAATGCCGTGGATTTACCGGCCCCTGACGGCCCGACCAGCGCCACGGTCCAGCCCGGTCGCACATCAAAGCTCAGGCCACGCAACCCCGTGCGGCCATCGGGATAGACAAACCCGGCCTGATCGAACACCAGGCGTCCATGCCCCGGCGGCAGGAGACGCGCATCCGTGCGTTCGGCCACGGCTGGCGGTTCGTCGATGACCGAAAAAACACGCTCCAGCCCACCGAGACCTTCCTGCAGGGCCGCATTGAGCGACCCAAGGGCGCGCAAGGGGCGCGAAGCGGCAAAAAGAGCGGCGATGAAAGCCGTGAAATCGCCCAGCGTCGCGCCACCCATCGCGGCACGCCAGCCAGCGAAACCGAGCACCGCAGCAATAGCCGTGCCACCCAGCACCTCAAGCACAGGATCGACACGCGCCCGCCCGCGTGAAATCCGCCAGAAAGCGTTGTGCAGCAGGTCCAGCGACCCATCCACACGTCGTGCTTCGCTATCCTCCATACGATACACGCGCACCTGACGGGCCAGCGCAAAGCTCTCATTGAGCAATGTCGCCGTCTCACCGATCTGCTCCTGCATACCTCCCGAGGCACGACGGACACGCTTGCCAAGTTTCTGTATCGGCACCGCGGCGACCGGATAAAGCACGAGTGCGATCAGGCTCAACTCCCAGTCGGTATAGATCATGGAGGCAACAAGCCCGACCACGGTCACGACATCTCCCAGCGCATTGACGGCGCGGATCATGGCCTCACGGATCGAGACCGCATCGGTGGTAAAGCGCGCAGCCCACTGCGCGGGTGCTTCCTTTTCGATACGCGCGATATCGGCTGTGAGAGCATGGGCGAACATGCGTGACTGCAAGCCGCGTATGACCACGAGAACGAGCCCCTGTACGGACAGGGTCTGGCCATACTGTGTGGCGGCCTTGAGCCCGGTCACCAGCACCACCAGAGCAGGCACCTGATAGAGAATACGCGGGTCATGCACCGCAAACATATCCACCGCGCGCTTGATGACGAGCGGATACAGAGCCGTCAGCCCGGCGGTCAGAACCGTAAGCACCACGACGGCAGCCAGCCGTCCGACATGGTGACGGACTTCCTCACGCCAGATGCGAAAAATCATCTGGCGTCCCTGCACCCCCTGCGGGTCGATGCGTCGCAAAGGGGTCTGGGCTGCAGGCTGCGCTGTTTTCATTCCTGCGGTTTACCCCCCTGCGCCCTGTGACGAAAGAGGCAGGCGCGTTTTCAGTTCGGCAAGGCAGGCCATCCGGTCGGGCAGACAGCCCTGGCTGCGCCACCAGGCAGCCAGATGGGCAAGAGTCTCTCCTATGGCCGGCCCCGGTCGCACACCAGCGGCCATGACATCACGCCCGGCCAACGGAAAAACCGGGCGCTCAAGCTGTGCGAGCCTGTCTCTCAATGTGTTCCATGCCTTGGACGAGACATCGGCTATCCTCTCGGCCTGTGCAAACCAGCTACGGTCGGTCAATGTCTGCCGGTCATGGCAGGACAGCAGCATGCGAAGCGCGTGGTCGCCCAGTGAGGGGGCGAGGATCAACGGGTTCTGCGTTTCATACCCTTGCGCATCGAAACCATGCAGCGGGGTAGATGGGCTCATACGGGCAAGGCGCTGCGCCTGTTTGCCCGACAGCCGAAGCCGCTCGGCCAGATCCGGCGTGTCAGCAAGCAGCCCAAGACGCAGGATGTCATCGGGCGGGACATCGGCATCGAGTGCACGGGCCAGACGCGGCAAGTCTGCCGAAGGCAGGAGGCGAGGCAGGATACCGGTATCGGCCATCATGTGCAGGCTGCGCATGAGATTGGGTCCTGTGAGAATACGCAGTATCTCGCTGGCCACACGCTCGGCGGAGAGCCCATCGATCAGGGCAGCATGGCTGGTGATTGCCCGTATCGCTTCCGCATCGGGTCGATCCTGCGGGCCGGTGCCCCCGAAACGCGCCTGAAAGCGAAAAAACCGCAGGATACGCAGCGCATCTTCCTCTATGCGGCGGGCGGCATCGCCCACAAAGCGCACATGACGCGCCGCGAGGTCCTCAAGCCCCCCGAAATAGTCATGAATATCGCCATGACGGTCACAGAAGAGCGCATTGATCGTGAAATCGCGCCGCGCTGCGTCCTCCTGCCAGTCTGTCGTCCAGGCAACCTCGGCATGACGTCCGTTCGTTTGCACGTCACGCCGCAATGTCGTGATTTCATAGGGCACATGATCGATCAGCGCTGTAACGGTGCCATGAGCCAGCCCGGTCGGTATCGTCTTGATCCCCGCCGCTTCAAACAGGGCCTGAACCGTCTCGGGGGGCTCCGGGGTTGCCAGATCGAGATCATGCACCGCGTCACGCCCGATGAGCATATCGCGCACCGATCCACCAACGAGACGCGCCTGCGGCAAGATATGCCAGAGGCGATCGAGGCCCGAACGATCAGGCAGTTTGTCGAGAAGGCTCAGAGGAGGCACGGCTGTTGATCAGATCCCGAAACAGAAGAAAAAACGGCTGGCGTGCCCGCTGCCCCACGCCAAGCCCGATCAGGGCATGGGGGCCAGCGGGAAAAAGCGATTATGGCTCCATACGCCCATGCATGGGCGACAGCCAACATGACCGGGCACAGCAAGGGCCACGAGTTCGTAATAGATCGGGCGCGACAGCCGGGCGAGCACGGGCTGGTCGCCCTCGCCGCGACGGACCTGAACATAGGGTATGGCCGCGCAATCTTCCGATGGCGGATGGTCCCAATCGACAATCAGGGGATGGGCGGGCCCAACGCAAAGCAGCTCATCCATATTGGTGCGCAGGCACAGATTTTGCTGACGGCCGCAGCCACCACGAAAATCGAGTTCCCGCACGATGAACGGGGCATCTTCCACTTGTATGATACCAGACTCAGTCGGCGTCCTCAGCCAGAACTGCCCTTGAGCATCTCGTGTCAGCATGGAGCCAAACAGACACAGCATTTCCTTGCGGCGTATGGGCGAGCCCCGATACAGCCACGTCCCGTCGCGTCGGATGACAAAAGGCAGGGCACGGGGTGTCTGCTCGCCCCTTGTCATTTCCAGCGGGGCAAGCCCGATATCGGACGCGCCCTGATCTGCGATCCCTTCCGCTCGCATCGCGCCGGCACGATCCACGCCGAAAGGAACTGAACCAGCGGATGACCGGCCCTCGCAACCAGCACGGGTCGGGAACCCGGCTTCATGAGTCGCAGAATGCTCTGCGCCGTCTGTCGCCTGTTTAACCACGCCGTCCTTCAAGGTTCTCTCCGCTCACGGTCCAAAAAATCTGGTCTCCTGCTGCAAGTTGGGTCGTCTTATGGCTTGATGAAACCCCCGGAACTGTCAGATTGGCAAATATGAGCCAGAACGATCTCTCTTCCTTCCCCGCCGGATACCGCCCGGATGAAAACCCGGCCGATCTCGCTTATGTCGAGCAACTGACCGCCCAGCTGGGAGCTGTCAGGCAGGCCATAGGCCAGGTTGTTCTGGGTCAGCGCGATGTCATCGACCGTCTGCTGGTCACGATCCTCTCCGGAGGTCACGCGCTTTTGATCGGCGCACCGGGCCTCGGCAAGACGCTTCTTGTCAGTACCGCAGCCCGCGTTCTGGGCCTCGATACACGCCGCGTGCAGTTCACGCCGGATCTGATGCCATCGGACATCACGGGCAGTGATATTCTCGACGAGGACGAAAACGGCCGTCGTTTCTTCCGCTTCGTCCGCGGGCCGATCTTCACGCAGCTTCTCCTGGCCGATGAAATCAACCGTGCCAGCCCGCGGACGCAATCCGCCCTGCTTCAGGCCATGCAGGAATATGAAGTGGCCCAGGCAGGCACAAATCACCCTCTGCCTCGCCCTTTCCACGTTCTCGCAACACAGAACCCCATCGAGCAGGAAGGCACCTACCCCCTGCCTGAGGCCCAGCTCGACCGCTTCATGCTGCGTATTGCACTCACCTTCCCTGAGCGCGATGCCGAGCGCGACATGCTGCTCCAGACAACAGGTGCCGTAACAGCGAGCGCCCCGACCCTTCTCACCCCGGCCGATCTGATCGAGGCGCAGTCCCTGGTACGACGTCTGCCGGTAGGGGAAAAAGTCCTCGAAGCCATCCTGACCCTTGTGCGCGGTCTGCGCCCCGAGACGGCCTACAAGCCCGAAATCGGCACGTCGCTGCTCTACGGGCCGGGCCCGCGCGCGGCGCAGGCGCTCATGCTGACCTGCCGTGCCCAAGCGCTTCTCGATGGGCGTCTGGCGCCCAGCCTCAATGATGTGGCGGAACTGGCAGAGCCGGTTCTTGCTCATCGTATGGCGCTGAGCTTCCCCGCGCGCGCCGCTGGACAGAAGGTGGAAGCGCTGATTGCCTCGGCTGTCGAGGCGCTTCTCTGATCGTGAGCGGTTTTTTCGGCAAATGGCGGCGTAGCGAGGCAAAGCCATCTCCCGCTGCGCAGGCCGGGTCATACCCGGAGGCGGAAGCCCTCCTCCCGTCCCTGGTCATCGAGGCAGAGCGCATCGGGCGTCAGTTGCGTGCTGGCGTGCATCACCAGCACCGCGCTGGCGCAGGGGAGGATTTCTGGCAATACCGCCCGGCCCATGACCACGAACCGGCGCATCGTATCGACTGGCGTCAGTCCGCCCGCAGCGATCAGCTCTGGGTCCGTGAGCGTGAGGCCGAAGGAGCGCAGATCCTCTCCCTCTGGTGTGACCCATCGCCCTCGATGAACTGGCGCTCACGCCCCGAATTGCCGCTCAAGACCACGCAGGCCCAGCTTGCCACTCTGGCGCTGGCCTCCGCCGCGCTGCATGGCGGCGAGCGCGTGACGCTGCTCAATGGGCCAGAGCAGGGACGCTCCGTCAGTGGGCCTCACTCCCTCTCACGCCTCGGGCAGAATCTGGCGTTTGCCGCCTCGACGCCCCTGCCCCAGCTCGACACGCTGCGCGCCTACGGGCAGCTCGTTCTGGTCAGTGATTTCCTGATGCCCCCCGAGACCCTGGACCGGATCCTGCGCGATATCGCAGCCCGACCAGCCCGTACGGAGCTTCTCTGCATCCTCGATCCCGCTGAGCGGAGCCTGCCTTATGCGGGACGGATCAGCTTTGACAGCCTTGAGGATGAGGGAAAGCTTGTCCTGCCAGCAGTCGAAACTCTGGCGGAGCCCTATGAACGTGCCATGCAGACCCATCTCGATCAGCTGGCGACCCTGGCAGAGGCGCATCGCGCCGGCTTTACCCTTCATCATACGGACCAGCCGCTCATGCCCGCCCTTCTGGGCCTGCATGCAAGGTTGAGCGGGGGCCATACGAGCGGGGGAAGCCTGCGTCCATGATCTTCCTGACCCCCCTTGCCCTGGCGGGGCTGATCGCTCTGCCCCTGCTTTACTGGCTGGTGAAGGCGACCCCACCGCCGCCGAAGGATCTGGCTTATCCCTCGCTCCAGATCCTGCGCCGCCTGCAAGCCAGAAACACCGATACGGCGCGTTCACCGCTCTGGTTGCTCCTGCTGCGCCTGCTCGCTGTTGCCCTGCTGATCCTCGGTCTTGCGCAGCCCGTCTGGCTGGGGCGCGAAATCAGCGCAGGCGGCGGGCATGATCTGGTTCTGGTGCTCGATAATGGCTGGGCCGCCGTGCCGCACTGGCAGGAGCGCATCCGCGCAGCGCGCAGTCTGGCCGAGCGCAGCTTTCGCGCAGGACACGCCGTCACGCTGGTTCTGACTGCCCCTGACCCCGATGGGTCGTCCCCTGCTCCCTTCACCACACGTGATCGCCCGCGTTTCGAAGAGCGCCTTCTTGCCCTCGCCCCGCATTCATGGCCCACGGATCGTGCCCATACGGCCAGCCAGATCGACACCCTGAGCCACAGTGCCGCGCTGACGCAGTCCGATCTCGTCTTCATCTCGGATGGCGTGGCGACAGGCGGCGATACGAGTTTTGCTAAGGCGCTCGCCGCCTTTAACGGCACGGTGAGTGACATGCGCTGGCCGGGCTGCGACATGATGATGCTGAGCATTCATCGCGATGCCGATAATAATTTCACCGCGACCACAAGCGGGTTGTCCTGCCCCGCCACAGCCTCGGGCGGACTGCAAATCAGGGCACGGTCGGAAAATGGTGGCACGCTCGGTATTTTTCCGCTGCCCACCGGTCAGACCACACCGCTGGACTTGCCGCTGCCCCCGCTTTTGCGTAATCGCGCCGCCCGCTTCGTGCTCGAACGCGATGCCACCCCTCTTCCCGGTCCCGCCGCCATTGCCCTGCTCGATGCTGGTGAGCACCGGCATCCGGTCGGTCTGCTCACTCCTGGCACGCAGGATACCCCGCTGACGGGACAGGGTTTCTTTCTGTCTCAGGCCATCAGTCAGGTAGGTGAATTGCACCGTGGCGCTGCTGATGACCTGCTACGAGGGAAGCTCTCGGTACTGATCGCGACAGATGGCACTCTTGCCGATGAGCAGACACGCCAGCATGTGGCAGAATGGGTGCGTCACGGTGGGGTGCTGATCCGTTTCGCCGGGCCCGTTCTGGCGGCCGATACGCAGGCCAGTGCACATGACATGGCGCGTACCCTGCTGCCAGTGCCGCTCATGAGCGGCATGCGCCAGCTTGGCGGCCCGATGTCATGGGGCAAGCCACAGGTCCTTGCCGCCTTTGCCGAACATTCCCCCTTCGAGGGCATGCCCCTGCCGCATGAGGTGACAGTGACGCGACAGGTTCTGGCTGAACCCACCGCCGATCTCGGCGCGCATGTCTGGGCCCGGCTGAGCGACGGCACGCCTCTGGTGACGGCCAGCCCGTTTGGGCAGGGAGAACTGGTCCTTTTCCATGTTACCGGCACCGCAGACTGGTCGAGCCTGCCGCTTTCCGGTCTGTTTCCTGCCATGCTCGAACGTCTGGTTGAGCGCTCGCTCGGCCAGCAGAACGAGATCGTTCCGCGCCAGCTTGTTCCTTTCACCATGCTCGATGCCAATGGCCAGCTTGTTCCACCCCCCGAAGCTGCCCGCCCTCTCGATGTGGGCACACTCGCTACGACGCGCCCTGACGCCCAGCACCCGCCGGGTTATTATGGTCCGCATCTGTCGCGCCGGGCCTTCAATCTGGGCGATCATCTGCCCCCGATCGCTGCAGCGCCTCTGATGGGGCGCAGCCTCACCCCCGACCATGTTTCGCCCGACCGGCCTCTTGCGCCGTGGCTTCTGGGCATGGCGCTGCTGATGCTGTTGGCTGACTGCCTTGTGGCTCAGTGGCTGCGTGGGCTGTTGGGTGGCGGTCAGGGTCAGGGTCAGGGTCAGGGTCATGCCGGAAGCAGAAACCGCACTGGCGCGAAAGGCGCAGGGATTACCCTGTCAGCCCTGATCCTGCTCGGCGCTGTGTCTGCCTCTCCGGCGACCGCGCAGGAAGATGACGAGAGCCCGAAACATGCCGGGGTGACCCACGGCATCGTTCCCGGTGCCGCGCTTGAAACACGACTTGGCTATGTACTGACGGGTCATGACGATATCGACGAGGCCTCCCGTGAGGGTCTGCAAGGCCTGTCCAACTACGCGTCCGATCGCTCCTCCGCCGTGATGGGCCATCCGGACGGGCTGGTCCCCGGCAAGGATGACCTTGCCTATTATCCCCTGATCTACTGGCCGATCACCGACGATGTGCAGGAAGATTCCAGACGCTCGGCGGCCCTCAACAGCTTCATGGCGCATGGCGGTATTCTCATGCTCGACACACAGGGCACGGGCTCCGATCTCTCCACGCAGGATGAAGGGCAGATGCGCTCGGCCCTGCGGCGCGCCACGGCAGGTCTGGTGGTACCCCCACTGTCAAAGCTCGATGATCATCACGTTCTTGCCCACAGCTTTTACCTGCTGCACGATTTCCCCGGCCGTGTTCAGGGCCTGCCTGTTTGGGTGGCCCGCAGCGGCGATGACAGCAATGACGATGTCAGCCCCATCATTATCGGTGCCGGTGACTGGGCTCATGCCTGGGCGATGGATGCCCAGGGCAACACCCCCTACGCCGTGATCCCCGGTGGTGACGAGCAGCGCACACAGGCCTATCGCTTTGGCGTCAATCTGCTGCTCTATGCCCTGACCGGCAATTACAAGGCCGACCAGATGCGCGTGCCCGAACTCCTGAAGAGGATGGAGCAATGATCCATCTCACCTTCATGCCGCTCCTGCCTTTCTGGCTGCTGACAGGTTCTGCCGCGCTGGTTGTGGTGGTCGGTGCCTATGCGCTTTTTCGTGGCGCACCGGGCAGTGTGCCACGCCTGCTTGCGCTTCTCCTTGTGCTGTTCTGGCTGAGCGGCCCACGGCTGAGCCGGCCATTTTTCGAGGCAGCCCCGCAGGATGTGCTGCTGGTGGTGGATCATTCGCCGTCCATGGCCCTTCGTGGCCGCATTGACAGCGCGGACAAGGCCGCCCGCACACTGCAACAGGCAGCCCACGACATTCCCGGCCTGACGCTGCATGTTGTCGATGTTCCGGGCGGTTCAGGCCATGGCACACGCCTGTTCGATGCCATCGCCCAGGCCGATCTTCCGCCGGGACGGTTCAGCGGTGCCATTATGGTCACTGATGGCATGGTGCATGACATCCCGTCAGCCCTGCCTCCGGTTTTCACGCGCGATGGCAAGACCCTGCCGCTCCATGTCCTGCTTACGGGCAAGGGCGAGGAAACAGATCGGCGCCTGCGCGTATTGCAGGCCCCCCCCTATGCCCTTGTCGGCAAGGAAGCCCAGCTGCGCGTCGTTGTCGGTGATCTTGGTGTAAAGGGCAGACAGCCTGTCACCCTTACCGTGCATCAGGGCGACGGGCCGCCCCGCCACATCGACGCCCTGTCGGGCGAGCCCATCGATATTACCGTGCCCGTGCGGCACCCCGGCGAGACACTGGTCACCCTCGATGCCTCGCCACTGGCCGGGGAGGTCAGTACACGCAACAACAACACCATCGTGCGCATCAATGGCGTGCGCGACAGGCTGAAGGTGCTTCTGGTCTCGGGTACACCCAACCAGGGTGAGCGCGTCTGGCGCAGGCTGCTGAAGGCCGACCCCTCGGTCGATCTGGTGCACTTCACCATTCTGCGTCCGCCCGACAAGGATGATGGCACCCCGCTTTCCGATCTTGCCCTGATTCCGTTCCCTATCAAGGAGCTGTTTCAGGACCGTATCAAGCAGTTCGACCTGATCATTCTGGACGGGTTCCACAATGCCGGAATCCTGCCACAGGATTATCTTGCCAATATTGCGGATTACGTGCGCGAAGGCGGTGGATTGCTGCTGACTGCCGGACCGGAATTCACCGAGGACGGCACACTCCAGGACACGCCTCTTGCCGATATCCTGCCTGCCCATGTGCCTGGCGATGGTGTGATCAGGGAGCGTTTCGTTCCGCAGCTTACGCCATCGGGCAAACGTCATCCGGTGACAGCGGGGCTGCCGACCAATTGGGGACCCTGGTATCGGGCGCTCGCCTCCGACCGCGTCAAGGGCACCCCCCTGCTGACCGGGCCGGAGCAGCAGCCACTTCTGGTGCTCGATACGGTACAGAAAGGGCGCGTGGCTCTGTTGCTTTCCGATCAGCTCTGGCTCTGGTCACGCGGCGAGGGCGGCGGCGGCCCGCAAGCGGAATTGCTCAAGCGTCTGTCGCACTGGCTCATGAAAGAGCCGGACCTGGAAGAAAACCAGCTACGTGCGACAATTGGCGAGGAGAGCCTGCACGTCGAGCGTCACAGTAACAGCGAGCATCTGTCGGGGCCTGCCATGATCACGGCACCCGATGGGCGCACCTTCCCCCTGATGCTCAAGCCGTCGGGCAATGGCGTATTCGAGGCCCGTCATCCCGTCACGGGTCAGGATGGGCTCTGGACCATCCGGCAGGATGGTCTTACCGCCTTTGCAGCGCAGGCCAGCCGCAACCCGATTGAGGATGCCGATCTGCGCGCGACTGCCCTGCGCCTCTCGCCTCTGGCGAAACAGTCACATGGAGCTGTTCTCTGGCTTGGCCCTGATACCGCCCCCCCTGCGATCAGGCAAATTGCCGATGCTGGCCGCGGTACAGCCATGTCTGGCGCGGGGTGGATCGGTTTTCCACGTCAGATGGTGCCTGTTGCCTCGTCGAGCCGCCTGACAGAGATTGTCCCGTCCTGGCTCGCGCTGTGCGGGGTTCTGGCGCTTCTCTTCCTGGGCTGGTGGCGCGAAGGGCGGCTTCGCCGCTGATAGGGAGTCGCCAGCTCGTTAACGATCATTTATAGTCAACCCATGCGCCACTCGAGACTTCACATGAATGTCCCACGATTCTTTCCCCTGATGCTGACGGCTGCCCTTGCGGCAACGCCAGTCCTCTTCGTTCCCTGGCATGCTGCGCATGCGCAGTCTGCCGACGATGCAGAAGCGGAACAGGAGGCCGAAGAGGCGCAGAAGAAGGCTGAGGCCCGTCGGGCCGCCAAGGCGGCAGCGCCGCCTTCCGCCCTGCCTGGCGCTGACTCTCAGGAATCCGATGCGGGCCACGCCAATGTGGACCTGAACCCGACCGACGCACTGTTCGATGCCATCAACCGTGGCTCGCTCAATGCGGCGAAGGAAGCTCTCAACCGCGGCGCGGACATGAATGCCAAGAACGTCCTGTTCCAGACACCGCTGGACATGGCGATCGACCTCAACCGCAAGGATATCATGTTCCTGCTGCTGTCGATGCGGACCTATGGCGATGACAGCCGATTCGCTGCAGAAACGACCCACTCGCAGATCGAAACCGATGCCAAGGGGAACGGGCACCTGACCATCAAGGGCAAGGGTCGCAAGGGGACCTCGGCTGTGGCCGCATCCACCAAGCCGCGTTTCGATGTTTCCGGAGGCCAGGCCCAGCCGGATATCGGGTTCCTCGGCTTCGGCGGTCGCTGAAAGCTTCCTGCCCCCGCCTCGACGAGCCTCTGCTCCAGACGATCCTCTGGTCGGGCGCACGAACTGCTAAAAGCGTATCGGCCTCCCGATACGCTTTTTTTTTGCGACTGACCTCATGCCAGCAGAGAGACGAAGACGGATGTCTCATCCGGCTCCCCCCCTCACTCGCGCCTGAGCATCAATCGATCGCCGCTTCATGACGCAAGGGACGGATCCATTCATCGAGCGTCAGGCTTTGTCCGGTAATAGGCGTCATCGCGTCACGACGCAGATCGAAACGATAGCGCCCCGCCTTGCGCACCCAGTTTTCTCCCTCGACCCGCGCCAGCAGGCGCGGCTCCAGCGACACCTGCACTTCCTCCGTCTCGCCTGGTGCGAGCACGACTTTGGCAAATCCCACGAGACGGGGCTGGAACGAGGAATTATTTTCGAAGGCGGCATAGATCTGCACGACTTCTGCCCCGGAGACGGGCCCGGTATTGGTAACGGGCAAGCGCGCCACGAGTGCCTGGGGGTCGATCGTCAGATCACCGTGGTCGAAATGCGTATAGCTCAGGCCAAACCCGAAGGGATATGCGACAGGCTTCCCGGTCCGTGAGAACCAGCGATATCCTGTATCGGCACCCTCAATCGCGTAGTCGCGATGCACAACGGGTTTGTCTACGGGCTCACCGGGATTGGAGATGACCGTCTCCGGATCGATCTGTCCGGGGCGCGGCAGATCGCTCTTACTCAGGGGAATGGTGAAGGGCAGACGTCCCGAAGGATTGACGCGCCCGAACAGGATGGACGCCATTGCCTCTCCCCCGCCAGACCCTGCGTAGAATGCGTGCAGGATAGCAGGCACCTTGTCAAGCCAGGGCATGAGAACCGGGCCGCCGGTTTCAAGCACCACGACCGTGTTGGCATTGGCTGCCGCCACACGCTCGATCAGGCGTTCCTGCTCACCGGGCAGCGAAAGCCCCTGCACATCCTGCCCTTCGGTGCGCCACAACTCCGCGAAAATGACCACGATATCCGCTGTCGCCGCCAGACCGGCAGCACGGTCGATATCCTGGCCGTCATCATAATTCAGATGCGCCTGCGGCGCTGCTGCGGCGATGGCCCGCATGGGAGAGGAAGGATGATAGACTTTTTCCAGCGGCACACCGGCAAAAGTCGCGCCCTCCATCTGCAGGCTGCCCTTGGGTGTAACCGAGGACGAACCACCTCCTGAAAGAACACCCAGATCAGCGCGGGCACCGATCAGCAGAATATTCTGAGCCGCCGCCTTGAGCGGCAAGAGCGCGTTTTCATTGCGCAGCAGGACAATACCGCCTTCAGCGGCACGCTGGGCGATCCGCTTATGCGCCTCAAAATCAATGCTCCCACCCGGCTCGGCAGGATCGTCAATGGCTCCCACGGCGAAGAGACTGCGCAGCTGTCTCTGAACCGACTGATCAAGACGCGCCCGCGGCACCTCACCAGCGGCTATTGCCTCATCCAGCAGCGCTCCAAAGAACGGCTTGGGGTCGATATTGGCGCCGGATTGCACATCGAGCCCTGCCGTAATGGCCTTGACGGTGGTGTGGGTCGCTCCCCAGTCCGACATGACCCAGCCACGATAGCCCCAGTCCCGACGGAGCACCTCGCTGAGCAAAAAGGTATTTTCTGACGCCCAATGACCGTTGACGAGATTATAGCCAGGCATCACGGCACCCGGGCTGCCGATCTCGATGGCAATCTCGAACGCCAGAAGGTCGCTCTCCCGCAAGGCTGCCCCATCGATATCCGAGCTGATCATCACCCGACCGGTTTCCTCGGGGTTGATCGCATAATGCTTGATGGTCGAGACCACCTTCTGTGACTGAATTCCCTCAATGGACGCACCAGCGATCTGACCGGTTAGCAGGGGATCTTCAGATATATATTCGAAAATGCGCCCCCCGCGTGGTTCGCGCACGAGATTGGCACCCCCACCGAGTACGACATTAAATCCTTTCGCACGTCCTTCGCACCCAACCACGCGGCCTGTCTCGCGGGCAAGCTCAGGGTCAAAAGAGGCACCAAGCATAAGGGACGATGGCAGCGCCGTGGCGTTGTCATTAGGGCGGACATTATTGAGGTTGCCTATGCCCAGGCTTGCATCGCTTTGCTGCTGCGCCGGAATACCCAGCTCTGGCATCGCCGGAAAATAACCGGCGGAACCGATAGCGCCTTCGGGTTTGCTCCCATCGCCAATCGGGATTGCCATCGGGCCGGCCATCCATGACATCTTCTGCGCATGGCTCATGGCTTCGGTGGCCGCGCGGGCACGCGTATCGGGGTCCAGCGTCGGGTCGAGCCACAATGGCGTGCCCTCTCTTGGCCCTGTGCAAGTGCCAGTGCCCTGGGTATCTGCGCGGGATGTCGTCGTATCCATGATCGATATCAGCCTCATCATCTTCAGCGGATACTCGCAGGGCGGAAAACGCACACACCCTCCCTGATGGATCGGCATAGCGCTCCAAACACGCTTGCCCGCGAGCCTGATCTATAAACGCTCCAGCATGTTACAGATGCAAAGTCACAGTAACCCGACATAATTTGTCAATAAAACCAACTAATACACAAGCGCCGGCTTGCACCGGCCTGATGCCGGTTCTGTCTGCACAATCAGGGTGCGACACTTTCCCAAGCCCTTGGACGGGCCGCAATGACATCAGCACAAACAGCGTGCCGGGTAGCGTGATCTTGTCCAGTTTTACAAATCAGACCCCACGAACGCAGAGCCGTGCGGCGGGACGGGGGAACCTAGCCGACGTTACGCAGGGGCGTCTGCGCCATTTCAGTGCGCAGGATATCAATCTGAAGCACTTCGCCCTGGCGTTCAAAATACCAGAACGTCCAGCCGTTGCACGATGGGGCGTTGGTCAGCAAGGCGCCCATCTTGTGAATGGAGCCGCGATGCGAGCCGGAAACGAGGCTGCCATCGGGCATGACAATCGCGCTGATACGACGCTGGCGGTCGAACAGCTCGGTCCCGGCAGGCAAGGCCCCCTGCTCGACGAAGCTGCCAAACGGCACGCGGGGCATCTCGCGCTTGGCCGGAGTGATCGCCAGTTGCTCGTCGGAAAGACGCACCTCGGCTTCGACGCGGGCACGTGCCGCCTCGATATAGTCGGGGTGCCGCTCGATACCGATAAACCGGCGCCCGAGGCGCTTTGCCATCGCCGCTGTCGTCCCGCTACCCGAGAACGGATCAAGAACAATATCGTCCACGATGGTGGACGCAATCAGGACGCGATGAAGCAGGCTTTCCGGCTTCTGGGTCGGATGCAGCTTCAGACCGTGCGCGTTGCGCAGGCGCTCGTTGCCGGTGCAGAGCGGCAGATACCAGTCGCTTCGCATCTGCATGTCATCATTCAGCGCCTTCATGGCCTGATAATTGAAGCGATATTTGCTTTCAGGCCCGCGCGCGGCCCAGATCAGGGTCTCGTGGGCATTGGTGAAACGACGCCCCCTGAAATTGGGCATAGGATTGGCCTTGCGCCAGACGATGTCGTTCAGGATCCAGAACCCCAGATCCTGCATGATCGCGCCCAGCCGGAACACGTTGTGATAGGACCCGATTACCCAGATCGTCCCATCCTTGGTCAGCAGGCGACGGGCCTCGGTCAGCCATTCACGCGTGAAATTATCGTAGGTCGCGTAATCGGCAAATTTGTCCCAAGCATCGTCCACACCATCGACCACGCTTTCATCCGGGCGGCGCAGTTCGCCGCGCAACTGCAGGTTATACGGCGGATCGGCAAAGATGCAGTCAATGCTGGCATCAGGCAGGCCACGCATCGTGTCGATGCACTCGCCACACAGGATCTGATCGAGAGGAAAATCCTGCATTAGATGGCTCCGGCCGAATGGGTGGCACCCGCAATATGGGCACGTATAGGGGCAAAATCGCGTCGGTGATGCGGCGTGACACCGGCTTCGCGCAGACCGGCCATATGGACAGCCGTGCCATAGCCCGCATTTTTCTCCCAGCCATAAGCGTTATGGCGTTCCGAGAGGCGAGCCATGAGGCGATCTCGCTTGACCTTGGCGATGATCGATGCCCCGGCAATGGAAAGGCTCTTGCGGTCGCCGCCAATGACAGCGATGGCCGGGCAACCCAATGCAGGCAGGCGATTGCCATCGACAAGGGCGAGGTCTGGAACGGCACCGAGATGCGTTAGGGCGCGCTGCATGGCAAGGTGGCAGGCTTTGCCGATATTGATCTGCTCGATTTCAGCCACCGATGCCGCTCCAAGCCCGATCCGGACTGAAGGGTGATCGATCAGCACCGCATAAGCTGCCTCGCGACGACGGGCGCTCAGCTTCTTTGAATCATCGATCAGCACAGAGAGCGCCGCATCGGGCGGCTCGAGAAACATGAGTGCTGCCGCGATGACAGGTCCAGCAAGCGGGCCACGGCCCACCTCGTCCAGGCCGGCGACCCTCTTCTCCGGTGCCCCATTGGCAAGTTCGAGAGTGTAGTCCGGCATGGTGCAGTTACATGATCCCTGGCAGCTTGAAACAAGACAGACTGCCCGAGTCGCACAGTCCTGCGAATCGCTTTTGAATCACCCGAATCGCGCTGTAAACCCCTGTAATGCGTGAGTGAATCATTTTTGCCCGCAAAATGACAAAAGGGAGACCACATCGCTGCGATCTCCCTTCCTCCATCAGGTCTGCCCTTAGGTCTTACTTCTTCTTGGAGCGTCCGAAGAAAATTGCGCCAAGAATGGTGCCGACCAGAATGGCAACGCTGAGTGAAATCAGCGGGCGGTCCTGCACGAAGGCAGTCGCCTTTTCCAGAGTGGTCTCGGCATCGTCGTAAAGATCGGCGAATTCCTGCTGGGCCATGCCGGAAAGCTGATCGATCTTGCCTTCAGCCTGAAGCTTGGTATCGCCTGTCAGACCGCCGGCAGCGTCCTTCAGACGGCCCTTGGCTTCATCAAGCAGACCTTCGCCCTTTTTCTCTACTGCATCAGCCATTGTCATAATCCTTTCACTTAACGGTGCTCTAAACATCCGTGACGTTAGGACGAACGGCGCATGAGCAAAACGGTTTCCTCGACATCTTCGCCAAATTCCGCCTTCCCGAGCGACCGCATGTAACGTGGGATATTGTGAATTGTTTCGTGTTTGAACTAGAATTTAGCTGACGTCATGTTACGGCGGCCTCAAATAACGTATGTCTCAAACACCAGTAGGCGCATGTGTCCGCCTTTGGTTTGGGTGATGGAAGACGAGAAGAGATGACTGATCAGACGGGCCCTGACCGGACCCAGCCTGCGCGCCATGCTGCGCCCCACCCTTCCGCCTCGCCCGCGCCGGCAAGACCCCGGCGCAAGCGGCGCCTGCTTTTCATTATCGGCGGTCTGATTGTCCTGCTTCTTGCCGTCGCCTTCCTGCGCCCCCATTCACGCACGCATCATGCCGGTCGCGGTGGCCATCGCACCGGTGCCACCGCACAGGGCAACAGCGAGGCAACACCTGTCGCCGTGGCTGTGGTCAAGACGGGTGACATGCCCGAGGTCCTGACAGAGCTCGGTACCGTCGTGCCGATCACCAACGTGACCGTGCAGGCCCGCGTAAGCGGTTACATCATGAATGTGGCCTTCAAGGAAGGGCAACACGTCAAGGCCGGTGACGAGCTGGTGCTGATCGATCCGCGCCCCTATCAGGTAGCGCTGGAACAGCAGCTTGGCACACTGAAGCAGGATCAGGCCCAGCTGGCCGATGCCCGCATCAATGCCGGGCGTTACGACAAGCTGATCAAGCAGAACTCGATTGCCGCCATGACGGCCATCGATGCACAGTACAAGGTCCAGCAGCTTGAGGGCACCGTCAAGCTCGACCAGGCCAATGTCGATAATGCTCGCCTGAACCTGTATTACTGTCACATCATTGCGCCTGTTGATGGTCGTGTCGGCATCCGCGCTGTCGATATGGGCAATTACTTTACGGCGGGACAGTCAGGCGGTCTGACCATCCTCACGCAGATGCAGCCGATCTCCGTGATCTTCACCCTGCCGCAGGACCAGTTGCCGCAGGTCATGGACAGGCTGCGCGCTGTGGGCCAGCTTCCTGTCGATGCGTGGGATAGCGCGAACCTGAGCAAGATCGCCTCCGGCACCGTCAAGGCGCTGGACAGCCAGATCGACACGGCTACAGGCACAGTGCGTATGCGCGCCATCTTCACCAATGAAGACGAGCACCTGTTCCCGAACCAGTTCGTCAATGCCCGTCTGCTGGTCGACACGCTGCATAACGTCATCCTGCTGTCGTCCAACGCGCTTCAGACTGGCCCGGATGGCCAGTTCGTCTATGTCGTGAAAGACGACAACACGGTTGAGGTCCGCAACGTCACGACCGGCATTGCCAGCAATGACGTGACGGTCATCAAGACGGGGCTCAAGCTGGGCGAGCGCGTAGTGACCGATGGCACCAATCATCTGCGCCCCGGTGCCAAGGTGAGCATCCCTGCTGACAATGCCAATGCCAATGCGTCGGATAACGGGAACAAGGGCGACACCAGCGCCACTCCCGCTCCTGCCGCCAAGCCCGCGCAGTAAGCCCGCCCATGAATCCTTCTCGTCTCTTCATCGATCGCCCGGTCGCCACATCGCTCCTGATGCTGGCGATCATGCTGACCGGCCTGCTCGGCTATCACTTCCTGCCGATCTCGGCCCTGCCCCAGGTGGAATATCCGACCATCACGGTCTCGACCTTCTATCCGGGCGCAGGCCCGGATGTGATGGCGACATCGGTCACGGCTCCGCTCGAAACGCAGCTCGGTCAGATGCCTGGCCTCGACCAGATGACCTCGCAGTCATCGGGCGGCGCTTCGGTCATCACGCTGCGCTTCGGGCTCGACATGTCGATGGATATTGCCGAGCAGGAAGTCCAGGCGGCCATCAACCAGTCCAACTCTCTTCTGCCGACCGACCTTCCGGCCCCGCCGATCTATGCCAAGGTCAACCCGGCTGACACCCCCGTCCTCACGCTGGGCATCACCTCGCGCACCATGCCCCTGACCGAGGTGCAGGATTATGTGAATACGCGGCTTCAGCAGCGTGTCAGCCAGATTTCGGGTGTGGGCCTTGTCACGCTTTCGGGTGGCAATCGCAAGGCCATACGCGTTCGGATCAACATTCCCAAGCTGACCTCCTACGGTATCGCCATCGATACGGTGCGCACCACCATCGGCACGGTCAACATCAACTCACCAACCGGCACGTTCGACGGCCCACATCGCTCGACCACGCTGCGCATCGACGGACAGATTTCATCTGTCGACCAGTTGATGAACCAGATCATCGCCTATCAGGATAACGGCCCGATCCGCCTGCGCGATGTGGGCACCGTGGTGCAGGGACCCGAGAATGACCAGCTTGCCGCCTGGTCGGACAAGACGCCCGCACTGATCCTGAACGTCCAGCGCCAGCCCGGCGCCAATGTGATTTCAGTGGTCGACAACGTGCTGGCGGTCCTGCCGCAGCTGCGCAAGACTCTGCCGCCCGGTATCGAGATCACCCCGCTCACCGACCGCACCACCACCATTCGCGCCTCGGTGGCAGATGTGGAATTCGAGCTCGGCATGGCCATGCTGCTCGTGGTGGCCGTGATCTTCGTGTTTCTGTTCAACGTGCCCGCCACCATCATTCCAAGCCTAAGCGTACCGCTCTCGCTTATCGGCACGTTGGCGGTGATGTATCTGCTCGATTTCTCGCTCGATAACCTCTCACTTATGGCTCTGACCATTGCGACGGGCTTCGTGGTGGATGACGCCATCGTGGTGATCGAAAACATCGCGCGCTACATCGAGATGGGAGAAGACCGCTATACCGCGGCCGTCAAGGGCTCGCAGGAGATCGGGTTTACCATCATCTCGCTGACGGTCTCGCTCATTGCCGTGCTTATCCCGCTGCTTTTCATGAGCGATGTGGTCGGTCGCCTGTTCCATGAATTTGCCATGACGCTGGCGATCACCATCGTGATCTCGGCCATCGTTTCCATTACGCTCGTGCCCATGATGTGCGCCCGTTTGCTCAGCGAGCGCGCCCATGACGAGCATGCCACCACCCGCTTCCAGCGCGTCGCCGCACGGGTTGGCAATGCCATCGAGCGCCTGATCGCCACCTATGCGCGCTGGCTCGATTTCGTGCTGCGTCACCAGACAGCGACCCTGCTCGTGGCGCTGGGCACCTTTGTGCTGACCGTGTTCCTTGCCGTGATCATCCCTAAGGGGTTCTTCCCCCGTCAGGATACAGGCGTGGTGCAGGGTATTACCCAGATGGCGCAGGCCATCTCATTCGACAGCATGAAGAAGCATCAGGAGGCGGTGATCGCCGCCGTGCTTGAAGATCCTGACGTTGCCAGCGTGTCGAGCTTCGTCGGTATCGACGGGCAGAACATGACGCTCAATGTCGGGCGTATGCTGATCAACCTCAAGCCGCTGGACCAGCGCAGCAGTGGGCTTTCTGCCATCCTCAAGCGTCTGGCCGAGCGGGGAAGCTCGACACCCGGTGCGCGGCTGTTCCTTCAGCCCGTGCAGGATCTGTCTCTCGATTCCACGGTGTCCGCCACGCAGTATCAGTTCCTGCTCGAGAACCCGGATTACGATACCTTCAAGACCTGGGTGCCCAAGCTCCTTACCGCCTTGCAGCAGGAACCCGCTCTGGCCGATGTCACCTCCGACCTGCAGGCCGAGGGGCTGGTCGCGCATGTCGACCTCGATCGTACCAATGGCGCACGCTACTCCATTACGCCGCAGACCATCGATAATCTGCTCTATGACAGCTACGGCCAGCGCCAGATCTCGACCATCTATACCCAGTCCAACCAGTATCGCGTGATCCTCGAAACTGAGCCGCGTTTCCAGCATGACCTAGCCAGCCTCGGCCAGCTTTACCTGCCTGGCATCTCCAGTGAGGCTGGCCAGAGCTCATCCGGCCCGACCCGTCTGCCCACCTCAGGTCTGGTGCCGCTGCATCAGGTAACCACCATCACCAAGGGCCTCGCCCCGCTACTCATCACGCATTTCGGCCAGTTCCCGGCCACCACCGTGTCCTTCAATGTGGCCGAGGGCTATTCGCTGGGTGCAGCAACGAATGCCATCGACCATGCAGCGTCGAGCATCGGTCTGCCTCCCGCTTTCCAGACGGCGTTCCAGGGCACGGCGGCTGCGTTCCGCTCCTCGCTGAGCAACGAGCTTTATCTGGTGATTGCGGCGCTTGTGGCGGTCTATATCGTGCTGGGCGTGCTCTATGAGAGCTTCATTCATCCGATCACCATCCTCTCCACCCTGCCCTCTGCCGCCATCGGCGCACTGCTGGCGCTCTCGCTTTGCGGCATGGATCTGGATGTCATGGGGATTATCGGCATTGTGCTGCTGATCGGCATCGTGAAGAAAAACGCCATCATGATGATCGACTTCGCGCTAGAGGCCGAGCGACTGGACGGGCTGGCACCTTTCGATGCCATCCGTCGTGCGGCGCTGCTGCGCTTTCGCCCGATCCTGATGACCACGCTGGCCGCCTTCTTCGGTGCCCTGCCCTTGATGCTCGGCCATGGCGTAGGATCCGAGCTGCGTCGCCCGCTCGGTGTGTCGATTGTGGGCGGGTTGCTGCTGTCGCAGCTTCTCACCCTCTTCACCACACCGGTCATCTACCTGATGATGGATCGCATCGCCGCCGCAACGCGTCGTCGTTTCGGGCTCCGCTCCATGTCTGAGCGCCTTGCGGAACAGGGTGGCGAGTGAATATCACCCGCCCCTTCATTCTGCGGCCCGTTGCGACCTCGCTCCTGACGGCCGCCATGCTCATTGCCGGAATGCTGGCCTACACCATGCTTCCGGTGGCCGATCTGCCCAATGTGGACATGCCGGTCATCATGGTGCAGGCGCAGCAATCGGGTGGCTCGCCTACCGAGATCGCAAGCACGATCGCAGCGCCGCTTGAGCGTCATCTGGGTGCTATTGCCGGGCTGAGCGAGATGACCTCGCAATCCATGGTCAATCAGGCCCGGATCATCCTGCAATTCGATCTGTCACGCGACATCAACGGGGCAGCGCGCGATGTCGAGGCTGCCTTGCAGGCCGCCCGTGCCGACCTGCCTACCACGCTGCGCACCAACCCCAGCTATCAGAAGGCCAATCCGAACGGCGCGCCCATCCTCGTGATGGCGCTCACCTCCCCCACCAAGACCCCGGCCATGCTGTACGATCAGGCCACGAACGTTCTGCAGCAGCAGCTTAGTCAGGTTCAGGGTGTCGGCGAGGTGGAAGTCGGTGGCGGTGCCCTCCCTGCCGTGCGCGTCGAGGTCAATCCGCTCCTGCTCTACAAATTCGGGATCAGCTTCGAGGATGTGCGCGCATCGCTGGCCTCGGCCAATGCCCATACGCCCAAAGGCTTCATCGATCAGGGCGGCTATCGCTTTACGCTGGACACCAACGACCAGGCTGAGAAGGCCCAGGCCTATCGCGACCTGATCATCGCCTATCGCAATGCCCGCCCTGTCCGCCTGTCGAGTGTGGCCGAGGTCAATGACAGCGTGGAAAACCTGCGTACGCTCGGCGTCTATAACGGACAGCGTGCCGTGGTGGGGCTGGTCTTTGCTCAGGCAGGGGCGAACGTGGTCAAGACCACCGACGAGATCAAGGCGCGTCTGCCCCTTATCCGGGCGGCCCTACCCCCCGATATCGACCTGCATATTGCCGTTGATCGCTCCAAGACCATTCGCGCCGCGCTGGATGACACCAAGCTGACGCTCATCCTTGCCGTGGTGCTGGTGGTGCTGGTCGTGCTGGTGTTCCTGCAATCGGCCCCGGCCATTCTGGTCCCGGCGATTGTGGTGCCCACCTCCATCATCGCGACCTTCGCTGTCATGAAGCTGCTGGGCTACCAGCTCGACAACATGTCACTCATGGCGCTCACCATCTCCACCGGCTTCGTGGTTGATGATGCCATCGTGGTGCTCGAGAACATCACCCGTTATCTGGAGCAGGGTCTCTCGCCACTCAAGGCGGCGCTGATCGGCGCGGGTGAAGTGGCCTTTACGGTCGTCTCCATCACCCTCTCGCTTATTGCGGTGTTTGTGCCGATCATCCTTCTGGGCGGGATTGCCGGGCGACTGTTCCACGAATTCGCCATGACCATCTCGATCACCCTTGTGATCTCGATGATCCTGTCGCTGTCACTCACCCCCATGATCTGCGCCCTGCTGCTGCGCCCTGCAAAAGAAGGGCATCAGCGCGCACGTATCGCCATCTTCCTTGATCGGCAGATCACCCGTGTTACCGATGGCTATGTCGCCTCGCTCGACTGGTCTCTGCGCCATCGCTGGTTGATGCTTCTGACCCTGCCAGCCACCCTGTTCATCGCAGGTGCGCTTTTCGTGAAGATGCCCAAGGGCTTCTTCCCGGATGAAGATACCGGCATGATGATGGGCCATATCATCGGCGATCAGTCATCGTCATTCAGCCAGATGAGCGGCAAGACCTATGAGGTAGCCAGGACCGTCTCGAAAGATCGCGATGTCGCCGCCATCGTCGGTTTTCTGGGCGGTCGTCAGGCCAATCAGGCCAATCTCTTTGCCTCGCTCAAGGACAAATCCGCTCGTAGCGACACGGTCACCCAGACCATCGAACGCCTGGGCCGCAAGTTCAGCCATATGGTCGGCGCCGAGATTTTCTTCATGGCACCCGGTGCCGTAAGAGCGGGTGCCCGTGGCGGCAATGCCTCTTACCAGTATGCCCTGCAAGGCCCCGATGCCGATGAGCTTTTCACCCTCACCCCCAAGGTGGTGGAAGCCTTCCAGAAAATTCCGGGGCTTATGGATGTCTCCTCCGATCTGAGCGAAGGCGGCTCGGCACTTGATGTGAAGATCAACCGCGACCTGTCGTCACGTTTCCAGATTACCCCACAACTTGTCTCGAATATCCTGTTCGATGCCTATGGGCAGCGTGCTGCCTCAGTCATCTACAAGCCGATCAACCAGTATCGTGTGATCATGGAAGCCGCGCCACGCTTCTGGCGGGACCCCAACACGCTACAGCAGGTCTGGATCAGCACCTCGGGCGGTACGGCCTCAGGCAGCGTCGCGTCGAACCGCATCCGCGTTGTCACGACCAGCACGGCCTCAAGCAGCGTCTCGACCGCCGATTCCAACTACCAGAACCAGATGGCCAACAGTCTGGCCGGCGGTAGCAATGCCTCTTCGGGCTCGGCAGTTGCGACCAGCGCAGAGACTATGGTGCCGCTCAGCCTGACCTCGCATATCATTCCGGGCACCACGGCCCTGAGCGTGAACCATCAGGGACAATCGGTGGCCACCACCATTTCGTTCAACCTCAAGCAGGGCGTGTCACTGGGTGATGCGGTGACGGCCATCAATGCTGCACTGATCAAGCTGCATGTGCCCTCAGATATTCAGGGTGGCTTTGCCGGTAATGCCGCCCTGTTCCAGAAATCGGTCAATGACGAGCCCCTGCTCATCCTCGCGGCCCTGGCCGCGGTCTATATTGTGCTGGGCGTGCTCTATGAGAGCCTCGTGCACCCGCTCACCATTCTCTCCACGCTGCCTTCCGCCGGGGTCGGGGCCATTCTGGCGCTCCAGATCTTTGGTGAAGAGTTCTCGCTGATCGCGATGATCGGCGTGATCCTGCTGATTGGCATCGTCAAGAAAAACGCCATCATGCTGATCGATTTCGCCATGCAAGCCCAGCGCGACGGCGCCACCCCCGAAGAAGCCATTCGTCAGGCCAGCGCCCTGCGCTTTCGCCCCATCATCATGACCTCGCTCGCCGCAGCGCTGGGTGCAGTTCCGTTGATCATTGCCAATGGCTATGGTGCAGAATTGCGCCGCCCTCTGGGTATTTCCATTCTCGGCGGTCTGGTCGTCAGTCAGGCCCTCACCCTTTACAGCACGCCTGCCGTTTTCCTGACGCTCGATGCGATGGGACGCAGGATCTCACGGTTCTTCCACTCCACCTCCATGCTTTTCCGCCGGCACCATCAGGATCAGACCCAAGGATGACTTTCTCCCCGTCTCGCTCAGCCCGACGCCTGTCCCTCCTTGCTGCATGTTGCACGCCCCTGCTTTCAGGCTGCTTCATGGTGGGGCCTGACTACCATCGTCCCCATGCGGTGATTTCGGCCAAGTTCAAGGAAGCCCCCAAGCCGCCTGCAGGCTGGGGTGTCGCCCAGCCCCAGTTGGCCGAGGCGCCAAAAGGTGCGTGGTGGGAAGTCTATCACGATCCCCAGCTGAACTGGCTTGAGTCGCAGGTCGCGATCTCCAACCAGAACGTGAAGCAATATGAGGCGCAGTATCGCAAGGCCGAGGCGACCATCGATTCCATTCGCGCCCAGCTCTTCCCCACGCTTTCCGGCTCATTCAGTTTCAGCCGTAACGCCCAGGGTAGCGGCTCACGAAGCGCCAGTTCCGGGTCTGTGGTCAATTACTCCACCACGACCACAGTCAATACATGGAATACCGGGCCTTCTGCCTCCTGGACGCTCGATGTCTGGGGCCGTATCCGTCGCCAGATCCAGCAGCAGGTGACGGCCACCCAGGCGAGCGCGGCTGATCTCGCCAATGCGCAGCTGTCCTATCAGTCCCAGCTGGCCAATGCGTATTTCAACCTGCGTTATCAGGACAGCCTGAAGAAGCTCTACCTCGATAATGTGGGCTATTTCCGTCAGGCGCTCAGCATCGTGCAAAATCAGGTCGATGCCGGCGTAACGGACCCGAGTGCGCTCTGGCAGGCACGGTATCAGTTGCAACAGACCGAGGCGCAGGCCACTCAGGCCGGGATCACACGGGCCCAATACGAACATGCCATAGCCGTTCTGATTGGTCGCGCCCCTGCCGATCTGACCATTCCCGTCGGGGCTCTGCCCCTTACCCTGCCCACAGCGCCCAGTGCCGTGCCGTCGGTGCTTCTGCAGCGCCGCCCCGATATCGCAGCCGCCGAACGCAATATGGAAGGGTATAATGCCGAGATCGGCTATTATATCGCCGCCTTCTATCCAGAGATCTCGGTCAGCGCGACCTATGGGTATAGCGGCAACCCGCTTCAAACGCTGATCCAGGCAGCCACGCGCTTCTGGTCGCTCGGCGCGTCATCGACCGAGACCCTGTTCAATGGCGGCGCACGCAGCGCGGCCGTGCTCAGCGCCCGGGCCGATTACGATGCCTCGGTGGCGACCTATCGCCAGACCGTGCTGAGCGCGCTGCAGGGTGTTGAGGATAATCTGTCGAACCTGCGTATCCTTGACGAGCAGCTGGCTCAGCAGGATGTCGCCGTCAAGTCCGCTCAGGAAGCCGTCCGTGTCTCTCTCAATGAATACATGGCCGGTACCCAGACGTACACGACCGTCCTGACCAGCCAGCAGAATGCCCTGAATTACGAAGTTCAGGCTCTTGGTATTCACCAAAGCCAGGCGATCGCCCATGTTGATCTGATTGTGGCCCTCGGCGGCGGCTGGGATGTCTCGCAGCTCCCCAGCAAGGCCTCACTGCAGACCAATAATCCGCTACTGCCGGAATTCCTGTCCAAGACGAAGCAGTAAGCCCCATCCCGCGTTTTCGGCTCGGCACTACGAGCAAATAAGAAAGGGGAGAGCCTCTCGGCTCTCCCCTTTTTGCTGTGGGATCACTGATAGGCTCAAGTCACGGCCTTGCCGACAAAGACGGCAATGACCAGGAAAAGCACAAACAGGGCGATGAAGAGGAAGAACAGGATTTTCGCGATCCCCGCCGAAGCTGCCGAGATACCGGTGAATCCGAAGAGCCCTGCAATCAGGGAGATGATCAGGAAGAAGATGGCGAGCTTTAGCATAGCGAAACCCTTTTTAGTTCTGTCCGGGGTCAACGCGAAGTCGCAACGAAAGTTCACCCTGACGCCGTACTGGTGACAGACGCCCGGTCAGTGCGTGTGAGGAAACACAAACACGACAGCAAATTCCTCGCACCATAGCTCCATCGTCTCGCTGAATTGGTTTAGACGACGGAAATAACGCTCATGCTCGCCCCGCCAATAGGCGAGGCTCCGGTCGCCCTCGCCTTCCTTGGCCGCAAAAACTTCATCCACGTCACAATAGCGTCGTTTCTCGAGAGCCACCGTGCGGGTGATGACACGGGGCTGGTCCCTGCCGTCACAGACGACGCTCAACTTCCCGATATGGGTTTGCTGCCCGTCGCAGGCGGCCCAGCATGTACCGGTCTTGATCCCGCGGATAACGAGGCCAAGAAGTTCATCGGCAAGAGCCGGACTGTCGCCGAAGGAAAAGCGATCGAAGCTTTCCCATCCTGACGGCGGTGAAGAGACAGGGTCAGTCATCCAGACAAAGAAAAGGCGCCGTCGACAGATGTCAACGGCGCCTCGCCATGTCGGTACAGGAGGAATTGAACCCTTAGTGTCCGACGGCCGTCATGTTCTCACCACGGGCGAGCGCTTCCTGCGTATAACGACGCGCCTCATCCGAGATACGGAGCGTGATCGTCATACCGGCGGCTGCCAGATAGATCAGGGCAAAGGCCCAGATGATCCCTTCCATGCCAAAACCGAACACACTCTCGCAGATGCCGGCAATGGCCGGGCCAACCCAGGTGCTCGCACCGGCACCCAAACCAAGGATCGAAAGCGCAGCCGCCTTCTCCTTGGGGCAAATCTGCGGCATCAGGCCGGAGAGCGGAACGAAGGCAGCGACGGTCGCGCCGTAGAAAATGCCAACAGCCGCAGCAGCCGCGAAGTTACCGGGATACCAGACCGGGATATAATAGAAGAGCGGGATCGAAACGAAGCCACCGATACCACCGAACACCGAGACGATGAAGCGGTGTCCAAGCGCATCGGCCAGCATACCCGAGACGAGATTGAACAGGATGTTGCTGAGGAAGATCAGCGACAACAGGTTCAACCACTGGCCCTGTGTAAAACCAAGGTGATCGATGAAGAACGCCGGCATGATCGCGAGGAACGCGTATTCCGACGACGTGTCGATGGTGCGCACGATACCGGCGATCAGTGTCTTGGGCTCGCGCCACATGATGCTGATCGACCCGAAGAAAATGTCGCGTGTGCTCACATGATCGGGCAGCAGACGCTTCTTCCCGGTTGGTTCATGGGTAAAGAGCAACGCCACCAGACCGCCAAGGATTACGAGACCAAGCGAGCACCAGAACGTTGCCAACTCGCCAATTGCGGGGATGGCATAACGGGCGAACTGCGAACCTAGTGTGGGCAGACCGGCGGAGAAGGAGAACCAGAACCAGCCAGCCGCCGAGCCCAGCATCGTAGCCGGTGTCGCAGCCGCGATCCAGACGAGGAACCCGTAGGCGAAGAGCGGATAGGCGAAGCCGCGCAGCGTGTAGAAGAGGAGCGTCATTGTGAAGTTGTTCGGGCCAAGACCCAGAGCAAGAAGCCCAACCTCAAGCACGGACCAAAGGATCAATCCAATCCACATCACACGCTTTGGGCCGTAGAGGTCCGACAGCGGCCCGGAAAACCAGGCCGAAATCATGACCGTGATACCATAGGTCGTGAAGAGAAGATTCACGTCGCCCTGGGTGTGCCCGTTATGGAGCATGAATGTATCAAGGTATCCCGCCTCGACACCGTCACCGATCATGAACAAAAGTAGACCGACGAAGCCGAAAAAGAGAGGGCGTGGAATACCGAGGATCTCTGCGATCCCGCGTCTCTGGGTGGTGCTTGCCTCAGACAAAGAAGCTCTCCTGTATCTACACGCAGCGCGAGCGTACCGGGCCTCATTGCCCGGATCGGCATGGGATGCGCGGTGACTGGTCCTACGAGAGTGCTCGGACCGTTGAAAAAGCCAGATCCCGCCAACGCAGGAAAACGTCCGGATATCCATGCAGAATATCGAAACTGGCCCCCCGACCCCATGATAGGAAGGATCGGTATCGAAACTGATCAAAAATCCTGCTTTGAAAGGTAGGATTGATGTGTTTGCGTATTGGAGGATTGTTTAAACGATTGGACAGAATTTTGTAAGTCCAAATGAAAAAGGCCGGGCAGTTTCCTGCCCGGCCTCTCCATTGGCGTTCCGATCCTTCGGGATCAGGCAGCCATCGGCTCTTCACCGGACTGGTTGAACACCGGGCCGCTATCCTTGCCCTTGGCATCAGCGTCACGGTCGACCATCTCGACAACGGCCATGTCAGCGTTGTCGCCGTAGCGGACGCCGGCCTTCAGGACGCGGGTGTAACCACCCGAGCGGCCCTGATAGCGCTCTGCAATGGTCGAGAACAGCTTGGTGACGATGGTTTCGTCGCGCAGCTGTGCGAAAGCCTGACGACGAGCGTGCAGCGTGCCACGCTTGCCGAGGGTGATCAGCTTCTCGACGATCGGGCGAATTTCCTTCGCCTTGGGCAGCGTCGTCGTGATCTGCTCGTGCTTGATGATAGCCACGGCCATGTTGCGGAACATGGCTGCGCGGTGGGTCGAGGTTACGTTGAGCTTACGCCCAGCAACACCATGACGCATGATAGGGTTTCCTTACTCTGCTTTCTACCGGATAAGGCTCAGAACGTCTCGTCGAGACGCTTTGCCAGATCCTCAATGTTCTCGGGAGGCCAGGCCGGAACATTCATGCCCAGCGACAGACCCATGGAAGTCAGGACTTCCTTGATTTCATTCAGCGACTTACGACCGAAATTCGGCGTACGCAGCATTTCCTGCTCAGACTTCTGAACCAGATCGCCGATATAGACGATGTTGTCGTTCTTCAGGCAGTTGGCGCTACGCACCGACAGCTCGAGCTCATCAACCTTGCGAAGCAGGTTGCGGTTGAACGGCAGATCGTCACGCGGCTCTTCCTGACGCACCGGACGCGGCTCGTCAAAGTTGATGAAGAGCTGGAGCTGGTCCTGCAGGATGCGGGCGGCCAGAGCCAGGCTGTCTTCCGGGGTAACCGCGCCATTCGTCTCGACCGTGAGCAGCAGCTTGTCATAGTCGGTGACCTGACCCACGCGGGTCGGCTCAACCTTGTACGACACCTTGCGCACCGGGGAGTAGATCGCATCGATGGGGATGAGCCCGATCGGCGCGTCTTCCGGACGGTTGGCAGCGGCCGGAACATAGCCCTTGCCCATGTTCACGGTGAATTCCATGCCCAGCTTCACGCCGTCATCGAGCGTGCAGATGACCAGGTCGGGGTTCATGATTTCGATGTCATGACCGGCCTGGATCTGGCCTGCACGCACCTCGCCGGGGCCCGTAGCCGTCAGCACCATGCGCTTGGGGCCTTCGCCATGCATGCGCAGGGCAAGCTGCTTGATGTTCAGCACGATGTCCGTCACGTCCTCACGGACGCCCGGCACGGACGAGAACTCATGCAGCACGCCGTCGATCTGGATCGCGGTGACGGCAGCGCCCTGCAGCGAGGAGAGCAGCACGCGACGGATCGCGTTGCCGAGCGTCATGCCAAAACCACGCTCCAGCGGCTCGGCAATCACCGTGGCTGTCTGCGTGGGCACGGAGCCGGGCGCGACTTCCAGCTTTTCCGGCTTGATAAGGGACTGCCAGTTCTTCTGGAGGACCAATGTCGTGGCCTTTCAAACAACTTGTCCCGCTGGGGACCAACGGAACATCAACCGCGCCGGAGCGCGGTCAGAACGTGCCGGTGGCCTCCCCCGAGAGAGAAACCACCTACGGACGGGTGGTGACAGACAACCGGCCCCCGAAGGGGCCGGAGCCAATCAGACGCGACGACGCTTGCGCGGACGGCAGCCGTTATGCGGCACCGGGGTCATGTCGCGGATCGACGTGATGGAGAACCCGACGGCCTGAAGGGCACGCAGGGCGCTCTCACGGCCCGAACCCGGACCCGAAACTTCGATTTCCAGCGTCTCCATGCCGTGGTCGCGTGCCTTGCGGCCTGCGTCTTCGGCGGCAACCTGTGCGGCATACGGCGTGGACTTACGCGAGCCCTTGAAGCCCTGCGCGCCAGCCGAAGACCATGCAATCGAGTTGCCCTGGGCGTCGGAAATGGTGATCATGGTGTTGTTGAACGTCGAAAGAACGTGCGCGACACCGGAGATGATGTTCTTGCGCTCCTTCTTACGGATACGCGGAGTTGCGGCCTTGGCCATGATGAGGTCGTCCTGTCAAACTTGGCAATGAGCGAAGGGCAGAGGACAGCCTGAAGGCCGCCACTCGCCACGATCCGCCTAAGATGCGCGAATTAGCGCGTCGCTTTCTTCTTACCGGCAATCGCCACGGCCTTACCCTTACGGGTACGGGCATTCGTGTGCGTACGCTGGCCGCGCACCGGCAGACCACGACGGTGACGCAGACCACGATAGCAACCAAGGTCCATCAGACGCTTGATGTTCATCGCGGTTTCGCGGCGGAGGTCACCCTCGACGCGGTAATCGCCATCAATCAGTTCGCGGATCTTCACGATCTCATCGTCGCTCAGCTCGTTGACGCGCTTCGCTTCAGGTACTTCGAGCTTCGAGCAGATTGCCTTCGCCGTCGACGGACCAATGCCGTAGATGTAGCTCAGGGCAATGACTACCCGCTTGTTCGTCGGAATATTTACGCCGGCAATACGCGCCACGCCACTCACTCCCTGCCTGACCGGAAGGTCAGGCTCTCTTTCTGCTTCGACCCATGTCATGGGCCAGTTCAATCGAAACTGTTCAATCCGCCAAAGAATCGAACGCCTCACGGGCGACGATTAACGCGACTGACAGCACCTGTGTCGAGGGCGCGCAATATATCGAGCACCCCCCTTGAGTCAAATAAAACCGTTCACTTTTGCGTGATCGACCCTATCCGACTTATTTTGTAAGCCCAAGAGCCGCGACGATAGCCTGATGCACCGTCTCGACATTCTGCATACCATCAATGCGACGCAGACGCCCCGCATTCTCATAATAGGGCAGAATAGGCGCCGTCTGGTCACGATAGACCTGTATACGACGACGGACCGTGTCAGGTTCATCATCGGCACGTCGTGAGCCATCCGGCGCACGTCGCTCAGCCAGCCGGGCCACGATCTGCTCGGCATCGACTTCGAGCAGCAGCACCGCATCGATTTTCATGTCGCGCGAGGCCAGCATCGCGTCCAGCGCCTCTGCCTGGCTCTCGGTGCGCGGGAATCCATCGAGGATGAACCCGTTCGCGCAATCGGCCTGCAGGGTGCGACTTTTGATCAGGTCGATCATCACCGGGTCCGGCACAAACTGTCCGGACTCGACGATCGACTTCACATTGAGACCCAACGGCGTTCCTGCGGCCATCTCGGCGCGCAGCATATCGCCCGTCGAGATCTGCTTCAGGCCGTATTCCTGCTCGAGACGCTGGGCCTGCGTTCCCTTGCCCGCGCCAGGCGGGCCAAGAAGGATGATGTTCATCGACGGCGCACTCCCCTGCCAGCCTCAGCCTTGCCGTTCCCACGACCACGCTGCTTGCGAATAAGGCCCTGATAGCGATGAGCCACCAGATGCGACTGTACCTGCGTCATGGTGTCGATCGTGACCGACACGATAATGATCAGACTCGTTCCACCGAAGTAGAAAGGCACGTTGTAGCGGCTGATCAGAATCTGAGGCAGCAAGCAGACCGCAACGAGGTAGAGCGCACCGATGGTCGTCAGGCGTGAGAGGATACGGTCGAAATAACGCGCCGTGTTCGAGCCGGGTCGAATACCCGGCACGAAGCCACCCTGCTTACGCAGATTCTCGGCAGTCTCTTCAGGGTTGAAGGTCACCGCAGCATAGAAATACGAGAAGAACAGGATCATTGCTGCATAGAACAGCATGTAGAGCGGCTGCCCCTGCCCCAGTTCCTGACCTAGCGTGTTGAGCCAGCCCGGAAGCCCCTTGCCGTTCATGAAGCCCGCAATCGTCACAGGAATCAGCAGGACGGAGGAAGCGAAGATGGGTGGAATGACGCCAGCCGTATTGACCTTGAGCGGCATATGCGACGAATCGCCACCAAACATGCGGCTGCCGACCTGGCGCTTGGGATACTGAATCACCACCCGGCGCTGCGCCTGCTCCATGAACACGATGAACGCAATGGTCGCCCCTGCGAGGACCAGGAACAGCAATACGAAGAACGGCGAGAGAGCGCCCGTGTAGCCAAGCTGGAACAAGCTGGCGAGCGCGTGAGGCAGGTTAGCCACGATGCCAGCAAAGATGATCAGCGAGATGCCGTTACCCACACCACGCGACGTGATCTGCTCACCCAGCCACATCAGGAACATGGTTCCGCCCACAAGGGTCACCACGCAGGACAGGATGAAGAACGGGCCGGGCGCCACGACAGCCAGAGCACCGGTCTTGCTGGTCATGTGCTCAAGCCCCATGGCGATGCCATAAGCCTGGAACAGGGCGATCAGCACAGTCAGGTAACGCGTGTAGGCGTTGAGCTTCTTACGGCCCTGATCACCCTCTTTCTTGAGTGCCTCAAGCGAAGGCAGCGCCGTTGAAAGCAACTGCACGATGATCGATGCGCTGATGTAAGGCATGATGTTCAGGGCGAACACAGTCATACGCCCAAGCGCACCACCGGTGAACATATCGAACATGCCGATGATGCCGCCCTGATTCTGGTTCAGGAGCTGACCCATCACGGTCGCATCGACGCCGGGAACCGGGATGTAGGTTCCCAGACGATAGATGATGAGCGCGCCCAGGGTGAACCAGATGCGCTTTTTGAGCTCGGTCGCCTTGGAGAACGAACTCAGATTGAGATTGGCGGCAAGCTGCTCGGCTGCGGAGGCCATCCACCGGTCCTTTCAACAAAAACAGCGTCGCCGCAGGCGCGGGACGCTGTTCAGGATTACCGTCGTTCGTCGCGCACGAAAAGGTGCGCGATGAGCGTTTCGGGCGATCAGGCTTCTGCCGGAGCTTCAGCCTTGGCGGCAACCTTGACAGAGCCACCAGCCTTCTCGACAGCCGCAATCGCGGTTGCCGAAGCGCCGGAAACTTCAACGGTCACGGCGCGGGTCAGCTCGCCCTTTGCCAGCAGGCGGATACCGGCATACTTGCCAGTGCCCACCAGACCAGCGGCGCGCAAAGCCTCTTCCGTGATCGTCGCGTCTGCCTGAAGCTTGCCATCAGCCAGTGCACGGTCGATCGCGCCCAGGTTCACAGGAGCAAATTCCTTGCGGAAGATGTTCTTGAACCCGCGCTTCGGCATACGACGATACAGCGGAAGCTGACCACCCTCGAAGCCGTTCAGCGAGACGCCTTCACGGGCCTTCTGACCCTTGACGCCACGACCGGAGGTCTTGCCTTTGCCCGAGCCGATACCACGGCCCAGACGCTTCTTGCGGTAACGCGCACCGGCGTTATCGCGCAGTTCATTAAGGTTCATATCAACCCTCCACCTGGATGAGGTGGGCAACCTTGCGGATCATGCCGCGAACCGAAGGCGTATCCTCCAGTTCACGAACACTGCCGATGCCGCGCAGGCCCAGACCCACGAGGGTCTCAGCCTGGCCGGGCTTGCGCCCGATAGCCGAAGCGATCTGCTTGACGCGAACAGTCTTGTTCTCAGCCATTGGTCGCCTCCACTGCCTCGTCAGACGATGCATCACGCTTTGCAAACAGCTCAGAGGCCTTCTTGCCACGGCGGCTTGCGACAGCGCGGGGGCTGCTGCAACGCTCGAGAGCGGCGAAGGTCGCCTTGACCATGTTATGCGGGTTACGGGTCCCGAGGGACTTCGCAACAACGTCATTCACGCCCAGCGATTCGAAAACGGCGCGCATCGGGCCGCCTGCGATGATGCCGGTACCGGCTTCAGCTGCACGAACCACGACCTTGCCAGCACCGAAATGCCCGTAGGAATCGTGATGCAGTGTGCGGCCTTCCTTCATCGGAACGCGGATCATCGTGCGCTTGGCGCGCTCGGTGGCCTTGCGGATTGCTTCCGGCACTTCACGGGCCTTGCCCGCACCGTACCCGACGCGACCCTTCTGGTCACCAACGACAACCAGGGCAGCAAAAGCGAAGCGACGTCCACCCTTGACCACCTTGGCCACGCGGTTGATCGTTACCAGCTTGTCGACCAGATCGTCGCCTTCGCGTTCCCGCTCGCGACCACCACGGCCGCCTTCTCTTGGCTCACGTGCCATGTGTGATCCTTCCTTAGAACGAAAGGCCGCCCTCGCGGGCAGCTTCGGCCAGCGCCTTGACGCGACCATGATAGAGATACGCACCGCGATCGAACACGACCGCCGTCACGCCAGCGGCCAGAGCGCGCTCTGCAACCAGCTTGCCGACAACCGAAGCCGCATCGACATTTGCACCCGTCTTGCCGGACTCGCGAAGAGTCTTCTCGAGGGTGGAAGCGCTGGCGAGGGTAACGCCCTGGGCGTCGTCGATCACCTGTGCGTAGATGTTCTTGCCAGAACGGAAGACCGACAGACGCGGCCGGCCACCGCTCTTGCGGCGAAGCTGGAAGCGAAGCCGCTGACGGCGACGTTCCTGCAATCCATGCTGCGTAGCCATTATTTCTTCTTGCCTTCCTTACGACGGAGAACTTCGGTCTCGTAACGCACGCCCTTGCCCTTATAGGGTTCCGGCTTGCGGAAGTTACGGATGTCGAGCGCAACCTGACCAACACGCTGCTTGTCGTTCCCTTCGACCGTGATGGCCGTGGGACGAGGCGTGGTGATCTTCACGTCGGCGGGGATCGGATAGACGACGTCGTGGGAATAACCCAGGTTCATCACCAGGTTCGAACCCTGCACGCTGGCGCGGAAACCCGTACCGGTGATTTCGAGCGTCTTGCTGAAACCTTCGGAAACGCCCTTGACCAGGTTGGCGACGATTGCGCGGGTTGTGCCCCACATCGTCCAGGTCTCACGCGAACGGTTACCCACCGGAAGGATCGAAACCTTGCCGTCTTCCACCTTCGCCTGAACGAAGCGGGTCAGAGGCATGCTTAGCGAACCGCGCTTGCCCTTGGCAGTCAGGGACCCATCAGCAATGGAAACGTCCACGCCAACAGGGATGACGACCGGATACTTGCCTACTCGTGACATGTGATCCTCCTCAGAAGACGCGGCAGAGGACTTCGCCACCGACATTCGCGGCGCGAGCCTCGATATCCGAAAGGATACCGCGCGGGGTGGACAGGATCGACACGCCGAGACCGGCATACACGCGCGGCAGTTCCTTGATCTTGGAATACACGCGACGGCCCGGCTTGGACACGCGGTGGATTTCCTTGATCACGGGCTGGCCGTCTGCATATTTCAGCTCGATGCGCAGCTGGGAGACGCCGGCGCGCAGTTCTTCCGTGGTGTAGCCACGGATGTAACCTTCGCGACGCAGCGCTTCCAGAACGTTCGCACGCAGCTTGGAAGCCGGCGCGATGCAAGCCGCGTGACGTGCACGCTGGGCATTGCGAATGCGGGTGAGCATATCACCCAACGGATCGGACAGGGACATTCGCTTCTACCTTACCAGCTCGACTTGACCATACCGGGGATCTGGCCGGTGGAGGCCAGGTCGCGCAGGGCGATACGGCTCAGCTCGAACTTGCGATAGTTCGCGCGGGGACGTCCCGAAACCTTGCAGCGCAGACGGAAACGAACGCGCGACCCGTTGCGCGGCATTTCTGCCAGCTTCAGGGTTGCGTCGAAACGCTCCTCTACCGGAAGGCTCCGGTCCTTGATGATATCTTTCAACGCGGTCCGCTTCGCCTTATCGCGCGTCGCCATGTAGGCGCGCTTGGCGTTGCGGTTCACGGCGGAGATTTTTGCCATGCTAAATCTTCTCCCGGAACCTGTCGGGCCAATCCCAACGGTTTTCCAAACAGCGTGTGTATATAGGGAGCCGGGCTTCCTTTGAAAAGGAAAAAACCCGGCTCAACCCGATAAATCAGGCAGTGAAGGGCAGATCGAACGCCTTGAGCAGCGCTTTTGCCTCTTCATCGCTCTTCGCCGTGGTGACGAAGATGATGTCCATGCCGCGTACGGAGTCGATCTTATCGTAGTCGATTTCCGGGAACACGATCTGCTCCTTGATGCCCATGGCGAAGTTGCCACGACCGTCAAAGCCCTTGTTGGGGGGCAGACCGCGGAAGTCACGAATGCGCGGCATCGCGATCGTCACGAGACGATCGAGGAATTCGTACATGCGTGCGCGACGCAGGGTCACCTTACAGCCGATCGGCAGGCCTTCACGGATCTTGAACCCTGCAATTGCCTTGCGAGCAACCGTCTTGACGGGCTTCTGACCGGAGATGGCTGCCATTTCGGCAACGGCGGCATCGAGCTTCTTCTGGTCGCCGGCGGCTTCGCCCACGCCCATGTTCAGCACGATCTTTTCCAGCTTGGGAACCTGCATGGCGTTCTTGTAGCCAAACTGCTCACGCAGCTTGTCACGGAGAACGTCGTTGTAACGCTGCTGCAGGCGCGGCTGGATGCGGGTAATGGTCTCGCTCATTGTCGCCCCCTTAGCCTTCGATCACTTCGCCGGTCACCTTGGCGACACGGACCTTGCGTCCATCCTCAAGCTGGCGGAAACCGACGCGAGTCGGCTTGCCGCTCTTCGGATCAACGAGCTTCAGGTTGGACAGATGAACCGGCATTTCCTTGGCGATGATACCGCCTTCCTGGTTCATGCGGGTCGGCTTCTGGTGACGCTTAGCCACGGCAACGCCACGCACGATGGCCTTTTCGACCTTCGGCAGGACGGCCAGGACTTCGCCACGCGTGCCGCGCGACGAGCCGGAGAGGACCAGAACCTGGTCACCCTTCTTGATACGAGCAGCCATTATAGCACCTCCGGAGCCAGGGAGATGATCTTCATGAACTTGCGCGCACGCAGCTCACGAACCACCGGGCCAAAGATACGCGTGCCGATCGGTTCCATCGACTTGTTGATCAGCACAGCCGCATTCTTGTCGAAGCGGATGGCGCTGCCGTCAGCACGACGAACGGGGTAGGACGTGCGAACGATGACGGCCTGATGCACGTCACCCTTCTTCACCTTGCCGCGGGGAATCGCTTCCTTGACGGACACGACGATCACGTCGCCGACCGAGGCGGTTTTCCGCTTGGAGCCGCCCAGCACCTTGATGCACTGCACCTGACGTGCGCCGGAATTATCGGCGACGTCCAGATTGGTCTCGGGATGGATCATTTCTCAGTCCCCTCTTACGCTGACGCCTGAGCCGGTGCCGCAGCTGCTGCCTCAAGGGCCGCACCGTTGCGGGTAATCACCGTCCAGGTCTTGCGCTTGGAAATCGGAGCGCATTCTTCGATGCGCACCGTGTCTCCGATCTTGCACTCGTTCAGCTCGTCATGCGCCGCGTACTTCTTGGAACGACGAATGAACTTCTTATAGAGCGGGTGCATGATACGACGATCAACAAGAACGGTAACCGTCTTGTCCATCTTGTCGCTCGTCACTCGCCCTGTCAGGACGCGCCTTGGCATCGTCCGTCTCCTCTCAGGACTCTGCGGCGGACGTTTTTGCGCCCGCCTTGTTCTTCGATTGATGCGCCACCGTCTTGATGCGAGCAATCGCACGACGGAGAACGCGAACGCGTCCGACTCCCTCTGACTGGCCCGTGGCAGCCTGGAACCGGAGGTTCAGCTGCTCACGCTTCAGGTCCAGAAGAAGGGCCTGCAGTTCATCAGGGGATTTGGCGCGAAGATCGGCTACCTTGTAAGCGTCAGCCATTCTTATGCCTCCCCGATACGGGTGATGAACTTGGTCTTGATCGGCAGCTTCGCTGCGCCAAGAGCCAGGGCCTCACGTGCCACTTCAGGCGGCACGCCTTCGATTTCAAACAGCACGCGGCCGGGCTTCACGCGAGCCACCCAGAACTCGGGCGAGCCCTTGCCGGAGCCCATTCGGACTTCGGCAGGCTTCGTGGAAACCGGTAGATCCGGGAAAATCCGGATCCACACGCGACCGGCACGCTTCATCGCACGAGTGATCGCACGACGCGACGCCTCGATCTGGCGTGCGGTGATACGTTCGGGTTCAAGAGCCTTAAGGCCGAACGCGCCGAAATTCAACGTCGTTCCGCCCTTGGCCAACCCATGAATGCGGCCCTTGTGGGCCTTGCGAAACTTAGTCCGCTTCGGGGAAAGCATGGTGTCGTATCCTCATGCGCCTCGCGGCGCTTGTCATAATCTACTGCTCAGCGCTGCGGCGCTTGTTCCGCTGCACGACGGTCCTGAGCCATCGGATCATGGGCAAGGATTTCACCCTTGAAGATCCAGACTTTCACACCGCACGTACCATAGGTCGTCTTGGCAGTGGCGATACCGTAATCGATGTCGGCGCGCAACGTGTGAAGTGGCACGCGACCTTCGCGATACCACTCGATACGAGCGATTTCCGCACCACCGAGACGGCCGGAGCAGTTGATTCGGATACCCTGCGCGCCAAGACGCATGGCAGACTGAACCGCACGCTTCATCGCACGACGGAACGCCACGCGGCGCTCCAGCTGCTGTGCAATGTTCTCGGCAACCAGGGTTGCGTCGATTTCGGGCTTGCGGATCTCGACGATGTTCAGCGCAACGTCGCTCTTTGCCAGGCGGCTCAGATCCTTGCGCAGAGCGTCGATGTCCTGACCCTTCTTGCCGATGACGACGCCCGGACGCGCTGCATAGATCGTGACGCGCGGCTTCTTGGCCGGGCGCTCGATCACAACGCGGGAAACGCCTGCACCCGAAAGCTTGCGACGCAGGTAAGCGCGCAGCATCAGGTCTTCATGCAGCAGACGGGAATAGTCATTGCCGGCGTACCAGCGGCTATCCCAGGTGCGGTTTACGCCGAGCCGGAGCCCGATCGGATTGACTTTGTGTCCCATATCAGGCTGCCTTCTGCTCTGCTGCGTCCTTGCCCTTGCCCTTCGGCGCAGGCGCTTCGTCTGCAGCGCGCTCGGCAACGACGATCTTCAGGTGGCTGAAGAACTTCTCGATGCGCGAGGAACGACCACGGCCACGAGCGTGGAAACGCTTCATGACGATCGATTTGCCAACTTCTGCGGTCTTGACCACGAGCTGATCGACATCGAGCTGATGATTGTTCTCTGCATTGGCCACGGCGCTCTCAAGGGTCTTGCGAACCTGCTGAGCGATACGGCGACGCGAGAATGTCAGCGCTGCGATTGCCTTGTCAGCCGGCTGGTTGCGGATCATCGCCGCAACCAGGTTCAGCTTGCGCGGGCTGACGCGGATGTTGCGGGCAACAGCCTGCGCTTCCGTATCAGCGAGTGTGCGAATGTGCTTCGGCTTGCTCATGATCAGCCCCGCTTCGACTTCTTGTCGGAAGCATGACCGGGGAACGTGCGTGTCGGCGAGAACTCACCGAACTTGTGCCCGACCATGTTTTCCGTCACCTGCACCGGCAGGAACTTGTGGCCATTATAAACGCCGAACGTGAGTCCGACGAACTGCGGCAGGATGGTGGAACGACGCGACCAGATCTTGATCACCTCATTACGACCCGAAGCGCGCGACGCTTCAGCCTTGCCGAACAAGTACCCGTCAACGAACGGGCCCTTCCAGACGGAACGTGCCATCTCTGTTTGCCCCCTTCTTACTTGCCGGTCTTGCGGCGACGGATGATCAGGCTGTCCGTCTTCTTGTTAACACGAGTCTTGTAGCCCTTGGTCGGCTTGCCCCACGGCGTAACCGGATGACGGCCACCAGAGGTACGACCTTCACCACCACCATGCGGATGGTCGACCGGGTTCATGACGACGCCACGGTTATGCGGACGACGGCCGAGCCAACGGTTACGACCGGCCTTGCCGAGATGCTGGTTCATGTTGTCGGGGTTCGACACCGCGCCAACCGTGGCCATGCATTCGCCACGGACGAGACGGAGCTCACCGGACTGCAGCTTGATCTGGGCGTAGCCAGCATCCTTGCCGACCAGCTGGCAATACGTGCCAGCCGAACGGGCGATCTTGCCGCCAGCACCAGGCTTCAGCTCGATGTTGTGCACGATCGTACCGACAGGCATCGAACCCAGCGGCATGGCATTGCCCGGCTTCACGTCGGTGCGTTCGCCAGCGATAACCTGATCGCCAACCTTAACGCGCTGCGGTGCCAGGATGTATGCCAGCTCGCCGTCTTCGTACTTGATTAGCGCGATGAAGGCGGTGCGGTTCGGGTCATATTCCAGACGCTCGACCGTACCGGCCACATCGAACTTGCGACGCTTGAAGTCGACATAGCGGTAGGACTGCTTGTGCCCGCCGCCACGGAAACGCGACGTGGTACGGCCGTGGTTGTTACGGCCGCCCGTCTTGTTCTTGCCTTCGGTCAGCTGCTTGACCGGCTTGCCCTTGAAGAGCTCGCTGCGGTCGATCAGTACCGTGCCACGTGTGCTCGGCGTCGTGGGATTAAAGTGCTTGAGTGCCATGGTATCCTATCCCGCGTCAGCCCAGCTTCGCGGTGAGGTCAATGGACTGACCTTCCGCAAGCTGAACATACGCCTTCTTGATGTCCGAACGGCGACCAGGACGGCCCTTGACCATCTTGGTCTTGCCCTTCTGCACCAGCGTGTTCACGGAGACGACCTTGACGCCGAAAAGCGTCTCGACCGCAACCTTGATTTCCGGCTTCGCGGCGGTCATCGCCACGCGGAAAACAACCTGGTTACGCTCGGAGAGGGCCGTCGCCTTCTCGGTGATGAGCGGCGCGCGAACGATGTCAAACATCGCTTCACGCGTCATGCGCTGCGCCTTTGTGCGGCGCGCAAGAACGATGCCCGTGGTCATGCCAGGCGCTCCTTGAGACCCTCGAGCCCTGCGCGCGTCAGCACGAGAACATCGTGGTTCAGAATGTCATAGACGTTGGCGCCGATCGTGGGCAGCACGTCGATCTTGGGCAGGTTGCGCACAGCGCGACCGAAAGCCACATCAACGGCACCGTCGACGATCAGAGCGGAGGACCAGCCGAGGGCAGCCAGCTTTGCAGCGGCTTCACGGGTCTTGGTCACACCAGCAGCCTGGTCGATGACGATCAGCTTGCCAGCGGCAGCCTTCTGCGACAGCGCAGAAATCAGGCCGAGGCGACGCACCTTCTTGGGCAGGTCATAGCCGTGGTCGCGAACGACCGGACCATGAACAACGCCACCAGTGCGGAACTGCGGTGCGCGCAGCGAGCCCTGACGTGCCGAGCCTGTGCCCTTCTGGCGGTACGGCTTCTTGGTCGTGCCAGAAATCTCGCCCATGCCCTTGGTGCGGTGCGTACCGGCGCGGCGCTTGGCCAGCTGCCAGTGAACAACGCGTGCCATGATGTCCGCGCGCGGGGTCGCGCCGAACAGTTCCTCTGGCAGGGTCACCGTTCCGGCGCTGCCATTATCGAGGGTTTTGATATCGTATTCCATCGCCCTCAGTCCTTAACCGGCGGCCGCCGCAGTCGCTGCCGGGTACGGCGCATCTGCATGGCGGGCCTTCTTGATCGCATCGCGGATCATCACCAGGCCATTCTTGGCACCCGGAATCGAACCACGAACCATGATCAGGTTGCGTTCGGCGTCGACGGCTGCCACTTCGAGATTAAGCGTTGTGATGCGCTCGTCACCCATGTGACCGGCCATTTTCTTGCCCTTGAAGACCTTGCCCGGATCCTGGCGCTGACCCGTCGAACCATGCGAACGATGGCTGATGGACACGCCGTGGGAGGCTTCAAGACCAGCGAAGTTCCAGCGCTTCATGACGCCGGCGAAGCCTTTGCCCTTGCTGGTGCCGGTGACGTCGACCTTCTGGCCAACGACGAAATGGGCCGCAGAGAGCTTCGTGCCAGCCTCAAGCACGGCATCTTCTGCCACGCGAAACTCGACAAGATTCTTCTTCGGCTCCACCTTGGTGCGAGCATAATGGCCACGCATGGGCTTGGTGACGTTCTTCACCTTTGCCTTGCTCATGCCGATCTGCACTGCCGTGTAGCCATCACGCTCCTGCGTGCGGGCGTCCACAACCTCGACCTCGTCGAGATGCAGCACTGTGACCGGCACATGTGTGCCATCTTCCTTGAACAGCCGGGTCATACCCAGCTTTTTTGCGATCAATCCGGTACGCATCGTCTGGACCTTAAAGTTTGATCTCGACATCAACGCCAGCGGCGAGGTCGAGCTTCATGAGGGCGTCCACGGTCTGCGGTGTCGGCTCAACAATGTCGAGCAGGCGGCGATGAGTCCGAATCTCGAACTGCTCGCGGCTTTTCTTGTCCACATGTGGGGAACGGTTCACGGTGAACCGCTCGATATGCGTCGGTAGCGGGATAGGACCCCGAACCCGCGCACCCGTACGCTTCGCCGTGTTTACGATTTCCTTCGTGCTGTTGTCGAGCACGCGGTGATCGTACGCCTTTAGGCGAATGCGGATGTTCTGGTTGTCCATCTTACCAATAATCCAACTCGTTGGGGTTCGGGTCTTACCCTGCTCCCTCCTGGCCCCTCCTAAAGCCGACCCCGGCCGGATTACTCCGACCGGGGCCAGCCAAATCAGGGCCCGTGCTTACAATCAGGCGCTGATCGAGGAGACCACGCCTGCGCCGACGGTGCGGCCGCCTTCACGGATAGCGAAGCGGAGACCTTCGTCCATGGCGATCGGAGCAATCAGCTCGACGTCCATGGCAACGTTATCGCCCGGCATGACCATTTCCGTGCCTTCCGGCAGCTGAACGACGCCCGTGACGTCGGTCGTGCGGAAATAGAACTGCGGACGGTAGTTTGTAAAGAACGGAGTGTGACGTCCGCCTTCTTCCTTCGTGAGGATGTAAGCCTCAGCCTTGAACTTCTTGTGCGGGGTGATCGAACCCGGCTTTGCAAGAACCTGACCGCGCTCAACGTCTTCACGCTTCGTGCCACGAACCAGCGCACCGATGTTGTCACCGGCTTCACCGCGATCGAGCAGCTTGCGGAACATCTCGACGCCCGTAACGGTCGTCTTGACGGTGTCCTTGAGGCCGACGATTTCGACTTCGTCACCCACGTTCACAACGCCACGCTCGACGCGACCCGTGACAACCGTACCACGACCCGAGATCGAGAACACGTCTTCGATCGGCATCAGGAACGGACGGTCAACCGGACGCTCCGGCTGCGGGATGTAGGTGTCAACGGCTTCCATCAGCTCGAGCACGCGGTCTTCACCGATTGCTGCGTCGCCGTCTTCAAGCGTCACCAGAGCCGAACCCTTGACGATGGGGATATCGTCGCCGGGGAACTGGTAGGACGACAGAAGCTCACGGACTTCCATTTCGACGAGCTCGAGGAGCTCGGCGTCGTCAACCTGGTCAACCTTGTTCAGGAACACGACCAGCGCCGGAACGCCAACCTGGCGAGCAAGCAGGATGTGCTCACGCGTCTGGGGCATCGGGCCGTCAGCAGCGGACACAACCAGAATCGCGCCGTCCATCTGGGCGGCACCCGTGATCATGTTCTTGACGTAGTCAGCATGGCCCGGGCAGTCGACGTGGGCGTAGTGACGGTTCTTGGTCTCGTACTCAACGTGAGCGGTGGAGATCGTAATGCCGCGAGCGCGCTCTTCAGGAGCAGCGTCGATCTGGTCATACGCACGGAAGGTCGCGCCGCCGGACTTGGCGAGCGTCTTCGTGATTGCAGCCGTCAGTGAAGTCTTGCCATGGTCAACGTGACCGATGGTGCCGATGTTGCAGTGCGGCTTCGTCCGCTCAAATTTAGCCTTAGCCATCATTCTCTCCATAACCCACCGCCGAAGGTGCGGCGGGGAAGATTGCTAATTCGTACCAGGCACCCCCGAAGGAGGCACCCGGGAAAATCGGTTAGCCTTTTAAGCTTACCAACGATAGTGGCTGAATGCTTTATTTGCTTCAGCCATGCGATGCGTGTCTTCGCGCTTCTTGACGGCGGAGCCGCGATTGTTGATCGCGTCCATCAGCTCGTTGGAAAGGCGTTCCTGCATCGTGTTCTCACCGCGCTTGCGCGAGGCGTCGATCAGCCAGCGGATGGCGAGGGCCTGACGGCGCTCGGCACGGACTTCGACGGGGACCTGATAGGTCGCACCGCCGACGCGGCGGGAGCGAACCTCTACGGCCGGCTTCACGTTGTCCAGAGCCGCATGAAACATGGCGACCGGGTCGGCCGTGGCACCACCACGACGACGCACGGACTCAAGCGCACCGTAAACGATACCCTCGGCTGTGGACTTCTTACCATCGTACATCAGGGCGTTCATAAAACGCGTGATGACGACATCTCCGAATTTCGGATCGGGAAGGATCTCACGCTTTACAGCGCGATGACGGCGACTCATGCCTGAATTTCCTCTTACTTCGGACGCTTCGCGCCATACAGCGAACGGCGCTGACGACGCTTGGCGATGCCCTGCGTGTCAAGCACGCCGCGCAGGATGTGATAACGCACACCCGGCAAATCTTTTACACGGCCGCCGCGGATCAGCACGACGCTGTGTTCCTGCAGGTTATGGCCTTCACCCGGAATGTAGCTAACGACCTCATACCCGTTGGTCAGGCGCACCTTTGCCACCTTACGCAGGGCCGAGTTCGGCTTTTTCGGGGTAACCGTATAGACGCGCGTGCAGACGCCGCGCTTCTGGGGGCAACCCTGGAGGGCCGGCACTTTATTCCGCTTGGCGGCAGGCTCACGGCCCTTGGCGATCAACTGGTTGATGGTCGGCATACGCCCTTCCCGATCCTTGCTCACTGCTAGACCGAGCGACGCCCGATCTGCTTGCTTCCAACAAAATTCAGCGCGCGGCAGAATGCCGCCCGCTTTTGACTCTTTCACTACCGGCCTGAGCCTCACCCGAAGGCGGCGGCACCGTTAGCGTTTGATGCTGTCTATCAACGGCTCAGACGCCTTAGGAGACGGGGGTAGCCGAGGGCGCGGACCCTATGACCGTTCTGAATGAAAGTCAAGCATACTCTAGCGTTCTGCCCGATTCTCGTCCGATTCCCGTCTCGAATCGCCGGATACGAAATCGGGCGGGTATTACCCCGCCCGATCTCAAACGTAAACTAGTTTTTCCCAGGCTACAGCGGGGTCTTACTCCGCTGCGTCGTCCGTTACCTCGGGAGTTGCCCGGCTGACACGCTGACGATCCTGAGAGGCCGCCATAGCGCGCAGCTTGTTCATCACGCTGCCCGTACCTGCGGGGATCAGACGCCCGACAATCACGTTCTCCTTCAGGCCGTTCAGTGTGTCGACCTTGCCGGCTGTTGCCGCTTCGGTCAGCACACGTGTGGTCTCCTGGAAGGAAGCCGCAGAGATGAACGACTGTGTCTGCAAAGAGGCCTTCGTGATGCCCTGCAGGATGGGCATGCCGCGCGCAGGCTCCTCACCCATCTTGACGCGCTTCTCGTTCTCGACCTCGAACTCGATGCGGTCCACTGTCTCGCCGATCAGATACGTCGTATCGCCCGGCTCGAGGATTTCCACCTTCTGCAGCATCTGACGAACAATGACTTCGATGTGCTTGTCATTGATCTTCACGCCCTGCAGTCGATAGACGTCCTGGATCTCGTTGACGAGATAATCGGACAGTGCCTCGACGCCCATGACCTTGAGAATGTCATGCGGCACGCGCGGACCGTCGACCAGCGGATCGCCCTTCTGCACGAAGTCGCCTTCCTGCACCGACACATGCTTGCCCTTGGGAATGAGGTAGTTGGTCTCTTCCCCGGTCTCGTCGTTCTTCACGATGATGCAGCGCTTGGACTTATAGTCCTTGCCGATCTCGATCCGGCCTTCGGTTTCCGCGATGATCGCGTGATCCTTCGGGCGACGGGCTTCAAACAGTTCGGCCACGCGCGGCAGACCACCCGTAATGTCACGGGTCTTCGAACCTTCACGCGGGATACGGGCCAGCACGTCACCGGCATGGACCGTGGCGCCATTCTCGATCGACAGCAGCGAGTCGGGCGACAGGAAGTACCGTGCCTCGTTGCCGTTCGCGAGTCGGACCACATTGCCCGCCGCATCCTTGAGCTGCAGGCGCGGACGCAGGTCCACACCCTTGCTGCCCTGCTTGTAGTCAACGACCACCTTGGAGGTCAGGCCCGTCACTTCGTCCATACGTTCGACGAGCGTGATGGAGTCGATCAGGTCGAGATATTCGACCGTACCGGCCTGCTCGGTGATGATCGGCAGGGTGTAGGGGTCCCACTCGGCCATTTTCAGACCGCGCGTGACTTCCTGGCCCTCATTGACCATTAGGCGGGCACCATAAGGCACGCGGTAACGTGCGCGCTCGACACCCTTCTCGTCCGTCAGCAGGATTTCGCAGTTGCGCGACATCACGATGGTGACGTTCTGGCTGTTCTGGACCACGTTGCGGTTGCGGATGGTCACCTTGCCGTCACGCGACGCCTCGACCATCGACTGCTCTGCACCACGCGTAGCCGCACCACCGATATGGAAGGTGCGCATCGTCAGCTGCGTGCCGGGCTCACCGATGGACTGTGCAGCGATAACGCCCACGGCCTCACCGATATTGACCGGCGTACCGCGTGCAAGGTCGCGGCCATAGCAGTGACCACACACACCAACACGGCTGTCACAGGTGAGCACCGAGCGGATCAGGACGCTTTCAACGCCTGCCTTCTCGATGATCTCTGCCTCGGCTTCCTCGATCAGCGTGTTGCGCGGGAAGAGAACCGCACCGCTCACCGGATCGGTGACGTCAGCCGTGAGAGTACGACCCAGGATACGCTCGGAAAGCGAGGAGATCACCTCACCGCTATCCATGACCGCACGGATCGTCAGACCACGCTCGGTGCCGCAATCGTTCTCGACGATGATGCAATCCTGCGCCACGTCGACAAGGCGACGCGTGAGGTAACCGGAGTTCGCCGTCTTCAGAGCCGTATCCGCGAGACCCTTACGGGCACCGTGGGTGGAGGTGAAGTAATCGAGAACCGAAAGGCCTTCCTTGAAGTTCGCGATGATCGGCTGCTCGATGATCTCGCCCGACGGCTTGGCCATCAGACCACGCATACCGGCAAGCTGCTTCATCTGGGCTGGCGACCCACGCGCACCGGAGTGGCTCATCATCCAGACCGAGTTCGTCGGCTTGCCGATAACCTGGCGGGAAATTTCCTTCATCATCGCTGCCTGGACTTCGTCCGTGCAACGCGACCAGGCATCAACCACCTTGTTATAGCGCTCGCCAGCCGTGATCAGACCGTCCTGATACTGCTGCTCGAATTCCTTGATCTCGGCCTGCGTACGCTCGACCAGCTCCTGCTTCTCAACCGGGATGATCATGTCATCCTTGCCGAAGGAGATACCGGCGCGCGCGGCGTGGCGGAAACCGAGGCCCATGAGACGGTCACAGAAAATGACCGCTTCCTTCTGGCCGCAGTGACGGTACACGGCGTCAATCACGTCCGACACGTTCTTCTTGGTCAGCTGCTTGTTGACCAGCGAGAACGGGATGGCGGCATTGCGCGGCAGGATCTGCGCGATCAGCGCACGGCCCGGCGTGGTCAGCATGGTCTGACGAACGGGCTTGCCGTCGGCATCCAGCGTATCCATGCGCAGACGGATCTTGTCGTGCAGCTTGAGCGTGCCCTCGTTCATGGCGAGCTCGATCTCGGCCACCGATGCATAGGCAGACGGACCAGCCTTAACGAGACGCCCTTGTGCATCATACTCGGCCTGATCCGGCGTCGTGTGATACTCGGGAACCTCGAGGCTCAGATAGTACAGGCCAAGCACGATGTCCTGCGACGGCACGATGATCGGCTTGCCGTTCGCAGGGCTGAGGATGTTGTTGGTCGACATCATCAGCACGCGGGCTTCAAGCTGGGCTTCGAGCGACAGCGGCACGTGAACAGCCATCTGGTCGCCGTCGAAGTCGGCGTTGAACGCAGTACAGACCAGCGGGTGCAGCTGGATCGCCTTGCCTTCGATCAGCACGGGCTCGAAAGCCTGGATGCCGAGACGGTGAAGGGTCGGGGCGCGGTTCAGCATCACGGGATGCTCGCGGATGACCTCTTCAAGGATGTCCCAGACCTCCGGACGCTCCTTCTCCACCATGCGCTTTGCAGCCTTGATGGTGGTGGCGTGACCGTATTTTTCGAGCTTGCTGTAGATGAAGGGCTTGAACAGCTCGAGCGCCATCTTCTTCGGCAGGCCGCACTGATGCAGCTTCAGCTCGGGTCCGACCACGATGACCGAACGGCCCGAATAGTCAACGCGCTTGCCGAGAAGGTTCTGACGGAAGCGGCCCTGCTTGCCTTTCAGCATGTCGGAAAGCGACTTCAGCGGGCGCTTGTTGGCACCCGTGATGGCGCGACCACGACGGCCGTTATCGAACAGCGCGTCAACGGCTTCCTGAAGCATGCGCTTTTCGTTGCGGACGATGATGTCCGGTGCACGCAGCTCGATCAGGCGCTTGAGTCGGTTGTTACGGTTGATCACGCGGCGATAGAGATCGTTCAGATCGGACGTCGCGAAACGACCGCCGTCCAGCGGCACAAGCGGGCGCAACTCGGGCGGAATGACCGGGACGAGGTCGAGAATCATCCATTCCGGGCGTGAACCGCTCTCGGCGAAGGCTTCGAACAGCTTCAGACGCTTGACGAGCTTCTTGCGCTTGGCTTCCGACGTGGCTTCACGCAGGTCTTCACGCAGGAGATCGCCGTCAGACTTGTCCTGATCACGACCGTCACGGTCGATCAGGCCCGGGCGATCGGTTTCGGTGGAAAGCAGACGCGCCTTCCACAGGATCTTCTTGACCGCTTCGGCGCCGATACCGACTTCCAGGCCTTCATCAGCATAGTCGTCCATCGCGTCGAAATACTGGTCTTCCGACAGCAGCGAATAGCGCTTGAACGGGCTCGTGCCGGATTCGAGAACGATATAGCTCTCGAAATACAGAACCTTTTCGAGGTCCTTCAGCGTGATGTCGATCATCGTCGCGATGCGGCTCGGCAGCGACTTCAGGAACCAGATATGCGCAACCGGCGATGCCAGTTCGATATGGCCCATACGCTCGCGGCGAACCTTGGCGAGCGTGACTTCCACGCCGCACTTTTCGCATACGATGCCGCGGAACTTCATGCGCTTGTACTTGCCGCACAGGCACTCATAGTCCTTGATCGGGCCAAAGATACGCGCACAGAACAGGCCGTCGCGCTCGGGCTTGAACGTACGGTAGTTGATGGTCTCCGGCTTCTTGATCTCGCCGTAAGACCAGGAGCGGATCTGCTCGGATGAAGCGAGCTGGATTTTGATCTGGTCGAAAGACTGGGTCTGGCCCGTCTGACCAAGGATCTTCATGAGTTCGTTCATGCGCCGAAATCCCATTTCACGGAGCGGGCCGGAAGACCGGCCGCGCCCGCGTTAGCAACAAACACAGAGGAGGTAGAGACAAAGCGCATCAGATTGCGCTCTGCTCCAGATCGACATTCAGTCCGAGCGACTTCAGTTCCTTGATCAGAACGTTGAAGCTCTCGGGGATACCGGCTTCGAAATCGTCCTGCTCACGCACAATGGCCTCATAGACCTTCGTACGGCCGGAAACGTCATCGGACTTGACCGTGAGCATTTCCTGCAGGGTGTAGGCGGCACCGTAAGCTTCAAGAGCCCAGACTTCCATTTCACCGAAGCGCTGGCCACCAAACTGCGCCTTACCACCCAGCGGCTGCTGCGTGACGAGCGAGTACGGACCGATCGAACGGGCATGGATCTTGTCGTCGACAAGGTGATGCAGCTTCAGCATGTAGATGTAGCCGACCGTGGTGCGACGCTCGAAAGCCTCACCCGTACGGCCGTCGATCAGCTGCGACTGACCCGACTTGTCCACACCGGCCTTCACCAGCATGTCCTCGATATCCGGGATCGACGCACCGTCGAACACCGGCGTTGCGATCGGTACGCCCTTGCGGAGGTTACCGGTCAGCTCGAGGAGCTGCTCGTTCGGCAGGGTCGCGATATCGCTTTCGAACACGGCATCGCCATAGACCTCGCGCAGGCTCTCAAGCAGTTCGAGCTTGCGCTCACCCGTGCGCTGGTAATCATCGGCAATCCTGCCGATGTTCTGGCCGATATTGGCGCAGGCCCAGCCCAGATGGGTCTCGAGAATCTGACCGACATTCATGCGCGACGGCACGCCCAGCGGGTTCAGCACGAGATCGACCGGCGTACCATCTTCAAGGAACGGCATGTCCTCAACTGGCACGACGCGTGAGACGACACCCTTGTTACCGTGACGACCGGCCATCTTGTCACCCGGCTGCAGCTTGCGCTTCACAGCCACGAAGACCTTGACCATCTTCATCACGCCCGGCGGCAGCTCGTCACCGCGCTGCAGCTTCTCGACCTTGCTGTCGAAACGGGCCTGAATCTTGCCAACGGCAGCGTCGTATTCGCGGCGCAGCGTTTCCAGCTCGGACATCACGCTGTCATCGCTGACCGTGATGTTACGCCAGGCGCCACGCGGATGCTCGTCCAGAACCTCGTCGGTGATGACGGTGCCTGCACGGATACCCTTGAAGCCGGCAGCCGCTGTCTGGTTGAGCAGACGCTCACGCAGACGGGCTACGAAGCTGCGCTCCTGAATGGCGCGCTCGTCGTCACGATCCTTGGTCAGACGCTCGATCTCGGCGCGTTCGATCGCCATGGCGCGCTCGTCCTTGTCCACGCCACGGCGTGAGAAGACGCGCACATCAACGATCGTACCGCTCGTGCCAGGGGGCAGCTTGAGCGAGGTGTCACGAACGTCAGAAGCCTTTTCACCGAAGATGGCGCGCAGAAGCTTTTCTTCCGGCGTCATCGGGCTTTCGCCCTTCGGTGTGACCTTGCCGATCAGGATATCGCCCGGGTTAACTTCGGCGCCGACATAGACAATACCGGCTTCGTCGAGGTTGCGCAGGGCTTCCTCGCCGACATTCGGAATGTCGCGGGTGATTTCTTCCTGACCCAGCTTGGTGTCACGCGCCATGACCTCGAATTCCTCGATATGGATCGAGGTGAACACGTCATCACGGGCGATACGCTCGGAGATGAGGATCGAGTCTTCGAAGTTGTAACCGTTCCAGGGCATGAACGCGACGAGCACGTTGCGGCCCAGAGCCAGTTCACCCAGCTCGGTGGACGGACCGTCAGCAATGATGTCACCGGCATGAACCGTATCACCCACGCGCACCAGCGGACGCTGGTTGATGCAGGTGGACTGGTTCGAACGCATGTACTTGCGCAGACGATAGATATCGACGCCCTGGGTCGAACCCGCTTCGTCGGTAGCACGCACAACGATACGTGCACCGTCGATCTGGTCGATCACACCATTGCGCTTGGCAACGATGGTCGCACCCGAGTCATGGGCCACAGCGGCTTCCATGCCCGTACCTACCAGCGGCGCATCGGCGCGCACCAGCGGCACGGCCTGACGCTGCATGTTCGAGCCCATCAGCGCGCGGTTGGCGTCATCGTTCTCAAGGAACGGAATGAGCGCGGCGGCGACCGAAACAAGCTGCTTGGGCGACACGTCACAGGCCGTGACCTGCTCGGGCGGCACAAGGCGGAAGTCACCCGAACGACGGACAGAAACGAGTTCGTCGGTCAGACGGCCCGTGCTCTTGTCCTGCGCGGCATCAGCCTGGGCGACGATCAGCTTGTCCTCTTCCATGGCGGAGAGGTACTTCCAGCCGGCCTGCAGCACACCGTCCTGAACAAGGCGGTACGGTGTTTCGATGAAGCCGTATTTATTTACCTTCGCATAAGTCGAGAGCGAGTTGATCAGACCGATATTCGGTCCTTCAGGCGTCTCAATCGGGCAGATACGGCCGTAATGCGTCGGATGAACGTCGCGGACTTCGAAGCCTGCACGCTCACGGGTCAGGCCGCCCGGGCCAAGCGCCGAAAGACGACGCTTATGCGTAACCTCAGAGAGCGGGTTGGTCTGGTCCATGAACTGGCTGAGCTGCGACGAGCCAAAGAACTCACGCACGGCAGCAGCAGCAGGCTTCGCGTTGATCAGGTCATGCGGCATGACCGTATCGACATCGACCGAACCCATACGTTCGCGAATGGCGCGCTCCATGCGGAGCAGACCGACGCGGTACTGATTTTCCATCAGCTCGCCAACGGAGCGGACGCGACGGTTACCGAGATTGTCGATATCGTCGATCTGGCCGCGGCCATCCTTGAGCTCGCACATGATCTTGACGGTGCGCAGGATGTCTTCCTTACGCAGCACGCGCATGGTGTCCGGCGCATCGACTTCAAGACGCATGTTCATCTTGACGCGACCCACAGCCGAGAGGTCGTAGCGATCGGCATCGAAGAACAGGCCCTGGAACATGGCTTCTGCCGTTTCCGGGGTCGGCGGCTCACCGGGGCGCATGATGCGATAGATATCGATTAGCGCTTCGTCGCGGCGGTTGTTCTTGTCCACGGCCAGCGTGTTGCGAATCCAGGGGCCATGCGAGGAGTCGACGGCAAGCATCGGCAGCTCGGTGACGCCCGATTCCTCGAGCGCTTCGAGGCGCGCTTCGGTCAGCTCTTCGCCGGCCTCGGCGTAGATCTCGCCGGTGTTCTCGTTGACGAGATCCTGCGCGATGAAGCGGCCCAGCAGATCGGCGCGACCAACGAGCACGTCCTTGGTGGTTTCCGCGATCTTGCGGCACATGCGCGCGGTCAGCTTGGCGTCAGCCTCGGCCACGACTTCACCGGTATCGGCGTCGTACAGCGGCTCAAGCAGCTTCATGCCACGGAAGGCTTCGGGGTCGAACGGACGGGCCCAGCCCTTCGGCATGCGCGTGAACGGCACGGTGCCATAGAAATAGGCCAGGATTTCATCCTGATCCATGCCACGGATGCCAAGCGCCTCGACATCACCACCCTCGGCAGCCTTGGCGGCGCGGGCAGCTATGGAGTGCTCGCCCTCAAGGGCATAGAGCAGGGTCGTGACCGGCAGCTTGCGCTTGCGGTCGATACGCACATAGATCAGATCCTTGGCGTCGAATTCGAAATCGAGCCACGAACCACGGTACGGAATGACGCGGGCAGCGAAGAGATACTTGCCGGAAGAATGTGTCTTGCCCTTGTCGTGATCGAAGAACACGCCGGGGCTGCGATGCATCTGGCTGACAATGACGCGCTCGGTGCCATTGATGATGAACGTGCCGTTATCGGTCATGAGCGGCATGTCGCCCATGTAAACCGGCTGCTCCTTGATGTCGCGGATCGAGCGCGAGCCCGTATCCTCATCCACATCCCAGACGATCAGACGCAGAATAACCTTCAGCGGCGCGGCAAAGGTCAGCCCGCGCTGGATGCATTCCTCGACATCATATTTCGGCTCTTCGAGTTCATAGGAAACGAACTCGAGACGGCCACGTCCCGCAAAATCGTTGATCGGGAAAACCGACCGGAACACTTCCTGAAGACCCGTCTGCTGACGGCTGTCAGGCGCCACGTTCATCTGAAGGAACGTCTCATAGCTTGCGCGCTGCACGTCAATCAGGTTGGGCATCGGCGCCACTTCGGGGATCCGCCCGAAGCTCTTGCGAATCCGCTTGCGTCCTGTGAACGATTTGGTGATTGCGTTCATCTATCCCTGCCCTCTCGCACCAGACCTTCGGGTCGTCCACATGCCAGGAGACCTGTCATGGCGGGCGACCGGAACGACCGGTACCGTGAATTCAAATTGTTGTTGTGTGACAACCGGCCCTTATACAGGGTTTGTCCGCAACGGCAAATCGGGCGGAAACCCGAAAGGATTTCCGCCCTGACCTGTCTCAATCCACAACCGGCCCCGCCCAAAGGCGAAGCGCGGTCCGTGGGCTTGATTACTTGACTTCGACCTTGGCGCCGTTGTCTTCGAGCAGCTTCTTGATCTTGGCTGCCTCGTCCTTGGAAACGCCTTCCTTGACGGTCTTCGGTGCACCTTCGACCAGGTCCTTGGCTTCCTTCAGACCCAGGCCCGTGATGCCACGGATTTCCTTGATCACATTGATCTTCTTGTCGCCGGCTTCGGCGAGGATCACGGTGAACTCGGTCTGCTCTTCAGCAGGAGCAGCGGCAGCAGCCGGGCCAGCAGCAGCAACGGCAACCGGAGCAGCAGCGGAAACGCCCCACTTCTCTTCGAGCAGCTTCGAGAGTTCAGCAGCTTCGAGAACGGTCAGAGCGGACAGTTCGTCAACGATTTTGTTCAGATCGGCCATGATGATGGTCCTAATATGGTAACTGGTTTTCGATTCACAACCCGCGCTCCGGAAGAGGAGCGGTGCTGCGTAAGACAATTCAGGCGGCTTCGCCGGTCTTGGCATAGGCGCCGAAAACGCGAGCAAGCTGGCCGGCCGGAGCCTGGACAACGCCTGCGATACGCGTAGCGGGGGTAGAAATCATACCCACCAGCTGCGCACGCAGTTCGTCCAGCGACGGCAGTGCGGCAAGAGCCTTGACACCATTCGCATCAAGCGTCTGGCTACCAAGGGCGCCACCGAGCACCACAAGCTTCTCATTCGTCTTGGCGAACTCGACGATCGCCTTCGCGACTGCAACCGGATCCTCAGACCACGCAAGCGCGGTCGGGCCCTTCAGCAGCGGAAGAATCCCGTCGAATTGGGTCCCATGCAGAGCGAGGCTGGCCAGCCGGTTTTTCGCAACCTTGTACGTCGCACCCGCCGCACGAACGCGTCGACGCAGCTCCGTCACATCAGCTACCGTGAGACCTTTGTTTTCGGTCACGACAACCATGGACGTGCTGTTGAACACGTTGGCGAGGAATTCGACGAAGGCCCGTTTTTCCTGACGGTCCAAATCCATTCTCCTCGTCAGTCCGGAAACCTTGGCTTCCAGACCGGGTTACCCATGGCACTTCCCCGCAATTGGAAAAGTACCGCTCGCCTGTCCATTCAATCGGAACCCAGCATTCCGGCAGGTTGCCCCACCCTTGTCTGCTGGCGCCCCGTCTCCCGCTCGCGGATCTCTCTCAAGATCCCTTAGACTGCTCCTTGGAACAGCACGCCCGGTCTCGGACAGGTTCGGAAGCGAGGGAGTTTCCCCCGCCCCTGCGCCGCCGCACGGTCAGACCGCGCGGCGTCATCTCTCAAATCAGGCCGTGAACGACGCCACGTCGACGCGTACGCCCGGACCCATCGTGGAAGACAGGGCTGCCTTCTTCAGATAGGTGCCCTTGGCGCCAGTCGGACGAGCCTTCTGGACGGCATCGACCAGAGCCTTGATGTTCTCGACCAGCTTGTCTTCACCGAAGGAAGCCTTGCCGATACCGGCATGGATGATACCGGCCTTCTCGGCGCGGTACTCGACCTGGCCGGACTTAGCTGCCTGAACGGCACCCTTCACGTCCATGGTCACCGTGCCCAGACGGGGGTTCGGCATCAGGCCACGCGGGCCGAGGATCTTACCCAGACGACCGACCAGTGCCATCATGTCCGGGGTCGCAATGCAGCGATCGAACTCGATTTCACCGTTCTGGATCTTCTCGGCCAGATCTTCTGCGCCGACAACTTCCGCACCGGCTGCCGTGGCTTCTTCAGCCTTCGGGCCGCGGGCGAACACGCCAACGCGCAGGGTCTTGCCCGTGCCGTTCGGCAGCGAGATCAGACCACGAACCATCTGGTCAGCGTGGCGAGGATCGATGCCGAGGTTCAACGAGATTTCGATGGTCTCGTCGAACTTGGCCTTGGCGTTACCCTTGACCAGGGCAACAGCTGCGGACAGGTCGTACTGCTTGTCGGTGTCAACCGTCGCGCGGGCGGCGTTCAGCCTCTTGTTCTTGGCCATAGGATCAGCCCTCCACCACGTTCAGACCCATCGACTTGGCCGAACCGGCCAGCATGCGCACAGCGCCGTCGATGTCATTCGCGTTCATGTCCTTGAACTTCTCTGCAGCGATCTCGCGCAGCTGCGCGGTCGTGACAGAACCAACAGCGGCAGCCTTGCCGACTGTCTGGCTGCCCTTGGAGACCTTGGCGGCCTTGAGCAGGAAGTAGGTGTTCGGCGGGGTCTTGGTGACGAAGCTGAACGTACGATCCGCATAGGCCGTGATAACGACCGGGATCGGCATGCCAGGCTCGAGGGTCTGCGTCTTGGCGTTGAACTCCTTGCAGAACTGCATGATGTTCAGGCCGCGCTGACCCAGGGCCGGACCGACTGGCGGCGACGGATTCGCCTTGCCTGCCGGGATCTGCAACTTGATGTAGCCAACGACTTTTTTGGCCATATCCGGGACTCCTTGATGGTTTGCCCGAACCGCGGTTCCAGTGAGGCGTTTGCGATCTTGCGATCGCTCATGCCTCTCCCGCGTTCCGAATGGGAGCGGCCCCTTAACGCCCCGCGGTCGGGGCTGTCAAGTCTTTCGTCATCGCGCAGTGCCTGTTGCCGACAGGGTAGTCACCGCCGGAACGGCAGGTGTCGCACCGGTCAGGTTCACATCGCTGGCGCTGTTGCGCGTATCCACATCGCCTGCGGGTCGCGGATGATGCAGCCCGTCATATTGCAACACACCGAACGGATCGATGGACTTGACCGAAGGCAGGGCCGAACGATCCCAACCACCGCCAAGCGCCTTGATGAGGCGGACACTGGCCTGTAGCTGGATGGTCTGGGCCTGAACCGCATCAATACGCGCTACAAGGGCTGCCTGCTGAGCCACAACCACGTCGAGGTAATTGGTCAGCCCACCCGTGTAGAGCGCCATGGTCATGCGCTGCGTCCGCAACGCAGCGTCCACCGCCGCATATTGCTGCTTCTGCTGGTCAGCAAAGGCGCTTGTCTGCGAGAGGCCGTCTTCCACATCCTGAAAAGCGGACAGAACGGTAGAGCGATAATGATCGGCACTTTCGCGATACTGGGCCCAGGCACGCTGCAAGGCCGCACGACGCAAGCCCCCGGTAAACAACGGCTCCACGGCCTGCACGCCGTAACTCCACATCGAGTTACCGAGGCTTGCGAGGTCGAAACCGTTATTCATGAAGCCACCATTCAGGCTGAAGGTAACATCCGGGTAGAACGCAGCCCGCGCAACGCCAATGGCGCGGCTGTACGCCGCCAGATTGCGCTCGGCGGAGGCGATATCGGGGCGGCGCTCCAGAAGCTGCGAGGGTAAGCCGCTCGGGATACGCAGGATGGAATACGGCAGAACCTGCTTGTTGGTCGGCTCGATCTGGAAGCTGCCCGGAACGGTATTCACCATGACCGCTATCGCATGTTCCAGCACCTGACGCTGGGCTCGGACATTGCTCTGTGCCGCCATCGTGGCGAAAAGCTGGTTCTCGGCTCGTGAAACATCGAGCCCCGCCGCGATCGCCCCGGCCTGACGGAGCCGGGTGATCTTCACCGCAGTCTGGTAATAGCGAATCGAATCCGCATACACAGCGTACTGGGCATCCAGCCCGCGCAATCCGAGATAGTTCGAAGCCAGCTCCGCCTCGAGCATCAGGCGCAAATTCGCGTAGTCGGCCGCGCTGGCCTGCGCCATGTTCTTCTGCATACGTGTGGAATTGCGGATGCGGCTGAAGAAATCAGGCTCCCATGTCGCGGCACCACTATAGAACACGCTGGATTCGGTTGTTGGCGAATTGGCATTGGCCCCGCGCCACAAACGGGTAAGCGACGTCTTGTTGTTCGACATCCCCGCCGAGCCATTGAGCTGTGGCGCCAGTTGCGCCTCAGTCTCCCGTGCGATGTCGCGTGACTGTGTGAACACCTCCGCCTGAGCCTGCAGGTCAGGATTGGAGGCCAGCATCTTTTCCTCAAGGGCGTTCAGCTGAGGGTCATGAAAGACCTCCCACCATTTACCCTTGGGCACATCGTCGGCCGGCCTGGCGTCCACCAGAACCCCCTTCCCTTTCCATCCATCGGGATAGATGAATTTCGGGGCCCGGTAGTGCGGCGCGAGATCGCAGCCGGAAAGCAGGGCGAGGCTGAAAACCGCGCCAGCGGCACTGCCACGCAAGGCGCGGCGCCTAGATCCTGCCCTCATCGACGCGCCCCATTCTCGTTGGTGCCACCATCGTCATCTTCCGGAACCGGCTGATGCGGCGCAGGAGCCACATTCTTGCGCGGTGCGGCTGTCGCATCGTTATAGCCGCGCGTTGCAGGCACCACCTTCACCTCGTCACCTTCGAGCATATCTGCCGTGGGATTGGCCACGATCTGGTCCTTGGCCGCAATGCCGCCAAGGATCTGGATCGTCATGCCATAGTTGATGCCCGTTTTCACGTCGATCAGATGAATACGGTTATCGACCACCGTGGCGAGCTGTGTGCCTTGGGCGCGAAAGATCAGCGCATTGACCGGCACGATCAGGACACCAGGTTCGCCGGGAGCGGTGAAATGGGCGGTAGCGTAGGAATCCGGCCAGAGCGACCCATCCTTGTTATCCAGCTCAAGCTCGGTAGTGACCGTTCGCGTCGAGGCATTGAATGCCTGCGCGGTGGCCAGAAAGCTTGCATTGTAAACGCGACCGGGGAATTGCGGCAGGGTGAGCTTGGCCGCGAGCTTGTCGGAAATCACAGCCGCATAATCCTGCGGCACCGACACGAAAACACGCATGCGATGCGTATCCGCCACCGTGAAAAGCTCGGACGCACTCCCGCGGGAGTTCAGATCACCCCCACCCGCATTCACGTAGTCGCCCACATTCACCAGACGCGACGTCACGATACCGTCGAACGGTGCCACGATGCGCTTGAAGTTTTCCAGAGCTTCAAAGCGCTCGACCTCATGCTGTGCCTGATCGACCTGCGCCTTCTGTGCCGCAGCGTTGGCAGCCTGCACATCCACTTCCTGACGCGACACGGCCTGTGTGTCACGCAGATCAGCCCAGCGCTTGGCGGTAATCACGGCCAGCTTGTAACGGGCCAGAACCACGTTGTAATTTGCCTTGGCGGCCTCGTACTGGGCATCAAGGCTCGGCGTGCTGATCTCGGCCAGCAGGTCGCCCGATTTCACATGCGCGCCGTAGTCCTTGTACCACATCTTCACGTAGCCCGAGACCTGCGCATAGATCGGCGCCTGATACCAGGCGGCCAGATTGGCTGGTAGATCCAGATGACGCTCGGCAGGGCTGGGCTGTGGGTTGATCAGGCTGACACGCGCCCGGGCATTGTCGTCTGCCTCCTCGCGCAGGGTGCCGTAATGCATCGAACGCTCGACGATCCCCCAGACGGCCAGAAGAACGGCAACACCCAGAACGATGAGAATGATCAGGCGGCCCCGCTTGCGGTTCGGCTCGGCACCTTGTTTTGGGTGCTGGGTCATGCGTGGGCTCCCTCATCTCCGCGTTCACGCGGCTTTCTGTAATGGACAATGGCAAAAACACAGGGGACGAACAGGAGTGTCGCCGCCGTCGCCACCAGCAGGCCACCGATCACGGCCTTGCCGATCGGGGCGTTGTCGGAATTGCTTATGGACATCGGCACCATGCCGATAATCATGGCCAACGCTGTCATCAGCACAGGGCGGATACGCTCATAACCCGCTTCAAGCGCCGCCTTGAGCGCGTCACCATGGATCTCCATCCGCTCACGCGCGAAGGAGATGACAAGAATGGCGTTGGCCGTGGCTGTACCCATGCACATGATGGCGCCTGTCAAAGCGGGTACCGAAAGCGAGGTATGGGTCAGGAACAGGCTCCAGGCGATACCACCCAGCGCTCCGGGAAGCGCTGTGATGATCACGAACGGATCCAGCCAGGACTGAAAGTTCACAACGATAATCAGATAGACGAGCGTGATCGACATCGCGAGGCCGACGATCAGCTGCGAATACGCATCCGTCATCGTCACAGCCTGACCACGAACCACCAGATGCGAGCCGCGCGGCAATTCGGACCTCATGGAGTCCGCGACGCGCTGCACCGACTTCGCGACTGTGCCCAGATCGATATCCTCATTCGATGCATAAATATCGAACACCGGCATGATGTTGTAGTGCGCGACCTCCGCCGGGGTCCCCGTCTGCTCGATCTCGGACAGGGCGCCCAGAAGCTGGGGCTGGGCATTGGTCGGGTTACCGTCACCACGGTCAATCGGCACGGTCTTGAGATCATTGAGCGTCTGCAGATAATTCGCAGGCGTCTGCACGTCGATCAGCTGGGCGACGCCTGAACTGTTCAGGAAGTACACCTGCCCGACCTGCGCCGAGCCCGAGAGCACGACAAGCGCGTTCTGGGCGATATCCTGCTCGGTAATGCCAGTGCCCAGAGCAAAGCTCCGCTTCGCGTTGATGCTGAGCGTAGGCTGCGTCATAGGCTGCTGGATCGAGACATCGGTGATGCCCGGTATGGCGGCAAGCTTGCGGCGGAGCTTTTTGGCAAAGGCGAAATTGCCGTAAAGGTCGCGGCCCACAACCTGCACATCGAGCGGTGCAGGTAGCCCGAAGTTCAGGATCTTGGCCGTGAGGTCGGCAGGCTGGAACGTGATCTGTGTGCCGGGAAAGGCCTCGATCAGGCCCGCGCGAATCTTGCGACGGTACTCGGCGGTCGGGCTCTCGTCATTCTTGAGCGAGACAGTGATATCGCAGTCTTCGGTCCCTACGGTGGGGGTCGGGATAAAGGCCTGGTTCAGCTGCGAGAACGGCAGGCCGCAATTGTTCAGTACGGCGTCGATCTGCCCGGGCAGGATCTCGTGCATCTTCTTCTCGATCAGCACGGAAATCTTGCCGGATTCCTCCAGACGCGTCCCGATGGGGGCACGCATATGGAGCTGCAACGTGCCGGACTTGATTTCAGGGAAGAAATCCTCACCCACGAAGTAGTAGAGCCCCGTAGACAGGATCGACACGCCCATGAAGAACGGGACGAACTTCACACGCTCCTCGATCAGACCGGCCAGCACGATCTTGTAGCGCTCGCGAAAGCGAAAGAACCCGCTCTCGAAGCCGCGTTGGAAGCGGCCGAAAAATCCCGGCTCCCTGCCATCATCACCATGCTCATGCGCAGCGACCTGCGCCGCCAGCATCCAGTTGGCCATGGTCGGCACCAGCGTTCGCGACAGAATGAACGAGGCGATCATGGCGAAGATGATGGCCTCGGCCATCGGCATGAACAGCCAGCCCGCAACGCCTGTCAGTTCGAAAAGCGGGAGCCACACAATGCAGATACAGGTTGTCGAAACGAAAGTCGGGACCACGATCTGATTGGCCGCATCAATGATGGCCATTTCCAGATCTTTGCCCATCTCGAGATGGGCATCGATATTCTCGATCATGACGGTCGCGTCATCGACGAGAATACCCACCGCCAATGCAAGACCGCCAAGCGTCATCACATTGATGGACTGACCCGCAAGACTCAGCCCGATGACCGAGCAGAGAATGGCGAGAGGAATGGAAGTTGCGACTATCAGGGTGGAACGCCATGACCCAAGGAAGAGCAACACTGCAAGAGAGGTCAGAAGCGCGGCGATGATCATCTCGCGCACCACGTCCTCGACCGAATCCTTCACGAAGCCGGAGGCGTCGGTCAGGATCTTGATGCTCGTTCCCTTGGGCAGCGTATCGATAACCTGAGGCAGCAGCTTTTTAACGCCTGCCACCACATCGAGTGTCGAGGCATCGCCGCTTTTCATGATGACCATCATGACGGCCTGACGGCCCTTCACCAGCACCATGTTGGCCTGTGGCGGGCCACCGCGATGCACATATGCCACATCACGCAGATAGACGACTGAATTGCCAACCTGCTTCAGCGGCAGGTTGTTGAAGGTCTCCACCTCGCGGGGCTGCGCATTGGTCCGCACCATGTAGTCGAACGGCCCGATACGCTGATCGCCCGCTGGCAGCACGATGTTCTGCTTGTTCAGCGCCGTACTGACATCCACCGCGGACAGGTTATGCGCCATCAGCTTGGAGGGATCGATATCGACGGTGATGTAAGGCGCCAGACCACCATAGGGATTCGGTATCGATACGCCGGGTACGGAAACGAGCTGGGGCCGGATCAGGTTGGATGCCATGTTGTACAATTCGGAGCCATTGAGCTTGTCCGAATTGATCTGCAACGTCAGCACCGGCACCGAGGAGGCGTTATAGGCCAGAATCAGCGGTGGCGTCGCCCCGGTGGGTAATTGCTTGATAACCGTCTGCGAGACCGAGGTGATCTGGGTCTGCGCCACCGAGGTATCGGTACCGGGCTGGAAATAGACCTTGACGATACCGCGGCCGTAATAGGAGCCACTTTCGATGTGCTCGATATTATTGACCGTCGTGGTCAGGGTTCGCTCGTAGTAATAGACGACACGCCCTGACATGTCCTCGGGCATCAGACCCAGATAGGACCAGACGATCGCCACAACCGGAATATTGATGTTCGGGAAAACGTCTGTCGGCGTCTTGAGAACCGAACGCACACCGAAAATGACGATGAAGATGGACAGGACAACGAAAGTGTAGGGCCGCTTAAGCGCGGTAATAACAACCTGATTCATGCAGTCGACCCATCACGCAGTATGGAAACCGCCCTTCGCCTGTGCTGATTGCCCGGCGTGAGGAGTCCCCATCCGTTTCCCGATATCATCAAGGACATTCCTTTTCCTGTTACGGCCAGAAATACAAATACGTCGGATGCCGACAAGGAAAATTCCTTTTAAGTTCCGGTTTGGAACGACCTTTCACCTGACTGTCACATAGCGCGGCCAGTCATCGTCCCTTAAGCTCCTGTGCCCCCCAAACCCCTCGGTAGAGAAAGGGCGACGCCATAAGAAAGAAGCCCTGTCATCCCGAAAACGCCTATGTCACGAGGTTTTTCTCGACTGGCATAAGACAGGCATCGATATCAGCAGGCTGTTTCAGGCGACTCCGAAACTGGAAACACCATTTCAAAGGCACAGCCCGGACGTTCGGCCGCTCCATCACCATCCGCGATTGCCAGATCAACCCCATGCAACCTCAATATGGCCATGACGAGGCTGAGTCCGAGGCCGCTTCCCGGGACATGGCGACTCTTGTCCGAACGGTAAAAACGCCCGAGAACCGCCTCTCGTTCCGCTGCCGGAATACCAATGCCGGTATCGGCCACGCGCAACTGGATAATCCCCGGCCCGGGAACGGCTGAAATCGTGACACGCCCGCCCGAAGGTGTAAATTTCATCGCATTGTCGAGCAGGTTGGCCAGCACCTCTACCAACAGATCGCGATCACCGAATGTGATCATCGGGTCAGGCACGCGCTCGCCCGGCCGGGTCGATGCGGCAGATGGCAGAACCGGCATGACCGCATTGGTCAGAACGAGACCATTGGTCTCGGCAATCGGCTCGTAAAGATCGACAATGTCCGCCACCAGATCAGCAAGATTGACGTATCCAAACCCGGCACGACGCCGGCCATTCTCGATCTCGCCAATACGCAGCAGCGCCGTAATGACCGAAAAGCACTGATCGAGGTCCATCGTGGCGCGCTCGATCACCGAATTCAGATAATCGGCATCGTGCGGGCTCGATGTGGCACGCTCCAGCCGGGCGCGCACGCGTGTAAGAGGCGTACGTAGATCATGAGCAATATCGTTGCCGACATCGCGTATCTCATCCATCAGGTATTCGAGGCGGTCGAGCATCCTGTTGACCGAACCGGCCAGACGTTCAAGCTCATCCCTCTCGCGCGCTGCGGGCAGACGCTCATGCACATCGCCCTGCATGATGCGATCAATGGCCTCGTGCATGGTCTTGACGCGGGCCAGCGCCCGATGGCTGAGCACGACACCTGTCAGCAGCGCAAACATGACGACCGGGAAGACCGACAGCAGCGCGCCACGACGTATCATGTAGTGAAGTTCGGACAACAGGTGCAGCGAATGGGCCAGCACCAGTATGCGACCGCCCGGCACCTTGACCGCCAGAAAACGCATCTCGTAGGGCGCGTCATCTGTGGGTGAGAGCGTCAGGCGGTGAACCTTGCCATCAACCTCCAGCCCCTCGGGCCAGGCTTTGAGGTCACCCGCGATATGGTGATAGTGACCATCGAACAATCCAGCCCAGTTGATCACCACGCGCAGTTCGTTGCTTGCTCGCTCGCGTACCTGATATTCCAGACGCTCGGGCGTTTCCTGCACCAGTACATCGGCCTCCCGATGCAGGATACCGCTCGATCTCTCAGCCTCGAAATGCGTCATCTGCACGAAAAGCAGAACGAATTGCAGCACCATGCCGCCAATGATGGCGGCCACGAAAGCCAGCGTCAGACGGAAGGTCGCGGTACGGAAAACGCCAAAGCGCGGATTGTCAGAGAGCGACACGCAGCATGAACCCCGATCCCCTGATGCTGTGGATCAGCGGCGTTTCACCGGTGGCGTCGACCTTGCGACGCAGCTTGCCGATATGCACGTCAACCAGATTGGTCTGGGGAATGAACCGGTAGTTCCAGACATCCTCCAGCAACATGGTGCGGGTGAGCACCTGGTTCGGCCGGCGCATCAGATATTCGAGCAAGCGGAACTCACGCGGCAGCAAATCGATCTCCCGCCCCTCGCGGGTCACGGTGCGGTCGATGAGGTCCATGTCAAGCGGCCCGACGCGCAGCATTGTCGCGCGCGTGTCATTGGGTCGCCTCAGCAGGGCCTCGATGCGCGCTACCAATTCATCCATGGCGAAAGGCTTGGTGAGATAATCATCGCCACCGGCCTTGAGACCGGTCACACGATCATCCACGGCAGAGAGTGCCGACAGAACAAGTACGGGCGCGTGGATGTTCTGGTTGCGAAGCTTCTCGATAACTGAAAGCCCATCGAGCAGGGGCAACATGCGATCAAGAACCATCAGATCATAAGCGTCGCTCGTGGCTGCCTCGAGCCCGGCCTGACCGGTGGAAACATGCGAGACAGCAAAGCCGCGCGCGGCCAGTTCCTCGACAACTTCTTTTGCAAGCGTGTCATCATCCTCAACAAACAGGATGCGTGTTTTTGCAGACAGCTCTGGCGAAGCAGAAGAGAGACTATGATCCGGTTTCATGATGTCATTTCTGCCTAATCCCGCCCCGCTTCGATAGTAAAATTCAGCTTAAAGCTCATCCAGTGTTTCAAGGTCGTCACCCGGCCCCTGCCCGTCGAGCCCACGAAGCTTGCGCCCCAGAACACGGGTGCGCCGCCTCGCCTCATCGATCGTATTGCTCATGGCACCTGCGCCACGGGAGAGTTTTTCAAGCACGCCGTCCATGCGCAGCATTTCCTGCCTGGTGAGCCCCAGAAGCCGTGCGATGGCGTCCGTGCGTTCCTCCAGCGCCAATGTCACATATCCGAGATGGACTGTACGCAGCAGGGCGGGAATGAGGGAAGGCCCCATGATGATAACGCGGTGCACACGCCCAACCTCATCGATCAGCCCCGGTATGCGCGCAACCTCCATGTAGAGCCCATCCGTTGGCAGGTAGAGCACGGCGAACTCGACGGTAAGCGGTGGATGGATATATTTCTCGGCAATCTTGCGCGCCTCCAGACGCACCGCATTGTCGAGCGCGCGCCGCGCGATACGCTCTGCTGCCTGATCGGCGCGATCCACCGCATCGATCAGACGCTCATAGGCTTCGGTGGGGAATTTGCTGTCGATAGCTAGGCGCGGCGGCGTGGCGCTGCGCACCGGCATGCGCAGGGCAAACTCCACAACCTCACCACCATCGCCGATCCGGTAGTTACTGTCGTAGGATTCTGCGGGCAGAATATCGTCCAGTATCGCGCGCAGCTGGGCTTCACCCCAACCGCCACGCGTCTTGACGTTGCCAAACAGCCTTTTCAGATCGCCAATTTGGGCTGTCACGGCGGAGACTTCGCCGATGGCCTTCTGCATGGCTGAAAACTGCTCGACTACACGCTGGAACGAGGTCTGCATCTGTTTTTCAACAGTGACGTGCAGCTGCTCACTCACAGAGGCCCGGATCTGGGCAAGCTGCTCAGCATTTTCACGCATCATGTCGCGCAGCATCTGCGCCTGAGCCAGCCGTGTCTCGGCAAGCTCCTGACCGAGGCGATGACTCAACCCGGCCAGACGATCGCTCATATCGCTACGCTGCTGTTCGAGACGCGAGGACAAAACCCGCTCGGTCTCGATCAGGGCACTACGATGGAACTCACTCTCGCTGCCGCGTTCGGCTGCGTCACGCTCAAGCAGCACGTAGATGCGTGAGAGAAGGTCCCTGTCAGTGCCACGGCGCGAGAGCCGTGACCACAGAAACACCGAGATAGCCAGGGCGATGACAGCCACCAGCCAGGGGAAAAAACTGAAGAAATCCTGCGACAAATCCGGCTCCGCTTTACCTCCCCTGTATAGGAACAAAATAGGAATAGCGGAAGGTGTTTCGCTGCAAGCCTTTCTACCTCAGCCCGCGGCGGCCAGATTGATCACAGCAGGGACAGAGCCCCCCTGATGCAGATAATCAGCAAGGAGGCCCTTCAGGCAGAATCAGTGGATATTGCCGTAGGAGGCGGCACCAATACCCGGGCAGGAACATGGGTTACCCAACGGCACCTGTGTCGGCATCTTGCAGGTATAGATACCTGCCTTGCAGGTATAGCCGTATCCAACGACCTGCGTACCCGGCGGCGTGGGGCCAGGTGCCGCCGTTCCCTCACAGGCGGCAAGCATGAGCAATCCGGCAAGGCCGCCGAGAACACGGGCAGAACGTCTGAAGTTTGTCGGGTTCGTCATGGTTTACACCTTTCTTGTTTGCTCCCGGCTCTGAGAGTCGCCGGTTTTCTCGTTGGCCAGAACGACGCAGAAACAAGGCAGTTTTCAGGCGGATTTGTCACGATATTGCGCCACCAGCGCCTCGCAGAATGCCGGGAGATCGTCGGGATTACGCGATGTGACCAGATTGGCATCGACCACAACCTCGCGATCAACCCAGTTTGCCCCAGCATTGAGCAGATCCGTCTGGAGTGACGGCCACGATGTCAGGGTGCGGCCTTTGACGCCACCCGCCTCAATCAGGGTCCATGCACCGTGGCAGATGCTCGCGATTGGCTTTTCCTGAGCAACGAACCCGCGCAGGAACGCAATTGCGGCCTCGTTAATACGCAGCGCGTCAGGATTCGTTGTCCCGCCAGGGAGAAGGATGCCAGCGAACTCCATATCGGCAGCCTCGCCGATGGTCGCGCCAACCTCGACGGTCGAGGCCGGGTGCACGTCGCCCTTCATGGACTGGATGGTGCCTTTCTCCGGGGCAACGACCAGCGTCCTGAAGCCATGTGCCTCAAGAGCCTGGCGTGGCTGGACAAGCTCACATTCCTCAACGCCATGTGTGGCGAGGATGGCAATGCACGAATTCATGAGATGATCTCCTGATACGACGCGCCCACAGCCCGGCATTGAGCCCTGTCAGCGCATGATGTTCTGCCATGACGCTGCACAGGCTCGAGGGTTCGCTATTCAGCGCCTTGCGGCAATCGCCCGTCCGGCGGCCACGCCACTCGACCACGCCCACTGGAAATTATAGCCGCCAAGCCAGCCGGTCACATCCACTGCCTCGCCAATCGCGAAGAGACCCGGCACATCGCGCGCCTCCATGGTCTTGGACGACAGCGCGCGCGTGTCGATCCCGCCTTTCATGACCTCGGCCTTGGCGTAACCCTCAGTACCCGACAACCGGGGCCGCCAGGACGCAATCCGGGCAGCGAGCTCGGCGATCCGTTTGTCTGGCAGGTTTGCAAGGGTGCAGGTCACATCCGCGAGGCTGATCCCCGCAATATGACGCGCCAGACGTTGGGGCAGGTCTGCCAGCAGCGAGGCAGGCTCGGCGCGAGGCCGTGCCTTCTTAATGGCACCCAAAGCCTCGCGGGCATCCTTGCCCGGCATCATGTCGATTAGCGGCGCATCGAGCGGACCGTCCTGATAGGAGGAGATCTGCAATATCGCCGGGCCGGAAAGACCTCGATGGGTGAACACCATCCCATCCGTGAAGCCGGTTTTGCCAAGGCTTGCGCGCACAGGCAGCGACACGCCGGCAAGATCGGGCAGCGGCGTTTCCAGCGTGAGGGGCACGAGGCCGGGCACGGTCGGCACCACATCCAGCCCGAACTGCCGTGCAAGGCGCAGCGAAAGATCGGTCGCACCAAGCTTGGGGATGGAAAGCCCCCCTGTCGCCAGCACCAGATTGCGGCCTTCGATCTCACCCCTGTCTATCCTGACGATAAAAGTCTCGCCTTTGGTGACCGCCTGGATGCGCGTGTCGAGATAGAGCGCGCAGCCCTCGGCCTCGCGCAGGAGCAGTGTCACGATGTCACGGGCCGACTCGGCACAGAATAGCTGGCCTTCCGCCTTCTCCTGCCAGCCAATCCCGTGGCGCTCGACAAGAGCCAGAAAATCTCGCGGCGTGTAGCCTGCCAGTGCGGAGCGCATGAAATGACGATTGGCAGAGAGAAAGTTCTCGGCGCGCACATCCAGATTGGTGAAATTGCAGCGCCCACCCCCTGAAATCAGGATCTTGCGGCCGGGCTCGGACGCATGGTCGAGAATAGCCACCGACGCCCCACCCTTGCGGGCTGCTGCTGCCGCCATCAGCCCGGCAGCGCCGGCGCCGAGAACGACCGCATCAAACGCATTGTTCATCTGATACCCTGCGTCGCTCAGAAATCGAGATCGGCGTAATGCGCGGGCGGATTGAACCCGTTGACCCGGTCATTAAGCAGGGAGCGGAAGCTTGGGCGTGATTTCATGCGCGCATACCAGTCCTTGGCCGCAGGTGCCTTCGACCAGTCGATATCTCCAATATAGTCGAGGCAGGACAGATGCGCTGCTGCCGCAAAATCGGCCATCGAGAGCATGTTACCTGCCAGCCAGGCGCGTGTTTCGGCCAGCCACCCGATGTAATCGAGATGAAAGCGCATATTGGCATAGCCCGCACGCAGGGCCGTTCCGTCCGGATTGCCGCGCCCGGCCAGACGCTTGTCGACCTTTTCACCCAGAAGATTGCGCGAGACTTCATGGCCGAACTTGCCCTCGAACCATGCCATGAGGCGACGGACCTCGACACGCTCTGCCAGGGTGCGCCCCATGAGAGGCGTGTCGGGATAAGCCTCCTCCAGATACTCGCAGATCACCCATGCATTGGGGATGGAAAGGCCGTTCTCCTCCACCAGAAGCGGGACATCGCCCGCCGGGTTCAGGGCGAGATATTCAGGACGGTTTTCCCAGACCTTTTCGGTCTTGGGTTCATAGGGTAACCGTTTCTCGGCAAGAACGAGCCTGACCTGACGGCTTTGCGGCGAGAGCGGCAGATGATACAAAATGCGCATGCAGTATTCTTACGCATCTGCCATGCCGTGAAGCAAGAGAGCTGCAGCGTTACTTTGCGCCATTTTCTGCCCCATTTTCGATCCTGATCTCTCAGGGTCTCCCCAGAGCGTCCCCCGATCATGACAGACCAGATGACCCGCGCTGAAACCGACCTCGCCGCCGCTGCTGCACCCATGCGTATCCGGGCGCGTGGCCGCTCTTTTCTCGCCCTTGTCCTGTCACCCGAGGCCCCGCTGGCCGACTGGCTGCTGGGGCTGGATAACCAGATCGCCCGCTCGGTCGGTTTCTTTGCCGGTCGCCCCGTCATTCTTGATCTCGGCCTTCTTGCGCCAGAGGCCGAGGGGCTGGACAGCCTGCAGCAGGCTCTGGAAGCGCGCGGGATACATATGATCGGCATCGAGGGAGCCGATCGCAGCTGGGTGCAGCTTGAGGAATGGAATTGGCCTGCCGCGCTTGAAGGCGGCAGAGCCAGCGGCGCCGTCGAGTTTCCCGAGGCCGAAGGCGATACCCCTCCCCCCGTTATGGCCCCGACGCAACGCGCCGAGACCCTGATTATCGATCGGGCAATACGCTCGGGTCAGAGCATCATGCATCTGGATGGCGATATCGTGATCATCGGCTCAGTGGCCTCCGGGGCCGAACTGATCGCCGGAGGCTCCATCCATATTTACGGGGCGCTGCGGGGGAGAGCCATCGCCGGCGTGGGCGGCCAGCCCGGCGCACGCATCTTTGCCAGCCGTATGCAGGCGGAGTTGCTGGCTATCGACGGTTTTTACATGATTGCCGAGGAGATTTCCCCCGACCTTCATGACCAGTCGGCCCAGGCCCTCCTCAGCGAAGATCGCGTGACCGTCACCCGACTGGGCTGATGAAACTATTTGCGATCTGGTGATTGCGGCACGAACCTATTCGTCAGTAGTATTGTCTCTGGTCGCCTGACGAACGCGCGATCGTTTCATGGAAGTTTGGTGGAGCGCACATGGCTAAGGTGCTGGTAGTCACATCCGGTAAGGGCGGGGTCGGCAAAACGACCACGACAGCAGCACTGGGTGCCGCGCTTGCCCAGTCGGGTCAGAACGTGGTGGTGATCGATTTCGATGTCGGGCTGCGTAATCTCGATCTCGTCATGGGTGCCGAGCGTCGCGTTGTTTTCGACTTTATCAATGTGGTGCAGGGCGACGCCAAGCTCTCACAGGCACTGATCCGCGACAAACGCGTTGAGACCCTTTCCATCCTTCCCGCCTCGCAGACACGCGACAAGGACGCACTGACCGCCGAGGGCGTTGCCAAGGTCATCGACGAACTGCGCGAGAAATTCGACTGGATCATCTGTGACAGTCCCGCCGGTATCGAGCGTGGAGCCCAGATGGCCATGTACCATGCGGATATCGCAGTCGTCGTGACCAATCCCGAAGTCAGTTCCGTGCGTGACAGCGACCGTATCATCGGCATGCTCGACAGCACGACCGAGAAGGCGAAGAATGGCGAGAAGGTCGAGAAGCATCTTCTGATGACGCGCTACGACCCGTCGCGTGCCGCCAAGGGCGAGATGCTCAACACCGAAGACGTGCTCGAAATCCTGTCCATCCCGCTGCTTGGCATCATTCCCGAGAGCGAAGAGGTCCTGCGCGCCTCGAATGTCGGTGCCCCTGTCACCCTTTCGAACCCTGAATCGGCCCCGGCGCGCGCCTATTTCGATGCGGCTCGTCGCCTCCAGGGCGAGAAGCTCGAAATCCAGATACCGATCGAGCGCAAGGGCATACTCGACTGGCTGTTTAAGAAGAGGGTCGCATGAGCCTGTTCGGACTTTTCACCAAGCGCAATACAGGCGCTGTGGCGCGTGACCGCCTTCAGATCCTTCTGGCGCATGAGCGTTCCGGTAATGGCAACTCTGAACTGATCAGCCAGTTACATCGCGAGATCCTTGAGGTGATCAAGCGCCATGTGGCGGTCGATCAGGACAAGGTTCAGGTCAAGCTCGATGGCGGCCTCGACGGATGTTCGGTGCTTGAAATCGATATCGAGATGCCGCAAATCGACAAGGAAACACGACGCTCGGCCTGAATTTACAGGCCAGCGTCAAGACTGGAGACAGGGATTGAGCGGTTTTTTTGGGTCGATGATCAACTCTGCGCTTGGGTCCATGGGTGACAAGCTCAAGGAAAAGCTGGGCGGCAGTATCGGTGAGTATCTCACCAGCGAGCAGGGTATCCAGACCCTCGTCGAGCAGGCCCGCAAGGCCGGTCTTGAGGACAAGGTAAGGTCGTGGATTGGCTCCGGTGAAAACCTGCCGATCTCTGCGGACGAACTGCGCGCCCTGCTCACCGACGATCAGATTCAGATGCTCGTTTCAAAGACAGGTCTCCCTGCCGGTGCATTGCTCCCGGCGCTCGCACAGTTCCTGCCTGGCGTGGTGGATCACCACACAAGTGAGCAGGATCAGCCCCCAGCCGCAGGCTGAGGCCCCGCCATTACTTCACCAGACAGTATGGTCTGATAAGCAGCCGGGTCGGATATCGATCCGGCTGTTTTGCCGTTCACGGTCTTTATCCACCGCGCTTCAGACCACCGGCAGCCGACCTGACCTGCCGCCTGGTCAATCGCTCCGGGGACTTCTCTGCCTCATGGACATACCCAATCGCGCCATGAAATGCATCGAGGCTGCCCTGGCGAGAGAACTGAGAAGTCGCAACCGTGCCAGGCTCGCAACCGTGGCCAGCATGATCATTGCATCGAGCCAGATGCTTACCTCAAACGTCGTTAGCCAGGTAACAACCTCCGGGAGAGCACTGGCGGTAGTACGCATTATGTCGCGCTGCCCATACCAAATAATCATGCTCCCGAGACACAAACCGATAACCATGGCGAGCCCGTACAGGGGTGTGATCCGGCTTATCAACGCGGCAGGCAGGACGACCATCAGATGACCCAGAAATTCTGGCGTGGGCGTTCCGCGAGATACGGCCAACATGGACCAGAGTGTGAGGAAAACCGCCAAAGCCATCACAGCATCTCCTGCGTCATGTTTACCTGCTCCTCGCCGCTCTACCCGCTTCCGTCCTCGCCTGTCCCGTATCAATCTTCAACTTTGCTGAGCTACCTGACCACAGGAGTCGCCGCAGCGTTCGAGAAACCTTGTCGCTGTGAAGAAGCCGGAAGCGCATCGAGGGGCGTGAGCGGCTCGACAGGAAAACGGATCAGCAGATAAGGCGGCTCACGCCGGTTATGGCCCTCATTGAATGACGGCAGGCGATTCCACTGCCCAAGCGTACAATAGATCCAGTCACGCGTGGCACAGATGCCATCAGGTGACAGGATACGTGCATCCCTGACAGCCATGGCAAACGACCCGTCAGGATCACGGCGCAGGATGCAATCATGCTCGTAATTCGTGGTGTAGAGCCTGCCATGCTGATCGAAACATAGGCCATCGGCTGTACCTTTCTCGCCCTCATCCCGTATCTGGGCAGCCAAGGCCTCATCCGACAGGCTTTGATCGGCCAGTGTGCGCGTTGGTATGCTGTAAAGGCGACGGCTTGTCAGCGGTGCGTAATACAGGCGGGATTCGTCAGGCAGAAGGGCAATACCATCCGCCCCACCTGACACCATCTGGGGATGATGTGGCACGTAGCGTCTGGGCTCTCCTTCCACAATCGCCATGAACCCCGGCACGGCCTGGGTCGAAACATGATGCACCAGAACTCGCTTGGTCTGACCAGTCGCAATATCGGCAACAATCATGGCCGGCTCATCGCCAAAGGAGGAATCCGTCACGAAGACGGTTCCCTTGGCACCGACCGACAGCGCAACGCGCAAATCATTCATATGGCTGTTCGGCAGCATGACCGGGGATTTGAGCGGGATCTTGTGCGTGACGCGGTTGCTCACCGGATCGATGCAGACGATCTTGGCCGCCCCTTCAGGAATGTCGTGGCCCGCGAGCTTACCATCATCGATCACCCATAGCCGCCCGGCGGAGTCATGGGCGATGCCATGGACAGACATCAGGCGATCTGCCGGTGCCCTGTCGGATGGAAGGCTGAGCTCGGCTGACGGATAGGGCATCACCACGCCACCCTTGACCTCCCCCAGTGTGGCACCGGCATGGTTATCGGCGTGACGCGGAAAGCTGACGAACATGCGGCCATCGGGCAGCACGGCAACGCCAGACGGCCCCGGTCCGACAAACTTGGCGACGATGTCGAACTCACCGCTCGAACTCGTCCCGTCATCAGCATTGCCTGAGGCGAAGGCCGGACCAGCCACCCCCAGCAGCGGCGCAACGGAAGCAGCAGAAAGAAAGGACCGGCGTTTCATGGCGGGGTTCACCTCGATCAGGACTGGACGACCTGCTTGAAACGCTATGCGACGGGTGCGGCTTCGTCCTTAAATTGCTTTTCATGAGGGGGGCTGGATCCTCCGTCCGCTACCCCCTCACCTGTCGCCAATTTGTCACAGTTCGCAACAGAGCCGGAGGACAGAGATTAAGAAAGAGTTGTTATGTTATATCATACGGAATAGGAACGAAGGCGATTTGTTCCGCCTTCAACCTGTTGGGTAGTCATGATGTCATCCCGATCCCTGTGGTCGTCCAGCCTGTTTCTGTCATGCTCGGTTCTGGCGCTTACCACGCCCGTTCATGCGCAAACTGCAGTGCCATCCGCAACCACGACGACCCCGGTTGTGACGCCCGTGACAACCCAGTCTGGCACGCCAACGAGCGACCAAGCGTCCAGAACCTCCTTTGACAATACAGATGATACGGCCTCGCAGGGCGTGAACGCCCAGAAGGAAGAGCATATCATCGTCAATGCGCGCCTCGATGAAATCCGCTCCTCTCTGCAATCCTCCACGGGTGCGACAACCTATCGCTTCACCCGCCGTGATATCGAGAATAACCCGGGCGGCGATAATGCACCGCTCAACACACTGCTTCTTCAGGCACCCGGCGTCGCGCAGGACAGCTTTGGTCAGATTCATGTGCGCGGCGATCATAACGAGGTCCAGTTCCGCCTCGATGGCGTGCAGCTTCCTGAAGGGCTGAGCGTTTTCGGTCAGGCGTTGATGACACGCTTTGCCCATTCCGCCTCGCTCACCACCGGCGCGCTGCCCAGCGAATATGGTTTTCTGCAAGCCGGTGTGATCGACATCACCACCAAGAACGGCAGCGCCGATCCGGGTGGCGATGCCTCGATCTATGGTGGTGCGCGCGATTATTTCTTCCCGTCGCTGCAATATGGTGGCCATGCCGGGAAATGGGATTTCTTTGCGACCGGCGACTTCGTTCATAACCGCGTCGGTGTTGAAAACCCGACGTCGAGCTTCAACCCGATTCACGACCTGAGCAACCAGTATCATGCGCTCGGTCATCTGCGTTACACGGCTGATGAGAATACCCGTATCAGCCTCACCGGAGGTGTGTCGAACGCTCAGTACCAGCTGCCCAACAACCCCGGTCAGCAACGCCAGTTTGCCAATCCAAGCTTTCTCGATTCTGCCCTGTCACAACAGGTTTATGGCAGCGTGGACAGCGCCAGCCTGAACGAGCGCCAGAAAGAGATCACCGATTTCGGCATCCTCTCGCTTCAGAAGGATATGGGCAAGGTCAGCCTGCAGAGTTCGGTCATCACGCGCTACTCGTCGCTCGGCTACTCGCCCGATCCGCTGGGCGATCTGGTCTATAACGGCATCAGCCAGCACGCAGCGCGTTCCGTCTTCTCGACCGGCTCGCAAACCGATGTCACATGGCACGCCAACCGCCAGCATACGGTGCGCTTCGGTTATCAGGTCTATGTCGAGCGTAACAGCTCCAAGACGGATTCCATCGTCTATCAGCAGACGGGCGCCGAGGATGACGGCACACCCATCTATGATGGCACGACCACCAATGTGCATGACGGCAGCGGCCGCACCGGCTGGATGTACGGCCTATACGCTCAGGATGAGTGGCGCCCGGTGCGTGATCTGACGATCAATTACGGCCTGCGCTTCGACGGTGTCGATGAGTACACGCACTCGAAACAGGTCAGCCCGCGCATCAATATCGTGTGGCGTGCATGGCGGGGTGGCGTGGTTCATGCCGGATATTCGCGTTATTTCACCCCCCCGCCCTTCGAACTCGTCGCCAATACCTCGCTCAGCAAATATGTCGGCACATCCAACGAGCCTCAGACCTTGCAGAACAATACGGTCAAGGCGGAGCGCGACCATTACTTCGATGCGGGCGTAACGCAGTCCATCCTGCCCGGCTGGCACGCCTCTTTCGATGCCTATGTGAAGCTTGCCAAGAACATGATCGATGAAGGTCAGTTTGGCGCACCGATCATCCTCTCGGCGTTCAATTATCGTCGCGGGCAGGTAAATGGTTATGAACTTTCGACCAATTACGAGCATGGTCCGCTCTCGCTCTACGGCAACGCGGCCTGGTCACGGGCAATCGGCAAGGACATCACCACCGCCCAGTGGACGATGGACCCGGATGATCTTGCCTATGTCCAGAATCGCTGGATCCATCTCGATCATGACCAGCGCTGGACGGCGTCCGCAGGGGGGAGCTATTCCTTCTTCTATCACACGGGCCACCCCACCCGCGTATCGGCCTCGATGGTCTATGGCAGCGGCCTGCGCGCCGATGGTGTGGTGCCAAATGGTCGCTCCGTCCCGATCTATGCCACGTTCAACCTCTCGCTCGTCCAGTCCTTTAAAGATCTGTTCCGCGTACCATTCCTCAAGCGCACCGAACTGCGTCTCGACGTGTTGAACCTGTTCGACAAGAGCTACCAGATCCGCGACGGATCAGGCATCGGTGTCGGGGCGCCCCAATACGGCCTGCGTCGCACCATCCTGACCGGCATCTCGCAGAGGTTCTGAATATTGGTGAAGAACCTCGCTAATCCGGAACATTCCTAGCCCAGCGGGGGCAAACGTAACCAAGGGTGCCGCAGACTCATTTCAATATTGATGCTCGCGTAGCGTGATACCGTCTCGCTTCGCAGCATCGAGGTGCCGTGTACGCGATATCTGCCAAGGATCTCGGGTACAAACCCTCCGGTGAAGCCACATTCAACGAATTTGCACCAGAAATCATAGTCTTCCCACCCCCCTTCGATATGGGTGTAGCCTCCTACGTCAGCCCAGGCTTTGCGGGAAACAAGAGCCATGGCATCGACGTAGTTGCCTTCATAAAACCCTTCCGGCGACCATATGTCTCCGTATCCCAGTTGCCGTTGATCACCAAAGAGTTCGAGCTGGCTATAAGTCGCCTCGCAACCCGATTCATCCATTGCCTCCGAAAGACGTCCTAGGCAGCGAGGATAGATTTCGTTGTCCGCGTCAATAACGAAAACGCGCTCGGTGCGGGCGTGTAAGAATGCCGTGTTTCTGGCTTGAGCAAGGCCTTGATTGTGAAGATGACGAAGCAGGAGAACACGTTCAAACCGGGCGTAGTTCTCTTCGAGCCATCTGCGGGCAGTCCCCACAGAATCGTCTATTTCTGAGCGATCATCAACAATGATTAGCTCGATTGGACCATGAGTCTGAGCTTTTACGGAGTCCAGACAACTAGGCAGAAATTTTTCATAGTTGAACAGGCTAACTGCGACCGTGATTGCACGAGGGGAGCATTCGTCAGCAAGCGTTTTCTCAAATAACTCTTTTTCCTCTACGCGACGAGTCACAACTTACCCCCCAGGAAATCGCAGTATTTTTCCTGTCGTATACCTGACATTTTTCGATGACAGATCTCGTCGTTTGCTCGGAGTATTTGATTGGCGGCTTCCTCTCCCTCCCTTGTCTTGAGCAGCCATTCACACAAATCAGGCATATGTCTCTTGTTTTCCAAAAAGTAGTTTTTCCCAGCTTCGACGCCGTAGGCATCGATCTCTCTATCCGATATAAGCACCGCTCTGCCGTGCAGCGTCGCTCTGGCAATATCGCTCGGGAAACCATCACCAAATTCGTCAGCACCAATGTTCAGGACCACTTTTGAATGCGCGAAGATATGAGTTCTCAGTCTTCGTAGCACTTCATCCCCATCAAGCGACGACCAGGCCGCCCGTCTGTGACGACAATAGATGAATGCTGCATAAGCCGCGAAGCAGGCAGCATGCCGTGCAAAAAAACGCTCCCGCGCCGGACTACTCTCGCCTATGAAACTTACCTCCAAGGCCCGTTCTTTCCAGGGTGCAAGCAGATCTGCTATCTCCTTCACACGCCGGGGCAAAGTTTTGAAAAGTGGATGCTCCCTATCCTCATCGGTAATACTTTGCGGTTTAACCACGAGGCTGGGTTCATAGCTGGTTGCATCGACGCCAGCGCGCTGCAAGAGGCGTGTCGTCTGGCTGCTCAGCCCGACAACGCCCCGAGCCATAAGCAAATAGGGCAGCGCTCGTGAGAAGCCGGGAGTCTGCACTGGCTCAGTGTTTAACAGATACGCTTGCGCCAAGATATCTTCTCTCAACCAACATGCGCCTGAACCGAGGAAAAAGAACTCATGTGGCGCGATGATAAGCTTATCTGATGCGCTGGCCTCTGGTGGAGTCGTTTCGTCCAAAAGCTGAGCGGCGATGCCCATGATCGCGAGATCTGCGACAAGTTCTCTGGCGATCATTCTTACGGGGCCGCTTGCTAGGCTGCTGCAATATACCTGTAGAGGATATACAGATTCGCTCAGAAAACGAAGTGGCGAGGAAGACGCTTTGGGTACGAGCTGATCTATAGCACCCACCGCACGTGCCACAGCTTCGTCGCGGAACAACGCTCTCCCCTCTTGTGCCCCGTACCTTACGGCGTGCCAAGCGGCGGTGACCCCGGTCCCCCTTATATCGCCGTGCATCACGAAATACTGCTCTGGGTCAAAAGCGTCGAATTTCGAGAGCTTCTGTTCGGCCAAGGCTAGAGTGTGAGGATTAAAGTTTGGGAAGCTCGTCGCCGCGTTGGAGAGCTCAGAATCGAAGCCTTTGCCGTCCAGCGACAACGAAGAACGACGACGTATTTCTTTTATAAGCCTTAGCGACAGGGTCCACCATGTGAGCTTCGCCGATCGGCGTACAAAACGCGCCAGTGGCACGGGGACTTTCCTGGCCAGGAACCACGCGAGTGAATTGTCAATCTCATCGAGCCGGGCTTGCAGGGAAGACAATGCCGTCTGTTGCGCATCAATCATTGATGCATCGGCAACGTTCCGGAGCGTCAAATTATCTATCTGCCTCCGAGCGTCGCGCAATTCGCGGCTTAGAGAGGCCACAATCGCAAGATTTCCCTCAGCGATGGGACTGGCGTCATCCATTGTTTCACCGTCTCGTTCAATTAACGCGCCGATCCGCGTCTGCGTAAGTTCAGTAGCTCTCGTGCGCTGAATGCTACCGTCTAGCACCCGAAACGCGCCGAGGCGAAGCCGCAGTTGTTCGAAGCTTAAGACATACATTTGAGACCTGAGAGGTGGACCCACCCGTTCGGACAGTTTTGCAGGCCTGATAAGCTATAGCCGGTTGTTGTCATGCTGCCTGTTTGACGGGGTTACGCGTGAGCCTCAGTCAGACCAAAGGGTAATGGCACGCCGCCCGGCGCCCTGCTCCGTAATCCGTAAGGATCGGCCTCTCGATCGCACAACGGGGGCGGGCAATCGGGCAGCGTGTGTGGAAGCGACAGCCCGGTGGCGGGGAAAGAGGACTTGGCACATCGCCCTGCAAGGGCGCCGCCAGCGGTTTGCCCGGTTGAGGCACAGCCTCTACCAGCGCCCTTGTATAGGGATGGAGCGGTCGCGAAAGCAGGGCGAGCGTCTCCCCTTCCTCGACAATCGCGCCCAGATACATCACCGCCACGCGGTCCGAAATCTGTCTCACCACCGCCAGATCATGCGAGATGAACAGACAGGCCAGACCCATCTCGGCCTGAAGCTGGCGCAGCAGATTGACAATCTGTGCCTGTACGGAAACGTCCAGCGCCGAGACAGGCTCGTCCGCGACGATGACCTGCGGTGAGAGCGCAATGGCGCGGGCAATGTTCAGCCTCTGCCGCTGCCCGCCAGAGAGCGCACCGGGATAACGGGGCAGATAATCCGCCGACAGGCCCACGCGCTCGAGGAGCGCCGCCAATGTGGCCGTGGACCACTCACGCCGATGGATGCGAAACGGCTCCGCCAATGTATTACCGATTGTCCAGCGCGGATTGAAGGACGATCCAGAGTCCTGAAAGACCATCTGCAGATGGCTGCGCAGATCGCGCAGGGCGCGCCGCCCCATTTGCGCCATATCCTGCCCGTCAAACAGGATCTCTCCCTTGTCGGGGCGATCAAACCCCATCATGAGATGGCCCAGGGTAGATTTGCCGCAACCTGACTCACCGACGAGGGCAAGGCTCTCTCCATGCTTCAGGGCGAGCGAGATGCCATCGACGGCCCGCAGTGTCCTGCCGCGCCCCAACTGATACGTCCGGGCGACATCACGCGCCTGAAGCAGTTCCGTCATTCGTAGAGCACGCAAGCCACCTCATGGCGCTCCTCTTTCTGCGCCTCGGCTGAGGTGGCAAGCGTAGTCCCGTATCCGTCATCGATGACGGGACGCATCGCCGGGCGTACCTCACATGGCTGCATGACATGGGGGCAGCGCGGCGCGAAAACGCACCCGCTGGGTCGTGTCTGTGGCGAGGGAGGAGCGCCCTCGATCACGGGCAGTCTGGCCGGGCGCGGTCCTTCGAGCGGTGGTATGGCCTGCAACAGGGCCCGTGTATAGGGATGGCGCGGGGCCGAGAGAACAGCCGACACCGGGCCGGTCTCGATGACGACCCCGGCGTAAATAACGGCAACATGCGTGCAGCTTTGCGCCACCACCCCCATATCATGGGTGATCAGCATGACACTGGCCTCACGCGCGCCAATCTCACGCAGCAACGCCAGAATCTGCGCCTGAACCGTGACATCAAGTGCGGTTGTCGGTTCATCAGCAATCAGCAGATCCGGCTCACAGGATACCGCCATTGCAATCATGGCGCGCTGGCGCAGCCCGCCGGACAGTTCATGCGGGAAACGCGAAGCGGTTTGTGCGGGAGACGGTACGCCCATACGCCCTAGCAGTGTCACCACACGCTCATTCGCCTCGCGTTTCGATACAAGCTGGTGCAGCCTGATCTGCTCGGCGATCTGGGCACCAATACGCCGAACCGGCAGAAAAGCCGTCATCGGATCCTGAAAGATCATAGCGGCCCGCCTGCCGCGAAAATGCTGCCACGCTCTCTCGGTCTGGGATCGCAGATCCTGCCCGTCGAAAATCACCTCACCGGACAGGATGCCGGGAGGTTGCAACCCGAGCACACTCAACCCGGTCAGGCTTTTGCCCGAGCCTGATTCTCCCACGACCCCGAGGATCTGACCGCGCTGCAGCGAGAGGGTCACGTCATCGAGCAGATAGCCGGCTCTGGGGTGTTTCAAGCGCAGGTTGCGCAGGGACAAAAGCGGCTCAGTGCCCATTTTTCCCTCCCCCGATGCGCGGGTCGAGCAGGCGATACAGCCCGTCGATCAGGGCATTGGCGACCACCACGAAAAATGCCGCATAGAGCACGGTTGCCATAATAAGCGGCAGATCCAGTGTGCTCAGGCCCTGATAGGTCAGATGCCCGACACCGGGCAGCGCAAACACGATTTCCGTCAACAGGGCACCGCCCCCGAGCAACTGGGCGAAATCGAGACCGAACAATGAAAGCGCGCTCAGACCGGAAAGGCGCAAGGCGTGGAAGAACCAGAGGCGCCACGGCCCTGCCCCTTTCGCACGTGCCGTGCGCAGCGCGTCTTCCTGCATGGCCGAAAGCAGGTCCGAGCGCAGAACCCGACTGTAAAGGCCGATGAAAGCAACAGCGAGCGTCAGACCCGGGAGGATCAGACATTTCGTCCAGCCAAGAACGCTTGTGGAGAGTGGCACATAGCCCAGTGGGGGCACCCAACGGAACAGCCAGGTGTCATGCAACCGGGTCTGGCTCACCAGATTGACCATCTCGCCCAGCCAGAAAACCGGGACGGACAAACCAACCATAGCCAGCACAGAAAGGAGACGGTCCAGCGCACCTCCCTGATAGGCCGCACCAATGATACCAAGCACCAGCGCGCCACTCACCCAGAATAACGCCGCCCAGAGCACAAGCGAAAGCGTGACAGGTGCAGCAGCAAACACCTCCGAAACCACATTCTGCCCGTGATTGACGTAGGAGGTCAGGTTTCGCGAGATGAACAGATGATCCATCATTGTGAGATAACGGACAGGTAGCGAGCGATCGAAGCCATAGGCATGGCGAACACGTTCGATCACCTCCGGGCTCGCGCCGCGCCCCGCAATGCGGGCTGAGGGGTCCGACCCCGGTGTTGCGAAAAACACGGCAAACACGAGTATCGAAATGCCGAACAGCACGAGTAGCATCTGCCCGAGGCGGGAGAGAAAGCCCCTCATCTGCCGCCCCGCCTGCGCAACGCCGTCTGCGCAGCGTCACCCAGCGTGTTCAGGGCCAGAACAGTCACGATGATGGCCAATCCCGGCGCAATGGCGACGACCGGGCGGCTGTAGATCAATCCTTCGCCATCATGAATAAGGCTCCCCCACGAGGCGGCAGGAGCCTGCACACCGAGGCTGAGAAAAGACAACGCGGACTCCGCAAGGAGGCAAAGCGCCATGATGAGCGGTGCCAGCACAAAGACGGTTTCCGCCAGCAGGGGCAGGATTTCGCGCAGAATGATGCGCAATGACGACGCCCCCAGCCCACGCGCAGCCAGAACGAAGCCGGCATTTTGCAGGCTTTTCGTCCGGGCCCGGATGGGCCGCGCCGCATAGGGCACGTAAATGAGTGCAATGATCAGAACAGGCAGCAGAAGTGAATCTGCCCGCAAGTGGATCGGGCCAAAGGAGAGATCATGGCCGATTGTCACCACGCTGAGGCTAATGGCGAACAGATAAACCGGCACCGCCCAGAGAATATCGAGCGCGCGCGACAGGATCAGATCGACCCATCCCCCACAATATCCGGCCGCCAGACCGCAAAACGTTGCGGCGATCAGGCACAGACAAGCGGCTGAAAAAGCGATGACCAGCGAAGATCGCGCCCCGTAAAGCAACCTCGCAGCAATGTCGCGCCCTTGTGAATCGGCCCCAAGGGCATAAGGTCCCCAACGCCATGACGGACCAATGGGCGAGAGGCCCAGGTGGAGGGGGTTGTCATTGGCCTGCATGATGTCCTGCGCATGCCCGTTGCGCATGACGGTGCCGGCCAGATTGGAAGCCATTGCATCGACCCCAACGGCTCGCGCATAGAGCGGCGCGGCGACCGCGCCAAGCACCAGAAGAAGCAAGGCACCCATCGCCAGCAACACCGCGATATTCCCGTGCCAAAGGGCTGAGCCTCTCGTGTTTTTCATTGCCTGTGCAAGCGCGCATGCGGCGGCGGAATGAGCTGCCCTGCGATTGACATCAGCGGGCTAGCCGGCAGCGTGCCGGTCGCCGTAATCGCTTCTGGGTCGCAGGTCAAAATCTTCATCGCACCGATCGTGGCAAAACGACGCGATGATTTCAACGCTGGAATGATCGCGGCCCGAGACAAAGCTGGGCAATCAGACGACGTGACAGCGCCAGATCGGGGCTGCCCGTCTGCTTGCAAGCCAGCTCGAAACCCTGCACGGCATCGGAGGCTCTCCTGAGACCTGTGCGATCCCAGCGCTCAAGGGCTTTGGTGAAGCTCTCGGTTTTCTTGAAAAACACCGGGGGGCGAAGCATTTTCATGGCTTCCTGACGCGACTTGCCCTCATCCATCCAGTCCAGCACCCGCAGCAACCGGTTCATGAGCGACAGACAGGCGCGCGCCAGAGCAATGGGAGACAAACCATCGGCAAGCGCACGCTCCAGCGCAATGTCAGCAATGGTTCGATCACCAGCCATCGCAGCGCTTGTCGCATCATCCAGCGTGGCACTGGCAGAATCACCGATACATTCCTGACAGTCGTCGAGCGTCAGGCGGCCACCTTCCCCGGCAAAAAGAACAAGCTTCTCGACCTCGCTCCGTATGGCTGCCCGGTCGGCTCCCATGACAGAAGAAAGCCAGAACAGGGCGTCGCGGTCGATCGTAACCGAGGCTTCTCGAAAGAGATCCGCCAGTGAGGCAATAAGGGTCTTACCCTCCTCCGGATAGCAACCGATGGCGGCAATCGCGGCATGGGCTTCAAGCGAGGTTCGCAGCTTCGCGCGTGAGGCAAGCCCTGGTGCTTCGATGACCAGAACCGTATCGCTGTCGATCGCAAGCGCCGCCATGACTCTGGGCAACACCGCGTCCTGTGCATCGCGCACCCATATGGCACGACGCCCCCCGATCAGTGAAAGCGCGCCCATCTCCTCTTCGAGGCGACCATGCTGGTCCTGATCGAGCACTGCCACACGGAACGGGTCATCCAGAGACTCCGCCACCAGCTTGACGCACTGGGCGGCCCGCTCGCGTATCAGGCCAAGATCATCACCATAGAGCAGGACCCCGCGCCACCGGCCAATTTCAGCCAGTGTGCGGGAGGTCGAGCGGGCATCGATCTTCATGCGCGATCAGTTATCCGTACTGTTGAGATCCGTACGCCCCGTTGCCGCAGCCGGGAAGCCATCAGGGCCTGCCTTCTCGTAAGGCTGGCCATTCTGGGTCGGCATGGCGTTTGGATCGAAATAGGAAGGCAGATCCGCTGCATTATTACGCGATGGCTTGATCTGGGTCTTGAACCAGATGGCAATCTGCTGACGGATTGATCCCGCGAGGGTCTGGGCAATACGGGCCCGCACAGTTTCGTCATTGAGGGTCTGTGCGAGATACTGCTCGAAGGTCGCATTGAAACCATCAAGCTCGTTCACGTCGCCTTCAGCCAGGAATCTCGGGGAGGGCTCTACGGTATAGAGGCGCCAGTGCGCCGTACCCAGTTCGCGATAACGACCGGCAGTGTTATCGCTATGGATATCAATAACCGACGCATTGACGCCATAGCTCACATTGAGCGTGTAGCCGTCTGGTGCCTTGGTGCTGCCACTGCCCAGTTGCTCCTGAAGTGCGAGCCGCAATTCCTGCCCCTGGCGCTCGGGGATGTTGGAGACATAGATACGCTGCATCTCGTGCATCACGCGGACGCCGCCATCTCCGTTGCTTCCATAAAGCGGCTGAAACCCGCAACCGCTCAGAGCCAGAGAAGCAAGCAGGATAAGACGACGCATCGGTTCAGCCTGTCACTACGAAATTGACGATACGGTTGGGCACGTGGATACGCTTGACGATACGCTTGCCTTCCAGTATCCGCGCCACATTCGGCTCGGCCTCGGCCAGCGGAAGAACCATGTCAGACGGCGCGTCGGGTGGCACCTCGATCGTGCCACGCAGCTTTCCCATGATCTGTACGCCCAGCGTGATGCTGTCACGCGTGAGGAACGCGTCCAGCACTCCTGGCCATGCGCGCTCGACAACCATAGCCCCCTCGGGTTCAAGCAGAGCCACCATCTCTTCCGCCAGATGCGGCATCATGGGTGCGACAAGCAAGGCAAGTGAGAGAGCGGCCTCGCGACGGGCTGCGCCAATACCGTCCTCGGTCGATTTCTCGGCCTCCGACAGGGCAGCACTCAATTCGTGCAGGCGCGCCACGGCGACATTAGGTGTGAAGCCCTCAAGCGCCTCGGTCACAGCCTTGATGGTGCGATGCGTGGCCTGACGCAGGCCGCGACCGCCCTCAGTGAAGAGCGCTTCCTGCGGCACCTGCGCCGCGACATTCTGCACCAGACGATAGAGACGCTGACCAAAACGGGCTGAAGCGGCAACGCCGGACTCGGTCCATTCCATATCGCGCTCTGGCGGGCTGTCGGACAGAACGAACCAGCGCGCCGTATCCGCACCAAAGCGCTCGATAATCGCCGTAGGCGAAACCGTATTGCGCTTGGATTTCGACATCTTCTCCAGGCGACCGAGCTGCACGGGCTGGCCATTGTCACGACGCACATAGCCTTCGCCCGAACGCACCACGTCCTCAGGCGCGAGCCAGCCGCTCTCATCGCGGTAGCTCTCATGGGTGATCATGCCCTGGGTGAAGAGACCATCGAACGGCTCATCGACATTCAAATGACCCGTCTCGTGCATGGCACGCGTGAAGAAGCGCGCATAAAGCAGATGCAGGATCGCGTGTTCGATACCGCCGATATACTGATCGACCGGCAGCCAGCTATCCGCCGCAATCGGGTCCGTCGGGGTGCTGGCATGGGGCGCCGTAAAGCGCGCGAAATACCATGAGCTATCGACGAATGTATCGAATGTGTCAGTTTCACGACGTGCCTTGGCGCCGCATTGCGGACAGTCCACATGCTTCCAGCTCGGATGGTGATCGAGCGGATTACCGGGGCGGTCGAAGGTGACATCCTCGGGCAGCTTCAGCGGCAACTGGTCGTCCGGCACAGGCACTGCACCACAGCTGTCGCAATGGATGACCGGTATCGGACAGCCCCAGTAACGCTGGCGCGAGATACCCCAGTCACGCAGACGCCAGTTCACGACGCCACGGCCGATCCCCATACCCTCGAGACGCTCGATAGCCTTGCGCTTGCCTTCGACAATATCCAGTCCGTCGAGGAAGCCGGAATTGATGAGCGTGCCCTCACCCGTGACGGCGGTCTTGCCCACCGTAAAACCAGCCTGCTGCTGGCCTGTCGGCAGAATGACCGGACGCACCGGAAGGTCATATTTACGGGCAAAATCAAGATCGCGCTGATCGCCACAGGGGCAACCGAACACAGCGCCTGTGCCATATTCCATCAAAACGAAATTGGCGATCCAGACCGGCACGGTCTCGTCAGGCGCAAACGGGTTGCTGACACGCAACCCGGTGTCGATACCGCGCTTTTCGGCTGCCTCGATTGCTTCCTCGGACGTACCGAGACGCTGACATTCCTCGATGAAGCTGCGTACGGCTTCGTTATCCTGACCAACCTTTGCAGCCAGCGGATGATCGGCGGCAATGGCGACGAAGCTCATACCGAACAACGTATCCGGACGGGTGGTAAACACCTCGACCGAATCCAGGTCTGTGTCGAACCCTTCGGGGGGTGCATGAAGCGCAAAGCGGACACGAGCGCCTTCCGAACGGCCAATCCAGCGCTCCTGCATGACGCGCACACGTGCCGGCCAGCGATCAAGCTTGTCGAGGCCTTCAAGCAGAGGTGCTGCAAAATCCGTAATCTTGAGGAACCACTGCGACAGGCGCTTTTTCTCAATCAGCGCACCCGAACGCCAGCCACGCCCGTCAACCACCTGCTCATTGGCGAGCACCGTGTTGTCCACAGGGTCCCAGTTGACCGAGGATTCACGACGCTCGACCAGACCCTTGCGCCACATATCCAGAAACAGCTTCTGCTGATGCCCGTAATATTCCGGCAGGCAGGTGGCGATCTCACGCTCCCAGTCCAGCGAGAAACCGAGGCGCTGCAGCGTGCCGCGCATGGCCGCAATGTTGTCCAGCGTCCACTGCCCCGGATGCACACCGCGCTCACGCGCTGCATTTTCTGCCGGGAGGCCGAACGCATCCCAGCCCATGGGATGCAGAACCGAGAAACCACGCGCGCGCTTGTAGCGCGCCACCACATCGCCCAGCGCATAGTTGCGCACATGGCCCATATGGAGCTGACCCGACGGATACGGAAACATCTCGAGCACGTAATATTTCGGCTTGTCGGCAGCAGGATGGTCATCAGCGGCGAAGGCACGCACGCCGTCCCATTTCGCCTGCCATTTAGGCTCAGCCTTGCCGAAATCGTAGCCGAGTGTCTCTTGTTCCGTCATGATCTTCTGTCGTCTGTTCGTGTCACGTGATCTTCAGAGCGGGGGTGTCAGTCCCGGTTGCCGTTATCGGCACGAAGCTGGCGCGCACGGGCTAGAATACGCGTGGTGATGTCTGACGTGGTATTGGCTGCAACGGGAGTATCGACCCATTCGCTTCCCTGCTTTTCCTGGCGGAACACGGAAACACGCAGCGCATCCGAACGCAGCCGACGATCCAGGATATAGGCAGCGATTTTGAAGCGCTCATTGGTGCTGGCAGGCGGCTGGTACCAGTCCGTCAGGATCACGCCGCCATTGGCATCGGCAGAAGCGAACGGCATGAACGACAGGGTGTCGATAGCACCACGCCAGAGATAGGCATTGACCCCACCCTGAAGCTGGTCGTCTCCACCGGTCGCGCCACGGTCGACGCCAAGCAGATGGTTGCGGGGCTGGGTCAGGCTGTCGGGATCACGCCCACCGCCACAGGCGCTCAGCGCCATAAGGGCGCAGAGCGGCAGAACGGGGAGGAACCGTCCCTTGAATGACAACGCCTTTAAGGGCGCGTTGAGAGGGGCGATCGGCTGCAAACGAGGTGTCATGTTGTCCCTATTAGACTGGCACTGGCCGCGTGTCGAAATCCCCGATCGCGGTACCCGCGTCCGGCTTCAACATCGGTTCATATCGCGCCCGCCCGGTCCCGCCAAGCGGGGCAACAATTTATCCTTGCGGGAGGCTCACACGGGTGAGCATTTCGCGCAGCCAGAGCTGCATCGATTCCGGCAGGAAATCATGGCGAGAGAGCACGCCAGAGATGGTGACATCAGGGACGAGGCGCAGGAGATGGCGTTTGACGCGCTCTGTTTCCTCGCCCATGCCGTGTGAGGCCAGCGCCACGAGATAGTAAAGCACTCCCGTCGCACTGCGGGGATAAAGGCTTACGAACGCTGCACCAGCCTGGCGGGCTTCCTCGTTATTGCCTGACGCCTCCAGCACGAAAATGCTGAACGGCTCCGACAGAACGGCCAGAGGCTGTGAGGCCCGCAAGGCCCGGAATTGCTGGATTTCCTCAAGCGCGACCGCTTTCTCTTCGGACAACAAAGCCTGAGCAGCCTTGAGCGCATGAGTGGACGGCGAGATGGCAATGGCAGGGAACACACCGGTAGCGCCGGTATATTCGGCCGTGAGCGCCTTCGCTTCATCGAGCTGTCCGGGCGTGAAGGTACGTGTCATCATCGACAACCATACGCCAAGCGGATTAGCCCGCAGCTGAATGGCAACATAGCCCGCCGCAGAGGCAATATCCTCGATCTCTTCCTGCGACGAAGACGACCAGTTCTCCTGATAAAGGAAAAAGCGGATCAGCGAGCGCACATACAGCACGAAGACCGATTCCTGGTCGGACTGATAAGCGCGCTCGACCAGATCACGCAGCTCTGTGGACAAGGTGACATCGCAGCGCAGAAGAAGCGTCAGGGCGCGCACCGCCATCTGAAACGCTGAAAGCTCGGCAATCGGGCGCGACATCATGCGCTGCCCTTCCGAAACAAACAGCGACCATTGCAGCGACTTCATGACATAGAAAAGCAATGCACGCTGGGCTCGCGTGTCCTTGGGCAGTTCGAACCGATCGGCCCACACAACACTGCCTTCCTGCCGCAGACTGAGAAGGCGAATGATCACATACCCTTCGCTGCTCTCGCCGTGCTCCGTATTGGCGCGCACCAGACCCGAAATTACATAATCGGTTCCGGGATTATGAGTATTGCCCAACAGCGGACCCGTGTCAGCCTGCGCCGTTTCAGGGAAAGGCACGACCGTGAAGGTCTGCAACCCGACCAGCTTGACTTCCAGGCGCTCGGTCAGCTCGGCTGCGAGCGTCTCGGCATGGGCACCGCCAGCCGCCTTAAGTGGCGCTACGGCAATGGAGCCCAGCGTACGGGTCGAGACCGGCGAGGCAAGGTAGGCGACATCGCCACTCACGGGTGGGAAGATCTTCCCACCTTCGGGCTGCATATCGGCATGGACAAGCGCCGCGTCCATCTCGGCTGAACCACCGTGATGCGCTTTGGCATAGGAATCAAAGGCAATCCGCTCCTGGAGACTACGCACAAGCCCCATTGTCGCGGGGCCGGGAACGGTGCCCAGCTGGTCCTGGAAAAGCTGCACAACCTGATCGCCAAGCGCCGCAGCCTGCGCATATTCGCCCTTGGTCACCCAGGCCTGGATGCGTGCGCGCCACGCCGCCTCATTCAGCCCGTCACGGACCAGTAGATGATCAGCCGTGTCGAGAATGGCGTCAGGATCGACCTGTGTGCGCAATGCGCTTTCAAAAAGCTGGTAGATATGACGGTTAAGACGCGTACGCTGCCCCTCGATCCATTCATTGAACGCCGGGTCGATGCCATTAAGCTCGCCAAGCAGCACTTCACTGGGGGGCGGCAACTCACGGAGGATGGATTTGCCACCATTGAGTATACGCTCCACATCGACCGACGTCAGGGCAGGCTTGAGCGCGAGCGTGTGGCGCTGAACATCGATGACGTCGACACCCAGCGGACTAAGGGCGTCAAGCAGACGATGAATTTCCTGACGCAGCGATGCGCGGGCGAGATCGTCCGGACGACGGCTCCACAACAGTTCAGCAAGATGAGAGCGTGCAACAGGCTTGCGATCGGACAGCGCAAGAATGGCAAGTAATCCCTTCGTCTTCCCGCCTACAGGAAGCACGCTTTCACCCGTCAACGTCGTTGCTTCCATACGACCAATCAGTCGCAGACGCAGCAGAGTGGAATCGGTTTTTGCAACACCACGAAGGGCCAGATCGAACATTACTTCACGCTTTCTTTTCTCAGAGCCTTATATCACATCCCTATCTCGGTTTTTTTTACGAAACGTATTCTCCACTCGGCATCGCGCGTAGTTGAAGGAAAACGAATATGCCGAGAACGTGACTGCCGCTGGTGCCCTTAGGGAAAGAACTAAAGTAAATCTCTCAACATGCCAGCATAAAAGAGTTTAATCTTCTCCATGCGCGCACACATACGGACTTACTAACAAAAGCAATCTTAGAATGACTTGTGAGTATTGCAACCGATCACAGGGTACAGAAAAAATTGAAACCCGCCCTCTTGCCTGCTTCGCGGGGCAGAACTAGAATAGAAACGATGGTCCGCGTAGCTCAGCAGGATAGAGCACAGGATTCCTAAAATTGGGCGCCATGCTTGGAAACATCATGGTGGATCTGCTCAAATTCGGGGAACGCTCTGGTGTCTAGCCGTGCCAATCCCGAGCCAAACATGCGTCCGAAAGGTAGCATGGAGGTGTAGAGACTGTACGGGCAGCGCCTGTCGTCCGGTTGTCCGGGCTATGGTGAAGAGACAGTCCAGACCACGAACGGTGCGTTCTGCGCGCCGGCGGTGAAAGCCGAAGTGGTATGAATCCTGGGGCCGTGGGTTCGAATCCCGCCGCGGACACCATCGCAATCACGCAACAAGACGGGTCTTGCAGGGTCCCAACCATGCCTCCTCTACGAGCCAGGTTCTCCTTATGGCCGTATTCCCAAGCCAAACCCCCGTCGTGCTTTCCTTCTCCGGCTACTCACGTCCCAAGCGGGCACAAGGTAAGCCCGTGCACATGTGAGAGCCCAATCCTCGCCTTCAGGCCCTAGATCGTGACGCCTGTCATTTCCGGCGCGAACAGGGCGTGCAAAAGCAGGGCCAGCAGCACAATCGCAATCAGCAAACCGAACAGCTTCCCGAACAAACGGAAGGAGACAACAACCAGCAGCAGGAGCAGCAGCGCCAGGAGCGACGTCTGCACCTGATGCGGGACACCAAGTGCCTGCAACCCTCTGCGGGCGGCCTCCTCAATAACGGCAATGATCGACACAATAAGGGAAAACAGGCCGATAATCAGGCCAAGTATCACCGCAATAGCACTCTGAATCACGCTTCTTTTCCCCCGGAACGCCGCAAGGTCTGGCATCTCGAGCTGGCATGGCACACGACGCTGCCCATACCAGACCCTGCCATCGCTGCATGCGATGCGAATCATATGACCGAGATCATATCGCGCGACAACGCCGCAAGACGACGCAGGATCGCATTGCGCCGCAACATCGACACCAGCCGACAGGGTCTTGCGTGGCGCTCATGACCCGGGGTGACTGTTCCAGATTTGATATGACAGGGTGTTATGGCCTAGACCCGGGCTTCCCCCGCCGTTTTGGAGCTGCCCCAATGAAGCGCATGAGCATGACCACACTCATCATCATCGCGATGCTGCTTGGCATTACGGTGGGTGGCCTCGCCCATGCCTGGATCGCTGATTCCGTACAGCAACAGCATTTCGCCCATTACATCTCCATCGGCTCGACAGTCTTTCTGCGCCTGATCAAGATGATCATCGCCCCGCTGGTTTTCTCCACCCTCGTGGTGGGTATCGGTCATATGTCGGACGCGGCTTCGGTTGGTCGTGTTGGCGCAAAGGCCATGATCTGGTTCGTGCTGGCCTCGCTGTTTTCGCTGACGCTCGGCATGATTCTGGTCAATCTTTTTGGCCCCGGTGTCGGGATGCATCGCCTGCACGGCATCACAACATCCCCCATCGCCACCGATGGCATGTCGCTCGACAGCTTCGTCAAACACATCGTTCCGGATTCTGTCTTCCGCGCCATGACGGATAACGAGATCCTGCAGATTGTCGTGTTCTCGGTCTTTTTCGGCGTCGCCTGCGCCTCCATGCCTGAAAAGGCCAGGGTGATCATGGAATGGACAGAGAGCCTGTCACAGATCATCCTCAAGGTAACGGGCTATGTGATGCTCCTGGCCCCGCTGGCCGTGTTCTGCGCCATGGCTGCGACCATCACGACCAATGGCCTTAGCGTGCTCATCAATTACGGCAAGTTCATGGGCGAGTTCTATATCGCGCTCTTCCTGCTCTGGTGCTCCCTGATTGCAGCGGCCTTCGCCATTCTCGGCCGTCCGGCGCGCCGTCTGATCCGACTCATGCGCGAGCCGTTCCTTCTGGCCTTTTCGACAGCAAGCTCGGAAGCCGCCTATCCGCTGATGCTCGACCAGCTTTCGCGGTTTCCCATTTCACGCCGCATCTCTTCATTCGTCCTGCCGCTGGGCTACTCGTTCAATCTCGACGGCACGATGATGTACTGCACCTTCGCCAGCATCTTCATTGCTCAGGCCTATGATATCAGCCTGCCCTGGAGCACGCAGATCATCATGCTGCTTACCCTGATGCTGACCAGCAAGGGCGTTGCAGGGATTCCCCGCGCGTCACTGGTCGTGATCGCGGCAACGCTCAGCCAGTTCAAACTCCCTGAAGAGGGCGTTCTGCTGATCCTTGGCGTCGATACTTTTCTGGATATGGGCCGTTCGGCCACGAATGTCGTCGGCAACTCCCTGGCGACGGCTGTGGTGGCCAAATGGGAAGGGCAGTTGCCGGCAGAACCTGCCCAGCCCCGACTGGACTGAGCAGGCCGTCTTGTTTGGTCAGGCTTTCTTGCGGCTCAGGAGGATCAATCCCCAGCCACCGGCGAGAAGCACCGCAATGAACGGAATGGCAAACACCGTATAGGTGCCCTCGGGATAATCCAGACCCATCATGACAACCACAAAGCCGAGAAAACCCAGCGTCAGCCACGAAGTGAACGGCGCACCCGGCATACGGAACCCGGCGCTTTCGACCTCGCCACGATTAACCAGCTGGCGCAGGCGTATCTGGCAGATCAGAATGAAGCTCCAGGTGCTGATGATACCCAGAGCTGCCACATTGAGCACAATCTCGAACACGCGGGATGGAATGAGATAGTTGAGACCCACCCCAACCAGATAGACCGCAACGGTTGTCAGAATCCCGACATAAGGGACCGACTGCTTGTTCATCCGCGCCAGGGCGCGCGGCGCCGAGCCCCCCATGGCAAGGGCACGCAGAATACGCCCGGTCGAGTACAGGCCCGAATTCAGGCTCGACAGGGCCGCGGTGAGCACCACGATGTTCATGACCGTATCGACATGAGACACGCCAAGGGCCTGGAAGAAGGTCACGAACGGGCTGACGCCCTTGTGGTAGGCATTCCAGGGCAGCAGACAGACCAGCAGAATCACCGACCCGACATAGAACAGGCCGATACGCCAGATCACGCTGTTGATGGCACGCGGAATGATTTCACGCGGGTTGGCGCACTCACCTGCCGCCGTTCCCACCAGTTCGATGGCCGAATAGGCGAACACGACGCCCTGCATTAGGAACAGGGCCGGCATGATGCCGTGGGGGAAGATGCCACCATTCTCGGAGATCAGATGAAAACCGGGCACAGTGCCTGCCACCGGCATCTTGAGGCCTAGAACGACGCAACCGAAAATCAGGAAGAGGGCGAGTGCAATGACCTTGATAAGCGAGAACCAGAACTCCAGCTCACCAAAATAGCGCACGCCAATCATGTTCATGGTGCCGACAATGCCCAGCGCCACGAGCGCAAACACCCATTGTGGCACATGTTCGAATGTGCCCCAGAAATGCATGTAAAGCGCAACCGCCGTAATATCGACGATACCGGTCATGGCCCAGTTCAGGAAAGAGAGCCACCCGGCCGCATAGGCCGCCTTCTCGCCCAGAAACTCACGGGCATAGGAAACGAAGCTGCCAGCGCTGGGGCGGTACATCACCAGTTCGCCAAGCGCGCGAAGGATGAGGAAGCAGAACATACCGCAAACGAGGTAATCGAGCGCGAGAGCCGGGCCCGCCTGCTGTAACCGCGAGCCAGCACCAAGGAATAGCCCCGTGCCGATAGCCCCGCCGATGGCGATCATCTGGACCTGACGGCGCCCGAGATCCTTGTGATAGCCCTCATCGACTTGCGGCGGGGGATGAAGATGCGACTTGGATGGAATGTCCAAAACTCTGTAATCCTGACCCTGTTGACGAAAATTCTTGTCTAATCGTAACGAATTCCCGGATCGCTGCCAATCGTTTCGATCAGCCTCCGAACCGGATGCAACAATTCGGAAATGCACGGCAGCGCACCGGTTGTGTCAAGTCATTGCCCATATTCAGGTGACCGAGCGCGGCAATCAGCACTTCTTCACAACCTGTTGAGCCTAAAAGATAACAGAGGGCTCGTTGGCTCTGATCCGACGCGGCCAATGGACCCATACGGCCTGAACGCCAACGCAGAGGCGCGATCCCTGCCACCCGCATGCGGTTAAATCACGCCCGATCCCGCAGGAATGCGATCAACGTCACATCAATGTGTCTCTTTTCACATAGAAATGTCATGTCCTCCGACCGTTGACGATTCTAGCCTGACCCAACTGAGCGATAACAGGGGCCGCCACAGCCCCGCGATCAAGGCGGAGTTCGTCCATGAAGCGCTTTTTCAATTCCCGTGACAAAATCGTAGCCGAAGGCATTGAGGGGCTGCTGCGCTCCTCAGCGGGAAGCCATCTGTGTCGGCTAGAAGGTGCCGACGATATCCATGTCGTCCTGCGCAAAAACTGGGCGAAAAATCGCGTGGCCATCATTTCTGGCGGTGGTTCTGGACATGAGCCCGCCCATGCTGGCTTTGTGGGAGAAGGAATGCTTACGGCGGCGGTCTGCGGTCAGCTTTTCGCCTCGCCGGGTGTCGATGCCATTCTTGCGGCCATACGCGCTGTGACCGGTCCGGCCGGATGCCTTCTTATCGTCAAGAACTATACTGGAGACCGGCTCAATTTCGGCATCGCAGCCGAACAGGCAAAGGCGCTCGGGCTTGATGTCGAACTCGTCATCGTAGGCGACGACATTGCCCTTGGCCACACGGCTAAGGCACGCGGCATTGCTGGCACCGTTCTGGTTCACAAGATCGCTGGCTACGCCGCCGAGACTGGCCGCCCGCTTGCAGAGGTCGCCGCGCAGGCCCGGAATGCTGCGGATGCGCTTCGTTCCATCGGCCTCGCCCTGAGCGACTGCAATGTCTATACGCCCGACCAGCCGCCCCGCCTTGGCGAAAACGAGGCCGAACTCGGGCTCGGCATTCACGGTGAAGCTGGCGTCGAACGTATTCCGATGGCCCCTCTCGACAAACTGGTTGCGCTCGCAGCGGACCGGCTCCTGTCATCCCTGCCAGAGAGCGATGCCAACGGCACGACCAGGCAGATTGTCCTTCTCAACATGCTGGGCAGTGTACCGCCCCTTGAGGCTCTGGCACTTCTCGACGGTTTCTCCCGCACGTCACTGGCCGCCCGGACAGCATGGATTGCCGGTCCATCCCCGGTCATGACGGCGCTCGACATGAACGGCTTCTCCCTGACGACGCTCCCTGCAGAACCCGCCTTTATCGAGGCGCTTGCTGCACCAGCCGAGCCTCACGCATGGCCCGGTCTGGCCGCTTTCGGCCCGGTCGCGACCCTGCCCGTGCCCGCGCTGCCCGAAACCTTTACGGATGCGCCCTCTGACAATCCGTTGCTCAGGCACCTCATCACAAGCGGCGCGGATGCGTTGATCGGGCACGAAGCCGCCCTCAATACGCTCGATGCCAAATGCGGCGATGGGGATGCAGGCTCGACATTTGCCGAGGCCGCGCGACAGGTTCTGCGCGCCATCGACCGCCTTCCCCTTGCCTCGCCCCAGGCGCTCATGGCCACAATCGGCCGCCTTCTGGCCCGTCACAGCGGTGGATCGAGCGGCGTTCTGCTGTCCATTCTCATGACCACGGCGGGGCATGATGAAAACTGGCGCGAAGGTTTGCATAACGGTGCCGCCCGCATGCAGGCCTATGGCGGGGCAAAGCCAGGTGACCGCACCATGCTCGATGCGCTTCTGCCTGCCATCGCTGCGCTGCAATCCGGTCAGTCACTCGCGCAGGCGGCGGTCGCAGCGCGCAAGGGGGCCGACGCGACACGGAGCATGAAAGCGCGTGCCGGCCGCGCCTCCTATATCCCGCCCGAGCAGCTGGCCAATATCCCCGACCCCGGTGCCGAGGCCATCGCCGTGCTCTTCGAAACCGTGGCGGCATCAGCCTGAAAACTCACCCCCCCTGTTCCATCCCGGGTCATCCCCGTGAACGGGATAGGGGGCAGAAGCGAAGAAGTGGGTCAATGAGTCGCGCTCAGATGGCGCTGACATCCACCTCAAGCGGTATGAGGTCGCTGCGTACCCAGGCCTCATACACATCAAAACGCATGTTATCGCGGCGCCAGGACACCGAGCGCACCCGCAACAGGGGTGAGCCCGTCCGTATGTCCAGATGCGCCGCAATATCGCGCGGCGCGGCCATAGCGACAATTGAACGATGCGCCCCCTGAAGGGCAAAGCCTGCCTCTGTCAGAAGGGCGCTGAGGGACGAACGCCCCTCGAGGACATTCTGCCCCCGTCCGATCACGTCCATCAGGTCCGGCGGACTGTAATTGATGCTGTAAAGCGCCGGCAGCCCCCGCAGGGAACGGAGACGCACCAGTTCGAAGCCTTCGCTCGCCGCAGGAATGTCGAGCAGCGCACAGATCGTATCAGGCAGGGTCACAGCCCCTGCCCTCAGCACCGCTGTCGTCACATCGAGATGCCCATGACCAAGCGCTGTCTCTAGGAAGCCCTTGCGTCCCTGGATCATCCAGCCCTGCACGGCATCGCCGGCACTGACAAAGGCCCCGCGTCCGGCAATGCGCTCGACAAGCCCCCGGCTTTCGAGCGTCTGCAGGGTCTGCCGAACGGTTGCGCGCGAAAGATCGTAACGCGTGCATAACTCGTTCTCGCTGGCGAGGCGGGCGCCGGGTTTGCGCACCCCCTTGCGGATTTCAGCCTCCAGATGGTCGGCAAGCTGGGCGTAGTAAGGCGTCGTTGAGAGACGATCGATGATGAAACCGGCCTGCCCGTCACCCGCCGAGGCAGGCGCAGGGGCAGCTGTACGGGAAGGCATCACAGGCTTCTTCATACGCGGATCGTCTTCCTTCCCTCAGCGGTGACACGGCTCGCAACCTTACTAGCACGCCGCTATCCTGCTGACAGCCGCCGCCTTTCCCGTGTGCCCTCAGATCCCGGCAGCATCGCAACGGATCTGCACTTTCCTAGCTGTTTCGGAACGCGCCATCGCGAAAGCCTCCGGCGCCTCCTCCAGATCATACACATGACTGACGATCTTCTTTGCAAGATCAGGCAGCGCAGCCGTAATCCCGATCGCCCGCTCATAGGCCCCTGACAGGGATTGTGAACCGATGATTGTCAGTTCCCGATCGAACAGGTCGAACGGATGAAGCGCAATGGTCGCCTCGGGAGAACAGACGCCCATCTGGATCAGCACGCCCCGCGGTGCAAGTTGCTCCAGAGCGTCCGCTACAGCCAGAGGATGGCCGCTCGCTTCGATGACGAAACCGATATCACGCGCGATGCGCCGCGCGCCCGGCGCAAACACGCCATCCGCCCCCAGATCGAGTGCCGCATCACGGCGCGTGGCACTCGGCTCGACCACCTCGACACGCGCGGCCCCATGATGCCGGGCAAGGGCGATTGCCATCAATCCAATGCTCCCCGCGCCATAGATCAGGACCGATCCACCTCGCAGGTCGGGCGCACGCTCCAATGCGTGGACAACGCAGGCAAGCGGCTCGATCAGCGCACCCGACGCCATATCGAGATGAGCCGGCAATCTATGCACAATCTTTTCAGGTACGGCGACACGCTCGGCAAAGGCCCCGTCAATCGTGACGCCCACCGGCACGAGATCGCTGCACAGATTGGGCGCGCCGGCACGGCACATCGCGCATTGACCGCAGCTGATATTGGGATCGATGCATACCCGATCCCCCGGCGCAAAGCGCGAGACCGTGGCCCCGACAGCTACAACGCGGCCCGCAAATTCATGGCCGGCTATGCGTGGAAAACGAGCGAGAGGATAATCTCCGGTCAGAAGATGCAGATCGGTGCCGCAAATACCGACACGTGACGGCGCTATAAGCACGGAATCATCGCCAAGAGAGGGCTCTGCCCTGCTCTGCAATGACATTCCACCCTGTCCATCGAATACAAGTGCGCGCATGGAGAATCCTCTAGGTAGACGCAATCCCGATGCCGCATCGACGGCAGGGTAGAAAAACCATAGCGCTAAGTTCGCATCGAGTCTGTCTATACGTACAGTCCGTTCTATCATCGTTTTGTGATAGCTGCGCTCAGCACAGATTTTCTGTTGTTTTCTTAGCCTACGCACCGCGACAAGGGTTGCGTGACCAAAGGATAGGGTTGACGGCTTTTCTGCAAGATAGTCAGTTATTGTACGTACAGACCGTACATCGTCTGACTATCCTATCTCTCCCCATTCCGGAGAGATCCCAACGGAGTCCTTTTTCATGTCCATGACCTATCGCCTGCGCCGCACTTTGCCGAGCCATCGCGCTGCCATCATCATGCCTGTCGATCATGGTCTGATTTTCGACCGCATCGAAGGCCTCGAAACACCCTCATCGCCTTTCGCTCGCTGGGCAGGCAAAGGGATAACGGGTTTCATGCTCACGCCGGGGCAGGTGCGCCAGACCGAGAGCTTCTTTGCAGCACATCCCGAGCTCACGCGCGTTCTGACCATCGATACCTATTACGATTATCGTCAACTCGATGGCGCCGGCTCGCATGACCTGATCACCACCGTTGAGGACGCCGTCCGGATGGGCGTGGACGCCGTAAAGATGCTCTTCCCGTGGAATATGTCGAACAGGGAACGCGTGGCGCTCTGCCATCGTATCGGCAAGGTGATTTCTGCCTGCGATCGCTGGGATATCCCGCTGGTGCTCGAACCTGTCCTGATCGGTGCCCCCCGCACGGAAGAGGTCATCATCGAAGAAGAGAAGATCGCCCGTATCGCCTATGACCTCGGTGCGCATGTAATCAAGATCGCCTTCCCCGGCGAAGCCCGTACCAGGCGAATGGTCGAGGAACTGCGCGTTCCCCTCGTCATTGCCGGTGGCCCCCTTGCTGGCAGCCCGGCTGATACGCTCGACGCCGTCGGTCAGACGATACGTGCGGGCGCACGCGGCGTCATCGTCGGGCGCAATATCTGGCAGCGCGACGAAAAGACTGCCGGTGATCTGCTCGGGCGGCTCGATGCCCTGAGCCGCTCAGTGCGCTTTGCCGACTGAGTGTATCGCGGTAGCGTGGATGGCCTTCCAGCGACGGAAAGATCGTCATGGGTTTCGATCAAGTGGCTGCCGGTATCGATATCGGCAGCACCAATCTCAAAGCCATCATCATCACCCCTGAGGGGATGGTCGTGGGCCGCGCCTAGGTTCCCACACCCAGACGCCCCGACGACCAGATGATCGATGCCACATGTCTGTTCAGCGAGGTGAGTGGCCTGCTGAACAGGCTGTGTGGCAGCCGCTACCGGATACGAGCCATAAGCACGGCGGGCATTGGCGAGGATGGCACGCTTGTGGACGCGCAGCTGCGGCCATTCTCTGCCGCTCTTCCCTGGTTTGCCACCGAGCGACAGGCGCTATTCGAGATGTTGTCTCCGTCGCTTGCGCCCTCACCCCTGACAGGAATCGACCCTGATCCGTTTCGCACCCTGACGGGCTGGTACTGGGCGGCCAGACAGGAGGGACATGAGCGCGCCTATGCCTGGCTGGCTTTGTCGGATTACGCGGCGGCCCAGTGGTGCCAGTCCGCTTTCATGAGCGACTCACTGGCCGCCCGCACAGCGGCCTACCTCCCACAATCCGGCGCATGGGACGACGCCCGCGTGACAGCCACCCTTGGTAAACGCGGTCTCCTGCCCCCTGTCGTCCGGACGGGGCATATTGTCGGCCCCGTTACCCGCACGGGCCCGGAGAATTCGGTTTTCGCCCCCGACGCCCTCGTGGTAGCCGGGGGGCACGATCACCCGATAGGCGGATGGGGCATCACACAGCTGAGCCCTGCGGCCATTCTTGACTCGATGGGGACAGCGGAAGTCGTCGTCACGCAGAACGCGCCGTATCCTGTGCCCTTCCCGGCAGGCATCGATGTCGCACCAGGCATCCTGTCGCAGGGCGCAACGCTTCTTTGCGTGGAAGAGCTCGCCCGCAACCTCGCCTGGGCCTCTCAGGACAGCGCGACCGGCGCAATGATTGCGGGATTGTTCTCCGGTGTCAGCAAGCCGGATTCATTTCTGGAGAGCGGCTGTTTCATTCCCGGCTCTCATGGTGGACATGCCCCCGCCTTTACAGACGATGCGCCGCTCGCCCCCCTCTCGCGAGCCTCTGCTGTTGTCGGCGCGCTGGCGCGTGCCGGAGAAACCGCAATTGAGAGAATCAACCAGCTCCGTGCCGCATCATGGCAGGCAAATCCTGCTCAGCCCGATGTCGGGACCACGCAACCCGACCTCTATCTTTCGGGCGGATGGTCGCGTGCGCCCGGCTGGGTGGCCATCAAGCGCCAGCTTGGATCACACCCTTTCAGGATCGTACGCGAGCCAGAACTGACTGCAGCAAGCGCTGCGCTCCTCGCAGCCCGTGCCTTGGACTGGACACCATCGGTCATGGATCTGCTCATGCCCGAAGAACAGCACCTGTGAATCGGCGAGGGTCGCAGGCTTTACAGCCTGCGCAGGGTCAGCGGCCTCAAAGCTCCAATGTATCGAGCAGGCTCTGCACAAGACCCAGATAGGTGGCCCCGAACAGACGGTAATGCACGAGTGCAGGCCAGAGACGATAGACATTGATGCTGCGTTCATACTCTTCCGGCAACGGACCGTAACTGCGCCAGAACGCCTCTGGCGGCGTCGCAAAAAGCGTCAGTATGGCGAAATCCGCACTCGCATCGCCGATATAACAGGCAGGATCGATCAACACGGCGCGTATCCCGCCCTCAGGCGCGGGCGAGGTGATGAAATTGCCGGTCCAGAGATCACCATGCAAAAGCGTGGGGCGCGGGGCCGAGGGCAGAAAACGATCGAGAGTTTGCGACAGGTGATTGACCCGTGCCGCCACTTCCCTGGGGAGGCTATCGAGGAAGGGCCTTAACCGGCAATCCCGCCAGAAATCACGCCAGTCGAGCGTCCAGTCATTAATGATAGGCACCGCGCCAAAAGCGTAATCCTCGTCCCACCCATAACGTGGAGGCTGCTTCACCTCATGCAGGCAGCGCATCGCCTGCCCCAGCGCCGACCACGCCTCGTCGCCTTTACCGCCCTGAGGCACATAGCCCAGAGCGAGCAGATCACCCTGCACCGCCAGAACGGGCGGAACAGCGACACCTGTTGCTGCCAGCGCATCGAGCATGGCCGCCTCAGTGGCGACATGAGGCCCATTCTTGACAACGACACGGCGCCTGGACGCGAAATCGAGCTGCCAGATGTCAGACAGATCGCCTCCACCAAGGGATCTCACCTCGAAGGCGCCCTCCTCCCCGATCAGGGCCGCAATCTGAGCAAACCGGGACGCGGCCTGTTGAGCGGGGTGAGTTGTCATCAGGGGAGCCCCTTTTCAGGAATCCAGCGTGAAACTGGCCAGATGCACGCAGCCTAGAGCAATTTCCTGCCACGCCGTCTCGAAATCGATGTCCTTGCCATAGAAAGGATCAGAGATTTCCTCACCAGCGCGCTCAGGCACATAATCCATTAGCAGGCGGATACGCTCCTGTTCCGCCTCCGGGGCCAGACGACGCAGGGCACGCAAATGCCCTGAATCGAGCGCGATGATATGATCGAAACGCGTGAAATCGTCTTCCTGGACCTGCCTTGCGACATAGGTATCGATATCGAGCCCGTGCTTCTTGGCAACGCGCCGCGCACGGCTGTCCGGGGCTTCGCCCACATGCCACACACCGGTGGCCGCCGAGTCGATATCCAGAGTCAGACCCCGACGGGCCGCCTCGGCGCGCATGGCCGCCTCGGCAAGGGGAGAGCGGCAAATATTGCCCGTGCAGACAAAAAGAAAGGAAGGCAAAGGCATAGGATCATTCCCGCAGAATCTCTGGTGCCGTTCCCAAACCGGCTGTTACTCACCGGCCTTGGAAGGATCTGAACCAGAATAGACAGCCCGTGACGCTTGGAAATGCCATGGCCTATCAAGACTTTGCTACTGTGTGGCAAGGGAACTTTCAGCCCCCGGCCCTATCAGGCGTCAGAGAGACCCTTTCACGAAATCTGCGCCAGTCGTGTCGGTTCGTGCAACGTTCTGGCAGCCGGGTTCAGTGCGGCCAGCCAGCCAGAATATCGTCACGCACCGCATCGGGCACAGTGATGTAGTCGAGCTTTCGCGCTTCCTGCTCACCCTCGCGCAAGCCGATCTCGAAGAAACGCCTCGTTTCCGGCTTCACCCCAATCGGCACGATGGCGTAGGTCGCGCTCATGATCGGCCAGGCATTGTCGCCCGCACTATCGAGCAGATCCACCACATGGTGGCTGGCATGGGCCCAGTCGGCCTGCGAAGCGGCGGCCATGAAGCTTTGAGGCGAGGCCGTGACGTAGGCACCGTCATGGCTTTTCATACGCGCCATCGGAATGTGGTTGTGGCTGGCATAGGCATATTCCACATACCCAATCCCCCCCACGGTCTCCTTAACGCTGGCCGCGACACCATCATTGCCCCGTGCGCCTGCGCCATCGCGCCATGCCACAGAGGTCCCCGCGCCGATATGAGCTTTCCATTCAGGCGAGACGTGGGAGAGATAGGAGGTAAAGACAAAGCTCGTTCCCGAGGCATCGGCACGATGGATCGGTGCCACATCCGCATCTGGCAGATTCAGCCCGGGATTCTGTGCCTGGATTTTCGGATCATTCCATTCGGTGATGCGCCCGTCATAAAGGGCCGCCAGGGTCGGTCCGTCGAGTTGCAGCGCCCCGGCCGGAATACCGGGAACATTCACGATGACCACAATCGCCCCAAGCGCCGTGGGGAACTGGTAGAGGTGATGGGCATCGAGCAGGGCAGTCGCTGCGGGCTTGTCCGACGCGCCGAAATCGACCGTACCGGCCACGACCTGATTGAGCCCCGCGCCCGAACCCACGCTCTGATAGTTCACCCCAAGCCCCGCCTTTGCCTTGGCGATTTCGCCCCAGCTTTCATAAAGCGGCGCTGCAAAACTCGACCCGGCACCGGTCACGCTCTGGGCGTGTGCGGCGGGAGCGGAAATGACGGCTGCCAGACCGAAAAGCAGAAGGGAGCGGGAAAGCGAACTCATGACACCGATCGATTTTCTGTAACCACAATGTTGCTCTTCAGGATAGCCTGAACGAGCGGGCTGATGATACGATACCATATCCCGCCAACAGGCCTAATACCGCATCGGCCCGACAGGATTTCAGGAGCGACTCCTTCCATGCAACCGAGCTTTACACAAACCTGGCCTGCTTCGCCCCGAAGCGACCGTGCAAGACGCTGGGCCTGGATCGTTCATATCCTTTTCATCGCCTCGTTCTTTTTCGGCATCACCAGCATACCCGGTGTGATTGTTGCCTATCTCAAACGCGGTGACGCGGTGGGGACGATCTATGAGAGCCATTTCATCTACGCCATCCGCACATTCTGGCTCGGACTCCTGGGGGCCATCGTGGCAGGACTACTCTGCCTCGTGATGATCGGTTATGTCTTGCTTGGTCTGCTTTTTGTCTGGTGGCTGGTCCGGGTCATCCGCCCCATCGTCGCACTCGTTGATGAATCACCCATGCGCAATCCGCGCGGCTGGTTCTGAGATCGCGGCCGCAAGGCCGGTCCTGATGGTGCAGATACTTCCTGCCTTTCTACCCTAGAGGAAGGCAGGCCTCACCTCTTGGCTCGCCCGCATCAGTCAATGAGGAACCCGTATCGCGGTGCCGCGCCCCGGTGAGGTTTCGAGATCGCCTCCCCTCGCCCCTGCCAACGACGCGCTTTCCGGTATCTGAACCGAGCAGCCTCAGCCATTGCGCCAGATTTTCCGCCCTTCACCGTGAACCTGAACGGGCCTAAACCAGCTCTTTGCCGCTCAGCTCGTTCGGGGCAGCCAGATGCGGCAGGTCATGCCCTTGCCCGGTGCGCTTTCGATACGCAGGCGGCCGCCATGTCGATCCACGATATGCTTGACGATTGCCAGTCCGAGTCCTGTGCCTGATTGCGAGGCGGTGGCGCGCCCCTCGACACGATAGAAGCGTTCGGTCAGGCGGGGCACATGCTGGCTATCCACACCACGGCCATTATCCGCAACGGTTATCTCGATACCCTTGCCGTTCTCTGCGGTGATCCCGACCCGTATCTCGATGGCGGGGCCGCCATATTTGAGGGCGTTTTCGACCAGATTGAGCAACACCTGAACGATCTGGTCCTCATCTGCCGGGAAGAAAAGGTCATCCTCGGTCGGCAGGAGGATCAGTCTGGCATCGGATGACCGTATCAGGATCTGACTGTCTTCCAGCAGACGATCCATAAGGTCCTGTGCGGACACCATGTCATGAGGCCGCATATGTTCGAGGCGCTGCACACGCGACAGATAAAGCAGGCGCTCGATCAGCCGCTCCATACGCGCAGCCTGTGCCGCCATGATGGCCAGAAACTGCTGCTGTGCCGCAGGGTCATCGGCCGCCGGCCCCTGAAGCGTTTCGATGAACCCGATGAGTGATGCCAGAGGGGTACGCAATTCATGGCTCGCATAGGCCACGAAATCGGCGGGCATCCGATCTACGACCTCGAACTCCGAGCAGTCTTCCAGAACAGCGAGCACGCCCTCTTCCCAGCCTATGGCGCTGGCAAAGCGCTCCGGCCATTTCCGGAAGGTCACCTGCACGATCCGACGCACCGGCACGTCAAGTTCGACACGCGTGACGACACCCGTTTCGGGGGTCAGCGTTGCGAGAACAGATTGCACCGCAGGATGCCGGATGACCGCCCCGAGCGCGTCACCAAAGACAGCATGTGCCACACGATTGGCATGAAAAATGCGCCCGCCTGCGCCTAGCAGCACAGCGGGAATAGGCAGGAGTTCGCAAAAGACCGGGGCCTTGGGAGCCTCCCCCGGCTGGGTGTTCACCAGCGCGACAGGGGTCGGCAGGCGGGCGAGGCGCAAACGTGACTGTCGCCATGTAAGCCCCCACCCAAGACATGAGCAACCAAGAAGGATTGCAAGCAGAGCCGTCAGGGTCGTGGTCTCTCAGGCCTGATCGTCAAGGGCATAACCGGCAGAACGCACGGTCCTGACGTAATCGAGTTCCGTGTCGAGATTGAGCGCCCGACGCAATCTGCGGATATGCACATCGATGGTGCGCAGTTCCACATGCACGTTGGAGCCCCAGACTTTCTGAAGCAGATCCTCGCGTGAGAAAACCCGGCGCGGATGACGCATCAAAAATTCCAGCAGGCGGAATTCGGTCGGGCCGAGGGTCAGGGCACGGCCATTGCGCTCGGCACGATGCGTCTGCAGATCGAGCGTCAGATCGGCAAAGCTCAGGACATTCTGCTTGACGGGCTGCGTACGGCGCAGCAGGGCGCGCAGGCGGGCGTCGAGCGCCTCGATGCTACAGGGCTTGGCAATATAATCATCGGCACCGCTGTCGAGCCCGCGAATACTGTCCTGCTCGTCGGCACGCGCCGTCAGCATGAGCACAGGCAGATCGTGCAGCGAGGCTGTGCCCCTGATGCGACGGCAAAGATCGATGCCCGACATACCCGGCAGCATCCAGTCCAGCACCATCGCATCCGGACGCGAGCGAGAGATGAACTCCCAGGCCTGCTCGGCCTCAGGGAAAGCCGATACGTCATAACCGAGCTTGTCGAGGTTATAGCGGATCATGAGTTGCAGGGAAGGATCATCCTCAACCACAACGATTTTCACCAGAGAGCCACTCATCGCGAAACCAGATCATCCCCGGCTGCCAGACCACCGCGCGGGCGCACAGAAGGCAGGTTCTCCCCCGTCACGGCGTAATAGACGCGCTCGGCAATATTGGTGGTGTGATCACCGATGCGTTCAAAATTCTTGGCAATGAACAGCAGATGAGTGCACGGGCTGATGTTGCGCGGGTCCTCCATCATGTAGGTAACGAGTTCACGGAACATGGCGGTGTAATACTCGTCCACCTCACGATCGGCCTGCCAGACTTCGGTTGCGCGATCGGCGTCCTGCTGGGTCACGGCATCGATCACGCGGCGCAGGTTCTCCTGCACCAGTCGTCCCATGCTGCGCAGACCCGAAAGCGAGATCTGGCGATCAACCAGATCGAAACGCTGACTGCGACGGGCGATCGAGGCGGCATAATCGCCAATACGCTCAAGGTCGCCGGTGATCTTGAGCGCGGCCACGATCTCGCGCAGATCGCCCGCCATCGGGCTGCGCAGCGCCAGAAGGCGGATCGCCAGGGCCTCGACATCGCGCTCGAGCATATCCACCTGCGGGTCCTGCGCAGGGGCCGCCTGAGCGGCATCCTCATCGTGCTCGGTCACGGCCGCTACGGCCTGCGCCACCTGGCTTTCGACAATACCGCCCATACGCGCCATCATGGCGCGCATCCGGTCCAGTTCCTGCTCGTAGCTCTTGACTGTGTGAAGGCTGTCCGCTGGCATAATTGCGTATCCCTACCCGCTTGGGGAAAACTTAACCGAAACGCCCGGTGATATAATCCTGAGTCTGCTTCTGACGCGGATTGGTGAACATCCGGTCAGCGCTGTCCATCTCGATCAGGGAACCCAGATAGAAAAAGGCGACCTGATCCGCGCAGCGTGCCGCCTGCTGCATGTTATGCGTCACGATGGCAATCGTGAAATCCTGCTTGAGCTCGTCAAGAAGCTCCTCGATACGCGCGGTCGAAATCGGGTCCAGCGCCGAAGTCGGCTCATCGAGCAGCAGCACTTCGGGCTTGGTCGCAATGCTGCGGGCAATGCAAAGACGCTGCTGCTGCCCACCCGACATGCCCGCTGCGGGTTCCTTCAGACGATCGCGCACTTCCTTCCATAGGGCCACGCGCGTCAGTACATCCTCAACACGCGCATCCATTTCCGAGCGCGAGAGCTTCTCATGCAGGCGCACACCAAAAGCGATGTTGTCATAGATCGACATCGGAAACGGGGTGGGCTTCTGGAACACCATGCCGATACGCGAGCGCAGCATGTTCAGGTCGAGCGCCGGATCAAGGATATCCGCCCCGTCGAACAGGACCGATCCTGTTGCTTTCTGCCCCGGATACAGATCGTACATCCGGTTGAAGATGCGCAACAGCGTGGACTTGCCGCAGCCGGAAGGGCCGATCATGGCCGTCACGTTCTGCTTGCGAAAATCCATCGTGATGGATTTCAGGGCCTGTTTTTCGCCATAGTAGAAGTCGAGTTCGCGCACCGCCAGCGCCGCCTCCGGCGTGGTCGGAGCCGACGATGTATGGGGGAAATCCTGCAGGGCTTCGCTCATGAGCGTGTCGTCCTCTTGCTTATGACTGTTTGCTGCGGAAGCCGAACCGCACGATGATATTGATACCCAGAACGCCAAGCGTCACCAGAAGCGCTCCCGTCCAGGCCAGACGTACCCAGTCATCATAGGACGCGCCAGCATATTGGTAGATGGCGATGGGAAGGCTCGCCATGGGTTTGTTGAGACTGAACGACCAGTTCTGGTTACCAAGCGAAGTGAAGAGAAGCGGCGCGGTCTCACCGCTCACGCGGGCAAGCGCGAGCAGGATGCCCGTGAGAACGCCCGGCGCTGCCGAACGCAGGCACAGGAACAGCACGACGCGCCAATGAGCCGCCCCAAGGGCCGAGCCAGCCTCACGCATGGCCACGGGCACGAGGCGCAGCATATCCTCGGTTGTGCGCACGATGATCGGCACAGCCAGAATGGCCAGCGCCACCGATCCAGCGAGCCCGGAAAAGTGGCCGAAAGGGGCCACAAGCACGAGATAGACGAACAACCCGATCAGAATGGACGGAGCCGAGAGAAGTACGTCGGAGACGAAGCGCACCGACATCGCGAATTTCGAGCCGCTGCCGAACTCTGAAAGATAGATCCCGCAGCCAAGACCGACCGGTGTCGCAATGATGAGCGCCACGGCTGTCTGGATCAGGCTGCCGAGAATGGCATTGGCCAGACCGCCATTGCCGCCCGGCGGCCCCATGGGATGAAGCAATGCCGCCAGAGACAGCCCTGCAAGACCGTTCCATAGCAAAGTCCAGAGAATGGAAACCAGCGCCAGCACGAGTATGCCCGTTGCGGCAAGGCTCATGACAGTCGCCAGACGGTCCATCACGAGCCGCTGTGTGGCGCGCGGGTCCTTGCGCCATCCCGCTCCCATAGTCTTGCTCATGCCCGTTTCTCCCGCAGCAGCCAGCGTGCAATGGCGAGCGTGGTGAACGACAGCAGCATCAGGATGAAACCCAGAGCCAGCAGCGAGGAGAGCTTGAGGCTGCCTGCCGCACTCTCAGGGAATTCGAGCGCGACAAGAGAGGCCACCGTATTGCGTGGTGCAAACAGTGACCAGCCAATCGTATTGGCATTGCCGATGACGAAGGTGACCGCCATAGTCTCACCGAGGGCTCGCCCCATGCCGAGCACCACACCACCAATCATACCGGCGCGCGACCAAGGCACGATCACCCGGCGCATGACCTCCCAGCGTGTGGCGCCCAGCCCGTAGGCGCTTTCCTTGAGCATGGGCGGCATGACCGCAAACACGTCACGCATCACGGCCGTCACGAAGGGTGTGATCATGACAGCCAGAACGAGCCCACCCGTCAGCAGGCCATAACCGAACGGTGCGCCATGCACGAGCCAGCGTATGCCAGGCACATGGCCGAAATGATGCCGGAAGAAAGGCTGCACATGCTGCGCCATGAAGGGCACGACAATGAAGAAGCCCCACATGCCGAAGATGATCGAGGGCACCGCGGCGAGAAGCTGCACGGCAGTCCCGACCACACCGGCCACCATGGGCGGTGCGATATTGGTCAGCCAGAACGCCGCCCCGAAGGCCAGCGGCACACCGATCAGGATGGCGATAAGTGTCGAGCCGATCGTGCCGAATACAGGAGCCAGGGCACCGTATTCATTGGTGACGGGGTTCCATACATCGTGAAAGGCAAAGCCTGCACCGAAGGTGCTGAAGGCCTTGCTGCCTCCCATAGCCATGGTCAGAACAAGCCCGCCCAACGATACGAGCACCAGCAGGGCGCACGCCCCCACCAGCAGCCGGAATAGACGATCGCCCTTCCAGAACGGGGTTTTCCGGGCTTCCTGGAGCGGTGCAGGCTGGGTCCGCGGCGCGGCAGCACTAGTCATACGGTCGTTGCGTCCTGGCTCAAACAAGGCGGTGACAGAGGTCAAAGGCATCTTCTGCCAGTCTGTCGTGTAGCTTTCCAGCCCCTGTGAGACAACAAGCCTGTTCATGGCAGGCCTGTGAATATTTCATGACAGGGTCAGAAACTGCGCCCCTCGGCCCAGCCGTGAAGCAGATAATGCATCAACGGGCCGGGTGCCCAGCCCCGCACGTCGGGCTGGGCGTCTTCATAGGCAGCGGCTGACCAGGGGCTGGTCATGCTTGCATCCTGAAATAGGATCGGCCCATTTTCGACATGCGTTGGCAGCGAGGACGCCGATTTCGCCCATGGAACATACGCCTGGAGCAACCCGTCATACCGGGACAGAAAATGGCGCTCGTCCTCCAGAAGAACACCGACAAGATGACGCCCCGGCAAATTGGGGGTCGCGGCGTAGCGCATCAGGGCCGGCCGGTCATCCGGATCGAGAAGTGAATTAGAGAGCTTGAGACGAGCGCGACGCTGCATCTCTCCATAATCGTGATTATGCCAGTGCAGATAGGTAAAGCGTGTGAGCGCAAAGCCCGGTGCGCGCATCGATGTCGGGTTGTGCTGGCCGTTATCGACGACACCAACGCTGCGTGACGGCAAAAACCCCTTGTAGAATCCCGTGTCGACAGCAAACCACCCGCTACGCGCCGGCACATTGAACAGCGATGTAGCAATACGGAGGGCACGCGTCTCGCCGAGATGATACGCAAACTCACGCTGGATGACTGAAGGTTCTGTGGAGAGCCCCTCATCCCCCACCACGGCAAGAAACTCGTCGCAATCGACGGGAAGCGCGAAGTCATAAGGCGCGCCACGGTCCCACTCGCGTATCTGTTCGGCGAAATGCAGACCCTTGCCGTGGAAATCACCAGGGTCATCGCAGTCGCGTCGTACCGTGACACCACATCGTTCAGCCTGCGTCAGCAGATGAAGGGTCAAGGGGTCACGCGACCCGTTATCGAAGATCGTGAGGTTAGAAAACCCAAACACCCGCCCGTAATAGGACAGCCACGCCATAAGCATGGCGCCTTCGTCACGCTGCATCATCAGGACGCGAATTCTTGGAGCGAATGTAATGAAATATCTCCCGGACGGACAAAGCGGGGCATTTACCTAGCCATAACGCCGTATCTGCGGCATTGCTGACGCCAACGACCGGGATAAGGTCAACGATGCGACTGGCAAGAGAAACAGATCATGAAAACTGCCCCAGCCAACAGCCCCTTTATTGGTTATTGCGAAGGGCTCCAGAAGGAGACCCTGATTGGTTGGGCCGTCAACCGGCTTGATCCTTCAACGCCGGTGCGTCTTCATATCCTGATCGACGGGCAGGAAATCGCGCAGATCCTGGCCGACCAGTCCCGCAGCGACGTTCAGAATGCTCTGCGGACACCTCACGACAGACTGGGTTTCACCTTCTCCATTCCTGCAAAATTCATGGACGGCGCGCAGCATGATTTGTCCATTCGCCTCCAAGACCGAAATTCTTTGCCGATAAAGAACGATTCTTTACCTGAAGGAAGGGATTTAGTCTATAGATTTACTCTGGAATCCAGACCTGAATACACAAGCTGCGTCGATGGCATCAAGCAAGGCTCTCTCAAGGGCTGGATCCTGCAGAAGATGCCGACAGACGCAGACTGGCGCGGTGACTGCATTGTTTCGGTAACAGCCAATAATGTCCTGGTCGCCCAGGTGCGTGCCGATCGCTATCGTGGCGACGTTGCTGCCGCTGTGGGCTGCAATCCGAATTGCGGGTTCGAAATTCCCATCCCGCAGCGCTTTCGCGGCTCTTCGCCAAGAAGCTTTTCGGTCAAAGTCATGCCTGAGGGGGAACACCTCATGGGCAGCCCGTTCACAAGCTCGATTGCCGATGACGCGCTTGAAACGCGCCTTCTCGATATTGCCGAGACAATCGACCGCCTGCACCGCGAACTGACCAAGCTGCGCACCGAGATACGCGCTGCCATCCCCCAGGCAGGATATAATCTTGGCAATTACGACCGCTGGGCCTCGCTCTATTATCCGGCCCTGCGCGAGCGCACAGCGCTCCTGCGCGTCAAGGCCCCGCTTGCAGATGAACCGCTGATCAGCATCCTTTGTCCCACTTACAAGCCTCTGAAGGCAGACTATGTCACCGCCATCAACTCGGTCCTGAACCAGACCTATCGCAACTGGGAACTTCTCCTGATTGATGACGGCATGGTCTGCCCCCAGACGACAGCGCTGATGGAGGAATATGCCGCCAAGGACAGCCGTATCCGCGTTCTCCCGCTTGCGGAAAACCAGGGAATTTCCGGCGCTACCAATGCTGGCATGGAAGCTGCCAGGGGCGCCTACACAGTGTTTTTCGACCATGACGACATGCTGGTCGATGTCGCGCTTGAAGTCATGCTGCGCAAGGCACAGGAGAGCAATGCGCTCATCATCTATTCAGATGAGGACAAGGTTGATCTGGCCAATAACTGGCAATCCCCCAATTTCAAGCCTGATTTCAACTACCGCTACCTGCTGGGCTGCAACTATATCTGCCATCTCACGATGGTTGAAACCGCGACAATGCGCGCCATCGGCCCATTGCGCGCCGAATATGATGGTGCGCAGGATCACGATTTCATGCTGCGTGCCTGTGAAACCGTTCCTCATGATCGCATCGCCCATGTGTCAGAACTGCTCTATCACTGGCGCATGACGCCCAATTCGACTGCGGTGACGGTGGGCAACAAGAATTACGCCATCGCAGCCGGGGTGAAGGCCGTCTCGGACCATCTGACACGTCGGGGCTTTCCGGCCGATGTCTCGTCCATCAATGGCCTTACCCTTTACCGGGTGGACTGGCGGCTCGATGCCGCCCCCAGTGTCTCGATCATCATCCCGTTCAAGGATCAGATCGACATCACGCGCCGCTGCCTGGAAACCCTGCTGGAACGCACGGATTATCCGGATTTCGAGATTGTGCTGATCGATAACTGGTCAGTCACGCCCGAGGCACATGCCTTCATGCGTGAGTTCGGTGACCAACCCAATATCCGCTTTCTGACAGTGGAAGAGCCTTTCAACTATTCGAGGCTCAATAACCTTGCCGCGGCCGGATGCCGGTCCGACTATCTTGTGTTCATGAACAATGATGTGTTCGTCGAACACCCCAACTGGCTGCGCCTGATGATGAATGAAGCGCTGGCCGATACGGGCGTCGCCGCCGTTGGGGCGCGCCTGCTCTATCCCAACCAGACCATACAACATGCCGGTGTCGTGGTTGGCCCTGCTGGCGTGGGGGCCCATGCCCATCGCGGCTGCGGCCCCGAGGATTACGGCTATATCGGTCGTATCCTGCTCAGCCATGAGGTCACGGCGGTCACCGCCGCCTGCATGCTCGTGAAGCGCTCGGTTTTCGAGGAGGTCGGGCAGTTCGACGAGACCCATCTGAAGATCGCCTATAACGATGTCGATCTTTGCCTCAGGATCCGGTCGGCCGGTCATCGCATCATCTATTGTGCCGAGGCACTGGCCTGGCACCATGAGAGCGTCTCACGCGGCTCGGATGATGTGCCGGAGCAGGAAGCGCGCTTCTTCGAGGAAGGGCAGGTCATGCAGCAGCGCTGGGCCGGACACCCGCTCTATGAGCGCGACCCGGCCTATCCGCGCTTCTTCACCGTCGATCTCCAGCCCTTCTTCGATCTGGTCGATCCCCAGCGCAGCTGATCGGAATCACCCACATGAAGAACTCGCGTCCGTGACAAGGCGCTTGCCCGCGGGAGAGGGTATTCCCCTCTCCCGCCCCGGCTCACACGCGGGGTAAGTTGTTTTTCTTGGTTCTGAATTCGTCGGCAATGCTCAGCACATAGATGCCGAACCCGCCAAGCGAGAGCGCGAGCCCCACCCAGCCAACTGACGTCCAGCCAAGCCCTGCCGAGATGGCAAGCCCCCCCAGCCAGGGGCCGACCGCATTGGCGATGTTGAAAGCACTCTGGTTCAGTGCGGCGGCGAGGCCTTCCGCGCCAACCGCTACAGTCAGCAAGCGCGCCTGCACCACAGTGGCAAGACCGCCGCTGGCACCGATCATGAACACGTTGATGGCCAGAGGCACGAATTTATGCGCAGCCTCAGGAAAGCCCGCCATCGATGCCGCCCCCATGAGCAGCACACCCGCAAGGGTTGGCATCATCTTGTGATCGGCAAGCCAGGCACAGACCAGCGTGCCGATTGTCATGCCCACACCGAAAACCGCCAGCATGATCGGCACATAGGATTCCGGCACCTGCGTGACGTTGATCATGATTGAGGCGAGATAGGTATAGACGCAGAACACGCTGCCGAAGCCCACCGCACCGATGGCAAGCGTCAGCCAGACCTGTCGCAGCTTGAGCGCCGTGAATTCGTTGAGAATACTGGCATCCTTGCGCGGCGCATCCTTGGGAGCAAAGATACTCAGTAGAACGGCAGTGCACAGCGCCAGAAAGGCAATGAGGGCGAAAGCCCAGCGCCAGCCGACAATCTGACCGATACCATTCGCCAGCGGCACACCACCGATGGTGGCAATGGTCAGGCCCAGAATGACACGGCCCACAGCCTGGGAGCGCTTGTTAGGCGGCACGAGTGATGAAGCCAGAATGCCGGCAATGCCGAAATAGGCGCCATGCGGCAGACCACTGATGAACCGGCAGGCCAGAAACAGCAGATAGTTCGGTGCGATCGCACTGACACCATTACCGATCATGTAAAGCAGCATCATGCTGATCAACATGGTGCGTCGGCTGATCCCGGCGCTGAAAAGGGCAATGGTCGGCGCCCCGACGCACACGCCTGCCGCATAGAGCACGATGGCATGACCCGCTTCGGGATCGGTCACCCCAAAGCTGTGGGCAATCATGGGCACAAGGCTCATTGCGGCAAATTCTGCCGTGCCGATTGCAAAGGCCCCGAGCCCAAGACTAAAAAATATGATGCGAATGTCGCGCATCGACCGAGCCAGATCGCCAGATCCCAAGCTGCTCATGCCACCCTCAGCCAGTATGAAGAATGATTCCCGTGAATAAGGGCGCGCCCATGGACCTTACCGCATACCCCGAGACGATTTCTGCCCTTACCCTAGCTTCGGACCAATACGAAGAGGCTCTGGCGCAAAATGATGTCACCGCCCTTGATGCGTTGTTCAGCAATCAACCGAACGTGATCCGCCTCGGCGCGACTGAAAACCTTTTCGGACCGGAAGAAATCGCTGCGTTCCGCCGTGAACGCACAGGTGGCGCTCCCCCCCGTGAACGCCTGCGCCGCGACATCATTTCTCTTGGTGCCGATGCCGGTTGTGTCACCATCCTGTTCCGCAATCTGCGTACCGGGCGCATCGGTCGTCAAAGCCAGACCTGGATCCGCCAGGACGCGACGTGGAAGGTCATTGTCGCGCATGTCTCGTTTCTCACGTGATCTGCCTGCATCAGAGCGCTGAGTATTGAAGGCATGAGAGACGGGACCTGGTTCGGAACGCATCAGGAATTACCGTGACTGACGACCGCGTCCTTCACACGATGATGAACTATTCGACATGAATAAGAGCCCCAGTTTGACGAGGCTCTAGCGCAACCGGCTCCCCTCAGGCACGTTGGGAGATCATCGCTTTGCGCGAATGTCCGACATCAAACTTGTTAGGGTAGATCAATGACCACGAAACACGCGATGCATACGACCCAGAATGCTCTGAAGTCCAACGCCAAGACCGTGTCGATTGAAACGCTCAATGCCCGCCTTGCCGATCTGATCGATCTGGCGCTGATCACGAAGCAGGCACACTGGAACCTCAAGGGGCCGCAGTTCATCGGCGTGCACGAAATGCTCGATGGTTTCCGTGACAGCGTTGACGATCTCGTGGATAAGGTTGCCGAACGCGCCGTGCAGCTCGGTGGCACCGCCTATGGTACAGTGCAGGATGTCTCGAAGAATTCAGCCTGCACGCCCTACCCCACTGACGTGTACAAGATTGCCGATCATATCTCCGCCCTGATCGACCGCTACGCAACGGTTGCAAACAATGTGCGCGAGTCTATCGACGTGACGGACGAAGCCGGCGATGCCGATACGGCCGATCTTTTCACCGAGGCGTCGCGTGCGCTCGACAAGCATCTGTGGTTCCTCGAAGCACACACGCAGGAGCCGACGGGCGAGATGCGCGATGGTGACCATAAGGGCGCGCGATAAGTCCTGCCGGCCTTTCTGACAGGAAGAAATAATGAGAGCCCCATCGTAAACGCTACGATGGGGCTTTTTCATGACCTAGCAGTCAGATTCGGGGCAGAATCTACTCTATGCTTCTGTAAAAGCAACGATTATCGATCACCGACCAATCGTTATTTTATCGTTTTATGATATTTAACGGTTACATCGGATTACTTGCCATTAAATATCTTAAAATAACGTAACTGGTATAGTTATCTAGCAATCTTTAACGGCACAATCCTCCTAGCGCCCCCGGGCTTTTTTTTAGAGGGTGAACCGTTTTGACCATTGTCACGATTGTAGGCACATCAGGTACAGCTATTCAGGTCACTGTCGGGGGCGGCAAGGCACAGACCCTCGCCCAGACTTATGCCCAACAGATGTCCGATGCCTATAAACGGAACGATCTCAAAACAGTTCTTGTGACCGACTCTACCGCCCGGACAATCACCACGGGTAATACGCTGCTTGAAGGCTTTGTCACCACCGGTGGCAGCTTTGCGCCTCTCGGCACCTACGATTTCATCGGTGTGGGTGGGTGGGCCGGGAGCGGCATTCAGTCAGGCGAGACATTGCTGAATGAGCGTGTGACCATCGACGGTAGCGGTGTGACGCCGACTACGACCCTCTCGGTCCTGGGCGGTAGCACGGCAGGTCTGACCTATGAGGCTGGAAGCGGCAACGGTAGCTTCCTCGGCCTCTCCGGCGACAACTATTTTAACGGGAACACCCAGAGCGCCAGCTGGACCATCCTTACCGGCGACGGCAACGATACGATCCTCGCGACCAACGGCATCAACACCATCGATGCCGGAACCGGTCGCAACGTCATCCAGCTTCAGCAGGGCACGAACTATGTCGCCTCGGAAGGGCAGGACACGATAACAGGTCAGGAAGGCGGCAGAACCGTTCTGACGCTGACTGGCGGCAACGCCCTGGTCACTCTGGGCAGCAACAGCTACGTGAGCGACGAGGCGACGATTGGCAGCCATATCACGATAGGTGATGACAGCACTGTCCAGGCGGGTCAGGGCTCGACCATTGTCTTTTCAGGCAAGAATGGCACAATTTCCGGGGTGCATAACGATACGGTCTCGGCGCTCGGCAATCTCACAGCCCTGAGCGGTAGCGCGCAGACCCTCAGCGTGAACGGCGCACTTCAATTCATTGCAGGCACTGGCGCAACCCGGATCACTGCCGATCAGGCCACGCTGTGGGGCGCCGATGGCCTGAGCGCCAACATCGACGTGAACAAGGCCTCTCTCTGGACCGGTAACCAGTCCGGCAGCAGCAGCGCCGAAATGATCAACGCTTCGTCATCGAAGGGATCGTTCGAGGCCTGGACCGGCGCAGGGCAACAGACGATCATTGGCAGCGAGGCCTCGGATCATTTCGTGTTCGGCACCCGTTACAGCGGCAATGAGGGCGAGACCTACGTCACGGTGACAGGCGGCAATGTGGCGGCAAACACCTTCGGCGTGCTGGCTGGTCACACGGCAGGCGACGTCACCATCACAGATTTTTCGGCTGTCAGTGGCAACAAATTCTTTATGTATAACTACAAGCCGGCGGATGCCGAGGCTGCTGCGAAGGAGTTGCTGGCCACGGCCACAGTGTCAGGAGGCAACACCGCCATCATGCTCGATAACAACATGAAGGTGACCTTCATGGGTGTGACCGATCTGAAGGCCAGCAGCTTCGATATCAGCTAATCCAACCCCGGCTGACGACCGGAGGACCGCCCCACGTCATCGCCTGCCAACCACGACGGGACGCGTGAACAATTACCGATCACCCACCCTGCGCTGTCCGTCACGCAGGGTGGGCGTGCGTTTGTTCAGCGATTGACCAAAGCCATATTGCTCTCATTGTAGCGCAGGCCTGTAACGGTCCCGGCGCTAAGCGCCTTGTCGAGCACAACCATATCCTCATCACCAAGACGCACGTCCAGTGCACCCAGATTCTCATCCAGATAGCTCTGTCGCTTCGTGCCTGGAATAGGCACGATGTCCTGTCGCTTTGCCAGCAACCACGCCAGGGCAATCTGGGCCGGTGTCGCGTCATGCTGGCTGGCAATCACACCCACAATCTCGGCTGCCTTCTGGTTCGCTGCAAAGGCTTCACCCTGAAAGCGCGGGTCAGTATGCCGGAAATCGGTCGCCGGATAGGATTCCGCGGGCTTCGCCGTCCCGGTCAGGAAGCCACGGCCCAGCGGGCTGAACGGCACGAAACCAATCCCCAGTTCACGCAGGGTAGGCAGGATATCGGCCTCGACATTACGCTCCCACAGCGAATATTCGCTCTGTACGGCTGTGACGGGATGCACGGCGTGAGCCTGCCTGATGGCCGCTTTACCAGCTTCCGACAGGCCGAAATGCAGAACCTTCCCCTCCTCGACAAGCCGTGCTACCGCGCCCGCCACATCGGCCATGGGCACGGCCGGGTCCACACGATGCTGATAGAGCAGGTCGATATGGTCGGTCTGCAGACGTCGCAGCGACGCCTCGACCACTTCCCGGATATGATCGGGGCGACTATCGACGCCGCAGGATTTTCCATTGTCGATTTTGAAGCCGAATTTTGTGGCGAGCTTCAGGGCACTGCGCCGTCCTGCCAGAGCGCGGCCCAGCAACTCCTCATTCAGAAACGGCCCGTAGACCTCGGCCGTATCGAACAGGGTAATGCCACGCTCTATCGCGCGGTCGAGTGTGGCCAGGCTCTCGCGTTCATCGGCAGCACCGTAGGACTGGCTCATCCCCATGCAGCCCAGCCCCAAAGCCGAGACGCGCAGCCCTGATGCTCCAAGAACGCGATATTCCATAGACCGACCCCTTTACCTGCAAAACTTTCAATCCGGCAGAAACAAAGCGGGGCGCGGGTCAGGGTTTCTTGCGAGACGATGGTCTTTTGGCAGGTTTATCGAGCAAGCGGCTCAGATACCCCACCATGAGCGCCTCATCGGCGCTCAGGCTGGTGCGTGCGCTCTCCTGTTCCAACAGGGTCTCAGCCTGACGAGCAAAGGCTTCGCGCAGGCTTCCGTCTAGATAACCGGTCAGGATCTGCGGATGGATATAGCATTTGCGGCACACGGACGGGGTGTTCCCCAGTTGGGACGCGACATGCTCGATCGTGCGCAGGATGTTTTTCTTGGCCCTGGCACGGCTGTCGCTTGCCTCGAGGCTGGACAGCGTGAGCGCTGCCAGATGGGTCGCCGCCCAGGTTCGGAAATCCTTGGCAGTGATATCCTCTCCGCTGATTTCCTGCAGATAGGCATTCACGTCCTGAGAGTGGATCTCGTGCGGTTCGCCCTCATCATCGAGATACTGGAACAGTTTCTGTCCGGGCAGATCCTGCAGCCGTGAAATCACGCGGACGAGTTTGGGGTCGCGCACGTCAAGATGTGCCTCGATCCCGTGTTTGCCCCTGAAGTCCAGCGCCAGCTTTCCTCCCTCGATATGCGCGTGCCGATGCCTGAGTGTCGTCAGGCCAAAGCTGCGATTATCCCGGGCGTAGGTCTCGTTGCCGATACGCGCCATTGTGCGCTCCATAAGCCGCACCACAGCGGCCAGCACGCGCGCCCGGTTGAGGCTGGGATGTCTGAGGTCGTCATCCACGCGCTGTCGTATCAGAGGCAGCTTGTCGCCAAAGACCAGCATACGCGCAAATTTGTCCTCGTCACGGATCAGGCGCCATCTGGGGTGGTAGCGATATTGCAGCCGGTTCCGGCTATCCTTGCCCACCGCCTGCAGATGCCCCTTCGGGTTGGCGCAAATCCATACGTCCCGATAGGCAGGAGGAATTGCGAGCCCCTTGATTCGTGTGAGTTCCTCTGGGGCTGTGATACGATCTCCCGAAGGGTCACGATAGAAAAACCCCTTACCTGCGCGGTGGCGGGTGATACCGGGGCCGGAGCGGTCCACATAGGTCAGGCGAGCGGACCGGGCATGTTGGCGCGCCTCCTGCTCGGCACTCGCTGTTGTCTGGCTTTGCATGGCACCCATTCTCCCGCTTCGCGCGGGTTGGTCCCCGTGCATGGGTGGAGAAAAGCGCAACAGGGGCAGGAGGGTTCCCCCTCCTGCCCCCGCCCTGCAAGTCCACGGCCTGACCCGTGCCCGATTGTCCCCGCAGGCGTTACTCGGCAGGCATACGGATCAGATAGTCGAAGGCGGAAAGGGCGCTCTTCGCTCCCTCGCCCACGGCAATCACGATCTGCTTGTAGGGCGTCGTCGTCGCATCGCCTGCGGCAAAGACGCCCGGCACAGAGGTTGCGCCGTGATCATCGACCTTGATCTCGCCGAAATCGTTCAGTGCCAGAGTATTGCGCAGCCACTCGGTGTTGGGCAGCAGACCGATCTGGACGAACACGCCTTCGAGCTCGATCCTGTGGTCCTTGCCATCGCCACCACGATAGGTCAGGCCGTTGACCTTGTTACCGTCACCTTCAATGCGGCTCGTCAGTGCCTCGGTCAAAACCGTCACATTGGGCAGGCTGCGCAGCTTGTCCTGCAATACCTTGTCGGCCTTGAGCTTGGAGCTGCGCTGCAACAACGTGACATGCCCGACGATACCGGCCAGATCGATGGCCGCCTCGACACCACTATTGCCGCCGCCAGCCACGGCAACACGCTTGCCCTTGTAGAACGGGCCATCGCAATGCGGGCAATAGGCCACACCCTTGGTGCGATACTGCTCCTCACCCGGCACACCCAGCTGACGCCAATGAGCCCCTGTGGCCAGAATGACTGTACGGCTGTGCAGGATCGCACCGCTCTCAAGCGCTATGCCATGCAGCCCACCCGGTCGCGCGGCGGGGAAGAGTTCCTTGGCACGCTGACCGGAGATGATCTCCACATCATAGCTGCGCACATGGGCTTCGAGCTGGGCGGAGAGCTTGGGTCCCTCGGTTTCCTTGATCGAGATGAAGTTCTCGATCCCGGCCGTGTCCATGACCTGACCACCGAAGCGATCAGCCACAAGCCCCGTCCGCAGTCCCTTGCGTGCTGCGTAGATGGCAGCTGACGCGCCAGCAGGGCCGCTGCCGATGATCAGCACATCGAAGGCAGGCATGTCCTTCAGACGCTCTGCCGCACGACGCGGGGCGTCGTCATCCAGCTTGGCGAGGATCTGGTTCACATCCATGCGGCCAGAACCGAAGGCCATGCCGTTCAGATAGACCTGTGGCACAGTCATGATGTTCTTCGATGCCACTTCCTCCTGGAACAGGGCACCGTCGATGGTCGTGACATTGATAGCCGGGTTGAGCACGCTCATGGCGTTCAGGGCCTGCACCACATCAGGGCAGTTCTGGCACGACAGCGAGACGAAGATCTCGAACCGGAACTCGCCTGCAAGCCCCTTGATCTGCTCGGCAATTGCCGGCTCGATCTTGGGCGGATGGCCACCCGCCTGAAGCAACGCCAGCACGAAGGAAGTGAATTCATGCCCCATCGGGATGGCCGCAAAATTCACGCCATGTCGGCTGTCGCCACGACGGATCAGGAAGGACGGACGACGCTCGCTGACACCGTCTTCCGAATAGGTCACTTTATCGGAAAGGGCAGCAACTTCCTGAAGGAGTTCACCCATCTCCCGCGCTTTCGCGCTCCCGTCGAGGGACGCTTCAAGCACGACCGGGTGGCCCAGATTGGCGAGATAGGTCGAAAGCTGTGACTTGATGGGGTCCTGCAACATCAGGCTGATCCTGCTCTTTCCGAAAAACTGCGCCGGATGATTCCGGCGGGGTTGGCCCGGCATGAAAGCCGGGCCAGGCGACCTCAGATCTTGCCGATCAGGTCGAGCGACGGGGACAGGGTGGCTTCACCCTCTTTCCACTTCGCAGGGCAGACTTCGCCCGGATGCGACGCCACATACTGGGCTGCGTGGATCTTCTCGATCAGCTCGGCAGCCGAGCGACCGACGCCACCGGAAGTGACTTCGATGTACTGGATCTTGCCTTCCGGATCGATCAGGAAAGTGCCGCGATCGGCCATCCCGGCTTCCTCGATCATGACATCGAAGTTGCGGCTGATCGTGCCCGTCGGGTCGGCCAGCATCACATACTTGATCTTGCCGATGGCCGGCGACGTGTCGTGCCATGCCTTGTGTGTGAAGTGCTTGTCGGTGGAGACCGAGTAGATCTCGACGCCAAGCTGCTTGAAGGTCTCGTAATTCTCGGCGAGGTCTTCAAGTTCGGTCGGGCAGACGAAGGTGAAGTCAGCGGGGTAGAAGAAGAAGACAGACCACTTCCCTTTCACATCGGCTTCAGACACCTTGATGAACTTGCCATCATGATAGGCGTCGGTCTCGAAAGGCTTCACGGTCGAATTGATGCGTGGCATGCGATATGCTCCCTTTTCACATCTCTGTTTGATGACGGGCTCGTTGTCCCACGAACACGAACGCCCCGGAAATCGTTTCTGTCAATGGCAGATATAGGCAAAACCGCTTTCACAAACCGGTCGCATTGGTCCTATCTATGGATATGACCTATATTCCTCTTTCCGGGCTTTCCCTGCGTGACATCGAGTATGTGGTGGCTGTCGATGATCTTCGCAATTTCTCGCGTGCCGCCGAACGATGCGGTGTCAGCCAGGCCGGATTGTCGGAACAGGTCCGCAAGCTTGAAATGCTGCTCGATGTCACATTGTTCGAGCGCTCACGCCGCCATGTAGCCCCTACGCCCGATGGTATCCGGCTCATCGCTATGGGCCGCGAAGTTCTGGCGTCTGCACGCGCCATGATCGAGGCCGCCCGCGCCCGCACGGGTCCGCTGGAGGGATTGCTGCGCATTGGCGTCATCGCAACGCTGGGCCCTTATTATGTGCCGAGCCTTCTGCCCCTGTTGCGCCGGTCCTATCCGGAACTGAAATTGCAGCTGACCGAGAGCCTGACCAACACGATGCTGGCCCGCCTGCGCCAAAACGAGTTGGATCTCGTCTTTGCAGCCTTGCCCGTCTCGGGAGAGAGCTTCGAGACCGCGCCACTGTTCGAGGAGCCCTTTCTGGCTGTTTTCCCTCGCATGCACCCATTGGCAGAGCGCGAAACACTCGCCATGCAGGATCTCGCGGGTGATCATGGCGAGAACGGCTTGCTACTGCTCGAAGACGGCCATTGTCTGCGCGACCAGGCGCTGGCTGTCTGCGGCATGATGCCCATGCGCGACCAGCAGCGCCTTGCCACCAGTCTGGAAATGCTCTGGCACATGATCGGTGCCGGCGAGGGCTATTCGCTCATTCCGCAACTGGCCCTGCGCAACCGTGCCGAATGGGACGAACTTGTGGTCACGCGCGCGCTTCCCTCGGCCAGCCGTCAGATCGGTCTGGTCTGGCGCAGTTCAGACCCGCGTGGTCCGGCCTTTCGCGAATTTGCGTCCTTCCTCAGCCAGCATATCCCCGAAGGTTGCCGTCAGGCTGGCGCTGCCTGAGACGGTCCGTGGAACGGCACAACCCGTTTTAGCGAGTACCGAGTCTGCCGCCTTTCCGGCGGCAAGGTATCGAGCACGATGAGGTCGTCACTCTTGGTGGCCTTGGCTCGGCCTAGAAAAGCCAGCTCCAGAATCCCTTGTCCTTGAGGTCGTTCTCACAGCTGGCATATTGCGCGGCATAGACGTTGGCCCGTGCACCTACCTTGCGCGCGACGGTCATTAGCCACCCCTTGCTGGCATAGGATCGCTTGCGGTACCCGCCCCAGCCCTCGTGATAGGCCAGATATTGCCGCATCCCATCCGTCACGGGCACTCGGTTCTGCTTGCGGGTGTTGGTTACGTACCAGTTGATGAAATCGAGCGAGTCGGCGAAATTCTCACGACTGGCGCTGGTATCGGTCGCCTTCTGATAGTCCTGCCAGATATCCGTCTTGGCCTGCGGGTACCCGTAAGCCGTGGTGACGTAGCCCCAGGGGATGAACCACAGAATGTAGGTGCGCTTCGTATGCAGATTACTATGGTACCCGGATTCCTGATACATGATCGCCATCGGAACGGAGAATGGCACATTCCATTTCTTCTCCTGACGCAGCGCCGCATGATACCAGCCCCGCTTTTCGTGAAAGACCGAGCAGATATCATCAGGATGAGCAGGCGGCGCGGGCGTACAGGCAGCGAGGCTCAAGGGAACGAGGCAGCCGCCTGCGAGGCCAAGACGCCTCACCGATTTTCTGGACGACAAGATCGACACCACCCCTCGGAACCTGTTGCCACACCACGCCCCGACATGCCGTCCGGGTACTTCTCTCATAGCACAAATTATGTCGGGCTTATGGTTGATCGGCTGGCACAGCACCATCGGCGGAATCGTCCGGTGCCGTGCAGTGCCCTTGGAGAGATGCTAACCCGATCGCCCTGACACTCCCTCATACAACGCAGAGACTTAAGCCCCTTACTATCGTATCAGGTAACGGGTCGAATGGGGCGGCGGCGGCGCCCCCCTCGTGATCTCGTGAACTGGACCGGGCTCAAGAACAGGCGTGCAGCAATGTCTGATCTCCTGGGGCTTATCCCAGCAAGCAGCGGAGCAAAACCACAGTAGCTGGAAGACGTCATCCAGGGCTGGATAAACCCGGAGAGATTTGATGCCTCCTAAGCAAAGCCCCTGCCCTGACCGACGACATCTGGAGCTTCAACGCCCTGTCCATGTTCATGACGCGGCGAAACCATCCGCCTCCTTACGCTGGGGTTCGGGTTCTGGGATCTGAAGTATGAGGCCTGACCTTCGCATCTGCCTCGACAACGAACCACTGTCTCCCGATCAGTCCGAGCCGACAAGCCGGGAGGCTCACTGCGCGGTTCAGCGCTCCGTCGTGACGCCGCGCCATTCATCACGGGGGACGAGCGAGAGATCAGCAGCGCAGCTGCCCACCATGTAGCGATCTGCGTCCCAGGACCAGATTTCAGGGGCGTTTAGCGGCTCCTCGCCGCCATAGGTGGGAAGCGAGGATGTCAGGCCAACTGCGCCAGTCTTTATTGCCTCGTACAGGCTGTCCAGTGTCGGATACATCATGGGATTTTGCCTCCTTATCGAGCCTTCTTGTTCATCCCCGGTATTGTTTTCCGGGCTGGATGCAGAACCAGCAGCAGGCTTAGGGGTTTCGGTCAGACCCACTGCGGAATCCCTCACTTTTCCGACAGCGTCACACAGGGGGATCGTCGCACGCCACCCTTGAGCAGTAATGAAAACCATGACCAGAGACCCAGCTTCCACGAACCCGGCCTCCGCCCATGACACCGTTCATTCTGAAGGCCAGAAGAGCAAGGCCGATCGTGATGAAGCCGAGCGGCAACGTCGGCTCGGGCTGCTGATCGACCGGCTACCCGCACGCCTCGCGAAAACCGTGCGCTGGCTGCTCGCACCGTCGCGGATCTGGATCCGTATCCCGGCGGGGCTTCTCTTCATGGTCGGTGGCTGCCTGGCTTTCCTGCCCGTCCTTGGCGTCTGGATGCTGCCTCTGGGCTTTTTTCTGGTGGCGGAAGACATCCCTCTTCTGCGTCGATGGAGCGGCAGACTTCTCGCCTGGATCGAGCATCGTCATCCCGACTGGATGGGCCTCGATTCCTGATTGATGCCTTGCCGACACAGGCAGGGTGGGGCATGCATTCCGCGCAGGGATAATGAGGTTGTCCGGCCATCAGCAGGCGCACCGCCGGGTGGCCGGAGCAAACTCAGTGCGTCGGGCTACCCGCTGGCGCCGGTACGGGATTGGTACGCACACAAGCCGTCTGCGCCTTTGCAGAAGGATCGCAGCGCGGCAGTTTCTCAGCGGCGGGAATGGGCCAGAACAGCCTTATGCCAAGCGAGATCAGCACCAGAACAAGCGCAACGATTGCCCAGGGCATGATCGAGGGGAGTTTGCGCGGCGGATCGGGGTCAGGCACCCCGTCCTTCATGATGCGGTACAGATCGTTCACCGGGTCAGCCCTTCACCAGAACAGCCTGCATTTCGTCCCATTCGCGCTTGCTCAGCCCTGAATCGGCCTGTTTCACAGTCTCACCGGCCAGCTGGCGCTGCAGCACGGCAATCATGCCTGCCGAGAAGGTGAACGCACCCAGTCGATAGTCCTCGAAGGCCGATGCCGTGATGGGCACCCAGGCACGCAGGATATCGAGCATCGCCTCGGCATAGACCCGGATCTCATACTGCGCGTGGCTGTCAGCACGCAGGCTCAGGAAGTGCAGCAGATTGTGGAGGTCGATCTTCCAGTACCACTGCGTGTAGGTGTTGAGCGTCAGGTTCATGCGCGCAAGCTCACGCGCCAGACCATAGCCCTCAGGGTCGAGCATCGTCTCGTAATTGTCGTAGCAGCGCGAGGCGTCCTGACGCAGCAGGTCCAGCACCTCGGCGGCCTTGTCGGGCGAGAGCGCCTCAGCACGACCCTGACGGTTGGAAACGCTCTGAGCCGAAACCTGCTCGGGATCGGGCAGATAGAACTCGCGGTCGAGAATCGAATAACGCGCCGAATACTCGTTCACGTTCGCCATACGATGGCGAATCCACTGGCGCGCCACGAATACCGGCAGCTTCACGTGGAACTTGATCTCGCACATCTCGAACGGCGTCGAATGACGATGACGCATCAGATACCGGATCAACCCGGTATCCTCGGACACCTTCTTGGTGCCGCGCCCATAGGACACGCGCGCAGCCTGTACCACCGCGCCATCATCGCCCATGTAATCGACCACACGAACGAAACCGTGGTCGAGCAGCTCGATCGGATTAAAAAGAATCGCCTCCAGGGCAGGCACGGTCGGCCGGCTCGTCTGAGAGGGCGTAAGGCGGGAGGCGTCGATCTCGGCGCGTTGTTCTGGTGTCAGCGGCATAGGCCGAGGCTTACCACAGGAATACCGGCTTAGACACCAGCACTTCGCCTCGCGAGACAATTTGTCCGCTTCCGACACCCCTACATATCAGGCGCCATAAGGAAACGGGCACTCATGGTTCATCACGATTCAACCGGCTTGGTGTGACGCACGGAACGCGGCGGCAAACCACCCCTTGCCGGGCGCACAGCAACACCCTATATGCATCGGTGCCGGAGGGCTTGCCCTTGGCTATGGCGATAAACGGTAAGTGGAATAATCGTTACGGACCCGGGGGCAGTGCCCGGCGTCTCCACCATTCCTTCCCGAGGGCTCTGCCCAACGGAAAGTAAGGGGACGAAACAGGCTCGACGTGCGTGGTAAAGACTTATCTTTTGCCCGGCATTGTACCGCCGTTATCGGGCTAAATCACAAGTGCCAATGATAACACAAAGGTGCTCGCTGTCGCTGCATAAGCGATAAGCGCGGTTCGGGAGGGCACCGGGCAACAGAAGCCCTCCCACTTTTCAAATCAATATGAATTCCACACGGCAAATCCCGAGGCCAGCTTTGCCTGAGCAGTCGTCGTTCGGGCTTTCGGGTGTCGCGCGCTCCCGCAGGAAGCGTCCTACGATGCGACAGGGCCACACCATGCAGTCGGGGCGGGTTCAGGCTCCGCATGGGTGAAATACCGCGCCTCCCCGCAAGGCCTTGCCATCCCGCATGAAACGTCGCATCCCTGCGTGATCAGTTTTCGCAAGATGGATCTTCTAAAATGAATGATGATCAGGGTGACGGCATGGATCACGAGCTGCCAGAAAGCCTGCTGCCTTACGATGAGTGGGTTGAAGACGCCTATCGCGAAGTCATGCTGCGTGCTCTCGATTACGCGGGCGCCGAAGGGCTGCCGGGCGAGCATCATTTCTATCTCACCTTTCTGACCGATTATCCGGGCGTCATCATTCCCGATCGTCTGCGTGCGCAATACCCGCATGACATGACAATCGTGCTGCAACACCAGTTCTGGGACCTCAAGGTAGACCGCGACGCCATGACGGTATCCGTCGGCCTCTCCTTCGGGGGGATCGGCAGCGTTCTGGTCATTCCCTTCGCCGCCATTACGGCGTTTGCTGACCCGCATATCCGTATGGCCCTGCGCTTCACGGTTGCACCGGGTGAAATGGCCGCTGAAACCGAAGAGCCCGAAGCTGAACCCGAGGAGGCAGAAGCCCCCCATCCGGCGGCCAGCGAGGATGGCCAGGTTGTCAGTCTCGACGCTTTCCGCAAGCGCCCTCACTGAACGCGGCTATCGCGCTCTGACAACACCACACCCAAAAGGGCGCCCTCGCGGCGCCCTTTTGTCTTTTGGTTGTTCTGGCCGGCACGGCGGTACACCGGCCTCGTCCCTCAAGCCGCGTTCACAAGCCCCAGAACGAGCTTTTCCATTTCCGTTCTGACATCCCTGTCCGCCTCGCTCCTGACCAGTTGAGGGGCAAGTTTGAGGAGATGCAGAAGCACGACACCGCGTGCAGCGGCACTGGCTTGCGCTCTGGGTTCTGCCTTCTCCAGAATACGCACCACGCGGCCCTGAAACTGGGCGCGCCACTGCGCCGTATGGTGCTCGGCGTCGGGTCGTGCCGCCAGGAGCAGCGTCGTGTAATCGCGCTCCTCGCGCTTATCCAGCCAGACATCGAGCAGCGCACGAGCCAGTTCTTCCCCCGCTCCGGGCTGGACGGCCTCGCAAAGCTGATCGAGCACGGCAAGGCGGTCATGGATGAACCGCTCGAGAAGCGTGGCGGCAATGCTCTCCTTGGTGGGAAAGAACCGGTAGAGCGACCCGATAGCCGTGCCCGAGCGTGCGGCGATCTCGGTCATGGTCGTCCCATCGACCCCTTTTTCGGCAAAAACCGCCCCCGCAGCATCGAGGATACGCGCCACTCTCTCGCGCCCGCGCTGCCTCTTGGGCGCAATTGCGTTTGACTTATGCGAGGGTTCCCTCGCATAAGTGGCGGGTGACGTTTCCATCAGAGAAGGGTTCTCCCATGCTTGCTCTCGATCCCAAGACAACGGCGCTCGTGCTGATCGATCTTCAGAAAGGCATATTGAGTATGCCCGTCACCCCCCATACGGGCCAAGAGGTTCTGTCGCGCAACATGAAACTTGCGGAGCAGGCCCGTCAGGCCGGTGCCCTGGTCATTCTGGTGCATGTCGGCTTTGCCCCGGATTTTGCCGATGCGCCGCCCCATAACGTGGACAAGCCTCTCGCCTCCTCCAGCCCCCTGCCTGCCGACTGGAGCGACTTTGCCCCGGACCTCCAGCAGCCCGGTGATCTTGTCGTACTCAAGAAGCAATGGGGCGCCTTCACAGGTACCAATCTTGATCTGCAACTCCGCCGCCGGGGCATCCGGACGATCATCCTGGCCGGTATCGCCACGAATTTCGGCGTGGAATCGACCCTGCGTCACGCCTGGGAACTCGGCTATGATGTGGTCGTGCCCGAGGATGCCTGCACCTCGCTCAATGCCGATCTGCACAGCATGGCGGTAACCCATGTCTTTCCGCGCCTGTGCCGTGTCACACGCAGCGACGAGATCGCGTTCGACGCATGAAAGGTAGGGCGTCGCTCTGGCTGGGGCTGATTGCCCTTTCCGCTTTGCTGGGTGGCGGGCTCACCCTGCTGGGCCTGCCTGCTGCCCTGCTGATCGGCGCGATGGTCGCGGCCATTGCTGTGGCCATTTCGGGCCGTGTCATACCGCTGCACCGCACGCTGCCTGTTGTCGCTCAGGCAGTCATCGGGCAGCTCATGGCGCATAGCCTGACCCTTGGCGTTCTGCGCGAGATCCTGTCCCAATGGAGTATCTTCCTGGGCGGGGTGTTCTCGGTCATCGTCATGAGCTTTGCCCTCGGCTGGGTGCTGGCGCGCTTGCGCGTCATGCCCGGCAGTACGGCCCTGTGGGGTGCCTCTCCGGGGGCTGCCACGGCCATGCTGCTGCTTTGCGAGGCCTATGGCGCGGATCAAAGGCTTGTGGCCTTCATGGTGTATCTGCGCGTGTTGCTGGTAACGCTCACGACATCAATCATTGCCCATATCACCAACGCGCACCGCCCTGTGCCGCATGATGCCAGCACCTCTGCCTCGAGCCTGACCAGTCAGGTCGGGATACCGGAAACAGTCCTTCACCTGATCGGCCATGAAGCTACGACGCTGTGGCCCTGCCTCGCCGTCATCGCCTGCGCGGTTCTACTGGCGCGTTTCGTGCGTCATGGTGCTGCGCCTTTGCTGCTGAGCATGGCGGGCGGGGTTATCCTTCAGGCTGGTTTCGGCGTGCATTACGCCCTGCCCCATTTCCTGCTCGTCCCGAGCTATATGGTGATTGGCTGGATGGTCGGGCGACGCTTCACGCGCGATGTCATGCACCATGTCTGGCGCACCCTGCCCGCCGTCACGCTTTCGACGCTCATCCTGATTGGCGGTTGCGCCCTGCTATCCTGGCCCCTTGCCCATATTGCCCATGTGGATGTGCTGAGCGCCTATCTGGCGACGAGCCCCGGCGGCGCTGACTCGATTGCCATTATTGCAGCCTCGACACCCATCAACATGCCCTTCGTCATGGCCATGCAGGTGGCGCGCTTTCTGTCGCTGCTGGTGATTGCGCCGCGCATTGCGACAACACTGGCCCGGTTTCTGCCCCCCGAGCCCGATGCTATCTCTAGTCAGACGGCCCGGAACACTGATAGTGCTTGACATACGCCCCCGCCAGCCGAGGTTCGATCCTTCATGCGCTTCACTGTTGATCGTCTAGACCATATCGTTCTTACGGTTCGTGACCGTGCACTCTCCGCCAACTGGTATCAGCGTGTCCTTGGGATGGAAATCGAGGAATACGGTCGCAACAACCGTGTCTCCCTGAGCTTCGGTGGCCAGAAGATCAACCTGCGCCCTATGGAGTCAGAAGGCTGGACGACCGCGGAATCCGCAGCTCCGGGTGTCAGCGATCTGTGCTTTACCACCGCCATCGACTCGGAAAACATCATCCGTCATCTGGATAAATGCGGTGTGGCGGTCATCGAGGGACCGGTTACCCGTATCGGCGCCCTTGGGCCCATTACGTCGGTCTATATTCATGATCCTGACAGGAACCTGATCGAAATCGCTTCCTATCAGAGGTAAGGCGTTACCCTTCTCTCGGATCACGACCACACGTTCGGGCACTGGCCATTATCGACCATGCCCTGACCCGTGAGGCGTGCCTTACCAGTTCTTGCTGATCAGCCAGAACTCTTCCGAGGTAAGGGTCACAAGCCCACCACCCGGCAGGCTGGTCTCGGCAGCGGCGCTGGCCAGCGCTTCGATACGTTCGACCATGATCGTCTTGCGGACATGGGTTTCGGACTGTTCCTTCACCTGACCCAGCGCAGTGAGGGCGGATTTGGACGCCTTGGCGACACGCGCGGCATCGAGAGCAGCATAGGACATGGTTTACCTCCGTAAGAAACGTTCCCCCAATCTAGCGGAAAACAATCGTCACTCCACCCCCCGATACGGGGGTGGTTTTCCATGCTGACATAAAGAGAAGGAGATGGCGTCTGACGCGGGAAGCATTAACCGTTCCAGGAGTACCCAGGCCTCAGCCCGCGCGATGCGCTGTCAGATCGAAAACCACCGACACCTCGAGCGCTACCCACTGCCCTGTTGACCAAGGCCCCTGTCCCACGCCGAAGCGGCTGCGCAACAGATCGGCATGGCCTTTCGCATGAGCGGTCTCCCCTGTGACATCCAGGGTGAAGTCCAGCGTCACGGGTTGCGTGACACCACGCAGAGTGAGCGTGCCGCTGGCCTGATACTGATCGCCCTGAACACGGCGGATTGCGCTCGAAACAAAATGGGCTTCCGGGAACGTCGCTGTGTCGAACCAGTCCGATCCGGGCAGGGCCGTGTCACGTTGCCTGTCGCCGGTTTGTGCGCTGGCCAGATCGATTGTCATGTCGATCCGCCCTGTCTCAGGGTGGGCAGGGTCGAGCGCTATCTGCGGCTCATACTGCGTGAAACTTCCCCGAAACGGCGTCCCGGTCTGGGTTCCGGTGAAACCGAACCGGCTATGCGCCTTGTCCACCACCCAGCTTGTGGACAGCCCCTTCGCAGAGGGGCCGGTGACATTCTGCGCACTGGCGAGGGTCGCTCCTGCCATGGGCACAAGAACTGAAAACAGGGCAATCATCTGCCGCACAGGCAAGGGGCGAAACTGAACATTCATCGACGGGATCTCCGCAGAAAATTCGGCAGCATGCGGGCAAGCACCTCGTCATGCAGCACGAAATGGTGGCGCAGGGCCGCAAACCCATGCAGCACAATGAGCGCAATCAGCAGATAGGCCCCATAGGCATGGATCGCCGAGAAAACAGCCTCGACCGGCTTCTTGTCAGGCAATGATGAGAGCCATGGCAGATCAGGCCAGGGGATGACGCCAAACAATACGGTCGGAATGGCAAACACCGAACTCGACACAACAGCCCAGCCCGTAAGCGGCAGCCCGATCATCTCGGCATACAGGGCAAGATGGGCCAGCCCTGCCAGACGCCTCTCGCCCGGCGCCATGTCCGGGGGCAAAGGCGGTGGCGGACGAACGAACCGCCACATCAGACGCAGACAGGCGGCGATCAGGATCGTGATGCCAATCGATTTGTGCAGCTGATACAGGGCAAACACTCTGGATGGGCCAAGCGTGAGGTGGACCATGACCAGCCCGATGCCGATCAGCGTGAGGATACCAAGAGCCATGACCCAGTGAAGCGTTATGGCAACCGGGTCATAGCGCCGCATGGGCCCCGCCCCGTCTGCGGGGCGGCTTGTGCTCTGCGATGCGTCGCGACGAGTCATCTTCTTTTTACCCAACTGACCTGACCCATGCCGGCGTCATGCCGTCCGATCGGGGATCGGCACCGATCCACTCCCAAGAGCCCGGATATCCCGGGCCCTTGTCAGGCGCGTTATCCGGCATGGGTACCGGGCCTGACCGAGGGGCGTTATGCCCCGCTCAGGACTGGCGCTCGAAAGCCGCAGCGATGTGCAGGGTTACGGCATCGCCCACCAGCGGGACGTAGCGCGACACACCGAAGGCGCTACGAGAGATTGTCGCATTGCCTTCAAACCCGACCGTCTCCTTCTTGTCGAGCGGGTTGACGCCACTACCGATCAGCTTCGCCTTGAAGGTGACAGGACGCGTGACACCATGCAGGGTGAGATCACCACTGATGCTCGCCATGCCTGCGCCATTGCGTACGATATGCGTCGAAACAAAATGCGCCGTCGGGAACTTGTCGGCATCGAACCAGTCCGCGCCCTTGAGTTCACCATCCAGCTTGGCCACCGTGGTCTGGACCGAGGCGATCGGGAGGGTCACATCAAGCTTCGCGGCATCGATATGAGCCGGGTCGAGCGTGAGCGACCCCGATGCCTGCGAAAAGAACCCCGAGAAATTGGTGAACCCCATATGCAGGAGCGTAAAGCCGACCTGCGTATGATAGGGCTCGATCGCATAGGTGCCGGCCTGCACGGCCTTGGGGTCGGGGTTCCCGCCCTTCTGGGCATGAGCCTGCGGCAACGCCGCCAGAAAGGTAACGAGCGTGAGACCGGCGAGGAAAGACTTGTTCACAACCGATGATCCTTGCGTGAGGGTTGACTGATCAGAAAGAGAGGGCGGCGATCTCGGCTCGGGCGGCCTTGAAGGCGGCCTCACGGGCTTCCGGCCCGCGGCTCAGACCTTCAGCGCGGATCCAGGTGATGTCCTTCAGACCCAGAGAGCTCAGAAGCGCACTCATATAGGGCTCCTGATGATCCAAAATGGCTGCCGGATTGCCCGGCGTGTAATTGCCGCCACGCGTCGAAATCAGCACGACCTTCTTGCCCTGCGGCACTAGGCCGACGAGACCGTTCTCGCCATATTTGAATGTCTTGCCTGCCACCACGATACGATCGATCCAGTTCTTGAGCTGGGCCGGGACGGTGAAATTGTACATCGGCACGGCAATGACAATGATATCGGCGGCAAACAGCTCATCCACATGAGCATTGCCACGCGCCAGATCGGCCTGGATCGTCTCGTCGGTCACCTCAGCGCCGAACCGCGCTGCAACATGATCGGCGCCGAGCACCGGGATCGGATGCGCAGCCAGATCGTGATAGGTGATCTCAGCACCAGGATGCGACGCCTTCAGATGAGAGATCGTCTCGGCCGTCAGGACCCGGCTGGCCGAATTGTCACCAAGAATGCTGGAATCGATATGAAGAATCTTCATGGGCTACGCTCCTGAATACAGATTCGATAAGGCGACGGGCGGCCCGCATCGGGCCTCACCTGCCGCCGCAAGGAGCGCACCGTCCCATATGTTGATCCATCTGGACACTTGATATATTCCGATAGATAGTATCGCTTCAGGTTATGGGTAATCAGGCTAGGAAGACGCGCAATGCTGGACCGTATCTCGCTCGATCAGCTACGCGTTTTCATTGCCGCCGCCGATGATGGCAGCTTTTCCGCCGCAGCCAGACGCTTCCGCCGGTCGCAACCCGCCATAAGCGAGATGATCGCCACGCTGGAATCCCAGATGGGTGTCGCACTTTTTGACCGTATGGGGCGCTACCCGCAGCTCACCAAGGCAGGCGAGACCCTTCTGGCGGACGCACGCGGCATCGTACTGGGCGTGGACCACATGAAGGCACGCGCTTACGGCATGTCTTCGGGGATCGAGCCCGAATTATCGGTCGTGGTCGATGTGTTCTTTCCCATGGATCGCATGACGCGCGTGGCACGTGGCTTTCGCGAGACCTTTCCCCACACGCCGCTGCGCCTTTATGTCGAGGCGCTTGGAGGCGTGTTCGAGCCGATCCTCGATTCACGGGCCCGTATCGGCATTGCAGGCCCCCTCCCCGATCTGCCCGACGCGCTCTCCTCGGAAGTTCTGGGCGATATCCGTTTCATGATGGTGGCCTCGGCCGAGCACCCCCTGGCCCGTCACGAAGGTCCCATTCCACGTGAGGAGCTCGCCCGGCATGTGCAGCTTGTGCTGACGGATCGTACCTCCCTTTCCGCCGGGCGCGAGCGTGGCATTTTCTCACCCTCGACCTGGCGTCTGGCCGATCTCTACGCCAAGCATCACTTCCTGCTTGGCGGGCTTGGCTGGGGCGGCATGCCGGTCCACAGCATCAGGGCCGATCTGGACTCCGGCAGGCTTGTCGAACTCAATATTGACGGCTTCATCCCCGGCGGCTCGGCCATGCCCATGACCGCTGTCTACCCAACAGCCGAGCCGCCCGGCCCGGCGGGGCGCTGGCTGATCGACCACCTCAAGCTCTGTCCGGGCCATCAGGCCAAGGCTGAGAGTGCCGGTTCGCTCCGGAGCGATCACACACACCCCGACGAGCGGCTTCAACCACAAATCGCGAGCGGGGCCTGCCGCTCCACGCAGCCGGTTCTCCCGTGACGACGCATGCGACGGCGGGGAAGAGGAAGCGATTATTTGCACTGGCATTTCAGGCCGGATCTGGCCTAAACGAAGCCGCCCATGCAGATATCCGATTTCGATTTCGATCTTCCGCGCGAGAATATCGCTCTGGAACCCGCCCGCCCGCGTGACAGCGCCCGCCTGTTGCGCGTTGCTGCCGGTCAGAATCTGGCCGAGACGCGTATCAGCGATCTGCCCAGCCTGCTCGAACCCGGCGATCTGCTGATTGCCAATGATACGGCGGTCATCCGTGCCCAGCTCGCGGCACGACGCGGTGAAGCCAAAATCGGGATCACGCTCGATCGTATCCTGAGCGATGGCAGCTGGCATGCACTGGCGAAAAACGCCCGTAAGCTGAAGCCGGGCGACACACTGCATTTCGGCTCGGATTCCGTAACTGCTGAAGTGGTCGAGAATGAAGGCGATGGGGCAATCTCCATGCGCTTCTCCGCCGAGGGCGAGGCCTTTGACGACTTCCTCAAACGCGCTGGCGTTCTTGCCCTGCCGCCTTATATCGACCGCCCCACCGGCCCGACGGCGCAGGATGACAGCGACTACGCCACGATTTTCGAGCGCTACAAGGGCGCCGTTGCGGCACCCACGGCAGGGCTGCATTTCACGCCCGAGGTCCTGGCCGCCCTCGATGCGCGCGGCGTAAAGCGCCACACCCTCACCCTGCATGTGGGAGCGGGCACCTTCCTGCCCGTGCGTGACGAGATTGCCACCCACAAGATGCACGCCGAATGGGGCCGCATCGACGCCCAGACGGCACAGCTCATCAATGACACCCGCGCCAGTGGCCGGAAAATCGTGGCCGTGGGCACGACCAGCCTGCGTCTGCTTGAGAGCGCCGCCGATGAGCGGGGCGTCGTGCATCCGTGGGAGGGGGAAACCTCCATTTTCATCAAGCCAGGCTATCGTTTCCGTGCGGTCGATCGGCTGATGACCAATTTCCATTTGCCGCGCTCGACCCTGTTCATGCTCGTCTGCGCCCTGGCCGGAACCGAGACCATGCGCGAGGCCTATCGTCACGCGATTGCCGAAGGCTTTCGCTTTTATTCCTACGGAGATGCCTGCTTGCTGGACCGCGCCCCATGACCGAATCCCCCACGAAAATGCAGTGGAAGGCCGAGGCCTGTTGCGGTCAGGCGCGTGCAGGCCATCTGCATACCGCCCATGGCACGATCCCGACGCCTACCTTCATGCCGGTCGGCACGGTGGGCACGGTCAAGGCCATGACCATGGATGCCGTGCGCTCGACGGGTGCGGGTATCATTCTGGGCAATACCTATCACCTCATGCTGCGCCCCGGCGCCGAGCGCGTGCGCAAGATGGGCGGGCTGCATCGCATGATGGACTGGTCCGGCCCGATCCTGACCGATTCAGGCGGGTTTCAGGTCATGTCGCTTGGTGCGCTGCGCAAGCTCGATCGGGACGGGGTGACGTTCAATTCCCATATCGATGGCTCGAAGCATCGCCTGACGCCGGAAAGCAGCACCGACATCCAGCACGCGCTGGATGCCACCATCACCATGTGTTTCGATGAATGCCCCGCCCTGCCCGCCACGCCGGAGCGCCTCGAATCCTCCATGGAATTGTCCATGCGCTGGGCAGCGCGCTCGCGCGAGGCCTTCGTGCAACGCCCCGGCTACGGACAGTTCGGCATCGTGCAGGGCGGCACGGAGCGCGATCTGCGCGCGCGCTCGGCCAAGGCGCTGACCGATATTGGTTTTGAGGGTTATGCCATTGGCGGTCTGGCGGTGGGTGAAGGTCAGGAACTCATGTTCTCGACGCTCGATTTCACCACCCCGCTCCTGCCGCAGGACCATGCACGCTATCTGATGGGCGTGGGCACCCCCGATGATCTGCTGGGCGGTGTGGAACGCGGTGTCGACATGTTCGATTGCGTCATGCCCACACGTGCAGGCCGCACGGCGCGCGCCTATACCGAGCGCGGCACGCTCAATCTGCGCAATGCCCGCCATGCGGAAGACAACCGCCCGATCAGCCCGAACTGCGATTGTCTGGCCTGTTCGCGTCATAGCCGCGCCTATCTGCATCATCTCTTCCGCGCCAACGAAATTCTCGGCCCGATGCTGCTGACCTGGCATAATCTGGCCTATTACCAGCGGCTGATGCGCCAGATACGGGTTGCCATTGTCGACGGCACTCTGCCGCAGAAAGCCCTCGCCCTGCGTGCCGGCTGGGCTGCCGGAGACTGGACGCAGGACGAATTCCCCCAGCCGGACTGGCCACCCGTCCCATGACGCCCTCTGTCCCATGAGCAAGAGCATCGAAGACCGCATCGCCGACCATGCGCGGCATCTCGGCTTCGATGCGATCGGGTTCTGTGACGCCACCCTGCCCGAAGAAGCCCGCACGCGCCTGAAGCAGTTCGTGGAAGACGGGCGCCACGGCACCATGAGCTGGATGGAACAGCGCATCGACCAGCGCGGCGACCCCAAGGCCCTTTGGCCCGAGGTTCGCAGCGTGATCTCACTCGGCCTGTCTTATGCACCTGAAGCCGATCCCGCCGAAACGCTCGACCAACCCGATAAAGGCACGATTTCAGTCTATGCCCGCCATCGCGATTATCATGATGTGCTCAAGGGCATGCTCAAGCATCTGGCGCAATTCGTGGTGCGTCAGGAGGTCGGTGGCGATGGCACACAGGTGAAGGTGTTTGTCGATACGGCGCCGGTCATGGAAAAGCCGCTGGCCGAGCAGGCTCAGCTTGGCTGGCAGGGCAAGCATACCAATGTCGTCTCCCGCGATCATGGGTCGTGGCTGCTTCTGGGTGAAATCTACACCACGCTCGACCTCACCCCGTCACCACCACGCGCCGGGTCATGCGGCAGCTGCACGCGCTGCCTGACCGCCTGCCCCACCGACGCTTTTCCGCGCCCTTATGCGCTCGATGCGCGACGCTGCATTGCCTATCTCACCATCGAGCATGACGGGCCAATTCCAGTCGAATTCCGCAAGGCCATGGGCAATCGCATCTATGGCTGTGACGATTGCCTCAATGCCTGCCCGTGGAACCGTTTTGCCGCGACCTCGCGCCATATGAAGCTCCAGCCCCGTGCCGATCTGATGGCGCCCCGGCTGGAAGATCTGGCCCGTCTGGACGATGCCGGATTTCGCAGCTTTTTCTCCGGCTCGCCCATCAAGCGCATCGGCCGCAACCGCTTTGTGCGCAATGTTCTGATCGCGCTCGGGAATTCGCACAACACTGACCATCTGGCCCTGATCGAAACCCTGACCGGGGACGAGAACCCGATGGTGGCTGAAGCGGCAGAATGGGCACGAGCCGAGTTGCTAGGTCAAGAAGACAATGAGTGATCTCGTCAAACGCAGCTTTACGCTGTCACGCCACCGCACCAGCATCGCGCTGGAGCCGGAATTCTGGGCCGTGCTGGAGGAAATGAGTGCCGGCAATTCGCTGGCTTCCCTGATCGCCAGTATCGACGCATCCCGCCCGCCGGAACGCCCGCTCGCCTCGGCACTGCGCGTCGCCTGTCTGGCCTTTCTACGCAGTTCCTGAGCGCAATCCGGTAACGCTCAAGGCGTCCCGAATTGTCACGGCTGCGAACACTGCCTGCTGTACCCTGCGGAATTCAGGCCTTGCGGCGGCTCATCAACGCACCCAGCCCTGTCACGATGACATAGGCCAGGATAAGGCTGACGAGCATCATGGTAGTCATGATGATGCTTGCCTGACTCAGACCCAGCGCGAGAGCGTCATTGACGTAAAAGACGGGCGACAGGATCTTCCAGCTTCGACCCGACCAGGCAAAGTAGTGATAGGTCGCATTACCCAAAGCGAGATAGACCAGAACGGCGACCGGCAGGGTGACAAGCGCTTTCATCTGACGTCCAGCGTCCCGTAAGACCGCATCCCGTTCATATAGGCCGGCGATTGAGCGAGCAGGAATTCACGCAGGCGATAGAAATCATGGGTTTCAGGCAATGTAATGCATCCCTTGCTGATCCCCCAGAACCCAACGGGATGCAGCCGGAAAGCCCCGCGCCTGATGCCGTCTATCGATGTCTGATCGTCTATGATGCCGTCATCACGGTAGAGGGCGAACCAGTCCTGACGATGGGTACCTGCGAAGAAATCACCGACATGATTCCTGACGACACCCACTCGACCTCCGCACTGCCGATCGAGGATATGGTAAAGCCCCGGTGGGAGAGGACCATTATTCCGGTTGCTGGCCGCCGCGGACGGTTGGTGAAATCGCCGGACCCGGAATAGGCAGGAAAAGAGCCGAACCCCACGCAGGTAAGTACCGAAACGTCTCTCTCGTTGAGGTAGAATACGCAATGCGCGGCCAAGTGATTTGTCTCCGATATCAGGCACAGAGCGATCTGCTCGAGTAATTATTTCTTTTACACTTTTCGGGACGCAGGACCATCGCTGCAGGTCTCTGCATAGGCGGCTGCCAGTGAGGTTTCAGGCGCCCCCACCATCATTGCAACACCTCTCACCTGACCGTGAGCAAACCTCTAGCCAATGATGATCGTTGTCGATATCTAACGACAACAACATAATGCTCACCTTCGTGATGCTGGGGCTTCATCGATCCATGACGTCTTGCCCATCTGGCACTGCCATTTCTCCTGACAGCCTCGAAGCCTTTATCGAAGCCGAGATCACGCGTGGCAGCTTCGCGAGTGAGCGCGCCATGATCGAAGCTGGCCTGACCCTGCTGCGTGAGAAAATGGCCACTTCCGCCAAGCGGGAGGGAGTCGCCTTTCCGCCTGCTGGTGGTCAATGCGGTGCGCTGATCCGTGGGCTGGACTGGAAACAGCATGCCGTTGGCCCAACATGCCGATGGTCTGATCCGCTACGGGCAACGATTACCAATATCGTCAATTCCCCCGTGGCCAAGATGCTGCTTTGGGGGCCCGAGCAGATCCTGTTCTACAACGACGCCTTCAGTCTCATCGCAGGCGACCGCCACCCCTGCGCACTTGGAACGCCGCTCACAAAAGCCTTCCCCGAACTCGATGAGTGGACAAGACCCGTTCTCGAAGCCGGACTGCGCGGGGAAGCCGCAAGTTTTCAGAATCGCAAGATCAGGCTCAACCGACAGGATCAGGTCGAAACGCTGATTCTAGACTTCTATTTCACCCCCGTTTACGAAATGGGCGAAGCGCCTGGCGGCGTCTTGTGCACCATCGTCAACAACACCGAGCGCGTTCAAGCCGAGAAGCGTCTGGCCTCAAGCGAAGCGGAATTACGGCGCGTTACCGATGCGACGCCCATGCTCGTTTCCTATGTCGATCAGGCGCATGTCTATCGCTTTGCCAATGCCGCTTATGAATCCTGGCTTGGCCTGCCGCTTGAGCGCATCGTCAACTGCCCCGTCATCGAGGTCTTGGGGGCGCGCGTCTATGAAGACAGGCGCCCCGACCTGGAAGCTGCGCTCTCTTGCCGGTCTCTCACCGCAGAGACTCTCCTGCCTCATCAGGACGGCACAGAGCGTCATACAGAGTTCCGATACGTGCCGCATATCGACGATGATGGGGTCGTACACGGCGTGCATATCCTCGGCATCGATATCGAGGACCGGGCACGGCGTATCGCCGAGGTCGCCGCGAGCGACAGACGTTTCCGCACCGCGATGGAAGCCGTTCATGGTGTGCTGTGGACCAACAGCGCCGATGGCCGCATGACGGGCGAGCAGCCGGGCTGGGCTGCACTGACAGGCCAGACAAGCGAGGAATATCAGGGTTTTGGCTGGGCCAACGCCGTTCATCCGGACGACACCGCCGCCTCGGTTGTCGCATGGAACGCCTCCGTGTCGTCACGCAGCATGTTCGTGCATGAGCATCGCGTGCGCAACCGCGACGGGCAGTGGCGCAATTTTGCCATACGCGCCCTGCCCATCCTCGATGACTCAGGCGAAATCACCGAATGGGTGGGGGTTCATACCGACATCACCCATCAACGCGCCGCAGAAGCTGCATTGCGCGATCACGCGGAAGACCTGTCCCGTCAGGTACGCCATCGCCAGCGGGCCGAAGAACAGCTGCGCAAGCTGAACGAGACGCTCGAAAACCGCGTGATCGAGGAAATCACGGAGCGACGTCAGGCCGAGACCCGGTTGGCTCAGGCGCAGAAAATGGAATCCATCGGTAAATTGACTGGCGGCGTGGCGCATGATTTCAACAACCTGCTTCAGGTGATCAGCGGCAATCTGCAACTGCTCGGCAAATATGTGATGGGCAACAGCCGGGCCGAACGTCACGTCAGCAGCGCAATGGGCGGCGTGCAGCGTGGTTCACGTCTGGCCAGCCAGCTGCTTGCCTTCGGCCGCCGTCAGGCACTCGAACCCAAGATCGTGAATGTGACCCGCTTCGTGCGTGGCATGGATGAAATGCTGCGCCGTGCAATTGGTGAAGGGATCGAGATCGAGACCATCGTCTCGGCTGGTCTGTGGAACACGTTCATCGATCCGGCACAAATCGAAAATGCCCTTCTGAATCTTGCCATCAATGCCCGCGATGCGATGGATGGACAGGGCAAGCTGACGATCGAACTCGGCAACACCCATCTCGATGACGCCTATGTGCGTCAGCATGACGAGGTCAAGGCCGGGCAATATGTGCTTCTGGCCGTCAGCGATACCGGCACGGGTATGACACCCGACATTCTTGCCAAGGTGTTTGAGCCATTCTTCTCGACGAAGGCAGAAGGCAAGGGCTCCGGGCTTGGCCTCTCGATGGTCTATGGCTTCGTCAAGCAGTCCGGCGGTCACATCAACATCTACTCCGAACCGGGCGAAGGCACGACCATCAAGCTCTATCTGCCCCGTGCGATGGACGCCGAGGATGTCGAGATCGAACATCACATGGCCCCTGTCACCGGCGGCAGCGAGACCGTGCTGGTAGTGGAGGATGACGATGAAGTGCGGGCCACTGTGGTCGAGATGCTTTCCGACCTCGGCTATCAGGTTCTCAAGGCCACCGATGCCGCCAATGCGCTGGTGGTGATCGAAAGCGGTATGCGCATTGATATCCTGTTCACCGATGTGGTCATGCCCGGAACCCTCAAGAGCCCGGAACTGGCCCGTCGCGCCAAGGAGCGCCTGCCGGACATCGCTGTGCTTTTCACTTCCGGCTATACCGAGAACTCAATCGTGCATGGCGGCCGTCTGGATGCCGGGGTAGAGCTGCTTTCCAAGCCCTATACGCGCGACGCGCTGGCGCGCAAATTCCGCCATGTTCTGGCCAATCGCCAGCAGCGCGTGCAGGCAACAGCGCCGCGCCAGCCGGACCCATCGGAAGCCTCGTCTGCCAGCGCCGGACAGGCGGCCCTCATTTCCGGGGCAGAGTCCGTCGGAATGGGCAACGCCCCGGCCCGCACGCTTTGCGTGACGGTACTGCTGGTTGAGGATGACCGTCTGATCCGTCAGGCTACCTCGGAAATGCTCAAGGAATCGGGCTTCCTGACCGTTGAGGCCGCCGATTACGACGAAGCCCTGATCGTGCTGCAAACCATGCCGGTTGATGTGTTGCTGACAGATGTGAACCTCCCGGGCCTCTCCGGGAAGGATCTGGCTGCGCAGGCGCGCCTCCTCAGGCCGGATATCGGGGTCGTTTTCGCCACAGGTGATGTCCATGCCGTCGAGGGCGATCCGTCTGTCGTCGTGCTGTCCAAACCCTATGACCTCACAACGCTCACTGCGTCCCTCTCGCGCAGCCTTCCTCGCCTTCCGCCGCAGGCGCAACCGGCTGACGACACGGCTCCGGCCAAAGATCGCCCCGCCACTGTTTGAACTCTCCCCTGTGCTCATGCTACCGGTAGGGAATGGCATTCTGGGGAAAGATGTTCGGTGGCGTGGCCGGTTTCGCTGTTGGCGGACCGATGGGCGCGCTCATGGGTGCGGCGCTGGGCCATGCGGCCGATCGCGGCTCGCTGCTTGAAACACCAACCGGGGGATGGCACGAGCACTGGCGCACCAAGGGACAGCCTGATCCCAATGGGGCCGCTTTCATGGCCGCCGCCAAGATGTCCACCCTGCTTGGCAAGACCGATCAGCTTTATGCCATCGGTCTGGTCGCCCTCTGCGCCAAGATGGCCAAAATCGATGGTCCGGTGAACAAGGCCGAGATCAGGGCCTTTCGCTCGCTCTTCCAGTTTCCGGCCGATAACCTGCGTGAAGTGGGCATGTTGTTCGATCGGGCCCGTGACCGCACGGACGATTTCGAGATGTATGCCCGCGAACTGGGCAAGGGCTTTACCAAGGACCGCGCTCCGCTCGAGCAACTGCTAATGGCGCTCTTCGTCATCGCACGGGCGGATCTTCCTCCCGGCGCCGATCTGCATCCTGCTGAAACGGCTTTCCTGAAAAAGGTCCATGCGGCTTTTGGCCTGCCGCCCGGGGCATGGGACAGGGCCGAGACGGGTCGCTCCGGGTCAGCCAGCAACGAAAATGATGCCTATGTGGAGTTGGGCCTCACCCGTAGCGCCACCGATCAGGAAGTCAGGACGCGCTGGCGTGTGCTGATCAGGGAACATCACCCCGATGTTCTGGGTCAGAAAAACCTCAGTCCCGATGCCCTGGCCAAGGCTGGCGATCGCGTCGCCCGCATCAACGCGGCGTGGGACCGGATCAAGCGCGACCGCAAATTGTAGCCCCTGCCTGCACTGTACCCAGCTCCTGTCACGTCGAGTTGCGAGCGGTACGGCACAAGCGGACCTCCCCGACATGATTTGATAATTTGTTGAGAGTAATTCTCATATATAAAAGACCCTCATGAGCCCGGCATATGCTGCTTGCCGGTGCGCCTTGCGGAAGCGGTTTCCCGGCCATGATGGTTTTTCTGCTCCTTTTCTGCCTCTCCTGTGCTGCCTTTACGATCTCCTCCGTCGCAGGCGGGGGCGCTGGCCTCGTGATCATGCCCGTGCTGGGCCTTGTGCTGGCCACACCCAAAATTCCGGCAGCGCTCTCCATCGGCACCATGTGCAGCACGGTCGGGCGCATCGTCACCTTCTGGCAAGTCATCAACTGGCGGGTTGTTCTGTTTTTTACCCCGGCCGCCCTGCCGGCTGCCGCGCTGGGCGTGTTCTGCCTGCGGCTCATGCCACCGGTTTATCTCGAGCTCATTCTTGGCCTGTTTCTGAGCGGCAATGTCTTTCTGCTCCTTCGCCGCAGCCCGCCCGCAGAGACCGATCAGCGCCAGTGGCGCTACCTGCCTGCCATAGGGTTCGCAGCAGGGTTCGTTTCCGGGTTCACCGGTGCGACAGGCCTCCTTTTCAACCGGTTCTACCAGAAGCTGGGCCTTCAGAAGCAGGCACTGATTGCCACGCGCGCAGCCAATGAGGTGCTGCTGCATGCCATCAAGCTGGTGCTCTACGCGCAGTTTGGCCTGTTTGATCGCGGGGTCTTTCTGGCTGGGGTTTGCGTGGGTGCAGCAGCGCTGGCCGCTATCAAGGTGACACAGTGGGTCCTGCCTCTGCTGACCCACGCCCAATTCTGCCGGATCGGCCATGCCGCGGCTGCGGTGGCAGGAGTTCTCATGCTGAGCGGTGCCGCCCGCCAGATTGTTCAGAAGGATGCGATGTCGCTCAGCTACGGGCGCGCCCATGGCGAGACGGAGCTGGCCATGACATGGCGCAGCCACCGTCTGGCGCTGGAATTCGAGCGGCCCCTGGAACTCGAGGTCAAACATCGGGTGGCCAGCGTGATCGACCCGCAGACAGGCCGTTCAGGCGCGCGTCTGACGGTGCTGCATCTCGCAGCCAATCGTGGCCTGTTCATCACACGGCGCGGCCTGCACGGTGATCATGAGTACGGCTTCCACCACGGGCGCCACCGGCAGGACGCATAGCGACGTACCCACGACATGACGGGACCCAATCAGGGCTCCTGAGACCGTGAACGCCGTGCCTCCCAAGCCCTGTGGCCGTAGCACCAGGCGTAAAAAAACCCCGCACGCCCGGAGACGTGCAGGGTTCTTTCGGGTCGGGCCGCAGGAAGCCTAGCGCGTACCGAGCTTGAAGATGGTCGTGTAGTCGAACTTCTGCCCCGGACGGAGTTCCGTGGTCGGGAAGGACGGATGGTTCGGGCTGTCGGGATAATGCTCGGCTTCAAGGGCCAGCGCGTCGGTCTGACGATAGGCCCGATGGGAGATCCCGGCATATTTTCCGGTTAGCGAATTGGAGGTGTAGACCTGCAATCCCGGCTGGTTGGTCGAGACCTCGAGCGTGCGACCCGAGGCCGGATCGAAAATCACCGCAGCAGGCCGCGGGGCTTTGCCGTAGGCACCATCGACAATCCAGTTATGGTCATAGCCACGAGCAATCAGCATCTGAGCAAAGTCGCGGCGCAGATGATCACCGATCCGCATGGGCTTGCGGAAATCAAGCGGCGTTCCCGCCACTGTGGCCAGCTCGCCCGTCGGGATCGAGGTGCCGTCGGTCGGGGTGTAACGCTCGGCGTTGATCTGCATGACCTCGTTCTCGATCGAGCCCGAACCCTCGCCATTCAGGTTCCAGTAGGAATGATTGGTCAGGTTCAGCACGGTCGGCGCATCGGTTGTCGCCTGATAGTGCAGGCTGAGCGCGTTGTTTTCATCCAGCGTGTACGTCACGCTGGTCGTGAGCGTGCCGGGGAAACCCTGATCGCCATTGGGGCTGACAAGACGCAGCGTGACCGAAGCACCCTTGGCGTTCTTTTTCGTGTCCACCAGCGTCCAGACATGCTTGTCGAAACCGATTTTTCCACCATGCAGGGCGTTTGGCGGGTCGGTCAGATCCGTATGATAGCTCTTGCCATCAATGGTGAAGGTGCCATGAGCCAGACGATTGGCGTAACGGCCGATCATGGCCCCGAAAAACAGGCCGCCCTCAGCCGAGTCCTTCGTGTAGCCCTCAAGCGTGCCGAAGCCCAGGACCAGATCCTGCACATGACCTGCGCGATCCGGTGCTTCCACAGACTGGATGATGCCGCCATAGGTGATGACACGGACCGTCATCGCATGATCGTTGGTCAGCGTGATGATTTTGACATCCTCACCGGCAGGAGTCTTGCCCCAGGGCTGGACCGTAACAGCTGGCGCAGCCTGCGCCGCACCGTCCATTATCCCCGCAAGCGCCATCAAACATACGGCGCTCTTCACTAATGCTTTCATGGACAAGGTGCTTCCATCTGTTGATTCGCCGCCACACTGGTCGGAGAAATGATCTGTGTCAAAGTATATAAAGTTCATTTTCCTCAACCGCAGCCCACCTCAAACGCTACGCATACGGCATGAGTTGGCATCTACGGTCTGGCGTCTGACAGACATCGTGCTAGAAAACCACGATGCTGCGTCTCTCGCGAGACAGCACGGACATTCTCTCCCCGCCGGAGAGAACGTTTTCTGCTGAATTGTGGGTGACGCGATGAGGTAACAGGACCGGAGTTGAGTGACGGCTCCGGATAAACGATCGTGAGCAGGTGCGCAGTATGTGGCGCGACCGAGCGCGCTGACACGACTTGGGGATTGCGATGACCGCACCGCTAGGTGATTCCGATAACCGGCCAACAGCCGGAACTGCCGATTCAAGCCGTAAGAGACGGCGCGAGCAGCGCAAGGGCGGCCGTGTTCTCATCGGGCTGAGCGCCCTTCTCTCCCTGAGTGCCTGCGCAAGCTGGCGCAACCCGCCGCCGAAAGATCCCGAGGCGCTGGCGGACTACAAGGAAGCCAACGACCCCTACGAGCCGGTCAACCGCAAGATGTATGGCATCCAGATGTGGGCCTATCACCACGCGCTGCGTCCGGTGGGCAAGGCCTGGGCCTGGGCCGTGCCCAAGCCGATCCGCAACTCGATCGATAATCTGAACCAGACATGGTACATGCCAACGGTCTTTTTCAGTGATGTCGGCGCCGGCAAGCCACGCCGCGCGGGTGATGACTTCATGCGTTATGTCATCAACATGACGCTTGGCGCTGCCGGGTTCATCGACGTTGCAACATCGCTGGGCTATCCGCATCATGACAGCGATCCGGGTTTGACACTGGCGACATGGGGTGTACCGAGCGGCCCCTATCTCTTCCTGCCGGGCCTCGGCCCCAACACGCTGCGCGATGCTGGCGGTTACGCCATCGCTCAGGGCCTGTCGCCCATCAACTACGTGCCACGCGGCTATGGTCTGCTGACCTTCAACTGGGCCTATAACGTCGCTGGCGTGCTGGGTGGATTCTCGTCTCATATTGACGAGATCGATCAGGTCGAGCAGGATTCACTCGATCCGTACGCGTTTATCCGTAGCGCCTGGCAGCAGAACCGCGCCAGCCAGGTTGACTCGCTCCGCAACGACCACCGGGCGACCGTGCCGGACTGGTACAATTAAGGACCTCCCGACATGTTCAAAACCTGCATCTCTTTCTCTCGTCGCGCAGCTCTTGGCGCTCTGACCACAGCGCTCGTTTCCGTCGCAGCCCTGTCCACCCCGGCCCATGCTGAAGATGCACAGGGCTTCGTGACGGCTTTCGGTAGCAAGCTCGTCGGGATCATCAACAGCGACAAGGGCCTGGCTGAGAAGAAGGCCGAAGTTCTGCCCCTGCTGCAAAGCAATGTGGACATCGCCACCATCGGCAAGTTCTGCCTGGGACGTTACTGGCGCACGGCCACCCCCGATCAGCAGGCCCAGTATCTGAAGCTGTTCCATCAGGTTCTGGTCAATGCCGTTACGGACAAGATCGGTGACTATCGCGGCGTAAGCTTCAAGGTGACCGGCGAGACCAATACCCCTAACGGTGAACTCGTCAGCGCCCAGATCATGCGCCCCGGTCAGCCGGTTGCCGATATGGGCCTTCTGATCGCCCATGATGGCGGCATGAAGATTGTCGACATGATCGGTGAGGGAACGAGCCTGCGTCTGACCCAGCGTCAGGATTACAGCTCCTATCTCGCCCGCAATGGCGGCAATGTCGCTACACTGATCAGCGCGCTGGAGCGTCAGCTCTCGCATCGTCACTGACAACACAACCTTTTCGTCGGGAATTGTGACGCTCCCGACGAAAAGACCTGCTTCATGAAAATAGCCGTCCTCGCGGACATACACGGCACTTGATGCTGTCCTGACTGACTGCGTCTCGCAGAGCACCGACCAGCTGCTCATTCTGGGCGATCATTTCCCTGGACCGCTCCTGCCCTTCGAAACAACCTAAAGACCGATCTCCCTCGCCCTGACTGCCATAGCTGGCCATCACGAGCGGCGGCTTCTCACGCAATCATTTCATGAGATGGGGGCGTCCGACTGCTTTACCTGCCGGGCCCTCGCCCCCATCATTGCGACGGGATGACAAGGCTTCCGGCAACGCTTCGGCTGGAAAGCGATATTCTTCTCGATCATGCCCCCCCACCTGCGACACCGCCTATTTCCTTGAAACTGTCTCGGCTAGGAGCCTGCGTCCCGCTACTCAGGCAGAAATCGTCGCCCGCGCCGAGGACACGGACGCTCGCCTCATCCTGTGCGATCATATCCATATCCAGCGCGAGGTGGCCTTCGGAAAAGGGAGACTGGTACTCAATCCCGGTAGCGTGGGCCTGCCTGGCTATGAGAATAACGAACCGTTCCCCCAGCAGATCAGCAATGCCTCTCCGCACGCGCGTTACGCGCTGCTCGACGACGCAAACGGCAACTGGGCTGCCAGCTTCCATATAGTTGCCTGTGACTGGGAGCAGGCGGCACAAACTGCGGAAAGAAATGACCGGCCAGACTGGGCCAAGGCACTGCGTACGGGACGCCTTTAGGCCAGAGCAGCTCGCTTGTCCTGCCTGATTTCATAAACGAGCATCAGATAGCCATCGCGCTCGAAGCTTTCCATATGGTGCATACCAATGCTGCCCAGCACGATGCGGGAAGGCATATTGTCCTCGCGGGTGACGCCCACCAAGCGTTCGACGCCGGCATCCAGCGCAAAGCGCAGCGCAGCGCCCGCTGCCTCGCGCGCGATACCACGTCCGGCGGCCTCGGGTACCAGGGCGAAGCGCAGGCCCAGGCCGCGCCCGTCCGGACGCTCATGCAACCCCGTGATACCCACGAAGCGATTATTTTCGCGAATGGTAAAAATACCGATGCCGCGCTTTGCCCAGAAAGCGAGGTCATCGGCCATTTCGTCCTCAACCTGCCGGAGCGAGCGGACACCACCCAGCATACGCCCGAATGAGGCGCCATTGGTCTTGAGGCGAATCATGTCCTGCATATCGTGCCAGCTTACGGGCTGCAGCACGAGCCGCTGGGTCCGTATCTGACGGCCAAGCGTCACGATGCGTACCCGGTCATGACATCGGCAAGAGAGATGTCAGAGATGAACCGCTCCGACATCTTCATCCCTTAGCGTGCGATGGGGCGATACTTGATACGGCTCGGTTCGGTCGAATCCGGGCCAAGGCGACGACGCTTGTCTTCTTCATAATCCTGAAAGTTACCCTCGAACCATTCGACATGGCTATCACCCTCGAAGGCGAGGATATGCGTGGCCAGACGGTCGAGAAACCAGCGATCATGCGAGATGACCACGGCGCAACCGGCGAATTCGGCAAGAGCGTCTTCGAGTGCACGCAGCGTGTCGACATCGAGATCGTTGGTCGGTTCGTCGAGCAGAATGACATTGCTGTCCTTCTTGAGCATCTTGGCCAGATGCACGCGGTTGCGCTCACCACCCGACAGCACGCCGACGCGCTTTTGCTGATCGGAGCCCTTGAAGTTGAAGGCTCCGACATAGGCACGCGACGGTACCGTGCGCTTGCCCAGCTGGATGACATCCGTACCGCCCGAGATTTCTTCCCACACCGTCTTGCTGTCATCGAGCGAGTCGCGTGACTGATCGACATAGCCAAGCTTGACCGTGTCACCGATCTTGAGTGCACCGCCATCCGGCTGGTCCTGACCCGTGATCATCTTGAACAGCGTGGATTTACCCGCGCCGTTCGGCCCGATCACACCCACGATACCGCCCGGCGGCAGCTTGAAGTTCAAGCCGTCGATCAGCAGGCGATCGCCAAAGCCCTTGGAAAGGTTCTCGGCCTCGATGACCGTGCCACCCAGACGGGGGCCGGGGGTGATGACGATATCGGCCGTGCCACCGGCACGCTCCTGACTGGCGGCCAGCATTTCCTCGTACTTGGTGATACGGGCCTTGCTCTTGGCCTGACGGGCCTTGGGCGAGGCGCTGATCCATTCCTGCTCGGCGGCAAGGGCGCGCTGGCGCGAGCTCTCTTCCTTCTCTTCCTGGGCAAGACGCTTGCGTTTCTGGGTCAGCCAGGAGGAGTAATTGCCTTCGAACGGATAACCACGACCGCGCTCGATTTCGAGAATCCAGTTCGTGACATTGTCGAGGAAGTAGCGGTCATGGGTGATGACCATGACGGTGCCCTGATAATCGCGCAGGGTCTTTTCGAGCCAGGCCACGCTCTCGGCATCGAGATGGTTGGTCGGTTCGTCAAGCAGCAGCAGGTCGGGCTTTTCGAGCAGCAGGCGGCACAGCGCCACGCGACGGCGCTCACCACCGGAAAGCATGGTGACAGGGCTATCAGCAGGTGGGCAGCGCAGGGCTTCAAGAGCGATCTCGAGCTTGCGGTCCAGCTCCCAGCCGTCGCCAGCGTCGATCTTTTCCTGCAACTCTGCCTGTTCGGCCAGAAGGGCAGTCATTTCATCGTCGGTCATCGGCTCGGCAAAAGCCATCGAGATCTCGTTGAAGCGATCCACCGCGTGCTTCAGGTCACCGAAGCCGAGTGCCACGTTCTCACCGACGGTCAGAGACTCGTCGAGCTTGGGCTCCTGCTCCAGATAACCGATGCGCGCGCCTTCAGCGCCCCAGGCCTCACCGCCATATTCCTTTTCGATACCGGCCATGATCTTGAGCAGCGTCGATTTACCGGCGCCGTTGACACCGAGCACACCGATCTTGACGCCGGGAAGGAAGGACAGGGTGATACCCTTGAAGACCTCACGGCCCCCGGGATAGGCCTTCGTCAGGTCCTTCATGACATAGACATACTGATAGGCGGCCATGACGGATCTCCTGATGGAATGGTCGGACGGAATAGGACGAGAACGCGGCTCGAGTGCGCTCCGCATAGGAGCGTAAAAACCCCTGCGCCCGGCAGGACTCGAACCCGCAACCAAGCCGTTATGAGCGGCCTGCTCTAACCAATTGAGCTACAGGCGCACAGGTTGTGCAGGAAATCGCGCAATTCGGCCCCATTTGCAAGACGACATGACAAAGAAATAGGTCTGTTCGTCATTTTGTCTGTCATTGCCTGCGAGAGCTCTCCCGCCGCATCACAGGCATCTCCTCAACCTCGCACGATCGTCGTGCTTCAGGACAAGGGTATCGCACGAGCACCAAGATATGACTGGTTTCCACCCTGACCCATCCCTAAATCTGCCCACACATCAGAAGACGACCTGATCGGACGGTCATGACAGGGACAATAACGATGCCAGACAATACGACAGCACAAAGCCCCATGCCGCTCCCCTCGGCCGGGATGCGTATTGCGATACGCTACTGCACCCAATGCAACTGGATGTTGCGCTCCGCCTGGATCGCCCAGGAATTGCTGCAGACCTTCGGCACTGAGTTGGCAGAAGTCGCCCTCATTCCCGATACCGGGGGGCACTTCAGTATCATGGCGGGTGATCATCTGATCTGGGAGCGCAAGCGCGACGGGGGTTTCCCCGGCCCCAAGGACATCAAGCAGCGCGTTCGCGACGTGATCGCCCCGGAGCGTGATCTGGGCCATGTTGATCGGTAAATCACGGGCAAAGAGCATGATCCACATCACATCTGCCCATAACCGTGACCAATAGAACAACATGGACGGTACATAACGTTACGGCGTCTGTGCAGGGAGGAAACGAGCGGTTAAGATAAGGCGATCAATTCACCCCCACCAGGACATGTAGTGATGGACGTCAGCAAGATCTCCCCCGGCAAATCCGTTCCCGATGACATCAATGTCGTGATCGAGATCCCGCAGGGCTCTTCGGTCAAATATGAAGTGGACAAGGAAAGCGGCGCCGTTTTCGTCGATCGCTTCCTTTTCACCCCGATGTACTATCCGGCCGCGTATGGTTTCATTCCGAATACGCTGGCTGCTGATGGCGACCCGGCCGATGCGCTGGTTCTGGCACCGGGGCCGATCGTTCCGGGTGCGGTCATTCGTGCGCGCCCCATTGGCATGCTGAAGATGGAAGATGAGAGCGGACAGGATGAAAAGATCATCTGCGTGCCTCACGACAAGATCCACACGCAGTATACCGATGTAAAAACGATTGACGATCTGCCTGAAATCACTCTGAAGGCAATCGGTCACTTCTTCGAGCGTTATAAGGACCTCGAGCCTAACAAGTGGGTCAAAGTCTCGGGCTGGGCAGGACCAGAAGAGGCCAAGAAAGCGATTATCGCTGCTCTTGAAGCCGTCAAGTAACACCACCACGCTGCAATAGACAGTGACCGGAAAGACACAGCGTCTTTCCGGTTTTTTATATCACAGCGCTGTGAGCCTAATCCGGCTTTCTGCCCCATTGCCAAATCTAAATTAGATGTAATAAAAGGGTCATGTTGGGATAAGGAATGAAATACCTCATCCCGGAAAGTCACGGAACCTCGCGTTTTTCATCCGACTGGCGGATTGCCCTCATGTCTCTTCCCCGTATCTCCCCTAAGGCGCTGGGTGTCGTCACCACAGCTCTCGCTACCCTTGCTGCCATGCCGTCGGCCCAGGCGCAGTCGCCTCTGGCTGGGGGTGCGCCCAACGGCACAGGCCTTGCACCTTCGGTGCGTGTCTCGAGCCCGATCGGCACAGTCAATTTCCAGAATTCATCCGTCCCGCCCCTGCCCCATCCGGAAGCCATTTTCGATGATCCATGGGGATGGAACACCTGGCTGCGCCAGCATGGCGTCGCGATCCTTCTGGATACGACCAACGAATTCGCGGGTGCCATCACGAGCCCGACCAAAGGCCTGGGCCTGAGACAGGGCAGCAGCAATGCCGGTCAGTATGGCTTTGAAAACGATATCGACTGGGAAAAGCTTGCCGGTATTCGCGGCTTCTCGACCCACGCCGTGTTCGTCGGACGTTACGGTATTCCTGCCAGCCGCATGTTTGGTGACAACCTGAACCCCAGCCAGGAAATCTATGGTGGTGGCGGCAACGTGGTCGTTCACCTTGTCTATATCTACGGTGAAGAAACGCTGTTCAATGGTCACCTCGACATTGCCGCCGGTCGTATTCCGCTGCTGACCGACTTCTCGTCGAACCCGCTGTACTGCAACTTCATGAATAATGCCTTCTGCGGTAACCCGAAGGCCTCTTCTGACAATACCAGCCATTCATCCTACCCGGATTCGAACTGGGCAGCGCGTGTCCGTGTTCGTCCGTCGCAGTACACCTATCTGCAGGCCGGCGTTTACTTCAACACGATGGGCATCTACGGCGTGCAGCAGATGCGCACGGGCTTCAAGTGGAACGGCGCGGATATCAACGGCGAGGCCGCACCGGTCGAGTTCGGCTGGGAGCCGATCTTCGGCAAGGACAAGCTGCCTGGTCACTACAAGCTTGGTGGTATTGTCGATACGGCACCCCACCCGGACGTATTGTACGATATCAACGACAATTACTGGGCTGTGACGGGCCAGGCCCGCAAGGTTCACAACAACTCGTGGTCTGCCTATGCTCTGGCCGATCAGATGATCATGCGTCACAAGGGCAATGGTCCCGATGCCGGCATCACCCTGCTCGGCGTGTTCTACAACAACTCGCCTGTAACCCAGACGCGTGAACGTCAATACTCGATCGGCGTGCTCGATCGTGGTTTCTGGAAGTCCCGTCCGCTGGACGCCTGGGGTGTGAACTTCAGCTACATCCAGGTCTCCAAGAAGGTCAAAACCGCTCAGGAAATCCAGCAGAGCCTGGGTTATCAGACCCTGCTTAACGGCTCGTTCTTCCCGCAGACCAACGGGATGGTCATCGAAGCGATGTATCAGATCCGCGTCTGGCGCGGCATCACCTTCGCTCCTGATTTCCAGTACTTCATCCGTCCGGGTGCCCAGCAGGGCCTGAAGGATGCAGCAACACTCGGCTTCAAGTCGCACATCGAAATCTTCTGATCCTCACACGCCCCTGCCTCGCAGGGGCCTCGATCAACCTGCGCTATACACGCCCTTATTGCCTTTTCATCCCACGATGGAGGCGATAAGGGCGTCGTAGTTTTCGAGATAGCCCTGAAGCGACAGCTCGGCTTCCGCATGTCGACGGGCTGCCCGGCGCAAGCGGGCCGCCAGCTTTCGGTCCTCAAGAATTTCGAGGATAGACTCCGCAATGCGATCGGGTTCGAGAAACGGGGTCAGCAGCCCTGTCCGTCTATCCGTAATGAACTCTTCCACCGGAGCCGTCTGGCTTCCCACGATGGCGCACCCCGTTGCCATGGCCTCACGCAAGGACCATGAGGCGACGAAGGGATAGGTCAGATAGACATGCGCATCAGAGCGTCGCAGCGTAAGCCTGAACGTGTCGTAATCGACCTTGCCCAGAAAATGCACCCGATCGGTGTCGATGCGTCCCGCCACTTCCTTCAGGAAGATATCGCGCCAGCTTCCCGCATCTGAAGGAGGCGGCGCACCATAGCTTGTCCCGTCGCCACCGATCAGGACGATCCGTGTGTCGGGGCGTTCATCGAGAATACGCGGCAGAGCCCGCATGAAGCTATGGATCCCGCGATAGGGCTCAAGGTTGCGCGCCACAAAAGTCACAAACTTGTCCCCGGGGCGGATCACCTGGTCGCCGATAACGACATCGCTTTTGAACACCGCTTGATCTGGCGCACAGAGATCGAGATTGACCCCTTCGCGCAACAGGTTGATGCGGCTATGCGCCCAGTCGGGATACGTTCCTTTCTGAAACAGCGTGGGGGTCTGACCATGCTGGTTCAGGTTCAGGGCAAGGAGATTGATGGCGTTCTTGACCCGGACATTGGGCGCCAGATCGGGCCGGGGTGGAAATTCCGGATCAAAATCAACGTCATTCTTGTCAGTATGATAGAAGAACTCGAAATAGCCGAGAATGGGCGTCGAGGGATAAACATCGACCAGGTTGAGCAGTTCGCCCCAGCCATGATGCCCGATAATGATATCAGGGGTGTATCCAAGACCCTTGAGTGTCTGCGCTGCCCTTGCAACGGCTTCCGCTCGGCTCAGCCCCATCTCAAGTTCGCGTAGCGAAGGATGGGTATGAGGCGATACCACACGTTCCTGACGATAGAGAACGCGCCTGACCCCCGGCAGATATCCTTCATTGGCCTCGGAGATGAAAACGATCTCGTGGCCTCCCCGCTCATGAAGATGCCTGACCAGATGAAGAAACTGACCCGGGAAATTCTGGTGCACGAACAGGAAACGCAAGACGACAGAGCCTTCTGGCTGGCAGGGACACAGGGAACAGCAGGGCAGCATTCGCGCGCATCGATGCGGGACGCCGTTTCAGCCATTCGTCAGATCTGAGAGTGACAGGAAATCACAGCAAAAAAACAGCCCCGATACCGACCGGTACCGGGGCTGGCCCAAACTCAGGCGTCGCTCGTCTTGCGACGCGAGGCGGGCTTTTTAGCAGGTTTGGCGGCTCGCTCTTCCTTGGCAGCAGGGGCCACCGCACCGTTACGGGGCAGGATTTCAAGATGGAATGCCTCGAGCGGTGCAAGAGACTCGGCTTCCAGCGTTACGCCACCCGCGACCGGCCCGATGCGCGTGCCATCCGTGAAGGTCGCGCTGATCGCGATATCGAATTTTTCCTCGGCACCGTTCTTGAGACGTACGCATAGACCCAGAATCGGCAGGGCCATGCCACGCGATCCGCAATATTGACCGGCCTCGGCCCAGGGGGAGAGCCAACCCTTACCAAGAACAGCCTGATACTCGATATCTTCAGGTGCAACGAGAGATTGCGGCGCAATGCCGAAACCCTCAATCCAGTTCTGGCTGCCCGGCTCACCCATCCAATCCCCGATCTGGGCCAGTACGTCGCCACGACGCTGCACATGGGCGGCAAGCTCAGGCTTGAAATCAGGGGTGCTCGCAGCAGCAGGTGCAGGCTGGGCAGCGGGCGCGGCGGCCGCCGGATCGCCCGAGAGACGCGCCACCTGGATGCCAGGGGCAGGCAGCGAGCTGTCAGGCGCCTGGTATGTCGTCACCATAACCTGAGCAGGACCACGCGCGACACGAACAAGCGCCGCACCGGCACCTGCGCCGTGGCTGCTGCTGATCACACCATCATCTTCGAAGGTTTTGATCGTCACAATGCCGTTGGGCATGTTCGGCGCCTGCGTGACGGTCACCGCGGGATAGCCATTAACGCTCTGGACCGCGTATTCCGGCGGCAGGAACACACAAAAAAGACCGGCGTCAAAGGTCATCAGAGAAGCGTGAACCTTGAGCTGAACAACCTGCTCCGTCCCTGAAGAACTCGCGGAATTAGACATCTATATCGACCCATCTTTGATTTAGGTGTGCATTTGGGAATTTTGCACAATGTGGCTACAGAACTCTCCAAAGGAATAATCGGATGTATAGCACTACATACTACTCAGTAAAAGCTATATCATTTGATGTGAAAAGTGTAGCAACACATTACTCAATAGGGACACAGGCATACCGAGCGGCACCACAGACCCCCTGCCCTCACGCTGTATTCGCTCCGATTGCGCGCCAAGGTCGAAACTTACGGCGCGTAGCCGGGCATTCCAAAGATTGGAGAGCGCGAAACACCAGGTTTCCGGCCATATGGAGGGAATGAGGCCCAGATCGCAGTCAAACGACTCGATAACGCTGACAGCCTCGTCTTCGCGATACTCACCGGATATCTGGACATGACCCGTTGCCATGAGACGGTCATCGTCGATGGTATAACCCGCGATAATATAATCGAGAGGCAGATTACGCTTTGCCGCATCCTCGGCCAGTTGCAGCACAATATCATAGCCCTTCTCCCGGCCGATCGCGCCAGGCACGCAGATACGCCGCCTCCCGCCATCCAGCGCGCGAGCGGGCTTTAAAGGCGGATATTTACCGGCCTCCAGTGGTTCGAGCGTAACGTCCAGCCCGGCAAAATGCCGCCTGAAGCGTCTCTGCAGATCGAGCGATCCGGCCACAACCTTGTTGGCCTGCCGCAGACTCTGCTCGGATTGCGCCACGAGTTCCGCCACTGAGAGGCGCTCGTCAATCAGCGAGCCCTGCTGCGCTACGCACGCTTCGCATCCGGCCAGAGCAGGCTCTCCACAATAATGGTCATTCGGACCAACCAGGCAGATACGCGGGCAGAACCAGATATAATCGTGCAGGACGACATCCCATTTCATGCCCAGCGCACCCGCAAGATCATGCATGACCGGCGCGTGACCGAGCAGATGGTGCCATTCGATACGATCAGCCTTCATGCGGCGCAGGATCGAGACGAAATCCAGCCATTCCTGCGGTAAATCAAAAACGAGATTGACCGTATCCCCGCCGCAATCCTCAATGCGACACCCCCGTTCGTGGGGACGCAGGATCAGAACCTGCTCCTTCCTCGCCTCTGCCTGCTGACGCCGGTGACTGATCACCCGCTCAACCCCTCCGCCGGAATCATGCGTTACCATGATCAGACAGGACGTCGCCGATTTGCGCCTTGCGATCATCCGCACAAGCCCGGCATTGCGTCGTATCAGACGCAGGGGGTCTTCAGCGATGAACACAGCGACCTGCTCATCATAACCAGGATGCAGCATGTTGAGCATGCGCAGATTGCGTTCCAGAAGCAGGCTGCGTGTCCGACCGAACGAGACCGAGCCCACATGCCTGACAAAAAGATCCGTTGCTGCCACATGACGCCACCCGAGGGCTGAAGCACGGCAACAGAAATCATTCTCCTCACCGTAGCCCTGCGCGAAGATATCGACATTCAGCAGCCCGGTTTCCTCGAGACAATCCCCGCGTATTGCCATGCAGAATCCGTTACCGGTCGGCAGATCGATAAGCGCAGTTTTTGGAAGAGAGGCAAACACCTTGTCCAGCGACAGGGCTGTACGCCGATCCGGCACAGGGTTCGGCCGCGCTACACAGGGATAGGACAGGATGCTCGCATCGTTGGAGAAAGGGGTAACCGTGCCAACACGATCTGCGCGATCAAGCCATGCCCGCAGACGGGCAGCTCCCCCCTTGGGCAGCAGGGCGTCACTATTGAGCAGGATCACGTCGCGCCCTTGTGCGCAGGCCAGCCCGGCATTGGCGCTGGCCGTGAAGCCACGATTCTCTTCCTGAATGATAAGTGTTATCGCGCCCTTTGCAGCAAATTCTGCGAGCATGCTGCGCAAAGCTGGCTCAGGAGAGCAATCATCGACGACCAGGCATTCCAGATCGTCGCTCTTGTCGGTCAGCACAGCCTCTATACAGCGTCGGGTCAGATCATGATCGCGATAGGCGGGTATGACCGCGAGGCATCCCGGCACACGGCGTCCCATTGGAGGATGGCGCGGCCGGTTGGCAACGACGACTTCATCCTCAGGCGCCTGAAAGGCTAGCGTCGTACCAGCATGATCGAGAAGCGCCATCACCGCAGGCGCGAGCGGACTACCCGTCAGGGATTGACCGTAACGATCGCGCAGGTGAACCACCCCCTTAGGCAAGGTGTCGAGCGCAAGTGCGAAATGGCGTGGCCGTGCGAGCGGTTTTTCAAGCAATGTCGCCTGCTCGAGCTGCGACGCCGTGAGATCGAAATGGCTGTCGCCGGCCTCGACGATGACATGGGGCGTGAAATCGGGATCTGCCGGATACCAGATCCAACCGTCCAGCGCATGGCGACGCACTGACACAAAACCCTGCATATGGCGTATGGCCGTCAAATCGATCGGAGCGCCATAAAGCAGCTTGCCGCCGCACTCCGCGCTCAACAACGACGCCTTCATCCACCTCTCGGGCAGAACAAAGGGAAGCGCGACATCAGTGGCAACGATCTCACCATCGAGGCTGATCGTAACCGGCCCCTGCGCTTCGCCGCGCATGACCCCCTCATTGCTCGTCGCGCACCAGCCAGGGCAGCCCGACCGGGCAGCAAAATGCCGCGTCCAGGGCAGCACCTCATCGGCGGGGGCATAATGCGCCAACATACGGCCGAAGATACCGACGGCTTCATCCATGCGGCCGAGATGAGACAAGGCGATGGCCTGGCCCACCAGCGCCTTGCGCATGACAAAGCGCTTGGCGATCCACGCGAAACGCGTGACCGCCTCTTCCCACCGAGAGGCCGAAAGCAGCGCCATGCCATAGGCAAAGATCACATTAGGATCATGATGCGCCATGCGGGCTGCGCGCCCGAGCCAATAAAGAGCCGCCTGTGCGTCGCCGTTATTCGAAGCATCCGTGCCGCGGCGATAAGCATCCTGCGCCCGGGCGTCGTGCCACCTTTGCCAGTCGGCCCGGTCTTTGGCTGTCACCACATGGCCATAGCCCGACTGGACCGGAGGTGGCCGGCGGGTTGAGGGCTTGCGCCCTTCAGCCATGTCTACCCAGACGGCGTTCGAGCTTCGCAAGTTCTACCGCAGCATCATTCACGCCCTGAGCCTGGGCACGCTCAAGCCATATACGGGCCTCTACCGGATTGACCTCACCAGCAAGACCCCGCTTCAGATAACGGCCCAACATCAGTTGACCAAGCGCATGGCCACGTTCGGCCGCGCACCTGAACCAGCGCTGCGCCTCGCGGCGGTCAACCGCGACATCGTGGCCGCCACCCAGCATGGCACCGGCAGAGAACATGGCATCGACATATCCCTGCTCGGCAGCCTGTCGATACAGAGCAAGCGCGCGCTGATGATCTTTCCCCTCAGGCGCCCGACCCGAAACCAGGATCTGCGCGAGCAGAGTCATGGCTTCAGACATGCGCGCCTGCGCAGCCCGATCAAGCCATCGCAAGGCGAGATCCATGTCATGCGGGACACCCCGCCCCTCCAGATACATGCGCCCCAGCCAGTATTGCGCATTCACAACGCCATCGGCTGCACGCTGCATCCAGTATGCAGCCTGAGTGTCATCGCGGTCGATCCCGACCCCCTCGGCGTAGCATACGCCGAGATTGAACGCGCCCACGAGGTCGCCCTTCTCGGCCGCCTGAAGGAAGCGTTTGCGCATGGCGTCACGGTCCTGCTCGGAACCAACACCGGTCAGTGCAAGATTGCCAAGATCGGCATCGGCCACCCGGTCGCCGCACTCGGCAGAGACACGAAACCACTTTGCAGCTTCATCCGGGTCCCGCTGCACCCCTGTGCCAGTCAGATAGAGCAGCCCCAGCCCTCGTGCAGCAGCCCCATGACCCAGTTCGGCAGCAATCTGGTACCAGGTTGCTGCCTCCAGATAATTCGGGGCCATTTCCTCACCCCGAATATGCAGATCGCCCAAAAGCGCCGCAGCTTCGGCGTCCCCCCCCATCGCAGCGCGGCGAAGCCAGGTCTCCGCCCGGTCCAGCCTGCGTCGAACGCCCTTGCCTTGCAGAAGATAGAGCGCATAGCGCGTTTGTGCCTGAGCGACACCGCGTTCAGCAGCCTTTTCGAAATAGCCGGCGGCTGCGGTGAAGTCAGCCTCCTGCCCGATGCCTTGCTCGTTGATCCAGGCAAGGAAATAAAAAGCCGTCGCAAGCCCTGCCTGAGCGGCGAGTTTGAGCTCGGCGGTGCCTCGTGCCAGATCATTGTCTGCGGTCGGGTTGGTATGAAGAGCCATACCCAGACCAAGATGCCCCTGGGCCGAACCCGCAGCCGCAGCTTTTTCATACCACTCCCGCGCCTGTGCAGGATCGCGCAGATCTTCGGGGCCGTTTGTCAGTATATAGCCAAGTAGCGCCTGAGCATCGGGCTGGCCCTCATTGGCTGCCAGACGGCTCCAATGCGCCGCCTGATGAAAGTCAGGAATCCGTTTGCGTTCACGGTTGTCGATCAGGATTGCCGGGCGGTTTTCGTCAAAACCTTCGGGAAAGCCCATGAGATAGAGTGTGCCCAGCATGAGCCGGGCCTGCACATGACCGTCTTGGGCAGCCTTGCGCATCCATTTCGTGCCATCCTCAAGACTGGGGGGGGTTCCCCAGCCCTCCAGATACGCCTTGCCAATGCGATACTGTGCCTCGACGCTCCCCTGCGTCGCGAGCGGGCCGAGCAGAGCAAAACCCTGAACGGCGTTTTCGCCAGACTCGATCTGGGTGATCGCATAATTGAGTCGCGCATCACGCGAGACCATTGATGCGAGACGTGATTTTAAAGCCACCCTGCTCTCCTCTGGAGAAATCGTCTTCGGTTAGTTTGGCTCGCGCAAGCCGGTCGACACGGCGGGGATAACCCTGCTGAACATATATTGAAGCAGCGTGCGCTTACCGACCTGGATATCTGCCGAAACCGACATACCCGGCGTAGGATGGAAGAAGCTTGGAACACCGTGCAGTGTATAGCGGTCGATACGCAATCGAACGCGATAGAACCCACTCTCGGAAGGATCTGCATCCCCGGAGGGGGCCTGTCCGGTCGCAGCGCTCTTGGCGTCGGCCGCTGTGAATGCGTCGGCACTGATCAGACGAACCGTACCCTCAGCGCCACCATACTGCGTATAGGGGAAGGTCGAGAACTTCAGCAAGGCATGGTCACCGAGCTTTACGAAACCGGCGTCATTTCCTTTGAGAACCGCCTCAACTTCAAGCGCAGCTCCAGTTGGCACAATCGACATCAAAACCTGAGCAGGTGAGATCACCGAGCCAACCGATAGCTTCGCAATGTTCAACACTACGCCATCGTCAGGGGCTTTCAGTAGTACCAGTCTATTACGCATGGCGGCTTTGTCGTAATCGCCGATTGCTTCATCAAGGTGATGCTGCACTTCTGCAATCTGGGTGTAGACCTGCGCCTTCCAGTTCTGGATGTAACCGTCGCGTTCTGCCTGAATGGCAGCCAGCTTCGACTTCGTGGAGGCTGCAGCCTGTTGCGCCTCAATCTGCGCTCTCTCGGCTTCCATCAGCTCACTTTGCGCAGCAAGCGTCGACAATTTACTGCCCACCTGATCCGCCTGCAGGCGACGACGCATCTGCAGCACTTCATTCGCAACACGACCACGACTCTGATGCATGGCCGCGCTGGCAAGAGAGCCATTGATCTGGCTCTGCAAGGCTGCAATCTCCTGGTCAAACTGACTAACCTTAGCAGTGTATTCGGCCTTGCGCCGCGCATAGGATGCCGCCTCACGCGCAGCGTAGCTATCATTCAGGTCAGGAACATAGGTTGTACCATCAGCCTCGGCATGAAGCCGTGAGATGGTGGCATGATAAGAATCACGCTGCGCCTTGAGGTTGACGATATCTGCCTTGGTGATCGTAGGGTCAAGATGCGCGAGCACCTGACCCTTCTTCACATACTCACCCAGCTCGACATCAATCGATCGGATGATGGAGATCTCCATAGGCTGAATCACCAGATTATTGCTGACCGCAATCAGCTTACCGGGCGTGCTGACAACTTTATTAAGCGGAAATACCGCAGCAGCCACTAACCCCGAGAGGAACAATGCCCCGACGAGCCATATGATGTAGCGTGCTGACGCTGTAGGCGGCAAATTGACAAGAGCCGCACTCGGGGAGTGAAACTCCAGCAGCGCCAGAGGCAGCCCCTGGGGAGAGAACGGATCATCAGCCGCCCGCGGGACGTGCTGCTGGACTTCAGTGATTTCCTGGTTCCCGTCTTCGGGAACAATATCCTTATTGCTCATGGCTTATTCCTCATCCATCAGCATGGGATCATCATTCTGATCGGTGTTCTTGTTATGGGCGGAATGCTCGTGACGATTCTGCTGCATCCAAAGCATGCGATAGATCTCGCAGCGTTCAAGCAGCACACTATGGGGCGCCACATCGACCACCTTGCCCTTGTCCATGACACAGATCTGATGGCAATCGACCAGGGAGGACAGACGGTGGGAGACGATCACCATCGTACGGCCCTTGCCGATACGCTGCAGATTGGCATTCACCAGCGCTTCACTCTCAGGGTCGAGCGCCGAGGTGGCCTCATCAAGGATCATCAGTTTCGGGTCGCTGATCACGGCGCGTGCGATGGCCAGACGCTGCCTCTGACCACCCGAGATGTTGGTAGAACCTTCCTCGATCGGGGTGTCATAGCCGGCGGGCATGCGATCAATGAATTCCTCTGCCCCTGCCAGACGCGCGGCACGGATCACATCGTCCATTGTGTAGCCGGGACGTCCGGCGGTGATATTGTCACGCACTGTGCCACGGAACAGGAAGTTATCCTGCAGCACGACACCAAACGAGCGGCGCAAATGGCTGAGATTGATCTCGCGCAGTTCCACGCCATCGAGACGCAGATAACCTGTATAGCTTCGACTCACGCCTTGAAGCAGACGGGTAACGGTCGATTTACCCGAACCTGAGCGCCCGACAAGTCCCAGCATAGTGCCAGCAGGAATTTCAAAGTTGACGTTGTTAAGCGCCTTGATCGTGGTCCCTGGATAACTGAAATCAACCTGCGTAAAAGAGAGAGCGCCCTTGATCGGCGGACGCAGCCCGGATGTAAGGGCCTTGGTTTCAGTCGGCTGATTCAAGACCATACCCGCCTCATTGAGGGAGGTCATAACCTCATTCACATCTTCGAGAATTTTTGCCAGACCAACGAGCGGTGCCGCGACACGCCCACCAAGCATCATGAACGCCATCAGGGCGCCTGGCTGGATGCTACTCGATCCGGTCAGGATCAGATAAGCTCCTACCAGGATGATACCGCGGTTGATGAACATGTCGAGTGGCATGACGAGAGTAGTGGGCCAATTCTGCATACGCCCCGCAGCGAGCTTCCATCGAATGACTTCGGCCGTGGTTTCGTCCCACTTTTCGCGGCGCGTAGGCTCCAAGGCCAGCGTTTTGACTGTACGAATACCGGCCACCGTCTCATAGAGGATCGAGCTACGATCCATCTCGGCTCGGATCATCTTGTTATAGACGCGTGTCATCGGGCCGAGGAAAATCACGATGATAAGACCAATCAAGCCTGCGCACGCCACGGTCATCCAGGCAAGCGTCGAGCTCATCCAGAACAGGATCGGCAAGATTACAAATAGAGTAAACATATCCAGGAAGGTGGACATGAGCTTACCTGTCAGGAAGTCACGCACCCTGTAGATGGCCATATAGCGGCCCAGAATGCGTCCTGTTTGTTCACGCTCATAGAATTCGAGCGGCAAAGCCAGCAGACGATTGAACGCATGAAGCGAAATTCGCGTGTCTACTCGCGTACTCATGACGAGTGTGAGCTCGCGACGCCCATAGGTCAACAAGGTTTCATAGAAGCTAAGGATCAGCACAATTGCCGTGATCGATACCAAGGTCGACATCGAATGGTAATTCACCACACGATCAATGACCTGCATGACGATCATGGCCGGGAAAATCTGCAGAATTGCCAGCACCATCGAGGCGAAGAGAATATCACGGAGTGACTGCTTCTCACGCATCACGATGCGGACAAACCACATCAGATCGAAGGGCGCATCAGCCTCCGACAGGTCCCGACGACGCTTGACCAGCAGGATGTCACCTGTCCAGACTTGTGTCAGTCTGAGCTCATCCACTGCAACGGGAATGCTTCCCTCGTCACCCAATGGATCACGGAGCCAAACGATATTTTTTTCTGGATCAGCGCGCACCATAAGCGCGGCAGAGCCATCGCGAAACATCAGTACGATGGGCGGCGTGTTCTGCATGCGGACGAGATAGCGCCACTTGATGCGCATTCCCTTCGCCACGGCACCGTTTTCGTTCAACCATCGTGCCAACGCCGCTGGTGAGGGCGAGTCCTCACCCGGCTCAGCAGCGAAATCACGCATGTCGAGGTCCAGCCCATGGTACTTGGCTGCAGCCATGGCGGCGCGTAGTCGGATATAGACGGGATTCTGGTTTTCGCTGTCCGCAGCGACGCCATCACGATGCTTCACGAAGCTTCCTCTTGTGTTTCACTAAGCCGCTCAGACTTCAGGCTGCCCGAATAGCGCGAATACCCCTCCCCCTGTCGAGCGAGAATCTTCGATTTTTACCATAAGTCATAGAAATCACTGAACTTGGCGTGAGGTCTCTACATATTCTGTCAAAGTTACTATGTAAATTCCAAACCAACCGACCAAAAAATACATAGAATTTAAATTCGGTAACGTGATCTGACCATTGCATCTTGTTGCAGCAACTCCATCAGACCCGCCAAGCGACCCGCTCCGCAGATGATGACTACGAAGACAAAGTGCGCGGACGTCCCGCGTATCCTGTCGAGAAAGAGCTGATCGAGGGCAGAGGCAACAGGGCTGCGCCCGGCACAGCATGCGCAAAACCGGGCATGAACCCGCCCCGGCAATGCGTTTGCGGCGATGCGCCGATAGACTGCCCAGCCGCCAGGCCGCTCAGTATCAACGGCCAGGCAAGCACCTTCACCCTGAACCCGGACCAGTTCCTGCGGCATCGCATCGCGCTCACTCAGTATATAGAGAGGGATGCGTCCATCACCTGACATGGCTGTCTCTTCCTTTGCTGGGGCGGCCCGGCGACTATGAAGCCCCTTTCGAGTACGCCGAACAAGCTCCGAAGGGCTGCTCCTTGAGGCGCTAATCGGCCTCAGGCTCATTCTGTCTCCTCCCGTTTCGTCACGGCCGCATGAGGATCAAGCCTCGCATCATACTGGACAGACGCCGTAGCCTCTGAAAAAAGGCAGGCAGCCGTAGCGCCCAGTCGCAGCTGCGCCCCTGCCGCCCGACCCATACAGCGAGACTGACCGCCATCATGACACGTCCTCATCTTCTCGACGCCCTGCGTGACCATGTCCTGCTTTGCGACGGCGGGATGGGGTCACGCATCCAGATGCTCGATCTGGAAGTGGAACGCGATTACTGGGGGCAGGAAAACTGCACCGAGATCCTGACCCTCTCCCGGCCCGAACTGATCCGTGAAATTCACCGCGGGTATTTTGAAGTCGGCGCGGATATGGTCGAGACCAATACGTTCGGTGGCTCGATCGTCACCCTTGCCGAATTCGGCTTGCAGGACCGTGCCCGCGAGATCAACCGCCAATCGGCCGAGTTGGCGCGCGAGGCCGCCGAGACCTTCAGCGACGGGCGTCACCGTTATGTTGTGGGCTCCATCGGCCCAGGCACCAAGCTGCCCAGCCTCGCCAATATCGATTACGACACCCTAGAGGCCGGGATCATCGAACAATGCCGCGGCCTGATCGATGGCAGGGTCGATGCCTTCCTGATCGAGACCTGCCAGGACACGCTCCAGATCAAGGCCGCCGTCAACGCCGCCAAGGCAGCAAAGCGAGAACTGGGCTCGGATGCCCCGATTTTCGTGCAGGTGACGGTCGAGACCACTGGCACACTTCTTGTTGGCCCCGATATCGCCGCGGCAGCCACCACCATTCATGCGCTGGACGTGCCTCTTATCGGCATGAATTGCGCCACCGGCCCGCAGGAAATGGCGGAGCATGTGAAATGGCTGTCCGAGAACTGGCCCGGCCTGATTTCCATCCAGCCCAATGCAGGCCTTCCCGAACTGGTAAATGGCACGACGCATTACCCCCTTACCCCTGGTGAGATGGCAAGCTGGGTCGAGCGCTTCATTGTGGAAGACGGGCTCAATCTGGTGGGCGGATGCTGCGGCACCTCCACCCCGCATATCCAGGCGCTGGACGGGATGCTTCGCAAGCGCGTCGGGACCAGTCATCGCCCCGCCCCGGTCAAGCGCATCCATCACTGGGTGCCGTCTGTCGCAAGCCTCTATACCCAGACACCGCTGCGTCAGGAGAACTCCTATTTCTCCATTGGCGAACGCTGCAACGCCAATGGCTCCAAGAAGTGGCGTGAATTGCAGGAAGCAGGCGACTGGGATGGCTGCGTTGCCGTTGGGCGCGAGCAGGCCGCCGAGGGCTCCAATGCGCTCGATCTCTGCACCGCCTTTGTCGGACGCAACGAAATTGCCGAGATGAATGAGGTCGTCACGCGCTTCACGTCTTCGGTGAATGCGCCTCTGGTAATCGACTCAACCGAGACCCCGGTCATCGAGGCCGCGCTCAAGCTGCATGGCGGCAAACCCATCATCAACTCGATCAATTTCGAGGATGGCGAAGGCCATGCCCAGGACCGCATGATCCTGGCGCGCAAATTCGGCGCCGCGGTGATTGCGCTCACCATCGACGAAGTGGGCATGGCCAAGACGCCGGAAGACAAGCTGCGTATTGCCGAGCGTCTGGTCGATTTCGCCTGCACGAAGCACGGTCTGCCTCAATCCGATCTGATGATCGACCCGCTCACCTTCACCATTGCCACGGGCGTGGAAGACGATCGCAAGCTGGGTGTCTGGACGCTGGAAGGCATCCGGATGATCCGCGAGCGCTTCCCCGAGATCCAGATCATTCTGGGCCTGTCGAACATCTCCTTTGGCCTCAACCCGGCGGCGCGCGCCGTGCTGAACTCGGTCTTTCTTGATCATGCGGTGAGAGCCGGCATGACGGGCGCCATCGTGCATGTCAGCAAGATCCGCCCGCTGCATCTGATCGCCGCCGAGGAGGTGAAGGTCGCCGAGGATCTGATCTTCGACCGTCGCAGCGAGGACTACGATCCGCTCCAGAAGCTGCTGGAGCTCTTCGCGGGCCGAAAAGCTGCCGATGCCGTGCAGAAGCGTCGCGCCGAGACCCCGGCCGAACGTCTGAAGGATCGTATCGTCGATGGCGACCGCAAGGGCATCGAGGACGATCTCGCCGCGGCAATGGAAGAAATGCCACCGCTCGACATCATCAACACCGTGCTCCTGGATGGTATGAAAGTGGTGGGGGAGCTGTTCGGCGCGGGCAAGATGCAGCTTCCTTTCGTGCTGCAATCAGCCGAAACCATGAAGACCGCCGTGGCCTGGCTCGAACCCTATATGGAGCGTGTCGAAGGGCAGGCGCGTGGCACGATGGTCCTCGCCACCGTCAAGGGCGACGTCCACGATATCGGCAAGAATCTTGTCGATATCATCCTGACCAATAATGGCTATCGGGTCATCAATCTGGGCATCAAGGTGCCCCTGGCTGACATGATCACCGCAGCACGAGAGCATAACGCTCAGGCTATCGGCATGTCGGGCCTGCTCGTAAAATCCACCGTAATCATGCGCGAAAACCTAGAGGAGATGGCGCGTCAGGGTATCGATATTCCTGTCTTCCTCGGTGGCGCGGCACTGACGCGCAACTATGTGGAAGATGAATGTGCCCGCTCCTACGGGATCGAGACCGCAGGGCGCGTCGCCTATGCACGCGATGCCTTTGACGGGCTGTCGCTCATGGACAAGGTGGTGAACAACCAGTTTGACGACTACCTAAGCGCCATCCAGACTCGTCGGGCGGGCAAGCAGCGCAAGGTCGAGCGGGCGCCCGAGCTGGCCGAGACACGCGGCTTCGCGCCCATCGACAAGGAAGCGGCGCGCGCCCGTCGGGCCCGCGTAGCCGGAACGCAGCCTGTACCAGTGCCGCCTTTCTGGGGCGCCCGTGTGGTCGAGGCCGCACCCGCCGCTGTGCTGCCCTTCCTGAATGAACGCTCGCTCTATCAGTTCCAGTGGGGCTTCCGTAAGCAGGGACGCTCGCTTGACGAGTTCATGACCTACGCCAAGCAGGAGCTGCGCCCGGTGCTCAAGCGTATGCTGGCACTTTGTGCGGAAGAAGCCATTCTCAAGCCTCAGGCCATCTATGGTTACTGGAAGGCCGCGGGCGAAGGGAATGACCTCGTGCTCTTCCATGAAGATGGCGTGACCGAGGCCGCACGCTTCGCCCTTCCCCGCCAGCCCCGTGAAGATGGCGAGTGTATCGCTGACTTCGTGCGGGATATCGATGATGCCGAGCGCGACGTGGTGGGCCTTCAGGTCGTGACAGTGGGCCAGAAAGCGTCCGATCTGGCGCGGGAATGGTTCGAGGCCAATCGCTATCAGGACTACCTGTATCTGCACGGGCTTTCGGTCGAAATGGCCGAAGCCATGGCAGAATACACGCACAAGCGCATCCGTGCCGAACTCGGTTTTGCAGGTGAGGATGATCGCGACATGGAAAAGATGCTGGCGCAATCCTATCGCGGCTCACGCTACTCCTTCGGCTACCCGGCCTGCCCGCGTCTGGAAGATCAGGAACCCATTCTGAAGCTGCTCGATGCCGAGCGCATCGGGGTTTCGCTATCGGATGGCTATCAGCTTCACCCCGAGCAATCGACGTCTGCGCTCGTCATGCTCAACCCGCGGGCCAAGTATTTCACGGTCTGACCCGAGTGTGATGCCGCGTTTTCCCAAGCGCGAGAGCATACTTACCGGGAATTGAAATTGGCCCCGCATCTCTTCAGGAGCTGCGGCGCTACCCTGGCCGGCCACTCCCTTGACCGGTGAAGGGAGAGAGAAGGCGTTGGGACAGAGATGACACATCCGGATTTTTCCGCTTTAGAACAACCCGAGATCAGAGAAGCCGCCGATCGCATCGCTGGCTATCTGGCTCTGACAAGTGTCGATGATGCGCCAAACCGGATCGACCTCGTCTGTCTTGCGGGCAATGGCGTGCTTGCCTGTGTTGATCATGCCACGAGCCTGGCGCGCCAGCACGACTGCCTGTTGCTGATCACAGGTGGTATCGGGCATTCGACCCCGCCGCTTGTGGCGGCTCTTGCCTCGCGCCTCGACTGCGCGCCCTCTGCCCTCGCCGATCTTTCGGAAGCCGAATTGATCTCTCGCCTGATTGCAGCAGATTCCCTGATCGCACGTGACCAGATCATTCTGGAGACTCGCTCGACAAATACGGGCGAGAACGCGGCTTTTACACGCGAGGCACTCGACGAGCTTGGACTGAAGCCGCATCATATTGTTCTGGTTCAGGACCCGCTTTTGCAACGCCGCACAGATGCGACGTTCCACCATGTCTGGCGCGATCAACCGACCCTGTTCTTTTCGTCCCCGCCTTTCACGCCCCGCCTCGGAGAGGCGGTAACGTCAGAGTCCTGGACGGAGGAGCGCTATCTGTCCCTGCTTCTCGGGGAAATTCCCCGGCTACAGGATACGGCCACGGGTTATGGCCCTGCGGGGAGAGGATTTATCGGGCATATCGATGTGCCTGAGGCAGTTATAGAAGTGCATCATAAGCTAGACCGTGCCTTCCTCGATATGAGGCGTAGGTAGATTACCATGGTAAATGCCAAAAGCACCCTAATAGCATTCACATCCAAAAAGCTGGCCGGAGTTGAGCGTATGCGGGAATTATAGTCTATCTCATTTACGCTCGGAGCACGCCAAGGCAAAGCCTAGACATACCTAGACACTTACTGATAAACTTCGGAAAAGTTCCGTAACGCCATTCTTGGTGAGACCCAGGACGTAATCGCCAGGCGCATCTGGCAAAGTCGGTGGAGAGCTATCTCACTGATTGAAAGAGCATAGGCGAGATGAAACATCAGACGCTCTTCGAACAGCTTTGGTTTACCTGGCGTGTCAGACAAGGCCAAGACATCGCTAACTGCGGCGAGGACGAAATTCTGCCTCAGTGGGAAAGGGAGACCCTCGCAGGCGTCTTCTTGAACCTGCTCGATCGAGAACGAGACCTTGAGGAAACTCACAAAGATATCATCGATTTCTACCTATTCTGTAGAAATAATCTTGCACAAAGCAAGGCCCAGATCTACCAGGATCTTTGGGTACTCTTCATGACCAAAGAAAAAACCAGTGGATTCTTTGTGGAATTTGGAGCTTGCGACGGTATTTTCATGAGCAATACATGGCTCCTCGAAAAAAAATATAAGTGGAGTGGTATATTAGCGGAACCAAATCCTCATTGGGCTGATAGTCTTCTCTTAAATCGCGAAGCGCACATTGACCATTCTTGCGTCTATCGATCGACGGGAGATGTCGTTGAAATGCGATGCGTGACGCAGGCACCGGAATTATCACACGTGGCTGATATCGTACCTTCCGATATCCATCAGCGCGAAGGCAACCGTGAGAACATAACAGTCGAACAGGTCAACACTATCTCGTTGGAAGATCTGCTGCGAAAATACAACGCTCCTCATATCATTGATTATCTATCTATCGATACCGAGGGGTCTGAGCTTGAGATATTGCAAAGCTTCCGTTTCGATCGTTACGACGTGCGCTTGATATCTGTCGAACATGCGGGAGACGAGTCAAAGCGGGAGGCCATACGCGAAACTCTTGAATCTCGCGGATTTCAACGATGGTATCCTGAACTAACACGTTGGGATGACTGGTACATAAATATGCAGTGAGTTTGCCGCCATGAACGATACCTCAGACTAAAACATCAAACTCCCATATACGACACTTTAACTGGTGGCCCAAATTGGAAAACGAAATCAATCGCTTACGGCTAGAATTGGCCTCCATTCATGCTTCACGCAGTTGGAAATTTACCTCCATCCTTCGTACAATTACGAGAAGTGCCCTAGGCGATCGCGCCAGCCTCAGGCGCAAAGCTCTTAGAAAAATTTTGTTGAGAAACACTGCGCAGGCCCTGCCTGCGGGCCCTCACTTCACCGGTATGCCGCCCAGCCTAATTTCGACCGAATGCACAAATATCGAGACAGCAAACGTCAACACATGCGCACCTGAACGCTTGGAGAACGAGCGGAAGAGCTTTCTTGCCCCGACAGGGTGCCGTGAGTTTCTCGAACTCCAACTTGTAGACCCAGCAGCCAGCGACGCTGATAGCCTTCCGAAAGTCTTCGGCTTTCAACCCTTCCAAAGCTCTATTCCAAACGGGGCCTCTCGTGCCGAGTGGCTTAATGAGAATTATCAAGCCGCCGCGCTATGGTTTTCTAGCGTGATCGAGGGTATGGATGTTGTATCCTGCGACGTATTCGATACTGTCCTGTTGAGGCATAACAAATCCGAAGCCGAACGAAATCTCGATATATGCGAATATATCATCAACACTTTGAGTACCGGCCCCCTCTCTTCCCATGTGTCGCACATCGACCCTATGGCATTACTATTGATGCGCAACACGGCAATGAGCCGCTCTTACGGCAGCCGTAGGGCAGTCAAAGGATGTCGCGAAGGCTCCATACTCGAAGTCGTTGAGAACATGGCCCGAACCCTTGGCGGTGGCGATACACTAGCTGAAGCATTTCTGCATTGTGAACTAGAGTATGAGAGCAAGTTTTGCCTTGAGGCAAATCAACCATTGATTGAGACGTTGCGTCGATTCTGTGAAAGCGGCGGCCGGGTAATTCTGGTGAGTGATATGTATCTCCATAGGGATCATATCCACACATTGATGGAAAAAGTATCGCCCGGCTCAGTTAATTACGTCGACGAGATTTACAGCTCTGCTGACACGATACTGTCCAAACGTAGTGGACAACTCTTTCCCTACATCATCGGACGTAGCGGCATTTCGCCTTCGCGGACGCTTCATATAGGCGACTCTTTCTTTTCTGACGTCCAGAAAGCACGTGAGGCGGGGATCAATAGCCTGCATTTCCCTATAACGCGCAGTGAGACGATTATGCGCCAATTGTCGCTAAACACTGTCATCGATAGATTCGACAATATTGGCATTGATGCACGAGAGTGGGCGAAGATCTAAGTCATGAAAACACGCAAAAGCGCGATTAGCGACACCGATATGTTTCGTTTGGGAAGAGACATTATTGGACCCGTTGTTGCTCAATACATACAAAATCTTCATCAATCTCTACTATATTTCGAGGGAGCGCAGAACGCGAAGATTTTCTTCATGGCGCGAGCCGGCTTAAGGATCCGGCAGGCTTTAGAAGTGTATCTCTCACGTGTCGGTCGAGAAGTCCCATCAGGTTGGGATTATCTTTGGGCTTCACGAATGATGATCGCGAAGGGTCTATGGACTAGAACACCGCTCGAATCTTGTGCGCTTTTCGATGACGCATACGCTTATACAGACATCGACATCGCCAGAAGATGCATTGTCGGGGAACACACTGGAAATCCTCGTAACATTGATTTGGAACAGTGGCACTGGACTAGCGATCGTCTCGACTTGGGAGGAATGATTCTCCGCAATGCTCCGCAGACAGCTCCCATACGCGCACATCTCGAAGAACAGTCGAATCTGTTCCTATCCCGCGTACGAGCCTCCCTTGGCAAACATGACACCGCTGTACTTGTCGACTCAGGCTGGGCAGGGACGAGCCAGAAAATGTTGCAAGCAGGCCTGCCCGATATCGACTGGTGGGGTCTCTATTTTGGGCTAATTCCCGACGAAGATGGGGGTAAAATTGCGCAAGCCGAAGGTCTTGTATTCGAAGCGAACCGTGTCGATTGGAACCGACCCGAAACATGTATTATTTCTCATCGACATCTGATTGAGGATCTTTTCGAAACCCGAGCGCCGAGCATTGAATCCTATTATCGTGATGATTTAGGCACAATATTAGCTGTTGGTGAGAAGGAGAACCTCGCCTCACTCAACAATAATGGCGCTGATCATATATATTCCGGGGTGTTATATCATCTTGCGAGAGCGCCTGTAGACCTACTGACGCTCAGGATCAATGCTGAGCACGCCATGAAGCGATTACAGCAGTTTCTTCTCGTGCCCACCAAGAGTGAGGCCGAAGTGTTGCTGAAGCAACGGCGCTCAGCCGATCTCGGAAGGTCTTTTTCGGTTCCGGTGCTGATCAGCCCGGATGGACCAGAAAAATCCGAGGAACGCATCAGCCGCGCATTGTGGAAGAACGGTCAGATTGCTTTGGAGTACCCAGCGGACATGGCCGCGCCTGTGCAACGTTCGTCGGCAGGCCTCAGATATCCGTCCACACATAAACGTCCTCGCCCGGACGTGCTGAATGCCACCCTACCGACAGTCGCAGTCATCACGCGAACAATGGATCGGTCGTTGTTTCTACGACGGGCTCTATTGAGCGTATCAAGCCAAAGCTTCAGAGATTACGTGCACGTGGTTGTATGTGATGGGGGCGATGCGGAATTAATAAAGAAAACGATCGTCGAAGCCAACATCGACCATAGCAAAATCATTTTTGTTGAGTCTCCGATCAACATAGGAATGGAAGCGGCATCAAACCTAGCGATTTCTAAATCTACATCCGAATTTATTGTTATCCACGATGATGACGATTCTTGGCATCCCGATTTTCTCAAAAAGACAATCGATTACCTCCGCTCTGCAGAGGGTCGCAAATACGGTGGCGTCGTCACACAAGCACTTCACGTGTCAGAAAGCGTCCATCCCGATGGAATCCAAACTCATAGCACTAAATTGTACAGAGACGATTTTTTTGCCCCCAACCTCGAAGAGATACGGCGGTGTAATACCTTCGCTCCGATCTCGTTCGTATTTCGACGCACATGCTATGACGAGGTGGGCGGCTATAATGAAAAATATCCGGTTTTAGGCGATTGGGACTTCAATATAAATTTCTTATACAAATATGATATTGGATATATCAGAGAAACTCTCTCCAATTATCACCATCGTGACGTTCGAGAACAAAACGTTTTCGGAAATAGCATCATCTCCGGTCGGGATAAACATATCGAATATAACCCGATACTCCTCAATGATCTGGCGCGAAAACACCGTGTACCTTAAGTGTCGGGGAGCGGAATGACGCGCAGCACAAACGGCGCCTGACGCGGTGTTAGGCACTGCAGCAGGTATGTGACAGCGATGGCGAGGCAGAGATCCGATGAGTAGACGTTTGAAGAGCGATCAGCACCTCGTTCACTGATCGCCTAAAGGACATAGGAAATATACCGGAATCAGCGCGACTCCTCTCGCTCACTTGTCTACCCTTCGGTAGGCGGCATCGTCACCAAGGCGGCTGCCTTCGCCGCATACCCCATCCAGCCACAGGTGGAGGGATCGAAGAACCGTTGGTTGATGCGCTTGGCCCATAATTTCTGGCTTTTGCAGATTTGATTGCCGGTTCTTTGAGTAGCTTTTGATCTGCGTTTTGAGCAGACCAGACGCTGTTTCCTCCGGGATGACTACGCGCTCGCGTTCAGTCTTTCGAGGAAAAGGACGCGGCGCATGTTGTAGACAATATTGGCCAGCCCGATCCTCATGGTGGCTCGGGGGATGCCGACTGTTCGGGTGAACAATCCCATCTGTGACTTCTGATCAGCAAAGATATACTCGACACGCGACCGGATTACTGACTTCCCTGCGTTGGACCGCTGGATGTGACGGGGCATGGGCTTAGAATGCGGCTTTTTCCTGTGGACCTTCGCGATGAAACCCTCCTTTTCCATGAAGTCCTCATTGGCTTTTGAACGATCGGCCGTATCCGCCCAGACGCTTGAGGCGGTATTGGCTTTATCCAGCAGCCCCTCTCTTAATCGCGCACCATCACTGGCGGCGGCATCCGTCGCTCTCCATTTTCGGATAAACCGGAACTTCCGGTCGATGGAAATATGTAATTTATAGCCAAACAATGGAATAGCGAGATCTGTGGACGACATAGTCCCATCTTCCTGTCGTTTTGCTTTCGTGAACTTCAGCACCCAGCGCGCATGCCTAGCCTTGTGGGACAGCTTTGTCGGCTTGTCTGCCCAGCCTTCGAGGAGCCCCCCCCCCCCCCGAAGATCGGCCTTCTCCGCATTGGTATTGCGCTGCTTGGGCGCTGCCACCAGCGTGGCATCCAAGATCTGGCCGGACACTGGAAGATAACCGGCCTTGCGCAATGTGGCGTCAAAGCGCGCGAACAAATTCTGGATGGCGCCCGCCTCGGTCAGACGCTCGCGAAACAACCAGACCTTTTTGGCATCGGGTACCCGATCCGATAACGTTAGCCCCAGGAAACGCATGAAGGACAGACGGTCGTTGATCAGATACTCTGTCCGTTCACCGGAGAGATTGTTCAGTGTCTGGATCACGAGGATCTTAAACGTCAGTACCGGATCGAACGGCGGACGCCCGCCTTTGCTCCCGCCTGAGTAAGCCAGAGCCTTCTCCAGATCAGGGCGGAACGCCTCGAAATCCACAGTCCGGGAAAACGCTTCGAGCTGATCACCAAGCCCGCTTAACCGCGCAAGCCGCTCTTCAACATCGAAGAAACCTGGCTTCTTACCAGCAAATCTGTTTTGGGACTACAGGCTGGGCTCGCTTCATGGCACTTCTTACGGCGGGCAGCGTCCGCATTCGGCATAGACTTATGGTACGTCCAATAAGACGTACCATGATGCGCCAACGCCACTGCCGCCCGTAGTAAATTTCGGACCGAATAGCCAACAGAGACACTGTCGCATAACAGCATGACCACAGCCGGAATCAGCAAGAGTTTAACAGGCTCTGCAAGCAAAACGAACAGGTGAAACCATTGCTTTGTGCGCATCGGGGTTCCAGAAAGAAACGAAATGTATCTTCCTGAAACCCGAGCAAGTTACGAGGTCAACACACCTCGGCAGGCTTTATGGCAAAGTCACGATTCGTTATAAAAAGGGTAATCGATGTATCCCTCGTCCCCACGACTGTACCACGTCTTGATGTCGTCTGACTGAAGCGCAAGATCCTCAGACAAACGGCGCGGAAGATCAGGGTTGGCGATGAATTTACGGCCAAATGCAATGGCATCGGCCGTCCCGTTGGCAACGGTTTCAAGAGCCTCCTCACGTGTGTAGTCCTGATTCAGAACCAGAGGGTTCCGGAATACTTCACGAATCGGGCCATGCAGCTTGGGCTGGTCAGTCTTGCCAAATGTACCGTTCGTGCCGGGTTCACGCAGCTCGAGGAAGCCGATGCCGAGATCGTTGAGCAGCTTTGCCGCCGGAACGAACACGGTTTCGGGCGCGCTATCGATGCAACCCTGCGTATCGCCATTGGGTGAAAGACGCACGGATGTCCGTTCTGCCCCGATGGTGGCGATGACGCGTTCTGTCACTTCACGCAGGAAGCGGATGCGGTTTTCAGGCGATCCGCCATACTCATCCTCGCGATGATTGGTGCCGTCACGCAGGAATTCATCAATCAGATAGCCATTGGCGGCGTGGATCTGCACGCCATCGAACCCGGCTGCGATTGCATTGCGGGCAGCAACCTCGTACTCGCCCAGAATACGCGTGATATCGGCCTTGGTGAGTGCGCGTGCCTGCTCTGGCTCCTGCTTGCCATCATAAGTGTGCAGAGGTGCGGGCGCAGAGGTGGGCGAGCTGGAAACCGGCTGCTGACCCGTTACGCTGGAATGCACCATGCGCCCCATATGCCAGAGCTGGACAACGATCTTGCCACCCTTGTCATGCACCGCCCTGGTGATCGGCTTCCAGGCCTCGACCTGTTCCTGCGACCAGATACCGGGTGCGTAGGGCCAGCCCAGTCCCTCGCGGCTGATACCGGTTGCCTCAGAGATGATCAGTCCGGCGCTGGCGCGCTGGGCATAGTATTCTGCCATGACCGGCGTCGGCACATGCTCACGTGTGCCACGGCCACGTGTGAGCGGTGACATCAGGATCCGGTTCTTCGCGTCGATGGCGCCAAGCTGGATCGGATCGAACAGAGTTGTCATAATGCTAAGTCCTCATGAACCCGTGGGGGTTTAATTCGATTTTTGTCGAACAATATCAGGAATGGGAATGCGTCGTCGTGACGACAACCCCTCCCCTCCTGTTTTTTGGAACCGGACAGCCCAGATGCCTGACTACGATCACCCCCCTGTGGAGAGCCTCACCCTGCTGGGAGTCCTGCGGGGATTGGCAGATCCGATCCGTCTTGAAATCGTTCAGCACCTCGGTTCGGTTCCCGAAGCGAGTTGCGCCGCACTGCTTGGTGATCGGCCACGCTCAAGTATGTCTCACCATTTTCAGGTACTGCGTGAGAGCGGGCTGCTCCATACGCGCATACAGGGCGTGCAGCATTTCAACTCACTCCGCAGAGACGATCTCGATGCGCGTTTTCCCGGATTGATGCAGGCCGTCCTCGCGGAGTAGATCGCCCGGAACTCTTGAGGGCCTTGATGTCAAACGCGCTGTGCGACAACGCTGCAACACGAAGAACAGAACAGGCTGCTGCACAACCCGGCGCCAGGAGATCTTTCACCTATGGCCATGATCCTGCTCGCCTGGCATGGCGCCGTTGTATGTTCTGGAGGCGGCCGCCTGTTTCCCGCTCCCATCGCGGACGTGCTGTCCGGGAATGCCTTGCCCGTCGATCCCGGATACCGGGCGCGTTCTGAATCCGCGCCCCTTCCGTTTGAAGTTGTAATCATAGCCCCTGCACCGGGCATGACCATGGACAATACGCCCGGTCATGGCAGCATTGTTGCCCTGCGGGGAGGTGCGCTCACAATCAGCTGTCGCGAGGGAGAGACATTCCGTGCCGTCGGCCACTGCGCGCAATGGGAGCATTTTCTCGCCCTGGACGCCAGGCATCTGAGCGTCCTGCATGCCGCGCTTTCACGGGACTGGAAACTCGATAACGGCGAGACGATACGTCCCGGACGAGACGGCTTCAGCCTGATCCTTGGTCAAACCCGTTTGGGCCTGAGTGACCTCTCCCTGACGGAAGACGGACAAACCCTCTGCGCAGCCGATAAGCGAGTTGCCACTGCCTGGCCTGATGCTGCCTTTCATCGCGCCATAGAGGCTGCGACACAGGCCATGCAGGATCTGCAGGCGAATGCTGTCAGGGGTCGCTCACCCTGGGGCGAGCCTGACGATTTGCCCCGGCAGCTTCTTCTGACCATCACAGACTATAACGAACCCCGTCATATGATGTTTCTGGCGCGGCTCTGCCTCCTCATCGGGTTGGATGACGTCGCCCTGCTCTGCCTTGATGTGCTCGAAAACAGCGCCCTCCGGACAGACGCGCTTATCCTGCGGGCCATCCTCGCACGCCTGCAGCATGACGAGCCCGCCTGCCAGGAAGCCCTGATTGCGGCTATCACCTGTGCACTGCCAGAGGATGCTCAGACCCCTGTCGTGATCGACCGGTTTCGGGCGCGCCTTGCCGAGCCCGAAACCTTTCTCACGCTTTGGCCCACGCTTGAGCGTGCGATAGGACGGCCGCTCTATCCGTCATACGAGGATCTGCTCGTCCCGGGCTGGCTTCCTGCTGACGGAGGCTTTGCCGAACAGACGCCTTATTACCATCGCCTCGAGGAAAAATGGACACAATGTCCGGCAGAACGGCGACAGATCTTCCTCAACGAGGAGCGACGCCTCAATGGTCCTTCTCATGCCCTCGCCATACTGGAAGGCCACAAACACTGGCTCGATGGCGAGCAGGAGGAAGCCAATGCCCTGTATGACACGGCACGCAGCCTCTCGTTGCAGAACCAGCGCTATTTCATTCACTTCAACGGTGGGGTCTATACATGGCAAGGCCACGCCACGCGTCCGGCTGACCCGCACCCACTCAGCATCGACTCATGGCGCTGGGCGGGACTACCCGACGAAGAACAGGATACAGGCGGTTCGAGGCCGGTACTCACCCTGATCGCAGCTGGAGACAGGCGCTATTTTGCCTTCATTCCTGGACTGATCGCCTCACTGGTCCAGGCCTGCGATGGCGCTGAGGCGCCAGGACATGTGAGACTGGTTCTCGGCGTCGCCCATGCCTCGGACGAGCAGGTTGCGTTCCTGAAAGACGTCGCTTCGGCCCTGCGCAGAGAAAAAAGCATGGTCTCGCTGGTCTTTGCCTATGGCAGCCTGTCGCATTCCGATGGCGCAAGCTTTTCCTGCATCCGCTATCTGATAATGCCGCGGATCGCCCGTCTCGCTGATGGACCGATCATGACAATCGACATGGATGCCATGATCCCGGTCGATTTCCTGTCTTTCGCACGCGACATGCTGAAGACTTATGACTACGGCTTCAGACTTTATGCCTATGATCGCGACGGCCGACAGTGCGGTGGTGAGCCGTGGGGGTTCGGCGCTGGCGTATCCTATTTTGGCGAGAAGCCTCTTTTGCCCGTCATCGCACAGGCGCTGAGCGACTACATCATCAGTGCCTATCATGGCGCCAATCCAACCAACTGGTGCATCGAGCAATGTGCGCTCTCGGCCGTCTATCACCGGCATATCGCGCCGCGTTGGGCAACATTACGCATCAAGTTCATGGATGATCCGCCACCGCTCGTGATGATGCCGCACCATCTGGGCATGGACAAGAAAAGCTTCAGCGAGTGGACGGGACTTGTCGAGATGGGGCCGGTCTATGAGCGCCTTGGCCTCGAGGCGGGGCGTGCCGAAGCTCTCGTCGTACTGACCTGACTAGAACCGGCGGGACGTTTGGGGCGCGTCGTATCGCGTGCGAGACCACACTCCGGAGCATCCATTATGGTGTCTCCCCCAGGCTCCCGGCGCGGGAGGAAGATCATCTCAGGGACTTAGCGCGAAGCGCGCCATCACACGATTGGACTCAGGGCTCCAGATGACAATCTGCTCGCCTTCGGGGGTGGCGATCAGCAATGACAAACTCCCATCGGGGCGTACGATCTGTGAGAGCACATGCCCGCCACCGTGAAGGGTGAACACTGCGGCCCCATCCCCCCGTTTCTGACTGCCCCCGGATTCCACGATGTTGCCTTGCCCCGGCATTGGGGAAGCAGGAACCCGTCTCTCTTGCAGGGTTGCCTGATGGGGATGCATGGCACGATGGACCACAACGCCAATCAGCCCGGCCGTGCCGATGACGATCATCACGCCCATGCCGATAACCGCAGCCATCAGAACACGTGAAACAGGGGGCGGCGGCGTAGTCATGGCGGCAAGTGATCCTAATTGCTAAAGGGGCGCATGACCGATGCCCATGTCCCCGATGAAAACCGATTCGAGTTTGTTGTCACGCCAGAGCAGGCAGGGCAGCGGCTCGACCGCTTTCTGGCCGATTCCATCGGCACGCTCTCCCGTTCACGCGTCAAATCCCTGATCGAGGCCGGGCAGGTTTTCTGCGACGGCGCCATCATACGCGAGCCTTCGGAAACCACCAGAGCCGGGCGACGCCTAGTGCTGATCGTGCCGCCAGCCACCCCTGCCCGCCCGCAGGCCGAGGATCACGCCCTGCCGATCCTGTTCGAGGATCGCGACCTGATCGTGCTCGACAAGCCCGCCGGTCTGGTGGTGCATCCGGCGCCGGGTAATGAGACAGGTACACTGGTCAACGCCCTGCTGGGTCATTGCGGTGAGGATCTGGAGGGAATCGGCGGCGAAAAGCGCCCCGGTATCGTGCATCGTCTCGACAAGGATACGTCGGGGCTGATGGTCGTCGCCAAGACGCCGCTCGCGCATAATGCGCTTTCCGATGCCTTCGCCGCCCGTGATATCGATCGAGCGTACAAGGCGCTGGCCTGGGGACTTCTGCCGGCCACCATCAGTTATGACGGTGCGATTGGACGGGACAAGCGCGACCGCAAACGCATGACAGTCGTCACCCAGGGGGGCAAGCACGCCCTGACCCATGTGCGCTGCCTCGAAGCCTTCGACGCTTCCGTAAGCCTGATCGAGTGCAAGCTCGCGACGGGTCGTACTCACCAGATACGCGTGCATCTCTCTCAGGCTGGCCATCCGCTGCTTGGCGATCCGGTCTATCTGCGCCGCATCCCCGCGGCCGCACGTGGGTTGCCCGAGGCAGCAAGAAGGACAGCGCTCGACTTCCCTCGTCAGGCTCTGCACGCGGCGCGGCTCGGTTTCACCCATCCCCGGACAGGAGAGAGCCTCCTATTCACCTCAGAGCCGCCAGAGGATTTTCAGTCACTCCTGCGTGCGCTGCGAGGGCGCTAATCAAAGCGCGCTTTCATCCTGCTTCAGGCTGGATAAGGACTTGCGCACCCCGTGGACTATCGGTCGGGTTAAATAGGAGTAATGTGGTACGTTTTCTTGACTCGGAAAAGGCTGTATGATCCACTCATAGCCAATCCGACGAGCTGACGCGCCGCCGGAACGGACGTGCCGCCTGATATCGCTCAATGGGAGGGTATCGCGCGGTGACGTAAGTCCTTCCTTATCCATGCGTCACCCGCCAGCGGGAACCAACGGGGTGAATACCCGTATATCTGGTTCCTTCTCTGTCCGGGCGAAAGGAGTTGCAGCCCAATGGCCTCTTCCGCCGTCATGTCAATCGGCCCTGAAAACAACCTCACACGGTACCTTCAGGAGATCCGTAAATTCCCCATCCTGTCGCCGCAGGAAGAAGTCGAACTTGCCCGCCGCTGGCGTGACAAGGAAGACGACGCTGCTGCCCACAAGCTCGTTACCTCCCATCTGCGCCTCGTTGCCAAGATTGCCATGGGCTATCGTGGCTATGGCCTGCCGCTGAACGAACTGATCAGCGAGGGCAATATCGGCATGATGCAGGCCGTCAAACGCTTCGATCCCGATCGCGGCTTCCGCCTAGCTACTTACGCCATGTGGTGGATCCGCGCAGCGATGCAAGAGTACATCCTGCACTCATGGTCGCTCGTGAAAATGGGCACCACCGCGTCGCAGAAGAAGCTGTTCTTCAACCTGCGTCGTCTGAAAGGCCAGATGCAGGCCATCGATGATGGTGACCTGAAACCGGAGCAGGTCGATAAGATTGCTACGACGCTTGGTGTGCCTGAGCAGGATGTAGTGTCGATGAACCAGCGCCTCTCGGCGCCGGATCACAGCCTCAATGCCCCTCTCCGTAGCGACAGCGAAGGCGAGTGGCAGGACTGGCTGGTTGACGATCAGGAAAGCCAGGAGACGACGCTGGGTGAGGCGGAGGAAATGAGCGGACGTCAGGCCCTGCTGACCGAGGCCATGAAATCGCTGAACGACCGTGAGCGGCATATTCTGACCGAAAGACGCCTCAAGGACGATCCGTCGACACTCGAGGAGCTCTCACACGAATATGGCGTGTCGCGTGAGCGTATCCGCCAGATCGAGGCGCGTGCGTTCGAAAAGCTTCAGAAGGCGATGGCCGTCGAAGTCGAACTGCGCCGCAAACAGGATGAAGGCATCTCCTTGCACCATCGTGTGCAGGCCTGATCTGATTCAGCCGGGTTTGCAGTTACTCTGCAGCCCCGGCGACAGGGCTATCTACTCCTGTCCAACCTGCTCAGCGCTACGCATCACCTGAGTATCAGGTTGCCCCAACGTCTAGAGCACTCCGCTGCTTTGTCGTTCCTCTCCCGACGATGGCACATCAGTTGCGAAAAATGCCGCATAACCGGTGCCGTTCACCGCACCCGCATTGGTCGCAGCATTTCCAACGCCACTTGGCGCGGCCTGCTCCCCTCCGACCGGGCGTTATCATCACGCCGGTGACAATCTGTCCCGAAGAGGGGTAAAGCCATGACGCCCGTCCACCCTGCCCCCTCAAAGCGTCTCCTGCCTCGGGCGCTGCGTCTGGGTGAATTTTTCGCACTCTACAGCGGTGGCCCGCTTCTTGTGCTGGCCCTGCGTCAGCCGGGAATACTGTTCGCTGGGCTATGGGTTGGCGCGATCATCGCGTGGCTTTCCATACGTGGGCGTCTCCCTGTGTCGCATGACGTGCGCAGGGAGATACGGGCTATCCTTGTACGCTTCGGGATTTTAGGGAGCGCGCTGACAGTTCTGGCCTATTTCCTCTGGCCCACCCATTTCCTCGACCTCCCCCGACATCGCCCGGGCTTCTGGCTGGTCATCATGGGCCTCTATCCCCTGCTTTCCGTCTGGCCACAGGAAATGCTCTACCGGGGCTTCCTGTTTCATCGCTATCAGTCACTGTTCGTGACCCCAACGCGTCGGATACTGGCCAGCGCGATCACCTTTGCTTTTGCTCATGTCATCTTCCTCAACTGGATTGCCATAGCCCTCACCTTTGCCGGCGGCTTTCTGTTTGCCCGCGATTACGAGCGTCACCGCTCGTTGCGCCTCGCCTGTCTGGAACATTCCCTTTATGGCTGTCTGATCTTCACCATTGGTATGGGGCGATTTTTCTACACGGGCGCGGCCTGGCATCACGGCTGAATGACAGGGCTGCGCATGGCGGACCGGCAGGGAGGAAATCCTGTTGCGGGATCGCCTCCCCCTTCACATACCGGCTCAGCCTTATTTGAGCCCTGCCTTGACCTGCTCCTGCAGAACCACAAAGTCCCGCTCCCCGTTTCCCGCTTCGATGGAGGCCGCCATACGGTCATGCACGATATCGGCATAAGGCAGGTCCAAGCCGAGTTCATGCCCGGCTTGTAGGAACATTTTCACGTCTTTGAGGCCCAATGTGACAGGTGCCCCCGGATAATCATAGGCGCGGTCAACCATGAGCTGACCGTAATTTCTGTGCACCGGGGCATTGCAGAAGCTGTTGGTCATGATCTCGAACACCAGTGCCGGGTCTGTCCCCATCTGCTCGTTGAGTGCAAAGACTTCCGCCATCTGCTCAATAGTCGAGTAGATCATGAAGTTGAGACTGAGCTTGACGAGATTGGCCTGCACCGGGTCATTCCCCACCCGGAAAATCCGCTGGCTGAACGCTTCCATGACCGGGGCGACGCGATCCAGCACAGCCTGTTCACCGGCAATCATGGCATAGAGTTTTCCAGCCTCGGCGGCGGGCGGCCGACCCAGCACATTGGCGCTGACATAATGCTGACCACGCGCCTCATGACCATCGCGCAGCCGGCGCGCCTGATCGAGTGAGAGCGTGCTGCAACAGACATGAACGGCGCCTCCACGCATGGCTTGCGCAAGTCCATCTGGTCCAAAACTGGCTTCCTGAGTTGTGGCATCGTCAAAAAGCATGGAAAATACGACATCTGCCTGCCTGGACACCTCGGCAGGTGTGTCGGCCACCACGGCGCCGTGCGCGACGAGGGCGTCGGCCTTTGAGCGGGTGCGGTTATAGACCACCAGATCATGCCCGGCCTCGAGCAATCTCATGGCCATAGCGTGCCCCATGGCACCAAGGCCGATGAAACCTGTCTTCATAAGCGTGTCTCCCGAATGATCACCTCATGACACCCAAAGGCGAATGAGCTGAGCCTAGCGGCTTATTTGCTGGCGTTCCCGCGCCTGTGCGCCATAAATCAGTGCATGGACGCCAAATGCAGCATGGTCCCGCACGAAGTCACAGCGCATGACGCCCCCTGGATTCTCGGGGGCCATATGGAACAGGGCGAGCGCCGTGAGGCCCGTCCGCATGTCCATGAACGCGGGCAGATTTTCGGGATTGCGAATGGCGTTATGGCGCTGCGCACGCAGGCAGCCCAGTGGTTGATCGGCCCTGGGCAGCTTCTATGGCTGCCGCCATCCCTGACTCACGAAGCCCGCTCCCACGGCGCGGTCATGGGCTGGAGCCTTTATATCCATCCTGAGCGATGTCAGGCCCTGCCAGCCTATCCATTTTTGTCGCGCGGGAGCGATCTGCTCAATGCACAGGCCGTGCGCCTCGCCCGTCAGGCCCGCAATCCGCTATGGACACCGGTGGTGGCACGACTGGCGGAGAGTTTCTGGGATGAATTCCTCTCCCTGCCGCAAGACACGGGAGCCCTTCCTTTCCCGCAGGATGCACGGCTCAGGCGTGTGGCGCAGGCTTTGACAGACAACCCGTCGGACCGTCGAAGCCAGCCAGAATGGGCACGACTGGCCAATATGTCGCAACGCTCTTTCGTCCGTCATTTTGCAGATGATACAGGCCTGAGCTTCTCAGCATGGCGGCAACGCCTGCGCATCGCGCATGCCTATGAGAAGCTGGCCCAGGGAGAAAGCGTCGCCAGCGCAGCGATGAGTGCAGGTTATGAGAGCTTCGCTGCCTTCTCGAAAGCCTTCACCCGTCTTACCGGCGTGCTTCCGTCAGGCGTCAGAGGCGAGGCCCCTCCAAGAGGTCCTCGCTGAAACCGCCCCGAACGGTACGGGGATGGGACGCTGCGTGAGGGCGATGAATGAGGAGGCCGTGCAAAGACAGGTTTTTGCGCAAAGACCGCCGCGCCATACCCAGAAGCATCTTTCTAAGTCTGAAGCGCTGAGATCAGGATGCTCGATAAGCGAGCCTCCCGACTTCAGCCTTTTTTCAGCCCGCGATTGAGGCTATCCCAGCCTCATAGGGCTCGGACACATACGGACCTGCCGCGATCACCTCAACGCACAGGATAACCGAATTCGTTACTCCACCCTCATCCGTCAGTGGCAGCCAGCCGAACCCATCTGTCCAGCGATAGCCTCCCTCTCCCGGATACCATCCCGAGAGGGTCTCAGCGGTCAGATGAGAGGTCACGGCCTTCTGGCCATCGCAGGAAAAGCCTGTGATCGCGCCAATCAACACGCCGAGGCGACGGCGATCATCAACATAGGGTCCGATGCTGTCGCAGGGGCGCGATGCCCGTGAGGCGATATGAACCCCGGTCGTGCCGGGCGGAACCTGGAACACATATTTCGCACCGTCGCGGCGCACGGGACGGATCTCGCGCCCTGCCGCATCGACAAGGCGCAAGTCAGGCTCGCCGGTGACAATCGGTGTTTCGACGTCCGCCGTCTTACGGGCAAAACGCTCATAAAGCGGCTGTGCATAGGCACGATCAACGCATAGCGGCAGGGCATAACGCAGCGCCGGCTCAGGACGCAGCGCGACAACATTGCCAGACTCCCTGAAAATATGCCGGTTTCCGGTGTCGAGATAGCTTTCGGTCGGGGTGTTCTCAGCGAGGATGATCGAGTGCTCCGAAAGTTCGATATGGAAATATTCGTAGCTCTGGATCGCGATGTCATAGCGTATGCTCCTGCCGTTCACGAGCATACGGATCGGCAGCATCCGCCCTTCAAATGCAAAACAGTGTTCCGGGGTCACGAGAAGATCGCGCGAGGGTATGCCGGGCTCGAAGGCATTAGCCTCGATCCGCACCGGATAGCCCGCCAGATCGACAGGCTGCCAGGGTTCGAGGCGGTTGAACCGGCTACCAATCCAGATAATCGGACGAAAGACCGTCTGACCGTTCACCAGACACGCAACAGCCTCACCAAGCTGGAGCGCCTCGACAGGGATTTCGCCACGGGCTGTCAGGATATGCGTTCCCTTGAGGAAGCAGACTTCAGTCGCAGCCTTGTCAGCCACGAGATAGCCACCGCTTCCCACCGAAGGATCCTGAACGACGGAGCCCGACACAGCGGAGAGGATACCCCCTGACCCGACCTGACCGCCAATCAGCGTGCCACCGGCCTGAACAAGCGTGATGTTCTTGTCATAGCCACTGTTATAAAAAATATCGTTGACGGAGCTACCCCCTCCGGCAATCGTCACAGGGTCCGAGTTGAACTGGTTACCGCTCGTGATACCACCCGACGAAACAAAGACAGAGCCATTGGCGAGATAGGATCCAGCGAGCGTTCCACCGCTTTGAACATAGACTGTGGTGGCATAGCCCGAGAGGCCGCTGGCCGTCGCACCGCTCGTAACCCAGAGCACCGCCCCGTTTCCGAGCGTGGCAGGAGCCTGCACGAACGTCGCACCGCTCTTATAGACTGTGACTCCGCCGGAGCTGACGGCACTCCAGGTACCGGTCAGGACCGTCCCTGGAGGCGTTGCGGGCGTTGATGGCACAGTAACCGTACCGCCGATTGACGTGTATGTGGCAAGGTAGGTCCCGGCATCGGAATGAAATCCCGAAAGATCGACATCTGCCGCGATGACGGCAGACCCGCCAGAAGCCACATGAACGCCGTTTAGGGTTGCTCCGGTGGCTGCGCTGATGGTCGTGTTGCTGGTGACATCACATTAGTGATGGTGGCGCCGCTGGCCACCTTGACGCTCTGCACGGCGAAACCATACCAGGAATAGGTATCGTCGGTTGAACGCGCGCCCGTGCTCAGCGTGACGTCGCAACCGTCAAGCTGGTTATCGCTGAGAACACCTCCATTATCCACACGCACATAGGTACGGGTAATGTGGGAATCGAGCACGGTTCCGCCCGAGTATATGCTGATTGTCGGGATGGTATTGGAGATACAGGTGAGACCAGAAACTACAGCCCCGCTCGCAACATAAAGCGTGGCCCCGTTGAGGATCACAGGATCACTGACTGTCGTCGTGGCGTTTTGGTAAACCGTCTTGCCGTTAACGTTGACCGCCGACCATACCCCGTTCAGGATTGCGCCAGTCGAAACCGTGGTTCCATTGCCAGCATAGCCGGAGAAGACCATCGTCCCTGACTGAAGATAGCCCCCATTGACTGCATGAAATCCGTTGGTTGTCCCCGCGGCAAGAGAGGCGGATCCGCCATCGGCGGCGGTGATGTTCGATCCGGTGGCGCCTGCCTGCAATTGCAGATATCCGCCGCTTCCTACGGTTGCGCCTGTCACGGTCGCACCGTTGAGGGCGTAGGACCACGTACCCCCTGCCGCACCCTTCAGATAAGTATCGTTGATGGACTGGGCACCAGAACTCAGGGTGGTCGCGACACCGCTCAGAATATTCCCGCTCAATATGCCGCCGCTGGCAACTCTTAGCGTACCGGCTGTCAGGGTGGCGTCCGTGACGACACCGCCCGCCTGCACAGTTATCGTCAGTGACGTTCCCGAGAGCGATGTGACGGTTGCGCCGTTCGTAACCGTAATGGATGCATTGGCGGCGAATGACGCAGGCTGTCCTACGGTTGTCGTACCGCTCTGGTAAACTGTCTGACCGCTAATGTTCACCGCCGACCACGTGCCGGACAAAGTTGTCGCCATCACAGCGTTCCTTATGCTTTGTCGCCCAATCGCTGAACCCGAATGGCACCTGGGCTGAAAAAGGGCATTTCTCGAGATGCATGCGCATCGCTGGGTTAGGAGCACCCGAGACAGATCAATGCCGTAAGGCCAAAACCTAAATTTTTTTGAAAACTTTAATAAACACCCAATGTATATCAAAGCTATTGATAGAAAAATCACGAAAATGTAATATAATATGTGATTATGATGGTTCTCATTAAAATAAATATATCAAGAAATACTACTTCAAATTCATTTCGTACTGTGTCGATGCATGTATCTTTGAATGCAAAATGCTCACGCTATCCAGAGCGGTGGAAGGAGAATTTTGATTTCCCGATGACATCACTGATCGCCACTCATGCAGCAATCTCGATGAACTTCACCGGAAAGATCGACAAGATATGCAGGGGAAGTGCATGCGCACGGCTTCTGCCTGTGCGTCCCGTAGCGAAAACGCGGTAAGCGGTGAGCGGCGCTTACCCAATCACAGAGGGTTCATATCAGCACGGCGGAATGACGAGGCCCGACATGAAGCGGGAGGCGGACCAACCAGGACGGCCACGCTGTGTGCCAGATGTCGCGAGGCACATTACAACACGGTGATTGCAGCGGGGCTATCGCCTTGCTCCGTCACGGTCTCGAAAGCCCGTGCGGATCTGATAATGGCGGGCGTCATTGCCATGACGCTCTGGTCATGCGTCTGTTCAAGTGTCGGCCCTCCTTTGAGAGGAACTGACTGCGGCATCATGGCGACAGAGCCAATGACCCGCTTTGTACCGGATGGCTACGGGCCTTTCGGCCCGCGCCGATAGGCTCAATCCTCGAAGGGATCGCGCATCAGGATTGTGTCATCGCGCTCGGGACTGGTGGAAAGCAGCGTCACCGGTGCTTCAATCAGTTCCTCGATACGGCGAATATACTTGATGGCTGCCGCCGGCAGATCAGCCCAGCTACGCGCACCGAAGGTCGTTTCCTGCCAGCCCGGCATGGACTCCAGAACGGGCTTTAGCCTTGCCTGAGCTGCAGGGCTGGACGGGAAGGAGGTGATTACCTTGCCATCAAGCTCGTAACCCACACAGATCTTCACTTCCTCGAAGCCGTCCAGAACGTCGAGCTTGGTCAGGGCGATACCGCTTACACCGCCAACGCGGGCAGCGCGACGCACCAGCACGGCATCGAACCAGCCGCAACGACGGGCACGCCCGGTGACCGTGCCGAATTCACGACCGCGTTCGCCAAGATCCTGCCCGACCTGATCGAACAGCTCGGACGGGAACGGCCCCTCTCCCACGCGGGTGGTGTAAGCCTTGGCAATACCGAGCACGAAACCCACCGTGCCGGGGCCGACACCACTGCCACTGGCCGCGACAGCTGCAACCGTGTTGGAGCTGGTCACGAAAGGATAGGTGCCATGATCGACATCGAGCATGACGGCCTGCGCCCCTTCAAACAGGATACGACGGCCCGCACGACGGGCCTCGTCCAGACGCTCCCAGACCGAACAGGCGAAGGGCAGCACGCGCGGGGCCAGCTTCGCCAGATGATCCAGGATTTCCTGCTTGGTGAAAGTCGGCGCGCCGAGACCAGCAAGAAGCGTGTTGTGATGGAGCAGCAGCTCATCCAGCTTCCAGTCCAGCGTCTCGGGCTCGGAGAGGTCACACAGGCGGATGGCACGACGGGCTACCTTGTCCTCATAGGCCGGGCCGATGCCACGCCCCGTGGTCCCGATTTTGCGGTCGCCGCGTGCAGCTTCACGCGCGCGGTCGGTCGCAACATGCAGCGGCAGGATGAGCGGCACGTTGTCAGCCACCCAGAGTGTCTCGGGATTGACCACAAGCCCCTGCGCAGACACGCGGTCAATCTCGGCAAGCAGCGCTTCAGGGTCGACCACCACGCCATTGCCGATCACACCGGTCTTGCCGCGCACGAGGCCGGAAGGCAACAGGGAGAGCTTGTAGACCTGATCGCCCACCACCAGCGTATGACCGGCATTGTGACCGCCCTGAAAGCGGACGACGATATCCGCACGGCTGGCCAGCCAGTCCACGATCTTTCCCTTGCCTTCGTCACCCCACTGGGTGCCGATGACGGTGACGTTGGACATGCTCTTTTCCTTTTACAGCGTGATGAGTTCGTCAGCGACGAAAACAAAGGGGCAGTTCAGACGACGCGCTTCAGCAGCCAGATCCTCGACGCTGTCGAGACCGGCAACCGTGGCATAGCCCTCCCTGCGCAGTCGTGCCGCTCCCTCGGAATCCTGCGATTCCGGTGCGATATAAACCCGCGGACGGAGTGTGATCGGTCGGGCCGCCCGCAGCAGGACCTCCGGGCGGAATGTCAGACCGCAGGCAGGCTCCTCACCCTGCGCCTGATAACGCCCGCCACGGCCCAGCTCTTCGCGCTGGCTCCGGGCAAACACGGTCATGCAGACACCGGTATGATACTGCCAGCCCCGGAATTCAGCCGGGTCGACGGTCAGGCGCAGCCCCGGTGCACGGGCATGAATGGCGCGTACCACAGCCATCAGACGCTCGGCATGGACCCTGATCTCGGGCGGCAATTCGAGCTTTTCCAGAATAGCCAGCGCCGCATCGGATGGGCCGCAGGCTTCGACCAGTGCGGTCAGCACGGCAGCGACAGGACCGCCCAGCTCCGCAACAGCGGCCATATCCTTGCGATCGAGCGCATGAACGAGTGCGGCGCGCCGTGTGCCGGTATAGCCCGAGAGCTGGACAAGCGCCTGAACAAGGGCGGGGCAGGAGAGATCGAAGGAGTAATCCGCAATACCCAGTCGTTCGAGCGCCTCGGCGGCAATCAGCACGATCTCGCAATCGGCCTCGACGGAATCGACCCCGATCAACTCGATCCCGGCCTGGCTGATCTGACGCTCACCCTCTCGCCCGGGCGTGCCGACCAGAATACAGGCCCCAGCATAGGACAGACGCAGCGGGCGCGCCGTTCCGGCAAGGCGTGTGGCCGCAATGCGGGCGATCTGGGTCGTCATGTCAGGGCGCAGGGCCATCATGCGACGGGACTCTGGGTCCATCAGGCGAAAGCTCTGTTCCTCAAGCGCCTGACCGGCACCATGGAGCAGGGACGTCTCGAATTCGAGCAAAGGCGGTCTGACGCGCTCATAGCCATGAGCGGCAAACACATCCATTACGGATTCAATACCCTGCGCCTCAGCCTCGGCCTCGTGCTGGAGAAGGTCGATAAACCCCGAGGGCAAAAGAGCGGTATCAGGCTCGTCAGTCATTTTCATGCGGCGTATTCCATGCTGACCGTCTCATAGGCCCAGTCGAGCCACGGTAGAAGAGCCTCGATATCGGCGGCGTCGATCGTGGCACCCCCCCATATGCGCAGCCCCGGCGGTGCATCGCGATAGGAAGCGAGGTCAAAGCCTGCACCGGCTTCAGCCACGAGGCCCGTCAGCGCCTTGACGATCTTATGCTGGGCTTCGACCGGTTGTGCGGCAAACCAGGGCGCGACAATACGCAGGCAGATGGAGGTGCTTGAACGCTGCGCCGGATCAGCTGCCAGAAACGCCACCCAGTCGGTTCGCTCGACCCATTGGGATACAATATCGAGATTGGCACGCGAGCGGGCCTTCAGCGCCGGCAGCCCGCCGATGGACTGAGCCCATTTGAGGCTGTCGAGCGCATCCTCGACGCAAAGCATGGAGGGCGTATTGATGGTATCGCCCGAGAAAATGGCGTCGATCAACCCCTTGCTGTTGGTCAGGCGAAAGATCTTGGGCAGCGCACGGGGCGTTGCAGCCTCAAGGCGGGCCACTGCACGGGGGCTGAGGGCCACCATGCCATGCGCGGCCTCACCGCCAAGGGCCTTCTGCCACGACCATGTCACGACATCCAGCCGATCCCAGGGCAGGTCCATCGCAAACGCCGCCGAGGTAGCATCGCAGATGACCAGCCCCTCATGCACTGCCGGAACAGCCTCGCCCCCCGGCAGGCAGACGCCTGAGGTCGTGCCGTTCCAGGTCAGCACCACATCATGCGACCAGTCGATGCGCGTCAGGTCGGGCAGTTCCCCGTAAGGGGCCTCATGCACGACAAGATCATCAAGTTTCAGCACATCGCGCAGGTCCTGCGCCCAAAGCCCCGAAAAGCTCTCGAAAGACAGCACCTCGATCGGCCTGTCACCCGCCAGCGCCCAGAGGATCATTTCCACAGCACCAGTATCGGAAGCCGGCACGATACCGATCTTCCAGTCTGAAGGTGCACCCAGCACTTCATGCGAGCGATCAATGACGTCCTTGAGCCGTGCACGCCCCTCCGGCGCACGATGGGACCGGCCGAGCAGCGCGCCATCAAGCGCGTTCAGCGTCCAGCCCGGACGTTTCGCGCAGGGGCCCGATGAGAAGAAAGGGCGGGCGGGTTTTCTGTCAGGGCGTTGGGGCATGATCGGTCCGGTAAACTGGCAGGCAGGCAAACTGAAAGAAAGTTTGCGAGATATGCCGGACCCGGACAGCAAGGCGCAAGTCACGGCCCGGTCAATAGCCTGTTTTCAGCCTGTTTTCGGTGAAAAATCTGGTACGAGAGGGGGGATTCGAACCCCCATGCCTTGCGGCGGTCGATTTTGAGCCGACTACGTCTACCGTTCCGTCACTCTCGCCTGATGGCCGGATTGTTAGCGAGTATCCGGACAAAAGGCAATCTATACCCTCCTTCGTCATGCGTTACCCGACAGAGCCCCAAGACACGTCGTGGCGAAGGAAGGTCACGGTATCAGCGAGCGCCCCTCAGAGAGCAGTCGCGCAAAGCCGCTTGATGCCACGGGTGGAGAAAACAGATATCCCTGCCCGATGGGACAGCCGATGCGCTGGAGAATAGCCAGCTGGTCAGCAGTCTCGATGCCCTCAGCCACAACCTCGACCGAGACGGCCTCGCCGAAGCGGATGATCGCTTCCACAATGACCTCCATTGAGGGCTCTGTGCAGATCTGACGGACAAAGCTGCGGTCGATCTTGATCGACGAGATCGGGAAATCACGCAGAAAACTGAGCGAGGAATAGCCTGTTCCGAAATCATCCAGCGTGATGCGCATCCCTGCGCGGCGCAGCACAGTCAGGGCGCGATGCAGATAATGCTCGCTGTTCTGATAGAGAACATGTTCGGTCAGTTCGAGCTCGATCAGCCGGGCCGAGAGACCGAACCTGTCCAGACGGGCAAGCAGTTTCTCGGCATAGTCATCCTGCATGAACTCGACCGGGGCGACATTGATCGAGATATGGGGTGGCTCAAGGCCTGTCCTGCGCCACAGGGCGATGTCCTGAAATACCCGCTCCTGCACCCTGGCCGACACACGCGTTGCAAGATCATAGGAGCGGAAGATTTCAGGGAAGGATTCCGGCCCGCAATCCACCACACCGTCGCGGTACCAGCGCATCAGGGCCTCGGCCCCGACAATATGCCCATCAATCAGACTGACCTTAGCCTGATAGGCGGGGTAGATCAGGTCATCGCGCAACATGCCGCGGATCAGGTTTGATTGGGCGGTCACGCCATCGCCAAGCCTGATCATGGATGGATCGAAAAGCCTGTATCCGCCGCGTCCACGAGCCTTGACGTCATTGACCGCCAGCAGGGCGTGGTGCTGAAGCCGCCCAAGCGAGTCGCCGTCGCGAGGGTAAAGCGAGGCACCGATGCTAAGCCCGAAGGTGATCTGTTGCGTTCCGATACGCACGGGCAGATCAACGAAACTCAGGAGCGCCTGAGCATGAGCAGCAAGTGTGGCTGCATCGACGCTACCTGTCACAAGAACCGAAAACTCATCATCGCCACTGCGGGTAATCAACCCCTCGCCAGCCGTCAGCAAGGTCAGGCGGTCAGCGACCAGCCTGAGAACGAGGTCACCGATATCACGCCCGTACAGATCGTTGAGATCGCCGAGATAATCGATATCGACCAGCAGGAAACCGAGGTTCTCTCCGGAACCGGCCGCGTGCTCGAAATGCCTGCCTGCCTCCCGCTCGAAATGACGCCATGTGGGAAGGCCCGTCAGCACATCGTGCGTGGCCCCCTCGTGCCGACCTTCGGCAGAAAGCCCTGTCACAGTGCCAGTAGAACGATCCTCTCCAGCCGCGTCATCCGATGGAGACCGCATCAGCCGGTGCGTTGCCGTCGCCCGCCGCTGAGCGTCGAGAATATCGGGGGATGAAAGAGGCAGGGTAAGCCCGCCAGGATCGCTGCCAGCACTGCTGTCAGAGGCGAGACCCGCTGCCGCGAGACCTGCATGACCGGCAGGCAGGTGAGCGCCACGAACCTGGGTACGAGGATTCTCTGCCGCCCCGGTTTCCGGCGCGGTGGTGCGAGGTGAGAAAGCATTGAGCAGAGGGAAATCTGCCTCGGGATGACCAAAAAGAAGCCAGCCACCTCCCTCATTCATGCCCAGCTTTTGCCAATGCAGATCCGTCTGAACGGGCGCACCATCATGGTGCCGAAGAGTGACATGGCGCTGAACGCAGTATTCCGTCTTGTCCGGACAGCGACAGGGGAGCGATTGCTCCGAACTGTCGATCAGATCGGTCCAAAGAAACGGGGCAACACGTCCTTCAAAACCCGAAAACCGTGACCAGTTCCTGTTGAGATAGGACACACGCCCATCAGGATCGACATGACACGCCAGAAGCGGCAGCCAGTCGAGCACATGACCTCCGGGTTGGATTACAGTGTTTGCCGTTGTGTCGCTCATGCACCACCCATCATGCCGCACAGAGTCATTCGCATGACGTACCCCGCGCGGACAACGGCACCCGGGCATCGTTCTCTCACGATGCGGTCACGATTTCTGCGCTCGATGGGGGGTGGGAGCATAGGGATATCATGCCTCAATCGAGATCAAACGCGCAGCCACGGTCCAGGGTTTAACGCCTATTATTGGGATCATTAGCGGATAGTTCAGCACTCCAGCCCGCACATGATAGAAATATTTTGTAACGCCGCTCCGGCAGCCCCCTTACCCAGATTATCGAGACGCGCCGTCAACACCACATGACGCCAGGTTTCGCTGCCATGGACGCGCAGTTCCATCGTGTCCTGATCAGCAAGCGCAGCGGCGTCGAGGCGCGCCACATCGGCTGATTCGACACTAATCTGACGCGACCCGGCATAGTGATTGCGCAGACAAGCCTCGATATCGGAAATGCGCACATAACCGGGCAAATCAGCCAGTTGCAGGGGAATTGAGACGATCATTCCTTGGGCGAAATGCCCAATGGACGGCACGAATAGCGGTCGCCGGGTCAGTCCGGCATAATGCATGATCTCTGGCACGTGCTTGTGTGCAAGTCCCAGCCCGTAAAGCTCGAATGCGGGCCCGCCATTCTGTTCATGGGCCTCGATCTCGGAGCGTCCTCCGCCACTATAGCCGCTGACAGCGTTGATGGTGATGGGGTGATCGGCCGGCATCAGGCCTGCATCGATCAGGGGGCGCAGCAATCCGATTGCACCGGTCGGATAGCATCCCGGATTCGCTACGTGACGCGCCGTAGCGATGCGCGCCGTCTGCCCGGCATCGAGTTCTGGGAAACCATATTCCCAATGCGGGGCGATACGGTGCGCGGTGCTGGCATCGAGGATGCGTACGGTATCCAGAGTCGCCGCGAGGGACACAGCCTCACGGGCCGCATCATCTGGCAGGCACAGAATCACAAGATCGGCACCCTGCATCATTTCCAGTCGTGCCTGCGGGTCCTTGCGTTTGGCAGGATCGATCGAGAGAACCTCGACAGGCAGGCCGCGCAGGCGATCCCTGATGCCCAGTCCTGTCGTTCCAGCCTCACCGTCGATGAAGACCCGTGTCATCAATTCATTCCTTCTTTAAAATATTCCATCTGGACGAAGTAAGCATTTACATGGCTTTGTCCAACATATGATGGAAAAAGATAATCTTTCACACCATGGATTTTCGCGCGAGGGTGAGCCGCCTCTTTTGCATGGCGGCAAGCTGAAAGACCGACATATTGCCATGATCGCCCTTGGTGGCGTGATTGGTGCAGGGCTGTTTATCGGCAGTTCAGCCGCCATCGCAGCGGCAGGTCCGGCTATCCTGCTGACCTATATCGGCACCGGCCTCCTCGTCGTCATTGTCATCCGCATGCTGGGCGAGATGCTGCTTGCCAGACCCGGCATCGGTACGTTCATCGACTGCATCCGCACAGCCCACGGGAACTGGGCAGGGTTCCTCTCGGGCTGGCTCTACTGGCTGTTCTGGGTCGTCACCATTGGCGCCGAAGCCATTGGCGGTGCCATTGCCATGCAGGACTGGGTAGCACTCCCCGTCTGGGTACTGGCACCTGCCCTCATCATAGCGGTCAATCTCATCAATCTTGTCTCGGTGCGTGTTTTTGGCGAATGCGAATTCTGGCTTTCGCTCATCAAGGTCGCGACCATCATTGCCTTCTGCGCCCTGGGTTTGCTCAGCCTGAGCCACTTTGTCGGCCCGCATCCACGCATCGTGCATAACGTGTTCAGCCATGACGGCTTTTTCCCGCATGGCTGGGGCGCCATTCTGGCGACCGTTCCGACCGTGCTTTTCTCCATGATTGGTTCAGAGTCCGCCACTGTGGCAGCAGCGGAATCGGAAAACGCCGAAGAAAATCTGGCCCGTGTAACGCGCACCATCGGCGTGCGAGTCACCCTTTTCTATATCCTGTCGGTAATCCTGATCCTGACACTTGTACCCTGGACAGCCATCGAGCCGGGTTATTCTCCGTTCGTGACTGTCATGCGTCACATCGGCGTTCCGGGTGCGGCGACCCTGATGCAGATCGTGGTTTTCACAGCCATTCTCTCCTGCCTGAATTCAAGCATTTACATCACGTCGCGCACTCTGCGCGGCCTTGCGGAGCTGAATGACGCGCCAGCTTGGTTTGCCACGCTTTCCAAAAGCCACGTTCCCCAGCGTGCCGTCACCTTTTCCAGCATTATCGGTCTGGTCGTGGCCTTCTGTTCGATCCTCTCGCCCAAGCTGATCTTTGCCTTCCTGCTGGGCGCGACGGGCGCTGTCATGCTGCTTATCTACGGGCTGATCGTTTCGTCGCATCGCATCCTGCGCCTTGAGGACCCGACCAACAGGGCTTTCACCCTGCCTTTCGGCTCGGTCCTCAATCTCGGCACGCTTGGCGCGATCGGGCTGGTTGTGCTCGCCATGATGGCGCAGGCCGCGCAACGCCAGACCATTCTTGCGAGCCTCGCCAGTGTCGTGATGATCCTGGGTCTCTATGCCTTGTGCAGACGGGGCAGATAAGACAAGCTTCACCCTCTCCGGTTTTCATGTCCGCGGCGTGGACTTGGCAGATTTTCCACTCCCCTGTCCCGCGCCCGGACTTCACTGACAGGATTATACCCATGAAGGTTTCCCCTCTGCGACGTGGTGCCTTCAGGGCATCAATCATTATCCTGGGGAGCGTGCTTGCGTCAGGCGCCCAGTCATTGGGCGCCCCTGTGCTGGGTGGCATGGCCCTTGTCGCTGAATCGTCAGGCCGGGGACAGGTCGCCCTGCAGAAGTCCGACGCAGGGCTGCTTGCCTCACCGGCGCGCCCCGATACAGATCGTGCACGCGATGCACTGCGCAAGCCGCTCGACCTGCTGGCGCTCGTGCCATTGCCCAAAGGAGCCGCCGTCGCTGACCTCATGCCCGGCAGCGGCTATTTCACCCGCCTGCTAAGCCTCGAAATCGGCGCGTCGGGTCATGTGTTTGCGGTTATCCCTGCTGAAATGGCCGCGCGTCATCCCCAGCTTTCCCAAACAGCGCAAGCCATCGCTACCAACCCCGCCTTCAGCAATGTCTCGGTCGTCGTTACGCCGATCGTGGATTTCCACGTTTCGCAACCGCTCGATCTGGTCTGGACATCGCAGAACTATCACGATGTGTATGGCGGCATGGGTCCCGAGACAGCCTTGCGCATGGATCAGGCCATCTTTCTGGCGCTCAAGCCGGGCGGATATTATGTCGTAATCGACCATGTTGCCTTGGCTGGCACCGGCATCGTGGCGCCGACCACACTGCACCGTATCGATCCCGCCCTGATCACGAAGCAGGTCGAGACAGCCGGTTTCCGTCTTGTCTCCAGCAGCCCTGTCCTGCGCAACCCGACCGATGATCACACCCTGCCTGTGTTCGACAAGAACATCCGTGGACATACGGATCAGGTCACGCTGATCTTTCAGAAACCCTCGCCCAAGGGTGATGGAAACTGAGCCAGCCGGGCCCTATGATCCGGTGAGCCATTTCACCGGACTGGAGCCTCCCCTTTGAGCACCCCTCTTCCACCCCACCAGGTCGCCAGCCAGACAGCCGCAGCGGAACTCGATCGACTGATCGCCATCATGGAACGGCTGCGCGATCCACATACCGGCTGCGCCTGGGACAGGGTCCAGACTCATGAGACGATTGCTCCCTTCGCCATAGAAGAAGCCTATGAAGTGATGGACACGATCGCCCGCGAGGACTGGGAGGCACTGCCAGACGAGCTGGGCGATCTGCTGCTTCAGGTGGTTTATCAGGCGCGCATCGCCCAGGAGGCCGGGCGTTTCGATTTTGCCGATGTCGCGCGGCTGATCAGCGACAAGATGGTGCGTCGCCATCCCCATGTCTTTGCTGACCAGACGCTCGACCCCGATCTGTGGGAGCGCAACAAACAGGCTGAGCGTACCGCCAAAGCCGAATATGGGTTGCTGGCAGGCATCGCCCCTGCCCTGCCTGCTTTGATACGCGCCGAAAAGCTGGGCAAACGCGCAGCGCGGGTCGGCTTTGACTGGGACAGGCCGGAACAGGTTCTCGAAAAAATCGAGGAAGAACTCGACGAAGTCAGGGCCGAACTCGACGGGGGTGACAAGGCCCGCCTTGAGGACGAGATTGGTGACGTACTGTTCACTGTCGCCAGCCTGGCACGCAAGCTCGGGCTCGACCCGGAAGCCTGCCTCCGGCACGGCAATGCCAAATTCACGCGTCGCATCGAGACAATGGAGTCCGTACTGGCTGAAACAGGCAGCACACTGGCCGATCTCGATTTGCCAGCTCAGGAAGCCCTGTGGGGTGAGGTCAAGATCCGCCTGGCCACATCGCCCTCGCGCCGCTGAGCCAGTCGACAAGGAAAGCTGAACGCCGCGCAGGGGGACGGGCGATCTTCCTGACTCCTCGCGCCTCATTGCAGGCCAAGCAGCCGAGGAAAGTGGCGTCGCCGGGCAAAACAGGCCGTTTCCGTTTACCCCTGCCGTGGGGGCAAAACGCTACGGCCTGTGCGCATCGCCGCTCTACTGCCGGGACCAGGCGAATGCCTCGTCAATTCATCATGCCGTACCCAATCAGACTGAAATCACGAACATGATGATTCCGCCAGGGATAGTCGCGGAGCGGGCCAGAGCTGCATAAGGCGACGGGACAACCGGAAATGGGCGGCGGCACTATCCTGCTTCGCACCCCTCCCAAAAAGCTGCCCCAGATAGCGTAATGATCGGAACAGTCACGACGCACCGTGACAATTGACACCTGAACACCCGCCCTATGGCCGATAACGAACAATAACGATTATTCGTTTATTTACTGAATTTAACAAATCTGTCGATAACGTGTTTACGGGATAAACGATTTATTGACGAATATTAGGTTAGATGGAAAAAGGCTCACACATTACCTGAGGCGTCGCGCTGAACCAAAGCGAATCACGATCCTCAAGGTCCATGTAATTGATACGTGCAGGACAATTGTTAACGGTCATCCGTGACAACGCTGATCATCCTGTACTGGCAAAGAGGATGATATGACGCAGAATAATTCCGGGGTTATTACAGCCACACGGTCATCTTCCAGCCTGTCCGCACGGCCTGTCGCATTATCCGCCCGGTACGCGCTCCTTGCTCTGGGTTTGTTCGGCTTCCGCCTGTCATCGCCATGTAGGGCAGAAAGCGAGACCTACACCGGTACGATTGGCGTCTCGCTTCACCTGGACTCTGCCTGTCAGATTGGAGGGACAACCCCTACAGGCAATACCGCAATGGGGCTCTTGGCTTTCGATACCCAAACAACATTTTTCAAGCAGGTAGCGAACCGGGTGCTTGCTGCGGGCTCGAATAGTGGCGGCGACATTACCGTCACCTGCTCGCCCGGTATCACACCAATGCTCACTGTAATCAGCGGCACCCACGACGCCCAGAAGAGTGGCGGCCATAATCATGCGTTGGCCAACGACTCATCCTACATTGCCTATGACCTGTACACCGATTCCAGTTTTGCCACGGTGGTGCAGAACAATACCCCGTTTTCCCTCACCGCCCACGACTCCACCTTTACGGTTGGACTATTCGGGCGGGCTTTCGGCGCAGACGCCACATCCCCCCTGCAGGCGGGTGACTATGCTGACACGATCAACGTAACCATCTCGTTCTGAGCCCACAGACATGCGCATTCGCAGCATGTTTTGCCTGTCTGTCATCGTTATTGGGCAGATCCCGTACGCCAGCGGAGCGACAACAACCTCCGTGTCGGTCAGTGCCCAGATCATCGGCGGCTGCACCATCAATGGTGCTGTTCCTGCGTCGGGCGGCGCGGTCGGTTCGTTCGGCACACTCGATTTCGGCTCGGCCATCAGCCTGAGCTGCACGCCCGGCATAACGGTCATGATGAGTCTCGATGATGGCCAGCACCCGCTCAACGGCAGTCGCGCCATGATGCGCAATGGCGGAACGGAACGTGTGACGTATAGCCTGTACCGTGACAGCAGCTACAGCATTGCCCTGCTACCCGGCACCCCTTTCACCCTCGATACGAGCCACTCCCCCGCCCCCCTGAACTTTCCGGTCTACGGGCGCGCCACCCCGGATGGCACCACGCCGCCCGGCCAGTATTCGGACATAGTGACGGTAACGATCCAATGGTAACTCTCCTGCGCAAGACCTGTGCTCTTGGCTTTCTCGCTGCCCTGATAGTGCATCAGGCGCCGGCTTTCGCGGCCTCGTCCGTCACCATCTGGCCGGTCAATCCGGTACTTGCTCGTGATAGCGAGGCCAGCGCCTTGTGGCTCGAGAATAACGACCGCAAGCCGGTACTGCTGCAGATACGGGTGTTCCGCTGGACCCAGGCGTAAGGCGACGACCGCTACGACGAGCAGTCAGACATTATTGCAAGCCCGCCGATGGCGACGGTGCAACCCGGAACGCGCCAACTCATGAGGCTGATGCGCACCGGCGGGAATGGCCACGACAGCGAGGCCGCCTATCGTGTCCTGATTGACGAAATTCCAACACCGGATGCCCAGCCGAATGCGGTTGCGGGTGCCTCTCAGATCGCGATCCAGCTGCGGTATTCGATTCCGCTTTTCGTCTATGGCGCCAACGCGCCTGCCGATGCTGCCAACCCGTCCATGTCGAGTGACCTGAGGAAAAGACCTCATCTTATCGCGCGTCTTGACCACCGTAATGGCCATACGATGCTGGTGGTAAGCAATACGGGCAGCATCCATGCCAAGCTGAGCCGGGTGTCGCTCGGCCACACCCTAATGGCCACCGGGCTTCTGGGGTATGTTCTGCCGGGCTGTGAAATGGCTTGGCCCCTTCCGACGGGCGCCGCGTCCGGCACCTCGCAGGCCTTCATCAATGATTCACGCATGAGCGAGACCATCCCGCTTCGCCTGTGAAATGCCAGCGCAACGACATCATGCTCTGCCTTCAACCCGGCTTTTACAATACCTGCCGCCCCTGCCCTCGCTGCGCAGGGCTCACCCGGGCAGGGGCACTTCAGACAGGCATTTCCCCACTCGGCCAGGGTTGTGCGCCATGCTGATACTGGCCTTGTGCCCGAGAAATGCGAGAGCCGCTCTTCCCCCACCGCCGCAGCCGGCCGATCTAGTCGGTCTGGCCGCGAAGATGACTCTATATCTCGCCCCCGTTCTCAACGGGCATGATACTGGCCTCGTGATACCTGTCACCATGCAGAAGACGCGTTATCTGATCAGCCACGCGGCCCTGCGTCGCCTCGGCCTTGGCGATCATATCCTCCAGCGTGCCCCCGACCCGGCCGATCCGTTGAAAATCGGCGCTCTCGCTGTCCGCTACGAACCCGCGACACAGCGCCTGATCCTCAATGTGCCGCCACAATGGCTTCCCCGGCAAATCCTGACGCGTAAAGACCAACAACGACGCGAGGCAAAGGCACGGGCCAGTCTGGGCGCCATTATCAACTACGACGCCTATGTGTCCCAAGCTGCCCATCTCTCCAGCTTTTCGCTGCGGAGCGAACAGAGAGTTTTCGGCCATTTTGGCACCTTGTCGAATACGGGGGTGGCGCAGTTCGGCGCTTCAGGCGGATTTTTTCGTGCAGGCAACGATGTAACCTATCGTCGTTACGACACCACATGGAGCTATTCCGATCAGACACATGTCCTGACAGCCCAGGTGGGCGACATTCTGACCAAGGCGCTTGCATGGTCGAACACGATGAGGCTGGGTGGTCTGCAGATCTCACGCAATTTCGCGGTACGCCCGGATATCATCACCTATCCCCTGCCGCAGTTCTCGGGGCAGGCATCGGTGCCAACAAGCGTCGATCTGCTGATCAACGGCGTGCAGACCATGCACAACAACGTCCAGCCCGGCTTCTACAGCCTGAGCAATATTCCCTATATCAACGGCGCAGGTGAGGCGACGGTCGTTACAACCGATGCGCTGGGCCGCAAGACGGAATCCAGTGTGCCGTTCTATGTCGCAAGCACCCTGCTACGGCCCGGATTCAGCGATTACACCGTCTCACTCGGTGCCCAGCGCAAACGCTACGGGCTGCGCGACATGGATTACGGCCCCATGAACCTCGACGCCTCGTACCGACGCGGCCTTCTGTCTGACCTTACACTCGAATCCCATATCGAGGGAGCCCCGCATCTTGCACTGGGTGGGCTTGGCCTGCTTGCACGGCTTGGCCCACGTTTCGGTGTGCTCGACCTGGCCGCAAGCCTCAGTCACAGACCCGGCCACACCGACACCCCGAATACAGAGCACCTGCCTGAAGAAGGGCATCAGTTCGTCGCCGGGTATCAATATACACAGGGCCATATCACGATTTCCGCGCAGAAAATCTGGCGCAGTCAGGGCTTTGCCGATCTTTCGACCTACGAGCCTGGCTTCACGCGTCTTCCGCGCAAAAGCCTGCAGGCCAATGCCAGCCTCCTCCTCCCACATTTCGGCTCGTTCAGCGTCGGATATTTCGATGTTACCCCGTCCACAGGGGCAAGTACCCGCTTCGCTACGCTGAGTGACACGCTTCCACTCTGGCGAAGCGTCAGTCTCTCGCTCATGGCCAATCGTTATCTTGGCGGTCACGACGCTCACGAGGGTGGATGGGCCGGTTACGCCCAGATGGTCATACCTTTCGGCACTTACGGAACAGCCAGCGCCGGCTGGAGCCGACAGCCCGGCGGTGGCAGTATCGCGCAGCTCTCGGCAAGCCGGTCTGTCTCTCCAGGCGGGGGTATCGGCTGGAATGCCAATTATCAGCATGCCGGCCCGGGAAATCAGACATCCGCACCGGGGTCCATGCAGGCCTCGCTGACATGGCGCAACCACGTCACCCAATTGCAAGGGGGACTTTATGGCCCGCTGAACGACACCACACGCTGGGCCGAGGCGCAGGGATCGCTTGCCGTCATGGATCATGCGGTTTTCGCTGGCAATCGGGTGTCGGATGCCTTCGCGGTCATCAGTACGGACGGTGTGCCCAATATCCCGGTGCGTTACGAGAACCAGATCGTCGGCAGGACCGACAAGGATGGCCACCTTCTTGTTCCTTATGCAATTTCCTATTATCCCGCCAAATACGAGATCGACACCCTCTCTCTTTCGCCCGATCTGCAGGCACGCCAGGTCGAACAGCGCGTGGCCATACAATATGGCAGCGGCTATCTGGTGCATTTTCCGGTCAGGCATACAAGCGCAGCGCTGTTCCGCCTCAATAACGGAAAGGGTACGCCTTTGCCCGTCGGTACGCGCGTCAAGGCTGGCCATGACGTGATCTATGTTGGCTGGGGTGGGTTGACTTACGTGCCTGACTTGACGGGTGTGGATCGCCTGACAGCGTTTCTGGCCTCGGGCAAGACCTGTGCAGTCAAGATCAGTCCGTCGCCTGCTGTCACAAAGGGGATGCGACGGCCCACCCCTCTTTTCTGCAGGCAGAAATCATGAGGGTAGGAACCATGAGAGCACTCGCCATTCTGGCCATCGGCCTGTGTTGCGGACTCATCACCCCCGCCGCCAGAAGTGCCTGCGCCGTGACACAACCCGGCACAACGTCTCTGGGGGCACTTTCATCGCTCTCGCTCAGCACACAGGGCAACACAACACTGGTCGCCTCGGGATTTACCTGTACGGGCGGATTACTCTCCGTGGCCTATACCCAGGAAGTCGCGGCAAGTATCCAGTCCATCACGGCATTGACCAATGAAAAGGGCGATACCCTACCCCTGCAGATCTGTGACTCAGCCAGTTGCGCCTCCCCCTATGCGGCGGGGCAGGTGATTTCCTGGCGCGCCACCAGTCTGATCGGACTGCTTGGTCTGTTCAATGGCGTGGGCGGAACGCTGCCGCTCTATCTGCGCATTCCCTCTGGCCCCTATAACGTGAGTGCCGGTACCTATCACGGATCGATAACTATCGGCTGGACATGGGATGTCTGCTGGGGACTTGGCGTACTTGGCTTGTGCATCGGGCAGGACATCCAGCGAACACCTGTCCCGGTCACCATACCGGTCGAGTTCACCGTCACCGCCGATTGTCGCCTTACCGCGCCCGATGTGGTGTTCACGCCGAGCCCGTTCGTCGCAAGCTTTGGTGACGTGCATCAGTCCCTCAGCGTGGGGTGCACGAGAGGCCAGAGCTATACGGTAGGTATCAGCCCCGGCAATCACGCAGACGGCACAAGCCGGGCCATGAGCAGCAGCGCTGGCGCGTTGCTGCGCTACGACATTTACAAAAAGTCAGGGAGCGAGGTCTGGGGTGCCACTGGATCGGCCCGTCGCAGCAGCGCGACAGCCGAAACCAATGCCGACAAGCTGGACGGCATCGCCGTGCAGAGTTTTGCCTACACAGCGCATATACTCACCGATCAGGCGACCCCCGCGACGGGGAATTACAGCGACAATCTCGTTATCGATGTACAGTTCTGAGCACGACCAGCGTTCGGACGTGCGGCGTGACAGCGAGGGCGCCAGCGATATCCGTGTCCCTCTGCACATCGTGGCGAGAAAGGGGGAGCGCCTTCCCCCGTTCAAGTGAAATGCTCAGGCGTCCAGAGCGAGCGCGATATTCTTGGTCACCACGTCAGTCGATATCAGCTTGGAGCATTCGAACTGCCGATCGGTATTGGCGTGACGGGGACACCACAGGAAATCGTTGTGATTGAACTGATGCCGGGGGTCGTTCCAGCATGAGTTGCAGGCATGCCATGAGATGACGCGCCAGGGCGTGTAGAATTCATTGTTCGGATGCGTGAAGCCCGAGATCATCAGAGTCTTTGTCCCTGCTGCCCAGGCAAGCCAGGACAGACCCGAGCTCACGCCGATGAACAGATCGGCATGCTTGAGCCAGCGCGCCCGTTCGGCGAGCGGCCTGTTGCCGGTCTCGTCCTCGGCTCCGTTCGGAATCTGATTCCAGACGATACCAGCCCCGCTGAAAGGCTTCTGATCAATACAGATGACGCGATATCCCCGCTTTTTGAGAAAAGCGATCACGCCGAGCCAGCCCCCGGGATTGTTCCAGTATTTGCACTGGGCCGAAGCCTGCGTGGCGATACAGACATAAGGCTCTTCGATCGGACGCGTATCGTCCTCGAGGACGAGTTTGGGCGCTTCCTCGGTGGGATCGACCCCCAGGATATAGCCTGCGGTGCGATGCAGCCCTACGTACCGGAAATCGCAAGGTTGATATATATTGTCGGTATCATCAAAGAACAGACCGATATTATAGGTTGCATAAACCTGCGAGCGCAGCGGACTTGCCTCGAAATCCTCTTTCGTCGTCAGCTGGATGTTGGGATATGCGTCGGCAAAGAGCGGAATAAACACCTTCGCCAGGCAGCAGATGACCCTCGCGCCACTCTGCTCGGCAAAACGTGCCACATAGGGAAACCACCCCAGCGTATCGCCCAGCGTACCAACCGGCAGTTGCACCAGAATCAGCTTGTCACGCGCATCGTATTCATGACGAAGCACTTTCGTCTCGGTGCCATCAGTCGCGATGCGCACCACATCCACCGCAAAGCGGATGAAGAATTTTTTGGTGGAGGACAGGTGGCCCTCCTCCAACTCACCTTGGAATATGATCGTCGAATTATCGAGGTCCGTCAGCGTTGCGCGCCAACGTCCATCAGGCCTCTTGGGCAACAGGACGCGTGCCCCCCAGTTAAAATCGAAATGGATGCCCTGACCCGCATCATTATTCGGCACATCAGGCGGCATTATATAAGGGTTGGGCGCGGAGGCCTGCTGAGGCTGGGGAACGGGCACGGTTTCACCGTCAGGAGCTGGGGCTGAACTCTCAGTGGACATGGGCCGCGTCGTCACCTTTCAATACAGTCTATGAACTATAACAGAGACAAGACAAGCCCCAACCTAACGCCTGAGACATTCTGTAAAGATTATCGAGCTCGCTATAGAGCGATATTTAAAACCCGAAAGGCAATCATTCAATGCGGGATTGGCTTTCTTCTCTTTCAAATAGTATCGGACACTTAACGTATCCCGATCTTGACTGATCTTGATGAGAATTTTTCTCAGGTCGCGCCATTTGGCAGCATATTCAGAGCCATTCTCCCAACCAGACGCAGCTTCTCGCGCGAGGCCCCGTCGCGGGCCTGAATCCCCATGCCCCCCAGAACCGCCCCGAAACAAGCCGCCATCGCACCGGCATCGATGGAATGAGGCAAATCCCCCTCCTCCACCCCCTGCTCCAGCCGGGCACGGATGGCCTGTTCGGCCAGATGACGCTGGTTGATCATCAGGTCACGAAGCCGAAGCTGGGCCGGTGAACATTGTGTCGCGGCCACGGCAATCATGCAGCCAGCCGGTGCATCTTCACGGGTAAACGCTGTCGCTGCCGCATCGAACATGGCGGCAAAGACCTGGCGGCTGGTCCCCCTTATCGACAGGGCCTCGACAAACCAGGCCCCCTGCTCTTCCGCATAGGCTTCGATCGCCTCGACATAGAGCGCCTCTTTGCTGGCAAAGCTGTTGTAGAAGCTCGACGCGCTGATCCCCATGGCTGTGATCAGATCATCAAAGCTCGTGCCCTCATAACCCCGGTCCCAGAACAGTTTCACCGCCTTGGAAAGAGCCGTGGCACGGTCAAAGGCAGGGGGTCGGCCTCGGGGTCGACAAGGGCCTTCGCTTTTTTTTGGTGTCATCGCTCCATAAATCCTTGAAACCGGGCTGCGCCCTATCATATGCATGATGTTGGAGCGATTGCTCCACAATTAAAGTTTCAACGCCTCCACTCTCTCCCATTTTATCCGTCACCTGTGCTGCCCGTATCGATCCCCCAACGGGGCACTGGCAGCCGTGACCGAACCGGACAGGTCAGAAGATCATGAGTAAACTTGCAGGAAAAGTCGCTGTTGTGACCGGCGCCTCAAAGGGTATTGGTGCTGGCATTGCTAAGGCACTGGCCGAGGCAGGTGCGTCGGTCGTCGTCAATTATGCTTCAAGCCGCGAAGGCGCTGACAAGGTGGTTGCGGCCATCACCGCATCGGGCGGCAAGGCCGTGGCCGTGCAGGGCGATGTGTCACACAAGGAAGAAGCCGCGGCCATTATCGCGAAGGCCATCGAGAGCTACGGGCGTCTCGATATCGTGGTCAACAATTCCGGCGTCTATGAATTTGCCGGGATCGAGGAGATCACAGACACGCATTTCCACCGCCTGTTCAATATCAATGTGCTCGGCCCGCTCTTCGTCACCCAGGCAGCCAGCCCGCATCTGGAGGCAGGGGCCAGCATCATCAATATCAGCTCGATCGTGACGCGCGTCACCCCGGCTCACGCTTCTGTCTATAGCGGCACCAAGGGTGCGCTGGATGCCATTACCGGCTCGCTCGCCAAGGAACTTGGCCCGCGTCAGATCCGGGTGAACGCCATCAATCCGGGTCTGGTCAAGACCGAGGGGACGAATACGGCCAGCGTCATCGGCTCGGAAATGGAACAGGCCATCATTGCCCAGACACCGCTCGGGCGCACCGGCGAGGTGCAGGATATCGCACCGCTTGCCGTTTTCCTGGCCTCGGATGATTCACGCTGGCTGACCGGCGAGATCCTGCTCGCCTCGGGCGGCCTGCACTGAGGGATCTTCTGGCGCAGCACGCCTTTGTGCTGCGCCAGAGAACTGACGGCCTTATCGCGGCCGGGTCAGGCCGGTTGCGATAAGGCGATGTGACGCGTTCAGGGCTTCGCGTGGCGGTTTTCTGCAATCCAGTCCTGCACGCGCTGGCGCAGCAGATCGAGCGGCATCGCGCCCTCATCCAGCACCAGATCATGAAAGCGCCGTTCATCGAAGCCGGTACCCAGTGCCTTCTCTGCCTGATGACGCAAATCGAGAATGGTCATCTCTCCAATCTTGTAGCCCAGAGCCTGACCCGGCCATGAGATATAGCGATTGGTCTCGTTCTGGATATTCTTCTCGGCAAGGGCCGTGTTGTCACGCAGGCAGGAAAGCGCCTCCTCTCGCGTCCAATTCTTCCAGTGTATGCCAACATCCATGACCAGACGGCAGGCGCGCCACATCTCCATGGAAAGCTGCCCAAAACGCTCATAGGGCGTCGGGTAAAGCGCGATCTCGCTTACCATCTGTTCGGAATACAAAGCCCAGCCTTCGACGAAGGCGGTCGTGGCATAATCACGACGAAAACCCGGCAGATCGGTCATTTCCTGCGCCAGGGCGATCTGGATATGATGGCCGGGCACCCCCTCATGCGCCACCAGTGAGGGCAATTCGTAAAGAGGCCGCTGGTCCAGATGGGAGGTGTTGATCATCAGCCCGCCCGAAATGCCAAGCGCCGGACTGCCCGGATCGTAGCGCCCTGTCGTATAGCCCTCTTCAATAGCGCGGGGCACTTCACGCACGCCATACGTCAGCCGAGGCAGCTTGCCGATCAGACGGGGCAGTTCGTTGTCGATCTTCTTGGCCAGAAAACTCGCTTTTTCCAGCAGGGCAAGCCGTGTCGTGACATAGAACTGCGGGTCTGCCTTCATGTGAGCCACAAAGGCCTTGAAATCACCCTTGAACCCGACGGCATCCATCTGGCGCTGCATCTCGCGGTGGATACGGGCAATTTCGGATTGCCCAAGCGCAAAGATCTGGTCCGGGCTCAGGGTGGTGGTGGTCTCCTGTTGCACCAGATAGACGTAATAGGCACGTCCGTCAGGCAAGGACGATGCCCCGAGAGTCGATCGGCTGGCAGGCAGATATTCCTTTGCGAAAAACACCGCCAGGGCCTTTTCCGAAGGCTTGATACGCTCATGGACGATGCGCTCTCCCTGCGCACGCAGTTCGTGACGCGTGGCTGCCGGCATCGTGGAGGGAAGTGAGTCGAAAGGCCGCAGGGCCGGGTTTTCACGCTCGGGCAGATCGGCCTGGGCCTGCACGGTATGGGCGGCAATATCCGCAATCAGCCTCGGCTGAACAAAGCCGGTGCGGATGCCGCGCCGCATATTGGCAATCTGCTGCGCATTGAAATCAGGGATACGGTTCATGCGCACCAGCCAGTGGCGCGCATCTGCCTCGCTGTGCAGGGGCGTGTTATCGGCGGCGTAGCCGATTTCCTGATAAAAACCTTCATCACTGGTGAACGGCATGCGCGAAGGGTCGAATTTCTGGCTCTCGATCGCCAGATCATTCTCCCAGATTATCAGGCGGGCATTGAGCAGATCCTCACCATGCAGCGCCTTCTGATCGAGCGCCGCCAGTCGGTCCCTGAACGCCAGACGTTGCGCAAGCCGCGTCTGCTCGGCCTTCGGGCTGTCATCAGGCCAGAGTTCGGCGGCAGCCTGATCACCGCGCGAGGCAGCAGAAACAGGGTCGAGCGTCGTGGTAAAGGCATCGTAATCACGGACAATATGACCAATATCATCGGCCAATGCCGCGCCGGGAACGCCCAGAAGGACCATGCTTCCAAGGGCCACGCTTCCAAGAGCCATACTCTTGAGCCGGGCCAGCCTGCCCCTTGCCGAGATCCCGTTCTGATTGCGCATGATGCCTCCTGAAAAACCGGTTCGCCCGCATAACGAACCGATCATCCGCATCCGTCAACGCCTCCCGGACGCATGAGACGACGGAGGACCAGATGATACCCTGCCATCCGCCCTCTGGCGCGGCGGCCCCGATAAGAGTTGGAGGGTGCGCGGCGTACAGGCGCACGAATTGTCAAAAAGCCGCCCGCGTCACCTCTGGGCCGATGATGGCGTACCGAACCAGCGTGACAAGGCGCGGGTCAGAGCGGGGGTGGCCTCGCGACCCCGCCAGGCGAGGCAGCCATCCGGGCGGTACAACGCGCTGTACTCCTCAGGCGTATCTGCAAGGACCAGATTGGGGGGCAGAATGGATAGATCAGCCCCCTGCCGCATGGCGGGAGAGAGCACGAATACCCCAGCCCCATGCTGCATCAGTTCATAGAGCGTCTCGCCGTTGGCCAGAGTCCTGTCCTCCGCGAGGCCGCCGAGGGTATCATCGTCACATGCCATACCCTTCTCCGGTGCGTCTTCATCCAGCGCATAGCGAATGGAAAACCCTTTCATCTCCGCGCTCAATTCAGCGGCGATATCCGCATTGGCCAGCATAGTCGCCATGACATCACGCAAGGCGCGTGACCGTGGATCGGGCCTCATGAGGGCGGCCTGCGCCAGCGTGTTGGCCAGTACGGATGCTGCCACCGGGCGCCGTTCTGTCTCATAGCTTCCAAGCAGGGCTTCGGCCTTGACGCCCGTTACAATTCCCCGCACCACTGCGGCGAGTTTCCAGCCCAGATTGGCCGCGTCGACCAGCCCAAGCCCAAGGCCCTGCCCACCAAAAGGGGCATGGATATGCGCCGCATCACCGGCCAGAAACAGCCGACCCTTGCGGTAGCGATCTGCCAGACGGGTATGGTCGGCCCAGCAGCGCCCACCGTGATAAGCGGCCAGAGGCACAGCCCGACCACAGATGCGCGCAAGAGCCGCCTCGACATCGGCACGGTTGGGGATTTCCTGTCCCGCCTCCGGAAGGCCGGAAAAATCGATCATGAAGAGCCTGCCGGGAACGGGGCCATAGGCCGTGACGCCACCCGGCTGCATCTGCCAGCCAGAGGGAAACGCGCTGTCAGACGCGGCAAACGTGACCGAAACCTGATAGAATTTCAGACTGGGAGGCGTGCCATCGAAGGTGAAACCACCCTTCTTGCGCAGCGTACTGCGGCCACCGTCGCACCCAACGGCATAGCGTGCCGCGATCTGTGCCGGTCGTTCCCCGTCGCGCCCGTGGACTGCGAGAGTGACGCGCTCGCTGTCATTCTGCACATCACACACTGTACAACCACGGCGAATGACAATGCCGCGGGAATACGCCTCGGTTTCGAGCGCCTGTTGCAGATAGCGTTGGTCAATCAGCCGTGTCGGGCGACGTGCATCGACAGGCTGGGCAGGCAGCGGGATGCTGCCAAAATGCCCGGCAAACCGCTTCTTCCGCGGCCGCATGTCCGCAGGCGCATCTTTATCCTCGCGGGAGAAAGCGCCCTGCGCCCAGCCACCGCGATTTTCGGCAAGGAAAGGGGCAACCAGGGCCTTCGTCTGCGCCTCCGCCGCATCGAGCGCCTGACCCATCCCTCGTCGCATCAGGGCTTCGGCGCCCAGCGGGCCAATGGACAAGGCCTTCTGCACGTCCTCGGCAGTGTCACGGGCCTCGAGCACCACACAGTCGACCCCTGCTATCGAAAGCTCGATGGCCAGGAGCAACCCGACGGGCCCAGCGCCCACAATGACGACATCGACATGTTCCATAGACCGAATCCATAATTGTACCGGGTATATTTTTCTGGTATGAGAGCGGCATGTCAACATCCATCAATCGGCAAGGCCGAAAACGTCAGGCCACGCGTCAGCGCATCTCCGATATCGCCACGGCGCTCTTCGCCACCCATGGCTTTGATCACGTGACGATCGATGCCATTGCCGAGGCTGCGGATGTAGGCCGGATGACGGTTTTCAATCATTTCGCCCGCAAGGAAGATCTGTTTTTCGATCGTGAAGACGAAATCAGGCAGATCATACGCGATGCGCTCACGGGGCCGCTTTCGGGCCACCCCCTCGATGTGCTGCGCCAGCTGGCTCATGAGATGGTCTCTAAAAACGCGCCTTTTCTGCGCTTTGCCCCCAAGACCCAGGGCTTCATTGACACGCTGACAGCCAGCGAAACCCTGAAATCACGCGCACGCGCCCTGCGCGATATCATGACGGATGACCTGCGCGAGGCATTGTCTGCTGCCCTGCCCTGCCCGCCCGATGACCCTTCATTGCATCTGGCTGCGGCGCTCCTTGTCACGGGCTGGACGACAGCCTTCATCGAGGCGCAGCGTCTCTATCGACGCGAAAACGACAGCCGATCAGCCCAGAACCTGTTCCTGTCACTCGTCGATACCAGCACCGTCTCGGCGCTCTATGCCCTGCGCCAGATCGACACCTCGCCCCAGACGAACCAGGTTTCGCCACGCGCCGGAAAGACGGGGGCACCTGACTGAAATCGTGCCCGTTCAACACGCAAGGATCGGCCACACTGTCACCAAAACTTAACCCTGCCCCCTTCCATGGCGGGCTATGGCTGCCGGTCTGTTATCCCGTGCGCGTCAGATTTCGCTTCGCTGCATCCTGTCACGCGCCTCATCCTGATTGTGCAAGGGGCTTTCGATGCTGCTACCCAGACGCCGGTTTCTCCGTTCCGCCGCCCTGACCGGCCTTGCAGCGGGCACTATCGGCCTGACAGATCGCGCACTGGCGCTCGCACCGCAGCGCCCGGCCATGCTCGGGCATGATGATTTCTCGTTCGTGTTCCTGACCGACACGCATATCCAGCCTGAGCTCGATGCCTCGAAGGGTTGTCTCGACTGTTTTCGCCAAGTGCGCAGCGCCAATGCCGATTTTACCCTGCAAGGCGGCGACCACGTTTTCGATGCCCTTGGCGTTCCCAAGTCACGCGCCCTGAGCCTGATGGATCTGTACAAGCAGACGGCCGACACACTGGGCCATCAGGTTTACAATACGATGGGCAATCACGACGTGATGGGCATCTATACCAAGAGCGGCATCGAGCCGAGTGACCCGCTCTATGGCAAGAAATACTACACCGATAATTTTGGCGCGCCCTACTACGCCTTCAACCACAAGGGTGTGCATTTTGTGGTGCTGGACTCGATCGGCATCACGGCTGATCGTTCCTATGAAGGGTTTATCGATCCGGCACAGATCGACTGGCTCAGCCGCGATCTCGCGGCCATGCCAGCGGGTATGCCGGTTATCGTGTCCACGCATATTCCGCTCGTCACCGCCGTCGAGGATTACGCGCCGCCACCGGGCAAAGCCCCGGCCCATCAGGGCACACGCGTCAAGAATGCGTGGCAGGTGCTGGAGCTGTTCGACCATTACAACGTGATCGGCGTGTTTCAGGGTCACACCCATGTGCTCGAAACCGTCACATGGCATGGCGTCCCCTATATCACCGGCGGCGCAGTCTCGGGTAACTGGTGGCACGGGACCCGCCTTGGCACGCCAGAAGGCTATCTGGTGGTGCGTGTCGAAAAGGGCCGCGTCATCCCCGATTATGTCACCTATGGTTTCAGGACCATCGACCCGAAAAACACCTGATCGGCCTGGGGCGTCAGCCAGCCTCGGATTTCAGGAACCAGCCGCACCCGTATGGTTCTGCCCAATTTCTGGACGGGACCATTCAGGCGCGGTAAGGCCGATTGATGCGGCATTTCACCTACCCGTCCTGTGTCTCTGGTGCTTCTCCCTCAGCGAGACGGCATCCGCAGGGATTCGTGTGATGCTGGAGCAGGAACTCCCCTGGCGCTCGCCCGACTCATTTATCGCCCGTTATGGCGATGAGGCCTGGGCGGTCATGCTCGATAGCGGCGGCCCCGCAGGCGCACGCAGCCGCTGGAGCTTTTTCTGCTGCCGGCCTGTCACAACGCTCACCACAGATGACAGCGCAGCCTGGGCGAAGCTCGATGCGCTGCTTCCTTCTGTCCCGCCGCTGGGCACCCTGCCTTTTTCAGGCGGTATCGTTGGTCTGGCGAGCTATGAGGCCGGGCTCGCGCTCGAAAATATTGTCTCGCGTCATAAACCGTTCATCCCCGGTGTCAGCGCAGCGCTCTATGAGGGCGCATTCGTCTTTGATCGTCAGGAAAAACGACTCTGGTGGAGCAGCTATTGCGATGCGGCCATGCCAATCCCCCTGCCCCAGTGTTCGACACCGCCCGTGCCCTTGCCGAAACTCGATTTCGTGGCCGATGCCGACCGCGAAACCTATTGCGAGGGCGTGCGCCAGATCATCGCGCGCATCAATCGCGGAGAGCTTTTTCAGGCCAACCTCACCACGCAGTTTCGCGCACGATGCGCTTCCCCGCTTGCCGCAGGGGCTGTCTATCGCAAGCTAAGGCGGGCCTCTCCCGCGCCATTCGGAGCGCTGTTCTCCCTGCCCGGCTTCTCGCTGCTCAGCGCCTCGGTCGAGCGCTTTCTGAGCATGGACCGTGAGGGCCATATCGAAACCCGTCCGATCAAGGGTACCGCAGCCCCCGGTCGCGATGCGGCAGAAGATGCCGCCATTGCCGACGCTCTGGCCCGTGACGAAAAGGAATATGCCGAGAACCTGATGATCACCGATCTGATGCGTAATGATATCGGGCGTGTGTCACAGATCGGTTCGGTGGATGTGCCCGTGCTGTGCGAGGTCGAGCGCTTTGCCCATGTGCATCATCTCGTCTCCTCGGTCACGGCACGTCTGGCACCGCATATGACGGCGCTCGATCTGCTGCGTGCCACGCTTCCTCCCGGTTCGGTCACGGGCGCCCCAAAGCACCATGCGCTCAAGGTGATTGACCAGACCGAACACGCTGCCCGTGGTGCCTATTGTGGAACGCTGTTTCGCATCGGGGCCGACGGTGCGCTCGACAGCAACGTGATCATTCGCAGCCTCATACTCAAACCCGACACCATAAGCCTCGGTGCCGGATGCGGCATCACCACTCTGTCGGACCCGGAACGGGAATATGACGAGCTCTGCCTCAAGGCAGCTCCCCTGCTCGGGCTTTTTGGCGCATGAAACAGGCCTGGCTGAACGGGCGTTTGTGCCCCGTGGCGCAGCTCCAGATCGATCCCGCCGACCGGGGCTTCACGCTGGGTGACGGGCTGTTCGAAACCATGAACATGCATCAGGGCCGAGTGCTTCGCCTGCACGCGCATCTGTCGCGTCTGGCAGAAGGGGCTGCGTTACTTCATCTGCCAATGCCAGGTGAACCCGCAATTCGCCACGCACTGACCAGCCTGATTACGGCCAATGGTGAAACAGAGGGCGCCCTACGCCTTACCCTCACACGCGGTGCCGGACCACGCGGCATCATTCCACCTGCCAACCCGCAACCGACCCTGCTGATCACCCAGGCCCCGCGTGCGGCGGCGCAGCCGCCCTGCGCCCTTCATATCAGCCGCTATCGGCGCGACGGGGCCTCGCCGCTCTCGCGTGTCAAACATCTCAACTACCTGCCGCAGATCCTCTCACGGATCGAAGCGCAGGAGGCCGGCGCTGACGATGCCCTCCTCCTGTCAGCGGATAATCTGCACATTGCCGAAGCGAGCGCGGCCAGCCTGATCGTCCTGCAAGACGAGCGCCTGCTCACGCCGCCCCTGATGGATGGCGCCCTGCCCGGCACGGTACGCGCGGCTCTGATAGGATCTGGCTTGTGCCACGAATTCCGCCTGACAACTGCATCCCTCATGGGCGCCGAAGCGGCATGGCTGGTCAGCAGCCTGTCCATCCGTGAGGTGAAATCCATCAAGGGCCACGCACTGCCGCTGCGACCAGAGTGGACAGCGCGACTTAACGCGACGCTATTTACAGATTGACGGGCAAACGCCTCGGAGCGAGGCGTCCTCCCGGTTGACGCATTCCCTTAAAGAACCGGGCCAATCATCGCGAGAGTGTTGTGCCAGAGCTGCCGGTACCACGGCCAGGCACATACATCGTCCAGCGTGATTTCGACCGCAGTATCCAGATAGCTTTGCTGGCGCTCGCGTATCTGGCGGGTGAAATCAGGGTCGGCAAGCAGGATGTTATTCTCGAAATTGAGGTCGAAACTGCGTCGGTCGAGATTGGCTGAGCCAATGAGCGCCATAGCGCCATCGAGCGTCAGGGCCTTGGTATGAAGCAGACCAAGCGGATATTCGAAAATACGCACCCCGGCCTCAAGCAACTCCTTGTAATAGCTGCGGCTTGCACCGGCGACGATCCATGAATCGTTTCGCGTCGGTACTGTCATGGTCACCTTCACACCCCGTCGGGCCGAAGCGCAGAGCGCGGCCTGAATGGGTTCGTCGGGCACGTAATAGGGCGTCGTGATGGTCAATTCATCTGCCGCAGCATTCATGAGCGAGACGAATATCTCAGGCATGGCCGCATAGCGCAGGGCAGCACTCGTGCCGATCACCTGCGCCACAAACCCCTCACCCTCGATAAGAGGGGCAGAGGCCAGAAGCGGACCGAGATCCTCATCCGTATGCGCCATCCAGTCCGTCGCAAAGAGATGCTGGTTCTGCAGCACGACCGGACCTTCGAACCGCGTCATCAGATCGACCCAGGGCGCGAATTTCGCCTTCACACGAAATTCCGGATCAGCGCAGTTCTGGCTGCCGCAATAGGTGACCCGGTTATCAATCACCACGATCTTGCGGTGATTGCGCATGTCCATGCGGCCATGGAGGGGCCAGGTCACGATGTTGCCAAGGGGCATGGCACGCACCAGATGCGCGCCGGCCTGCTTCATGCGTGCCCATGCCTCGTTATGGATCAGGCGACGCGAGCCAAGATCATCAGCCATCACACGGCAGGTCACACCGCGCGAGGCGGCACGACAGATCGCATCGATGATCTTGGTACCGTTATGATCGGTCAGCCAGATATAGAAGCAGATATGAACATGATCACGGGCCGCATCGATATCACGTACCATCGCGTCGATGGCACTGTTGGAATCTGGAAGCAGGCGCGCCTTGTTTCCTCCCTCGGGCGGGTAGCCGCTCGCTGACTGGCCGACCCTGAAGAGCGGCGCAAGGCGCGGTGGCAGGTGATATTTCTCTTCAGCATCGATCAGGGCTTCGCTGGTCTTGCCGGGAATACGGAGTGTCTTGCGGGCTTCGGTGATGCGGCTCACCAGCCTGCTGCCCATATTGGTCTCGCCCAGCATCAGATAGGCGAGCGTACCCAGAATGGGCAGCGCCGCAATGATCGCGACCCAGGCTACTCGTGAGGCAGGCTGACGGTGCGGGCGCATCAGGGCGCGCCCGATAAAGATCATCTGAACGATGAAGCTCAACGCTGCGCCAGTCAGGCGCCAGCCGGTCATTTCCATCCGCAAAAATCTCGATTGCTGAGGGGGGCAAGAAAAGGGAACAAGACAACGGTTCAGGTCCAGCGAACCGGGTAGCCCGCCCTCTACCCCGGTTCGGCAACTGACGCGGTTCTTATTGGGCCGCCAGCTTTTCGGTCTTGTCCGGCAGGAGCCTGAAACGCAGACGCATCACAGAAGCCCCGACATGGGCACCCTTGATGCTCATGGTCAGGTTGAGTTTGACGCCATACTGGTTTTCGAGCACAGCTGCCCCGACACCGGAGCCGATGGCGGCATCTGCCTTGACCGTCCAGTACGTGCCATCGAACTGATCAAGGCGGGCCAGATCCTTCACCGTGCCGGTACCTTTGACGGTGATATAGCCGAGAGACGCGATCCCACCCCCGCCGATTTCAAAGGCATAATCCCTGCCATTGTGGTGGAGGGATCCCTTGCCCCATTCGTATCCCAGACCACCCCCGACTTCCTTCAGGCTGAAGGAGATGGTGGAATCAGGTGTCGCGGCATCGGCTGTCTTCTCCTGCGGCAAGGCGGATGTTGCCATACCAGGCAAGGCATGAGCGGTTGTGGCGAGAAAACACAGAGGGAGTGACGCGGCAAAAGCCGCAAAAGAACGTGGGGTCATGACCTTCGCCTCCTTTTTTTGTTCGCTCAGGCTTGCTGTTCAGACGCCTCAGCCACCGCGCAGTTGCCTGAGGCCCAGTGTAGCGCCGAAAGGACGGCCTGCCTATTGCCCAGCCAGTAAGCGTGCCAACGCTTCCGGAGGCAAAAACATCAGACATGAAAAGACATTTTAAGGAGAAAAAAGGGAAACACTGATCACGATTGAGAGTTATCAGCCCGAACCCTTGCCATGGAACACGCCCCACGTGCCACGCCTCGCCCCGAACAGGTCGGCCCTGCGCCCTGGCCGACGTGTCCTTGCCCTGACAGCCATGGCGCTGCCGCTTCTCCTGCTCGGCGGATGTCAGACAGATCACATCTCGTTTCTCGCCCCCGCAGGCCCTATTGCAGCATTGCAGCGACACTGGTTCGAGCTTCTGGTTGCAGGCCTGATTCTGGTCATTCTTCCCGTGCTGATCGGCGTACCGTTTTGCCTGTGGCACTACCGGGCTGAAAACAGGCGAGCGACCTTCCGACCGGACTGGGATTTCACCCTGCCCCTCGAATTTCTCGTGTGGGGCTTTCCCGCTGTTGTTGTGATTGCTTTCTCCCTGCTCGTATGGGGGCCAGAGCGTCGTTACAGCCCGGAGCAGCCAATCACCGACGGCGCCCCGCTCAGCGTGGATGTGGTGGCCCTGAACTGGAAATGGCTATTCATCTATCCCGATGCGCATGTCGCGAGCCTTGACCATCTGGTGCTGCCCAAAGGACGCGAAATCGTGTTTCACCTCACCTCTGATGCCACCATGCAGTCGTTCCTCATCCCGTCTCTGGGCAGCCAGATCTATGCCATGGCGGGCATGGTCACCCGGCTTCATCTGTTGGCCGACCGACAGGGCCGATATCTGGGCGAAAACACCCAGTTCAACGGCATGGGCTTCCAGGATCAGAAATTTGCCGTCGATGTGGTGCCGCCTGACCAGTTCGAGCAGTTTCTGACGCAGGCCGGCCAGAGCACCCTGCATCTCGATACTCAGACCTATGACGCCGTGCGCAAGCAGGAAAATGGCCGCAAGACAGCGCAGACACTGCTGCATGATTCCAATGCCACCATGGCCAGCTTTTCGGCCGTACCTGATACCTTCTTTCATGACATCGTCAGCCGCTACGACGACTCCATGCCCCATGATCACGGCTGAACTGCCGTGATCCCGCCGTTGTCCGTGCAACGCCCCCATGACCGGAGACCTGCTTTTGCGCCATTTTCTTTTTGGTGAGCTCGGCTATGACGCCCTGCCATTTTATAGCGCAATCGCAACGGTTGCTGCCTCGGTGGTGGTGCTGGGGGCTGTGGCCGTGCTGGTTTTTGTCACCTGGCTGAAAGGCTGGAAGGCGCTCTGGACCGAATGGCTGACAAGCGTGGACCACAAGCGCATCGGCATCATGTACGTGGTGGTCTCATTCGTCATGCTGGCCCGCGCAGTGGTCGAGGCCGCTGTCATGCGTTCACAGCAGGCGGTGGCCTATAACAACCCTGGCTTCATTCCGCCGGAACATTTCGCCCAGCTTTTCACCACGCATGGCACGATCATGATTTTCTTCATGGCCATGCCGTTCCTGATTGGTGTGTACAACTTCGCCATGCCGCTCCAGATCGGCGCGCGGGATGTTTCCTTCCCCGCCATGAATTCCATCAGTCTGGGCCTGACCAGCGCGGGTGCGGTGCTGATGATGGTTTCGCTCTGCGTGGGCAAGTTCTCAACAGGAGGCTGGACCGGTTATCCTCCTTATACGGAGCTGTCGTTCAGCCCCGGCGTGGGGGTTGATTACTGGATATGGGCGCTCACGCTCAGTTCCATTGGCAATACGATGACCGGCATCAATTTTGCCGTCACGATCTACAAGAAGCGTGCACCGGGCATGACCCTGTTCCGTATGCCACTCTTTGCCTGGACGGCGCTGTGCATCTCTATCCTGATGATCTTTGCCATGCCGCCGCTCACGGTTGCGACACTCATGCTGGCGATGGATCGCTATCTGGGCATGCATTTTTTCACGAACGAGCTTGGCGGCAACATGATGAACTACATCAACATGTTCTGGCTGTTCGGTCACCCCGAGGTCTATATCCTCATTCTGCCCGCCTTTGGCGTCTATTCCGAAACCATCGCGACGTTTTCGAACAAGCGCCTGTATGGATACACCTCGCTGGTCTGGGCCACGATCTCCATTGCCGTTCTGTCCTTCACGGTGTGGCTGCACCATTTTTTCACCATGGGGCAGGATGGGAACGTCAATGCGGTGTTCGGCATTGCCACCATGCTGATCGCCATCCCCACCGGGGTGAAGGTGTATGACTGGCTGCTGACCATGGTGCGTGGGCGCATACGGACCAGCGTCCCGATGCTCTATGCCTGCGCCTTTATGGTGCTGTTTGTGGTCGGTGGCGCAACCGGCGTCATGCTCGCCAATCCGGGCTTCGATTATCAGGTGCACAACACCCTGTTTCTCGTGGCGCATTTTCATAACATGCTCATTCCCGGCCTGCTTTTCGGCATGCTGAGCGCCTATCACTACTGGTTCCCCAAGGCATTCGGGTTCCGGCTGCATGAAGGCTGGGGCCGGGTGATTTTCGGCTGCTGGGTCGGCGGCTTCATTCTGGCTTTCATGCCGCTGTATATTGTTGGTGCGCTTGGCATGCCGCGACGGAGCCAGGAATTCTTCGAGGTGGTCTATCGCCCTTATCTCTGGGTGGCTCTGTGTGGAGCGCTGCTCGTCCTGTGTGCGCTGGCCAGCATGGTCATTCAGCTCTGGACCAGCATACGCGACCGTCAGCTCCTTGCTGTGCCGGCAGGCGATCCCTGGAATGGCCGCACCCTGGAATGGTCTGTGGCGGCACCGCCACCCGAATACAACTTTGCGCTTATTCCCCAGATCGACAGTGTCGATGCCTTTCATCAGGCGAAGAAGCAGCACACGGCGTGGCGCGCACCGGAGCATTATTACGATATCGAACTGCCTTCGAGCACGCCGGTCGGGTTTGTCTGCTGCGTGGCCAGCGGCGTGTTCGGCTTTGCGCTTGTCTGGCACATCTGGTGGGCAGTCCTTCTTGGCGCAGCGGTGTTTTTCGGGGCGATTATCGTACGCAGCTTCAATCGCAAGACGTCCTATGTGATCCCGGCTGCGGAGATACGGGCGACCGAAGAACGCTGGCTGCTGACCCTGCGCGAAAGCCCGGCCATTTCCAATGATGCCATGTTTACGACCGCCAATCGCGGTCTGGTCAGGGAGCCTGTCTGATGGCGGCGGATGTTCACGGCAAGGGGCCGAGCCATATCGGTATCCGTCTGAGCCATTCAGCACCGGAATCACACCAGGAAGCTGTGCGCTCCCAGGCCGAGGAAGCCCTGTTCGGGTTCTGGGTCTTTCTAATGAGCGACCTCATTATCTTTTCGATGCTCTTCGCCACCTATGCGACAATGGGGCACTCTCTGGCTGGTGGGCCCGGCCCGCATGAACTGTTCGATCTCTCCTCCGCAGCGTGGGAGACCGTGGCCCTCCTTTTGAGCAGCTTCACCTGCGGTCTTGCGACGCTGGCCATGCGTTATGACCGCTCGACGGGCAAGACATTATTCTGGTTTGCAGTCACCCTGGCGCTGGGCATCGTGTTCCTGTCGCTTGAGCTGCATGACTTTATCAGCATGGCGCAAAAAGGCGGTGTTCCGTCGCGATCCGGCTGGCTCTCGGCAAGCTGGGCGCTGATCGGCACGCATGGTCTGCATGTCACGAGTGGCTGCATATGGATGCTGATCATGTTTGCGCAGGTCGCGAAATTCGGCCTTGATCCGCTGGTGCAGACACGCTTCATGCGCCTGGCCCTGTTCTGGCATTTTCTCGATATTGTCTGGATCGGGATTTTTTCGATCGTCTATCTGCTGGGAGCCCTGTCATGAGCGATCGTCATGCGCAGGAGCGCCGTCAGGAACTGCACGGTTACATCATTGGTCTGGCCCTTGCACTACTCCTGTCCGCCATACCTTTTGCGGGGGTCATGCTGGGGTTGTTACCGCGCCCGAGCCTGATCTGGATCATCGCCCTGCTGGGGCTTGCTCAGGTCGTGGTGCATTTCCGGTTCTTCCTGCATATCGACCTGTCGCGCTCCCATCGTGACGACCTGCAGCTGATCCTGTTTTCGCTGCTGATCGTCATCCTGATGGTGGGTGGAACGCTATGGGTGCTCGGCAACCAGCGCCATATGATGGGCTAGGGCCGCCAGTCAGGCAGCCCGTGCTTACGAATGACCTGCCGGTCGCAATACGGTCCGGCGGCGACAATGCGTACGCTGAGCAGTGCAGGATCGTCCTGCACGGGCAGGTCGAGCGGCAAGGTGGCGTGACCCAGCGTCCAGCGACAATCCCCGCCCTGCGCCCCGTCCCATCCCGGCAAGGCGTCCTGTTCCAGATGGGTCCGGATGTCATGCGTGCCATCCGGGCGATAGAGCGTGATATCACCGACCAGCACACCAAGTTCGCGACGGTCATCGACGAAGGGCCCCAGCGTATCGAATGGTCGCGCACGGCGTGACACAAACCGGACGCGCTCTACCCCCGGCGGGAGAGCGAACAACACCTGATCGCCAGCACGTCGCCGCTGCTCGATACGTCGCCCGCCGTCAGTCACAAGATACAACCCGTGATCGTGGTCAGAAGCATCTCTTGCTGTCTGCTCACTGCCGCACCGCGCCAGGACAGCGTTATATATCGGCTCGACGAAAGTCCGATCCACGCGCAAAGGCGCAGCCCCGTGAGACGCCCAGCTGCGATAGCGTGTCAGACCCTTGCCTTCGCGATCATGCAGCGGCGTGACGGTATCAAGATAGCTCTCGGTAAGAACGTTATTGGCGCAGATGATGCCATGTCGGGACAGTTCGACATGGTAATAATCATAGCTTTCGTATTCGCGCGCATAGCGAGTGGACTGCCCGTTGACGAGCATCCGGGCCGGTATGAATCCGCCATCGAAATAAAGGCAATGCTCTGCCGTTACCAGCAGATCCCGGTCGGGTATGTTCTGCCCGAGACTATGAGCGCTGATCCGGACCGGGAAACCGGCCATATCGTCATCATGCAGGTTCTCGACGATGGCGCGCGCTTTACAGACGCGTGAAACTGTCTCGACACAACGCACATCATCCCGATAGACCACGACTTCCTGTCCTGCCCTCAGGGCCTCGACGGCGCAGGGGCCTTGCGGCGTCTCGATCATGGCACCCGCAAGAAAGCAGGTTGTGGCGGTACCGCCGTAAATCGAGAGCTGGCCGCCGGACGTTACCACCGGATCAATGATCGTCGCGCCACTGCTGATAACAACAGGTGCCCCTGCCGAAATCGTCGGGTTGATGAGAGTCGCCCCATTGAGGGCGTAAACCGTATCAGCCGTGTAGCCGCTGTTGAGAAAGATATCATTGACCGAACTTGCGCCCGCGCTGTAACGCACCGGGTTCGAATTCAGCAGGTTGCCACTCTTGATCCCGCCCCCATCGACATAGACATACCCGTTATTGATCTGGGAATTGAGCAGGGTTCCTCCGTTGAGCACCGAGACGACAGGCGTCCCCCCCAGAACGAGCAGCCCGGACACTGTCGCACCACTGGCAATATAAAGCGTGCCACCACTCAAACGGAGGGGGGCCTCGACAGCCGTACCGGCAGCGTTTTTGTAGATGGTCTTGCCGCCACTCAGCACCGCCGACCAGACACCTGTCACCGTTGTCACCCCGCTTGTGGGCATGACAGGCGCCGAGTTCACTGGCGCACCGACAATTGTACTGATGAAGGCCGAGCCACCCGGCTGAATATTCAGCCCTGAGACCACCGAACCCGCACTGAACGTGACAACCCCGCCGGACGACACGGTGACGCCATTGACCGTAGCACCTGAGTAGAAAATCATCGGGCCACCAGCAGATGTCGTGGCATTGGTTACAATCGATCCAGCACTAAAATAAGCGGTATCGGCGCCATAACCGCCACCAGCGTAATATGAGTCTCCAATCGACTGGGCGCCACTGAAGTAATAGGCCGGGTCGGAATTGAAAACATTACCGCTGGTCGTAGCCCCCTGAAGCGCGGAGACATAACCGTTGGTGATGGTTGAGCTGAGCAATGTGCCGCCAGAGTACACAATGATGTTGGGGATATTGCCAGAATTGGACACACCGGCAGCGGTTGCACCACTTGTCACATAGAGTGTTGCCCCCCCGACAAGCTGTACCGGGCCTTCCTGGATCGTCGTACCGCTTTGATAGACCGTCTCACCCTTGTCGTTCAAAACTGCGGACCAGGTTCCCGTGATGTTGGTGGCCACTCTCGCATTCCTTCAGCATCCGTGCCGCCTGCGATAACCATGACGCACGCAACCACACCAAGAAATTGGAGAATACGTCACGACTTACACAAATACAGACATAAAGTATATAACATCATGACGCAGAAATAAAATATGAAGTAGAGATTATACCCCATACATACATCAACGAATTTGCGTTGACTGCATTTTAACAGTCATTGATCATAATGACAAACAAGTTTGTATGAGTTATCATGTCAAATGCGTCAAATTATTATTTCTTGCATTTATGAATGATTATGTTCGAGTTAATCGAGCTCAATTAACTCATTATTTGGGAAGAGCTTCGTATTCAGCCAGATAGGTCGTCTCCCTAAGCGTGGGCGGCCTGTCCGAGCTGCCGGACCGATCCTGATTACCAGCAAAAACACCCGATGCAGCGATCATGCCACATCGGGTGTCAGTTCTTCGGTGGACTTATGCCGGGCCTCAGAGTTGCGGCATGCCCCCATGTACCGGCAGCAGGGCTCCTGTCGTGTAGCTGTTATTCGGGTCTGCCAGATAGACGTAGGCTCCCGCCAGTTCAGCCGGCTGGCCAGGACGCCCCATCGGGGCCTGCGAACCGAAATCCTTATGCTGTTCAGGCGGCATCCCGGTTGCAATGAACGGCGTCCAGATCGGGCCAGGGAGTACTGCGTTTACGCGAATACCCTTCTCGACCAGACTTCCGGCGAGCCCAACGGTGAAATTGGCAATTGCCGCCTTGGTCATCGAATAGGGAATGAGAATGGGCATCGGCGTGCGTGTGTTCACCGATGAGGTATTGATGATCGAGGCCCCCGGCTTCAGGTGCGGCAGGGCTGCCTTGGTGATGTAGAACATCGCATGGATATTCGTGTCGAAATGGCGACGCCATTCCTCATCCTCGATATCAAGAAAATTCTCTCTTGGATGCTGGAAAGCAGCGTTATTGACCAGAATATCGAGCCCACCGAAGGCCTCAACCGTCTGGCTCACTAGATGCTCGCAATGGGATTTTTCGCGGATATCGCCGGGCAGGAGCAGGCAACGACGACCGGCCTTCTCCACCGATCGCGCGATATCCTGTGCGTCCTGCTGTTCGGCCTCGAGATAAGACAGGGCGATGTCTGCCCCTTCCTTTGCATAGGCGACTGCCACGGCGCGTCCGATGCCGGAATCTCCCCCTGTGATCAGGGCGACGAGACCGCTCAGGCGATTACTGCCCTGATAGCTCTCATCACCATAATCGGGCTCGGGCTTCATCCTTGCGGAGACACCCGGGAATTCCTGCGGTTGCACCTCGAAAGGAGGGCGGGCATAACGCGTGCGGGGATCGATAAGGGTCATGATGGCTCAACTTCTCGAAAGATGATGAGCCTGCAACGGCGGCCAACCGACGCGGTTCTGCCTATTTATTATCGCGCTGCCATGCAACTCTTGGGCCGGACCGCGGGCGCAGTGAAATTACCCCGCTCCATGCAGAACAGATGCTACCCCTTCGTATGAGCGAATATGCCGCCGCCGAGACTCAGCCCTCGGCACTGGCCTTAGCGCCCCGATGATCCCCGATCACCCATTCGGCGGCGCGAATGCCATCTATACCCGCCGAAAGAATACCCCCGGCATAGCCTGCGCCCTCACCAGCCGGGAAAAGGCCGACCAGCCCGGGGCTCTGCCCCGTCTCATCACGCGGCATCCGGATGGGCGACGAGGTACGTGTTTCCACCCCGGTCAGCACGGCATCGCCCATCGAGAACCCCTTGAGCTTGCGCTCGAAAGCCGGCAGCGCCTCGCGAATGGCCTCGACCGCAAAATCCGGCAGGCAGAGCGACAGATCAGTTGGTGTCACGCCAGGCTTATAGGAGGGTACGACCTCACCCAGATGGGTCGAGGGGCGATTGGCCAGAAAATCCTCAACACGCTGGGCGGGTGCGCGATAATCCCCGCCACCTGCGACAAAAGCAGCCCGTTCCCAGTGGCGCTGGAACGCAACGCCGCCCAGTACATCCCCCGGATAGTCACGCTCGGGCGAGACATCCACCACAATACCGGCATTGGCGTTACGCTCGGCGCGTGAATACTGGCTCATGCCATTTGTCACGACCTGCCCTGGTTCGGAAGTAGCGGCGACAACCGTACCACCGGGGCACATGCAAAAGGAATAAACCGCCCGCCCGTTTTTCGCATGATGCACAAGCTTGTAGTCGGCCGCCCCCAGAAGCGGGTGGCCACCCTGGTCGCCAAAGCGTGCGCAATCGATCAGCGATTGCGGATGCTCGATACGCACCCCGATGGAGAACGGCTTGGGCACCATGGGCACGCCCGCATCACGCAGCATCTCGAACGTATCGCGCGCGCTGTGACCCACCGCCAGGATGGCGCGGTCGGTATCGAGCGTGCTGCCATCGGAAAGAACGAGCCCAGTCAGACGCCTTGGCTCGCCCTCGGTACGCAGACCATCCACGCGCACGCCAAAACGATATTCACCCCCCAGACGCTCGATCTCGGCACGGATATGCTCCACCATCGAGACCAGCCTGAATGTCCCGATATGAGGTTTGGAAACGTAAAGAATTTCCTCCGGTGCGCCTGCCTTAACGAACTCTTCCATCACCTTGCGGCCCAGATGGCGAGGATCGCTCACGCCGCTATAGAGCTTGCCGTCCGAGAAGGTCCCTGCCCCACCTTCGCCGAACTGCACATTGCTTTCAGGTGTCAGTTCAGAGCGACGCCACAGGGCAAACGTATCCACCGTGCGCTCACGCACAATCTTTCCGCGCTCGATGACGATGGGCTTGAGACCGGCCTGCGCCAGAACCAGCGCCGCCATCACACCGCAGGGCCCGGCGCCGATTACCACAGGACGAAGAGGACCCGGTTCAGCCGAGGGTGCCTTGTAGCGGATCTCTGGTGTCGGCATCACCGAGACCGTGTTTTCATGGGCGGCGAGAACGGCAGCTTCATTCTCGACCGCGCAATCGACGCTGTAGATCAGCATGATGCGCCCGCGCTTGCGGGCATCATAGCCACGCCGGGCGATGGTGAACGCTGTCAACGCCTCGGATGGCACACCGAGACGCTGAAGAATGGCCTCGCGCAGGGCATCGTCTGAATGGTCGAGAGGGAGCCTGAGTTCTGTTAGCCGGATCATGTGGGCTGCAAGTCACGAACTAGGCGTGTCTTGTCAAGAAGAATAGCGCGATCTGCCTCGATCTGACAGGCTACACCGGCAGGACGAGGCCTCCTCTGCACAATGTCACCTTGTGCTGTCGCCATCGGGATACGTGCCCACTGCATTGCTGATAGCCCTATGACAGGCAGGGCTGAGGCCATTCCCGGCCTCCACCCCACACCCGTCAGAGTGCGGGGCGCTGCGACTCCGTGTGTTCACGGATCGCCTTGAATTCCGAACCCTGCTTCCAGCTTGGCCACATGCGCGAAAAGGCCAGACTTCTGCCCACTTCGTAAAGTGCCGCGGCGTCCTCAGCCGCCCCGCGCAGATCCCAGCTGGCGCTCCAGGCATCGCAGGGCTGATGATAGCAGGCCATATAGCCCTCAAGCCATTTGCGACCCGCTGGAACACCACCGTTTACGAGGTCCGGATATCCGGCCAGATCCATGATCGGCAGCACCGGCACACCGGCACGGGCAAAAGGCAGATGATCGGCGCGGTAGAAAGCCCCGCGTTCAGGCAGGGCTTCGTTGACGGTCACACGCCCCTGCGCGGAAGCGATCGTCGCGAAGTCATCCTGCAGACTGTCCTGCCCGGCCCCTACGAGGAAGGCATTGCGCGAGAGACCTCCCATCTGCAGCACGTCGATCGTGAAATTCGCAACCGTCTTGGGCAGAGAGATGAGGGGATGCTCGACATACCAGGTCGACCCCAGAAGCCCACGCTCCTCAGCCGTCCAGGCGCTGAAGAGAATCGTCCGCTCCGGCTGAGGGCCGGATTTGAAGGCACGGGCAATTTCCAAGACCGCCGCAATGCCCGAAGCGTCGTCAATGGCGCCGCGCCGTATCAAGGCCTCGCCATTGGGGCCACGGCTTTTGCCGAACGCATCCCAATGGGCCCCGTAGACGATCGTCTCGTCAGGATGAGTGCTACCCGGAAGCTTGGCCAGAACATTCCGGCTTTGCAGATGCGACGTGGTGACATCCAGCGTCGTGGTCATGGTGACACCCGGCAGGGTGACAGGCGTGAAATCGGCGCGACGTGCCTGCACGCTCAGCTTGTCCAGATCGAGACCCGCTCGAGCAAACAGGTCATGGGCCGCCTGCCCCTCCAGCCAGCCTTTGACGACCAGCGATTCCGCCTTGCCCTTGCGCTCGAGATCGAAGGCCTCTCCCCCCGCCGCAATGACTGTGCTCCAGGGATAGGAAGCGGCCTCTGTATCATGGATGATCAGCGCGCCAACGGCGCCTCTGCGGGCCGCTTCCTCGTATTTGTAGGTCCAGCGACCGTAATAGGTCATGGTCCGACCGCCGAAACGACCATGCACGGGCTCATCCGCCATAGCCTTGAAGTCAGGATCGTTGATCAGGATGACCGCAATCTTGCCCTTGAGATCGACATTCTTGAAATCATCCCAGTCGCGGGCCGGTGTAGTGACGCCATACCCGACAAACACGAGCGGTGCGTCCGTAATGCGTATCTGGGACGACGGTGTCCCGGTGGTGAGATAAATCTGTTCCGATTGATGGAAATCGAGCCCTTCCGCCCCACCAGTCTTAAAATGAACCAGGGAGTCGGGCGCGATCCGCGTGTGGATCATCGGGACTTCCTGGGTCCAGCTCCCGTTATCCCCCGCTGGCTCCAGACCAATCGCCTGGAACTGGGAGACGATGTAATTGACCGTCCGGATCGCCCCCATCGTGCCGGGTGCCCGTCCCTCGAATGGATCTGAGGCAAGCGTACGAATCACATCCGACATGCGGCCGGGCTCCATCGGCGCATAGACCAGCGGTTCAGCCGCACGGGCTGGCATTCCGGCCAGAACCGTTCCGACGATGAGGGCTGCAACGGAAGGGCGTAGCGATCGCATCATGTTTTCCTTGCTTTTATGGGACGCGATAACGTCTCGGTCACGCTGTTCCGCTGAAAGCGGTACAGTAGTGGTAGGGGGATGAGCGGCAGTTCCGCTCCGGATCCTGTGTTTTATTTCCGCCAGAGAGGACGCATCGCCCTTCCGGGAGTGAAGAGATCCGGCTGAAGCCGGACATGGAAACTGTGACGCCGCAGCCCCTTGGCGCATCTGCCCGACGGACGACCGGAACTTGCCGCGCACGGCCGGGACTGTCCTTTCGGAAGCTGGAAGACCCGAGGCGCAAACTCGGAAAAGCTGAGAGACCTTCACCAAAATACCCAATAACGTTAAAAGCTCATTAACGGCCAGTAGCCCAACTCCGTGCCACGCATACCACCCCAATAAAGCCGATAATTCAATAACGAAATTGAATGATTCGATGACAAACCCTTTCTGGACGGAATAACCACCCGAATCATTCACTTTCCATTCTATTCTTTTATCAGAAACCGGGCACATACATGTCGTTAAACAATCGATGCATTACAATTTGACTAAGTGTTTCATAGTAACGATTTTAGAATTACGTTAACTTTTGAGACAGAATCGCCCATATTGTGCGCCGCCCGTCATTTCTCGCTCACAGTCCGGCTTCGCCTTGGCGGGTATCGTGTCGATGCCCTATATGATCCCTGACCAGCACAATCCCTGTGGCAATTTCTTTCGAGAGCAATTTCATGGCCGAACACGCCTGCGACCATGCCCACCACCATGATCATGACCCGCATGGACATGACGCAGATACGCATGAACACGGTCATGACGATCACGAAACACATGGGCATGGGCATGGGCATGGGCATGGGCATGGGCATGGGCATGGGCATGGGGGACACCACCATGTTCATGAGCCCGCAAGTTACGGCAGAGCATTCCTTCTGGGGATGGCGCTGAACATTGCCTATATCGTTGCCGAGACCATCTGGGGATTATTGGCTCATTCCCTCTCGCTCCTTTCGGATGCCGGGCACAATCTATCCGATGTGCTCGGGCTCGGGGCGGCATGGCTTGCCCATAGTCTGGCCCGGCGTGCGCCGACCACGCGCTTTACCTATGGGCTCAAGCGCTCCACCATTCTCTCGGCCCTTGGCAATGCGGTACTGCTGCTGTTGGTGACCGGCGGTATTATCTGGGAGGCTATCACGCGGCTTGTCGCGCCGGGGGAGGTTGCCGGGCGCGTGGTCATGCTGGTGGCGTTCGGGGGGATTCTGGTCAATGGCGCGACAGCCCTGCTTTTCATGCGGGGCGGCAAGGATGACCTCAATCTGCGCGGTGCCTTCCTGCATATGGCCGCCGATGCGCTCATGTCCTTTGCTGTGGTCATTACGGGTTTCGTCATCATGATGACGGGCTGGACCATTCTCGACCCCATCGTGAGCCTGCTGGTCTGTGTGTCCATCATCATCGGTACGTGGTCCCTTCTGCGCGCCTCACTCGATATGGCACTCGATGGCGTGCCCGAGCAGATCCGTCTGGATCAGGTCGAAGCCGGCCTGCTGGAGCTGCCTGATGTTGAGGGCCTCCATCACCTGCATGTCTGGTCGCTCAGCACGACTGAAACCGCGTTGACCGTTCATCTTGTCAGCAATGCCGACGCCACGAGGCAGGCCGGTATCCTGCGGGAGGCGACCACCATGCTCGCCAGGCGCTTCAGGATCGGCCATGCAACCTTCCAGATCGAGGCCGCCGGGTCGCCTTTTCCCTGTAGCCCTCATAATCACGGGACGACATGCCGCGACAATCCTGCCTGTCAGGGTGCCGTTTCATGCTGAAGCAGCCGGAAAAGATCGTTTTCGGCTGGTTTTCGCTGCTCGTCAGCCTCGTTGCCCTTGGGCTGAAATACGTGGCCTGGCGCGTCAGTGGCAGTTCTGCCCTGCTATCGGACGCGCTTGAAACGATCATCAATGTCGCTGCCGCTCTAGGGGCTCTGTGGGCACTGAAAGTGGCGCAGCGTCCAGCGGATGAGAACCATACCTACGGGCATGACAAGGCCGAATATCTTTCTGCCGTGAGCGAGGCTGTTCTGGTGGTGCTCACTGCCATAGGCATCGCCTGGGTCGCGTGGCAGAGCTGGTGGGCGCCCAATCATGATCTCGCCCCGTGGCGTGGCATCGTGTTCAACGCGCTTGGCGGTGTGGTCAATCTGGTCTGGGGGCTCATTCTGGTGCGTCAGGGCCGCATGCGCCGCTCGCCCGCCCTTACCGCCAATGGCCGCCATGTCATTTCCGATGTCTGGACCACAGTCGTTCTGGTGATTGGCATCGCGCTCATCCCGCTCACCGGCTACACGCGTCTCGATGCCATTCTCTCAGCTCTTGTGGCCGTGAACGTACTGCGCGTCGGATTCGACATGATGAAACAATCCATCGCCGGGCTGATGGACGAAGCGCCGGACACGGACACGCTCCAGATGATCCGCGCAGTCATCTCTGAACATGCCAGCGGTGCGATCGAGGCCCATGACATCCGGGTACGTACCGCAGGCAGTGTCAGCTTCATCGAATTTCATCTGGTGGTGCCTGGCACCATGACGGTATCGGACTCGCATGATATCTGCGACCGGGTCGAACACGCCTTGCGCCGTCATATCGGACGCGCCCTTATCCATATCCATGTCGAGCCTGAAGAAAAGGCCAAGCAGACCGGCATCCCGGTGCTGGCCTGAAACGATGAACGGGCGAACCGGAAAAGGCGACGCCCGTTACGTTTTTTCGTGACAAGAGTTTCTTGACCAGTTGCCCGGGGTGCTGGCAGGAGCGTTCCTCATCGGTCGGGGCTTCCTGACCCTCAGCCAGGCGAGAACCTATGCGCCCCAGCACCGCTTTGCGGCAAAAGAACCGGATTCTGCATCTGCGCCGCTCTGCGCGCCGAACCACCACGCAATGGCGACGCACCCTCACCTACTGGCTGGGCGCCGTTCTGGTCGGCGTCGTGGCTGTCGCTTTCGCAGGTACGGCGGACTGGGCCGCCCGCGCCCGAGGCCGCCTGCTGCACTGGGATCCCTATGTTATGCTGGTGGTCGTACCCGCGGGTCTGGCCCTTTCAACCTGGCTCACCCGTCGCTTTTTTGCAGGTGCGCAAGGCAGTGGTATCCCCCAGACCATCGCCACACTGCATATCGAGAATTTCTCGATCGTTAATCGTGTTCTCTCGCTGCGCATCGCCTTCGCCAAGATCATCCTTACCTGTTTTGGCCTGCTCGTTGGCGCGTCCATCGGCCGCGAGGGCCCTACGGTGCAGGTTGGCGCCGCGATCATGCACGGCTTTTCGCGGTTGCTTGGCATCTCGAACGTGGCAGCCCGTCGCGGCGCCATTCTTGCTGGCGGTGCCGCAGGCGTCTCGGCTGCCTTCAATACGCCTCTGGCCGGAATCGTTTTTGCCATTGAGGAACTCTCGCACTCCTTCGAGCAGAAAACATCGGGCACCATGCTGACCGGTGTCGTGCTCTCCGGTGTGACGGCCATCGCTCTCGTCGGCAATTACTCGTATTTCGGGCATACGGATGTCGATGTCCCCATTGGCACAGCCTGGATTGCGGTGCTGACCTGCGGCATCGTAGGGGGGATTGCGGGCGGAACATTCTCGGCCCTGCTCATCCGCTTCTCCAAAGGCCTGCCAGGGCGCATCGGGGCGCTGATCAAGGCACGACCAGTTGCCTTCGCGGCGTTGTGCGGTCTGGTTCTGGCACTGCTTGGGCTGGTATCGCACGGCGCGACCTACGGCACAGGCTATACCCAGGCCCGCGCGATCATTGACGGCTCGGAGCATTATCCGGCGTCGTTCTTCGTGCTGAAATTCATCGCGACCGTCGTGTCCTATTGCTCGGGTATTCCGGGCGGCCTCTTTGCCCCTTCCCTTTCCGTTGGTGCCGGAATCGGCGGCTGGATCGCGCAATATCTGCCCCATACAACAGCCGGCGCCGTGGTGCTGCTGGGTACGGTGGCCTATTTCTCTGCCGTGGTGCAGGCCCCGCTGACAGCGACGGTCATTGTCATGGAAATGTGCGACAACCAGCAGGTGACGCTTGCCCTGATGGCCACGTCCTTTCTCGCTTTCGGTGTCTCGCGCATGATCTGCAAGCACGCGCTTTATGGCGCGCTGGCCGACCGCTTCATGGAGGCAGCGCATAGCGCCGCCCCTGCCCCGATCTATACGCGCAGCAGCCCCAACCCCAGCCCTGCCATCGAGACTCTGGTCGAGGAAAGCGACCAGAAACCGGGCGACAAGCCCCACGAGGCCTGATCCGAGGCCAAAGCCCGGCGGTTACGTGCCCCGCGATTGATCTGATACGCCGCGAGGCTACGCCCCCGGATCGCTCCGGGGGCTTTCAGAGCGCCAGGCAGCATCCCATATCGGGATCATGACATCGCTCTCAGTACTCGATCTCTCCTTCATTCGCGAAGACGGCACGGTTCGGGATGCTCTTCTTGAGTCCCGCAATCAGGCAGTTCATGCGGAGGCCCTTGGCTTTCATCGCTACTGGGTGGCCGAGCATCACGCCATGCCCGGCATTGCCTCGGCGGCCACAAGCGTTGTGATCGGCCATCTGGCCGCAGCCACGCAGACAATGCGCATCGGGGCGGGGGGCATCATGCTGCCCAACCATGCGCCGCTCGTCATCGCCGAGCAGTTCGGCACGCTTGAGGCGCTCTTTCCCGGACGCATCGATCTGGGGCTTGGCCGGGCACCGGGTTCCGATCAGCGCACCATGCGTGCGCTGAGGCGTCATACCGACCATGCCGAACGCTTCCCTGATGATGTGCTCGAGCTCATGGCCTATCTCGCACCTGCAGGCAGTGCCAATGGTGTGGTGGCCACGCCGGGCGCCGGAGCAAATGTGCCGGTCTGGCTGCTGGGGTCATCGCTGTTCTCGGCGCAGCTTGCGGCGGCGCTGGGGCTGCCTTTCGCCTTTGCATCGCATTTTGCACCGCAGATGAAGGAGCAGGCGATCGCGCTTTATCGTCGCGACTTCCAGCCTTCGGCCCACCTGGCCGCACCCTATGTAATGCTTGCGGTCAACGTGATTGCCGCCGACACAGCAGAAGAATCCGATTACCTTGCCACGTCACGGCGCCTGTTCGTGGCAGCCCTGCGTCAGGGGAAACCCGGACGCATCCTGCCGCCGGTCCTGCCAGAAGATCTCCCCTGGCCGCGAGAGGTCAGTGCACAACTCGATACGATGCAGGGCACCAGCCTGATTGGCACATGCGAGCAGGTGGCTGAGGGCATGGAGCGATTCATGGCCCGCCATGCGCCCGATGAACTGATGATCAGCGCGCCAATCTATGCCCCCGCAGCCCGTCTGCACGCACTGACACTCGCTCGCGAGGCGTGGAGGCTTACGGGGCGCGGCTGATTCTCCCCTGCACGCGGTCAGTCCTGATTTGCCTGCACTATGCCTGGTAACGGACCGACAGGATGTGAGGCCGTGAGCGTGAGCCGTCCTGCCTTGATCGAGACGTGAACAGCCCATCCAATCGGTGAAGTGCCCGCCTCAGGACAAATCGAATGCCTTCATCCTGTTGCCTGCAAGCGCACAGGCTGCGTGGATGACGCCGAGATGGCTCAGCCCCTGCGGCGTGTTGCCCAGATACATTCCCGTCTCAGGGTTGATCATCTCGGCCATGATGCCGGTATTACTTGGCAGGCGTTCGAGGAAACTGCCGTAGAGCCTTTCGGCCTCATCTTTCTCCCCCAGAAGATACAGCGCCTCGACCATCCAGCAGCTACAGGCCAGAAAGGCGCCCTCCTCCTCACGCATGCCGGTATAGCGGAACAAAAACGGCCCGTGGCCCAGCTCCTCTCGTATCGCACGCAGGGTCGAGAGCATACGATCGCGCCTGTCCAGACCAAAGGGGACGGCAAGCGCGATCGATGCGTCGAGACCGTCCGATCCGGGGTAGAACAGATAAGCCTTGCGCCGGTCGCACCAGCACTCACGATCGATCCATTCCAGGATACGGTCTTTCTCACGCGCCCAGCGCGGCGCGCGGTCCTTGGCCAGATGCCCACGCTCAGCCATCTGGCATGCGCGATCCAATGCCTGCCAGCAGCTGATCTTGGACATGGTATAGTGCTGATCTTCAGTCAGTTCCCAGATCCCGGCGTCTTTCTGGCGCCAGTGATCGGCGCAGCGATCGGCGAGATCGGCCAGAAGCACGGCGGTCTTCTGGTCGAGCAGATTGCCTCGCGAGACGAACAAGGCTGCCGTCTCGAAAATATCGCCATAAATACCATGCTGATGCTGACCCGCCGCGCGGTTGCCGCTCACGACAGGCTTGATACCGCGATAGCCCTCGACCTCGTCGTAGACAATCTCGTCATCGACACTCTGCCCCGAGAGGCCATACATCACCATCGGGCCTGACTCGCCGAGGTGATGCACCAGCCAGGCCAGTGCGGCCTTGACCTCGGCCACCGCGCCAAGCCGCAGGAACGCATTCGCCACATAGGCGGCATCGCGTATCCAGGCGTAACGGTAATCCCAGTTCTTGCCGTCCTTCAGCCGTTCGGGCAGCGAGGTTGTGGCTGCCGCCGCAATAGCCCCGCTCGATGAATAAAGCAGCAGCTTAAGTGCCAGCGCGCTGCGCCGAACCTGCTCACGATAGGGGCCGTCATAATGGAGGGTATTGGCCCAGCTGCGCCAAGCCTCATCGCTGGTCTCGATACGCCCGTCGATCTCCTCAACACTCGGCACGGCAAGAGGCTCGTTTTCGGTGGCGACCAGCGCCACGAGGGCATGGGTTTTCTCACCCACCACGATCTCGGCCTCGATGGCCTCATCCTCTTCGCGGAGGATGCGCATGTTGGGCGTGTGCACCATATGGGCGAGCACGGACCCCACATGGAAGATATTGCCGTTCTGTGTGGTCTGGATCCAGGGCGCGACAGTGCCACAGCGCGTGCCGAGCCGGAAACGCACGATGAATGTCATGCGCCCCGTCAAACCCTCGATACGCCGTGCAAATTCGGTCCAGGGCAGACGCCCGGCGAAGGTACTGTTGAGCGATTCTGTAAGCCTGGCCGAGCCCGTCTCGGTTTCGATCAGGGTTTCGAGAACGTTGCTGTCCTCACGATAGCGCCGCGTGGCCTTGTAGGCGCCGACAGGGCGTATCTGGAAGAAGCCGCCCGCACGATGCAGGAGACGATCGAACATCGGCGGTGAGTCGATATTGGGAACACAGAGCCAGTCCACACTGCCATCCGGCGCCAGCAGCGCCACACAACGGCCGTCGCCAAGGGCTGCATAATCCTCGATTGGCCAGAACCCGTCGAGGGGCCCTGCGGGAGAGAGCTCCCTGGCCAGTGCGGGAAGGTCGTGCGTCATGGGCGCTTCTCTCTCGATCATGCTGAGCTCACAGGCCGTGGCGACGGCCATGCAGTCTCGTCGGGCCATTGCAACAATCGAGAGAGGGGCAAGGTTGCCCCCCGGTATTTTTCAGAAGATTTCTATGTGGCTCTTGAAGCCCAGCATGGCCTGATCGCGCAGCTGTTTCTGGGCACCCGGATTGAAATAATACTGGAAGTCAGGCGCAAAGGTGACACCGCGCAGCACGTGGATCTGATACATCGCTTCCACCACATACGCACTGGTCTGCGGGAACAGCGAACCATTGGGCAAAGGCAGGCCCTGCGCTGCGTACAGACGCTGGGAGCGCGTCAGATCGTCCGACACATGGGTCCATGAAAAATTCACGCCGACCGCATCGAGCGGGCGCGACTTCCAGAAACCGCGATCCAGCACACCAAACGAAAGCTGATCGGCGCGGGTCTGTGTCTGGGCCTTGTTGAAATAGGCGGCCCCGATCAGGGTCACACCGGCATCAGGGGCCTGACCGGGATGATGATAGACCATCTGGTCAACCAGCCCCCATGCGGCCCAGGCACCATGCACATCGCGTGGCTTGAGCCCGCTCAGGGCGAAGGGATTGCCGTTGCCGTCGTAGTAATTGTCCTTGTGGTCTGCCGTGTCATAGGCGAAGCCCGCCTTGTAATGGCCCGGCAGGGAATGGTCATGGCCGAAACGCGGCTCCCAGATGAACTCGACCGGCATGGCCTCACCATCGATGGTGGCCCCGTTGAACTTGAAACCCGTGCGCATCTGGGCATTGCCGTAAATGGCCTGTGTCTGGGTGAAATAGACACCGAACTGGAAGATCGTGTTGTCGGTCGGTCTCAGGCGGAAGCGGGCTGCCCAGTTGGCGTCGGGATAAGAGGCATGGGCGGTGTTATCGCTCGACGCTTTCGGATTGCCGCAGAACGCGTTGTTCATGAAATTGCAGTAGAGCGGGTTTGCCGAGAAATCTGACAGGAAGGACATGCGCCCCGCTGCGACATCGAAGCGGTCGTTGAACATGGTCTCTTCGCCATAGGCGTAAACAAGGTGGACGAATACGTTACCACCGCCGCCATAGATTTCCTGACTGGGGTTCAGATTGTCCCCGAACATGCGGCTGGCCGGAATACCGTAACGCCCAACAATCACGTCATGGGTGGAGAAGCCGGTCCAGCCTGCCAGACGCTCCCAGTCGATATCGTTTTCCATCGAATACTGACCGGCATTGCTGGCGCCCTGACGCAGACCGAGGCCTTTTGTCGGGGCATTGAGCATGCCTGACATTTCATTCGTATTGTCGAGCAGGATCGCAATGCCGCGTTCACGCAACCAGGCATTGATGCCCAGAGGATTGACGAAGATTGCCTCCGGCTTGGGCAGGGGGGCGACCGTCGTGTCCTTGTGCAACTCCGACAGCGATGTCTGGGTCAGGGCAGAGGGCTGCTGCCCTGCATTGACCGCACCGAGCCCGGCGGGTGCAGGAACGGCGTTCGCTGCTACGGCGGGGTCGGTCTGTGCGGATGCTATGGCCGTTGTCGACTGCTGTGCGTGAGCCACGGGGGTCAGGCAGGAAACGGCAAGGCAGGCGGAAAAGAGGCGCAGGACGGTAGAAGACAATGTCTGGCTCAAGCTCCCTGTGAACAGATGACCGTCTTTTAAGAAAACTGACAGGTTTTTTGGACCCTGAGAGTCGTCATTTTATGCCGGTTTCGTGAGCAGACCACCACTGACGGGGAAAAAACACCGTTAAATCTGATGCAAAGTATTCATGACAAATCATTGCTGGACCGGCATAGCCGGTCGCAGCAGGGGAGCCGTCACGTTAATCGCCGATTCAGAGATCGTAATTCACGCGGAAATAGTAGTAGCCGCCGTTAATGCCGAGCTGCGACGTGCTCATGTAATATTGCGGGGCACCAAGATAGCGGTTTCCGTCAGGCACGCGGCTGGGATAGGCCGAGAAGATGTTGTTGCCGCCGATCGTGGCCGTCCAGCGAGGGGTAATCCGGTAGCTCACGTCCAGATTGGTCGTCCATTTCGGCTTGTTCTGGTACTCCAGAAAATGCGTCGTGCTGAACTGATAAGGTCCCGGTGCATAATAGGTCAGCTGGTTGGTTGTCTGGCCCCAACGGATCTCGTGCAAACCGACGATCCACTTGGCGTGTGTCCAGTTGCCACCAAAGATGATCTTGCTGCGCGGATAGGCCGTCGTCAGATAGGCAATCGACGCTGCATTGAGCAGCGGCGCGCCCGTGACGGGGTTGCTCGCCTGATGCGACAGACGCGTGCGGTTGAGATTGATCGCGGCATCCCAGTCGATACGACCATAGGCGCCGAGCTTCGTCAGATAGGTGACCGTGATATCCAGACCCTGCGTGCGGGTGCTGGCCACATTGGCAAACCAGTTGGCCGTGATCGCACTCTGGTTCCATGTGCTGATATCGGCAGGCAGCGCAAAGCCGTTCATCTGCATGGCGCTGATGGCCGTTGCACCAGAGATATTGCCCCCCGGCATGATCCGGTCGCGCATGTTGATCTGGTAGATATCGGTCGTGACATGCAGATTGCGGATCGGCTCGACGATAAACCCACCCTCGGCATTGGTCGAACGCTCCGGCTTCAGGCCAGACGAGCCATTGGCCAGCGCACCGGGTGAGCCCGCACCGATCAGGCCACGCGCTGCAGTCGGCGAGATATTGAGGGCTGAGTAGTATTTCTGGGCCAGTGTGGGCGCATGAAAGCCATTGCTGATCGTGCCGCGCAGGGCGATACGGCGCGTGATGTCATAACGCAGCGAGACCTTGCCGTTCTGGGTGTTGCCCACATCGGTATAGTGCTCGTAACGCCCGGCCAGGTCGAGTTGCAGCCCCTTGGCGAGATAGGTCGAGATATCGAGATAGCCCGCCGCGACATCGCGGCTGTAATTGCCCGCATTGCCCGGATTGGTACCCGCCAGAGCATCGGAGCCGTTACCATAGAGCGACCCCGGCGATCCCGTTCCTACGGAATAGCCTTCATAGCGATAGGACGCGCCACCGGCGAAGTTCACGCTATGCGGCCAGCCACTGAACGTGAATTTGCGGCTGAAATCGAAATCATTCGTCCATTGTTGGTTGTTGAAACCTTGGACATTGAATGAGGTCGGCGTGGCGCCCGTCGCCTTGTTAGTCGAGAGATTGACCGAGTTGATCAGCCCGATATCGTCGTAATCGCGGCCATAGACACTCGACACGTCCCAGTGCCAGCCACGGAAATCACCCTTGATGCCGGCCTTGAGTTCATAGTCGTTTTCATTGAGCGTCTCGACCGGCGAATAGCCCCAGGGATAGATCGCCTTGTAGGCGGGATAGGCATTCAGCGATGAGGCCAGACGGTAGTTCTGGTAGGATTGCGCATAGCGATGGGCATAAGTGCCGAGCGCGTAAAGCTGGATGTTGTCCGTCAGATCATAGCCTGCATTGACGGAAACGCTCTCGCGCGTCTGCTCCGGCTGGCTCAGGATATTGTTCTGATACGTGCCGGTGCGGTTATCGGCAGCGCTGCGATAGGTGTGATCCTGATGCACGAAGTCACCGCTGACATGCACAAAGCCGCGCGAGCCCAGACCGGCCCCGCCATCGAGATAGACACCCTGCTGGAAGCCATCGCCCTCTGACGTAATGCCGGTAATGTTCTGGGCATGAAAGCCGCGTGCCTGCTTCTTCAGGATGATATTCACCACTCCTGCCACGGCATCCGAGCCGTACTGGGCGGAGGCACCATCACGCAGCACTTCCACATGGTCGATCGCCGACATCGGGATCATGTCGATGTCAGATGCCGTCGAGCCCTGCTGCGGGCCAGGGTTGGAATAGATATTGGCCGTGTTGTGACGGCGCTTGCCATCAACAAGTACGAGCGTCTCGTTCGGGTTCAGACCACGAAGGCTGATCGTGTCCGTCATCGCACCCGCATCGAAACCGGCGGTCGGGGTGGTAAGCGACGGCAGAAGAAGCGAGAGCGCATCGCGCAGCGTGCCCTGCCCGGTGGCGGCAATCTGCTTGTGCGACACGATATCGAGCGGCGCGATGGAATCACGCGCCTTCTTGCCGATCTCGCGCGTGCCCGTCACCACGATGGCCTCACTGCCACCATCGGCATCGCCAGCGTGAACCGGCGCAGACTGGCGCGTGCGCAGCGCGTTTTTCTTGCCGGCATGGCTGGCCGCCGGATTAGCCGGGGCCGCAATGCTGCTTGCGGGGTCTGCTGAGGCTGTTTGCGCCAGCGCCTCACCCCCGCAGGACATCAGACACGTCGAGGCAATGAGGAAAAACACCCCCTTGCGCGCGACTGATGGCAGGAGGGTATGGGAGCGTAACAGCATGACAAACCTTACCGTTGATTCAGGATTGCCCCACTCCTCATTCGTCTGTTGCAGTTTGTCAACGGATCGGCGACTTTTGCGCAACAAACCCACCGGGATTGTTGAAAAAATGCAACAGAATTGCCGCACCCTGTGCAGGGGCCGGGTCTGACACCTCGAAAGGGCGGCGCTCCGCCAGCGCCAGCATCACGCGCAACGGGCCACCATGTGTGACGATGCAACAATCCTGAGCCGCTGCCATGCGCTCCTGCCAGAAACCCGTCACACGGTGCGACAATGCCTGCACGGTTTCGCCCCCACCCGGCGCATAGCCCATCGGGTTGGCCGCCCATTCATCCAGCGCAGCGCGCGACACGTGTGACCAGAGACGGTTTTCCCAGGTGCCAAAATCCAGCTCGGCCAGACGGGAATCGCTCTCACACGCCATCGGCCTTTGTCCTGCCTGAGCACCCTGTCCGGATACCTCGACCAGCAACTGAGCAGAGAGAGCGCAACGTGATGCGGGCGCATGAAACACCCGGATTTCAGGGGACACGAGAGGCCCCGTCGTGCCTGAGGATCGCGCGACCATTCCTTCGCACCAGATACGCTGCCAACCGGCAACACAGTCCTGCCAACCCGCGGCCAGATCAACGTCCAGACGCCCGTAGCATAGCCCCGCCACCACCTGCACCGCAGGGTGGCGCGCCAGCAGCATGGAAAAAGCCGGTGTCACGTGTCTGACGACGGTCTGGGACCAGACAGCATGTGAAAGAACGTGCCTGAAACCAGACCACGTCGGCTGCCCGCCTCACCCAGATCCTGCCCCTCACCATCACGCAGCGTCACGAGAGCCTCGTCCGAGCCACGATCCGTAACGCTTGCATAATGGAATTCATGCCCACGCAGCACCTGTCCGGCCGCGCCGAGCAAGCCGTCATGGCACAGCCGCGCTTCACGATAGCCGAGCACCATCCTGCGGCGTGCGAAGGAGGTCCGGTGGGATAACAGCCCCAGCATGGGATGGGTCGCGCCCGATGCATCCTCGAGACCCGCGCCCAGCACCATATACCCGCCGCACTCGCCATGGACCGGTCGTGTCTCCGCAAAACGCGTCATGCCTGCCCTGAAGCGGCTGGCTGCTGCCAGTGCCGCCGCATGCAATTCCGGATAACCACCGGGCAGCCAGCAGCAATTCGCATGCTCCGGTGGTGCTTCGTCAGCCAGGGGTGAAAAGGTCAGGATTTCCGCCCCGGCCTCACGCCATGTCCGGGTGTGATGGGCGTAAAGGAAGGAAAAGGCAGCATCATCAGCCAGAGCGATAACCTGCCCCGGGGGCCTGAGCGTAGCCCTGTCCTGCGGGGCAGCCGGGCGATACACCGCTGCCATGGCCAATATGGCGTCAAGATCGAGCTCGGCCTCGGCCTTGTCTGCCAGAGCGGCGAAAAAACCAGCCAGATCGCCACGCTCGCGCGCCTGCACCAGACCCAGATGACGCTCTGGCAGCACGATACCCCTGTCGCGCCGGAACACGCCCATAGGAGGATGCCGCAAGGCGGCGCGACAGAGCCTCTCATGACGGTCCGAAGCAATATTGTTCAGAACGGTGCCAGCAATACGCACATCAGGCATCCACCCCGTCATACCCTGTACAATGGCACCCACGGTCTGTCCCTGCCCGCTCGCATCGAGCACCAGCAGAACCGGCATGGCGAAAAGCGAGGCGATATCGGAAGCGGCCCCACGCGCGCCGTCCTCAAGGGGAAGACCATCGAACAGCCCCATGGACGACTCCACGATGACCAGATCCGCCTCTTCCGCCGCCTGAGCCAGCCCTGCGGCCATCTGATCACGGGTCATCGCCCAGCTATCGAGATTGGCGCAGGGTGCCCCTGATGCCTCCTGATGAAACGCGGGATCAATATAGTCGGGGCCTGTCTTGAGCGCCCGCACCTTCAGCCCCCTGCGGCGGAAGGCGGCAATGAGTGACAAGGTGAGCGTGGTCTTGCCCGAACCGGAGCGCGGGGCTGCCACCATCAGCATACGGGTCATGGACTCTCTCTCATGATGGATGCATTCACGGGCCTAGTCTTGCGCCTCAGAACCGTGGGCGTGCTGGACCGGGGTTGCCCTCTTCGCAGATCAAACCGGCTCATCGTCGCTCGCCAGCACTCTCGCGACGGCATTGCTGCGCGGTCGCCACAGATCGCGATCGAGCAGATCAGCAAAACGATGCTTCATGTCTGACAGCGCCTCCGGGTTATGGGCCTCCAGAAACGCGGCACATTCCTCGTTTTCCAACAGCGCCGAGAAGGCGAGATCGATCTGTCGATCCAGCCGTGTGGGCAGGGTCGCCGCCCAGCCCTGGAGCGCTGCAACACCACGCGCCATTTCCGAAGCACCCCGATAGCCATGGCGCATCATGCCCGCAATCCAGCGGGGATTGGCCAGTCTGCCCCGCGTCACACGCGCCACTTCCTGCGCCACATCGCGCAGCCGGGGCGTATCGGGCTGGCTGGTATCGCCATGAAGCAGGATCGGTGAATTCCCAAGGCTGGACGCTGCGGCACCAAGCCCGCCTTCATGCGCTGCCATATCGACACTTTCGAGCAGATCCGTCTCGGCATGGTCCTGCATGTGCAGCACGACCTCTGCTCGGCCCAGACGACTGGCAAGCTCCGACCCGGCCCTGACGCCTTCCCGACCGCCGCCATAGCTCCATTGTGAGCCTTCAAGATAGCGACGGCCAAGCTCGTCCCTATCCTTCCAGCCCCCCTTGCTCAGTGACGCCTCGAGTCCTGTGCCATAGGCCCCCGGTGCCGCACCGAATATGCGCGAACTGTCAGGGTCGAGAGTGAGCGGGTTCCACTCCGCGTCTTCTGCACGCGCGGCCACGGCACGTGAGGCCTGGTCGAACAGATCGATCAGCCCCGGAAAGGCATCGCGAAACAGCCCCGATATACGCAAGGTGACATCCACACGGGGCCGGTCAAGCACGGTGAGCGGCACGATCTCGAAGCCGCAAAGCCTGCCGCTCGTGGCATCCCACCGGGGCTGAACGCCCATGAGCAGAAAAGCCAGCGCCATATCTTCTCCCCCCGTGCGCAGCGTGGCGCTGCCCCACAGATCGAGCACGAGATGACGCAGGTTTTCGCCTTCCTCCTGGATATGCCGTGCCAGCAGAAGCTCGACCGTGCGATGGGCCAGAAGCAGGGCGGCCCGCGTGGGCACCATACGCGGGTCGGTCGTTGTCAGGTTGCGACCCGTCGGCAGCACATCCAGACGCCCGCGTGTGGGTGCGCCCGAGGGGCCGGGGGAGATGAAACGACCATCGAGCGCCGCCAGAAGAGCCAGACGCTCGGCCTCGGGACAGGCATCAAGACGCGCCCTCACCGCCTCGGGGGGGACATGGGCTGTCTCGGACAGCATGGCGACCAGCGCATCATGGCGGGGCGGCGTACAGCCGAAAACATGCAGGCCATCACGTATCTGGAGGTCCTTGACGTCGCACAGATAGGCATCGAGCCGCGCCAGCGCCTCGGCCTCATCCGCCGGATCATCCCTGGGCGTCCTAACGCGTGCACTGCGCCCGTCGGCCCCTTCCTGGCCGGTAGCGCATGAATGGCTTTCGGCCAGCACTCCCAGATCGGCAGCCCGATCGAGAATCTGACGGCGCAGCATGGTGCCGCGTCGCTTGTCCAGCCCGTCTGCCTCGGCATATTCGTCGATCAGGCGTTCGAGGGACTCCATGGCGCTGTCGAGCCCTGCACGCTGCACGGGCGGGGTCATGTGACCGATCATCACCGCACCGAGGCGCCTCTTGGCCGCAGCGGCTTCACCGGGGTTGTTGACAATGAAAGGGTAGATGACCGGCACCCCGTCCAGCAGCACAGCGGGGGCACATTCTGGTGAGAGCGCCACAGCCTTGCCGGGTAACCATTCCAGCGTGCCATGCGTGCCCAGATGCACCATCGCACTGATATTGCCGATGCGACGCAGCCATAGATAGAAGCCGATATAGGCATGGCAGGGTGCAATATCGGGGTCGTGATACTGCGCCTTGCGGTCAGACTCCTGACCCCGACCGGGCTGAATGGCGAGAATAAGAGCGCCGACGCGCAGAAAGCGCACACTGACCGGCTGCGAGGTCATCCCCCATGTCGCAATGACTTTTTGCCGGAACGACTCAGGCAGGGTGTCGAAAGCCGCCCGATAAGCGTCGGCACTCATGATGAGAGTGGGTTCGGCGCGGCACAATCTGTCTGGCAGTTCTGACGCGACGAGAGGTGGCACGTCGTATCCTGCACTGGCCAGCATGGTGGCGATGGCCTCGACACTGGCAAAACTGTCCAGACCCACAGCATGGGCAGCCTGCCCTTCAGCGCCGGGATAATCGGAGAGAACCAGCGCCAGACGCCGCTCGCCCGGGGTTTCGGCTGCCAGACGCAACCAGCCCTGCATCTGGCGCACAATTTGCGCGATACCGGGGGCATAAGCCACGCGCCGGGCTGGCAGGCCGGGCGGTGCCTCATCGCGAAACGATATGGGTGCCCCTGAAAGACGACCGTCAAATTCGGGCAGGACGATCTGCATGGCAAGATCGGACGGTGACAGCCCCCGGGCGGCCTTGCGCCATCCTTCAAGCGTCGTGCCCGGCTGGAGCAGCTGGACGATGGGCACACCCGCTGCCTCAAGGACCGATGCCGCGCCATCATCCCCACGAGAGGCGAAGAACGTGGCATTCAGAATGATGTCGGGAGGCTCGTCCACTAGCCACCGGTCGAGAAAAGGCGCGACTTTGGCCGCGCGAAGGGACGAGACATACACCAGATCGACCCCGCATCCGGCGGCTGCGATCGCCTCTGCCAGCGCATCGATGCCATCGAGATCGGCAGAAAGGAGGTGGGCGCGGTAGAACACGACCAGAGCCCGACTGGAGACGTCCGTGTTCAGGCGACGGTAAATTCCGGCGTCAGGCAGCTTTTCGGCCTCTGCCCCGTCATCCGCATTTAATCCGGCAATGGCTCCCATGAGGGTGAGCGCACAGCGCAGATTGCGTGTTCCGCCCTCGCGAAACAGGCTGTCAAGCCGGGCCCACTGGGCGGGCGCGATGCTCGAAAGGCTTTCGAGTGCGGTATTCGGCGTGGCCTCGCCGGTGATGAAGGCCAGTGGAATGGCCTTTCCCCGGCAGACAAGCCTGAGTTCATCCACGCCGTAACGCCAGTATTCGGTACCCCCGAGCAAGCGCACCACCACACAACGTGCATGGGTAATCGTCTGCTCCAGATAAAGATCGACCGACAGGGGATGACGCAGGCGCGACAGGGTGGCGACCTGCAAACTGGGGTCTGAAGCCCTGTGCACATCGCGCAGGCCCAGCAGGTCACTTTCGGAAAACGACAGCAGGACAAGATCGGCTGGCGCGTGGGCGAGGTCCTCGGCCACGGCCTGCCCATCCAGATCATGCGTTTCCCGAAAGAGAATATGCACGGCTCAGCCTGCGTCGAAGCTGCGCTGCACAGCCTTGGGGTCAAGCCCATGCAAACCGATCACAACCAGCCTGCCCTCTGGCGCCTCGCCCTGCTCATAGGCATGTCGGATACGCGCGCCCACCGCCTGCACGCCCAGACGAAGGCTCTTGCCTGCCACGCGGGCAAAGCCTTTCATACGCAGCACATCATGCTCACGCACCACCTTCTCAAGTCTGGCGATAAAGGCCTCGGCACTGGCCTGTTCGGGCAGGCTCAGCACGAAACTCGTAAAATCGTCATGCTCATGCTCATCTGCCCCGTCATGATGCGAGGGGCGTGCTGCCAGATCGTCCTCTGCCGCAGCGGCAAGGCCGAGCAGCACAGCCGGATCGACACGCCCTTCACGGGCACGAATCACGCGCACCCGGCGCTTGCGTGCAGCAAGACCAGCCTCGACCGCAGTGAGGGCGGCGTCATCCAGCAGATCCGTCTTGTTGAGAATGACCAGATCCGCTGAATCCAGCTGATCCTCGTAAACCTCTTCGAGCGGGTTATCATGGTCGAGCGACTCATCTTCCTCGCGCTGTTTCGCCACGGCCTCCGGGTCATCGGCAAAGCGGCCATCGGCCACTGCCGGGGCATCCACCACGGTAATCACGCCATCCACCGTCATGCGCGTGCGCACGCTCGGCCAGCCGAACGCCTTGAGCAGCGGCTTGGGCAAGGCAAGACCCGAGGTCTCGATGACAATGTGATCGGGCGGGGTCGGGCGATCGAGTAGGGCTTCCATGGTGGGGATGAAATCATCCGCCACGGTGCAGCACAGGCAGCCATTGGTCAGTTCGACGATATCTTCCTCAGGGCAGTTCGGAATACTGCACCCGCGCAGGGTCTCGCCATCGATGCCAAGAGACCCGAATTCATTGACCACGATCGCGATGCGGCGGCCATCCGATTTCTCGATCAGGTGACGCAGCAGGGTGGTTTTACCCGCACCAAGGAAGCCGGTGATGATGGTAACAGGAATCTTGCTCATGACAGTCTTTCAGATGCGGCAGGTTGGGCGGGTGCAGCGGGTTGAAGAGGTTCGCCTGACGGCGACAACTGGCCAGGAAAACGCCCCAGAATGATATCGCGCAGGCTTTCAGGACGCTTTGAGGGCATGACCGTTCCTGAGCGCGAGTGTTCATAGGCCTTGGCATAGACCATCAGATCCTCCGCCAGTTCTGGCCTCAACCCTCCCAGAAGCCAGGACCATTTGCCGGGCATGGACAGGGTGGCGGTGCAGCCCCGCTGGCACGCCGCAAGGCATTTGACCCCCTCGACACGTACACCGGCGGTGGTCGCCTGCTGCAAGAGTGCCTCGTGCAGCGCCTCACCCCCGTCCCTGCAGGTGAGGCAGACATGAATGACGGGAGGCGTATCGCAAGATGTTATCGGTTCGGCCATGAACAATCCCGGACCAGGCCCGCAAAACGGGCGCAACAGGGCACAAGGATGATTGCCGGGATATCCCGGCCTGCCATGAGCCGCCCCTCGATGACGGGTGCGGGTTCATGGTCTGTCGCGCTCCGGGCACCCCGCCGGATCGTGAAATCGGTGACGCGACGGCAGGTCTCCTGGCTCATGGTCCCGGTTGCCCGGCATTGCCGCCCCCTTCCCGGCATGGTCACCAGTGGGCTGCGACGGCAATGACATACCACCTACAGTTGCGGGGGCAGCGCAGGACTGATGCACATGGCACGCACCTGCTTCCCTTTTCACCCCTTGCGAGGCACCGTCGCTTATTTCCTAGCAGCTTTGCCAAAGGAGATGCAAAGCCCGGAGAGGACAGGGCGACGCGCGCCTTCACCCTGTGACCCGGAGCATCGCTCCATCCGATTGTTTGCAACTTGAAACATCATGTCCGTTGCTGACATCATACGGACGAGCCTGCGTGATACGACCGAGGGATGACCCCAATGCCTCATCTTCTTGTTGTCGATGACGACCAGGATATCCTGACCCTTCTCGGCAGTTTTCTGCAAAAGCATCACTATCAGGTCTCCACGGCCGAAACGGGCGAGACCATGTTTGCCATTCTGGACAGGCAGCCGGTCGATCTGGTGATTCTCGATATCATGCTCCGCAATGAGGACGGATTCAGCCTGTGCCAGCGCCTGCGTGCCCGATCCCGCATCCCGGTCATCATGCTCTCTGCCATGGCCGATCTGACTGACCGTATTGTGGGGCTCGAGATCGGGGCCGATGATTACCTGACAAAGCCATTCGACCAGCGCGAGCTTCTGGCCCGGGTCAAGGCGGTGCTGCGTCGTGCCGCCACGCCGGGCGAGACACCCCCGTCGCTGCGCCCTGTCCTTCGTTTCGGTCGCTGGGTTCTGGATGTTGCCCGTCGCGAGTTGCGCGCGCAGGACCAGTCACTCGTCCCGCTCTCGGGGGGGAATTCGATCTGCTGCTGACTTTTGTCGAACATCCGCAGCGCGTCCTTACGCGGGACCAGCTGATGGACATGGCTCGTGGTCCCGATCATGCTGCCTTCGATCGCAGTATCGACGTGCAGGTCAGTCGCCTGCGCGCCAAGCTGGAGGACGATCCCAGAAATCCAACCCTGATACGCACCGTGCGCAATGGCGGCTATATGTTCACCGCTGCGGTGAAACGATGAGATGGGCGAGGCTCCCCCCCGATCGCGCTTTCACACAGGACACCATCTCCCGCCGCCTGATTGTCACAGTGGCCCTTGCCGCCGGGATAACGCTGCTGTTGCTCGCGATCTTTGTCGAATTTGGCGGCCAGTGGAGCAAGCCTGATATCGAGGCCACCGGTATGGTGAGAGAGGTTGGGGCTGTGCTTCGCATGGTGCGGGTCGCCCCCGCCACGGACAGGGAAACACTGCTGGCGGCGGCACAGACCAGACAGATCCATTTCGGGTGGTACCCGGAAACGTCGCCGCTCGCGAAGGCTCTGGCCGCGGGGCATTACCGTCGCAGCGAGATTGAGGAGAGCTGGCATTTCCTGAGCCCGTTTCTGGGGCAAAGGCCTCCTGCCATCGCAGTGTTCCAGGAAGATAACCCTGTCTCTACCCTACCCGGCCTGCCCTATGACCGTTCGCTGTATCACGACGCGTATTTCGTCGGGATCCAGCTCGATGACGGCAGTTGGGTGCTTTGCGTTGCCCTCCAGCGTTTCTGGGGGCTTTACGCCTTTCAGCGCCTCATGCTGGAAGGCATGATGCTGTTTGTCTGGATCATCGCGGTGTCACTCATCGCCTCGCGCCAGCTGTCACGCCCGATCGAATATCTGGCCCATGAAGTCCGCCGGCTCGACGCGCAGCCAAATTACGCACGCGTCAGTGAAGCGGGGCCCAGAGAGATCCGTCAGGTGGCGGTGACGATCAACGCCATGCAGGCGCGTATTACGAAATTCATCCTTGATCGCACCACGATGCTCGCTGCCATTTCGCATGATCTGCGCACGCCGCTCACGCGTATCAGGCTACGCGGAGAGTTCATTGACTGCCCGACGCAACAGAAACTGCTGTTTCGCGATGTTGACGAGATGCAGGCCATGATCGATGGCGCCTTGTCGTTCTTCCGCGACGATGCCTCCCATGAAACACAGACGGCTTTCGATCTTTCAGGGCTGCTTGAAACCGTCGCCTATGATTTCTGCGATCAGGGTCATGATGTGCGGTACGACAATCCGGGTCGGGTGGGATATCGCGGTCCGGTCAATGCCATGAAGCGCGTTTTTACCAATCTGGTCGAGAACGCGATCAAATATGCAACGCCACCGCAGATTATCCTCGCGCCAGCCGATATGACAGACGCACCACCTGCAGGGATTCGGGCAACGGGCTGGGTTGTCACTATTCTCGATCACGGTCCAGGTATTCCACCCGACGCGCTCGATGCCGTGTTCGAGCCGTATTTCCGGCTGGACAAATCGCGCAACCGGCAGACTGGCGGGGTTGGGCTTGGCCTCACATCGGCCCGCACCGTCATGCGCGGTCTGGGCGGCGATATCATCATCGAGAACCGGGCGGAAGGCGGATTGCGTGTGCTTGTCCTGTTGCCAGCTTCCGACTGAAAGACGCCAATATTTCCACATGGCCACAGACGGGACATAACGCAGAAAGACGCGACCGGCAGAAAGAGGGAAATCACCCGGCCCGTCCCCTGTCTGTCAGGAGATTGCGCCGCCTTTCCTGCCCGGGAGACGCGCCTGACCATGTTTCGCCTGCCTTACGCCATTCGTTCCCTCACCCGTTCTCTGGCCCGCAAACCCGCCTCACCACGGCGGATCAACCCCGGATTTCTGTATCCCGTCCTGATAACCGGCATGATGGCGCTGAGCGCCTGTGCCGGACAGGGAACCACGAAGACCGGCTTCATTGCGCCTGAGACCTATGGGCTCATGGCCCATCCTGACAATCACGGTGATGATCTGGTTTTTGCTCCTAAGGCACCGGCCGGAATCGTCTACCGTTATGCAGTGATCGAGCCAGTGCAATGGCGCCCGACGAACAAGGCCGCCCATCTCTCCCCGCAAGCCCAGCAACGCGTGATACGCGCCTTCGAGGATGAGTTGCACAAGACACTGGGCAAGGATTTGGTGATCCTGAACGAGACCAGCGTCGCCACCCTGCCCCCCGGAACAATCCGCATCAGAGCGGCCATCACCAATCTGCGGCGCAGCCAATGGTACTACAATGCCTTGCCCATCATCGCCGGATTTGCGGCTGGCGCGGCAGGAGGCGGCTTGCCCCCCATTCCCCCGCCAGCCCCAGGGGGCGCCAGCGAGGAACTTCTGGCCATCGATGCAAGCAACGGCAGCACGCTTATGGCCATCGCGACCTATAATAACGGCATGCCGTGGAACATGATGGGGCAATGGCTGCCCTACGCCCATGCCCGGCGCGCCTTCCATCTCGCAGCGAATCTGATGGATGAGGAGATGCACAGATCGGGCCTCATCACCCGACCGCTCTCCGGCTGATTGCCGATGCCTTCCACAAGTCCATCGTCCAGAGCGCAGGGGAGGCGGTTCGGCATTGAGACCCGCGCACCCTCATCCCCCCATCATATGTCCCGATGAGACGAGGAGTGTTTTCTCATGCACCCATTACGCCTTGCCGTCAGGCGACACTGGCCCCTGCTCGGCCTTATCATCAACCGGGACGTGCTCACCCTGACCGAGCATATCCTGTCGGCCATTTTCAATGGTGTCCCGCGGGGCCCAGTCTGGCCATCCCGCCTGTCTCGATCGCCCTGTCGGCTTTCTGCCCCATGGCGAAACAGGGAACGATCAGCCTCCCTGAAGCAACAGATGGACTGCCTTTTACACCGAGATCACGCGGCACGAGAACATGATACCTGATGTCGCCCATGTCGTGCAGGACAGGCAGGCAAAAGGCAGGAGATTCTGCCTTCTGCCCCATCCGGATTCACGTCAGGCTGCGACCTGTTCGCTGGCGACCGTCCCTGTCGAATAATCCTGGAAATACAGTGCCGTCTCCAGCACTTCGATCGTCATAAGAGCCTGTGTTCCCAGCGCCTCACCGAGGGGCAGCAAAGCCCGGCCATTCGTCCAGCGCGACTGTGCGACTGCACCCTCATCATGCCAGCCTGCAACAGCATGACCGTCGAGATGGGCTGTGACAGAGCGCGTTACGTCAGACCCGAACAGGGTGACCTCGCCCACGCGCACCCCAAGGTCGCGTCTGTCATCCAGGTAGGGGCCATGTGTGTCACAAGGGCGCGCATGACGTGAAACGATCTGCACGGCATTCTGCCCCGCGGGCAGGGAGAACACCGCCCAGCGCTGATTGAGGCGGATCGGGTTCAGGCGACGTCCATCCGCCAGAACCAGATGAAGGCCGGCATCATGCTCAAGCACTCTCATATGGGTCTGCGCCTGCAAACCCATAGCCGTAGCCTGCTCATTCAGGCGGGTATGAATGGTACGGGCCAACCCGTGATCCGTGCAGAGAGGTGCCGCAAACGCCGCCTCGGCCGAAGCGTTCAGCCCTGCCCCCTCGGCATTCCCCCCGGCACTGCGACGCACAAACTGGCGCACGTCATCACGCAAGGTTTCGGTCAGGATACCATTCGCCCTGACAATGGCATGACCTTCGGTCTTGAAATGAAAATAGGGATAGCGCGTCAGATCGGTCAGATAGAAAATAGACCGGTGATTGACCAGCATTCTGGCCGGAAGCAGCACGCCATCGATCAGGAAACAATGTTCGGGTGTCACAGACAGGGTCTTATGCGGCAGGCCCCCGCCAAACGCATTTTCGAGAATGCATATTGGCCTGTGATCAATGTCATCATGCCCGGTATGCCCGACCTGGCCCGTATCGCGCCCTGCCCATGTGATTTCACGCAAACCCATCCGTGCACCCTGCGCGTCATAGGTCATCACGCTCTGGCCTGGGGCAAGTTCTTCAACACGGACTTCACCGCACTCGGTCTCGATCAGCGCGCCTTCAAGGAAGCAATAGGCCGGGCCCGCACTATACATTTCCGTGCCGGGAGGCAGAAAGCCATTGGGTCCATAGGAGTTGCTGAAGGGCCGTCCGGGCAGGACGAGCTCGATGTAGGAAGGCTCGCCTGACATGTTCTTGGTACTGAAATACATGCTCGTCGTATTCGCCTGACGGTCATAGCTCGTCGAGACCCAGATGGAGTCACTGGCGTTGTTGATCACGCGAAAATAGAAATCGACCCCCGTGCTACCAGACGGCAGATTGACGTAGATAATCCAGTACTGTCCGGGCGCAGTAAGAGCGTTGATGTCCACATCGACTGTTCCCCCTCTCGCCCCGATATCCAGCTCATACTGGTAAAAAGACTGGCTGCGCGGCAGGTCGGAGGCCCTGATTGAGAAGATACCCCCGTCAATTGCATAGTGAGAACTGCCGTCAAACCGGCTGTCGGTAGGTGTCTGCATGAATTGGATATCTCTCGCTCTTGCCGTCGATTGGATGACCAGGAATGGACTCCTTATTTTCATAAAGTAACAATATAAACAGAAATAATATATACTATATTCTGAATTATTTATAATATATATTGTTTATTATGATAAACACGCTCGTTTGTTTATATTTTCACAACTATAAATCCAATACTCATTATATTAATTGAGCAATATTTCTACTATAACCCTGAACCAACATCTCTTTTGATCGTGAAATACCACGAGAGCACGGTCGGTGAGCACGGGACACGTAAATAACTGTCATGCCCTGCGCCGATCTTGCCAGGCTCATGCCCCGCCTCATCGAAACAGCCCTGTGCCGAGAAAACAGCAGCATTGTCACGTTACCGTGAAACGTTAATTATGTTATTTATAACGTCAAAATGATATGTTTAACTTGTTGCATGTTACGACCTTTCGTTTCGTGAGGCGTGACATGACCATCTTTGCAGAAAGCTTTTTGCATACAGGGATCGCCCTCCCTGCCGGATTTTCTCTCAAGCGTCGGTCTGTCTCTCGATCTGCCTTCGGGCCGTTCAGGAGCTTTCCGACGCACCCTTTCATCAAGCTTCGACCTCTCTCCCGCCGTTGTCTCTGTCGCAGCCCGCATCATGCCCAGCGCGGCTTGTGACCGGAATTTTGGACGTCACGTCATGAGCAGAATCAGTACCGGTCTTGCCTCTCTTGCCCTCGTTACCACCGCGCTTTTTGGCCCGGCCGGTCTGGGGAGCGCCAACGCCGACGACAAGCCCACTGTCGGCATCGCCATGCCTACCAAGTCGTCCGCGCGCTGGATTGCGGATGGCAACAACATCGTCAAAACCCTGCAATCGCGCGGCTATCATACCGATCTGCAATATGCCGATGATGACGTGCCCAACCAGGTCTCGCAGATCGAGAACATGGTCGCCAAGGGTGACAAGGTTCTGGTGATCGCTGCCATCGACGGCACCACATTATCCGACACACTGCACAAGGCCGCACAGCGTGGTGTGAAGGTCATTGCCTATGACCGCCTGATCCGTAATTCACCCGATGTGAGCAACTACGCCACTTTTGATAATTTTCAGGTAGGCGTGCTTCAGGCGAGTTCGCTGGTAAAGGCCCTCGGGCTGCCCGACGCCAAGGGACCGTTCAATATCGAACTCTTCGGCGGCTCACCGGACGATAACAACGCCTATTTCTTCTTCAATGGCGCCATGTCGGTGCTCAAGCCCTATCTGGATAGCGGCAAACTGGTCATTCCGTCCGGCCAGAAAACCATGGACAAGGTTTCAACCCTGCGCTGGGATGGCGCTACAGCGCAATCGCGCATGGATAACCTGCTGAGCGCCTATTACACCGACCGTCATCTCGACGCCGTGCTCTCGCCCTATGACGGCATTTCCATCGGCATTATCTCCTCGCTCAAGGGCGTAGGCTATGGCAGTGGCGACACCAAGATCGCCTATGTCAGCGGGCAGGATTGCGAAATTCCCTCCGTCAAATCCATCCTCGCGGGTGACCAGTATTCCTCAATTTTCAAGGATACGCGCAAGCTCGCCGGCGTAACGGCCGATATGGTCGATGCCATGCTGGCCGGCAAGACTGTGCCTGTGAACGACACCAAGAGCTATAACAACGGTGTCAAGATCGTGCCCGCCTATCTGCTGACGCCCGTCGTGGTCACCAAAGCCAATATTCGCCCGACCCTGATTGACAGCGGCTATTACACCGCAAGCCAGATCGAGTAGCGCCATGAGCCCCATTCTTGAAATGCGGAACATCGCCAAGCGTTTCGGTCCCGTAAAGGCCCTGAGCGATGTCAGTTTTTCGGTCGAGCCTGGCGAGATTCATGCACTCTGCGGCGAAAATGGCGCAGGCAAATCGACCCTGATGAAAATCCTGAGCGGGGTATACCCCGCCGGGAGCTATGACGGGCAGATCATGTTCGATGGTGAAGAGCGCCGCTTTGCCGATATCAACGGCTCCGAGGCGCTTGGCATTATCATCATCCATCAGGAACTGGCGCTTATCCCGCTGCTTTCGGTGCAGGAAAACATCTTCATTACCCATCCGCCGGGGCGCTTTGGCGTGATCGACCGCGACGTAGCGCGTGTGCGGGCGCGTGATCTGATGCGTCAGGTCGGGCTGACGGATGCACCCGAAACACTCGTCACGCATCTGGGCGTGGCCAAGCAGCAACTCGTCGAGATTGCCAAGGCGCTCTCGAAAAAGGTGCGCCTGCTCATTCTGGATGAGCCAACAGCCAGCCTGAACGAACGTGACAGTGCTGCCCTGCTCGATCTGCTCCTTGCCTTCAAGGCAGAGGGGCTGTCGTCCATTCTCATTTCGCACAAGCTGAATGAGATCTCACGTGTGGCTGATCGTATCACCGTGCTGCGCGACGGGCGCAGTGTCGGCACAATCGACTGCCGCAACGGCCCTGCAGATGAAGACGAGATCATCCGTCTCATGGTCAATCGCGATCTGGAGCATCGCTACCCACCGCATACGCCGCGTATTGGCGAAATGCTGATGGAGGTTCACGACTGGTCGGCCTGGCACCCCCTCCACCCCGACCGTCAGGTGATACGCCATGTCGATTTCCACGTTCGCGCAGGCGAGATTGTGGGCATTGCAGGCCTCATGGGTGCGGGGCGCACGGAATTTGCCATGAGCCTGTTCGGACGCTCCTTCGGCACGCGCATATCGGGCGATGTCACCATGCGCGGCAAGGCGGTCGATGTTTCTACTGTCAGCCGCGCCATTGCGGCCGGGCTCGCCTATGTCACCGAGGATCGCAAGGAACTGGGGCTGCATCTGAGCAACGAGATACGCCACAACATCTCCCTGGCCGAACTGCGCGGCATCGCTCATCACGGCGTCATTGATGACATTGCCGAACTGCGTATCGCACAGGATTATCGCAACAAGATGCGCATACGCTCGCCCGATGTGCAGCAGATGGCGGGCAAGCTTTCGGGCGGCAATCAGCAGAAAGTGGTGCTGTCCAAATGGCTGTTCACCAATCCTGATGTGCTCATTCTGGATGAACCCACGCGTGGCATCGATGTCGGGGCCAAATACGAAATTTATGCCCTGATCCAGCAGATGGCCGATAGCGGCCGGGGCTGCGTGGTCATTTCATCCGAAATGCCTGAATTGCTCGGCATATGCGACCGTATCTGCGTGATGAATGAAGGGCGTTTCGTGGGTGAGTTCACCCGCGAGGAAGCCAGTCAGGAAAAGATCATGCGCGCCATTGTGCGCAGCACATCTGAATCCATGCCGATTGCCACCATTCCAGGCGAGACAGCCAATCTCGCTGTTTCCTCTCTCGCTGCGGGAACGTAACAACCATGAGCGAACATATTCTCCTCCCCGGCAATCCGCTCTCTCCTGCTGGCGATACCGGCCCCACCGGTGGTGCACCGGGCGGCCACAAGCTGGGCAATAGCGCGATGGGGCGGTTCATCCGCAATAATCTGCGCGAATACGGCATGTTCATCTCGCTGGTCGCGATCGGACTGTTTTTCGAGATCGTGACCAACGGGACACTGCTTCGTCCGCTGAACCTGACCAATCTGGTGCTCCAGAACAGTTACATCGTCATCATGGCGCTGGGCATGTTGCTGGTGATCATCTCGGGCCATATCGATTTGTCGGTCGGCTCGGTGGCCGGCTTCACAGGGGCCGTGGCAGCGGTGTTGATGGTGCAATGGCACTGCAACGTCGTCGTGACGACACTGACCTGCCTTGCCACTGGCGCGCTGATTGGCGCGGCACAGGGCTACTGGATTGCGTATTTCAAGATCCCATCCTTCATCGTGACGCTGGCAGGGATGCTGGTGTTCAAGGGACTGGCTCTGGCCCTGCTGGGCGGCCAGTCCCTCGGGCCTTTCTCGACCGTTTTCCAGAAGCTTTCTTCCGGCTTCATTCCCGAGTTTCTGCCCAAAATCGGGCATTACAATCCGACCTCGCTCATTCTGGGCGTGATCGTGGCGGCGGCCATGGTGTTTGGCTCGGTCCGGGCGCGGGCGCGATATCAGCGCAACGACATTGATGTCGAGCCCATGCCACTTTTCATCGGCAAGAACATCGCCGTTTTCGGGATCATTGTCTATCTCGCCACCCTGATTTCCAGCTATCGTGGCCTGCCCAATGTTCTGATCATCATGGCCATGCTGATTGCGCTCTACAGCTTCATGACCAGCCGCACCACGCTGGGGCGGCAGATCTACGCGGTGGGTGGCAATGTACGCGCCGCAGCGCTTTCGGGCATACGCACCGAGCGCCTCACCTTCCTCACCTTCGTGAATATGGGCGTACTGGCTGCCCTTGGCGGCCTGATTTTTGCTGCAAGGCTGAACACCGCCACACCCAAGGCCGGACTTGGCTTCGAGCTTGACGTGATTGCCGCCTGCTTCATCGGCGGGGCCTCGGCTTATGGTGGTGTCGGGCGCGTTGGAGGCGCCGTGATCGGTGCCATGATCATGGGTCTCATGAATAACGGCATGTCGATCCTGGGTATCGGCATCGATTATCAGCAGGTGCTCAAGGGACTGGTGCTTCTGGGTGCCGTCTGCGTCGATGTCTATAACCAGCGCAGGGCATGACAAGCCCTGTATTGACGCACCCGCTCCGCCCCCTGCCACTGCCTGGATGACCGGCCCCGCAATAAGGCAGGGGGGGTGCACGAAAACACAGATCTGCCGCTTTTTAACGTGCCTGATCCACTGTTCTTCCCCTGCCAGCCCCAACTGCGTTACAATGCCTCCCTATCCTTGCTTGTGAAGGCCGATCATGAAACGCAGAATGACGAAGCGCTTCGGAGTCGGACTGTTACTGGCTGCTCTGGGCGCGGCGGTCATCCTCCCCCGTCTTGGCACAACAGGTTTTTCCTCCCCTGCTAGCAAGCCCTGTCCTCCGGGCCGGCGCGCCATGACTGGCCAGCAGCGTTGCGACGATGACGATACCGCAACGGGTAGCCACGGTAGCACCGTTACCGCCAGCGGCAGGTCAGGGCATTGGTGGCGCGCCTCCGAGGATACGGAATCCGCTGGTCATGCCGGTTTTGGCGAGAGTGCCAGTGCTCATGCATCGGGCGGCGAATAACCCGGATGCCGCACATTGGCCGGGTTGAAACACGCCCGCGTCCAGACTGGACGCAGCAGGCTGCCAAACTTGGCTATACTTATTATCGCAATGACGACGGCACCTATGCCTGGCGTGAGGATGTGCGATATGAGATCACCCGTTCTGCGCTGCGCCTTGTGTCAGAGGCTGCAGAGACCCTGCATGCGCTGTGTCTTGATCTGATTACCGATGTCATGCGCCGCCCCTCGGGGCTGGATGATTTTCACATTCCGCGCAGTGCCCAGGATGTGGTGAGACAGTCGTGGCACCGGGGCGATCCGTTTCTGCTCGGGCGCTTCGATCTTGCCTGGAACGGCTCCCGACTCAAACTGATTGAATATAACGCCGACACCCCCGCCACGCTGCCTGAAAGCACAGCCATGCAGGACCTGTGGCACAGGCAATGCGGCGGCCCCCATGGTCACGCCCCGCTGAAGGCCAGCGCCATCGTCAGCAGGCTGAAATCCCTGCGCAGGGCGGGTCATATCGGCCGGAGGCTTCATATCGTGCCCTATCCCGATAATCTTGAAGACACGGTCCATGCGCGTTTCTATGAGCATTGGGCGCGGAAGGCAGGGCTGGAGGCGATCCATTGTGATCTCAAAGACCTCGACATCACGACTGCAGGCGAACTCCTGCACCGGGGTGTAATCATCCGCAGCATGATCCGTATGTATCCCTGGGAGTTGATGTTCAGGGATAGCGGGGTGCGCCATCTTGGTGGCTGCGGATGCCAGTTCCTGAACCCGCCCTGGACGGCCCTTCTTTCAAACAAGGCACTTCTTCCAGCCCTGTGGCGGCGTTTTCCGGATCATCCTCTCCTGCTCGAGGCCGCCTTCAGCCCGGAAGAGCTGAGCATCGGTCCGAAGGGGTGCTTTGTCGAGAAACCCATCCATGCGCGTGGCGGAGAAAATATCCGCATCCTGAATGCCCATGGCGCGCTTTGTGCCGAGAGCGGTACTTATGGCCACTACCCGAAAATCTATCAGACCTATGCCGATCACCGCATCAGCGGCGTTCATGCCTCGATCGGCGCCTGGATTGTCGGGAAACGTTTCTCGGGGCTGACCATACGTGAGAGCCATGATGCGATCATCAGGCACAATTCATTTATCGTACCGCATGTTATCCTCAGGCGAGGCGGCCTGGTTGGTTTCCTCGGCGGATAGTCGCCGCCACGGTCCGTATCCGTATATCAGCCTGAAAAAGCCGTTCCCGCGCAGCTCATCGGGAGAATCTGCCTCTGTGGGCCAATACGACACGTACGGACACCGCCAATTCTCTTAAGCTTGAGCCACTGCGTGCAACGACCTTGCTGGCCTCTCGGGGGTGGTGGTCACCTGTTACAGCGCCATCGCGGAAAGAGCATATGGGCAAGCCCGCCCGCGTTTTCGCTGTCGCTAGTCGTGTTTCGTCTTTTTCTCACGTGACGGGACGGGCACGTTACAGAGCGAGACTCCTCCTGCAGGGTGCACGAAAAAAGGATCGCGCCGTGCTGCACGGGCTGCCAGATAATCGTGAAAACTCTGGCTGTCGGTGCGCATGACCTGCATGGCAGGACGCAGGGCCGCAGGAAGATCTGCAGCAAGCGTCATGCTCGCAATCAGCACATCCTGCCTTGGATCTGTGTGAAAACCGAGCTTCCCGGGGCCTCGTGGCAAGGCGCTCAGATGCTCTATGCCTTCCAGCACGCGCCCGACAACAGCCAGATTGCGATCAAGCTGACGCGGTGCCTCGCCATTCACTACATAGAGTTCACGCCCGTCCCCCGTATCGGGCGGCATGTCCCGCCCAACACCGACCACACCATAGCATTGCGCTGGCCAGATCTGCGCGCCCTCGCGCCCAACGAGCCAGCCCGATGCTATGCCGGACTCTGCTGCATAGGGGTCAGGGTAAGGGAGTGGTGTGTAGTCCAGCCCCTCAAGAAGCCGGTCATATTCGGCAGGCGGATGAGCCATAAACCCTTCGGGTAAGGGGGACGCCTCGTCATGCACACGCCATTGTACGACATAATTATCCTGCACTCGGGTAATCGCGCCGCCATCCCACTGATGGGACCGGGCAAGACGCACGACATTGGCCACATGCACAGGGGCAAATTCAGGCGCGAGTTCGATCACCACGCGGTCCCCATCGGCCAGCTTCATGATGAGCAAACGCTCTGGTGCGACATCACGCCACGCTGTGGCGGGCGCGGCATCGACAATCTCAGCAGGACTCGGCGCAGAGGAGGGCGCAGTAGCCGCCATCGTCGAAGAGGAGAAAAGAAGAGCAATCAGAGGCAAGAAACAGCGCATCAGACAAGAGTGCCCATCCGTTACGATCTTGCACAGTCTTTTCTGCAATGCTGACACACACTCTGCAAGGACCAGATGTAAGGCTGCGTCAGAGAGTTCATAATCATGGCGAGCATAGGTAAGCCCTACAACCTCCCAGCGTGATCGACCGTCAGCCAAGAGGCTCGCCCCCCCTGCGGAAAAGCAGCAACTTTTACCTCGAGCCGGACACGGCATCACCCGCTCTCACGGCAACAGCACGAACGCCCTGCCTCTCTTAACGGCGTGGCTTTGCTGCAGGAAGCGCCGCAACACAGCGCGCTACCCAGATTTTCAGCTCATCCGGACGCGTATGCAGAGACTCCGGCACAACGACATAGGTCTTGCTGGGCGTACTTTCCGGTTCATAACGCAATGCACAGGCACCGGGGAGTGCCAGAAGAGCCTCACGATCCTTGCCGCTCATCTTCAGGGCCAGGCCGACATTGGAGAGGGAAGCAAAGACCTTGCCGCCGGCATATCCCATGATACCGCCGAACATGGGCTTAAAGGACAAATCAAATTCCGCCAGCTCCGGTATTGTCAGTATTTTCTGCAAAACAGCAGGATCATAATTCATTATCTTATCCTGTCCCTAAATCTATGCTTGAAGATAACAGAAATACCAAAATATTGCTTAGTTTTTTCCAAAAGGAAGAAACAAGTCTGTATCTCAATGAAAATCCCGCGCCTTCAATCTTGGTGCCACCGACCCCTCTTCTTCCTCGGACACGGCAATAGAACGCATCATATTCGTAATATCCTCCAGACGCTGCATCACCACGTGAATGACCTCTCCTTCACGCTGGAGCGTTCCATGGCAGGCCACAGCGTTGACACCAATCACAATACGACGCTGGGCTTCGGCGCGGTCTTTCCAGATGATGATATTGGCTGTGCCGGTTTCATCCTCCAGCGTCATGAACATCACGCCATGGGCCGTGCCCGGGCGCTGACGCATCAGAACGAGCCCCGGTACCACCACGCGGCTGCCATCGCGTAACCGGCGCAGATCGGCACAGGTCACCATGCCTCGCTCAGCCAGTTGCGGACGCAGAAACGCCAGCGGGTGCTGGCGCAAGGTCAGGCCGAGCGTGTTGTAATCTTCCACGACCTCGCGGCCCTCACTCATGGGGCGGGGGGCGTAATCGGGCTCGATCACTTCGGGGCCGGGGCGATTGAGCTTGCGATCGGCCGCGGCAAAAAGCGGCAGAACCGTATCCGCCAGCCCCTTGATGGCCCAGAGTGCTGCACGCCGATCAAGATCGAGGCTGCGAAAGACATCTGCAGCCGCCAGCGCCTCAAGCGCCGAGACAGGAATGGTAGCACGACGCCAGACATCATCGAGCGACTCATAGGCCGGAAAGCGATGGGCGATCAGTTTGGCCGCGTGATCGTTCGACAGGCCCTTCACAAAGCGGAAACCAAGACGCACGGCCAGTGTCCGCTTGCCCCGGTCAGGCTCAAGCACACAATCCCAACGCGAGGCATTGATATCGATAGCGTGCACGGTCACGCCATGCTCGCGCGCGTCACGCACCACCTGAGCCGGGGCATAAAATCCCATAGGCTGTGAATTGAGCAGGGCCGCGCAAAACACATCGGGATGGTGGCATTTCAGATAATTCGAGACATAAGCCACAAGAGCAAAACTCGCCGCATGGCTTTCGGGAAAGCCATAGGACCCAAAGCCTTCAAGCTGGCGGAAGGTGCGTTCGGCAAATGCGCGATCATAATGATTGGCAACCATGCCCTCGATCAGCTTCGTTCTGAAATGCGAGACCCCACCAGTGAACTTGAACGTCGCCATGGAGCGGCGCAGCTGATCGGCCTCACCGGGCGTGAAGCCAGCGCATTTGATGGCCACCTGCATGGCCTGCTCCTGAAACAGGGGGACACCCAGGGTCTTGCCAAGAATCTGTCTGAGTTCCGGCTGCGGGTAATCCGGCAGTTCGATTCCCTCACGCCGTCGCAGATAGGGATGGACCATATCACCCTGGATGGGACCCGGGCGCACAATGGCCACCTGAATGACCAGATCATAGAACGTCCTGGGCTTGAGGCGCGGCAGCATGGACATCTGGGCGCGGCTCTCGATCTGGAATGTGCCCAGCGTGTCGGCACGGCGGATCATGGCATAGGTCGCGTCATCTTCAGGCGGTACCGAGCCCATATCGAGCTGGCGGATGCGATGCTCAGCCAGAAGCTCGAACCCCCGGCGCAGACATCCCAGCATGCCCAGGCCCAATACATCGACCTTCATGAATTTGAGAATGTCGATATCGTCCTTGTCCCAGACGATGATCTGCCGATCCTCCATTGCCGCAGGCTGAATGGGTACGAGTTCATCCAACCGGTCGCGAGTCAGCACAAAGCCCCCCGGATGGGTGCCAAGCTGGCGTGGTATGCCCACCAGCTCGGCAGCCACACGCAGGGTCAGCGCCAGGCGTCGATCTGACAAATTGAGGTTCAGCTCCGCCGCACGCGCCTTGAGCTGTTCCGGATCCCCCAGCGACGAGGCAAGATATTTCGAGAGCAGACCCAGCAGATCCTCGCTCAACCCCAGCACCTTGCCCGTCTCGCGCAAGGCCCCCTTGGGGCGATAGCGCATGAGGGTGGCACACAGCGCCGCATGGCTACGGCCGTAGCGGCGATAGATCCACTGAATGATTTCCTCGCGCCGGTCGCTTTCGAAATCCACATCGATATCGGGGGGCTCGCGACGCTCTGCGGAAATGAACCGCTCGAACAGCAGGCCGGAACGCACGGGGTCGATCGCCGTGATACCCAGCACATAGCAGATGGCGGAATTGGCGGCAGAGCCGCGCCCCTGACAGACAATATCGAGCGCACGCGCCTGATGCACGATGCTGTGAACGGTCAGAAAATAGGGCGCGTAATCAAGCGAGCCGATCAAGGCGAGTTCATGGGCGATCTGCTGTCTGACCGCGTCCGTCACCCCGGCAGGATAACGCCTTGGCAGGGCCTCCTGCACCAGACGGGTAAGGGTCTGCTGCGGCGTTTCATCCGGCCGGTCAGTCTCCTGCGGATACTGGTAGCAAAGATCATCCATCGAAAAGCGGCAATGCGCTTCGATCTCGGCCACGCGAGCCAGTGCTTCGGGAAAAGCCTCATAAAGCTGCGCCACAGCACCGGGCGTCTTGAGGGCCCTGTCACCATGATTTTCACGCCGCTCCCCCAGCGTATCGAGCGTGCAGTTCTCACGAATGGCAGTCACGACATCCTGCAAAACATGGCAGCGTGCCTCGTGATAGAGCACATCGCCCGTCACCACGGCGGCTACGCCACAGGAGGCGGCCAGTGCCTCCAGCGCCCGCAGGCGCAGCAGGTCACCCGGCGCATTGCGATGCGAAAGCCCGCAATAAACTGGCTGGCTATTGGCTGCACCGATCCGGGCCAGATGCTGAAACTGCTGCTGAGCCTGAGCATCGGGCTGATCGGGCAGCAGAACCAGAACAAGCCCCCGTGCCCCCTGAAGCAGATCTCCCCAGTCGAGCGAAAAGACTTCGCGCGCACCCCGGCGGTGCCCAAGCGTCAACAGGCGGCAAAGCGCGCCCCACCCCGCACGATCAACAGGATAGGCCAGAAGGGTCGAGCCATCGAGCAGATCAAACCGACAGCCGGGCAATAGCCTTACACCGCTCTGACGCGCGGCATCATGGGCACGCACCATGCCGGCCACCGAATGGCGGTCGGTCAGCGCGAGCGCCCTGTGCCCCTGGGCCTGGGCGACAGAAAACAGGTCATGCGGCGCACTTACGCCATGCAGAAAGGAATAATAGGACGTGACATGAAGCGGCGTGGTCATGCCCCCTCGCCTCTTGCCCTGTCATTGGGATGATGATGCCCGCTCGTATCATGCGCCACGGCATCGGCACGTTTCATGAGCACGAAACCGCAGCGTGCCAGATGCGCCACCAGCCGCTCAGCCACGAGGGTCGCCATCAGTTCATCAGCATCATGAACACGCCGACGCCCGTCAAAACGCAGGGCATGGGTCAGAGCCTCCGCAATCTCGCGGGGCTCGGCAGGACGCATGACCGGAGGAGAGGCAAAATCCTGTGTCATCAGAACAGCCCGTGGACGAACCACGCCCCGTCACCCGACCAGGGATGCTGACCGTCACCCCGACGAAACAGCCAGAAGCGATCGCCTTGCTCGGTTTCCACAATCCAGTAATCGCGTATGGCCCCTGCCTGTGCGGGATGCTGCCACCAGGCACCGTGTAGCCGCTCCGGCCCATCAGCCCCGCAAACACGCAGTTTCTGCCCTTGCCAGACAAAGCCCTGAGGCGCGTCGTGGTCCGTCAATTCTGGCGCGGCGATAGCGCGTGGCGGTGCAAAAAGCCGGGTTGGTCGCGGCCAATGTGAGCGCCGCGAAGCGCCTTCCAACGATGAAACAGGCGCAAGGCCCTGTGTCTGGGCCATCTCGGGGAAGGGTGAGTCGGTTTCCGCCAGATGATAGATCGCCCGCAAACCCGGCTTGTTGCGCAGTCGTTCTGCCAGAACCACCAGCGACTCTCCTGTCGGGGGACGACCTGCCTGAAGAAGCCCGCCCGCTCCTGTGGAGGACTCCGGTAACATGGCTCCCTCTGTCACCGGAGGGCGGGGCTGGGCGTGACCGACATGCAGGCTCATGACTTCGATGCCAAACCCTGGATCGATTGTCTCGATACGCTCCTGAAGCAGGCGGGACAGGCGCATGGCCTCGTTAACAGGCTCGGCCGTTCCCACACGCACTGCCTGAACCACGTCATCCACGCGATGGCAAAGCAGATCGACCCGACGCGCGCCAAGGCCTCTCTTCTGCAAAAGGGTCGCGATATCCTGACACAGGACGTCCATAACCTGCGCGATGCTTTCGGCCGTGCCGATTGGTTCCATCAGATGGCGCTTCACGCTCAGGGCTGTTGCAGGCTGCTCGAAATCCAGAGCTTCTTTCTGGTGTCCAAGCGCCTGATCAAGACGACACAGCACCGCCTTGCCGAAGCGGCGCGTCAGCGCAGCACGTGGCACGGCACGCAGATCCGCCACACGACCAATTCCCAGGAGACCAAGCCGCGACTGTTCCTCGTCATCAAGCCGCAAGGCAGCGACGGGCAGGGAGTCGAGTGCTGCAGCCACGCTGCCAGAGGGGATACAAAGCAGATCTTTTGCACCAAAGCGTGCCAGAGCATGAGCCGCTCCAGCCGTATCCGCCAAGGCCGCACGAACGGCATGCCCCTGCGCCATGAGCCTGTCCCTTACGGTTTCCAGCATGGCGACCTCACCTCCGAAAAGATGGGCGCATCCCGTGCTGTCGATCCACAGACCATCTGGCGGATCGACCGCGACAAGGGGGGAGAAGCACCGGCACCATGATGCCAGCCTGTGCAAGGCGCGCGCATCGGCTGCGGGCGTAATGGGATGCGCGGCCAGATCCGGCACAAGACTGCGTGCCATGGCCAGAAACTGGCCTTTCTCCACCCCGCAATCCCGGGCCGGTTGATTGACCGCCATGATCTTCCGGCTCTGGCCCTCACGACCATAAAGGGCCAGAGGTCTGGCGGGGTCGGCTTCGGGATGCCCCTTGTGCCAGAGTGTCGTGTGCCAGTGGGGCAGCCACAGGGAAAGAAACCGACGCATCATGGTCTGTACCGACCCTCCAGAACAGGGCATCACCCCCACGACGTCGCAAAAGGGAAAGGGACAGCCCCCCCGAAGCAGAGGGAAAAGAGCGCAGCCCCACCCTGACCGCATCAGCACGCGCAGGGCCAATACGCCAGCGCGTCCAGCAGGAATTGGGCGAGAGAGGCTGTGTGTGGCGATGCACGACAAACCCGGTGACCATCGTCTTTTCTGCCGCCAGATGGAGGCGACGCGAGGCTGTAAGGGATAATGGTTCAGGCAGATCAGCCACAACGGCTGTTACCCCTCTGGTGCGCAGCACATCTTCCATCGTACCGACCAGGCGGGCGGCTTCGACCTCAACACAAAGCAGCCGCGCGCCATCCAGCCCGGCATCACGCAGTCCCGCCAGGACCGGCACGGAGGTAAAGCCGGAACTGCCGCCCCTTCCCTGCGCTGCTCCGCGAGGCTCGATGGGATGTTTCTCGGAGAGGGCAGGCACAAGCCAGATGACAGGCCCCGCACTTCGCGCCAGAATCTGCGCTATGAAACGCGTCGGGCGGGCGCAAAGCCCCTGATCATGCCCCTCCCCCAGAAACTCATGCACAGCCCCTCGACGCAGCCCACCCTTGAGCGCCTCGTCAACGGCAGCCATGCCCGTCTGTAGGTAAAGCGCTGCAAAACCGCGCTGATAACGCTGCTCAATCTGCACGATGCTGTCGCGCAACATAGCCATACTCGCCATGAAAGACCTCCTTTCACGGCAGCAATATCATAAGAACAAAACATGAACAACAAATCAGTGAGCGCGCTGTCATTGTGCAACAAAAAGAAAGACACATTACTCGGGTTGAGAACTCCAATAATGATTGGGTTCGCCTGCCATCCACAGATATTTTGAAAAAAATCGATGCGCGTATAGATTTATTGTTTAAAATTCATCATCCCACCGCTAGAATGAAGACAAAGCTAAATTAATCACATAATATTGTTAATAAATATTACGAGTTTTTACCCATCATACCGCTACAAGATTTTGCGCAATCATACGCATGATAGATATATGATTTGAAACCTTATTTTCCACATTATAATCGACGAATGACTTTCAATTACTAGAAGATATGAGATATCAAACGGAAAAATATTCTCCACTCAATAAGGTCATGCAATGTCGTCGCAAGTTGGGAAGAAGGTAATTTTCTCTTGTCCGTCCCTCTATGTCATCTCGCAGTTATTCGATGGCGATGACGTTGTGGTCACCTTCAACAATAGGGGTGATCTGTGCGGTGGAGACCGTTTTTGGGGAGACGTATTTTTCGAAAAATCTGGTATTTCAGCGATCGGGATTTGTGCAACCTCAGCTAATTGGTTCCCCCCCGAGGACATGGATCGGGCCATCCAAGCTATACGAAATCTCATCGGAGACCGTCGCGTCATCACCTATGGAAGCAGTATGGGCGGTTATGGAGCTCTCAAGTTTTCTAAAAAGCTTCGGGCCCATGCAACTCTCGCTTTTTCACCACAATGGTCAATTAAAGCAGATGAGTGCGGCACGTATACTCATCAGTACACAGAACATTACGATCCAATACTCAAAGGTGGGGAGGCAATAATTGCTGATGATCTATACGGACGCTGCATAATTTTTCTAGATCCTTATGAAATACCAGACATTCATCACGCAGCCAAAATTATGAACGCTGCAGAAAAGGCTCCACATACAATTTGTGAGCGTGTTCTTGCTCCCTTCACGTGGCACGGAACGGTTTTTCAGCTTATTTCTGCTGGCAGCCGCTATTCACGACGCTTGCTTGAATTGGCACGCCAAAGAGAGCACGTCGATATAGCTCAATTCCGACGTCTGCTTCGTGAAAGTCGTCCTGACAGTGTACATTACGCAGAAACGCGATTTTTCTGCCTGTCGTACCGCATGGCACAACGACAAGATGCGAGCGCACGCAGCTTGCGGAACGCCTCACTAGTTTTTCCCAATCAAGAGGGCCGTTTGATCCGTGCGCTGATGGATTGCAAAGAAGGGAACATACAGAAAGGCCTTCAAATTATTGCTGAGGAAGTCGACAGGGATTGGCTTCGTGGCACTAGTGACTGGGCCATGACACGCATCCTCGACATAGCTCGTATGCACAAGCTCCATGATGCTGAGCGGCTTTTCCGGCGATGCTTTCGTGACAGGGTGCCGGAAAATATGCATGAACTCTTCATGTGTTCCAATGCGCTCGCCGATATAGGCTTCGGTGATGAAGCCGCATGGGACATGGCAGCCTATCTAAGTGATCACCCTTCCATGTTGGAAAATGTGATAGGGGATCTCGAAGCTTTCGCAATCAAAATTAATCGCCCTCAGCTTTCAAAATTACTACATAAAATTCTGCATTCACACGGATGTAGAGAATAAGTTCATTTCTGAGAAAAGATGTTGCTGACTATGCGACTGCGTTCGCGATTGCCGCAACCTTTGTGGGTGGCGCAGACATGCGCCAGACACAGAAGACTATGGTAGAAGCGTAAAAACCCTATCTTAAGGTATTGGTTATATCTTAAGATAGGACTATCGTATTTCCCTAGGAAAAACTCTTTTCGTCAAACTCAATTACGGTCGGACCGTTGATGCATACAATTGAGCGCTGTTGAAGCAACAGTGTGGCAATCAGAAAACCTCGCAACCGAGATATTTTCCTAGAGGACAGTTCTTACGTGATCACCGTCTACCTCTGGGTTATCCTCAAGCTCGTGATCGGGTTTTCCCTTATCATCACCTATCTGAATGTCACCGGGCGCAATCAGATTGCCATGATGTCGGCGGTCGATCTGGTCGGCAACTTCATACTGGGCGGCGTTGTCGGAGGTATTCTCTACAACGACAAGCTACCCATCCTCCATTATATCGCCCTGCTCATCCTGTGCATCCTGCTCATGGCGCTTTTCAACTACCTCTCACGCAAAATCCCTGACCTGAGAAAGCGCACGATAGGCGAGCCGATCACCCTGATCCGTAATGGTGTCTTCCTCATCGAGAACTTCAATGAGAACGCGAGCCGTATCGACCTCAAGGATGTCGCAACGGCTCTGCGGATGCAGAACATCTTCAGCTTCGATGATATCGATTTTGCCCAGATCGAGACGACAGGCCATGTCAGCGTCATCATGAAGGAGGAAAGCAAGAAGCCCGCACAGTTCCTGGTTCATCGCGGTGAAATTCTGGAGAAGGAACTGGAAGCGCTCAAGCACTCGAAAGAATGGCTTATGGCAATACTTTCCCGCCGCGGACTGGGTGATCTCGAAAAGATCTTCCTGGCAGAGTGGGTTGGCGATCATCTACTGGTGGTGACAACGGATGGCGTCGTTCACACGGATCTTCAAACCGCCGATAGTCTGACCAGCACTATCTGATTGGCCTCTCACAAGACCACACCATGCAAGTCCACCGACCAAGGCGCGGAAAAGAGATTTGAACTCGGCCTTATATGCAAGCAGAACGATGAAAGTAATCGGGTGTTCGTAACCCCGATCATGGTTTCGAGAAGCAAGACAGGGTTGGACCATATGCCTTGCACAGGGGGCTGATGACAGCTCAGGACATGAAAGCGGGTAATGCAATTTCTGCGCCTGCCGCCTTGCGTCGCGTTAGCAAAGGGGATCGTATGGCCTGTTTCGACCTTCTGGCAGAGGGGGTCAACAGTCACTGGTTCAAGGTCGTTCCACCAGGGCAGGATAACGGGTTACCTTCATCCATCCCGTACCGGATTATCCAGTATTGGCATGCTGCAAACCCACCCGAGGATGTGCGGCGCAGCATCGCAACAACCATTGCCATGAACCCTGAGTGCCAGCACGAACTGGTTTGCGATGCCTCAGCACGTGCCTTCATGTATCAGGAACATGGCAATGAGGGCCTCAGACTTTTCGATTGCTGCTTTCATCCAGCCATGCGTGCCGATTTCTGGCGTATTGCTGCTTTGTACAAACATGGGGGCATCTACATGGATGTCGACACAGGTTCGCATGCACCGGTTACACGCATTGCGGCAGGGGCAGATTTTTCCTGCCTGCTGACCTATTCGTTTGGATCACCCTGGTGTGTCGATAACGACTTCATCATGACCCAACCGAACCATCCCGTGATCGGCGCCATTCTGGAAGGGATCTTCGCAAACCTTACACGCTACTGCCATGTCGGCGATTTCGAGAATATCTGGGTTGAAACGGGGCCCGGCGTCACGACGATCGCTTCGATGCGTTGGCTGTCGCGGATTGTAAATGATCAGTCTGTCTCTGATGATCATGGTGGGCTTGCGTTCAGGCATCACAACGCAATTGCAGAAGCTTTTGATGTGATTGATATGAACTACAAGAAGACACGGCTTGGCAACTGGCGCAAGGCTGTCCCGAGCTGAGTGATAGGCTTTTGTGCCCTGCCTGAGGTTCACACGCGCGCGTATAGACGCCTGTTCTCTGTGAGAGAGCTGCGCTATGTCGGTGTATTTGTATGGGGGGTATTTTGGTTGCGGGGGCAGGATTTGAACCTGCGGCCTTCAGGTTATGAGCCTGACGAGCTACCGGGCTGCTCCACCCCGCGGGGGTGGTGGTGTGTTTTGTGGGGTGGATCAGGGGACCTGGCGGCGACCGACTTTTCCGCATCTTGAGATGCAGTATCATAGGCGCTGGGGCGTTTCACGGCCGAGTTCGGGATGGGATCGGGTGGAAGTCTCCCGCCATAGCCACCAGGTCTTCTGATCCACCCGACAACTGTGTGTCGGTGTGGAGGTTGGTGTTTTGTGTATGATGAGTGTGATTGCGTGGATGATTGCTATGCATGTGTATGCTCTCTTGTGAGAGCGTTGTGTGAGCGATATGGGCGATTAGGACCGGTTAGCTTCACGTGTTACCACGCTTCCACACCCGGCCTATTGACGTGATGGTCTTTCACGGCCCTGTGAGACCTAGTTTTGAGGTGGGTTTCCCGCTTAGATGCTTTCAGCGGTTATCCCGTCCATACTTAGCTACCCGGCTGTGCCGCTGGCGCGACAACCGGTACACCAGAGGTATGTTCATCCCGGTCCTCTCGTACTAGGGACAAATCCTCTCAAGTCTCATACACCCACGGCAGATAGGGACCGAACTGTCTCACGACGTTCTAAACCCAGCTCACGTACCACTTTAATCGGCGAACAGCCGAACCCTTGGGACCTGCTCCAGCCCCAGGATGTGATGAGCCGACATCGAGGTGCCAAACCTCCCCGTCGATGTGGACTCTTGGGGGAGATCAGCCTGTTATCCCTAGAGTACCTTTTATCCGTTGAGCGATGGCCCGTCCACGTGGGACCACCGGATCACTATGGCCGACTTTCGTCTCTGTTCGAGCTGTCACTCTCACAGTCAGGCGGGCTTATGCCATTGCACTCGACAGTCGGTTTCCGACCGACCTGAGCCCACCATCGCGCGCCTCCGTTACACTTTGGGAGGCGACCGCCCCAGTCAAACTGCCCACCATGCAGGTCCCGGACCAGGCTAGACTGGTCTCGGTTAGACATCAGAAAAATTCAGGGTGGTATTTCAAGGACGGCTCCACCGGTACTGGCGTCCCGGGTTCGTAGCCTCCCACCTATCCTACACAGGATGTCTCTGATGCCACTGCAAAGCTGCAGTAAAGGTTCATAGGGTCTTTCCGTCTGACCGCGGGTACCCCGCATCTTCACGGGGAATTCAATTTCGCTGAGTCGATGCTGGAGACAGTGGGAAGTCGTTACGCCATTCGTGCAGGTCGGAACTTACCCGACAAGGAATTTCGCTACCTTAGGACCGTTATAGTTACGGCCGCCGTTTACCGGGGCTTCAATTCAATGCTTGCACATCTCCTCTTAACCTTCCGGCACCGGGCAGGCGTCAGGCCGTATACGTCGTCTCTCGACTTCGCACAGCCCTGTGTTTTTACTAAACAGTCGCTACCCCCTGGTCTGTGCCACCCGCCTGTGGTTGCCCACGGACGGGTCTCGCTTATCCCGAAGTTACACGAGCAATTTGCCTAGTTCCTTCAGCATCGTTCTCTCAAGCGCCTTGGTATTCTCTACCAGTCCACCTGTGTCGGTTTCGGGTACGGTCTATACGCCAGAGCTATTTCCTGGAATGCTCCAAAAGCCTGGTCAATCCAATAAGACCAGACAACATATCGCATTCGTCACTTCTGGCAGGCCCAGTAATATTCAACTGGTTCCCATCGACTACGGCTTTCGCCCTCGCCTTAGGGGCCGGCTCACCCTGCGTGGATTAACCTTGCGCAGGAACCCTTGGACTTTCGGCGACAGTGTTTCTCGCACTGTTTGTCGCTACTCATGTCAGCATTCGCACTTCCGATATCTCCAGAGAGGGTCACCCCGTCTCCTTCGCAGACCTACGGAACGCTCCGCTACCGCGCATATCAAAGATATGCACCCACAGCTTCGGCACGTGGCTTGAGCCCCGTTACATTTTCGGCGCAGGGTTTCTATTAGACCAGTGAGCTATTACGCTTTCTTTAAAGGATGGCTGCTTCTAAGCCAACCTCCTGGTTGTTTTGGAATCCCCACATCCTTTCCCACTTAGCCACGATTTGGGGGCCTTAGCTGGTGGTCTGGGCTGTTTCCCTCTCGACAATGGACCTTAGCACCCACTGTCTGTCTGCCACGCTCATACTCCTCGGTATTCGGAGTTTGGTTAGGTTTGGTAAGACTTTGGGTCCCCTAGCCCATCCAGTGCTCTGCCCCCAGGGCAATACGTGA